>JAIBBG010000065.1 GCA_019694805.1 Flavobacteriales bacterium | reverse complement strand
CATTACAGTGTTGCTTAAATACGCGATATCCGGAAATCTCCATCTCAGTAAAGGTGGATTTGCCGGCTTTTACCAAATCGTATTTGGATTGAAAGGACGTGAGTGAGAGTTGAAATGCTCCCAGGGCTTTCAGAACATGTTGGCCCGTGATAGAATCATTGCCAAATGCTGACTGAAATAATGGTGGATAGCGACCAGTATTTGAAAGCTTTTCTACAACATGTAAGAGGTTTTCATCCATTTCATCCGGATTGGAAATCGGTGATATGGGTTGAACTTCCGGATGATTCGCAGCACCATCCCACATGAAGTTTTTTTGCCAAGCTAGATTAAATAAAGCCGGTGCATTTCTTTTTCCGATCTTATCATCAATGCCATGACTCAGCCTGTGATCTACATGAGCGAAAGCATGATAGGAATTGTGGCAAGTAGAGCATGAGATGCTGCTATCGCGTGATAGAATGGGATCATAAAATAATGCTCTTCCTAACTGAATTTGCATCTCAGAGTATGCATTCAATTCATAGATCGGCGCCGGAATATGATCTGGAATGAATATAAGATGGCGCTGGTGTATAAAGGATGATCCAATCAACAACAGCAGCAGTGATATGAAATATCTATTCATTTTTTGCTGAGGTGAAATGTGGATGCAAATACTCGTGCCAATCTGCTTCCTTCAAGTCCCGGCGACATGACTTGTGGTTTTTGACTGAGGTCGGTCTGAGCGAAAAATTCAGCCAGCTCAATTTCTATGGATACATGTGATTCGTCAACATGAGAAAATTGGATACTTTGAAACGCATTGCCTTGACCACTATATCCGCCGATATGAAATTGAAATTCATGTTTGAGTGCGCTACTCTTTACACTTCTTCCTTCAATCTTCACGTTGATATAGCCGGTATTCCATGTCCAATACATACCTGCAGATGGATCCAAAGGGCCTCCCAGTGCACCAGCACAGTTCATGATACTGTCGATACCGATGCCCAATGATAAATCATTTCCGCTGGTCTTTGTCACCACGTTGAATTTCATCTGATTCGTTTCATCGTTCATCATCAACAATGCAATCTGATCATGATTTTCGCGAGAAAATGTCGGATATGCCGAGATGTAAAATTTCAATAAGTCTATAGCAATGCTGTCTCCATGCACAGGATCGAAATAGTATTTACCCGGAATCAATTTTTCTCCTTGAAATACAGGTATAAACTCAATCGATTGCAAGGTGGGTTGAGCAATGGATTGTCCTGCGAGTAGCATTGATATGACCATGACCAACAACCTCATGGTTGATTCGGATGCCTTGGTTTTTGTGGTGGACCAAAAAGTGATGATAGCTCTAAGGTAAGATCTTCATAGGCCGGAATTTGCTCTGGTTTGCAGATATTGCGGATGTCCCGGAAATGGAGGTAATGTATTTTTTCAATGTTCTGCTGAATGAGCGAGATACTCTGGAGGAGTGAATCTGATGTTACTTCATCCACTGCATTCAATGTTGCATACAATTTGTTTTTCACTTCATGAAGTGATTTTTCAGCATCGTGTATTGCTGAACGGTGTTGATCGATCAGTTGTTCATATTGTTTGATTTGATCTTGATCCAGCTTGAGTCGTTCAATGATGAGTTCCTTCGGCTCTCTTCGAGGTGGTGGTCCGGAATGCCTTGTCAGTTGCCATGCCATGAACAGATTGCCGGCAAGGCAAATGAACACCAGCACGTAAAGTATTCTGATTTTATTCATGGTAAAGCTGATTGTCTTGTACTTCAATAAGCGACTGAACTGATACGATTTGTTGTTCGTTCCATTTGTTGCGGATCATGTACAAATCGATGACCAATGTTGCCACAAGTGCCATGGCCATCACCCAGGTCCTGGCAGCCGGGATATGAACTTTTTTCTTCTGTTCAATCGCGGCCTCAATTCTCGTGAAGAGATAGGGCGGCAATTCAGTTTCCACCAAATGTGCAGATATGTTATCAATATCTCTCATCTTGTTGTTTTGACGTTATTTAAATCCATATCCTTCGAAAGTATTTCCCGAAGTTTTTGTTTGCCCCTGGATATCAGTGATTCAACCGCTTTTGTCGAAGTATTCATGATGACAGCGGTCTCCTGCTGGGAATGGCCTTCTAATTTCATCAGGATGATGGCCGTTTTTTGCTGTTCTGGCAATTGATTGATGGCATCGAAGATCTTTTTCATTTCTTCCTGACTTTCCATAGCAACTCCAGGATGGTCGAAATGCGGAATTTCAGTTTCATGCTTCTCACCCGTGATGATTGACATGACAGCAGCAAATCGTTTTTTTCTTTTTTTGAATCTCAAATGATCCAAACATTTATTGACCGCAATGCGGTGAATCCATGTTGTAATTTGTGCTTCTTGTCTGAATTCATTCAGATGGTCATGAATGGCAACAAAAACATCTTGGGTAATTTCCTGGGCATCTTCGACATTCTGCACATAGTGCAAGGCAATCCGGTAAACCGATTTGCCATAAGCCTGATACAATTGCCCGAGATGGTTCATCATGATGTGTTCATCGCAGCAAGGTGTTTGCGTGCGATGAATGGTTGTTCCGTTGTTGAGTGAACTCGATCGATACTGTGCAGTGGATGGTATCAACCGATGGTTTTCATGACGCAACAATACGAATATTGGGCATGAATTGTCACAGGTCAAAAGATGCTTTATTCGATGGACTTTCCGCACCTCACCTCGTTGTTTTGTCGTAATTTTACATGGATTAAATGCAACGACGATGACTGCTTTGCGCCAATTGGTCATGATGGCCCTCGTGGGCTTTTCGCTGAGTGCTTCTGCCATTCGGGTGACTTTTGATTACCGGGTATTTCATGCACCCGATAAAGGTCCTTATGTGGAATTTTACACATCATTTGATGGCAGAACCCTGTCAGAAATTCCTGCGGATTCTGGACTTTTTCGTTCACGGGTGGAATTGATGATCGTCTTGACCAAAGATGGTCAAATAGTCGATTATTCTAAAGAATTGGCAGAAAGTGATATGTTTTCAAAAGGTGGTGCCGCTGACTTTATGACTGTTTCCAGATTTGTTTTGAAACAAGGTATCTATGATCTGGAACTTGAAATTTCGGATTTGGGAACACCAGGAATTGAACCGACGAAATACACCCAAAAAATTGAAATAAATAACCCGGCTAACGGCGCTTTTGTTTCGGATGTTGAATTTGTAAGTGCTTATCGCCCTGCACAAGAACAAACACACTTCACCAAATCTGGTTTCGACATCATGCCTTACAACTCGGATTATTTTCCGGCGACATTGAATAGTTTGATGTTTTATGCTGAAATCTACAATACTGATGCAGCATTCGGTGTTGGACAACCATTTGTCAGTGATGTTTACATCGCCGACGCACATGATCGAGTTTTGGATCAATGCCGCAGAATGAAAAAGGAAAAAGCGGCTTCGGTGATTCCAATCCTTCATACACTGGATATTTCAGGACTTTCATCTGGTGAATACAAAGTAAAAATTGAAGTACGAGATCGCGACAACAATCTCGTTTATCTGCGTGAAAGGCCATTCAGCAGAGCAAGGGTAGAACAATCTTCACCACAAACGATGGTCATTCCAGATGGAGAGTTGTACTCATCGTTCGCATCATCATTTACCGACAAGGATGCATTGTATGCTCACATCCTTTATCATTTGCCTATTGCCGGAGATTTGGATCGAAATACCATTGATCAGACTATGAAAGTGGCGGATCTTAAGACCATGCAATCTTTCCTCTATACATTCTGGTTGAAAAGAAATCCGGAGGATCCAGAAGGTGCGTGGAGTAAATACAATGAGTTAATCCAAATCGTCGAACAGAATTTTACCACCAAGACAAAAGCTGGTTGGCAAACGGATAGGGGTAGGGTTTACCTACAATACGGCAAACCAAACACCAGGGTGATTCGTCCGAGCGATGCCGACTATTGGCCATATGAAATTTGGCACTACTACGTAACAAACGATAATCTGCACAACAGAAGATTCCTGTTTTATGATACCAAACTCAGTGGTGACATGGAGTTGTTACATAGCGATGTTCCTTCAGAAATCAAAAATTACTTCTGGAAGGACATGGTGAGGTCTCGTCCTATGGCCTTGAACATGGGTGATGCATCAGAACTCAACGCCAATCAGCGCAGAGATCCGAATAGTCGTGATGAAATCGAAGATCTTTGGTATAACCCACATTGATTGGGTAACCTCACAAGTCTGGTAATCGTATTGCTGATGATTGGCCTGTCGTCATTAGCTTCGCGCCTCTTTATATCCATTGAAAAAAGTCGCAGTTGTCATATTGAACTGGAATGGGGAAAAATTCCTCAAACAGTTTTTGCCTGGTGTAATATCACATAGCCAGGATGTGGCGGATACCATTGTCATTGACAACAATTCTACAGATGGTTCACTGGAACTACTCAGGTCAGAGTTCCCACAAGTAGAAGTGGTGAAATTGGATAAGAACTATGGTTTCGCAGGTGGATATAATCATGGGCTAAAGGATATCCCTCATGAGTATTTCGTGTTGTTGAATTCCGATGTGGAAGTCACATCGGGTTGGATTCAACCAGTAATTGCATACATGGAATCACAAGTGGGAATGGTAGCTTGTCAACCCAAAATACTCGACTATCACCGCAAGGAATGGTTTGAATATGCAGGTGCAGCAGGAGGTTACATCGATAAGGATGCATACGCTTTTTGTGCCGGAAGGATTTTTTTCCAATTTGAAAAGGACCTGAATCAGTTTGTGGTGAATCAGGAAGTCTTTTGGGCTTCTGGTGCAGCCATGTTTATCCGTCGAGATGCATGGCATGAAGTGCAGGGCCTGGATGAGGATTTTTTCGCGCACATGGAAGAAATTGATTTGTGCTGGCGATTGAAAAACAGGGGTTATAAAATTGGTGCATGCCGTCAATCTATCGTATACCACTATGGTGGAGGCACATTGGACAGACAAAGTCCATTCAAGACATATCTCAATTTCAGGAATAATCTTTACATGATTGTGAAGAATTATCATGGAAAAAGCCTTACCCGCAAGCTTTTCAGAAGACTTACACTCGATGGAATCGCCGGAATGCGATTTCTTGCCGAAGGAAAGTGGAGTCACCTGCTCGCTGTTTTAAAAGCTCATTTCAGTTTTTATGCAAGCATGGGTTCACTGAAGAAAAAACGCAAAGCTGAAAAAGCGGCCACGTTAAAGCCGAACCTCAAAGGGATATATACTGGGAGTATCATCAAACATTTTTTCATCATGAAAAAAAGATATTTCCGCGATTTGGATCAGAGCTTATTCAGGTAATCGTTGTTATGCCATGATCATGGCATGTTGTATTCCAAATTCATATGAGTAACATTTGATTTGTTTTCTCTGGTTGTTGCATTTTGGTCATCAACAACACCTTTATGCTTACAGCCTGGAAGAGATCTCCGATGTTGCGCATTCTGCTACCTTTTGCATGGGGGCTTTATGTTGCCCCTTTGAAAGAAAGTCATTTTGCGTTTCATGCGATCATGTTGTTGGTTTCTCTGGGCATGCTTACTTATTGGGTCATCAAAAGAAAGGCCATCAAGTATCGCTATCGGTTTGTACCTCCTTTGATGATTGCATGTATCTTCTTTCAACTGGGATCTTGGATTGTTGCTCTTCAAGATCCTCGTTTATCTGATGATCACTTCAGCCACACTCAACAACCGCTGATATATAAGCTGAAGTTGTTGGACGTTCCCGCAAAAAAGGACAAATCTTACAAGGTGATTGCAGAAGTGATGGCAGTGGGTGATTCTATGCAGCAAAAGAAAACAAGTGGTAAGGTGTTGTTGTACTTAGGCCATAGTGAATCTGCTCGTTCACTCGTGGCAGATGATGTCATCATATTGCGGGGAAATGCCCGTGAAATTGCTCCTCCAATAAATCCAAACGTATTCGATTATCAACGCTACTTGAATGATCATGGTATTTTCAGTCAGATATATGTGGATAGTACCTCATGGATAAAAGATGCTCACCAAGTGGAACATACCATGACCGGTTATTTCAGAACATTTCGTGAATACCTTCTTCGTCAATTGTCGCAACATCACATCGATGAACGGGAGTCTGAAGTTCTTGCTGCCCTGGTATTGGGAAAAACGGCTGGTCTCGATGAGGAAATCATGACATCGTATTCGGGCGCTGGCGCAGTGCACGTGTTGGCTGTTTCTGGATTGCACGTTGCACTTATCTATATGATCCTTGCGCCACTGTTGAAGAAAATTTTTCGAGGTCATCGGGCCAGATGGTTCAAAACCATTGTTCCGGTAGTTCTGCTTTGGACATATGCCGGAATTACAGGGTTTTCACCTTCAGTGCTGCGTTCGGCACTCATGTTTACATGTTTTATCATCTCAGATAATTTTCAAAAGCAAAACAATATATTCAATACCATGAGTGTATCCGCGATGATCCTCTTGGTATTTGATCCCGTCATGCTCCGAGAAGCAGGATTTCAGCTATCATATCTGGCTGTATTGGGTATAGTTATTTATCAGGATGCACTCGTGCATCTCATTTATGTAAAAAACAAATACCTCTTGTGGGCCTGGAAGTTGACATGTGTCAGCACAGCTGCACAGTTGACAACGCTTCCGATTACATTGTACTATTTCCATCAGTTCCCCAATTATTTTATACTCACCAATCTTATTGTGATACCACTATCCACATTGGTGTTGTATGCCGGACTGATTTTCTTTCTATTGTGTAAAATACCTTGGCTTGATCATCACCTCGCACATATTGCGGCATTACTTACGCGCGTGATGAACGAATTGATGATCACCATGAGCCATTGGCCGGGTAGTGTTACCAAACACATTGTGCTATCCAGTTTGGAAGCATGGTTGGTGGTCATGGTTGTCGTTTTTGCTTCGCAATGGATTTTATTCCGGAGAACTAAAAATGCCATCTGGACCATGGCATGCATTCTTCTTTTACTCTTCAATCGAATCATGGAGTTGCGTGAAATTTCCGAACAGCATGTGGTATGTTTTCATCACCACAAAGAATTTATTTGTATCAGCGAAATTCAGGGAAAACAATGTCGCGTGATTAGCAACGCCAATCTTGAAGAAGATGAACGTACGCAGAAATTTATGTTAAATGGATTTCACGATCACATGGGTGTAGAATCGCTGGATTATTTGAACATCTCGGATAGCACGGATTACAGTGGCATCTGCGAGGTTGCTGGGTTGAAAGTGATAATACCGAATGCTGCAAATCATCAAGCCTTGGAAAATTTCAAATGGGATCTGATATTATTTGATCGCTCTTCCAATACCATTTTTCTCGATGAAGATTTTTTTGAAGCGATACAAAATTCGGTAGTGGTATTTGGTGGAGGATTTTCCGAGAAAAAGAAAATGATGATCATGGCAAATTCATCTTGTCCCAATTGCATTGATTTGTCCAACGGTGCTATGTGTCTTCGTCTTCATCAACCCACATCTGGCGATGATTTGCACTTCATCCATTTCTCAGAAATGGAATGATACATTATCTTCATGTTGAGGTGAGGATCTTTATTGCAAGATTCAAAGTGGAGTTTGCATGCAAGTGACCATTCAATGCACCAAAAGTGTATCTTCGCTTATCATGATTCGATGGTTGTTCATCTCCGTAATCATTGTCCAGTGCCATTTCAATGCACAGGCAAATGATGGTATATGTCCTGATTCAATCATCGTTTTTCAGCATAACGATTTGGAATTTTCTTTTCAAGTAGAAAATGCTGAACCGGAAACCGTGATTACCTGGAGTTTTGGCGATGGCATTGAAGTGACCGGAGGCACTGAAATTACACATGTTTTCGAGGAAGGAAATTACACCATTACTGCAATCTTGATGGATGGCGATTGCCTTTGGGATGGCCCTTATACCATCACGGCTGATATTGTGGTGAGTCCATGCTGGCTCGAACTGAGTTACGTGGCAATGAAGGAAGGATTCTACACTTTCACAGCTACGGGTTATCCGGAAAAATATCCTATGTATTGGGAAATGGGCGATGGCACTTCCATCATAGAAACATGGGTCGTTGATCATCAGTACGCACCCGGAACCTATGAAGTTTGCGCATGGATTACTTCCGATTTCTGTTATGTGGATACATTGGAGGCTTGTGTCACCTTCACCTACGAAATAACGGAAGCGTTGAATGAAGTAAGTCATCAAACCATTTCACTATATCCAAATCCTACTTCAGGATTATTACAACTATCGGAGACACAAATCGACCATTTGACCCTCACCAGAGGTGATGGCAAACTGGTGTGGGAATGTCGTGCTTGTCATGGACCTTTGGATATGAGAACCCATCAGGATGGTGTTTATTTCCTGACCATCGTGGATGATGAAGGACATACTGAGATAAGACGAATCATACTACAGCGCGATTGATTCGCGAAATACATGAAAATGGAAGGCAAACAAAAACCCCCGCCAGAGGCAGGGGTTTTAAGTATGATTGAGGTGAAGCTTATTCAGCTACCACTTCGAATTTCACAACAGCAGAAACTTCTTTGTGTAGTTTCACTTTTGCTTCATAGCTGCCAAGCATCTTGATGTGTTCATCAGTGATGCTGATGCTCTTACGATCGATGTTGAATCCTTCTTTAGCAAGGGCTTCAGAGATCTGGATGGTGTTCACAGAACCGAAGATTTTGCCTGTTTCAGAAGCTTTAGTACCGATTTTCAGATCGAGAGCGCCAAGTTTCTCCGCCAACGTTTGAGCTTCAGCGAGGATTTTGGTCTCTTTGTGAGCGCGCTGCTTCAAGTTTTCTGTGAGCATTTTCTTTGCGCTTTCGGTGGCTGCAATTGCATAACCACGCGGGATGAGATAGTTGCGTGCATATCCTGGACGAACGCTTACGACTTCGTCTTTAGCACCCAGTTTCTCGATGTTTGATTTCAGAATTACTTCCATGATGTTGTCCCTCCGTGGTTATTATTTCAACATATCAGCTACGTATGGCATCAAAGCCAGGTGACGTGCTTTTTTCACAGCCTGAGCCACTTTACGCTGATACTTCAAAGAAGTACCGGTAATACGGCGAGGCAGGAGTTTACCTTGTTCATTGCACAGCTTCAACAAGAAGTCTGCGTCTTTGTAGTCTACGTATTTGATACCGTGTTTCTTGAAACGGCAGTATTTCTCCTGCTTGGTTTCAATATCAATCGGATTCAGGTAACGGATTTCTTCGCTCATTTTTTCTCTTTTTTAAAAGGTTAGAAGATTAGGCTTCAGCTTTGGCTTCAGAAGATTTCTCTTTTTTGTCCTTAGCCTTGTTGCGACGGCTTTCTGCATATTGAACATGGTATTTGTCCATTGCAGTTGTCAGGAAACGGAGGATTCTCTCGTCCCTGCGGAATTCAGTTTCAAAAGGGCCGATTGCTTCGCCCGGTGCTTCGAACTCCAACAGTTGGTAAAAGCCAGTCGTTTTCTTCTGGATAGGATACGCTAATTTTCTCAAGCCCCAGTTTTCTTCGTGCTTGATCTTAGCGCCCTTACCTTTCAAAAACTTCTTGAACTTATCCACTGTTTCCGCTGCCTGTTCTTCGGACAGCACGGGAGTCATGATGAAAACAGTCTCGTAACGGTTCATTGATTTTGAATTGTTTATAATTAAATTTTGGGAGCGCGAAAATACACATCCATTCGGGATTTCCAAGCGTTTTTTGTGGAAAAGCTTGGGTGATTAAGGTTAGGTAGCTGAAAAATAAGCGTTTAGCTTTTGGGTTCCCGTTCAATATCCCGGTCCAATCGAAGTCCTCAAGACCCCATTAGCAGGCCGTTAAGATCAAATCTCCATAGCCCTGTAAAGGTACAGGTTTGCACCATTACCTTCTCTTCGAGTTGATTCCTATTCGGCTCACTACAACGCCCTCCTGAATTTCACGATACATATTAAATACAGCTAGGTGAATTTCGACATACCATGTATTCCACTTGATTTGACCTATTTGTTCTGAACATATATCCAAGCTATTCGACTGGATAATCCGGATTTAAAACAAAACCTTAGAATACCAGGCCACAAGCTGTGCATTGCAGTTCTCCCTGAATGTTGTTCATTGGCGTGGCAGTGACAAGGGACAAAACGGCGAATGCGATTTTATTTACTGAATCGTTGTTGTGTCCTACTGTCAGTTGCTCAGAACCACATTTTGGACAAGTCAATTTAGCTCCGGGAATTTGTCTCGGGAAATAGGCTTTCAGAATTTCTGATGCTTTCTCTACATCTGCATCATCCACCATGAGTTTTATGCCAATGCCGCCAATATTGGTGTATCCGGGAATAACGCTATTCAAGTATTCATTGGCGATGTAGGCTTCGATACCCTCAGATTCCAGAGTGCCTTTCATCAAATGAGCCTGCATATCATTGTCGCAAATCAAAAGGGTGACCATTTCCGAGTTTTTTGTGTAGAACGAAGTTATGGCAAACATGACTTTCGATGGTGGTGAAGGAATGACATCAATTTCCATCTTGGAGAAAATGACCGCATGGCCATATCCGAAATGGGAAAAATGGTGCGTTGAAAACATTTCCTTTCATCTCCCGTTTTTAACGCCAACATGAGTTCCTTTGTCATAATTTTCGAAAAACAGTTATCCTTCTATGATGAAAAAAGTCCTTAAATGGTCAGGGATCACCATCGGTGTGATTTTCCTTTTGCTTCTGATTCTTCCTTTTGTTTTCAAAGGCAAAATTGAAGCAGCGATAAAACAGGCAGCCAACGATAATCTCAACGCCCGTGTGAATTGGAGTGGGGTGAGTCTTTCTCTTATCCGCAATTTTCCAAACCTGAGAATTACAGTGGATGATCTGACAGTGGACAATACCGTTGCGCCATTCGACAGTGTGCGTCTCGCACAAATTGGAAGTCTGGAAACAGTTGTCGATATCAAAAGCCTTTTTGGTGATGAAATTCAAATCAAAAAGATCGGCATCGTCAATCCTGTTTTCGACGTGCGTGTCACTCCGGAAGGTATCGCCAACTATGATATCGCTAAGCCGGATTCTGCTGCGGCACCTGAACCAGAAGCTCCTGCGGAAGAAGGGGGTGCTTTCAAAATGAAATTGAAAGAATATTTCATCGAAAACGGTAACATCAGTTATGATGATCAATCCATGCCGATGAAAATGAAATTCGAAGGTTTGAATCACAGTGGTTCTGGTGATTTTACACAGGATGTATTTAAACTCATCACCAAAACAACTGCCGAAAAGGCTACTTTCAATTTCGATGGCATCACCTATCTCCATGAAGTGAAAACTGACTTGCAAGCAGATATTGAAATGGACATGAAAAACAGCAAATACACACTTGCTGGTAACATGATTAAATTGAATGAACTGGAATTGGAATCTCAGGGATGGGTGGCCATGCCGGGTGAAGATATCGATATGGATATTTCATTCAAAGCACTGAAGAACGACTTCAAACAATTCCTCTCCATGGTGCCCATGGAATTTGCCAAAGATGTCAAAGGTGTTGATGCTACCGGAGGTCTTGCTTTCGATGGTTATGTGCGTGGCAAATACAACGATACTAGCATGCCGGGAATTGGATTAAATCTCCAGATAGACAATGCACGGTTCAAATATCCTGATCTGCCTAAAAGCGTAGACAACATTAATGTGAAGGCAGCAATTGTCGCCGATATGAATGTGATGGATAACACCACAGTTGACGTAGATAAATTCCATCTGGAAATGGCAGGCAATCCAGTAGATATGGCGTTGAAACTGCGCACTCCTGAAAGCGACCCATTCATTGATTTCATGTGCAAAGCATTTATCGATTTGGATAATGTAAAGGAATTTATCCCATTGGAAAATTCAGATGAAGTGCATGGTCAGATCAATGCAGATTTAGCTGTGAAAGGCAATTATAGCACAGTAGAAAAAGGCAATTATGAAAGCTTCGATGCGCATGGTATGATCGATATCAAAAACGTACTCTTCAAATCGGATTCATTGCCATACGATTTGCAGGTGAATACAGCCACATTCAATTTCTCACCTGCATTCGTTGATCTTGCCAATTTCAGCGCTCAAATTGGTAAAAGCGATATTCAGGCAGCTGGAAAAATTGAACAATATCTCGCATATGCATTGCGTGATTCTTTGTTGGTTGGAAGATTCAACATCAGCTCAAATTTGATGGACTTGAATGAGTTCATGACAGAAGATGCAACGGCAGAATCCACACCAACAGAATCAGCACAACCAGCAACCACGGAATCAACTGCTATGTCACCGATTGAACTTCCGGGCAACATTGACTTTGATCTGGATGCTTCATTCAATAAGATGATTTACGACATCAATGAAATCACGAATGTGAAAGGTGGAATAACATTGAGGAATAAGGTGGCTACATTGCGCAATCTCGCCATGAATGTGCTGGAAGGAAGCGTTGTGATGAGTGGAAATTACTATGCGCAGGATCTCACCAAACCGGCCATGGATTTCAATTTCGATATCAAAGACATGGACATCAATAAGGCAGCTACGCAATTTAATACCGTTGAAAAAATGGCGCCTATCGCAAAGGCTTGCAATGGACGCTTCAGTACAAAATTCAATATGAAGTGTGATCTCTCTCAAGAGATGATGCCGATCAATCCTACCGTGAATGGGGCTGGTACTTTGAGTACGAAGAGTGTTACTATCAAGGATTTTGCACCACTTGTGAAACTTGCGGATAAAATCAATCTTGATAAACTCAAGCAGGCGCAAACCATCAGTGATGTGAATGTATCATTCAAAATCAAAGATGGTGTTGTGAATGTCGATCCATTCACCGTAAAACTGATAGATGGTGTGCCGGCTAAAGTGTCTGGATACAC
>JAIBBG010000064.1 GCA_019694805.1 Flavobacteriales bacterium | reverse complement strand
TCCCGAGTACACGAACCATCGACAACTATATCCTGGCTTTTAGAAAACACTTTGAGCCGGATAGTAGAAATCCCATTTATTTTCATTCGGTGAGAAGCGTTGGCTATCGTTTTACCAACCCAAACCAGCAACGGTAGTTTCTGGAACACCAGTAAAATCAACCCATTCAAACTTTTTTGCGCTTTTTTCCATTTTTCCTTAAAAAAAGTGGCAACCATCCATTTGTGGTGTCGTCTTATATATGGTTGCGCAGTTATTCCAGAACTGCGTTGGTTTCAAAATTTTCCTTGCAGGTTTACAGAAAGGGATTCGACGTGAATCCCTTTTTTGCTTTGACTCGCCTGCCGATTTTTTCTTTTTCTCAGAACAATATCCGGATAGTCAAAATGGTGCATAGCCGCTTTACTTCAGCCTAAAAAATGCTCGCCTTTCTTTTTGATGAATGCCTAACAGGAACAAACCTGAATTGAAAGCTTATTCATTCAATGTGCAAGTGGCATCACAATAAGTCGTGGTGCTGTCCGCAGTGATGGCGTAATGAATCGTCAAGACTTGATCCGCAATTTGTCCGGAACCATTGAATAAGTATGAAACACCTGCAGAGCTGATGGTTTGGGATGGAATGGTCATCTCACTGCCGTTGATCGAAGCCAGTAGTACACCGCCTATTCCTCCAAAATTCCCTACCACAACATTCGATACGCTGGTACCGGAACTGGTGATTGTAAAAAAGTAATGGTCTTGGATTGTATCACACAACTGCGTGGTGGAATAACTTCCTATGAATTTGTTTCGTTGTTCTGTTTCACATGATGCGCCCTCATATCCAGCAGTGCAGTAGCATGTTCCTTCGGTGCAAGTACCCCCATTCTGACATACTACATTTTCACAAGGATCTGTATTATCCTTATTGCATGACAACAACGCCAGTGCAACGAATGTAAAATTCATCAATACGATTTTTGAAAGTGCTTTCATCAGGTGGGGGCTTTGCAGGTCTACTGGACCATGCGATTTCGGTCTTTCTACGGAAAAAGATGAATGAGGTTATTCCATGGTCCTTTTTCCATGATCCTGGTGTTAATACTTTAAGCCAAACAGATGAAGAGTCAAATATGTACGTTCTACTTTAGGCTCGATAGTTGTTTTATGGCAACTACCCCAACAACCATGAAGATCATCATTACCATCCTGACCTTTTGTGTATTTGGACTGAGCACTTTCGCTCAGCCAAAACCAAGCTATAGCATCAAAGACAAGAAGGCCATCAAACAATATGAGGAGGCTCTGCAATCCTATCAAATGCATGACTTACCAGCAGCACAGCAAAAGCTGGAAGCATTGACTCAGGAAAAGCCAGAATTCATCGAAGCGCAATTCATGCTCGCACAGGTATATGATGAAAGCGGACACACTGAATTGGCCATCAAACCACTGAAAGCTGCTTTGGCCACAGATGAAACCTTCTATCCTGCCGGTTGGATGATGCTCGCCGAATGCTACTTTGCTCAAGGCGATTATGACCAGACTGAGGCATCCATTACGAAATTTATGAAATATCCCAAAGAGAGTGTTCAACAAGAAAAACGCTCTCAATTGCTTATTTCAAGTTGTGTATTTGCAAAGAGAGCACTCGCTCAACCGGTTCCATTCGATCCTAAAAACATGGGTGCTGGAGTCAATTCCGATCGCGATGAATATTATCCATGCATTACTGCTGATGAACAAACACTTCTTTTTACTCGATTGGTGAAAGATGAAAGTGCATACCAACAAAAGCAAGAGGATTTTTATATCAGTTCTAAAAGCAATGACAAGTGGAATACTGCCGTTCCAGTAAAAGAAATCAATACACGCCACAATGAAGGCGCGCCAACATTGAGCGCTGATGGACAAATGCTGATATTCACGGCATGTGAAATGGCAGATGGCACTTATGGTGGTGAAAGACAAGGTGCAGGAAGTTGTGATTTGTTTGTTTCTACCAGAACAGGTAATGGTTGGACGCCAGCACAAAATCTTGGTAATCCGGTCAACTCAGGAACATGGGAAAGTCAACCAAGTTTTTCTGCCAATGGACGAACATTATATTTCATCAGAGGAAAAAGATCTGCAAGTGGTATCAAAGAACAAGACATCTATTATAGTTATCTCGATGAAAAAAACCGTTGGTCAGTTCCTGCCAAAGTTCCCGGACGCGTGAACACCATTTTTGAAGAAGAAAGTGTGATGATCCATCCTGATGGACAAACGATGTATTTCAGCTCGAACGGTCATTCAGGTATGGGAGGTTTAGACATCTACATGTCGCGCATGCTTCCTAATGGCGATTGGGATACACCTGTGAATTTGGGTTACCCGATCAATACTTATAAAGATGAAAATTCAATACAAGTGAGTGCGGAAGGAGATATCGCGTTGTTTGCCAGTGATCGTGAAGGTGGTTTTGGCGGACTCGATTTGTATCAATTCGAATTGCATGAAAAAGCACGTCCGGTGCCAGTGACCTATGTAAAAGGAGTTGTATCAGACAAGCTCAGCTTCAAGAAACTCGAAGCACATCTTGAACTCATCGATCTTGAAACAGGTAAACTCATGATAGAATCATATTCCAATCAGGGCACGGGTGAGTTTCTGCTTTGCATTCCATCAGGAAAAGATTATGCTTTGAACGTAAACAAAGACGGCTATCTCTTTCATTCTGAAAATTTTTCTCTGAAGAATTACAAGAGTCTCGAACCCTACAAACTGGAAATTCAATTGCAAAAACTGCGTCCAGGTGCTTCCATTGTCCTGAACAATGTGTTTTTCGAAACCAACAAATGGGACTTGAAACCTGAGTCGATGGTTGAATTGAATAAACTCGCCGATTTGCTCAAAGCCAATCCTGATAAAAAAATCGAGATCGGTGGACATACCGATAATGTAGGTAGTGATGAAGCCAATATGACGCTCAGCAACAACCGCGCTGCAAGTGTGGTGACCTATCTTGTGAAGCAGGGCATTGACGCTTCGAGGTTAACTTCCAAAGGGTATGGAGAAACCTTGCCTGTGGCTTCAAATGAAACTGATGAAGGACGTGCAAAAAACAGAAGAACTGAATTTAGAATTGTTCAATAATTTTAGACTCAGTTGAAAGTCATCAGACCACATATAACTCTTTACGCATTGGTCGCTGTCGGACTTGCTTGTCAGGGGCTCATGTGGATTTTCCCTGATGAGGGTGTTACAGTTGCAGGGTATAAACTTCGTTTTGGTCATCCGGCGGTGACAGATTCCATTGGTGAAAGAAAAATTCAGGACGTAGAAAAATTTCTTGCACAGTTTGATTCATTGAGCATTGCCTCAGATTCATTGCAAAACGACAGCTCTGTGAATGTGGTTCGAAAGGAAAGTATCGCTTCACTCCAGTTTTTGAATGGCGATAGTTCTCCCCTCTTCCGGTTCTTTGAAGCTTGTGATAGTTGCAAATCTCAGAACAAGCGCATTCATGTCTTTCACTACGGCGATTCTCAAATTGAAGTCGATCGCATGACCAACGTATTGAGACAAAAACTACAAGAGAAATTTGGCGGAAATGGCCCCGGATTGGTGGCTCCGGTTCCTGTTGCTGCATCTGCAAATATCGCACAAACTCAAAGTGAAAATTGGAAACGTTATACTTCTTACGGCTTTGACAATGGCAAAGCAGGTCATCAGAATTATGGAATCTTATGTTCGTTCGGAAGATTTACTGCTCCGCTAAAAAAAGACGCCACACCACCAACCGATACCAGTGCTGCGTGGATAGAATTGCGCCCATCAGGAATGTCGCTTGCAGCATGTAAGCAATGGAATGAAGCGTGGATGTATTTCGGCAACTTCACACAGCCTTTTCACTTGCAGGTAACACTCGATGGTGTGGTGCTCACCGATGAATGGGTTCAACCAGGTGAAGGCATCATGCGCAAGACATGGAATTTCAAAGCAGCAGGCAAATTACGTTTCAATTTCAGCGGTACAGAAAGTCCGGATGTGTATGCAATCGAACTCCATGGTGGTCCGGGAATCAATGTAAGTAATATTGCCTTGCGCGGTAATGATGGTGGTGCATTCAGACGAGTGAATAATGCCAGCATGAAACCCATGATCGATGCATTGAATGCCGAACTTATCATCTTACAATTTGGAGGCAATGCAGTGCCCTTTCTCTCCAGTAGCACAAATGCAGAGGCATACGGCAATAGTTTCAGGGATCACATTCGCAAATTCCGACAACTCGCACCTGGTGTACCCATCGTGGTTATCGGACCATCTGATATGTCCACCACCATTGATGGCGTTTATCAAACATGGCCATATCTTGAAAACCTCCGTGATGGCATGAAGAAAGCTGCTCTCGAAGAAGGCTGCGCTTTCTGGGACATGTATGAAGTGATGGGTGGAAAAAATTCTATGGTCTCTTGGGTGACCAATGACCCACCTTATGCCGGTCCTGATTATACGCACTTTACGCCAGCTGGTGCCCGCAAAATGGCGGAGCTTCTCTACAAAGCCATCGCAGATGAATATGATGCGTGGAAGTTGGCTAAAGGAATATAGTTTCATATATCCTACGAAATTCCCGTTCGTGTCGATACCATGTCGCCATTTCAATCGTGACTTTTCCTGATGTTCACCGTGAATATGGTCTCATTTCAACTCGTTGACCCAACGAATCTCTTTGCACATTGACTGCAGTCTATTCCAACCAGGCGTCTTACTTTTGTCCGTATGCGGCTATATCTTTCTTGTGTCATCTTGCTGATGTTCGGAACAGTCCGCTCCCAATCGGAAGCAGATAGTCTGCTTTATCTCATTGAGCACTCCAACACGGATACAAACCGCATCAAAACTATGCTTGATTTAGCCTACCTCTATGAGATTGATCAACGCGATCATGCGATTGAGATGTATGATCACGCATTTAAAGAAGCCGATAAGCTTGGCAGCGATATCTATCGAGGAAAAGCCATTCAATATAAATCCATCGTATTGCACGTCATGGGCAAATACGCTGAGTCAATTGTAGGAAACCAAAAGGCATTGTATTATTTCGAAAGAGCAGATTACGTCAAAGGGATTTCATCTACCTACAACAATATTGGCAATAGCTATCTCTATCTCGCCGATTATCACAATGCGCTGAAGTATTATTTATTGGCTAAACCGTTTTATGAAAGTCAAAAGGACTGGCTGAGTCTTGTGACCATACTCGGAAACATGGGAGAATGTTACCGTCAGCTGAATGATAAAGAGAATATGATGACGGTGGCAAAGGCAAGTTATGAATATGCACTGCTTACCCATGACAGCCTCGAAATTGCCAATGCAGGAATTTCACTTGGCAGTGCATTTACTCTGAACCAACAACCCGAAAAATCGAATTTTTATCTGGAACAATCGCTGAGATTGGCAGAATCCATGCACAATAATCAGGTGTTGTTTTATGCGTTGTTCGACTTAGCAGATGCCAAACTTAAATCAGGTAAAGCCATGGAGGCCTTGCCTTTGGCTCAACGCACATTAGAAGTTGCCAAATCATCTGCAGACGATTACCTCATTTCCGGGGCTTGTTTGCTTCAGGGAAGAATACTCACCGCTTTAAACAACCGCTACCATGAGGCATTGGATATTTTAGAAACTGGCCTCCAGTTGGCCACCAAAATTGAAGCTGCCGATCAACGACTCTTACTTATCGCTGCCATAGCAGATGTATATGAATCATCCGGCGATACGCCTCAAGCACTTGCATTTCAGAAGAAATGGATTGCGCTCAATGATTCGATTTTCAATGCTGAAAAAGCCAGACAAATCAATGAGATGCATACATTGTATGAACTGGAAGAAAAGGAACAGCAGATAGAAAATGAAAAACTGCTGGTTGCAGAAAAGGATAAAAAGATCAGTCAAAGAAATCTGCAAATCTGGATAGTGTTCTTTCTCGCACTCATTGTTGGACTCATCGCATTGTTTATTTCCAAATCACAACGCAATCGGCGTATTCTGGCAGAACAAAAGGCTACCGTATTGGAAAAAGAAAAAGCAGCCGTACAACTCAAGTCGCTCATCGACGGCCAGGAAGAAGAACGCAAGCGTATTGCCCGTGAACTTCATGATGGACTCGGGGGATATCTCACATCCGTGCATTTGAAGACGCAACAACTCCAGAAAAATCCAAATGATGAGCGACTGATGTATGAAGTATCAGAAATGGTAACCACTGCGGGGAAAGAAATGCGCAAGATCTCTCACGCCATGGCGCCTGAAGGATTGATGAAACTTGGTCTTGTTCCAACCCTTCAACAATTTGTAGAAAAAGTATCTACGCCACAGTGCCAAATTTCATTTGAATACTTCGGCGAACCTTGGTCATCCGATGATTATTCAGAAATTACCGTCTACCGTGTTGTGCAGGAATTGATCAACAATATCCTCAAGCATTCTCTAGCGGATGAAGCTTTCGTTTCGATCAGTTTTTTACCAGAAGAAATCAAAATTGTGGTGGAAGATGACGGCATTGGTTTTGAAAACGAAGACTTAGTCCATGCCGGAAATGGACTTCAAAATGTGAAAGCAAGAGTAACCTATTTGAACGCTTCCTTGCATTTGTTTACCCGAGAAAGTATTGGAACTTCATACACCATCCATATTCCGAAACGTGATGACCAAAATTGATATCATATTGTGTGATGATCATCCTCTCATCATCGATGGATTGGCTAAACTACTGAATAGCCAAAAGGATATGCATGTTGTTGCACAAGCATCTACAGCAATTGAATTAGAGAAGATCATTCCACAATATCCACAAGCCATACTCCTACTCGACTTCAGTTTGCCGGATGGTGATGGACTTGAACTTTGCAAAAAGTGGTCAAAGTCCATCCGCATCATTGGTTTTTCCGGAATTGAAGACATCGCTGTCATCAAACATTTTTTGAAATATGGTGCTAAAGGATATATCTCCAAAAGCAGCCAGCAAGAAGATTTGATCCACGCCATCCTGCAAGTTGCACAAGGCAAGGACTACCTTCATCCGGATATTGCTATTGCAATAGCCACATCCACGCCCCTGCAGTCCAAAGCCAATTTTATTCCCAAACTCAGCATGCGTGAAAAGGAAGTATTGGCCTTAATAGTTGCTGAAAATACCACTCAAGAAATAGCTGAAAAGCTCTTTATTTCAGTCAATACTGTTGAATCTCACCGCAATCACCTGCTTCAAAAACTTGGCGCTAAAAACCTCGCAGGTCTCGTGAGAATTGCTCTCGAGAAAGGTTTGATCTGATATCACGGAAAACCGTGATTTTTTCTTTTCACTGGAAACCATGAAGTGAGCGAAGTACCATAAAAGGACATTTGTGATATCAATTTAAAACATCACAACATGAAAAAAATTCCCTTTCTATTGGTGCTTTTGCTCACCACTTCTCAACTCTTTGCCAATAAGTACACATTGGACAATAGTCCGGGGGCACCTGCGGATTTTACGAATGTCACGGATGCCATGAATGGGGTATCTGACGGTGACACCATTTATGTTCAACCATCTGCTACTTCCTACGGAATCATCAACCTTAACAAACGCATCGTGTTGCTCGGCGCTGGTCACCATCCAGAATTCACATCATATCGCAGCGAATTCAGTGATATACGCTTCTATACCGGAAGTGGCGAAAGCATTATCAAAGGCGTTTATGTGAGCAACCTGATAGTGATTATGGCGTTCCAGACAGTCCCAAACGTGATATTATCTCATAATTATTTCACCGGACAAAACGTAATGTCTTATGAGAGCTGGGCATCTGCGCCTACCTGGATTATTGAATCCAATGTCATTTATTCTGTAGCCAATTGGATATCCATTGGAGCATTTACGGATGGCACTATATTCAGAAACAACTTGATTTGTACGGTGAGTTCCAACATCTTTTATGCGCTTCCCGCCGGCACCATTTTGGATCATAACACTTTTATATTTTCTTCAAGTTATCAAGTAGAAAATCTGATCAATGGCACATCGGTCAATGTCACCAACAATATATTCTACATCAATGCGCCAGCTACGGGGAATCTACAAGGTACATGCACCAGTTGTTTCTGGGAAAACAATATGACCTATGCTTTAAATGGTACAATCAATGATTTACCTGGAAACAACTATAATAATACAGATCCTCTCTTCGTGAATGTACCTGATAACAGTCCTCTTTTTCTATACACGAATGATTATCATCTCACAGCTTTATCGCCTGCCCTGGATGCCGCTACAGACGGAACGGATATAGGTCTCACGGGAGGAATCACACCATTCAATATGTATGGATTTGATCCTCATTTACCACGATTACAAGAAGTGAATCTGCTTGAAAATGCAGCGCCAGTGAATGGTACCATCACCTTGCGTATTCGCGGAGTAGCTAGTGGTCAATAATTTTTTCATTTCATAATTACATGATGAAAAAAAATCTAGTCATTTGGCTGATGGTGCTGTGTGCATCTATCGGTCGGTCACAAGACATCATCCAATTGAGGTATTACTTCAATAGTAACGCAGAAAATCTGCATCTGGTGACTGTGGCTTCAACCCAGGAATTGGATCAAAATTTCGAAATCGATTTGGCTGGTTTGCCGCAAGGGGTGCATAACTTATACATCGATCTCCTCAATGACGAAGGCAAATGGACACATTACGATCGTGTTATGATTCAAATCGTTGGTGGAGCGGATATGTTTATCCTCAACAGCTTCGAATACTTTTTCGATCAGGATCCTGGATTCGGCAACGGTATTCAAGTCGCTATGTCCGGCGAGTCATTCACAGGTGATCTTCCTCTATCCATTGAAGGCTTGTCAGAAGGTGTTCACTACGTCTATTGTCGCTTCAAGGATGGAGAGAACCAATGGACCCATTATCACAAACAGCTCATTCAAATCACGAAAGGAGGAATTGAAGACGTGATCAGGGCAGAATATTTCTTCGATACAGATCCAGGATACGGCAATGGGAACGTGATTAATTTCGATGCCACACCAACTCTTGATTTGGAATACGCCTTGATGGTTCCAACCGACTTAGCTTGGGGTGAACACATCATGTTTGTGAGAATACTCGATTCTTCCGGACAATGGAGTCACTATGGGCAGGATACATTATTGGTTTGTGACATTGAAACACCGACCATCACAATGGAAGGAGATTTATGTCCGGGCGAGACAGTTACTCTGCACGCAAATGAAGGATACAACAGTTACTTATGGAGTAATGGATCTGATGCCGATTCCACAAACGTGAATGAAAGTGGCAACTATACACTCTACGTTACTGATGATGATTGCGCCATCAGCATTGAAACCAGTGTTGAATTTGTGGAAATTCCATTTCCTATCATCACCGCCAATGGCAATATACTCAGTGTGGAAGGTGGGAAGTACAACTACCAATGGTCATTGAATGGCAATGTGATTCCAAACAACAATACCTCCATTTTCGAGGCAACAGAAAGCGGTACAGTTCAAGTAACCGTATCAGCGGGCGAATGCACAATCACATCTGATCCCTTTGACTTCGCGTATGATTATATCCAGTCAATGAATCAAAAGTCATTCTCCATGTATCCGAATCCTTCAGACGGGATGGTGCATGTGAAGACCACTCAGAATGGACACATTCAATTGTACGACACAAAAGGTATACTGGTCTTGTCACAACAGATTTCAGAAGGGGATCAAATGCTCGATCTCCGGAACTTATCCGATCATTTATATCTCGTCAAAGTCATTCAAGGCGCAGAAACACATACAACAAGACTACTTCTTAACCACTGATGACAGATCACTATCCTGTCCGGCAGATGTTTTAAATTGAAGAACCATCAGGCAACAAGGACAGAGTTCCTGTGAACGGATGATCGATTGATCATCCGTTTGCATTTTATAGGTTTTTGTACCCAATTTGGTGGTCATGGAAAAAATTTCAGATCAGCGGTAACAAAATCTGTTTAGTGGTCGTCCATCTACAGAATTTGAAAATACCTTCGAACTATAAATCGACCACCATGAAAAAGATTCTCCTCATTGTTTCAATTTTGATTTTTTCCCAAAGCTATCAAGCTCAGGTTTTCCCCTACACACTCAATACCTATCAAGAGCAATATCACCCCTTGAGTGAAGCAGTGGCTATCACACCTGATAGCCCGTTATGGGATGATCCATCAACCGGGTATTGGCTGGTACCAATTGGTTTTGAATTTAACATCATGGGAAGAACTGCCACCGATATCGCCATTATCGATCCTGGGTGTCAAGTGGCTTTTGCCCTAGGCTCTGATACGACGAATGTTCTTTGTCCTTATTACGCCGACATCATGAATGCCGACACTGATTCGTTGGTTAGCTTTATTGTTTACACCACTGAGGGCGAGCCTGGCAACCGTATCTGCAAGATAGAATGGCAGAACATCGGTTTTTACAATGAATTCGACGCTACAGGAGAATTCAATTTAATCCGCAATTTTCAGGTTTGGATCTATGAAGACACCTATGATATAGAATTTAGATATGGACCTCATACTGTAGATGATGGAACATTGATCCATGATCAATGGGGATCACCTCTTCTTTTCTTTATCCGCGATTTTGAAATTGCCACCCAAACATTCGTGGACTCATGGAGTTTGCGTGGAGAACCATCCAATCCAACTGTTGACGTGGTAAACCTATTCGAATTACCAGGACTGGAGGACATTCTTCTTGGTGAACCTGCAGACAGCACGGTATATCACTTCGGTACAGGTATCGTGTCGGTCAATGAAACTCAGGAATTACCTTCTTTCAACGTCTTCCCAACTATAGCAAGAGAATATGTGTATACTTATCAGCCGCTGCACGAAATTGTAAGACTTCAAGTGATGGATGAGTCGGGTAGACTTTTGTTGGATCAAAATCTTGGCTATGGCAATTCTGCCATCGACATATCATCTTGGAGTCAGGGTGTTTATTTCTTTACTTTCGGTGAAGGGCCGAGGATGAATACCAAAAGGATTATTAAAGAATAGCACCATGCCATAGGCCGTGTGAATGAAATTGGCCATGATTTCTCTTGACAAAGTGAAGAGAAATCATGGCATTGGTGGAGTTCATAACAATCTTCTTCGGTTCGATGGCCAGCCATCCATACAAACAATTCCGTGATGGAGGAAGGAAGATACATGACAGTACTCCACTAAACGTCACTTCAAGGCTCTTCATCTTTGCCCTGAGAAGCTATCAATTCTTTGAGATAAGCCAACTCCGCCTTTTTGCCTGCAATTTTTGCTTCATACAAATACACACTATCAAGTGAGTGATAATCCATCTCTTTGCTTTTTTCCATGCCCATTTTAGCCATTTTCTCAATGATATATTTCGGCGCATTCTTAGATCTCAAATAATTGACTTGTTCAGCAATCATTTCATTGCGACTAAATTTTCTCAACGCATTTTTTCGTCTCCCCTTGATCCATGTTTCCATGTCAATGATTTGAATAACAAGATCCCTTGCTTTCATTTGAATATTCGAATAAATACCCTGTGTCCAAGTTGGATTCGCAGCTTGCCCAAGCATGCCCATTGCTTCAAGGTGATATACCGATTCCCGAACAAGATTGATTTTATCAATCAAGGCAGGGTCTGCACCTCTGATCTTTTTTTCAATTTTAGAATAGTCTTTTATTGATATATCCAAAAAGTAGGCGAAATCCATTTGGGTCCACCCTAATGTTGTTCGTATTGATTCGACACTTATCTCTCTTTTTACGTGGTCTTGGCATCGTTTAAAAAAAAAATGTTTCAAGACCAAAATATATCATTTTGGCGACTTATCTGCGAATCGCAGAAATATCGCCATTAATCCTCTACAGTGTTTTTTTGGCGACTTTTCTACAGTTCCCAGAAATATCGCCATTATAGCAACAAAAACTTTTTCTGGAAACTATTTTTTTTGCGAAAATTCAAGGTGATTGTGGGTGTATTGCGTGGAAACAATTGATGAAGTAAAGAATAACATCAAAAAAATCAGCACAATTAAAATTTATCCTTGAATAGCTCTGTATTAACAAACGAAAGTGTATTCTTCAGTAATCCATCAAGAGTATTGTAGCCAAGAATCATATTGAAACGTCTAAATTCTCTCAAATTCTCTGGCTCAAAAAGAGATGATCTATTGATTGGATGTATTACTTAATGCATATGGCCACCGTTAAATAACGGGGGTGGGAGCGTGTAACAACTTCGATCTAAGTCGAGCATTAATTTGAATGCCCCGTTATCATTAGAATTTTGAAAAAAAGGACCATTCCTGAAAAAAATAATTTTCCATTTTATCGGAATTCCCATCCGAACTTACTAACTCTGCATCACTGGATTGCTTATCGAATTAGCTACCCAATTAACCAAGTCAATTTCGCCTTTTCATGCTCAGAATAAAATCATTCGGCTTTGAAGAAATGCGTCACATATATATGTGTTTCGTGCAATTTTTGAGTGCTCTACTGATCTCCGGCTTAATACATGCACAGACAGATGATAGAGCCGAGGACTATGTTCTCCTCGAATCGGATAGTTTATGTCTAAATGATAGACAGTGCTCGAGATTAATTAGAACCTATTCTCGTAAGGTTGACAAATTGACCGTAAGATTAAGAGAGACCAACAATAAGTATCTCCATTTGTATATGCTAGAAGAAGATGCGTTTCTTCATAGTTTGTGTAATTATATAGTTCCACCAAGTTTAAGCAATTCTCATGATCAACCCATGATATTGAATTCAAGATTTGGCTTTGCGGATACATCTTCGAACCAAAACTTGGTTCCGGTCTTCACCAACTATAAAAAGCCAACTTTACCTTCAAGTGAAATAAGGGCCGAAGCATTAATGATGGACTGTTGGTATAGTTTCAATCGTTTTGAAAATCTATGTCAACGTTTAGGGCATTTGCCTTCGAATAAGAAAGTACCAGAGCTGGATTCAATAAATCTAGCAATGAACTACATAAACCAGACGAATAAATCTGATCAGCAAGCGAAAACATCATTGAATATAGCCATTCGCAATTTGAATTTTGAAAGGCAACGTACAGAGCTTATTCAAAATTACATTCATGAGCAGCAAGACTTTTTGAGCAGTGTGATGGCCAAACAACCGCAATCTTCAAACTTGATGAAACCTTTGTCGGATTGTGCAGGGTATTATAAAGCACAGG
>JAIBBG010000015.1 GCA_019694805.1 Flavobacteriales bacterium | reverse complement strand
TGTGGTGATCCTCCAGTGAACGATAGTTTGAATGGAACTAAGTATTGTTCTCCAAAAACAGTATTCAATACGATGTCTGGAAAATACGTTCCTGAAGGCAAACCATTCAATTGATTGATGACAATTTCATAATTACCTGTTTCATTGATGAGGGTCCATGGCACAGCAGCGCCAGGCAAACCCTGAATGCTAGCCGTCACTGGAAATGCGATCTCAGCATTCACATTCAGTTCTAAAACCAATTGATCAACACCACATACTTCAACATTGTTGTCTGTGAAGTATAACAATCGCGGACGCAGGATAAAGAATCCTTCATACATGCTTGTAGCAATGTTGACACCGCTCGGCAAGTAAGGATAGTTACTCCATGTTCCACTGAATTGCGCAAAGTCATTCAGAGGATACAAATCGAAGTAACCGACCTCAGTGAGGACGGCATCATCAATATGCACCGCATCTACCACGCGCACGCCACTTCTATAATTGCTCTGATAAACGAATTGATCGAGTACATAAAGATTGTGGTCTATCGAAGTATTGTTGTTTTCATAAAAACCCTGATAACTTACATTTTCCAATGAAGTGATATCGAACATATGCGTCCTTGTTCCATAGGGTTCTTGAGCATTTCCGATCTGTATTTCATCCAGTTCATCGTCAATCAGAAAATGAGACTTGTCTTTGGTTACCCAACCCTGATGGATGTATCCAACGGGAGCTTCTCCTTCATAATCATGGCTGGTGATGAGTTGACAATCGCTCTTGTCTGTGACATCCACAATGGTAAGTTCTTCTTCATTGCAAGCGAAAAAGATTTCTTTTCCCTGAAAATTTGGATCAGGCCCATCATAGAGCCATACATATCCGTCGTGTGTATAACCATCTTCACTGAAGCCTCCGGCCAATGTCGGAACCAGTGGATTGTGGATATCCACAATGTGCAATCCACCTTCGAAAGTATCGGATCCCATGGCGTAAAGAAATCCCGTTGCAGTATTGATGGTGATGGTATGGCTATGGCCAAATCCTCCGTAATATGCAGATTCTTCGAATGTCACCGGAGCATTGGTTACAGCATCGAGTTGCATGAGATCGAAAATCTGAAGTCCGTGACCTGCTGCTTCACTGCCAATAAAAACGTAGTTGTTGTAAGTCTCAAGATCCCTCCATAAACTGTTCACGGTGTGTGTTGGTAATAAGCCGAGATACACGGGATTCACCGGATCGGAAATGTCAACAAAAGCAGTTCCATTGGAGCAACCAACCAGCGCATACTCATGGCCTGATAATGGACTTACCCAACCCCATATGTCATTGGTATTGGCTCCACCGCCAATTTCAGACATCGGCATGAACGCCAAGAGATCGATATTGTCGCATGGATATTCGCCAGCCATGCCGTTTTCGCATGGAGTCTGTGCACTGGTAATGGTTGTCAAAGCAGCGCAAAGGCATGCGAGTAAAGTTCTTTTCATAAAAATCATTGCAGGATTAAAAAACAAATACAAAGAAGCGGCAAAATACACCCTAACTCACATGGTTAAACCCGATTTCAGTGGTCAAAGAATGCCGAAACTTACAATTCTATCATTAGCCTTGAAGTAGAATATGACAGATTACCACTTGTCTGACTCCTGTTCTACATCTTCGAGGGACTTGAATTCTCCTCTTTCAATTTGGGAAATGGCTTCAGCGAAGTTTGTGCGAAGTTGCGACATACTTACAGGAATTCCTTTACCACGATAACCTGCATTTCTCGAAAGGTTTGCTGTTTCGTTGTCGATACTTTCGGTCAGTTGTAAAAGCGATTTTAGATTTTGTGCTTTCTCCTGTTTTAGGATCCAGTCGATCAGAATGACTTTGTCTTTGGCAAGATCTGTAATACTCATGGAATGAATTTGCCGCAATGTAACAGATTATCATTTCATGGAAAAATGAATAGTCATGAAATAGACTTCGGTATGTGGAATATCCCATAAATCTCAGTTTCCGAGAAAGGGAATGAAGGTGTTTCCCAGCCATATATACCGGGTAAAAAAGCGACAAGTGTTTTCGTTCAATTTTTCTCCATCCGAACAATTCGTCCCATAAAGGCTGTCATCAAGATCTACAGTATAATCGAAAGTGAGTATACGCGAATCAGCATCATAGAACGCCTTTCCATCACCCACTCGATAATCATGCACCAAACAAAATTCTGGCTGAACCCAATACTCTGTCAAACTCAACAAAAGGGTATAATCAAAGACACATGTGTTGCAACTGATTCCGCCTCCCATGAGCAGGTATTCGGTATGACCTTCCTCTTGGAGTTCGTAGATTTTATCGATGGTGCCCTGGTAATATCTGAATTCACCTTCTGTCGCCGAATAATCTTCCATGCGCATTCCCTTTGGGTAATGTCCTTGCAATGTCACATAGAGTATATTGATGTTGGTTTGAAAGGATCCTCCAGTTCTTTCAGCCCAGGAGAAAACCCGTATGTGGTTGTCGGATGATTTGATAAAACTCAGATTAAGCCATCGTTCAAGTGGATAAGATAACGCTTTTGGATCATTCAATACTTGTAATAGCATATCTGTGATCTTTACATTGAGTTCATCAATCCTATTCTGGTTTTGATCATTCATGGGCAATTCCGATTGCTCCTTATACCATTGATTGATTTTATTGACCTTTTCGCGAAGATTTTGCTGACCACTCAATGGAAAGGAAAAGAGCACAATAATTATCCCCAGGAAGATGCATTTCATACATTCAAAATTTTACATCCGATACACTTCACTTGAACGCCATTTTGTTTTGTTGGTTCGTCAAAAAATCGGAGAGTTATGAACAGAATGGTTGATTCAATAACAAAGGACTATTGTTTTTTGTAGCTGAATAAAACCAGCATTTCGAATTAAGAAAATATCAAGTAATAAATCGCCGCCCAAACGGAAATGAGAAAGAGCCCAGGCATGATCGCACTTCTGAATTCTTTGCGAAAAGTCCTTTTGATGAACAAAAGATAAAGCGCATATACAATAAAAAGAAGTGTAAAGGTGATGGTAATGACGTAAAAACTCATGGCCTGCTTGATTGGTGCGTCAAATATGAGAAAATTAACGAAATAGAAGGCACATCCGCGATCACAAACCCAAATGATACTATTGTTATCTTTGCCGATATGACGAAAAAGGAAAAGAATATCAGGCTCATTGAAGTCCCCAGTGAAGTTGGAGCCGGCACTCGTGGTGCAAGCTTAGGAATTGAAGCCGTAAAAATTGCGGCCCTGGATTTCCGCTCACAGTTTTTTCGCAATTACAAAAGCATCAGCATTCCCAACGATAATCAGGCGTTACTCAACAATCCCGGAAGCCGATATGCCAAACATATTCGCAGCGTACTGAAAATGTATGAACGCGTTGGAGCGGCAGTGAGGGATACACTTCGTGATGGCAGATTTCCTTTGTTGATCAGTGGAGACCATAGCAGTGCAGGCGGAACCATTGCTGGTATTAAAATGGCCTATCCGGAATCACGCCTAGGTGTTATATGGATCGATGCACACGCAGACCTCCACTCTCCATATACCACTCCAAGTGGTAATATGCATGGAATGCCTTTGGCTACATCACTCAATGAGGACAACATCGAAGAGAAGGTGAATGACCTCGACTATGAAACGATTGAGTTGTGGGAAATGCTCAAAAACGTTGGCGATATGTCGCCAAAAATTGAATACCGAGATCTCATTTATATCTGTCTGCGTGATTTTGAAGATCAGGAAGCCAATCTGATCAAGAAAAACAAAGTCAAAGTTGTTACCACCAATGAAGTCAGAAAAACCGGCGTTACCAAACTAAGCCGGGAGTTGCTGAAATACCTCAGTCATTGCGATAGAATTTACATCAGTTTTGATGTGGACTCCATGGATCCAACAGTGTCTCGAGGTACAGGTACACCGGTAAAAGGAGGTATCAATGAAAGAGAAGCTGCAGATTTGATTTTGGAGTTTCTTCAGAATGAAAGAACGTGCTGCTTAGAGTTCACAGAAATCAATCCCACATTGGACAGTGAAAATGTCATGGCGGAAACGGTATTCGAAATTCTGCAGAAAGTGGCGCGTCAGGTTGAAATGATCTGATGCATTTTACTCACTCAATGTGAAAAATGGTACCTTCATCGGCAAGCCATACTTGATCGAATTGTATTCGTGCTTCATTCAAAAATTCAGTGTCATCGGTGTATCTCGAACTGAAATGGCCTAAAATGAGTTTTCTGGCTTCTGCGCGTTGAGCGACTATACCAGCTTGTGTTGCTGTGCTGTGAAATGTCTCTTTAGCCCTCTCCTTTTCTGCATCAAGAAATGTCGATTCATGATAGATGGTAGTGACGCCTTTTACTGCTTCGATCACTTTTTCTGCGTAGGCGGTATCAGAACAATACGCATAGCTCCTGATCGGTTCTGATGGAATACACACATCTTCAGATCGAATCAATGTTCCATCATCCAGTGTGATGTCATTGCCATTTTTTAAAGAAATGATTTGCGACGGTTGCAGATCATATCGAGCTATTTCTTCCTTTTTGATTTTGGGTTTTCTTTCCTTTTCCTCAAAAATGTATCCACAGCATGGAATGCGGTGTTTGAGTGGAATTGAAAAAACGCGCAAGGTTGTATCCTCGAAAATCATCCGCTTTTCATCATCATCCACCGGATGAAATTCCAACTCGTAGACCAAAAAAGTATGCGATGCGCGCAATTGTAATTGAATGATTTCCCACAATTCTTGTGGGCCAAAAATGTGGAGCTTGGCTTTTCTTCCCAATAAGTGCATACTGGAAATGAATCCCATCAATCCGAGATAATGATCACCATGCAAATGCGAAATGAAAACATGATTGATACGCTGCATTTTCACTTTGAATTTCCGCATCTGCATTTGTGTGCCTTCTCCGCAATCGATCAGGAATAGTTTATCGTGCAAATTGATCACCTGCGCCGAAGGATTGTGCCTGCTGGTTGGAGCAGCGGCACCACAACCTAATATGGTAACTTCAAAGTTCAATGAAAAAAAAACCGTCCCTGAATGGGACGGTCAAATATCTTGCATAATGCGTGCAATTAATGCTGCACAATCATTTTACGTGTGAGTTTCTTGTCCAATGTCTGAATAGAGTAAAGATAAACGCCAGTTTCAAAACCTGCGGTCTCCATTCTGAACTGATTATCGCCTCTTTTCGCTTTCAAATCTCTTTGATAAACAACTTCACCAACCAGATTGCACACGGTGATCGTCACATCTTGAGCTTGAGCAACCTGAAAAGACACATTGGTGAATGATGAAGCTGGATTCGGATTGTTTTGGCCCAAAACAAAATTAGAAGCGATGGTTTCCTGTACACTGTTTGCAGAAGCAATTTCAAGCACATAACCTTCAAAGCTGTAAGGCAGAGATTGTGGTCCAAAGAAATTGAAGTGAACAGTAACAAAGATTTTCACATCGAAAGTGCCGGCTGCAGTAGGAGTTCCTGCGATATCTCCACAATAGGCATTCCCTGGAAAAAACATACAAGGATTTTCTGATTCACCATTATTGTTGCAAGTCATGTTGAGACCTATGGTAGAAATCTGAACGTCGGCAATTCCATTGTTGATGGTAATACTATCGAGACTAATCGAGTCGATGGCCAATGGAATATTTGCATACTCAGGAACTACATCACCTACGCTGGTTGGACAGAGTACATAAACTTCGTCTGCGTATGGTTGGTACTGCACAGCGGCATCAAAATTCTCGCCCACTGTTGGGTCAGGAGAAACCCCGAATGTGGCACCTGCCCAATCATGAGCAGATGGATCACATTGTGATACCATTGTAAAAGGAGCGAGGATAAAGATTGCAGCGTAAAAAATTTTCTTCATAAAGTACTATTATAAATCTCTTTCAACTTCTTCCATATAAACCAGATCAACGGCTTCGTTTCTGGTTGGTGTGATTTTCAATACCGATTCCAGTTGTGAAATGGTAATGAGTTTTTTTACATTGTCCTGAAGGCCACACAGCACAAATGAGCCGTTGGCATCGCGACAAAGTCTGTTGCCCACGAGGAGTGCACTCAATCCTGATGAGTCGATATATCTTGTTTCAGACAAATCGATGATGATATTCTTCGATCCGTCTTTATTCAACATAACAATTTCACTTTTCAATTCAGGAGCATGAATAGCATCAAGTTTTTCAACTTTGGTGCTGATCACAACTACTTTGTCCTGAGGATTTACTTCAAATTTCATTTCACAGGGTTTTGGCCAAATATATGGCATTTTACTGAATTGACAACCATTTCACGCACCAATACGAACAATTCAGCGTGAATTGGCTACCATATTAAAACATCGTTAATCCGCGAATTAGTGTTTTACCGCAAACTTTTGGGTAATGAATTTTCCTTCGCGACCTATGAAACTGATGTAATAAAGTCCGTCACTTAGATCACTTGTATTCATTTGGGTATTCATGTTCATCAGGCTGAATGACTTCACCATTCTGCCGCTGTTATCAAATACCCTCACTTCAGCAATACTTGAGAATTTCTCACAAGAAATATTCAGCACAGACTCGGTGATTGATGGAAAGATTTTCACTTCATCGAAACGCACAAATTCCTGCACAGAAGTAATCGAAGGATCGCAAGGCGATGCCGCTGATGCATGTACGTAAGAACCATCCATGGTAAGCTGACCAGTATTGAGGGGATCGAGCCATACCTTTAGTTTTTGATCTGCTGCATTGGGATTGGCTGTCCAGTGTTTCGACATTTTACCATAGTAATCTGGCGCTGTTGGAGAAGAGCAGAAAGAACCACCACCAGTGAGTGTACCTACGATGCGATGATTAGGATCAAAAAGTGGAGAACCAGATGAACCACCTTCGGTTACGCCCCAATTGGTTACCGTTTCCTGCCATACCACGCGCCAGTGAAAACCGGTTTGACTATATGTTCCGGATACGATATTTCCTGTGGTAGAAATTTTCTTACTGTCACCAGCAGGATGATGGATACACACACCATTGGAAGCTGCCGAAGTTTCTGCGTTCCAACCATTGAAAAATGCATTCCAACCAGATGGAATATCATCTTCCAATTCAATAAGCAGGAAATCAGACCCCGTCTCACCGCCACCGTCATTGCTATCTGCAAGGTGATTCACGCCTACTTTATTATTCAAAGTAGGTGCAGAACCTGCACCACAAGTTGAGCGTTGATATTTGAAACGAACAGAACAAAGATCCCAATCGGCATCGGATACGTTTTCACCGCAGTGCATTGCTGTCAGGATATACTTGCGACAGTCTTTGGCGGTTGTGTTCACCAAAGATCCGGAACAAAGTCCTACAAAATTTCCCTCAGTGATTTGGAGTCTCACTACACCATCACGCTGAGCTGTCCATTCAGCTCCTTCCGGACAATTCACATCCACTTCACAAGCGTCACTTCCACCACCTCTTTGCTCCTCTTCGTTGCCATATACATATCTATATAAGTGTGCAATGCCATATATGCCAATTCGTCCATCTCCGACCACAGTCGAAGGTTCATAGTATTCAAGCACGCCTTCATCACCCAGGATCTCACCCACCATGAATTTGCCATTGGCCTTGCAATCTTCATTGGTAAAGGGACCAACCATGTAACTTCTATCAGCTGGATAGAAGAACATTATAGCTCCGATCGGAATGAACAGATCATTGAAATAAACACTCAGTCCTTTTGCTCCTTCAGATTTAAATCTGTATTGCCAAACCCTATCGCCATTGCTTAGATCGATCCATTCTCCGGCATTATCCTCATTTGCATCGGAGGGAATGATGCGGCCAATATTGGTGCGACCACCTTTCTCTTCAATTTCAGTGTCTTCAGCAAGCAATTGGTTGTGATCGAAAGTTGGCAAAATTTCTGTTCTGAGGACATCAAAACTCTCCTTTGACATCGTGAATCCAAATGGTTCAGACTGTGCGGATGTTCCCATGAACATGTAAACAAAAAACAATGCAGGTATGATTTTTTTCATAAACGGTTTAAAAATAAATTACAGGTTTTCGCGGCCAAAATAAGCCCCCAAAATACTTTTTACTGTTGAAGTCGGTTAAGCCCGAAAATTTTTTTCACGATTTTATCAACAACGCAACCAAAAACCACCTACCTTCGTATCAGGTTTTGGATAAAAACTATTCATTACCTAACTTAAACTGCTGAAAGTGAAATCCCTATTACTCAATTGGCCTACCGGCCTTTTGGCACTTACGTCGGCAATTCTGTCTATTTCGCAGAGTTATTCACAATGTGCTGTCAACGCCGGTCCTGACGCAACCAAATGTCAGGGACAACCCTATAATCCAGGCCCAAACGTTACCACCAGCGGAACAACAGGAACTGTTACTTACAGTTGGAATGGAACTACTTTCAATCCTACGCCAAACACTTCGCTGGCACCGACCACCACTACAACCTATACTTTAACTATACAGGATGCAAATGGTTGTATTGCAACGGATAACATTACCATTACTGTATTGAGTCTACCGACCGTAAATGCCGGTTTAGACATGACAATCTGTTCGGGTGTACCCACACAACTTTGCGCAAATGCAACATCTCCGAATGGTGCTATTACTTTATATACATGGGTAGGTGGTCCTCCAACACAATGTTGGACTGTCGCACCAACATCACCGAGTACCTACAACGTGACTGCTGTGGATGCTGCAGGTTGTCAGAAAAGTGATGCGATAGCAATTTCTATTTATCCTTTACCAACGGTAAATGCCGGTTCAGACCAAAGTATGTGTCTTTCACAAGGCAGTATTCAACTTACCGCAACTCCAGCTGGTGGTACATGGTCTGGCACAGGTGTGAACGCCTCAGGACTTTTTACACCAAGCACAACAGGAAATTTTACACTTACTTATAGCTATACCAATTCTAACGGTTGCACCAATACCGATCAAGCCGTTGTTACGGTAACAACTCCTTCGCCTATCAATGGTGGACCAGATCAAGACGTTTGTCTGAATAGTGGCAACATACAATTGCCATCGGTAGGCACATGGAGTGGATCACCACTTGTAACTTCCGGCGGACTATTTACTCCGTCAGCGGTGGGTACTTATAACCTCACCGTTACCAGCGGCTCACCAGGATGTAATGTATCGGACAATGTCACCATGGAAGTGCGTCCATTGCCAACGGTAACTGCTGGAGCAGATGTGAGTATTTGCAACGGACAGACTGCTTCTCTCAACGGAACAGCTTCAAGCACGAATGGCAATATCACCGTTATTGATTGGAATGGCAGCTCATTGGGAACCGATGGTATTTTGAATACCACTGCAACTCCATCTTCAACTACAAATTACACCCTCACAGTAACTGACGAAGAAAACTGTTCTGCCTCTGATGTAATGACTGTTATCGTCAATAACTATCCGACCGTTCAAGCAGGCAATGACGTAACGCTGTGTAGCAACAGTGGTGCATATTCACTACCAGGATTTTCACCTGCTGGTGGCACCTGGACTGGTACCGGGGTGAACAGTGCTGGTGTTTTTACGCCAACAGTAACAGGTAGCTTTATTCTTACCTATACATATTCTAATGCATCGGGTTGTACATCTACAGACCAGCTTACGGTTACAGTGGTACCACCGGGAACTGTAAATGCAGGGAACGACGTTTCACTTTGTCTCAACAGTGGTGCGCATCAACTACAAACCGGTGGAACTTGGTCTGGAAGCACATGGGTGACTTCCGGCGGTTCATTCAATCCCGGTCAAACAGGAGTGTTCAACCTTACTTATACTGCTTCAACAGGAACGTGTATGGCCAGTGATCAATTGGTGGTTACTGTATTGTCACTTCCTTCTGTGAATGCAGGCACCAACCAAGACATCTGCACAGGATCGACCGCGCAACTTAATGCCATCGCGAGCAGCACCAATGGTGCCATCAATGCATATTCCTGGACAGGTTCTGTCAGTCAAAATAATATTTCAAATCCAACAGCAACACCAGCAATAACTTCATCTTACACTGTCACTGCGACAGATGCAGCGGGATGTTCAGCATCAGACGACGTTACCGTCAACGTGCATGCTTTGCCAAACGTCAACGCAGGATTTAACCTGACCACTTGCATCAACGGTGGGCCGGTTGCCTTAGCAGGTTTTACACCTGCAGGAGGTCTCTGGTCCGGAACAGATGTAGATGCATCGGGTGTTTTTTCTCCTTCAACAACGGGTACATTCACACTTACCTATACATACACTGATAGCTACAGCTGTACTGCAAGTGATCAGATGGACATTTCTGTTATCAACCCCGGACCATTAAATGCCGGGCCAGATTTACAGGTTTGCCTCAATTCACCTGCGGTGCAGTTAGCTACTGGTGGCACATGGTCGGGATCGCCATGGGTGACATCCGGTGGACTCTTTACCCCGTCCGCAACAGGGACCTACAACCTCACCTATCAGGCCATGTCGGGTGGATGTCTTGCCACGGATCAAATCGTTGTCGTAGTCTTAGGTCTTCCAACAGTGAATGCAGGATCTGATGTTTCAGCTTGCACGGGATCTGTGGTATCATTCAATGCAGTTGCCAATACACCAAATGGTAGCATCACTGATTATGACTGGTCAGGAGGCACAGTCTCCAACCCTTCTATTGCGAATCCAACTCATACAGTCAATGCTAATTTGACACTGAGTGTGATGGTGACAGATGCTTCAGGATGCACAGCTACTGATGCTTTGAATATCGTCGCCAATCCAATTCCAACAGTTAATGCAGGTTTGGATCAGACATTCTGCGATCAGGGTATTGCACAAACACTCACCGGATTTAGTCCTTCAGGAGGAGTTTGGTCCGGAACAGATGTTTCATCCAGCGGTGTGTTTACACCGTCAACTTTAGGAGCGCATGTATTGACTTACAGTTATACCAACGCTTTCGGATGCACAAGTTCAGATTCAAATACCATCACGGTCATTGCAACTACTTACGCCGATGCTGGCGCAGACTCTGATCTTTGCGAAGGATCTGCTACTGTCAATCTTACGCCAGGCGTAAGTGGCGGTTCATGGTCTGGTAGTGCATATGTGAACTCAAGCGGTGCATTCACTCCGACACAAAATGGCAGCTTTACTGTTACATATACACTAGGAAGCGGATCATGTCTTACAACCGATAACCGCATCGTGAATGTACATGATATCCCGGTAGTAAATGCAGGAAATGACGCTGGTGTTTGTGAAGGCAGTCCATATCAACTCAGTGGTGGAGTGAGTTCATCATCACCATCTGTGAACTACAGCTGGGATCATGCACAATACCTCGATGATCCGAACATCGGATTCGCCACAGCCACCGTTCCTTCGACTACCGTATTTACACTCACTGCAACCGATAATTATGGCTGTACTGCTTCGGATGCTATGACACTTAGTGTTGAAGCCATGCCATTTGCAGATTTCACACATCCTGCAACTGGATGTCTGAACAACATCGTCAATTTCACCAACAATTCAACGGGAGCTACCGAATATGAATGGAGCTTCGGCAATGGTTCTAACTCCATGATGGAAGATGGCCATACCATTTATTCCATTGGTGGAACTTATCAGGTAACTCTTCTGGCATACAACTCACTTGGTTGTAGTCATTCATATAGCGATGATATTGAGATCATCTCAGCACCTCAGGCCTCATTCAATACTTCCGTGCAAAGTGGCTGCACTCCTCTATCTGTTTCATTCGATAATACAACCGCAGGTACTGGAGTAAGTTATAGCTGGAGTATGGATGGCAATTCTTACAATGTGCAAGATCCTAATCCATATGCTTTTGCTGCATCGGATGTCAATACCATTCATGAAATCATACTCACTGCAACAAATACTTGTGGAAGTAACAGCCATTCAGAAATGGTCGAGGTATATCCAACACCACATGCCTCTTTTTCAACCAACTTATCGTCTCAGTGTTCGCCTGTAACAACAGTATTCAGTAACAACACCACGGGTAATCCTGATTCATATCTATGGGATTTTGGTGATGGAGAGACTACTTCCGATGCCGTGCCTTCACCAAGGGTATACATCACTGAAGAAAGTTCAGAAGATTTTATCATCAAACTTTTTGCATACAATGCTTGTGGATCAGATATGGCAGAATCTGTTGTAACAGTTCTTCCAAACACTGTTCACATTGATCTGGTGCCCAGCGCGCCTATCGGTTGCTCACCCATGTTTGTGGAATTCCAAAACAATACCACTGGTGCCACCAACTACGCCTTTGAGTTTGGTGATAGTTCAACATCAACATTGATGAGCCCCAATCACATTTATGATGAAGCGGGTGAATATGATGTCATCTACTACGCCAATGACGGCTGTAGTTTTGACACAACCACCTTTACCATAACGGTTTTGCCAAGTCCTGAAATTACTGTAACTGCAGAAGAAAGCTCCATTTGTCCTTTGAATGATGCACATTTCCATGCGACCACCACTGGTAACATCCAGAATATTTCTTGGGATTATGGAGATGGCCATTATGACACCGGGCTTGATGTATCACATCCATTTGAAGTGGGCAATACTTATATGGTGTCAGCCACTGCAACAGAAAACAATGGATGTCAGGCAACCGATAACATCACATTCATAGTGCATCCTCAACCTGTTTCTGTGATGAATTTGTCTGCGACAGATGGTTGCAGTCCACTCCATGTTTGTTCTCAGAACGCTTCACAGAATGCAAGTATTTACTCATGGACATTCAGCAATGGTTTTACCAGCAGTGATATGGATGTTTGTCAGGATTTCGTGAATACAACCGGCTCACCACAAGACATTCAGGTATCCCTTGATACCGAAAACGAATTCGGATGTGAAGGACACGCAACAGAAACCATACATGTATTGCCACAGCCGACAACCACATTCACATTAGATCAGGTTGAAAGTTGTTTCCTTTCCGAAGATGTGAACGTGAATGTGATCACTTCTGGTTCTGGTGCTTATCAGTGGTTTGCTGATGGAGTGGCTTTCTCCAATGCTTCAACACCTACATTCAACTTCGATGAGGTCGGAGATCACAGCATTGTGGTGATTTCATCGAATGTGTTTGAATGCACCGATCAACACGAAGAAATTTATACGATTCATCCAACGCCTTCTATTGATATTATGCCTTCAGTCTTTAACGGTTGTGCTCCTCTGGTAGTGGAATTTGAAAATTCCACTACCGATGGAGTTACATGGAACTGGACTTTCGGCAATGGCGCATCATCTGCTGAGCAGAATCCCTCTGTGACCATTCAAAATCCTGGTTTATATGATGTTCAACTCCATGCCGTATCTGAATTTGGATGTGAAAAGACGCAGCATTTTGATGACATGTTGGAAGTGTTTGAAGTACCAGTGGCCTCATTCACTTTTGATCCGGATGCAGATATAATTTATGAAGTAGATATTCAGTTCACAGATGCCAGTGTTGGTGCAACCCAATACATGTGGGATTTTGGTGATGGTTATACTGCGGAAGAAGCAAGTCCATTGCATCATTATAATAGAGGTGGTGCTTTTGATGTCACCTTGAAAGTGATGAATGATTACGGATGTCTCTCAGAATATTCAAGACTCGTGAACATCGATAACACTTTCTACATATTCGTGCCGAATAGTTTCACACCAGATGGTGATGGCGTGAATGATGTTTTCATGCCAGTAATCAGTTCTAAAGAAGAAATCAGGTCATATCGTTTTGATGTGATCAATCGTTGGGGAGAAGTGGTATTCACAACGGATGATCCAGATATGCCATGGACAGGCAATGTTCGCGGTGGTGAATACTTCACACACAATGATATGTTTACCTTCCAAATAGAAGTATCATTCAACAATCTCCAGGTAGATAAAAGAATATCGGGAAGTGTTACTGTTCTCAGATAACATTCACCGCATTGAAATAACGCATCATTTGATGATGGCGAACGGCAGGGATATTTCTCTGCCGTTTGTTTTTATTTGAATATAGTACGAACCTTGACTGAATGACGAAATATCAACGCCTTCATGAGGATTCAAGCACTTGTCTTTGATGATCAATTTTCCTGAAACATCGAACAATGAATAATAGACCGTTCCTGCATTTGATGGCTGAATCAGAAATAACTTATCCATGGCAGGATTGGGAAACAACGTATAATCGCTTGTGTGAAGCTCAGACATTTCAGCCACAAAATCAATGGTAAATTGTTCATAGGAAAAACAACCATGCTGGTCCTCAACAGTGATTGCATAATTGCCTTGCGTGAGGTTTTGAGCGAGGCTATCCGTCAAGCTGAGTTCACTCCAGATGTAGGTATACGGTGCGACACCGCCGGTAACAATCACTTCTGCACTGCCAGATTCACCCATTTCGTATTCCGGTGTTGTGATGACTTCCAATGCGAGCGGTTCCGGTTCCTCAATGGTAAACATAAATTCCCGACTGCATCCAACTTCATCGATCAGCATCATATTATACTCACCAGCAAAAAGTGGCAACCCTTGGTATTCAGGATTTGCTGTGATGACGCCCGTGCCGCCAGACACATTCTCTATGACCATTGCACCTGATTGTTCTCCCGCACACCATACATGAGTCGTGGTGATATCAGCGTTGATCTGCATTGGACCAACAATTTCAAATGACAAGGTGGTCTCGCAATTCATAGCATCCGAGATCACCAATTCATAAGCGCCAACTTCCAATGCACCAAGGTCGGCAGATCCCAGATTCACCACATAACCACCTTGCGCTCCGGCAACTTCTATCACCGCTTGACCTGTTTCATCATAACAAAGTGGTTGTGTTAGCCATGCTTGTGCGGTCAATTCTTCCGGATTAGTAAGCTCGAAACTGGCATTTTGGATACATCCATGCTCATCTTGAAAACTGATTTCATAGAGATCTGGGGTGAGATTGTAAACGCTGCTTCCAGGATAAAGAGAATCATTCAACCAAATAAAGGCGGGAAGCCAATCCGCATTTTCAATACTTATCCAACCATTGGATTCACCAAAACAAGAGGGATTGTGTGTTGACCATTCAAATTCTCCTGCAGGGAAATGATCCAATGAAATGGTATCCGATTGAAATTGGTTACCATACTGATCAGAAACTGTCAGTACCAAGTTCTGTGGTTCATGGATGAACATGGATGCCGAATTCTCTCCGTTGCTCCACGCGTAGGCCGACCATTGATTCGCTTGAATCTGAGCGCTATCACCATCACAGAAGAATGGTGTGTATTGAACGATCACTTCACTTGATGTCCCTTCCACCAAATAAAGATGCTGACCCGCTGGAATATTATACCACTTATCGATGATACCCGAGGGCCATTTTACAATCAGTGAATCAGCCTTTTCATATTGGTCCATTCCAAAAATTTCGGAAGAAGAATTCTGAGCGAGATATGCTTCTCCACAATAGGTATATCTACTTTGACATATCCCATTTACATAACATTCAATACGAGACGAAATACCATCGCGATTTGATACCACTCCTTGCAACTGCACTTTTAGCCAGTTATTATCATTGGGAACAGCGCGCCATAAAGATGAATATGAAGGCAAAGTAGCCGCAGTAAATAAATCCGGAAAACCATCCTGGTTGTAATCGCCAGTGGCTACTGAACGGTTCCAACTGGTTTCGGCAATAAATCCAGATTCATTCGTGATGTTGGAAAAAGTCCCATCTTGATTGTTGAGAAGAAAACGATCCTGACCGGTTGTAGCTTGATGTGGAGTTGATGAGACAAACATATCTTGCCACATATCGTTGTCGGCATCCACGAATTGTGTGCCCCAACAAAACACATTCAGTACAGTGCCATTGATATCAGCAATCTCTGTGAATACATCATTTTCATCGTGACGAAAAAAGGAACAACCTTCGGTACCGTTGGAGACATAAATGTCAAAATCACCATCATTGTCATAATCTTCTGCAGAAATATTCATGCTCAGGATGTTCTGAACTACCCCTGAACTCACCGTCACATCCGTAAATGTTCCATCGCCATTGTTGAGATAGAGGTAATCCTGACATTCATATCGGTCATTGATGTTGTATAGATCCGGCCACAAATCCCCATTTAAGTCCATCCAAATGGACATGAATGTATAACAATGTTCGCTTCCGAAACCGGCTTCTACCGTGACATTCGTAAAGGTATCATCACCGTTGTTCCTGAACAATAAATCGCTGGCCAAGGGATTTCCGAAGCCAATTCCATTGTAGTTGCTGATGAACACATCCAGGTCACCATCCAAGTCATAATCAGCCCAGCAGTTGCCGAAGGTATAGTCTGTGGTTGCCGGAAATCCAGCAGCTAAAGAAATATCTGTGAAATCGAAGTTGCCATCATTGCGGTATAACTTGAAGGGAGCCAGCAATGAAGTGGTGAAAAGATCTTTATCTCCGTCATTGTCATAATCTACCCAAGTGATTTGTTTCATCTCTTTATCATTCGAGATGACATATGGAACTTGCTCGAAAGCACCGCCGGTATTGCGAAAAAACAGCGGATTTACGTTGCGTTGGCAAATCGAAATATCGTCCAACCCATCACCATCGAAGTCACACATCGATACACCTCCACCCCAAAAACCGTTGTTGTATTGATGAACAATACCTGAAGTGAAAGTGACATTATCATAATACTGTGCAACCGCGCCATTGCAGCACATCAGCGATACAACAATTATCGTAAGCCACAGCTTCATCGTGATCAATCAGTGTAGTTACTCATACGAAATGAAATCCTACAACAAATGACATGCTGTTTCCAGAATGAGCCGGTGACAAAAGTTCCAGCTGGATTGGTCAACTTGTTTTCGTTAACCACTATTCAAGAAATGAGCATGATCAGGTGTTGATCCGGAGATACACAGCTAATGAGCGTTCATTAAGGTTGAAAGCAAATATAGACTATGAAATGATGGATACCACCATTCAAATATTTTGACACCGGGTGGAATAGCGTTCGAAGCAACCACGCCATTGAGCATGATGAGTTGACTACCAAAGAAAAAAGCAGCCAAAGGCTGCCTTTTCAAGTTATTTTATGTTGTGTTTGTTTATTGCTGCGGCACTTCTACTTTATCGTAAGCTGCGCACGAAGCATGATTTGTTTTGCAAGATTGAAATACGACGCCCAGGGTGAGCAGACCGAGGAAGACGATAATGAGTCGTTGTAATACAACGTGTTTCCAGTCGTGAAGCGGATTCATCTGAGTTAGGTTTTTAGTACGGAAATGTTTGTTTAAGTTAACCACTGTTACGGACTGTTCGCTGTCAGGTTTCATTTTTCCCTCCTTTTTTTTACCAACGGTAAAAAGCCCTGGGAAGTATGTGAACCTATCAATTTCTCAAGGCTTGAACAAAAGCCAGGTTGAAATCAAAGACATGGATACAAAAAGCCATTTTTTCAGGGTAACGATGTTGAGTTTTTCCAGCATGACGATAGTGTTTTAGGTTAAAAATTTCCGCTTTCCCTGTGCGGTTTACCTATTTATATCGTTCAAGCCGTCGCCTGGTTTCACTCCAAACAGTACAATTAGCCTAACGGTGTTTTTTTACCGCCGAAAGCGTATTCATAAGCAATGAAACAATGGTCATGGGTCCAACTCCTCCCGGAACAGGAGTGATATATGAGCATTTTTCTGCCACTTGAGCGAAATTGACGTCACCAGCGATCCTAAATCCTGACTTTTTCGAAGGATCAGGGACCCTGGTAATACCCACATCCACCACCACTGCTCCATCTTTTACCATATCACCAGTGACAAATTCAGGTTTTCCCAAAGCAGCAATGATGATATCCGCAGAAGCGCAGAGTGATTTCAGGTCGTTGGTGCGGCTATGAGCGATGGTTACTGTACAGTTTCCAGGATTCGCATTGCGCTGCAGCAATATGGAAACTGGTAAACCAACAATATGTGATCGACCAATAACCACCACATGTTTTCCTTCCGTAGGCACCTGATATCTCCTGAGCAATTCAATAATACCGGCAGGTGTCGCAGGCAAATAGCAGGGTAGATTTAACATCATGCGCCCTACATTGACAGGATGAAAACCATCCACGTCTTTTTCCGGATCTATGGCAAGTAAAACTTTGTGTTCATCGATGTGTTTGGGTAAAGGCAATTGCAGGATGTATCCGTCGATATCCGGATCGTTGTTGAGTTGTCGAACAATTTCCAGCAATTCACTTTCAGTTGTGCTTGCAGGACGGGTAATGAGCGTGGATGCAAACCCCACTTCTTCGCAAGATTTCACCTTAGAACCGACATAAGTCATGCTAGCTCCATCCTCTCCTACCAGCACTGCCGCGAGGTGAGGAATTTTTTTGCCTGCCTTTTTCAACGCTTCAACTTCAGAAGCGATTTCTAATTTGATGCTTTTCGCTGTTGCAGCGCCGTCCAAAAGGATCATGTGATGGGGTTTGTGGCAAATATGCGTGACCATTGCGATAAATAAAAGTGAGGATGAAAGAAATCAGGAGAAATCTCCGATTCACTACCAAATTGTCGTAGGAATAGCGCCAGGTGAACATGATGATGTTGTCTAAGGCAGGCTTTTCTTAATTTTGGAAGGACGACTAACTTGCAATACAGGGTTGGAAAAATATTAACGGTTAAAATAGCTCTTCTGATAAGTGTACAAATGACACTTTCTTTACATTTGGCACGAAACATTCCATTCTACATGAAAAAACGCTCTACGCTTCTATTGTTTTCACTCGTAAGTTTGATCGGACAGGCCCAAATCCTTTCCAGTGATCCTGAATTCCCGACTGCAAATGATGAGATCACGGTTTACTACAATGTGACAACGGGCAATGCCGGCATCCCCTTAAATACCATCCCGATTTATGCCCATACAGGAATTGTCACACAGACTGACGAAGACAATTGCGTGAACAACTGGCAATATGTACAGGGTAATTGGGGCACCGCCGATCCTGAAGTGGTGATGACTCCGCTTGGGGGCGGACTCCATAAAATTGTGATCCAACCACAGACCTTTTATGGATATCCTATTGGTACAGATGTGGGTCGTCTGATGTTTGTTTTTAGAAATCAAACGGGCTCTTTTGAAGGAAAAAATTCCGATGGAAGTGATATCTACCTTGAATTGTACGATGACAGTTACCATGCCGGCATACAGCAACCCTGGCAACAGGTGGTGATTGCATCATCGGGCGAAGTGATTCCTGTTCATTGCGCTGCGTCAGAACCCTCTGAATTGACGATTACAGTAAATGGCAATGTGGTGGCAACGGCCTCGAATGCAACGGAACTCGATTACGATTTCAGTGAAACTGTCAATGGTGGATACAATGTATTGCTCACTGCGAACAATGGCTCAGAAGAAATCACAGAGAATGTGCTCATCAACATCAATCCGGAACCTACTGTTCTCGCCTCTCCTGCCGGGACTTTAGATGGAATCAACTATGTGGACAATTCTACTGTTCGTTTGCAACTATATGCACCTAACAAAGATTTTGTTTATGTGATAGGAGACTTCAATAATTGGCAATTTGATGCGAACTACCTCATGAATCGCACTCCTGATGGCGCAACCTATTGGCTCGATATCACAGGACTTGATCCGAATACACTGTATAGATTTCAATACAGCATCGATGCCGAAGACATGCGTGTTGCAGATGTATATTCTGAAATTATCCTGGATCCATGGAATGATGGCTGGATTCCGGAAAGCACTTATCCGAATCTACCCGAATATCCCGGATGTCTCACATCACAGGCCGTTTCCACTTTTCAAATCAATCAACCAACTTTCAATTGGACTGATGCATCATTTGTAAGACCACCTCAAGAAAGGCTCGTGGTGTATGAACTTCTCGTTCGTGATTTCCTTGATGATCGCAGTTATGCCACCTTGACGGATTCACTCGATTATTTGGAGAACCTCGGGGTGACGGCTATCGAACTTATGCCGATCAATGAGTTTGAAGGCAATGACAGTTGGGGATACAATCCGTCGTTCTATTTCGCAGCCGACAAAGCATACGGTAGTAAAAACGCGTTGAAAGCATTCATCAATGAATGTCATAACAGAGGTATCGCGGTGATTCAAGACATTGCATTGAACCACTCGTTCGGACAAAATCCCATGGTCAGGATGTATTTCAATCCTGATGCCGGCGATTATGGACAGCCGACCGCAGAAAGTCCATGGTTCAATGAAATTCCGAAACACGATTTCAACGTTGGTTACGACTTTAACCATGAAAGCCCGAAAACAAGAGCATTCTGCAAAAGAGTATTGGAATATTGGCTTGAAGAATATCATATGGATGGTTTTCGATTCGACCTATCCAAAGGATTTACACAAAACAATACTTTAGGAAACATCTCAGCATGGTCTGCGCAAGACAATAGCCGAATTGCGATTCTGAATGACTATCATGATCACATGTTGTCAGTTGAACCTGGTTGTTATCTTATTCTCGAGCATTTGGCCGACAATTCGGAAGAAACCATCCTATCGAATGATGGCATGATGCTCTGGGGCAAACTCACAACCCAATACGAACAAGCGAGTATGGGCTATAGCACAGACAGCAATTTAAGTTGGGGAGTTTATACCAACCGTGGTTGGAGTGATCCTCATTTGGTGACTTATGCAGAAAGCCATGATGAAGAACGTTTGATGTACAAAAACATCAACTTTGGCAATAGCGCTGGTTCTTACAACATTCAAAATCTGAATACAGCACTTGATCGACAAGAACTTGCACATGCGTTTCTGATTCCTATTCCCGGACCAAAAATGATTTGGCAATTTGGTGAACTCGGATACGATTATTCCATCAACTATTGTCAGGATGGTTCTATCAATGCCAATTGCCGCACGTACGCCAAGCCGGTGATGTGGAATTACTTTGAGATGGTTGAACGATATAAAGTCTATCAGGTAGTGAGTGCATTGAACCAATTGAAAAAGAATGAACCACTCTTTTCAACCACCAACTTCGATACAGATCTCGGTGGTATGGGCAAACGCATCCATCTCAATAGCTCGCCATTGAATTGTACCATTGTCGGCAACTTCAATGTGATAAGCATCAATATGGTTCCTGGTTTTCAGCACAGCGGAACATGGTATGATTATTTTACAGGAAATCCTTTAGAAGTTACTGATGTGAATTCATCATTCAATTTCCAACCCGGAGAATATCACCTCTATTTCGATCAGCCCATGGAAGCTCCTGATACAACCGTTCAGGTAGATGAAATCATGAGTCATTTTAACCTCGACTTGTTTGCATATCCTAATCCAGCCCGCGATAGAATTTCACTTGGTTTCGAGCAAGAAACACCTGGAAAAATCAGCGTGCAACTTCTTGACATAACAGGTGCACTCATTTGTGTTTTTGAAGAAAAAAATGTTGGCACAGGCCGTCAAATCATGGAACTGAATATTGAACAAATTCCAGCGGGAACCTATTTTATCAGAATCACCGATGGCGAACGCAGCAGAACGCAACCTGTGATCATCGAAAAATAGACCGATTTCGTCGCTACTCCGGAAGTGTCAATCCGGAGTAGCAACGAAGTTAGTGTCCAATTTACACTTATGTACATTTTTATGTTATGTTTGACACCGTTGTTTAACCCCGAAAAGACCTAAACGAACTACTTGCTCATGAAAAGACTTTACACTGCAATTACCATCTTATGTATTGCATGGAGTACACAGCTGGCTCAGGCACAGACTGTGAAGGGAACGGTATATGACGAAACCAATCAGTCATTGCCCGGCGTGGTGGTGAAAGATCAGGTAAGCGGCGTAGGAGCCTCAACAAATATTGACGGAGCCTATTCTCTATCTCTTATACCTGGAACCCATACCATTGAATTTATCCTCATTGGCTATGTTACCCAAACGAAGGAAATCAAATTGGAAGCTGGTCAGGTATTGGAACTCGATGTGAAGTTGGAAAATGACATCAAACTCACTGAAGAAGTAGTGGTTGTTGGATACGGCGTTCAAAGAAAAAGAGACGTCACCGGTTCCATCACCAAGATTGATGGTAAAGAAATGACCAAGGTTCCAGTTCCAAGTTTTGAAGCAGCGCTTCAAGGGAAAGGTGCAGGTATTCAGGTATCTCAAGGTTCGGGGCTTGCGGGTTCAGGATCATTGGTTCGCATCCGAGGCATCAGTTCCATTTCTGCCGGAGGTGATCCGCTTTATGTGGTAGATGGAATTCCAGTGACACAAAGTCCATTCCTTCGTGGGAATTCAGGAGCGATGAACAACAATCCACTCACCTTTCTCAATCCGAATGATATCGAAAGCATTGAAGTGTTGAAAGACGCAGCAGCTACCGGTATCTATGGTTCAAGAGGTGCCAATGGTGTTGTACTCATCACCACCAAAAGAGGTAAACAAAAAGGTTTGAGTGTTGACCTTTCTGTACGTGTGGGAACATCTACTGCAGCTTCCAAACCTAATATGATGACCACAGAAGAATATCTTGCTGTGAGACAAGAAGCATGGGAAAACGACGGCGGTACTGGCTATACCTATCTGCCGGGTCTTTCTGTTGCTTCCGATCTTCCTTCAGTTCGCGAAGCCAAATACAAAGAAGCAATGAAAACCAATACCAATTGGTTTGATGAACTTACTGGAATCGGAATCAAACAATCATACAATGTTGGTGTCGGCTATGTCATGAAAAACTTCAAGATGTATGCTGGCTTGGGTAATGAAGACAATGGCTCATACATCATTGGCAACAGATTTATTAGAAATACAGCGCGTTTGAATGTTGACTGGCAAGTGAGTGATAAACTGGCTTATTCTGCAGGTGGTTCATATACCAACAGCGTCAATCACCGCGTTGATGCAGCATGGAGCGGTGGTATCGGTGAAGCCATGTCAACTGCTCTCCCCTATTTCCCTGTGTATGATTCCACCGGCGATTATTATATGTGGAATGGCGGAAACTCCAATCCCGTTGCTTATCGTGATTTGAGAAAATGGGTGAATGTGGACAAACGTGTGATCACCAATCATGCTCTCACCTATGTGATCAATAAGTATTGGTCGCTTCGAGGAACCGCGTCACTTGATTACATGGATCAGTCAGAAATGAAATTTCTTCCTGAAGGTATCAATACCGGCCAGACACAGAACTATGCAGAAAAATTTCCGAATTGGGTCACCAACTGGAATTCTAACGGAACCATCAACTACAACAGAACTTACAAAGAAGATCATCACGTAAGCCTCATGGTGGGTAGTGAAATTCAGAAGTCAACAACACGCGGATATTCACAAATCAAATATCCTCTTCTCACTGATCTGCCTACGGCAAGTGAAATTGAAGATGATACCGTAACGGCACAATATGGCAACTCATTCGAAGAAGCGATGACGTTTACCAGTGTGTTTGCCCGATTCAATTATTCGATCAAAGATCGTTACTACGTGCAGGTGGTGAATCGTGCTGATGCGTCTTCAAAATTCGGAACGGAATCCAAATGGGGTAATTTCCCTTCAGCATCTGTTGGTTGGATCATGAGTGAGGAATCGTTCATGAAAGGAATTAAAAAAGTAAACTTCCTCAAATTGCGTGCTTCATGGGGTATTACTGGAAATGCAGATATCCCAAGGGATGCACAATATGAAAAATGGTCATTGAGCTCAGGTGGATACAATGGTCTTCCATACAGATATCAAACACAATTGGGCAATCCAAATCTTCAGTGGGAAAATTCAAGGGTTCTTGATGCGGCACTCGAAGTTGGTCTATTGAACGATAGGATCACCACCACCATTGGCGTCTATCAGAAAAAGACCACCGAAGTACTTCTTCAGTATAACGTGCAGACCAGCACTGGATTTACCAACGTATGGGCTAATGCGGGTGAAATAAAAAACCAAGGTGTTGAATTGACCATCCACTCTAACAATCTTCACCCTAAGAGAAAATTACAGTGGACAACAGACCTCAATATTTCGCGAAATACCAATGAAGTTGTAAGTATTGGTGAGTTTACTCCAGATGCATTGAGCGGTGGTACAAACGATTCACGTGTACAAATTGGTAAGCCTGTTGGTTCATTCTACCTTGTACAGTTTGCAGGTATTGATCCGGAGAATGGCAGACCGATGTATTATGATTTGAATGGCGATACCACATACACTTATGATCTTACCAACCGACAGTTTGCTGGTGCTGGTATTCCAAAAGCGTACGGTGGATTTACCAACACGTTCAACTACAAAAACTGGGGCCTGTCATTCTTTATGGTGTATAGCCTCGGATCGAAAATTTTCGATTCATCGGGTAAACGTCAAATGGGGGTGGTTACCGATTGGAATATGCGTACGGATGTATTTGATCGCTGGAGAGCTCCAGGAGATTCTGATACACAATTCGCGAAACTCACATTGAATGAAAACACCTATGGATTGCAAACAGGTAATCCATGGTGGAATACGACCTTGTTCATTTTCAAAGCGGATTATCTCCGATTGAAAAATGTGAATCTGTCTTATCATTTTAAATTGAAAGAAGGCAGTGCCATCCGTGGACTTGCAGTATCACTTGCGGCATCCAACCTTTTTGTGATCACCAACTTCCCTGGGCTCGATCCAGAACTCGTGCGTGATTTTGAAAACGCACAGGACAGAAACCTCAGTCCTAATGTTACCTATCTGACACCTCCTCAGGAGAGAAGTTATTACATCACCCTTAATGCCAATTTCTAACCATTCTTGAACCATACAATGAAAAAGATACTCTCACTGGTTTTACTGGCAAGTCTCGGACTCAGTTCATGTAAAAAATGGCTGGATCAACCTCCAACAGGTGCGTTGCGTGAAGACTTGTTCAATACTGCTTCTGACGCTCAGGAGACGTTGAACAGTTGTTATGATGCGTTGGCCAATCTTTATGATGGTCGCATTCAATCCATCTCTGAATTGCTTTCAGACAATTTGCAGCAACCCAACACCAATAACGACCTCCGTTCGGTGTATGCCAGACAAACAACGTTTTTCAATAACACTACGAATAAGGTATATCAGGATTTGTATACAGTGATTTGGAGATGCAATACACTGTTGGATAACATTGATGTAATCAGTGATCTTTCAGAAACTGATAAGAACAGGTTGATTGCAGAAGCCCGTTTCCTCCGTGGATTTTGTCATTGGTCAGCGGTAAAACTGTGGGCACAACCATATGGTTATACTGCAGGGAATACTCATCCTGGAGTTCCTATCCGCGATGAAGCTGCTGCTGATCCGCTCCAAAGATCCAGTGTCAAAGAAGTCTATGATTTTGTGATCGAAGACCTCACCTTCGCCCACGACAACCTTCCTGAATTGAATAGTGTTTACGCCACTCGATATGCAGCTGCAGGTGTTTTGGCTCATGTTTACTTTCTCATGAATGATTTCAGCAGTGCTAAATCATATTGCAACGAAGTCATCAATTCAGGACAGTTTTCATTGATCTCTGATTTTAATCGCTATCCGGATATCACTTACAATGAGAATACCATCAGCGAGTCCGTATTTGGCACTGTTTCCAAATTATATCTGCTTGGAAGTGATACAGCACAGGATCGTCGTTGTGGCACATTTGTGAGTTATTACAAGAAAAATAATGGCGTTGCAGAATTGATGTTAAGTGATGAATTCCAAACTTTCATCAATCTCAATCCTGCAGATCAGAGGATCGCGGCATGGATCGAAACAGAAAACAACCGAGGATTTTTGACCAAAGTATACAGCTCTAATCTCTATAGCGTTCCTATCATTCACCTCACAGAACTCAAACTCATTCGCGCCGAAGCATTGGGTGAACTTGGTAGTGATTTGCCGACAGCAATTCAGGATTTGAACGACATAAGACTTCGTGCATATGGTCCGGGCAGTGAATTGCCAGGATCTACAACTGCAGAGGACATCATTGAATCTGCACGTATCGAATACCGCATTGAAACCATTGGTGAAGGAAAATATGTTGAACAACTCCGTCGCAGAGGAACTATGGGAGAAAATATTGTGATTCGCAATGCACCATACGATTGTCCGGGAATGGCCATCCAATTTCCTAATGCAGAATCAACGGTGATCGGATTCGATCTCAATCCCGAAGGAGGATGTAATTAATTTTAACCTGAGAAAAGACCAACATGAAAAAGATATTATTCGGAATTTCATTTGTTGCCCTGATGATGAATTCATGCAAACCCGAACTCAAGGGTGAACTTGGTGATCCATCAGATAAACTCGCTGGCATGCAAGGTACTTGGCAGATCTCTTCATTTGTACAACAGGATCCAAACAACCCTATCAAAGAAGAAAGAGACCTAAGTGACTTCTACATCATACCCGGTGAAACACCATATCAGCTCACCTTTGTAAAAGAAGACCGCACCTATACTGTGCAGCCTGGTCCGGGTAAAAACTATTTCGGCACAGGTGGTACTTGGGCATTTGACAATGAACAATTTCCTACATACCTCTACTTATACAATTCTTCAGATACCCTCGAATTGCTTCTCGGAGATGTGGTGCGCGAGTCAGACAATTCATTGAGCATTGAGCTCGAAAAAAACTGTTATGACGCGGCAACAGGAACATCAACTCCACTGGCCATTTACAAATTCAATTTCAACAGAATTAACTGATCAGATGAAAAAACTAATATTCATAATAGCTATTGGACTGCTGATTCAGGTTGAATCTCTCGCGCAGGCGGCATATATCTTACCTTCTCCAACAGGTAAAAATGACACCATTACGCTTTACATCAATGTAGCTCAAACAACTGATGGTGTGCAGAACTCTGGTTTGAATGCCCGTCTAAATGCACATCCCGATGATTCTATTTATATCTGGACTTGGTCACCGGCAGATCCTGCCGTTGGCAATGGATCATGGAACAATTCGAATGAAGCCATGCGCATGACCAAAGTGAGTGATAAACTTTATAGCATCCGTTTTCTTCCCACCGACTTTTATGATGTTGAAGCTACTGAGTTTTTCTCAAAAGGTATTTCTTGCCTCGCTAAAATGAAAGATGGAAATGCTTACGCCGGTGAATATGGTGGTGAAGCAAAAACCGAAGACTTAAAGGTGACGATTATACCAAGATTGTGTGATGATCCTTATTGTGCTTTCCCAGAAATTTCAAAACCTGATGATTTTCTGTCCATCACTTATGACAACGCACAAGAAACCAATCCCGCTTTGCAAAACTTAGGTGATGATGCGTGTTATCTCTTCCTACGTGTTGAACAAAGTGTTTTCACCGCGTTCAACTATACCACACCTGAATTAGCAAGTTCTACACCGGCTTTGAAAATGAAACGTGTTGGTACTTCTGATCTTTTCCGACTTACGATTTTGCCATCCGATTTATTCCAAGGTATTGTTCCGGAGACTTTTGATATGAATCTCATCAAGTACTACGTCTTGACACCCGGATTCACTTATACCGGCCCACCACCATATCAGGCATACACATTCCAGGATTGCGACTGATCAGCTCGCCACTTCAACCAGTTCATGCAGTCGAAATCTATTACGACTCCGAAAGCTTGCAACGACGGGCACCCCATGAGGTTGCGACATAAGATACACGTCCTTTTTGGCTTTCAGAGCTTAAAACGATCCCGACTGCGTGATCTGGGGTAAGAGTTAAGAAAGGCCTCAGGGCCTTTTTTTTGAAATTATTTGCGAAACCATTTGGTTGCATATATATTTGCCGTAGAAAAAAAACTCAACACTTGAGTGATTCAATTTGGTCAACGAGAGATTTCCTTAAGCCATGCTTGAGCATTTTTCCCGCTGAAATAGTAGAAAAACACATCATCCCGATATCATGAACAACAACAAACTTGAAGTGGAGAAAGACCTCTCCGCGAAAAAAATGATCTTCAAACGTTATTTCGATGCCACGCCGGATTTGGTTTGGCGTGCATGGACAGAACCAGAACTTCTCGATAGGTGGTGGTCACCTTATCCGTACCGAATGTCCACCAAACAGATGGATTTTCGTGTGGGAGGTTTTTGGCTTTATGCGATGACCAGTCCAGAAGGAGAATCACACTGGTGTAGGGCAGATTATTTGGCCATTGATCCCGGAAAAAGTTATTCGGCCAAGGATAGTTTTTGTGAAGAAAATGGATTTGCCGCAGAAGAATTTCCAGGGATGCATTGGAACAACCATTTTGTTTCTGAAGGACAAGGTACCATGGTACACATCACCATTCAATTTAAGTCTGAAGAACATTTGGAAAAAATCGCAGCCATGGGCTTCCGAGAAGGCTTCACTGCAGCGATGACTAACCTTGAGGCATACTTGTGCACGATGATGAACCTGAGAAAAGAACGTGGACAAGAAGTCAGACCGCGTACTGCTCATTATTTGAATTTTGCAGGTAAAACAGAAGCTGCCATGCTCTTCTATCAAAGCGTATTCAATGGCCATTTCCGTGGTTCAGGTCTTCGACGTTTCGGAGATATTGAAATGCCAGCAGAAATGCCCCCTATGGATGCAGATACGAAGAGACTGATCATTCACGCCGAATTGGAAATTCTACCCGGACATTACCTGATGGCTACGGACGCACCTGAGAGCATGGGTTTCAAGCTCGTTCAGGGAAACAATATGCATATCAACATTGAACCATCGAGCCGGGAAGAAGCGTTAAGGCTTTTCAATGCGCTGTCAGAAGGTGGTGAAATTTCCATGCCCATGGAGGATATGTTCTGGGGAGCATATTATGGCGCGTTTCGCGATCAATTCGGGATCAATTGGATGATTCACTATCAAGACTAGGACCATCCAAGATCTTGCGGAATTGTTGACAAAATGTTGATGGCATGGCCGAATATGGATGCCATCTTTGCGCTCTATGGCGGAGAATTTCATCGTATCAGCACGAAAGTATCGCCCGGATACCTGGGAGACGGTGGTTGGGCAAAAGCACATCACCACTACGCTGCAAAGTGCGATTGCCAATCAGCAGATTGCACAAGCGTATTTGTTTACCGGACCTCGAGGTGTTGGCAAAACAACTTGTGCACGAATCTTCGCCAAGGCGGTGAATGGACTTTTGGGGAAACCCATTGATGAGTTGCAATTCAACATTTTCGAGTTGGATGCCGCTTCCAACAACTCCGTTGAAGACATCAGAACGATTGTAGATAGTGTTCGCATACCACCTCAGATTGGGCAATACAAGGTCTATATCATCGACGAGGTTCATATGTTGTCTCAAGCCGCATTCAATGCTTTTTTGAAGACACTGGAAGAACCGCCAGCACACGCCATTTTTATTTTGGCGACTACAGAAAAGCATAAAATTCTTCCCACGATTCTGAGTAGATGTCAGATTTTCGATTTCAACCGAATCAGGGTTAAGGACATGACCGAACATCTGGCCTCCATTGCAGGGAAAGAAGGCATCACAGCAGAGCCTGAAGCACTGCATGTGATCGCTCAGAAAGCAGATGGAGCGATGCGCGATGCACTCTCTATCTTCGATCAGGTGGTCGCATTCTGCGGTCGCAACCTCACGTATCAGGCGATCATTCAAAATTTGAATGTGCTTGATTACGATTACTATTTCAGACTCACTGATTTTATCCTCAAAGAAGACGTGGCAAGTTGTCTCGTTCTTTTTGACGAAGTTTTGAATAAAGGATTCGATGGCCATCACTTCATTACCGGCCTCGGCAATCACTTCAGAAATCTGCTGGTCAGCAAAGACCCTCAGACCATTTCACTGATGGAAGTGAGCGACAATGTTGCTGAAAAATATAAAGATCAGGCGCAAGCGGCGGATCTTCGACTGCTGATACAGGGATTGGCCATGATCAATGAATGCGATACCCAATATCGCAGTAGTAAACATCAGCGGCTACTGGTTGAACTCACCTTGATGAAGCTTGCAAGCATTCTCTACAACAACAGAGAAGGCGAAAAAAAAAACTTCAGACTGAAGCCTTTTCGTAGTCGTGAAGTCGCGGCCAAACCGGCTGCTACAGCGTCAAGACCAGTTTCTCAGCCAACTGTTTCTACACCATCAACCCAAGGTACACATCTTACAACGCCTTCAGTAGCGCCAACTACAGCCACACTTGGTAAAAAGGGGCTCATCCTGAAATCGGCCGAATCTGTCAGCATTCGTAAAACAATGTCTGCGACTGCGACCAAAGAGGCGGCGATGGCAGAAGTGGTAGAACAGGTCAAAGAAGTAGCTACAAGAGAATACACTTCTGAGGAAATCCACGCTGCATGGCACGCATTTGCGGATCAAAAACTGAAGCACAACATGCAGGTGAATTCTGCATTTAAAGTTGCTGTGATCGAACTGAAATTAGGCAATACCCTTCGAGTTGCTTTTCCAAGTGTCACACAGGAAATGTATTTCAATGACTATAGATCACACCTCACTGAGTTTCTCAGAAATGAATACGATATCCGTGGTCTTGATTTCAAAATCGAAATTTTGAAACAGGAAGAAATCAAAGCGACGTATCAAACCTCGAAGCAGCGTTTTGATGCCCTGGTTCAAAAAAATCCATCACTCGAAACACTGAGAAAAAAATTCAATCTGCAGATTGATTTCTGACACCGTTTTCAGACATGCGTATCGATAAATATCTGTGGTGTATTCGCGTCTTCAAAACAAGATCACAGGCGGCAGTATCCTGTAAGACTGATAAAGTATGGGTCAATGACGAATTGGTGAAAGCCAGTCGCGAGTTAAAGTTGAATGATGTAATTCGTGTTCGAAAAGGGCCAGTTCATTTTTCTTATCAAGTGATCAACTTCCCTCCTGCCCGACTTGGAGCTAAGCTCGTTTCAAGTTTTGCGACAGATGTAACAGCGGCCGATGAGTTGAAAAAACTTGAGCTCATCAGACTTCAATACAAAAATGAAAGGCCACGCGGACTTGGTAGACCAACGAAAAAAGAAAGACGAGATCTTGATGATTATACCGATTTCGACTTCAGTGAATTTGATGATGCCGACCTGAATGGTCCGTTCACATCATAATCAATGAGTGAATTCTTTCACCTTGTCATCCGGCGACTTGAACATGACCAGGAAGAGAATGGCAATCACCAAAGCATAGATGGCAAAGCTGAGCCAGATGCCATGCCAATTCTTATCACCAGTTTCCATGATGAAGAATTGATCGATCACATATCCACTCACTTTACTTCCGAAGAATGCACCGAAGCCATTGGTCATCATCATAAATAAACCCTGAGCACTGGAGCGTATGTTGTGGTCGGTTGTCGTTTCCACGAACAAGGAACCGGAGATATTGAAAAAATCGAAAGCCATTCCGTACACCACACACGAAAGGATGATCATCCACAAGCCACCGGCAGGATCGCCATACGCAAACAATCCGAAACGCAATACCCAAGCCAGCATCGAGAACAACATGACTTGTTTGATACCAAATCTTTTGAGGAAAAAAGGAATGGTGAGGATGAAAAGTGTCTCAGAAATTTGTGAAATCGACATGATGATGGTCGAATATTTCACCACAAGTGAATTGGAGTATTCCGGGAAACGTTTGAAGTCATCCAGAAATGAATCACCATACATGTTGGTCAGTTGAAGCGCAGCGCCAAGAAACATCGAGAAGATGAAAAACAACGCCATGCGGTAATTGGCGAACAATTTGAACGCCTTGAGTCCTAACTGTTCAGTAAACGATGCATTGGAAGCTATAGCTTTAGCTGGTGGACATTTAGGTAATGTAAAAGAGTAAATTCCCAATCCAATAGCCACAAAAGAAGCAATCAAGAATTGATTCGCATTGTCTTTGCTATCTGTGAGATTGGTGATCCACATGGCAACGATAAAACCAATGGTTCCCCACACTCTGATCGGTGGAAACGTTTTGACGACATCATACCCATTGTTCTTGAGAATGGTATACGATATGGAATTGGAAAGTGAAATCGTAGGCATATAGAATATCATCGCTGCGAAAATCACATAGTACAATGTGTCAGGATCATTTACCTGCGGGACATACAACAAGACCAATCCATAACAAATGTGTAGTATTCCGTAGAGCTTTTCCGCATTGATCCATCGGTCAGCAATAATTCCGGTAATGGCCGGCATAAAAAGCGATGACAAAGCAAGGGTTGAAAAAATTGCTCCGAATTGAGCACCCGTCCAGCCTTTCGCATTGAAGCAATATGTACCAATGGTGATGAGCCATGCGCCCCAAACGAAGAACTGCATAAAACCGAGAAAAGTCAGTCTCAGACGAATCATATGATTTGTGGTTTGGGCCAAATATAACCGCATTGATCAACCATCACACATGATAACTTTGCCGCAAAGATTTGCAATGGTCGGAATCATAATGGGTAGTAAAAGCGACCTGCCGGTGATGCAGGAAGCAGCGGATGTACTTCATCTGCTTGGTATTCAATACGAAATAACCGTGGTTAGTGCGCACCGCACGCCAGAACGTATGTTCGAATATGCACAACAAGCTGCATCAAGGGGGTTAAAGGTCATCGTTGCCGGCGCCGGTGGTGCAGCGCATTTACCGGGCATGACCGCATCACTCACACCACTTCCGGTTATTGGAGTGCCCATCAAATCATCCAATTCAATTGATGGATGGGACAGCGTGCTCTCCATACTGCAAATGCCTGCAGGCGTTCCAGTAGCCACTGTAGCGCTCAATGGCGGACGGAATGCCGGAATCCTGGCTGCCCAAATTATTGGCTCATCCGATGCTGCAGTCCTTGCGCGCATTGCTTCATTCAAAGAAGAACTCAAAAAGAAAGTGATGGATTCTGTGCAAGAAATGTCGCAGAACAAATAAAACATAAGTCCATGTTACGAGTAGTACCTTCAGAAATACCGCAACCCAAGCGTCATCAATATTTGTTGGGATCAGTTGGGCCTCGCCCTATTGCTTTTGTCAGCACTGTGGATGAGCAAGGCCGACACAACCTTGCGCCATTTAGTTTTTTCAATGTTTTTAGTTCGAATCCTCCAGTCCTCGCATTTTCACCTGCAAGAAGAGGTCGCGACAATACCACGAAACACACTTTAGAAAATATCCTGAAGAACAAAGAATGTGTTGTGAATGTGGTGAATTACGAATTGGTTCATCAGACCTCATTGGCCAGCACAGAATATGCTGAAGGAGTGAGTGAGTTTGAAAAAGCCGGACTTACCCCTATTGCATCTGAAATGGTAGCACCTCCGCGCGTGAGTGAATCACCGGTTCAAATGGAATGCAAAGTGATTGATGTGATACCACTCGGAGATCAAGGCGGTGCGGGCAATCTCATTCTGTGTGAAGTGGTATTGATGCATTTCCATGAAAACATCTTTGATGCTGATGGACGAATCTCTCCAGAAAAAATTGATCTCGTTGCCAGAATGGGCGGACATTGGTATTCACGTTCAAATCAGGGATTGTTTCAGTTGGTTCAACCCACAACTGAAATCGGAATTGGCTTTGATCAACTGCCACAAGATATTCGCACATCTTCGGTATTGACTGGAAGCGATCTTGCGCGATTGGCCGGGGTAGAAAAAATTCCCGATGAGACATCAGTCAATGAATACAAGTTGACTGAATTATCAGAACTCTTTATTGATTACGAAAACGATTCAGCCACTTTGGAAATGAAGTTGCACGAAAGAGCGCAATCACTCCTTCGCAACGGGGACATTTCAAGTGCTTGGAAAACACTCCTGGCCTATAATCACTGAGGTCTTCCTCCTGATTTACTTTTTCCGCCCCCAGATTTTTTGCGCTGGAAAAACTTTTTACCACCCGGTTTTTTCGGACCGGAGTGTCGTGATCCGCCAATCTTATATTCCGGAACAGGTCCGTACTTCTCACCAACCGGCAATTTTTCTACTGTATTGCCGATCAGTTTTTCGATGCGATTGAAACCGACCTGATCCTGCGGTGAAATGAAAGTGATGGCTTCACCTTTTCTCTGCGCTCTGGCTGTTCGCCCTATTCGATGCACATAATCTTCCGCATCTTTGGGTACGTCGTAATTCATCACCATATCGATGCCTTCGATATCGATACCCCGACTGATCACATCTGTTGCAACAAGGACATTGATCTTTTTGTTTCGAAATTGAAGCATCACCTCTTCCCTTTCTGTCTGTTCCAGATCGCTGGATATTCTGCCTGTGCTGATTCCTGAATTCTTCAGTTTCTGATACAAAGAAGTAACCGCGTTTTTTCTCGAACAAAAGACGATGATGCTTTGATCACTTCGGTCTTCATGGCGCAAGATGTCGGTGATGAGGTTTATTTTTTGTTCTTCAAAAACAACATAAGCACCTTGTTTCACCCCTTCTGCGGGTTTTGAGATGGCGATATTGATACGTTCCGGGTCCTTGAGGAAAGTTTGCGCCAGTGTGGCAATTCCCGGAGGCATGGTGGCCGAAAACATCAAGGTTTGTCTTTCAGGATTGAGCGTTCTGATGATGCGAAAAAGATCAGGTTGAAAGCCCATGTCCAACATCCGGTCAGCCTCATCGAGGATGAGGAATCGCAATTTCGAAAAATCAACGTGACCTGCATGCATGTGAGAAATCAATCGGCCGGGAGTGGCAATGATGATGTCGACACCGTTCATGATGGCCATTTTTTCCTGGTAAAAATCCTGTCCATCACCGCCGCCGTATATCGCAACCGAGGAAGTGCCGGTGAAATAGGAATATGCCTCAACGGCCTGATCTATTTGCAAAGCAAGTTCCCGTGTTGGAACAATAATGAGTGCCTGAGTAAATGTGTCATGACCATGCTCCATGATCATGTTGAGAATAGGTAAGGTGAAAGCCGCAGTTTTACCTGTGCCTGTCTGAGCGATTCCGATCAGGTCTTTGCCTGACAGAATCACTGGAATGGCCTGTTCCTGTATAGGTGTGGCCGCCTTAAAATTCATGGAAGTAATGCCTTCTAACAACTGCGGATGCAGATTCAACGATGAAAATTCCAAGTTCGTGCTAATTAATAATCCCCAATTTTTCAACGAAGGTAAGTCTCCTTGACCATCATCGGTACATTTGCCGGCGAAACAAGATTACCCGAATGGAACTTATTGGAAGAATTAAACTCATCCGCGACGAACAAACCTTCCCGAGCGGATTCACCAAAAGAGAATTTGTCATCACAACCGAAGAGCAATATCCCAACGATATTCAATTTGAGTTGCTCAAAGAAAAAGGTAGCCTGATTACCTCATACAACACCGGCGATCGCATCAAAGTTTTCTTTGATATCCGCGGACGTGAGTGGCAGGGAAAATACTTCAACAGCCTGGTAGCGTGGAAACTTGAGAATGCTGGTTCAGCAAGCTCTGAAAGCGCACCGCCACCTCCACCGCCTGTTGAGTTTTCTGCGCCTATGGATGATGATCTTCCATTCTAATTGATATGATATACAGGTGCGGAATCTTTCTCCTCTCCTGGTTCATCTGTCAGTGCGTTTATGCACAAATAGATACGGCATGGCATCGGGAGGTATTGTTCAAGACTGAGCTTACCTCCTTGTCGCCAACATTTTATCCCAATCTTCAACTCGAATTGGAATGGCCAGTCATCGGCAATACATCTTTGGTATTGGCTGGTGGTCCGATGGTGCCTTTTAACTTTCCAGCTTTAGTGAATGGCATCACCAAAGATGAAAGGAAAGGTTTTTTCCTGAATCCATCTTTCAAATATTACCACAGGAAAAGTGCGGGATTTGCGCACTATGTGTCCATTGAAGGAGATTACAGATACTGTACTTTCAAAGCTATTGATCAATTTGAAGATCCTCAAAATCCTGCAGTGGTATATAGCGACACCATACAGGTCAAGAACTTTGGACGTGGCGCAACGCTGAATTATGGTATCACCTACGGTTGGAAACACTTCGGATTTGAATTCACCGCAGGACTTGGTCTCATACACAATCATAACTCATACACGGAAGAGATAAATCCGGGTGCTTCGTTTGCCGATGAAAAATGGCTAAACATCTGGCAACGTAAGTCATTCCTGATGCCCAGATTGCCCACACGAATATTGATTTATTACAGATTCTGATGAAAGAAAAATTGCTTTTGCTTCATGGTGCGTTGGGAACCTCATCTCAAATGCAACCATTTGCTTCGGGCCTTGCGCATACTTTTGATGTATTGACCATGGATTTTGCCGGTCATGGCCGAGGCGCTGATCTTTCTCGAGGTCTCAGTATGCAAAATATGTCTGATGAAATTGCTGCATTCATAGCAGGTCATCATGTACAACCCATTCATGTTTTCGGATACAGCATGGGAGGCTATGCTGCGGTGAATGCGGCATTGCATCATCCTGAATTGTTCAGAAGCGTCACCACATTGGGCACCATGTTCAATTGGAGCGAAGAAATTGCATGGCGAGAAACCAAGTTTCTTCATCCTGAAACGATCCTTCAAAAGGTGCCGGCATTCGCTCAAAAATTGGAACAACTGCATGGAGAAAACTGGCGGTTGCTTTTGTCTTGCACTGCAGAAATGATGTTGTCGCTCGGTCGAAATCCATTGTTTAGTGCCGATGATTTGAAAGCATCTGACACCAAATTCACCTGTATGATCGGTGATTCAGATCAGACAGCAGATCCGCTGATCACTGAAAAGTTTGCACAGTCATCGGGAGCAGATTTTTTTCTCATAGCGAACACACCACATGCCATAGAAAAAGCTGATCATCAGAAGATCATGGAGATGCTTCTACATCATGTCTATTCTGACTGAGTAGGTTTATGTTGTTCAAAATACTTCATGTATTTGATGCCGTCTGATACGTAATAAGGATCATGTGTTTTTGATCTTCCGCTGAGTGGGAAACGCTGACCCGTATTGTGGTAATGAAATGCGTCTTTCCACTTCTTCTTCCGGAGGAAATGGCCATATTCTTCTTTGATCCATTTTGCACCGAGATACGCAGCTTGTTCTTCACTGCGTATATCCGCCACATTCACACCCATTGGAATCACCTTGTAGCCCATCAGTTGGAATGGTCCCCAAGAAGTGGCCAAATTTTTCAATCCTTCATCATCCAATTGTTCCAAATCCTTTTGTTTGATGTTTTCCAACTTGCGTTGTTTGCCATCACGAACTTTTTTCAGTTGATTGAAGATGTGTTTTTCGAAACGATTGCCAGCCGGTTTTTCGCCACTGCATTCGAGCACAGCCAAAGCCATCAGGTATTCATAAGGAAGATCGAATTCCTGAGCAATTTCGGCCATTTCCTCTGAGTAGTTTTTTTCACACCATTGAAGATCCGACACACCTGCCGGTCTAGGATCCACCGGAAGTTCGAAGCCGAACCTGTCTCTGCACCAATCTACGACATCATACCGAAAATAGTAGAGCAAACTTCCGATGAGAGCGATAGCCAGCCATAGTTGCCATCGCTTGCGGATATATCGGGTGATTTTTTTCATGAAGGGTGGTGATCCAAAAATGGAACGCATGATGAATATCGCTATGAACAATCCGTGATTATTTCCAACAATGTCGAACTCATATCCGTGATCTGCCCATATTGCGGCCTCATCCAAATCAGATTTTCAGATGCCTGCGAACAAATACGCATTACTCCGTTACCGGATCATCGACAGATGCCTCACCAATCAAGGAAAGCCATTTCCGACAAGGGAAGATTTGAGACAGGCATGTGAGGAAGCATTGTTTGGTAGCGGTAGCGATGCCATTTCTTTGAGCACCATCGACAAAGACATTTGGGCTATGAAGAACGAAAGTGAGCTCGGATATTTCGCACCCATCAAATACAGCAAAGGCGATGGTGGTTATTATTATGAAGAGGAAGGTTATACCATTTCAGAATTATCGTTGGGCGATGATGATTTAGAAGCCATCCGATTCGCTGCTGCTACGCTCGATCAATTCCGAGATGTTCCCATTTTCAAGCAATATGAAAGCGCCATTGAAAAGATCATCAATCGAGTAAACATTTCTACAAATCCTGCGGATAAGACATTGGATCAATTTGTCCAGTTCGAAAAATCTACCGTAAGTCTTGGCAATGAATTCCTCGGGCCGTTGCTGGATCATATCCGTTCCAGAAAAAGTATCCGCATCCAATACCGCAAGTTTCAGGATGACAAAGTGAAGGAATATGAACTTCATCCTTATTTATTGAAAGAGTATCACAACCGTTGGTATTTGGTGGCGATGGATGCAGATCACGCGAAAATCAGGACGTTCGGACTTGAACGCATCGCACATCTGGAAACAGGAGATAGGAAATTTACCCCGGATAAAAGTTTCAATGCCGACTTGTTTTTCAAATACAGTATTGGCATCACGGAGCGTTCAGATAAACCGCAGGATATCGTTTTGTCATTCGATCCGGTTCCTGGAAAATTTTTGCTCACTCAACCCATTCATCCATCACAACACATCATTTCTGAGCAAAAAAACAACATGGTCATTGGCTTGAAGGTACTGGTGACACCAGAGCTGATCAGTTTTATCCTGAGTTACGGTGCTCAGGTAAAAGTGCTAAAACCCTCGTCATTGCGGCAGGAAATCAAAAAACAACTCGGCGAAGCCATTAGTTTTTACAAGGAAAAGTAAAATCCAACGAAATTTTTTTCTCGTTGTAAATAGGTTACAATTCAGAGTGGATTCTTTGTGCCATCAAACACGAAGAAAAGATGAGCACCATGAATTCACTCCCCGATGCAAAGCGTTACGTAGACAGCTTTGCCCGTCCTGATGGCTACAATCATTACGCCTGGGATGTTACCAAAAAACTGGCATTGGAAGCCTGGGAAAGTTATCTGAATGGACGTCCATTCCGCAGACGCATCAATTATATGTGCAGTGAATTCTATAAAATGATCCAAAGGCCTGAAGACGGCGAGTTTATTATTCCAAGGAATTCATTCCGCATGTTGAGTAACGGTTGATATGCTGAAAGCGCCAGTGATGACCGTGATTCATCCTGCGCAGATTACCTGAACAATCCCGGATAACATCTTTTGCCGAGAGGTGGAACCCTTTCATATGAACCTTTGGGGGAATATGGAAGGGTTTTCATGTTCATAAACGTGGCTCCTATATGTTAATAAATAAATACCCGTATTTGTAGGTCCGGAGTAGTTTTTTTGTAGATTTCAAAAGTTATATCGGGCAAAATCTTGGATTCGTCTGCAATTTGATTAACTTTGTGGCTTTATCCTTAGCTTTAAACCTGATGGAATATACCAGCACGGACAAATTTCCAATACATCCACCCACTGGAATGAGCTCCATAACAGGTCAAAAACTCGACATACTGAAAGGGATCTACCATGATCTGATCAGTGCCGTTATCGAATCAGCGAACGGTGAGACTTTGCTATTCAGTCATTTTGGCGATTTCGATCAGGCCAAAAACGATCACGCGCTCAAACTGATGGAGAGCATGATTCTGGAAGCAGGCGATAAAAGACAGACCATGAAACGCGTCTGTAATTTGCTCATCGAAATCCTTCAGAATATTTCTCTTCATGGTGCCCGCGATCGAAGTGGTCATATGCATGCTTTTCTGATTGTCGCAAGAAGTAAAAAAAGTTACCGTGTTCTCACCGGAAATCTGGTTCTGGCCTCGGATATGCCATCACTGATTCAAAGGATGGACGATTTGCTGAAGCTCGATGAAAATGAACTTCGCAAGCTCTATATCGAAATCCTTTGCAATGAAGAATTCAGCCATAAAGGCGGTGCAGGTCTCGGATTGATCACGGTTGCCAAGCGTGCTGAGCAAAATCTTCGCTACAGAACACATGACCTCGACAACAACTTCGGATATTTCGAGATGGAAGTAGAATTGACTACTTCATAAAAGCAAACTCTTAATTCTTCATCACGTCACTTGCATCGCAAGGGTTATTTTCGTGCCTTTAACCATTGCCATGAAATTCACCCGTTTCTTTATTCTATTCCTTATCTCCATTGTGCTTTTTTCCTGTGAGGAAAAATCCAAACCCAAAAACAAATTCACCAATCAGGAACTCATTACCATTCATGAGTTAGCAGATCATCGGAATACCACCGCCCTGCTACCCTATCTGGATAGTCCTGATGAAGCGCTGAGAATTGAAGCATTCACTGTCATGGCCAGTGTTCAAGACACCCTTGCACTCGAAAAACTTCATCGTCATCTTATAGAAGATAGTTCAGAACAAGTGCGACAATTGGCAGCTTATGCCATTGGGCAGATTGGTCACGAAGGATCGGTTACCGTCCTGACGACGTGTTATGAGAAGGATTCTCTTGAATCTGTTCGCGGAGCCATACTCGAAGCCGTAGGTAAAATCGGCGCAGCGCAATACAAAAACAATCAAAGCCTCACCAACTTGGTCCTATTATTTCTGGACAAAATTCGATTTCATACAGAAAGCGAACGCATCGGATGGGGAAAGGCAGCTATTCGCATTCACATGGCCGGGGTGACGAATCCAACATTGATGAATCGAATGGCTTACGTGCTTCAACTCACTGGACGCGATTCGCGCATTGCATGTGCATACGCTATGGCACGTTTCAAAGGAGAGGATTGGTTCCATGAATCATCCAATATCAAGTACATCAAGAATTGGTGCAGGATGGAAAGGGATTACGAAGTGAGAATTCCTCAAATGGCTCTTTTGGGCAAACTTCACGATACTGAATCTCTCGATATGCTGAAAGGCTATATCTCGGAAAATCAAGACCAGATGGTTCAAGTAGCGGCCATACGTGCTGCTAAAAACCGCAGTGATTTTCCTATTTCAGATTTGACTTCTGCTTTGACGTTGAAAAGCGAACATGCTGTTTTGGAATGCATATCTGTCATCGCTTCGAAGAACCCAATGCCCAATCAACTTCCAGATTTTGCGATGATCCAACATAGAAGTTCAGCTGTGCAGGCGGCCATGATGAAATTGCTGGTCACTGGAAAACCTGAATTTGCTGAGCGCATTATACAAGGACTGGATTCAGCGCAATCAGTATATAGCAAAGTTCATTTTGCGCATGCACTTGGCGCTATGCCAGCACAAGCATCTTTCTGCGCTGAGCGTGCCGTAAAAGAAACAGAGCTTCCAGTAAAATATGCGCTTACAGAAGCATTCCTCGAATGCACTGCAGGACAAACTTCAAGTGGTGATTACATCACCATGAGTGAATCCATTTTCAATACCGGAGATATTGGAGCACAAGCCCTGATCGCTCAATCATGGAGATCCATCACACCATCAAAAGCTGATCAGGAAAGACTTTCCGGTATCCTGTCCGCGCGACTCAGTAGCTTGAAATTGCCAGCGGAAGTAGAAACGTACAATGAAATCGTGCAGACCCTGAATCAATGGAATGGACAACAGGAAAAGCTCTTTGTTCCTGAGTTCAATCATCCGATTGATTGGGCGCTTGTTGCCAGTCTTCAGCCCGTTACGGAAGTGAAAGTGAAAACCACGAGAGGTGATTTTGTGATGGAAATTTATCCTGAAGCTGCCCCGGGTAGTGTAGCCTCATTTGTTAAACTGGCGAATGACGGATTCTTCAACGACAAGTATTTCCATCGTGTTGTACCCAACTTTGTGATTCAAGGAGGCTGTCCACGCGGCGATGGTATGGGCAGTACTGACTATACCATTCGCTCAGAATTTGCGCTTCATCAATATGGACCGGGTACGCTCGGACTTGCATCATCCGGAAAAGACACAGAAAGCTGCCAGTGGTTTGTGACCAACACTTTTGCACCTCATCTGGAAGGTCGATACACCATTTTGGGCCAAGTGGTCATGGGATTGGAAATTGTTAATGCCATTCAGATTGGCGATAAAATCGAACAAGTGTTCATCACCGAAGGAAGTCCCAAAAAGAAATGATCGGATCAACCGCCGAATCTGAAACATTTTCGTGTAAAACTGATGTCCGTGCATGATATCACGGGCTGAACATTTTAATTTCAAAATTGTTTAGGGGTCGGATGATCTTCAGTTGTCTCACACCTTGTGTGAATAGCACGTTATGATTCGATGATTGTTGAATCAAATGTTTGCTCACAAGATCAACCCAAAACAATATGCACTTTGCAAATTATATCCATTGGTCACGACCTGAAATCCTCATGAAATACCACTCACCTGCTGATCGATACCATTCACCTATTTCATATCCATTTTCTGTAAAAGACTGCCACACTTTTGCGCCCCGAATCACTTATTCTACCATGAACTATTTTCAAAAGACATTTTTGCAACTCTCATCCCTGATCATTGCGGTTTTCATGACATCGTCGGTAGTTGCCCAAAATTTCACCGTCAGCGGACACGTGAAGGACAATGCCAACGGCGAGGACATCATTGGCGTTTTGGTTGGTGTGCGGGAACTGCCTGGTAAAGGCACCAGCACCAATACGTATGGATTCTATTCATTGACATTGCCGGCGGGTGAATACACTTTGTTTTATCAGTTTCTTGGATATACGACACAGGAACAAAAAGTAAAACTCACACAAAATCAGCAGATCAATATTCAACTTGTAGAAGAAGACAACGTGCTTGAAGAGGTACTCGTTGTCGGAGAAAAGAAGGATCAGAACGTAAGTAAAAGTGAAATGGGTGTTGTTCGCATCGATCCGAAATCTGTAGAATCTGTGCCCGTTCTTTTTGGTGAAAAAGACATCATCAAAATCTTCCAAATGACACCAGGTGTGAAGAGCGCTGGAGAAGGCAATTCAGGATTTTATGTGCGCGGTGGTGGTTCAGACCAGAACCTCGTGCTATTGGATGAAGCACCAGTATACAATGCCTCTCACCTACTCGGTTTCTTTTCCGTGTTTAATTCTGACGCATTAAAAGATGTGACGCTTTACAAAGGTGGCATGCCTGCTGAATATGGAGGACGTTCATCGTCGGTGATGGATATCAAAATGCGCGATGGCAACTCCAAAAAATTCGGAGCAACAGGTGGTATAGGATTGATTTCATCCAGGCTCACGCTGGAAGCTCCTATTGTGAAAGACAAAGGTTCGTTCATGATTTCCGGTCGCAGAACATATGCCGACGTGTTTTTGAAAGCTTCCAAAAATGAAGACACCAAAAACTCTACACTTTATTTCTATGACTTGAACATCAAATCCAACTACGAACTCAATTCGAAGAACAGGTTATTTCTTTCCGGATATTTTGGAAGAGATAAATTCGGATTGGCAGATATTTTCGGATTTGATTGGGGAAATGCTACCGGAACACTCAGATGGAATCACATCTTCAATGATAAGTTGTTTTCGAATACTTCAGCGATCTATAGCGATTACAGCTATCGTTTTGTATTCAATGCGGGTGGTAACGAAGTGAAATTTACTTCTTCTATTCGCGACATCAACATCAAACAAGACTTTTCGCTTTTCCCCAATCCGAATCACAAGATAAAGTTTGGTGCCAATGCGATTTACCACACTTTCATTCCCGGTGAAGTTAAGAGTGATTATGTTTCTTTTGTGGACACCAAGCTTACCAACCGCTATGCTTTGGAGGCTGCAGTTTATGTTCAGGACGATCAGAGCATCACTGAAAACTTCGGAATCAGTTATGGACTGCGCTATTCATGGTTTGATTATTTAGGAAAAGGCAAAGCCTACACTTTTGATGAGGATGGAGTGAAAACATCCGAAAAAGTTTATGGCTCTTGGGAGAGCATACAACGATATGGAGGTCTTGAACCTCGCGTTTCCGCCAAATACCAGCTCAACACCGTAAGTTCAGTAAAAGCATCATACAACAGAGCGTTTCAATACTTACACCTCCTTTCCAACTCCACTTCATCGCAACCAACAGATATCTGGGTTCCGAGTAGTAACAATGTGAAGCCACAGATTTCAGATCAGGTAGCACTTGGTTATTTCAGGAATTTCAAGGACAATACCTTTGAGTTTAGCATTGAAGGTTATTACAAACTCATGGCAAATCAGATTGACTACCGCAATGGAGCCGATTTGTTCTTCAATGATGAAGCCGAAGGTCAACTCGTATTTGGTAAAGGAAGATCTTATGGTGCAGAATTTTTCCTGAGAAAACAAAAAGGTCAGTTTACAGGTTGGGTGAGCTATACGCTTTCACGCTCATTGCGAACCTTTGAAGAGATCAATGAAGGTAGTGAATATCCATCCAGACAAGACCGCATACATGATATCGCCATAGTTTTGATTTATCAATTGAATGACCGCGTGAATATCTCCACCAACTGGGTGTACAATACTGGAGCACCAGTCACCTTCCCTTCAGGTAAGTATGAAGTCAATGGTGTTTCTGTTCCGTACTATACTGAAAGAAACGGTTACCGCATGCCAGCTTATCACCGCATGGATTTGGGTGTAACAGTAGATGGCAAGAAGAAGGAAGGCAAAAAGTATGAGTCGAGCTGGAATTTTTCTGTGTACAACTTATACGCACGTGAAAATGCTTACTCGATCACTTTCCGCAATAACGAAGACAATCCGGAACAAAAAGAAGCCGTTCGCACTGCTCTCTTTAAGATTGTTCCATCCATTACATACAACTTCACATTCTGATAAAACGCCATATGAAACGTTTCAAAAATCAAATACTTTTTTCGTCACTTGTTTCGCTCCTTTTGTTGAGCAGTTGTACTGAAGTGATCGATATTGAACTGAACGAAGCAGAGCGCCGTTATGTGGTTGAAGGTGCTGTTGTAGAAGGCACGGACAGTGCATACGTGCTTTTGACCAAGACTACAAGTTTCTTCGATACTACTAGTCCTGAAACTGAAAATGATGCCCAGGTATATTTGACGATGCCGGATGGCAGCGAGGTTCAATTACCCTATGTGGCTGATGGAAAATACGTGGCTCATGGCCTGTCACTCAGCAATGCCAGTAACTATTCTATTCGTGTAGAAGTAGATGATCAGACATTCACGGCACAGGACTATATGATGCCTGCGGTTGTATTGGATTCATTGGAATACGAATTTGATGAAGGCCTTTTTGGAGGTGAAGATGGATACAATATTTTCCTCAATTTCATGGATCAACCCGGGAAAAATTTCTACCGTGTGATTTATACGGTAGATGGTGAATTGCAGAATACAGCAGATGATATCATGGTATTTGATGACAACCTGAACGATGGAGTCTTGATCAGAATTCCGATCTTCACTTATTCTTTTGCTGCGGGTGATTCAGTAGATATTGAATTGCAATCATTGAGTCCGGAGCTTTACGAATTCTATCAAACTTTTGCATCAGTAGCTTCAGAAGATGCCGGAAGTCCGTTCGCTGCTGCGCCGGCAAATCCAGTGTCTAATGTTGAAGGTGGTGCTCTCGGAGTATTCGGAGCTTATACCAGCAGTAAAAAATCGATCGTTATTCCCGAATAAGGATCAGGTTTTTTGCTTCTCTCTTTTAGCTGCGGGGAAAAGAATATTGTTGAGGATGAGTCTGTATCCCGGTGAATTGGGAAACAAATTCAAATCTGTCGGTGGATCACCAACGAGGTGACGATAGTCTTCCGGATCGTGTCCACCATAGTATGTCCATTGTCCCTGTCCGAGTTCACCGTGAACATATTTCGCACATTTGATGCTTTTAGATTCACCCATGATGGTGACATTACTTCTGATGAATTTCTCACGGAATGAAGTTGTTTGTCCCATGAATCCGTGGATCACCTGAGTATGATTTTGGGTTAGGATCGTAGGAATGATGTCCCATTTCGCTGAAAAATCGAACAAGGTGAAAAAGTCTTTGGTTTCACCGAGCACATTATGATCCTCCGTACCATCGATGTCTGAGAATTCATAAATATTCGGATCCTTATCCAATCTGTAATTTTCAAAAGCAAAGCCGTTATTGTATTGGAGTTTTTGCTGTGATTGCGGATCACTGGGATCGCCATCAAAAACACTCTCAACAATGTCCACACCTTCTGCTGCAAGAGCGATATCGAATGAATCAGTACCACTGCACATGGTGAATAAGAAACCACCACCCAGCACAAAATTTCGGATGTTCACAGCGACCTGACGCTTCATCTCAGACACTTTGCTAAAACCAAGTGAAGTTGCCAATGCCTCTTGTGTCTTCACTTCTTCTTGATACCATGCTGCATTTTTAAAACTACGATAGAACTTACCGTATTGACCTGTAAAATCCTCATGGTGCAAGTGAAGCCAATCATACTTCGGTAGTTCATTGTGAACGATTTCAGCATCGTAAATGATGGTGTAAGGAATTTCGGCATATGTGAGAACAAGAGTAACAGCATCATCCCAAGGTTGTTTACCCGGAGGAGAGTACACAGCAATTTTAGGTGCCACTTCAAGTTTCACCTTTTCCATGTTCACTTCAGGATCGGCGATTTCAGAGTAGATCTGTTGAGCCTGCACATCGGCAATAACCTGAAATGACACACCACGGATACGACATTCTTTAGAGATATCTTCGAATCCATCACACAAAAAACTACCGCCGCGGTAGTTCAATAACCATTCAATGGGAATCTTATTTTGCAATACCCAGTAGGCAATGCCATAAGCTTTGAGATGATTCGTTTGTGAATCATCCATTGGAATCAGGATCTTGGATGCGGTGGCATTCCAAGTGATTCCGGCGAGTATCAATGAAAGCAGAAGTTTTCTCATGAGCATGTGGAACACAGACCTTTCAGGTCATAACAAAAATAGCGCTCAAAAAGTGCGCAATACGCAGATCACAACAAACTATTAAGATTTCTTAGGGGAAAACAATCAGTCCTCATAAACATCCAGAAGCATGAGGGCTTCTGAAAGTTCGCCAAGTGTCTTCATGTCGTTTTGTTTTCTGGCGATGGATTTACCCGCCTTATAGACATCTACAGCCTCATTCATTTTGTTTTTCTCTTCAAGCATTTTACCTAATTGGTAATAACTCGCGAGATAATCCGGATCGTTCTTGATGATCTTTTGAATGATCTTGATTGCGGTGTTCACATCGCCATTCTTTTGATGCTCCAGGGCAGCAGCGTAATGAAGAAAACTATCCTTAGGATTGGTCTCCAACATTGTTTCAATCATTTTAAGTCTGTCCTGCATGATGTTGTGTTTGAGGTGGTAAAAGAATGCGGCAAAGTTATTTTTAAACAAGGCCCTAAAAATTAAAACTACATTGAACAAAAATGAGTTTTATCAACACGACTATCAACGACTTAAAACGCTTTATGACCGTAAAATATTTTACAAAACTTCAACTTGGCGCTAATGCATTTCGGACTCAAGTTGACGATGCGCCTCATGCACTCATCAAACTATTTCTCATAAAAAAAACCATCATCAGGAAAGTTATTTTTCATGATGATGGTTTTTGAAACAGAGATAAAACCGGTTATCCCGGCTTGTAATATTTCATAGCCTGCGGCATAAATTCTCTTAAGGTCGATATGCGGGTGGCATCACTTGGGTGAGTGCTCAAAATTTCCGGAGGAGCCTGACCACCGCTTGCTGCCATGCGTTCCCAAAATGAAATGGCAACCTGAGGATCATATCCGGCCATGGCCATAAATACCAAGCCGAGTTTGTCGGCTTCAGTTTCATGGTTTCTGCTGTACGCCAATGAACCGAGTGTAGAACCGATACCATAAGATTGAAGAAAAATATTTCTGGTGAGTGCAGGTTTTTCAGAAAGCGCAACACTCAAAGCAGCGCCGCCAAGTTGCAGTGCAAGTCCCTGACTCATGCGTTCATTACCATGACGTGCTATGGCGTGAGCGATTTCATGTCCCATGACTACAGCCAGACTCTGTTCATCCTGTGTAACAGGAAGAATGCCGGTGTACACGACAACTTTTCCGCCCGGCATACACCACGCATTCACGACGTCTTGTTGTACGACATTGAACTCCCAATCGAAACCTTCAACTCTTTTCGTTTGGTTATTATCGGCAAGGTATTTTTCAACGGCGCCTTTGATGTTGTTGCCAATACGGCGAACCATCACAACGTTTTTGTCTGTATCCGCAAGCACGCGATTGGTATCCAGAAAATCTTTGTAGGCCTGAAAACTCATGCCCATCATTTCGGATTCAGGAATGAGGTTAAGTTGACGTCTGCCGCTGATGGGTACACGCGCACAACCGATGACAATACCAATGATGGTCAGTACTATGACCGCTACGTGAATTTTTTTCATAAAAAGTGATTGGGTTAAAAATGCAAATATTCTACTGGATTTCAGCAGTGAGTCCTCTATCCAATAGCGCCGTACACATCGGTTCGAGTTTGTCAAATTCACCTTGCTTCACAGCGCATTTGCCGTTGTAATGAACGATCAGTGTGCATTGCTCAGCTTGAAGCATTTCGTGGTTACATACATCCATTAATGAAGTAATCACAAAATCAAAGGTGTTCACTTCGTCGTTATAAAGGACGAGTTTTTTCTCTTCGACGGTCACTACGTCTTCCAGAACAAGTTCTTCTAATTCAGTGAAAGGTGCCATTGCTTTTTGAAAGTATTTCCAGCACACAAATGTAATTCAAAACCTTCGTCATGTCGCACTAAATTTGTCGAACAATCCATCACGATGAGAAGACTTTTTATTTTGTGTGTCATAGCGCCTGCCTTCTTACGGGCACAACAGGATCAACCTGTAAAATGGGAGGATAAATTCAAACAATTGGGTCCGGAATTGGCCACACCCAATGATCAACGAGCCGCCAGCGGAGCACCCGGTTTTGCGTACTGGCAACAGCGGGCAGATTACAACATGAAAATCCGACTCGACGATGCCACTCAGACTCTCTATGGCGAGGAAGAAATTACCTATTTCAACAATTCTCCCGATCAACTCACTTATATCTGGCTTCAACTCGATCAGAATGCATTTGCGAAAAACAGCGATTCGTATGCCATCGAACAAATGAAGATTGAAGACAAAGTGAGTTATAACGACCTCATCGACCTCGAGCCTTGGTACGATGGTGGATTCAAGCTGGAGCATGTCCAAGACGCTTCAGGAAAACCACTGAAGTACACCATCAATAAAACCATGATGCGTATTGATTTGCCTGGTGGTTTAAAGCCTAAAGGTACTTTCGTCTTCAAGATCAAATGGTGGTATAACATCAATGACCGCATCCGACTTGGTGGAAGAAGTGGTTATGAATATTTCGAAGAAGATAAAAACCACTTGTACACCATGGCGCAGTTTTTCCCGCGAATGGTGGTCTATGCCGACAATCAAGGGTGGCAACACAAACAATTCCTCGGCATGGGTGAATTCACCCTGAACTTCGGAAATTATATTGTTTCGATCACTGTTCCTGAAGATCATGTTGTGGCGGCCACCGGCGTTTTGCAAAATCCAAAGGATGTTTTAACCACGACCCAATTTCAGCGATTCGAAAAAGCCAAAACTTCTGATGAGCCCGTGGTTATAGTTACCGAAGATGAAGCCCGGGAAAATGAAAAGGACAAATCAACCAAAGAAAAAACCTGGGTCTTCAAAGCTGAGAATGTGCGCGACTTTGCTTTTGCCACTTCCAGAAAATTCATTTGGGATGCACAACGCGTAAAAATTGGCGATAAAACTCCTCTCGCCATGTCATACTATCCCAAGGAAGGCAATCCACTTTGGGGACAGTTCAGCACACGCGTGGTTGCTCATACCTTGCGCACCTATAGCAAATTCACCATTGATTACCCCTACCCTGTTGCCATTTCGGTACACACCAAATGGATGGGAATGGAATATCCGATGATCTGTTTCAATGGTGGTCGTCCAGAAAAAGATGGTACCTACGATGAAGGTACTCGCAACGGCATGATCTCAGTCATTATCCATGAAGTTGGTCATAATTTTTTCCCGATGATCATCAATAGTGATGAAAGACAATGGACGTGGATGGATGAAGGACTCAATACATTCGTTCAATACCTCACGGAAAAAGAATACGATAGCAATTATCCTTGTCAACGCGGACCTGCGAGAAATATCGTCGATTATATGAAAGGTGATAAAAGCAAGATGTGTCCGATCATGACGAACAGTGAGAGCATTTATCAATTTGGAAACAATGCATATGGCAAACCCGCTACGGGCTTGAATATTCTGCGCGAGACCATCATGGGCCGTGAGCTTTTTGACTATGCATTCAAAGAATATTCAAGGCGTTGGGCTTTTCGTCATCCAACACCCGATGACTTTTTCCGCACCATGGAAGATGCCAGCGGTGTTGATCTCGATTGGTTCTGGCGAGGATGGTTTTATGAAACAGACCATTGCGATATGAATCTGAAAGAAGTACGGGCATTTCGATTGAATACACATAATCCGGAGATTGAAAAACAATTTGACCGCAATCAGAAAGCCAACAAACCCAAAGATGTTTCACTTGAAAAAGACCGTCAGGAGAAATTAGAAATCCAGGTACAGAGTGATCCTGACATGCGCGATTTCTATACCACATTTGATCCCTACGAGATTACGACCCTTGACAAAAAGGAATACGAGGAATATTTGTCCAGACTTTCTGATGATGAAAAGAAATTGGTGAATTCAGGAAAATTATTTTATCAAGTCACAGTAGAAAACAAAGGCGGATTGATCATGCCTTTGATTTTTGACCTGCAGTTCAAGGATGGTAGTCATCAGGAAATTCGCATACCGGCGGAGATATGGAAACGCAGTGAACCAGAAGTGACCAAGGTGTTCAGTGTGAATCAGGAAGTGGTTTCCATCACACTCGATCCATGGCTCGAGACCGCCGATGTTGATCTGAACAACAACAACTGGCCTGCGAAGGTTGTGCCCAGTCGATTTGAATTGTATAAAGAAAATCGTCAAGGCCCATCTCGTGAAAATCCGATGCAACGGGCGAAACGAGCCAATAACTGATTCCCATAAAATACTTTAGAATAGTCCCCGGTATTCACATGTTCCGGGGACTATTCATTTACAAGAGTCTAGTTGCGACGAGCTTTGTGTCTTCTACCCATATTTTTTTCTGCATCTGCTTTCGCCTTTTTCACCGCTTCCTCCTGCTCCAATTTTGCCTGGTATTGTGCATCATTCAAAATATTATAATAGACCTGAAGGTTATAAAACAATTGGATGCATGGCTCTTCTGTATCGGCATTGATTACTTTATCAAATTGATTGTAGGGCATGCGATCATAGAAAATGGTTTTGTTCTTTTCCGCGGTCTGCACAATGAATTGCTGTTCATACCCTTCATAACTCTTTTCACCGTAGACGTTCACTGTAGTGTTTTTACCATTTACCGTCACGTTGTTTTCCCTATTCGCTCTGGCATAAGCTACAGCCTGGTATGAACTACCGCTATTGAATGCAGTATATGATTTGTATCTTTCAATGGGGTAAGTGCAGTTGAAACCATCACCCATAGAGTAGACATCCAAGTGCATCTTCAATGACTCATAGGTAAGTTCTTTTGAATCGATCACCTCCAAAGCAGCTTTGCGAAGTTCTTCATAGTAGGATTGCATGCCATCAATGTTGTATTCCACTTTTACCATGTCATAAATTTCAGCAAACGCCATTTCCGAAATGATGAGATCCAGCAAATGTGGTTGCTTGAATAAGATGTGAATGTTCTTTTTCATTTCGAAACCAACCGGCACTTCTGTTGACCGTTTGGAGAATTTTTTCTCTTCCAATTTGTAGGCATAAGTTGGGATCATGGAAACAGCATCAATGTGAACGTCAGATTCCGGAATACCCATCAGACCAAGAGCATATTTTACTTGATCGATGCGCTGCGCCATCATGGAGTCAACTTCGAAAATATCTTTTCCGGTTTGAGTCGCAGAAAAAATGGCCGTATAGCTGGTCGGTTTCACGTTCATCATCACTTCCGCCTTGAGTGATATCGTGTTGGCAGATGGCGTATTGATGTTCACTGCAGCTCGATCAGTATTGATGCCGTAGTTGTTGTTGTAGAGATAATTTCCCGCATGCTGCGCGAACTGAGTTTTGCTGATGGTCAAAAGACAAACCAACCAAAAAAGTGAAATGTGTTTCATGTTGTACAAAAATTTTGATTCGACATGCTGTACACATGACATACAAATCAGTTCAATGAGCGATTCATTATTCTGAAAATAATTTTCAAAAATCGCGACACCGCGACAAAATTCAGAACAACGTGAGCGGAGGATTCAACTCTGGATAAACATATTTTTCTGTAGCGAGAGAAGTATTGCCTGGCGAGTTTTTTCCACGCAGTGGTCTTACTGTGTGTGCTTTCATGTCTTCATCAGAGGAAGGTTTGATCAATGCATTGATTTGTTCTTCCGTTGCGTCCGGATCAAGCCATGTGAGCAAATCATCACCGGATAACACCAAGGGCATACGTGGTTCATCCAATTCCGGATTGTTATGAATGGTGGCCATCAAAGGATTGCCTTTTGTCGTGACAATCGCAAATGTTTTTTCTTCTTCTCCTGAAGCAGGATTGTTCCACACGTCATAGATACATGCCAATAAGCGTAGACTTTCATCAGACCAGTCGATGAAATAAGGATAGTTTTTTCCTTTGACATGCTGGTATTCATAGAAACCCGTTACGGGAAGGAGACATCTCTGTTTTTGAGCAGGAATTTTGAAAGACTTTTTTTCAAACAAACTTTCACCTCTTGCATTGAGGGTCATGTTACGCATTTTCAAGGCTTCTTTCAAATCTTTGTTCCATGAAGGAATCAATCCCCAACTCATTTTTTCAATGACCAATTCCCCTTCACGGTGAATACACCAAAGCAATGGATGATCGAACCCACTCAACATGAACATGGGTTCACCTGACATCTGTCTGCGAAACAACTGCAATGCCTTTTCAATTTCTTCAGGTGTATTCTGATTCCGCAAACCTTGTTTGCGAATTCTTTCCTCCAATTGTTGAATGGTATAGCACATATCAATTCGGACAAACAGATCCGTAAGCAGCAACAAATAAAATGAGATCGGCTACACTGATGAATCCATCATCATTGAAATCACCTGGACATCCACCACCACAATTGAAAACACAACTGTGGTCATCTACGGTTGCAGCAGGATTATAATTGGTCGCTTGCTGATAAGTGCATCCGGGTACAGCACAGGCTTCCACAGTGAGGTATTCTATCGCAACCGTACTTCCATAGATATTCGTAGCAGTAAGGGTGATCTGATAGTTGCCCGCAGCATCGAAACACACAGCTCCCGGATTTTGAATGGATGATGTAGAAACATTCGCCCCTTGAAAAGTCCAGGTCCATTCAGTTGGTTCATTGGTACTCGCGTCTGTGATGGTGACGCATTCACCCGGACAAATGCTCGTATCAGAAAAATTGATATCCGCAACCGGCGCTGTCATTTCAATTCCAGGGCAACAAGTACCTCCACCCGAAATGGCAATGCTTTGAGCTGGCCAACATCCGTATTGGGTGTAATACATCAACAATTCACCATCGAATTCATTCACGAAATAATCAACGATTTGTTCTGCAGTATTGCAGCCGCCTTGCCAATCTGTATCACAACTGTAAGCACAAATGATACTGCCATACCCCTCTGGTGTGGTGAACGTTGCCGGAGGAGCAAACAACACTTCGGTGATGGATGATGATACTCCATTGATGGTGGTATTGGCTACCACTTGCGAACAATGGTTGTTGTAGCTATCAAAACCCGCATACTGCACAGCAGTGACATTGCTGGCAAATGGACCAGTAATATTGATGGTTACCGCTTCGTATGTACAGATACCAATTTTGAGATTGGGAATGTCTTCATCCACATTGATGGTGAGGTCACCGCCATCGTAATTGGCAAAAATGACCACATTGCCCGAAGTCGAACAGAATTGTGCTTGAATATCCTGTGAAATGAATAGGATAAAGCCAGCCAAGAAGGTAAAGAGTTTTTTCATGTTCGTATGGTTATTGCGAAGATATTTTTCGGGGAAAAAGAGATGACAGGAAACGACGCACACCAATGATCATATCTTTTACCATACCCTCCTTGTTGTATGGATTGTCCGTTACACCAAGCTCTTTCACTTCCACAGCAGGATGATATGTTCCGAAAATCCTATCCCAGAAGATAAAGGTATTGCTAAAATTCTTGTCGTAGTGGTCAAACTCAACCGAATGATGAATGCGATGGGCGGCAGGAGATACCAGTATGTACTTACCAATAAATCCCCAATCCGATTTGAACGATGAATGCAAAGCGATTTGATGGATTTCACTCAAAACCTTTACAGCAAAATAAGATTCAATGGGTGCACCGAGGATGGCGAAAGGAATCACATCGAAGAGGCGTTTCACCGCATTCTCCACGAAGTGTCCACGGTATCGCGTCAGCATACAAAACTCAGTCGCCGAATGATGAAATTCATGCAGTTTCCAAAAAGGCATGTAGCGATGAAAAATGCGATGACTCCAATAGTTTTTGAAATCACTGAATACAAATACTGCTGCAAATTGTAAATAAGGATTCGCAATGTGAACAGCCAAATCAAGATGTGTTGTTTCGTAAATCAATCTGGCCGCCAGATGAAAAACACCAAAGGTGACGATCACCGCAATGAGGTTGTAGACATTGAAGGCATCGATCAGGAAGAAGATGAAATCTGTTTTGACACTTCCTTTGAACTCTTTGATTTTTTTGAGAGATGAATCTTCCCAACCCAAAATCAGCCATTCAATAAGCAGCATGGCGATAACAATGACGAAATAATACACGATCAGCATCGGATCGAAAATATCGATCAAGGCAAGCAGCTTGGCTTTAACGAGTTCCAGAAATTCTGACATAAGGCGAAGATAGGATGATAAAATCTTCCATGGCAAACATGAAAAGAATCAGTCCATAACATGAATCAAAAAAAAGGGCCGCTCCTGAGAAGAAGCAGCCCTGATTCATGAGGTTTATTCTCTTAGTAATAAATATTCCTGCGCACTTTGGCTACATACTTCGCAAGGCGAATCACCTGCTTGGTGTAACCAAATTCGTTGTCGTACCATACATAAAGCACCACTCCCTTTCCATCAGGAGAAACGATGGTAGCTTGTGAGTCAAATACTGAACAACAATCGTTGCCGACAATATCAGAGCTCACGAGTTCTTCGCTGATGCTGTAGTAGATCTGATTAACGAGATCGCCTTCGAGCGCGCTCTTTCTCACAATAGCATTCACCTCATCACGGCTGGTGGCTTTGTCAACATAAGCGTGAATGATGGCCAATGAACCATTCGGGGTGGGTACGCGCACTGCGTTTGCAGTCAATTTATCTTTCAATTCCGGAATCACTTTCGTAACCGCTTTACCGGCACCAGTCTCAGTGATAACCATATTCACCGCAGCGCTTCTGCCACGACGGCTCTTCTTGTGCATGTTGTCCAAAAGGTTTTGGTCGTTGGTATATGCGTGAACCGTTTCAATGTGGCCTTTGTCGATATGAAGCGCGTCGTTTACGCTTTTCAGGATCGGGCAAATGGCATTGGTGGTGCAAGATGCAGCAGAGAAAATGGTTTCATTTTCAATGTCAAGATCTCTGTGGTTGATGCCGTAAACAATATTCGGTACTTCTTTACCTGGAGCAGTGAGGATTACTTTTTCAATGCCATTTGCTTTCAGGTGAATACTGAGTGCATTTCTGTCTTTGAAAACACCAGTATTGTCAATCAATAGCGCGTTGTTGATGCCATATTTGGTGTAATCAATAGCACCTGGATCTTTCGCGCCAATCATGTAGATGCGCTGACCGTTGACGATGATCGATTTGTTTTCATAATCAACATCCACAGTGCCTTTGAAGCGACCGTGTACTGAATCGTTTTCAAACAATGCAGCACGTTTTTTAATCGAAAGATCGTCGTCCTCGCGGGTTACGATGGCACGGAGACGAAGTTGCTGACCTTTACCTGCCTGCTTCACGAGTTCACGAGCAGCAAGACGGCCGATACGACCAAAACCGAACAAAACCACATCACGAGGTTCGAGGTCGGCGCCTTCTTCTTTCATGAAATTGCGAAGTTTCTCGGAAAGAAACTCAGCCTGAGTTTTATAGTGATCGCGTTCAACGAGCCATTCGCTGGCCAGTTTTCCGATATCAATTTTTGCCGGAGCGAGTTCCATATCGTACAGACCACGAGCGAGGTCGGCTGTATCAAATATGCTGATAGGTTTACCAACCACTTCGGCTGCATACTTGTGCAGACGCATGATTTCGGTAGCACTGATGTCTACCATGTGGTTGCGGAAAAGCACCAATTCGATGCTCTTGTCAAAAAGCAGTTTACCTACGCTGTTGAGCAGATCCACAGCAGCTTTTTCTTGATTCACATACACCTGCAGTTCATTGCTGTAAGTGTCCGGAGTCAAAACAGTTTGGGACATGTTTTTTTGATTTAAAATGTTAGAGAACTTGATTGATTGCTCATCGGAATTCATTGTCCGAAAAGCGCCGCAAATGTACTACCGGATAGGCCTTTGGAAAAAATGGAATCACCAGAATCTTTGCAATTCCTAAATGCCCTAAACGGACTGGAAATTCAAAGGTTCCTCGTCGCATAGCGAAGAGGCATGACGGGTGTGGGTGGTGAGGTTTCGCCGCCTGCGGCGAGCTGTGAGGACAATGGAGCAAGGAGATTCCTCTCCGCTACGCGAAGAGGAATGACAAAGCATAAAGTGGGGTTTAGGCAGGCCACCTACGGTGGCCTGCGTGCGCAAACGTTTGCTTGTCTTTCCAATCCGCCGCAGGCGGCTCATACTTCTCCCACAGTCGTCATTCCGCTACACGAAGTGTAGTGGAATCTATGCTTATTCCATCCAACTGGAATTTGCGTTAGCATGAGGCCACAAAGGAAAAATCAGAACACATGAGATCTCTTAGCGAAACACCTCATGTTGGTGCTGTCGGCCTTTGAGAAAATCCGTAGAAATCCCAACATCGTAGGGCAAAGAGCGACCCATGTAGACGAGCAGTTTTAAAAATGTCCAACATCGATTCGAATCAACAAAAGCACATACATCATTTTTAAAACTGTGAGGAGTTTGGGTCGGTCGCCCGGAGATGTTGAGGATTTCAAGGATTTTCTCAACAGCCTTGATCTTTTTGTTTCTTTTTGCATCAAGGCAAAAAGAAAGTCAGAGAAAAAAAAGAGCACAAGACTTCATTTCGCACAACACCTCATGTTGGTGTTGATGGACTTTAGATCCCTCTCCGCTACGCGAAGAGGAATGACAATGCATAAAGTGGGGTTTAGGCAGGCCACCTTCGGTGGCCTGCGTGCGCAAACGTTTGCTTGTCATGCAAAATATGGTTTACACCTTCAACATGACCATTGAACCGCAGAAGGTGACTTGTACTTTCTCCACAGCCATTATTCTTCAATAAAAAGTGTAGAGGAATGTATACTTATTCCATCCAGATGGGAGGTCCTATAGTGTAAAAAGAAAAGTAAGGCGTAGAAAATCAGACGTTGAATCTGAAATGCATCACATCGCCATCTTCTACCACATATTCTTTTCCTTCAACACCCAATTTACCGGCATCACGCACCGCGGCTTCGGATTTATATTGGAGAAAATCTTTGTACTTGATGACTTCAGCGCGGATGAATCCTTTTTCAAAATCGGAGTGAATCACGCCGGCTGCTTGTGGGGCTGTATCTCCTTTGTGAATGGTCCATGCACGCACTTCTTTTACACCCGCAGTGAAATAAGTCTGCAAATTCAAGAGGTGATATGCCGCACGGATGAGCTTAGAAACGCCAGGTTCTTCGAGACCAAGATCCTGCAAGAACATCTGACGTTCTTCAAAGGTTTCCAGTGATGCAATATCCGCTTCAATGGCGGCGCCAAGAACGATGATTTCTGCGCGCTCATCTTTTACTGCTTCGCGCACTCTGGCTACGTGGGCATTGCCATTCACCACTGAACTTTCTTCCACATTGCATACATAGAGTACCGGCTTGCTCGTGAGCAATTGAAATTCCATCACGAGTTTTTCTTCATCTTCATTGGCAGGAATAACGGTTCTCGCACTTTTTCC
>JAIBBG010000014.1 GCA_019694805.1 Flavobacteriales bacterium | reverse complement strand
CATATAAGCCCTTCCTCACCATCGGTCCCAACCTGCGTATTCCGGTGAAGCAGGAAAATCTACCACAAGGAAATTATGGATATCGCAGCGATGTCGCTATGGACGTGGGTATTGGATGCGAAAAGGTGTTGAAGCCATTCAGCATTCAACCTGAAATCAGATACAGTTATGGGTTTCGAAACATCAACCTGAACCCATATTCAGGACCATTATATTTTCATCAATTGTCGCTGATTTTAGCCTTTACGGAATAAACATCGACAGAACCACTATTATTTAACACCTGCGACTGATATTTGTTGCCGAATGTCCGCCGCGATCCATACCAATATTGCTCAAGCATGTGAGTTGCTTAAAGCCGGAAAACTAGTTGCTATTCCGACTGAAACCGTTTATGGACTTGCAGCCAATGCGCTGGATGCAGACGCGGTGATACGCATTTTCGAAACCAAAAATCGTCCATCATTTGATCCACTCATTGTGCATGTTTATTCGAAAAATGAAGTAGAGAAATATGTACAGGAAATAAGTCCTTCAGCACGATTGCTCATGGATGCTTTCTGGCCCGGACCACTGACCATCTTACTTCAGCGCAATGATCTCATCCCGGATGTGGTGACTTCCGGTCTTCCTACTGTTGGTGTGCGTATGCCGGATCACAGACTTACACTGGAACTCCTCGAACAATTGAAATTGCCGCTCGCGGCACCGAGCGCAAATCCGTTTGGATATATTTCTCCGACAAGGGCATCTCACGTAGCGGATCAATTGGGTGAAAAAATCGAGTTGATCATCGATGGTGGCGAATGTCGCGTGGGTGTAGAATCAACCATTATTGATTGCACCGTCACACCACCAAAGATTCTGCGACTTGGTGGCGTGTCTGTAGAATCTATCACCTCTGTGATTGGTGAAGTGGAAGTTCAGACCAACAGTTCGAGTTCACCACAAGCACCGGGGATGATGTTGTCGCATTATGCTCCGCGTAAAAAGCTTATTCTTGGCAACATCCAGGAATTGTTGGAACAATACACGCAGAACATCTCTATTCTTAGTTTTCAGGAACAATACTTTGGATATCGCAATTACCGATTATCCGAAAAGGGAGATTTACACGAAGCCGCTCGCAATCTTTTCACAGCAATGAGAATCTTAGACAGTCAGCCCGGCGATTTTATCCTCGCAGAAACGGTTCCCGATACCGGCATTGGCTTGGCAATCAATGATCGTTTGCGACGAGCTTCACATCCATAGACATCCATAAAATTCTGACATAAAAAAACGGGGCACGAGGCCCCGTTTTTCATTTCTTATTATTTCTACATCAATTCTCCAAAGGAAGGAATGAGTAGTTTTTACCATAACCCAACATTTGTTCGGTGAAACTTTCAGGATATGTCACTTTCACATCAGTGATTTTTCCAGATTCATCCATCACAGGAGTGAGTTGTGGATTCACCATGGCATTGAATGGAGCGATATTGAATTTGGCTGCGCGATCAATCACTTGTTTGCGAATAGCCTGATCCACTTTTTTACCATAATTATCCGCCAAAGCAGCAGCAGCATTGAAATCACCTTCGCTGGTGATGCGTTGTACTTCTTTCAGCAACAGGCCCACATTTTCGCGCATTTTATTATAGTCCTTGATATCGTAATAAAGTTTGCCATCACGGTTCACTTCAGCGATGCTGCCATCCGCTTTGCCTTTCTCCAATAACCAATTCGAAATCCAGGCGCGATTGCGCATGTGTGCTTCTTCCAGGTCTTTGCCTTCACCCACTCTACGCAATTGCACCAGCAGGCCATTTCTCAGATAGCTATCGTATTCTGCTTTGCCTACTTCGAGGCTTGGCATCAATCCGAGATCAACCAGTTTTTGATCCATGATGAAGTAGAGAGCAACGAGATCAGCGCGACCTTCTTCGATGGTGCTCGCATAATTTTTCAGCATTTCGCGAGGTTGACCCACACCATCATTGATTTTTCCGCTGGCGTGTCCGATCACTTCGTGCATTGCAGTATGTAGTTTACCTGCAATTCCACCGTATTCTTTAGCGAGACGAATTTCTTCTTCATCGTGAGCAAATTCAGCCAATAGACTTGATCCGCTGGCCTTTTCGTAAGATTCTTCGATATTGCCCAAGCTCACACTTTTGCTTCCGTGAGTAGCGCGAATCCAGTTGGCATTCGGAAGATTTACTCCGATTGGTGTTTGTGGTGAAGAATCACCTGATTCGCCAGCTACATTCACGATATTGTATGTGATGCCCACCACCTTTTCCTTTTTGTGTTCTTTGGCGGTGGAGCTATTGTCTTCGAACCATTGTGCATTGTCCATCATGACCTTCATGCGTTGAGATGCTTCGAAATCCTTGATCTCAACCACGCTTTCGTAAGAACCCCTCATTCCGATTGGGTCATTGTAAGTTTCCACATAACCCTGTATGAAATCAATATCCCCTTCAGTGGCATTCACCCATGTGATATTGAAGTTGGCCCATTTTTTCAGGTCACCAGTTTTATAGTATTCAATCAATGAACGCAGCGCAGCAGCTTGTTTTGGATTCTCTGCAACGCCTTCCGCTTTTTCTAACCACATCACAACTTTTTCAATGGCAGCTGAGTACATGCCACCTACTTTCCATGGTTTTTCCACGATGACACCATTCTCCTTCACCAGTTTGCTATTCAATCCATATTCAACCGGCGAACGATCATTGGGTTTGCGCAATTTGGCATAATACTCCTCCACTTCAGCATTTGTAACACCTTCATAGAAATTTACCGCTGAGGAAGCCACGAGATCTTTGTTCACGTCGCTTTCGACTTTCATGGCCATAAATGTTGGGTCGAAGATTGCGCGTTTGGCATCAGCGCTGATGGTAGTATTGGTTGCTTTGGCCACTTCGTCGAAATAAGCCTCGGTGAATGCCGGAACAATTTTATTGTTATTGTAATGGTGGTGAATACCATTGTGTGCCCACAACTGCTTCATGTAGATCACCAGATTTTTCCAGCCATCGGCGTTTTTATCGCCTTGATAATTGGAGTAAATATTTTCCAATGCATGTCGTATGGCCAGGTTGTATTTGCAGTTCTGATCCCACATGATATCTCTTCCGGCGAGACCAGCTTCATAGAGATAATAGACCAATTCCTTTTGTTTTGGATCCAACGAATCCCATTGAGGGATGTAGTAATGCAAAACACGAAGGTCAGCGAATTGCTCACTCTGATAGAGTTTACCATCTTCACCGATAATTTTTTGATCGGCAGGTTGTTCTTCCTTTTTGGTTTCAACCGGAGCATTTTTCGGTTGTTCTGAACACGAGCCCAATGCAACAGCAATAAGTCCGGAATACAGGATGTGAGAGATTTTCATGTAGATTGATGAAATTTTGGGTGACGAAACTATTGAAGGAATTTAAAATTCGGGATTTAAAATTTAAAATTACACGAAGGGACGAAAATGGGTGTGAATCGTCTTAGTAAGTAGTGAGTAGTTAGTATTGAGTATTGAGAATAGGGCTGTATAGCCTCAACATCTCAATACTCATCACTTCACAATTCATAATTATTGAGTTTTTTCTTGGAAATTCAGAAATTCTCCCTATATTTGGATATCGGATTGAAATTTTTTGGTCTGGTACACAATAAAACAAATTCGGTGGCGTTATCTGCGGGTAACCAACCACCCAAACCAAACACGCGCACGATCTATAAGGATAAATTCTACTCTTTGTTCTAAGTAAGACAAACATCAGAACCTAAAAAAAGAGGAGGGAATTATGCGTGTTCAACAAATGACCGACCGTCAACTGGTCGAAATTTACTACAACGGTAAGGAAGAAGGATTCGAGGAGCTATTGAAACGCTACAAGAGTCGTGTATTCGGTAAAATCATGATGTACGTGAAAGACCGTGCAGTAGCCGAGGACATCTTTCAAGACACGTTTGTTCGTGCCATTCATGCACTGAAGGAAGGGAATTACAATGAAGAAGGGAAATTTAGTGCCTGGGTAATGCGAATTGCGCACAATCTCTGCATCGACTATTTCCGAGGAAAGAAGAAAATGCCTGTGACACGCGAACGTGATGATTACAATCCGTTTGATTTCATTGGAAATGACGAAAAAAATTCGGAAGAATCGCATATGAATGCAGAAGTCCTGACTGACACAAAGCGCTTGCTGAATTATCTGCCGATGGAACAAAAGGAGATTGTCATGATGCGTCTTTATTATGATATGAGTTTCAAGGAAATTTCCGAGCAACTTGATATCAGCATCAACACAGCACTCGGCCGTATGCGATATGCTTTGATTAACCTCAGAAAACTCATTGAAAAACATCAGATGGAAATGACCCTTTCGTAAGTCATTTCAGAAAAAATGGAGAGACGCCTGCAATGATGCAGGCGTTTTTTTTTGAGCGGCAACTTGCAATGGAATACGCCAAGAATCCGACATATCACTTTCTTGACACCCAAAATTTTGAGTTTTGAAGGTTGGCTAGATGCATTCTTCGCATTGGCACTATGACTCCGAATAAACTTGAAAACAGTTGAACTGATCATCAAAAAGGGTGATTCATGACTTCCCAGTCGAAGTTTTGTATGGAAAATTCCCCATCTCAACGTCTCATCATAATTAGGCACTAAAAAGATTGACTTTAGATTTTTAGATGCCCGCCATAAAACCAAAACAAAATCATCCCATGAAGTTTTTTACCCTGTCATCCCTCCTGATTATTCTTTCGGTCAAAGTTACTTTTTCACAATTTGGAGCTACCATTGAGATATGTAATACCGGCACATCGCACACGAGTATTCATCCCATCGATTTTGACAATGATGGCGATATTGACTTCTTAACAACAGACGGTGCGACAGGTAATAACTTTGGAAACGACTATAATAATTTTTACATCAATACCATTACGGCGCAAAATTTTGGATTATGCGAAAATGTTGGCAGCAACGCATTTGTCTACCACACCCTTTTTGATCTTGGTCAACAAGAGTATTGGGCCTTTGGTGATTTAAGCGGTGACGGACTTCCCGACTTGATACACGCAGAAACATATGGCAATGCCTCAAATGGGACATCATATGGCCTTTTCTACCAAGAAAATTTGGGAAGTTTCGCTTTTGGAGTTGACCAATTGATCTACTCATTGGATGTTTCAGATGAGATCAATATTTGGGATTTTTGGTTCAACCGCATCAGCATTGGAGATGCAGATTCCGATGGTGACCAAGACATTGTTGTTTTATTCAATGGTATTCCCGGCGATCCTGACACATATGTGGGACAAGATAATATATACAAAATAGAATACAATGCCGGAGTTTTTGCAGGACCCGTGCTACTTGCAAGTTCTAACAACACCTACGGAGCCTGCGGCTGTCCCGGTGATGTTTCAGATATGTTGATCACCGATTTGAACCAGGACGGTTGGAATGATATACTCTTTCAACGCATTGTTGGTGATGGCAATGAGATGATTGTACACACAGCTGTTGGAGCGGGTATTTTTGAGGACGACGCCTATTGGCAATTGTATAGTTACAGCTGGGATATTGCTGATATGCAAAACGATGGACAAAACAATCTGATAGGTATTGACCCATTTGCTAGTTATATTGAAGTCGGTGATCCCGATTTAGGATGGTCCTTATCACCGTCCATTGATGTGGTTGACTATACAGCACCAGGACTTGCTGCAATAGATATTGATACAGACCTAGATTGTGATGTCATTTTTCCTTCGACAAATGGGATATTGAACATCATTTTTCAAGATGATAGTTGGATTACATCAGGTAATACAACGTTCCCAGTTGTTCATTACGACACAGGAATCACCAACAATGTTTCTTCTCTTGTCAAGACCGACTACAATCAAGATGGCATAAAAGAAATGGTTGTGATGGCAGAAGGCCACGTATATATTATTCCATTGGACATCGTGGCTGACCAATTTGCAACACTCCATCTCAATGGTTTTATCGACGACAATCAAAATGACCTATTCGATTTTGGAGAACAACCATTTTACTCATTTCAAGCTGATTTGACAAATAGCAACAATGCCGTACAAACGCATTATACCAATACAGGTCAAATAAATATCCAACTCGAGCCTGACCAATACATATTAAATCTGAATGATGTGATCGGTGCTTATAATGTTGGAGGTAGTTTTCCAATCAACCTCGATTTGAGCGATGCATCTGCAGACATTACAATTGATATCCCCTTTATACCGGACAACGATCCCGTAACAGAAATGAGTTTATCACTGTTTTCATGGCCAGGGGTTTGCAACAGCACATCGAACGTCTATCATTTTATCTCCAGTCAGAACATCGGATCATTGGTGGCCAATGGGTCATTGACATATCAGCTCGATCCATTGCATCAATTCATTTCTGCAACCCCAACACCCACAACAATAAGTGGAAATACCATCACTTGGGATTTTAGCGGCATCATGCCCACGCAACTTTTGCAATTTTCTGTATTAGTTACACCAGTCAACACGGCAGATATTGGACTTACAGCCTTCAATACTGCCACCGTTACTTTGATGGATGGTGGTGGAATTACTTCATTTGATTATTCTGTGACCGACAGCTATTTAGTGACATGCAGCTACGATCCCAACGACATCACCGAAACCAACGGCCATACAGATGCAGGATACGTGCTTGACGGTTCTGAACTACAATACACCATTCGTTTTCAAAACACCGGTAATGCTCCTGCGTCCAATGTTCGCATTGAAAACGATTTGAATGATCTACTCCAGCGAAGCACGTTGCAACCGGTAGCTTGGTCGCATGATTTTCTGTTGTCGATTGATGAAAACAATCTCGGGACATTCTATTTGAACGACATCAATTTACCGGATTCGATTTCAGATGAATCTGGCAGCCATGGTTTTGTGACTTATCGTATACTACCTGTGACTGGTTTGGATGCAGGAACCGAAATACCCAATACAGCTTCTATTTACTTTGATTTCAATCCTGCTATTGTCACCAACACTGAAATCAACACCATTTACGATTGTGTGGACTTGGAACAAGCAAGCATTTCGGCTACAACGATATGTGCTGGCGAAACCATAGAATGCAGCAACGAGGCCATTTGGATAGAATCACTTGAATGGAGTTTTGATAATGCCCTTTTGGGTGAAAATAACTACACCCACACCTTGAACGAAAGTGGAACTCTCACCATGAATGTATCCAATAGCTTGTGCACCTATTCTCAAAACTGGGAACTTAGTGCATGGATTGTTGACGCAGCGTTCAATGTCAGTGGAAATCTGTTGACCGCCAGCGAAGGTTCATCTTATCAATGGTATTTGAATGGGAATGCGATTGCCAATGCCACAGCACAGACCTATCCGATCACTGAGACCGGAAATTACAGTGTTGAAGTCACCGATGCCAATGGATGCAGTGATATAAGTGAATCCATGCAAGTCACATATACCTCAGTGGAAGAATCCAATGAAGCTCCTCTTCTACTCTATCCCAATCCCGTGAAAGACATCATCCATTTGCAATTCAATGCATCATTACAACCAACTGGAATGCTCTGTATAGTGGATATAACGGGTAGAATTTGCATGAGCATTACCCCGAACGGGAAGACCAATCTGCAAGTGGATTGCAGTAAACTAGACAATGGAATCTATGTGATCCTTCATGAAGGAAAACAAGTTGGAAGGTTTGTGAAGAAGTAAATAATCATCAAGGGCAAATCAGATGCTCTGTTCTGATTTGCCCTTTTTTTTTATTGTCTGATCAAAGTCAAATGCGACTCAAACAGGTGTGTTTTTTATAATCGCGTCGATTTTCCTGCATAGGAAAAATTTCTAAGACCTGTTTAATGCTGACTGCTCAAAGCAGTAATGTAACTCCTTCACATTGTTATGATAATAAGGACAGGTCTATTTATTACCATCATCTTATTTGGACAATGGCTTCGGGCTCAGCCTTGCCATTGCAACGAACAATTCGTTTGGCTCAAAAAAACATTTGAAGAAAACGATGCCGGATTTGTCTCCACCCTGGAGAAAAAAGGGAAAGAAAGTTATGAGTTGCATAACCACCTCATTGCCCAAAAAGCTTCTTCGATCTCAGATGCTGCTGAATGTGCTGAAATCCTCAATTCGTGGTTGCAGTTTTTCCGGAAAAATCACATCGGATTGTTTTTGAACGCATCAGAAACAGCGGATAAGTCAACGGTTACACCAGGAAAAACATTCAATTCCATTTCTGAGAAAAAACTACAACAATTGCGCGCATCGGTTGAAGAAAATCCAATCACCTCGTTATCCGGCATTTGGAAAACTGGTGGATATTCGATTCTATTTCAAGAGGAGAAGGAATATTTTGTGGGATACATCATCCAATCGGAAAACCCTGATTGGAAAGCAGGAGACGTCAAGCTATACCTCTCAAAAAAAATGAATGAGGGGGTATATTATTTGGGAGATCATTCACCCCAACCCTTTCATCACGTGGTCTATGAAGCAAATAAATACCTCACCCTGGATCAAATCACTCTGGTCAAGCAGTTGCCTGAAGTCCATTTATCCCCGATGGAAGAACTGACCTATCAGTCCAAATATGCTGATGCACCATTTGCATTCCAAATCGATGCTGAAACCGTGTATCTCAAATTTCCATCGTTTGGTTTAGATCAAAAGGAACAACTAGAAACATTGGTGTCGCAATGGGATCAGCGAATCCTACAATCCAAAAATCTGATCATCGACATCAGGAATAATGGTGGAGGTTCTGACCGCACCTACGCCAGCGTCCTACCTTACATCTACACCCATCCTATTTACCGCAATTTGGTGGAGTTCTATTCCTCGGATGCCAACAACAACACATGGATCGAACTACTGAAAAATCCAGAATTGTCCGAGGAGGAACGAACATTGTTTACCGATTTTGTGCATCGTCTTGAGGCCAATAAGGGTGGATTCGAAAAAATATTCGCAGGCACGACTTCGGTCATCCAGTTTGATCAGGCTCAAAGCCATCCGCAACGAGTTGCACTTGTGATCAATGAAAACACGGCAAGTGCTGGTGAGCAATTCATATTTGATCTCGAACAAAGCTGGAAAGTAAAAACATTTGGAAGACAAACGAAAGGAGCTTTCGATGTAGGAAATGTCACCACAATAGCCTCACCAGACCAACTATTCGTGTTGGTTTATGCTACCTCAAGATATGTAACCATCGGCAAGATGACCATTGATGATGTGGGCATTGTTCCAGACTTTTATATTGGAAATGAAATCAGTGACGATCAATGGATAACCCATCTCCTCAATAAACTGAATGAATAATTGAACGTCGAAGAATCATCACAATACCATTGAAAACACCTGATCAAAGACAAACTTACTTCGTCACGAATTTTACAGGTATCGTCATTTGTACGCGCGCTGGTTTACCTCCATGCATCCCAGGTGCAAATGGTTTGAGCTTTTTGACAGCATCCAATGTTACTCGAGTGAATGCGGGAATATTTGGAGCTGTTTTGAGAGCCTCCACATGACTCACAGTTCCATCCCTCTCTACAATGAACTGCACATAAACGGTGCAGCTGGTTCCTTTTTCGTACTCCTCCTTTGGATACGGTGCATTCCTCATGATGTCCATGTGCATTTGTGTATCACCCCCAGGATAAACGGGCATTTGTTCAACGAAAATCATCGGTGAATTGTGGTCAATTTCTTCGACCGGCGGCGGCGGTGGTGGCGGTGGTGGGTCTGCAGGGGGTTGAGCCATGAGTTGCTGAGCAAAACAGATCAGGAGAATGAAGAAGAGATTTTTCATTTTTGAATTTGCTGATGGAATCAAAGATATGCTCAAGTCAAAATCCTTAGACCAAAATCAACATAAGAATAGCCGATAATGTAAACGATTTATTGCAAATCAATGGTCCATAGGCTCATCATTGAATATTCCGACAAGAGATTGCATTACATATTATAATACACGATATTCAAGATCCATATTACCGTTGTACCATTGGAGCGTTGAAAATCTCATCCTCTCTAACCATACCATTCCTCATGAATCCAGTCGTTCATTTTGAAATTCCAAATGAAAAAGTGAGCTTACTTCAATTTTCCCTCTTCAAATTTCTGAACGCAAACTTGAATTTTCTCCAGTGAATCCTTATCACGCATACAATCAAAAAGTGATTCTAATTCTTTGTGTTCCTCTTGAAACTTCAGCCAAGGTTTTTTAGGGACACTTGGACCGGGAGTTGGCACGATCACCAATGGACTTTCCAGGTTATCTGATAGAGCACATTCAAAACCTGTAGACATTTTTACTTTTCCATTGTCGTTTTTCAGCAACCACATGTTTGATTCGCCGTTTTCGTAATAACAAAGCTTTCCTTTATTGACGAGCATCATGATGGTGTGTTCATTCGATTCCACCCTAAACAATTCATCCTTGTAAGTAAAACCCCAAAATGACTCGCATTTGACTTCCGTTTTTTCACCATTCACTTTCACCTTGAGCACTGCTCCGTTGTCTTTGATATCAATCAGTTCGCCATAATCAACACCATCACCAGATAAATACCGCTGGTACGTCGGATAAGCGATTAGATTTTGAGCGAGTACAACATGAGAGCATAATACTACCGCCAGAAGTAAAATATTTTTCATTTCAAGAAGTTATAAGCACGAATGTAATACTTCCTCATGCATTTCTCAGAAAGCCTTACATTTAGCCACATTGACGAGTTCTAATTCGCATCCTGGGAAGTTCCATTTTTCATTGAATGAGCCACCTCTATTCCATACCACGTGAAATCGCCTACACCACAACCTTTGGATGTATATATGGAAAACAAAAAAGAAATATTCATCATAGGCAACCTGAATGCCAATACCTATAGCAGAGATAGTGGTGAAAATAGGACGACTCATAGCTCTTTTATTCGTACTTATAACCTTAGGTTGTCAGTCATTGCGAAATCTTCATCCGGAAACAATAACCATTGATCCCATAGAAAAAAGTGACTACACCAAACTCAATGGTCGTTATTGTGATGAACAAGACACCGTATTTGGTCATATCAGACAATATCCTAAACCGGCATCACAACCCAATGAAAGAAGTCTTGCAAGACGATTGTTTTTCGTCCATAAAGACTGGCACGAAAGCGAAGAAAAAATGGTCGAACTGACATTTACATCACATAAAAAAGCGACCGTTTGTCTATATCAGTATGATAGTTTGATTTATACCAAATACTTGCGCGGAAAATTCAAGAACGGCTATTTTTATGTACGTCCAAAAATCCTATTCATTCCATTTTTCCCTATCTTCTATGTGCACCGCTTCGAAAGAGTCCGTTTGGGAAAAATGGGCCAAGATCTCGTGATAGATCATTCCGTATGTTCTACCGGGTTTGCATTATTGGGTGGTGGATCGAATAATGGGCGGAATACAGCGGTATACCGCAGCAACAAAAAATGAAGACGATCAAAACGATGGCCTATTAACCTTAGGTCAATTTCAAATTAAATCATATGAAAAAGCTCTAACGTAGCCATTTTCGTTAACCTATCTGAATCTTATGCATGTTGAAGTATTCCAAAATAAAAATCCTTCGCAAGCATTAGAGTACATCAATATCCTTACTTCCTAAGGCCCAATAGGATCTTTTTATTTGGATTTTAAAGGTCGTTTCCATTTACCAGCAATTTATGGATTTGGAGCAAGATTTTACTGACCATGCAATAAATGATAAAGTCTTCAGTTATCCCCTCACAACCATAAAAAACTGCCGATGACAGATTTTACACTCAATGACTTAATGGATTTTACACAAAAGGAAGAAGCGATGGTGAAAGAGTTTACGCCTCAAAATGGCATAGCAGAGATGGAGCCCTGCGAGCGCTCGGTGAAAAACCTCTTGGCTTATAGCAAAGCCTTGAGCATCCGTAAGAGCCGCAAGCTGAAGTCACTCACTCTGGTATTGAACTGAGGTTGTTCGAAATCTTATTGAACCCTGTCATGATCGGCAGGGTTTTTCTTTTACTTGCCTTCTCATTTTGGACACCACTCACCTCACTTACCCAAAACGCTGAATATGAAAAAGCTACTCCTATTTTCCGTCCTTTTTTCTGCCCTTTTCAACGCAGAAGCACAACGATCAACTGAATACCAAATTCGCGCAGGACTCGGACTTGCCGGCTATGCTGCAACCAGCGAATTTCAGTATTACTTTTTGGGGAACAATGTTCGAATGAAGGACAATGATGGCGCAGCTACTTTTCACTTCCCTGTGGAGCTGCGATATGAAGTTTCAGATCGATTCAATGCGGGAATTGACATGAAATTTGGAAGTTACCTCTACAGCGACACGACGGACAATACAGGGAAATCGAACAAATTTTCCATCATCGGAATAGGTGCTGAAGTATCTCTGGTGACTGCAGAAAAAGGCAGGGTGTACATCGGTGCCGGATTCAATTCAGGAAATCTTTCCATCCATGATTTCGCAGGTGGATTGGGACAGGAAACCAAATGGCGCGGACCTGGTTACAGATTCAACCTCGGTGGAATCGCTTATATCTACAATGGCCCTGTTGGAGTCAATTTCAACATCGGCTACGACAAACACACATTCGACCTCAAAGAATACCAGCTCGATGGCAACCTCCAAAACATCAGTAATCTGATTGGTACACTCACCGTGAGCGGGATCGATGTCAATCTCGGATTGGTATTCAGAATCAGGTCCTGACCAAAAACTGGAATCAGCGGGGGTTTCCTGAGGAATACCTCGATTCTCAACTTTGGGCATGCCATACTTCTTAGGTTCTCAAAAAATTCATCGCATTTTTATCCATCAACGCTCCTAATTCTTCTTTTTTTGCTCAAATCAATCGAAACATGAAAACACGCATCATGTATATGGAGTCCAAGACCGATGAAGGTGGTCTTTATGGTGAGGCACGTATCGGTCGTGTGACATTCTCGAAAACAGGCAAATCCATACACTACAACGGCAAAACCTTCCAAACCCTTTCAGGAAGCGGTTTCAAAGCCAATTATTTCGATGTTGAAAGCGGTGAGGCATATTGGATCTCCGGATGCAAAAAAGACGGAACAGATCGACTTTATGGAGAAAGGCTTCCTATCTACATCGATGATGATGTGCGCGAAGAATACTGGATCAGCATCAGGAATTTACCTGAAGAAAAAAATGTAAAAGTGATCCATGGCAGGAAGTGAATGCCCCAGGACGAAGAATCGTGTCAACATCGACATGCCTTTATTCCAATGGTACTTTTCGGAAATAAATAGGATGCGCTTGATCGAATTGAACACCGTGAAAAATATAGATCAGATCTGCAAGAATATGATGAGGTGCTAGCAGAGCATCACCATGGTAATCTGATTCCTGCGTGTTACAATAGAATAGTCCCCCTGTTTGAAGCGCCTGGGTATGCATAAACCGATGATCACCCATGGTAAAATCTTCAGCTTTGACTTCTTGATTAGAAGCCAGTAATTTTCCCCAAAACTCAATCTCCGGAGCTTTGACCATGAATTCTTCGGCTGGAATGACAATATTCGCCGTTGAAGTATCACCTTCAAAAAGATAAGTGGCACCGGCATCGCGGATGAATTGAGCTGCAAAACTGTTGGAAGGCGGAGCAAACCAATTTCCCGCATCATAAGAACCAAAAAACACTTTTGGCTTTTTGTTGGAAAGAGCTCTGGCCTTCTCCACCAGTCCTTCATAAGAACTTCTTATTTGTTGAAATACGCTATCAGCCTGCGCTTCGCGGTGCATGAACACACCAAAAACCTTGATCCACTCTGCCCTTCCGAGCGGATGTTTTTCCGCATATTCAGCAATCTGTACGCATCCGATCCCCTTCTCCAAAAACCGACGAGGATCTTCACCACCAAAAGGATAGACAAAAAACAAGTCGGGCATAATGCTGAATACCACCTCATCATTGGTTTCATAGCCTCTCGAGATATTTTGTATGGCACCTGATCGAATGGCCTCAACTGCATGAGCGTTCCGAACCAATTCGGGAAATCCACAACCTTTCACCTGTTCCATACATCCCAAATGATCGAGAAAAGAAAGATGAGTGGTAGAAAGACATGTCACCTTTCCCGCCTGATGCGGCTTCCATACAATGGTCTGAAGCACTTCACCCGGTTGATCAGGATTGTATATGATGACTTTTTTACTGCTATCCGAAAGCCATTGAATCTCAAAACCAGTGGCATAAACTGGTTTTTGAATACCAACGACCATGGCATCCTGAGATGTAGATCCAGGCTGAATACAGCCATTGAAAAGAAAAGCAATAACAACTGTGGTGATGAGAATTCTCATGCCGCGAAAGTAGCTGGCACCGTGTTGATTCACGTCGATGAATCCACGTAGACCATCACTTTTGGAATATGAGGAATATGAATGACAGGAGCCGTGGTTTCTCTAAATTCGCACCGCTTTCGCGAAATAACTTATGAAAAGAATCCTCATCACCGGTGCTGCCGGTTTCTTGGGATCGCATCTCTGCGACCGTTTTATCAAAGAAGGATATCAGGTAGTTGGTATGGACAATCTCATTACCGGAGACCTGAAGAACATAGAACACCTCTTCCCTCATCCACATTTCGAGTTCTACCATCACGATGTATCAAGATTTATCCATGTTCCCGGGAAACTGGATTATATCCTTCACTTCGCTTCACCTGCAAGTCCGATAGATTACCTGAAAATTCCCATACAGACCTTGAAGGTTGGTTCATTGGGCATTCACAATTGCCTTGGATTGGCGCGGGAAAAAAAGGCGAGAGTCCTGATTGCCAGCACCAGTGAAGTATATGGTGATCCGACTGTTCACCCACAACAAGAAACCTATTGGGGAAATGTAAATCCCGTTGGACCGCGCGGTGTATATGATGAAGCCAAACGCTTTCAGGAAGCCATGACCATGGCATATCACACTTTCCATGGACTCGAGACCAGGATAGTGCGCATTTTCAATACCTATGGACCACGTATGAGGCTGAATGATGGCCGTGTGCTACCTGCGTTCATTGGACAAGCCCTTCGCGGTGAAGACCTCACCGTATTTGGTGATGGCTCACAGACCAGATCATTCTGTTATGTAGACGATTTGGTTGAAGGAATCTACCGGCTATTGCACAGCGATTATGCAGGTCCGGTAAACATTGGCAATCCGGATGAAATTACCATCCGTGATTTTGCGGAAGAAATCATCAAACTGACAGGTACCACCCAAAAGGTGATATACAAAGACCTGCCGCAAGATGATCCCAAGCAGCGCCAGCCTGACATTACTTTGGCACGCAAGCTTCTCGGCTGGGAGCCCAAGGTTCATCGCAGTGAAGGATTGAAAATTACCTACGAGTATTTCAAGTCGTTGTCTACCGATGAATTGAACAAGGTAGAACACAAAGATTTTGCGAAGTACAACAGGGTATAATCATCACCGAATCCAATGCTCAGATCATTTTGCATCATCATCATTCTCACGCAGACTTTCTCTGCCTTTTCTCAGGAAAAAATCTATCTGGATGGCGAGTGGAAGGAATGTCGAAAAAAAGAAGCACAGTATCTGGCACTTGTGACAACGGATGAAAAAGACCTGAACAAAATAGAAGTCAAACATTATCCTTCCCTTGCACCTTGGTCCATTGGACAATATCACAGCCGCATTCCGAAACTTTCGAAAGCGGAAGGTGAAATCAAGTGGTTCTATGACGATGGCGCCATTCGGCAAAAATCATTTTACGTGAATGGAGTTCAAGAAGGAGATTCCTGGCTTTTCTGGCCTGATGGACAAATCCAAGAAGAACATCATTTCCAACATGGATTAGAGGAAGGCACCTGGATCACTTATGCGGAAGATGGAGATACTATTGAAGTAAGCAACTACAGTGCTGGTAAATACCACGGCAAACACTATTTATTCAATTCCGGACACAAGCTATTTGAAGAGGCTACCTATGATCATGGAATATTAGAAGGACCGTATAAACTCTATGCTGGAAAAGACTCCCTTGATTTTCACGGACAATACAAAAACGACAAGAAGGAAGGAATTTGGATGTATTACCACAGAAATGGTCAGTTGGCATCCAAAGAAAATTATGAAGCCGATAAAATCATTTCAGCCGAAATATTTGATACCGATGGAAAACCACAACCATTGAAAATTTCATTGGAAGAATTGATAGCTTTTCCGAAATACATTGGTGGAGAAGAGGCTTTCTACAGAACACTTTCTCAGTATATTGTTTACACCGAAGAAGCGAAAGAGAACAATATTCAAGGCAAAGTCTATATGACGCTGACGATTGATCCTTCCGGGAAAGTTTTGACGGTGAAACAAATTCGCCAAAAATTAGGCTACGGATTGGATGAAGAAGCCATGAAAGCCATGAAAAAAATGACGGATTGGGAAAAATTCTCCAACCATAATCGCCAACATCCGATATCGATCACCTTACCTATCAAATTCACCTTACGATAAAATAAAAAGCATGAGTTACAGCGCCCACCCCACTGCGGTCATTGATGACGGATGCACAATCGGTCAGGGAAGCAAGATTTGGCATTTCAGCCATATCATGACCAATGCGGTGTTGGGTGAAAGGTGTAATATTGGTCAGAATGTGGTGATATCACCCGGCGTTGTTCTTGGCAACAATGTGAAGGTGCAGAACAATGTTTCCATCTACACCGGTGTAACATGTGAAGACGATGTATTTCTGGGACCATCATGCGTTTTTACCAATGTGATCAACCCAAGAAGTGCTATCGTTCGCAAAGAAGAATACCGGAAGACGGTTGTAAGAAAAGGAGCAAGTATTGGAGCCAACGCTACGATAGTATGCGGCTATGAAATTGGCGAGTATGCTTTTATCGGAGCTGGAGCCGTAGTAACCAAAACGGTTCTTCCCTTCGCATTGGTTACCGGAAATCCGGCCCGTCACCGCGGTTGGGTATCTAAAGCCGGACATAAGCTCCACTTTGAAGATGGCGTAGCCACTTGCCCGGAAACAGGAGAACGCTATTTATTGGAAGATGAGAAAGTCAGGCCAGCCTGACAGGATAACAAGATTCATTTTAACAAAGGACATTTCATGGTTAGGTTTGCCGCCCGGAAATTCCGTTTCTGAATAGAAAACAATGATGATTTACGACAGGTTATTAAAGAAGGAAGCCAAACTTGCAGTGATTGGTCTTGGCTACGTTGGATTACCCATCGCCCTTGAGTTTGCAAGAAAAATCAAAGTCGTTGGTTTTGACATCAACGAGAAGCGCGTGCAGATGATGCGTGACAAGCAGGATCCTTCTCAAGAGTTGGAAAGTTCTGCGTTTGATGGTTGTGATATTGAATTCACCCATCAACTCGAAGACCTGAAAGATGTGAATTTCTTCATTGTGGCCGTTCCTACGCCCATCAATCACCTCAATCTTCCTGACCTTGGTCCGGTGCTCAGTGCATCACGTACAGTTGGTCAGGTTGTAAAAAAGGGAGACTATGTGGTATACGAATCCACAGTATACCCAGGCTGTACAGAAGACGATTGTGTGCCGATCCTCGAAGAACTTTCGGGATTGAAAATGTGCACGGATTTCAAAGTTGGATACTCACCGGAGAGGATCAATCCCGGCGATAAACAACACACCATCCGTTCGATTACCAAAGTGGTTTCCGGTTGCGATGCTGAGTCACTCGATCAAATTGGAAAAGTATATGAACTGGTTGTTGATGCCGGTACACACCGTGCTGCCAGTATCAAAGTTGCGGAAGCCAGCAAAGTGATCGAAAACACCCAGCGCGACGTGAACATTGCGCTGATCAATGAGCTTTCTATCATCATGAATAAAATGGGCATCAATACATTCGATGTATTGGCCAGTGCTCGCACGAAGTGGAATTTCCTTCCTTTCACTCCAGGCCTTGTAGGAGGACATTGCATCGGCGTAGATCCGTACTACCTCGTTTACAAAGCGAAAAAAATTGGCTACCACAGCAAAGTGATTAGCAGTGCGCGTTATGTGAACGACAGCATGGGATTTTACGTTGGAAAACAAACAGTCAAAAAAATCCTGGAACACGGTCGCAATGCCCTTGAATCCAAAGTCCTCGTGATGGGTGCAACTTTCAAGGAAAATGTGAGTGATGTGCGCAATTCCAAAATCGTAGATGTGATCAGAGAACTCGAATCATTCAGCGTGAATGTTGATGTGATCGATCCACATGCCGATAGCGATGAACTGAAACACGAATATGGATTTGGTCTGGTGAAAGAGCCGGCGAAAAATGCCTACGATGCCATCATCATTGGTGTTTCTCATAAAGAATACCTCAACCTCGATGAAGCATATTTCACTGCATTATTGCGCGACGGAAAAGGTGCCATCATAGATGTAAAAGGACTTTACAGAGGTAGGATCAAAAACCAGTCGTACTGGAGTTTGTAGTCGGTTCGTTCACGCATCACTCGTTCAATCACATTAAAACATGTGAAAGGCAGATCAATTGCATTGAATGCCATCCTCATGGACTAACTTTGCACTTATGAAAATTCTTGTCACCGGCGGTGCCGGATTCATTGGATCACATGTGGTAAGACGTTTCGTAAACACGTATCCACAGTACACCATCCACAACCTCGATAAATTAACTTACGCCGGTAATCTGGCCAATTTGAAGGATGTGGAAGATGCCCCCAATTACAAATTCATCAAAGGCGATATCAACGACAAAGAATTTCTCCTATCACTTTTTCGTGAAGAACAATACGATGGTGTGATTCACCTGGCTGCAGAAAGTCATGTTGACAGAAGCATCAGTGGTCCTGACGCATTTATCCAAACCAATGTTGTTGGCACGTGCAATTTGCTCGGTGCTGCGCTCGACATTTGGAAAAACAGCATGACCGGCAAAAGATTCTACCATGTGAGCACCGACGAAGTATTTGGATCACTTGGAGCAGAAGGGAAATTTTCTGAGACGACCAAATACGATCCGCGAAGTCCATATAGTGCGAGCAAGGCCTCCAGCGACCATATGGTTCGTGCCTATTCGCATACCTATGGCATGCCGGTTGTGATTTCGAATTGTAGCAACAATTATGGTAGCCATCATTTTCCTGAAAAATTGATTCCGCTGATCATCAATAACATCAAACACAAAAAGCCATTGCCGGTTTATGGCAAGGGTGAAAACATCCGCGACTGGCTTTGGGTAGAGGATCATGCGAGAGCCATCGATGTTATTTTCCACCAAGGCGTCTCTGGAGAAACGTATTGTGTTGGTGGTAACAACGAATGGAAAAACATCGATGTTGTAAAGCTCATCTGCAAGTTGATGGATGAAAAGCTCGGTCGAAATGCAGGTGAAAGCGAACAGCTCATCACTTACGTCACAGATCGTCCTGGACATGATGCACGTTATGCCATTGATGCGACCAAACTCAAAACTGAATTGGGTTGGGAACCGACACAACCTTTCGATCTTCTCCTTTCAAAGACCATTGATTGGTATCTTCAGAATGAAAAATGGCTGAATGAGGTGACATCAGGAGACTACATGAAGTATTACGAAAATCAATACAACCGCTGATTACCCAATGGGCATATTCAGCAAGTGGAAACCAGATCGCAAACCGAAGCCAATACCTCCGGTTGATCTTTCATTGATTGGTGTGGATATGCATAGTCATTTCCTTCCAGGCATTGATGATGGCGCTACAGATCTCGAAGATTCCATACAACTCATTTTACACATGCATGAACTTGGCTATCGCCGGTTCATCACTACGCCGCATATTTTCTGGGACATGTATAAAAACACCCCGGAAATTATCCGTGAGAAATTAGCGATATTGAAAGAGGAACTCGTTCGCCGACAAATACCGGTTGAACTTGAAGCCGCAGCAGAATACTATTGCGATGAACATTTCGAAAAAGAAATCGAAGCGCAAACACTGCTCACTTTTGGCAAGAAAAAATACGTGTTGTTTGAAATTTCCTTCGCTCAGGAAAATGTCAATTTAGGTAGAGCGATCTTCAACATGCGACTTGCAGGCTATACGCCAATACTCGCCCACCCCGAGCGCTACGAATTCTGGCACAACGATTTTCGCAGATATGAAAGTATGTTGGACAAAGATGTTCATCTTCAACTCAACATCAATAGTCTCACTGGTCAATATGGACCAGGTGCTCGAAGAATATCAGAACGATTAATTGAAAGAGGAATGGTGACTTTTATCGGTTCCGATTGTCACCATATGGGGCACATACAACTCGTGAATGCCGCAAGAACCCATCCGCATCTTAAGAGGCTGATTGAGTCGGGTAATTTGCTGAATTGTGAATTATGAGTTATGAATTATGAATTATGAATGGGGAATGGGGAATGGGGTGAATAAAGGGTGAAGCTTTCAACAATAAGGATCAGGTGCTTGCAGGTGCGAGTTGGACTTTGAGACCATCCAGTTCATTCTTCAGATGAATCTGACAACCCAGTCTGGAATTTGATTTGACAAAAAATGCCTCATCCAACATGGCTTGTTCATCATCAGTTTTCTCAGGCAATTCGTGATCTGAAAGCACATATACTTGACACGTTGCACACATCGCCATTCCACCACAAGTACCTTCCACGGGCAATTCATAACTCTTACACAATTCCATCATATTCATGTTCATGTCGGTAGGAGCATCCAATACATGCTCAACTCCTTCGCGATCGACCACAGTTACTTTGATGATATTTTCCATATTGAATTGCGCTATAAATTAGAAACCAGTGACACCATTCACAGTGGTGTACTTGAGTACATAGTTTTTATCCGGATAAATACGTTTGAAAGCACTTTGCACCATCAATGTTGCTTCATGGAAACCACAAAGGATGAGTTTTAATTTTCCTGGATAAGTATTGATATCACCGATGGCATAGATACCAGGAATGTTGGTGCTATAGTCGAACGTATTCACGACAATCGAGTTTTTGTCGATTTCCATTCCCCAATCAGCCAATGGACCGAGCTTAGGAGAAAGGCCGAACAATGGAAGCCAATGATCCGTTTTGATGTCAAAATTTCCGGAAGATTCGGACTGTACATGAATGCTTTCGAGTCGGTCTTGACCAGAAACGCCCATGACTTCTGCGTCAGTCATCAAGGTGAGTTTACCGGCAGCAGACATATCCATCACTTTTTGAACGCTATCCGGATGACCACGGAAACTCTTGCTTCTATGAATCAAGGTCACATCACTGGCAACGCCATTGGCCAGGAATATGGACCAATCCAGCGCGCTATCACCACCGCCACTGATCACTACCTTTTTTCCTTTATAAAAATTAGGGTCACGAACGATGTATTCAATGCCCTTGTCTTCAAAATCACTCAAGTTGGAGATAGGCGGTTTGCGCGGTTCGAAGCTTCCCAAACCGCCGGCAATGGCGACAACTGGAGCAAGATGTTTGGTGCCACGACTGGTGGTCACGATGAATTTACCATCCTCTGTTTTTTCAACAGACTCCGCCCTTTCACCCAAGGTAAATCCCGGCTTAAAAGGCTCTGCCTGCTTCATGAGGTTGGTCACGAGGTCACCAGCCAATACTTCCGGAAAACCCGGAATATCATAAATAGGCTTTTTCGGATAAATTTCAGTAAGCTGACCGCCCGCTTGCGGTAATGCGTCGATGAGGTGACATCTCAATTTGAGCAGTCCGGCCTCGAATACGGTAAATAGGCCACACGGGCCAGCACCAATGATTATGATATCTGTTTCAATCATGCCTTGCAGCGTAAAACCGCGCGAAGATAACCTCCAATGACGATTGGCAAATGACACCACAGTGAGGTTTATCACAGGAAAAATGCTGAAAACTGATGTGCGTCAATTTCTGGCAATCCTTGATTACATTCGCTCCAGCCTTCATTTAACAAAACCAACTCAACGAAATGAAAAAACTGTTACTTCTACTCTCTCTCATCATCATGGCCTTCACTGTAAATGCACAATGTGATGGCAGCCGTTATCAATCATTTGTCTTCAGCGATTTTACTGTAACAACTGATATTGAATATGGTTCGAATTTGGACATGAATGGTGATCAGGAATCACTGCTCATGGACGTTTATACTCCGAATGGCGATACTGAAACAAGCCGCCCACTCATCATTGTTTGCCATGGCGGTTATTTTCTCGGTGGCGACAAAGGTGAAACCGATGTGGTGCCGCTTTGCGAAGATTTTGTGAAAATGGGATATGTTGTAGCATCAATCAATTACCGTGTTGGTGTTGAATTGCTCGCTTCACTTCAAACTCCATATGGACAAACTGTTATGCGCGCTGTTCAGGATTTTCGCGCTTGTGTTCGTTGGTTTAGAAAAAATGCTGCAGAAGACGGCAATACTTATGGTATCAATCCTGATTTGATATTCGCCGGAGGTGACTCCGCCGGTGGATTTCTCGTGCTCCACCATGCTTACCTCGACGAAAACGAATTGCCATCTTGGCTTACCCTTGATGCCACAGGTCTTACCGGTGGATTAGAAGGTGATAGTGGTAATCCCGGATATTCTTCAGATGTGAAAGCCATTTATAGTGTGGCCGGGGCGTTGGGAGATGCACAATGGATCGATCCGACCGACAATGTTCCCGCATGTTTGACCCATGGCGATGCAGATGGTGTTGTGACAATCGACAGCGGAACATTTGTACTCTTCGGTTTCATTGATGTCACCGACATCGAAGGCAGCAACCCCATTGCAGAGCAAATGACGTCAGTTGGATTGCAGCATTGTTACGAGATCAATGAAGGAAGTGGACACGTTCCTTATCTGGGTAATGATGCTGTATATGATTCAACATTGTATCTGATTTCGCATTTCTTCGCTCAGTTTGTCTGTGACACTGAATATGCATGCGACTATTCAACTCTTGCCCAAATCGAGGAAACAGAACTTGTCACATTTGAATTATTTCCGAATCCGGTAAAATCAGGTCAGCCGATTTATTCTAAAACCTATTTGGACAAAACCCGTGTTGTGATCACTGATTGTTTCGGTCGTTTGATTTCAGATCAAAACATCAGAGGCTATGAAATCAGCCTGCCAACACTGTCCACAGGGATGTATTTTGTAGAAATACAAACCAGTGAATCGCGCAGTGTGAGCAGGATTTTGGTGGAATAAACTTCCTTTGAAGGTGAAACGAACAACGAAAGAAAGCGGGCAGAGACCCGCTTTCTTTCGTTGATATCCATACTTTCAAGATAAGTGAGTTCAACCCAGATGATGCAAAGCCATTCAATTACGATTCAACATCCATGTTAATCTCATGAGCGAAACGCACCGCATTTCTTGATTAGACCGTTTCCATAGAAATATTTATCGCCTCAACCGAGCGAATCTGAGGCACAGCAGCGCGGATGGCGCCTTCGACACCAGCTTTCATGGTCATGACACTCATCGAACAATTCACGCATGCCCCATGCAATTCCACTCTTGCGGTGAGATCTTCCGTTACTTCGATCAGGGAAATATTGCCTCCATCTGCTTCGAGATATGGGCGAATGGTATCCAGAGAGGCGTTTACTTTCTCAAAAATCTCCTGTTGCGTCATGATTGTTCCGTGGTTTGCGGTTGCGATTTTTTCCTGAATGGGAGCAATCGTATTTCCCGTTCAAAGTTATTGAGGATTTCATTCCAAGCGGCTTCCACCGGCGTACCCTCTTGTAAAACAGCGGGACGACCGGCGTCTCCGGCTTCCCGAATACTCTGAAATAGAGGCAAATGGCCTAAGAACGGGATTTCCAGTTCTTCAGCAAGATTTTTTGCGCCGTCCTTTCCGAAGAGGAAGTATTTGTTTTGCGGTAATTCTTCTGGAGTAAACCACGCCATATTTTCAACCATACCAATGATTGGGATGTTGATGGCAGGTAGTCTGAACATACCTACTCCCTTTCTAGCATCAGCCAGTGCAACTGTTTGCGGTGTGCTGACTACAACTACACCATTCAGCGGGATGCTTTGTACAATTGAAAGATGAACATCGCCAGTACCCGGAGGTAAATCCAGGATGAGATAATCCAACGGACCCCAATGGGCGTCGTTGACCAATTGATTCAATGCCTTGGTGGCCATTGGACCGCGCCATACAACTGCTTGATTGGCCTCAGCAAAGAATCCAATAGAAAGGATTTTTACGCCGTATTGTTCAATGGGAGCCAATTTGTTCTTTCCATCCACTTCGATCACATGCGGTTTCTCGTGAATGAGGTCGAACATGGTCGGGGCTGAAGGACCATAAATATCTGCATCGAGAAGTCCGACAGAATATCCTCTTTTAACCAATCCTGCAGCCAGATTTGAACTTACCGTGCTCTTCCCTACTCCACCTTTACCACTGGCGACGGCAATGATGTTTTTGACACCAGGTAAAACCTTTCTCAAATCACCTTCTCGTTCATCACCGCTGATGGGAATCACTTCAACTTCAACCTTCCATTCGTTGCCTAAGGTGCGATGGATCGCAAATTCACAAGCTTCACGCATACGCATGCGGCTATGCATGGCAGGGTTGCTTACTTTCACTTCAAGTGATATCACCTGTCCTTGGACGTCCAGAATTTTGACAAGATTGAGCGTGACAATATCCTTTTTCAGATCAGGTTCGATCACATTGGACAGTGCATCAATGATGGCCTTTCTCGATATACTCATACTGCACAAATAATTGATGATGCGAATCTATTCCAAAAAAATGGGAACAGGATGATAAAGTAGTTACGATTGGAGGATGAGCATTCCCGACAACATGAAGCTCTTCAAAGACTCCATAGACAGAGCCGAACCCAACAAAAGATATGCTTTTCAACAAAAAAGAAAAACACTACAACATCATGAATTAGTTCAATTTGTCAACCTATTTCAAGCAAGTACAAACCTTGAACCTTGAACTTTGAACCGAAAAAGTATCAGGTATTATGTATTAGGTATTAGGAGCGACAAAACCTGTTTGTGAGGCGAGCATATCTCGCATCGCAACCAAACCTTTATTGCCAACCTTGAACTTTGAACTTTGAACCGAAAAAGTATCAGGTATTATGTATTAGGTATTAGGAGCGACAAAACCTGTTTGTGAGGCGTGTATATTTCGAATTGCACCCAAACCTTTATTGCCAACCTTGAACTTTGAACATTGAACCTTGAACTTTGAACCTTGAACTTTGAACCTTGAACTTTGAACCTTGAACCAATATTCACTCACCCCATTTCAACTCTTAAATTTTGAATCCCCTGTTAATTTACCTATCACACCTTCAAGGGATCATTTTCCAGCAAAAGTGTTTTGGTGTGTTCATAGCCGGCCTCGAATATTTCTTTCATTTTTCTGAAATCAAACATTCCAAAACGACTCATGTTTGGGGGTTCTATGAAAAGATCGCACAACTGAGCGCGTTCGGTAACGGCTTGTCCGATAACGATGTGAAAGCTCCTATCCAGCGTATCCTTCATATGAATTTGTTCGATATCGGAAGAAAGAGAATTCACATGGATACCGATAAGATAGGAGCATTTATCCCGGATGACATCCGCTGGAAAATTATTGGTAATACCACCATCGAGTAAAATCATTCCTTCGCGTTTAACAGGAAGAAAAACAAGAGGCACGCAACAAGATGCTAACAGTGCAGAATAAAGAGGGCCATGATGGAAAGTGACTGATTGAGCTTTCACAATATCCGTAGCCATCACATAAAGTGGAATTTCCAGACTCTCGAAATCATCATTTGGGATGTATTTCGCATACAACCTTTCAAAGGACTTCATATCGAAGAGACCAGCTTTTCCGAATAATATATTTCTATAACTGAAAATTTTTTCCCGAACAACAATTTCGAAAATTTCATCCGGTTCGTATCCTGCCGCAGTAAACGCACCCACAATAGAACCTGCGCTCGTACCGGAAATGATAGATGGTTTGATATTCCGTTCATACAATGCTTTGAGGGCACCCAATTGTGCGATACCACGAATACCGCCTCCCGAAAGTGCGAGACCAATTGTTTTATGATGCGATGTATTCATTTCTGCAAATCCAATTCAACCACTGGGTCCCAATAATACTTCTCAAAATTAACCACACGATCATTCTTTACTTCGATTCCTTCTGCCATCAGAAGTTCTTCCATCATGCTTTCGGTGGCAAAATGGTGTTTTCCTGTGAGTACACCGATTCTATTGACCACACGATGAGCAGGAATGGAGTGATCCAGATGTGCTGCATTCATAGCCCATCCAACCATCCTGCTGCTCAAACCTGTGCCGAGGTATTTAGCGATTGCACCATAGTTCGTGACACGTCCTTTTGGAATCATCCTGACCACCTGATAAACATCTTCAAAAAATGAAGGTGTATGGATGATTTCTTTTTTCTTGATCACCATGATGCATCAATGAACACGGATTCTTACATATTTCGTTTTTCGTCCTTCCTCCAACCACATCTGTTCATAGTAAGTCCGGATATTGAGGATGTATTGCCATTCTTCTGAAAGCTGATCGACATATCCGTTGTAGATGTCGGGATGATGTTCCTCTATGGTAAAACGATTATCATGGCCAAACTCATCGAGCGCCATTTCATAAACACCCGGATTATCATGTTTGATATGGATGAGTCCTTCGGATTTCAAAAAGGACTTATACTTCAATGCACTGAACTTGGAGGTCAGTCTGCGAACTCCTGCTTTGTCTTGCGGCTGAGGATCGCTGAATGTCAGCCAGATTTCATCCACTTCATCCTTCCCAAAAAATGCTTGAATGAACTCGATGCGCGTTCTCAGAAAAGCTACATTTTTCAAACCTTCAGCTAAAGATTCTTTAGCACCCTTATGAAAACGGTGACCTTTAACATCAACACCAAGGAAATTCTTTTCCGGATATCGACGAGCGAGCCCAACAGTGTACTCTCCTTTGCCACAGCCCAATTCAAGAACAAGAGGATTGCTATTGCCAAACACAGTTTCTCTCCACTCACCCTTCTTGAAGGTGGCTTCACCGCGAATGATAGGCATCAACTCCGGTTCGAACACATGCGGAAATGTTTTGTTTTCCGCCCACTTCCTGAGTTTATCCTTGCCCATGAAACCGACGTTGATCTATTCCGAATGCGTTTGGGATTATTTATCCGTTGCGAATTTTTCTACCACATTTTGTGTTACACCCGTAATGCTGAAGCCACCATCGTGGAAGAGATTCTGCATGGTAACATAACGTGTAAGATCGCTAAAGAGTGCCACGCAATAGTCGGCGCAAGCATTGGCATCCGCATTACCCAGCGGCGACATGGCTTCAGAATAATTGATGAAACCATCAAATCCTTTTACGCCACTACCTGCGGTTGTAACCGTTGGTGATTGCGAAATTGTATTGATACGCACTTTGTTTTTCACACCATAGTGATAGCCAAAACTGCGTGCGATGCTCTCGAGCAAACTCTTGGCATCGGCCATATCGTTGTAGTCAGGGAAAATACGTTGTGCAGCGATATATGTGAGCGCTACGACTGATGCCCAATCGTTGAGTGCATCCTTTTTATACGCGGTGCTGAGCATTTTATGAAGGCTGGTAGCACTAACATCGAGTGTTTGTTTGTACCATTCATAGTTCACATCCGTGTAATGTTTGCCTTTGCGCACATTGGGACTCATACCGATGCTATGAAGCACAAAGTCGAACTTACCACCAAAATGTTCCATGGATTTATTGAACAGGTTGTCGAGATCTTCGAGATTGGTGGCATCAGCGGCAATGATTGGAGCATTGCCAATTTTAGCTGAGAGCTCATTGATTTCGCCCATGCGCATAGCAATCGGCGCATTGGTGAGTACGATTTCCGCGCCTTGTTCATAAGCCTTTTCCGCCACTTTCCAGGCGATAGACATATTGTTAAGCGCACCACTGATGATGCCTTTTTTACCTTTCAGAAGATTGTTTGACATAAGCTTTCGGGTTGATATTAGATGACGCAAAACTAAGCCGTTTTGTGTTGTGGCCAATGACAGGTTTCTTTACTGATATTCAGCCTGCAATATGTCTGGCCGCTACCATTCCCGTTGTCCATGCTGCCTGAAAATTAAAACCGCCAGTGATGGCATCGATATCGAGCACTTCACCGGCAAAATAGAGCCCTGGCAATAATTTGCTTTGCATCGTTTTGAAATCCACTTCCTTTAGATCAATCCCGCCGGCGGTAACAAATTCATCCTTGAAAGTGCTTTTACCATTTACCCTGAAATAGGATGAACAAATCACTTCAGCAATTTGATCGATATGTTTGTTCGAAACATCAGCCCATTTCAGATCACCAACTTTGGGAATACTTTCAATCAATGAAACCCATAAGCGATGAGGAATCTTCACTGCACTGAACGTCTTCACCTGATTCTTTTGGTGTTCTGATTTCCATTCTTTGAGAAAATCTACCAGTGTTTCTTTAGAAAAACGAGTATCCCAATTCACGCGAATCATAAAATCGTAATTGACTGAAGCCAGTTCACGCGCGCCCCAGGCAGAGAGCCTTAAAATACCCGGACCACTTACTCCCCAGTGAGTAATGAGCACCGGACCTTTGGCGAGAAATTTTGTTCCTTCAATACGTACTTCACAATTCGATGCAGAGACACCGGCTAAACCTTCTAAGCGGTTATCGGCAATGTTGAAAGTAAAAAGTGATGGCACCGGATCAACGATATGATGTCCCATTTTGCGCATCATGCTCATCATCGTACCACCACTTCCGGTGGCTACAAGCACACATTCCGTTTGAATAAAGTTTCCATCTGCGAGTCCGATCTGCCACGTATCCTGATGTCGTTCCAATGATTTGATGTTCACTCCATTCTTGATGATGACGCCCAAGCGATGCGCTTCAGATAAAAAACAATCGATGATGGTTTGCGAATTATCTGTGACAGGAAAAACCCTTCCATCTTCTTCCGCTTTGAGTTGTACTCCTCGGAGTTCAAGCCATTCGAACATATCAGCTGGCTGAAAAGCGTGAAAAGGGCCGAGCAATTCTTTGGACCCTCGCGGATAATTTTTCACCAATTCACGAGGCTCAAAACATTCGTGGGTGACATTGCATCTTCCGCCACCGCTCACTTTCACTTTGGCAAGCAAATGCTGAGATTTTTCGAGGATGGTCACTTTCATCGCTGGATTCAGTGCAGCTGCATTGATGGCCGCAAAAAATCCGGCCGCACCACCACCGATCACCACGAGAGAGTTCATGGTGTAAAGTTAATGTCTGTTTTCAAGAACAAAAACGGGTAATGACAATGACTTACCAAGCACACAAGATGAATAGAAATCAATCGTAAAGACCCCATTCAACCGGTTCGTTTGCCCAATTCGATGACTTCAAGACCGGATATCTTACCGCGGTCTACCTGAAATCTCAGCATGGTGCGCATGTGATGAAAACCGTGTTTTCCAGCCGCACCGGGATTCATATACAACATATTGTGCGTTTTATCGAACTGCACCGAACAGATATGTGAATGTCCGCAAATGAATAATGCGGGTGGGTTTGTTTTCAATTGCGCGCGCACCGGAGTCGCATAATTGCCAGGTTTACCGCCGATATGTGTCATCCAAACTTGAACACCTTCACTGGTAAAAATCTGATGCTCGGGTATCAGTTTGCGGACGGTGCTGTCGTCGATATTGCCAAAAACTGCAATGGTCGTTTTGACTTCCTGAAGTTTTTCCAAAACAGAAATATCACCGACATCACCGGCATGCCATACTTCATCGCAAAGTGCAGCGTGTTTCAGGATGATGTCATCCATATAACTGTGTGTATCGGAAAGGAGGAGTATTCGTTTCACCTTTAAAATTCAATCAGATTCATCATGACTTCACTTCGCTTATGCACAGCAAAACCGGCCGTCATGGAATCCGACGTCAATATTATGTCAAGACATAAAAAAAGCCGAATAAACATCAAGTGACACAATTCTAGGCGCCTAGAAGTAGTGCAACGTACATCTTGCTTATTTTTGAAAATCACAATAGAATCCATGAAGAAACTTTGCTTTGCCTTTTTCCAGCTTTTGATCACATTTTATGCTCAAGCACAACAAACGTCTGCGCTCAATTATTTAGGTGGATCTGGACAGGACAACATAAGGTCATGCACCATTGATGAATTAGGAAATGTTTATATTCTTGGATCATCGTACGGTTCACTTAACGTGAATGGCACAACCTATCCAACAGGCATGGGTTCAACGAGTTTTACCTATTTGATGAAACTCGATGCCAATAGAAATTATATCTGGCATAAAGTGCTTACTTACACCAATTCCATTGTTTCGAATGATCAGCATATAGCTGTAGACGGTTCAGGTAATGTTTACATCACCGATTCACACTTTACCAGCGCGACAATTGAAGGCGTGCCCCTTCCTGTATTCACTGGTAGCATAGGATATTTTACACTGAAACTGAATAGCTATGGAGACATTGTTTGGGTAAAACCAGAAGGAGGCAATTCATTGACCATCAAAGATGATAATACGTTGGTGATTTTTGAATACCGCAATCAAAGTGATTACATCGGTACTGAGCAGATCACCAATGAAACCGGAACAGTGTATTTCATGGATTTCGATGGCAATTATGTTCAGCACTTTCAGGTAGACTCAACCTCCTATGCTTATGAGATCATAGTTGGCATGGAAGAAAATGGTCTGTTTTATGGATTTCGTAAATCCTCCAATATGGGCATCAGTTCGGAATTGATCATGATCAAAACCGATATCACAGGTAACATCATAGAATCCAAATTGATCAATGTTACGGATGGAAATGATACGCCATCTTCTGTAGTGCGCGACAGCAGTACCGGGCATTATTACATAGCGGGAAAATTCCACAACAGGGTTCCGTTCGATGCATTAACTGGCACTTATCAAACAACAGCCATGCTTCTTCACCTTGATGAACATTTTAACCTGATGAGTGCGCTCGAGTTAGGTCCGCCTCTTGGTTTATCCGGCGGTGTTCCTGCCATCAGGCTTCAGGCGTTTGAAGGAAATGTCTATTTCGGTGGTTTAATGAATACATTTTCACTTGTTCCCTGGACATCCTTCGGTCAAAATCATTACCTGTACCCAGTAGATGAAAAATTAATCTATGCGAAATTTTCAGGAAACCTTCTGCTGAAGTGGTATAGAGAGTTACCGGAGTTATACTATGTCAATTTTATTCAGCCTATGATTTCAACCTTTGGTGTCAGCTTTCTTGGGCGCACGAGTGATATGCTTTATGACACATTTTGGATGGATGCATCGGGTTCCGACGACATATTCATCATTGATGTGCAGGATGATGACCAGAGCATCAGCACTGTGAATGGTCAGGTTTTTATTGATACCGATGCCGATGGAGTACTTACCTCTTCCGATTTGCCAGGTCCATATCAATCCATTCGCAATTCTGAAATACCCGACATGCAATTTTACTCCGGATCTGATGGGCAATTCGAAGTCTTGGTTGATTCCGGCGATCAATACCTGCACATCGGACAATTGCCACTTTATTGGGTTTATGCAACACCTGATTCGGTGTTGGTACATGTCGACAGCATCAACCAACAACTGGACGAAGTGATATTCGGAATTGCTCCTCTTCCAGATGTGCAAGATCTTACCATCACCTTGAACCCAACTTCGCCATGTCGCATAGGTCAGGAAGTTTTTTACACCATTGAAATTTGCAATCAAGGAACCGTTGATGTGGAAGGCAATGCTTTGTTGTTGCTTGATCCCAACTTGGAATTTGTAAGCGCCTCACCAACGGTGATAGCCAGTGGAGATTCCATTCTATTGCCTTATGATACTCTTGAATATGGGGAGTGTCTGCAATATCAAATCACCACATATCTTTCTCCTATACCAGCATTGTTGGGACAAAACCTTCACCTCTATGTGGAGGCAGGACCATTGGGAACAGACACCTCCAAGTTTGACAACTACGAACACCTCTATCAAACGGTAACCGGAAGCTATGATCCCAATGACATTTCCGTGTTGCCTTCCTGTGATATTGCAGAATCATTTATTACCGACAACAAAGAACTTGATTACCTCATCAGGTTTCAAAATACAGGAAATGATACAGCATTCAACATCACAATTACTTGTCCGATATCACCATACCTTGATCCTTCAACGATTGATTACCGATCTTCTTCACATGATGCCATTTTCTATGTTGTCGATGATTTGCTGAGGATTGAATTTCAAAATATCCTTCTTCCGGATTCCTTTGTCAATGAGCAAGGCAGTCATGGGTATTTCCGTTTTGCCGTGAAGCCATTGGCAAGCATGATAGCCGGCAACAGTATTCAGGAAACCGCATCCATTTTCTTTGATTTTAATCCACCGGTCATCACAAACACTGCAACAACCACACTTCAAAATGGGTCAGATCTTGTCCATTTCCAGGCTTTCGCAGCTTCTTGTTCGGGATTGCCAGATGGTGAATTATTGATTGATGCGCCTTGTTTGGGCAATCAATTTCAAGTGCAAATAGACGGAGGCGACATCATTGATGTTTCGTCAGGTACGCTTGAATCAATATCCTATGGTCCTCACAACATGGTGGTGCTTTCTGATAACAGCGTAATCTTCGATGGCGAAGTCCATATTCCAATTGTATCCACTCCTATTGGTTTTGACATAACACCTTCCACCTGTTCAACTTTCCATTCAGGCGCAATAGGCATAACAGGAGGTTGTTTGCCTGAGTCTTATGAAGTGAGCATTGATGGTTCGGCATTTTCAGTTTATCCAGATGGCATGATTTCAAATCTTGATGAAGGAATCTATGAAATCCGCATTGCAGGCGATGGAGATACCACCACGCATGTTGTTGAAGTTGGTGCGCTGATTGACGGCAACGGAGTAGAAATCGAAAGCAATGCGGCAACTTGTCCGCTTGCGGCAGATGGCAGCCTGAATATTTCAAACAATTGTTTTGCCTCACCACTTTATTATAGTTTGGATTCCGGCGAACTGATCTTATTAGAAAATGGCGTGATTGAAGGACTCTCATCCGGCAGCCATCAGCTTCTCCTCACAGACGGCACAGATGAAAGAGAAATCAGCTTCGATATTTCGCTGATACATCAAGATGTGTTGAGTAACTTCAATACGATCTCATCGAGTTGTCCCGCATCTGCGGATGGCAGCATCACTTTTGATTTGAATTGCGTGGGTCTTGATTTCTACTATAGCCTCGATCAAAATATTTCACTTCCGCTGTTGGGCAACACAATCGCTGGACTTTCGGTGGGTAATCACCACATTGAAATTTTCCATGATGCCGTGAGTGTTTATTCCGAAGATTTTCTGATTGAAACAACAGAAAGTGTCTCAGCAGAAATCGCCAATATTTCAGCGACATGCATCAATCAATCAGATGGTCAAGTTGTCTTCCAAGTGCATTGTGCCAATCCACCTTATTTCATAAGTGTTGATGGTGGAAATTTTGTAGAATCCATGGAATCAGCGGTCTATGGTCTCAGCACGGGAATGCATCAATTTGTGATTGCTACTGGAACTGACACGTTGTACATCAACGATATCGTGATCACCACTCCACCTATTTCGTTCATGACGGAAGAAACCATTATTCCTGCCATTTGTCCTGAATTACCAGGTCAAATTTCTTTTTCCAACTCTTGCATCGCGGCTGACGTTACATTGACCATTACAGTCAACGGAGAAAATTACTACGCACTTCAAAATGAGCCCATCGATGTGATGCCAGGTATGCAATACTTTGTTGTGACCGCAGGAGATTACACCTTACAAAATAGCTCTATTGTCATCGGTACAGGAGTTGGTCCAGATACGGAAATTGCTACTGACGCTCAATCCATTTATGTGGTATCACCATCACAAGGTGACACCTATCAGTGGTTCAACTGCCAAGATGATCAACCGATCAATGGAGCCAATTCAGCGATATTTATGCCGACAGAGAGCGGAAGTTATTACGTTGAAATATCAGGTGCAAGTGGTTGCGTCGTGAAGAGTGGTTGTGTGTCTATAACCATTGATGGTATCGTGAACTTGGCAGATGAAATGCTGGTTGTGTATCCCAATCCAACATCAGGTGATTTCAATATGTATATTCCACAAAGCCTTGGCAACTGGACATTCACCATCTATAACGCCACCGGTAAAATGATTGAACAGCGTTTAGTAAGTGGATCAGTGATCATTGGACATATTGAGACTTCAGGGATTTATCATCTCACTTTGACGAATGATCAAAAGATTTTGAAAACCACTTTGATTATTGACTAATCATTCGACCCCATTCATGGTTTAAGTTGTAACCATGAAGACCACAACCATTTCGAAGATCGCATCATGAAACACCTACCACTACTGCTGATATTGATTATCCTGCCATTCAAACAAATAGGTCAGGACCTATATGTGAAAACGTTTGGACAAACTGGCAAACCAGCAATTATTTTCTTGCATGGTGGACCAGGATACAACTGTGCAAATTTTGAAGTGACTACTGCCCAAAAGCTTTCGGAACAAGGATATTTCGTGTTGGTATATGACAGGCGTGGTGAAGGAAGAAGCACTAAAGCGAATGCACAATTCACCTTTGACCAAACGAATGAAGACTTACAACATTTGTACGAACAATACAAGTTGAAAAAAGCAACACTCATAGGCCACAGCTTCGGTGGACTTGTTGCCACACATTTCGCAGAAAAGTACCCACAACAGGTTGAAAACATCATATTCGTTGGAGCTCCAGTTTCACTGCAAAACACATTTAAAACGATTTTGGCTAAATCCGAAAATATTTACTTAGCCAAAAAAGACAGTACCAATTTGACGTATGTGAAAATGATCCGGCAAATGGACAGCACCAGCCTCACCTATGGTTCTTTTTGTTTTGGCCATGCTATGCAAAATGGATTTTATACACCAAAAGAACCGACAGCTCGCGCCAAAGAAATTTATAGCCTTTTCAAAACAGATTCTATCTTGACCCAATACGCTTCCAAAATGACAATGGAAGCTCCGCAAGGATTTTGGAAGAATGAACATTACACCACAATGGACCTCACCAACAACATTGCGAATCTTATTCAAAAGAAGATTCCTGTGTATGGAATGTATGGAAAAGACGATGGTTTATATTCAGAGGCGCAGGTGATGGCCTTACACAAACAACTTGGAGAAAACAATCTCATTTACATCGATCAATGTTCACACAATGTTTTCATTGATCAACAAGAAGCCTTCTTGAGTGCCTTGAAGACATGGATGGGCAAGTAGTGGTAGAATGATTGGATCAACCAAAGAGCATTGACTACCCTATTCGAGTATGGAATTGGATTACGCAAAGACTAAGAAAAAAATTAGAACTGGAGCCATCATCATCATGGCAGGTTCGGGATATCTCATTTTGAGTAATTCATTCGGGGCAATTGCGTGGGATTCGTTGGAAGTGCAAAAAATCTTCCAAAACAACCGCATTCCTATTCAAGGACTCGACATGCTGATGAATTATTATATAGAGATATGCATGACACTGGCGACCATGGGACTGCTATTTCTAATTGGCGGTTTTTTTCTTTATCGACTTCAAGCCTGGGCCACAAAATGGCTTACCGTTATCGCATGTATTTCACTGATTGGTGCAATAGCCATGACATGTTGGGTTGGCCAAATGATCAGTGAAATAGTTCATCCCATGATTGCTGTGATCATCATGATCATCTCCTCCAGTTTCGAATTGGCACCATTGATATTTATGATATGGTTCCTCAATCGCAAAAGCATACAACTGGTTTTGAAAGATAAACCAGGTTTAACCTGATGCATCGAAGAGGATGCGCAACCATTCAAATGTATCCGGCAAAAAATTCAGTTCGATTGTCTGAATGTCAATCCCATTTTTTTCATCGCTGCCTCCAATTTTGGAATAGATGAAGGTCCCATGCCATGAAGATTCAAAATTTCAGCTTTTGTAAATTTAGATAAAGCTTCTGCATCAAGAATGTTTGCTTGTGCTAAAGCTCTACGTGCCGGCGCTGCAAGCATACTCAGCAAACCATCTGCTGGTTTACTCATGCTAGCACAAATCGGGCAAGTAGGACAATCTGAAGATTTGAAATAGCTATGTCCGTTTTTACAAACTCGTTTCGTTTTCTTCATGGATTAAAAAAGTATTTTCAAAACATGTTATGCAGGTTCAACATGTACCAACACATCCGCAACATGCGGCATCTCAGACATGACATGGTCCTTCAATCGGTGAGCAATCTCATGTCCCTCGCGCACTGTCAGTTTCGCGTCCACCATCAAATGCAAATCCACGAAGTAATTCATACCCGCTTTTCTGATGTGACATTTTTCGGTATCCACGACACCATCCACTTCCTTTGCTCTGAGGCGAATTTCTTCAATCATATCATGGTAGAGATGTTCATCCATGATTTCGCCGAGTGCCGGTCTGAAAATTTGGTAGCTGTTGTAGAGAATGAAAAGCGAAGCGAGGATGGCCGCATAATCATCCGCTGATTCATAGCCTTCACCCAGCAATAAGGCTACAGAAATACCAATAAATGCTGCCAGAGAAGTAATCGCATCGCTGCGATGATGCCAAGCATCCGCTTTGAGTGCGCTGCTATGTGTCTTTTCACTTTTAGCAGCAATGAAACGGTAGTAGACTTCTTTGATCAATACAATACCACCCAACACAAACAAGGTATAAGTCTCAGGTAAACTGTGAGGAGTATTGATATTTACCCATGCATCATGCGCAATCCATAATGCAGAAGTTACCAAAAAACCCACAACGATGAAAGTCACCAATGGTTCGATTCTTCCGTGTCCGTACGGATGATTGGAGTCTGCGGGCTTATGTGCATAACGCAAGCCGATCAAGACCAAAAAGGAAGAAAAGATATCTGTTGTAGACTCAATGGCATCAGCAATTAAGGCGTAAGAATTACCGAAGAAGCCGGCAATCCACTTGATCACAGCCAACAAAAAATTACCCAGGATGCTGATCCAGGTGGCTCTGATGGTTTCTGATTGTGCGTTTTTGGTCATTCGCTGATCATCTGGATGTAATCAGATTCAGATATTACCGGTATACCCAAGTCCTCTGCTTTTTTTCTTTTCTCTGGTCCCATTTTATCTCCGGCTACAACAAAATCCGTTTTTTTCGAGATGGAACCACTCACCTTTCCACCATTCGCTTCAATGCTTTCTTTGATACCATCTCTTGAGAAAGAAGCAAAAACGCCGCTGACAACAAATGTTTTTCCATTCAATTTATCACTTGCCTTTGCCGATTCAACAACTGTGGATTCGAATTGCAAACCTGCCATTTTCAACCGATCCAGAATTTCGAGATTTTGTGGATCGCTAAACCAAGCTCGGATGCTTGCTGCAATTTTATCACCTATTTCATCAGCTTGAAGTAATTGCTCTACAGATGCCTCTTTGATTCGATCGATGGTCACAAAATGTCTGGCCAGTTTTTTGGCTACAGTTTCACCGACAAAACGAATACCCAAAGCAAAGAGCACACGTTCGAATGGTACATTTTTACTGGCTTCAACTCCAGCGAGCAAATTTGTAACACTCTTCTCCTGCATGGATCTTTTGCGGGGATTTTCGCCAAACTCATCGGTAACAGTAAACTCCAGTCCGGTCAATTGTTCCGCCTTCAAATCATAGATATCTGCTACATTGCGGAGTAAGCCTTTGTCAAACAAACCTGCAATGGTTTCGGTTCCCATCCCTTCAATATTCATGGCCTTTCTTGAGATGAAGTGTTCCATCTTGCCTTTGATTTGTGGAGGGCAACCGCTTTCATTCGGACAATAATGTTGCGCTTCACCTTCATTGCGGATCAATTCGCTTCCACATTCAGGACAACGCGAAATGTATTGGTGATGCGATGAATGTGCTGGTCTTTTCGAAGTATCCACACCCACCACTTTCGGAATGATCTCTCCGCCTTTTTCCACGAAAACCATATCACCTTCACGGATATCCAGTTTGGCAATCTGATCTGCATTGTGAAGAGAAGCGCGTTTTACTGTGGTTCCAGCCAAATGAACAGGCTCCAGATTAGCAACCGGCGTGATGGCACCCGTTCTTCCCACCTGGTATGTAATTTTTTTCAGCAAAGTGCTTACCGTCTCAGCTTTGAATTTGTAGGCAATGGCCCAACGCGGACTTTTTGCCGTCAAACCCAGTTCCTGTTGTTGTGAGAAGCTGTTCACTTTGATCACAATACCATCAATTTCAAAAGGAAGATCATGACGATGATGATCCCAGTATTCAATAAAAGCCATGATACCATCTATGCCATTGGCTTTGTTGATGTAATTATCGCGGTGCGAAGGAGCTTTGAATCCCCATTCAGCCGCATGAATCAGTGCATCGAAGTGATTGTCATAAGGTAAGTCATCCGCGAAAACAGAATAGAGAAAACAATCCAATTTGCGTTTAGCAACTTCAGCGCTGTCCTGTTGCTTGAGCGTACCTGCAGCAGTATTTCTTGGATTCGCGTATGGCTCCTCGCCTTGTTCGAGTCGTTCACGGTTCAATCGTTCAAACTCCTTCTTCGGCATAAACACCTCACCCCGAATTTCAAATTCACCGGGATGATTTCCGCGTAAAGCGAGAGGAACAGTTCTTATCGTACGAATGTTCGGCGTAATATCTTCACCCGTTTCGCCATCACCACGGGTAACACCACGAACCAATTTTCCATTTTCATAAGTAAGAGAAATTGCCAGTCCATCGTATTTCAGCTCCATCACATATTCTACTTCTTGCTGAGCGAATAAATCCTGGGTATTTCCCAATCCTTTATGAACCCTTTCTTCCCATTCTCTGATTTCATCGCGGCTATAAGTATTGCTCAAAGAAAGCATGGGATGGCGATGTTTCACCTTCTCGAATTTGTCGGTGATATCTCCACCCACTCTTCTGGTAGGTGAATTCGAATCTGCAAATTCTGGAAATTGTTTTTCTAAGCTTTCAAGTTCCTTCAGCAACTGATCAAATTCATAGTCGGAAATCGATGGACTGTTCAGTACATAGTACTTGTGGTTATGATCATTGAGTTCCACTGTAAGCTGGTGAATTCTTTCTCGGGCTGTATTGGCGTTCATGGGCGAAAGTTACACCGATGAATGTTGTGATTCACATATTAACCCATACCATACAGCCGAAATCTATTGCATTCCTGAAAGCCCTGCATGACGATCATATCCTCGATTTTTATTTTCAGAGTATGAATCAAACACCTACAAATAATAATCTTACGAACCTCTCAGAACATGGTCTGGGAGCGCGCGACTATTTCCATTTTCAGGGTTTCATGTCGCTGCCGACAGCACAATCCAATTTCAAAGAAATCCGTATTTTATTTAAGAGTGACCGAATTCAATCCCATTCTCTCCCAATTCTAAATAACTCAATTCCACAAACTAATGCCCTTTTAGTTTTGATGTCAACGAAAAAATCAAATGACATGAAAAAAGACAATAGCACCATCAGAATGTGCTGCCAACCAAAACAAACGCCGAGAAAATTTGAAAAAAATGTCTCTGCAGAAAGACAAGGTTTCATTCTCAGCACGGATAAAAAATGGGTTAATGGTACCCATCTAACATATTGCTTCTTGGGCGGACCCGAGTCGCAAAGAAAGGTTGTTAGAAAAGCATTTCAGATATGGAAAAACACGGGTATTGGATTGACCTTTCAAGAATTGAGCACAACTGATGAAGCTCTGGTTCGTATTTCATTCAAACAAAACGCTGGTTCTTGGTCATATGTAGGTCGTGATATTCTCCAAATTCCCTTGAATGAGGCTACGATGAATTTTGGTTGGCCGTTGGATACTGATTCTTATGGCATGACAACTGCGCTTCACGAAATTGGACATACACTTGGTTTTCAGCATGAGCATCAAAATCCATTTTCTGGCATTGTTTGGGATAGAAACGCAGTTATAGCGGCATTCAAAAAAGCGCCCAATCATTGGAGCATCCCACAAATTGAACACAATATTCTCAACGCCATTCCACAAGATCAGGTAAAGGGTTCCGCCTGGGATTGGAAGTCCATCATGCATTATGCATTTGATAAAGGACTCATTCTAAAACCAGCAGAATTCCATCGCAATGGATTGAATCCCCCGGGAGTTCTATCGCAATTGGATATTCAAGGTGTCAAATCTTTTTGTCCAGAAAGCAGATTGGAAGAAAAGCAAATGAGAGCAGAACAAAGCAGAGCGATACCAGCAAAATCAGGAAAACAATTCGACTTTGTCTTCGAAGCTCCAGCAACCGCTAAGTACACTTTTGCAACATCCGGCACCTTTGATACAGTGATGGTGGTCTCAGAGAAAAACGGCCCATCACTCGAATACCTTTCAGGTGATGATGACAGTGGAACAGATCATAATGCAACCATCACCCTTCCATTGGTGAAAGGAAGAACGTACATAGCTAACATCAGGGTAATGTATGCTCCGAAAGGATCCAAAGGATCCATTTGTGTAAAACGAGTTTGATCTATCAAGGAGTGCCTGTTGCTTTAAATGTGAACGGGCACTCTTTTCAATACTCGTATTTCGCTTCCTTATTCCAAATGCTTTTGACAAGTTTACCGCACTTGATGCGGATCTTGGCAATGGCTACAGGCACGTTGTAGACCGGCCTGACTTCTGCGGGGGTTGATCTCATATAGCGATATCCAACACCCACGCCGAGACTGCACCACCAGGTGAGGTGATAGTATCCCGTTGTTGAAATTTCAAAAGGTTTAACTTCTCGTGGTTGAAGTGTATACCAGACATCGCTGCTGGATCGACGGTATGAACCTTCGATTTTGCCTTTGCCCATATGCACGGTGGCTGACCATTCCCATTTCGGATGAAAATAAAGCACACGTTCATAATAGAGTGAAACATAAGAGAGATTCATGACTGCTTGTGAAATGGTTGTATCCACTTCACTCAAAGACTTCAGATTGACACCATCGCCTAAACCATAAACGCCGAAGCCAAACCTATGAACCCGGCGGTATTCAACACCTAAACGCAGACCTCCGAGTCTGGCCGTCTGAGAACTGATCAGCGTTTGCCTCGCGTCGATGACAAAATCCAATTTTTGTTTTTGGAATCGGTTGTCGAGTTCCTTTTTACCGGAAATAATCCATACAGTATCCGGCGCGGCATAATAACCATTACCCGAATTGCCACGCCATTGGGAGAGTACTTCCAAAGGCAAGATCATGCATATGAATAGGAACCATCTGAACAAAGCGCGGCAAATTTAGTCTACCTCGTACTTGAACGATAGCCATACAGAGGGCAACCTTATTCACCAACTTATCCAATATCATGACCTATGAAAATCAAAAGACTATCGAATCAACATGACAAAACCACGGCGTTCGCCGGCCTCCAATCGTGAGGTGGTATATCGTATCTGCCAGTTATATATGCCATTCATCGCATAATATTCGCCACCTCGAACACTACCGTCCCAAAACAAATCTTCGTCTTGGGCATGAAAGATTTCTTCTCCATATCTATCGTAAATACTGAATTCGACATGAGTCAGATTCATGGTAAAAATCTCAAAAACATCATTGATGCCATCATCATCCGGAGTGAACGCATTCGGAGCATAAATCAGAAAATCGCATTCCTCAAAAGAAACCACAACAGTATCGGCATCGCTTCCACACTCATTGCTAAGATTCAACCAATATTCCCCTGTCTCATGAATGTTCAAGGTAGAAGCGTTGCTCAAATCCGACCATAATATTTCACCTGAATCTGCAGAAGGGGCTGTGAGCGCAATAGATTCACCCAGACATGTGAAAATATCAGCGCCGAAATCAACGTCGGGTATTGGAGTCAATTCAACATGTATCGAATCTCCGGAGATACATGGACCATCTGTAACGAGGATCCAGAATAAACCTTCAGTTTCACCAAACACATAATGATCCGCCACTGTTCCATCAGACCACATTCCCACATGATCAGAAAAAATGGTATCCCTTTCACCTTCGCACAACCATAAATCCGGGCCGAGGTCTATGGACGGAGGTTCAACAAAACTCACCAGTATCGTATCACTTGTAGAGCAATCACCCAAGAATACTGTTGCGATGTATTCCCCAGAAATTGCAGCCAACACCTCCATGGCATTTTCTCCAGTACTCCAGGAAGCGACAACGCCTGCATTCAATGATACTTCCTCATCGCTACAAGCCTGAACATCGGGTCCCAAATTGATATCAGCTATTTCAACTTCAACCACTTCAAACTCGAAATGCTCTGTGCAATATTCATTGGAAACATCAATACCATACATGCCCGCTACAGTTACTTCAACTGAAGTATTCTCTGAGCCATTAAACCACAAAACCGATTCATCATCCACTTCAGCCGTGAGCCACAGAGATCCATCGGGACATATTTCATGGGGATTGCCCGTATTCATAACAGGTAAATCCCACACCGTGAGTTCGACCTCATCGGTATAGCTGCAGTTGGCCCATGGCGTTGTGGTGGTAACACTATAAATACCTGTTTCATTCACTGATGGATTCGGCGAGTTTTCTCCAGATAAAAAATTACCCTCTAAAGAAGACCAATTGTACGTTACGCCACTGACATCGCATGACGCTTGCAGCATGGCAATATCGCCGGAACATATCACAGTATCATTCCCGGCAAACACCACAGGCTCTTCTTCCACAACCACTTCAATACATGTTTCGGTTTGTTGATTACACAAATCAGTATAAGTGCAACAATATGTTGTTGTTTCGGTTGGGTTTGCCCAAGGAGTTTGGCTTAATGGATCATCCAAACCTGTAGCCGGAAACCAAGAAAAACTGCCAAACGGATTTCCCGATGCAGCCAGGGAAGCCGACTCGCCCAAGCAGATCGCCTGGTCTTCCACATTATGGTAGAAAAACTCTTGAAGGCAAACCGTTTGTAGATTATAATAATAACCTGTAGCTCCGGTGAATCCCCAATACACATTCGCATTGTTGCCAAAAATGGACGTTACAAGATTTTGCTGTAGACTCAATCTCAGGTTGCAGTCGACATACAACTCCATCGAATAGCTCACCGCGTTCCAAACGATTCGGATGATATGATCATTGCCGTCTTCAATATTCGAAGTGGTTGAGCTGGCTGACACCGGTCCTGCCAGGTTTTGAGACGCATTGTGATCAACTACACCATCTCGCAAGAAAGCCACATGATCGGAAACGAGGTCACCACTTTCCGAATTGTTGAATGTGTCGAATTCGATGCCGAAAGACGGATTAAAACCCTGAAACCCCATGCCCGCACCATTCACTCCGATAGCAGAAGTACCAACCGTTTGCAGGACGAATACCATTCCATCTGCGCCATCACTATCGATGGATCCAAAGTTCATCAAAAACTCCAGGGTAAAATTTTCGTTGAGATTGAGTTGATCACTATACCACACGGTTCCATTTTGCCAACTCATCGAAGGCGTGATACTATAGCAACCATCACCCTGTGCAGTGGCATTGCCGTTCAAGAAATAAGCCTGCCCGAAACAAGGACCGCAGAACAAGGCGAAAAAAAATACAGCAGACAGGCGCATGGCCTGCAATGATAGGAGTAAGTGTAATAAATACACACACCCTTGACCACAATCTTTGAGGAAAGTACAAGAGACCGGGAAGAATAGATGTCCGGAAAAAAATCTCCAATTTCAGCGATGCCTTATTCTTTGTCTTTGGAAAATTCCAGAACAAAATGGTTCGTTGCATCATTACCAACCGTCACCGTCATATGAGTTGGATTGACCAATTGATAAGTGATGAATTTCGGGAAATCGTGATTAGGATTGACAAATCGCATCATATTGACGGATACCGAATCGCACGTAAACTCCACGGGATTACCTTCATTTTGTGTGGGAACCGTGGCTGAATAAATCAGGGCGTCTCCCATTCTTTTCAGTTCGAGGTATTCTGTGACCGTTTCCTGTTCCCCGGAAATTTCTTTTCCGACACCTTTCATCAAATCGTCGGAGTGTCTTTCCCAGGTTTCAGAAACCCAATTTCCATTTTCAGTTTTACAATACCATTTGCCTTCCAGTTGATGGAGCGGATAGTGCGGATCAGTGCAAGCCACGATGGTGAACAAGAATCCAATGACCATGAAGATTCGGCTATTCATTTCAGTTCATTTTTTTGAAATCGAAACTGATACGCACATTATTGCCTTCACGAGGTCCTTCGATGTAAGAAAGTATCTCATTCTCCCCTTTGATTTCATATCCGATTTTTTTCGGGAAGTCTTGATTTTCATTCACAAACTCAATTCTCTCGTCCGATTGAACATTGAGTTTGAATGGAACAATTTCAGCGGTTCCGATATCAGAAACCTGAGCGTAATAGGTTAAAACCCCGTTGTTTTCCCGAATAGAGAGCAATTCAATAAAAGTGGTATCGCCATTTTCAAGGATAAAACCTTTACCTCGCAACTCTTTTTCCGAGACGACGGTCCATTCCTCGATCTGATGGGTATTGTTATTCATGAATTCCCATCTTCCGGTCAATTTCGACAAATCGAATTGTTTTTTCCCGTCACTCCCGTCGTTCAGAAAGCCGCAGCTGCATAAGGCAGCCGACAAAACGAACCATGCGAGAATGCTTCTTAGACCCATAAGCGCGAAAATAAGGGAATTTCAGAGATGGGGATCATGAAGGTTTATCCACAACAGGCAAACAACAATAGCGGAAAAAGTGCATGAAAGTTCATGCAACCAGAATTAGATTTGGAACGTCAAGGAATTGAAACCAGTAAGGTAACCTATTTTAACATGAAGAAAGGTATCAGGCATATTCTGATCTTATCACTCGCTTTTGTTTTATCTGCAAATCATTTTAGCGCTCAAGTGGTGTTGAATGAATTCTGTACAGCCAATTACAATGGCTGGCAGCCAGGTGGAGGCGATTACGAGGATTGGGTAGAATTGTACAATCCAACCGGCGCAGCTGTAGACATCACTGGCTATTGGCTCAGCAATCGAATTTCGAACCCGATGAAGTGGCAATTTCCGGCTGGAACATCTGTTCCGGCTAACGGTTATTTGGTTGTCCTCTTCTCAGGAACTGGCGACTACGATCCAAACTACCTTGGATTTCGCAATACCAATTTCAGGGTTACCCAGACAGATGGCGATGACATCGTTTTCTCCAATGTTGGTGGAACAATACTCGAGAGCTATGACCTCGGTATGATTGGCGCATTTCAGGTGAATGACTCCTATGCAAGAACTGCAGATGGCGGCGCAGACTGGACGGTACACACCAATCCAACCCCAAATGCCAGCAATGGAGGTCTTTCTTATACAGGTTATGCTTCAAAACCAGTTTTGAGTGTTGAAGCAGGATATCAATCAGGCCCGATCAATGTAACCATTACTGCAGAGGCAGGTGCCAGTATTTACTATACCACTGACGGTTCTGAACCTACCAATGGAAGCACATTATACACGGGACCAGTGGCATTATCTACCACCACATCCCTTCGTGCTATCTCCTACTCCGCTGATCCGCAAAAATTGCCAAGTCTCATTGAAACCAATACTTATTTCTTTGGTGCTGACCAACACAACCTCATGGTAGTCAATATTTCAGGAGGTACGCTTTCAGATGGTTCATGGGGTTGGGCTGGCGGAACGGGCGAATTCACCCATATCGAGTTTTTTGGTCCGAACGGCGTTTTTCTGACGGAAGCTACCGGCGATAGCAATGAACACGGTAATGATTCCAATGCCTATGATCAGCGTGGTTTTGACTATATCACCCGCGACGCTATGGGCTATAGCAACGAAGTGGAATATCCCGTATTCCATGATAGCAGCAGACCAGGTTATGAGCGCTTGATTTTCAAAGCTGCAGCCAATGATAACTATCCTTCATCCGGTGGTGGTGCACACATCCGCGATGCCTATGTACACAAGCTTTCATTACTGGGCGGACTTCATTTGGATGAGCGCGATACAGAATCCTGTGTTTTGTACATCAATGGTGATTACTGGGGAGTGTATGAAGCCCGCGAAAAAGTGGATGATATAGACTATACCGACTACTACTTCAATCAGCCTGACGGATTTGTAGATTTTCTCAAAACCTGGGGCGGAACCTGGAACGAATACGGCACAGGCACCGATTGGTATGATTTGGTAGCTTTCATTACCGGTAACGATATGACCGTGCAGGCGAACTATGATTACGTCTTGACGCAATACAATCACCTCAGTCTGATCGATTACTTCATCCTGAATGGTTATACCGTTTGTACTGACTGGCTCAACTGGAATACCGCTTGGTGGAGAGGAAGAAATCCAAGTGGCGATGCCCGCAGATGGAGATATGCCCTATGGGATAATGATGCCACCTTCGGTCACTATGTAAATTATACCGGTGTGCCTTCAACTCAACCTACAGCGGATCCTTGTCAGATCGATGGCATGGGAGATGTCGGCGGTCAGGGACACGTGCCTGTTCTCAATGCCCTGTTTGACAATGAAAACTTCTTTGCGGATTATATCCAACGCTATGCAACACTTTCCAATACCATTTTCTCTTGTGAAAGAATGAATGCTGTCCTCGATAGTATGATTGCGGTGATCGAACCAGAAATGGACAGACACTGTCAGCGTTGGGGAGGATCAGTGGCTGGATGGCAAGCTAACGTACAAGAATTGCGAGATTTCATTGATCAGCGTTGCGCGGATGAGATCGTGGGTGGAATTGAAGATTGTTATGATGTGACAGCCTACAATGTGACCGTTCAAGTTGAAGGAATTGGTGAGATCATTTTCCAGGAAGTGAATCTCGACCAAGACAATTCTCCATTCACAGGTGTTTACTTCGGTGATCTACCTATTGATTTGGAAGCTCTTTCAACCGGTACTGGTTGTGGTTCTTTTGACCATTGGGAAATTGTAAGTGGAACAGGAACATTAGGCAGCTCTACCGATTTGCTGACCACACTCACCATTACCAGTGACGTGACTCTCGTAGCCCACTTCAGCGAGCCTTCTGTCGGACCAGTGACCATAACCACTGAGTTGAATCTTCCTGGAGCCGGTGTCATTTCAGTGAACGGCATTTCTCATCCAGAGTCGCCTTACTCCTTCAATCAGGATGGCGGAGCTGAATCCACTATTTCTGTAACCGAAAACGAGTGGTTCGAATTTGATCATTGGGAAAGTATTCATTCGGCGATCAATCCCGATGAGACAAGTACTTCAATTACGATTCAACCTTGCTTGTCGGATACCATTACAGCGGTATTCATCGCCATCGATCACTTCGAACTCAATATTGAAGTTGGAGAAACAGGAGGTGGAATCATCACCATGAATGGAGATACCCTAGATGGCGATGTAACCCTTGATCTTCTCGGTGGTGAAAACTACAGTTTCAATGCATTACCAGAAGACGAATGGTCAGTATTCAGTCATTGGGAAATTGAGGGAAATGTGGTCACACCAGACAACCTCAGTCCGAGCATTATGCTTGAGTTGATTGAAAGTGGAAGTATCACTGCTGTATTTACTGTAACACCTCACCATACCATCACAGTCATGGTGCAACCGATGTATACTGGACAAGTTGAATTTGAAGAAGAACACGTATCCGGAACCAATTACGTGACCAACTCTATATTGACAGTTGAACTTGAGGGTAATAAACCCCTCAGATTCAAGGCTACTCCGGAGGAATACCATTCGTTCACCAAATGGGAAGCTTTATATTCATCACCTTCACCTGCTGAAAATGAATCAGAAGTAAACTTCGTATTCAATCATTCCGATACCGTGATTGCCTATTTCGAGCAAGAACCATTCACGATGTACATACCCAATTCATTCACTCCAAATGACGATGGATTAAATGATGTATGGCGTGCGGAAGGCGAAGCGATTGATCCGAATTCATTCCATGTATTGGTATTCAACCGTTGGGGCGATGTGGTATGGGAAACCAAAGACTTGAATGATGTATGGGTTGGCGATGTGCATGCCGGTGAATACTATACTCCAAACGATACTTACAACTACATTCTCAAGGTGAAGTCTGTTCATGAGAATGATGTCAAAGAATTCAGAGGTACGATAAGCGTTCTCAGATAAGCTACCCTGGAACTGAATATCATACCACGGCCGCAAATGATTGCGGCCGTTTTTTTTTGTTACCCTGATCAATCTGCACTTTATTGAGATCATCATTGGCATGTTTTATTACATTCGCAGGGACTAAGACTTCGATAACTACAGAAATCCAATTTATGAAAGCTGAATACATCAAAAACATCCGCGCTATTTTTCAGCAGTATAAAACCCTTGGCGAAAAAGCAATGGCTCAGGTTGAAGAGAAGAGATTGTTCTGGACCTTTAACAATGAATCAAACAGCATTGCGATGATTGTGCAGCATATCAGCGGAAATATGCTTTCACGATTCACCAATTTTTACGAAGAAGATGGTGAAAAACCATGGCGCAATCGCGATCGTGAGTTTGAAAACATAGTGACCACCAGAGCGGAAATGATGGATGCCTGGGAAAAAGGATGGAAGTGTTTCCTTGATGTAGTCAATAACCTACAAGACCTCGATTTGGAAAGAACGGTTTATATCAGAAATGAACCCCACTCGGTGTTGGAAGCTGTAAACAGACAGTTAGCACATTACAGCTATCACGTTGGGCAAATTGTTTTTCTTTCCAAAATGGTTGCAGATGCCGAATGGAATTCACTCAGCATTCCTAAGAATAAGTCGAGAGAATTCAATGACCAAATGTTTTCGAAGCCAAAATCCTAAGGTCTTACTTCAAAATCAACGGCGCTGAAGCAGTGATGTCACCGCTCCTCAATCGCAGTATGTAGGTACCGGCTTGTAAATGTTCGCAAGGGATGGTTTGTTGTTTTGCTGTTATCATCTTTTGCATCACCAATCTGCCAGTGCAATCAAATACTTCCATCATAGCAGGCCATGTCATGGCAGAGTTCAATTCCAATCGGAAAAAACCTTGTGCCGGATTGGGATACACTTTCAGCTGGTCCATCCCATGATGAACTGTCACATCGACGGGTAAGTGGAAATAGATTCCCAGACCGCCTCCAACATTTCCCACGAGTAAATCATCAATATTATCATGATTGAGATCCGACAGAAATACTGCACTCCTCTCCCCTTCTCTGATGTTTTCGTAATCCTCCGTAACCAGATTAAATGCCCCATTCAAATTGCCGGATATGTTGTTGTAATGATTAATCTGTCCTGTTTCTGTACCCAGTAACAGCTCCAGTTCATTGTTGGCATTTCTGAAGAAGAAAGGCACAGCTTTCCCTTGAATACCCAACAAACTTGTGGCCACGACATCACCAAGTGTATCAGCCATGTGGGTAAACTCATATGCTGTTGCTGAGCCTGTGTTGCGGTAGTAATTGATATTCCCATTCAATTCACCGATCACCAGATCATTCAATCCATCATCATCCATATCCATGATTTGAGGCGTCACATTTTGACCAACATCCAAGAGCACATTGTCTGCATCTACGATGGCAGTAGGAGACATAACAAAATTCGCTGGAGCACCAGCCGCGGCCACATTCTGGAAGTAATAAAGTTCACCTTCCAGGTTACCGATGATCATATCATCGTCTTCGTCGCCATCTAAATCGCCAAAAGTTGGATAAACATTTTGCCATTCCAGCGAAGGAATATTCATCCAATTATCATCCGCCAGAGTAAATGCAGGGCTTGTTGCCGTTCCCGTATTTCTGTAATACCATATCTTAGAGGTAAAATTATTTCCAAACTCAAAATACCTGCGATTAGGAACCAGCAAGTCTTTTAGACCATCATTGTTGAGATCGAATACCACAGGGTAGGCAGAAAGGCCAAGATCAATTTGACCATCTTGAAGGAAATTATCTTGAATGTAAGTGAACTGAGGAAGGTTGTCTTCGCCTTCATTCAGGAATAATAAAAGACTACGTCTGTCTTCACCATCGGTAAATGTGTTCACGCCAACAATCAAATCACCTACTCCATCATTATTCACATCTTCATAAAAAGGAGCCGGAAAAGTTCGCAGTGTTGCAGGAAGGGTGTTCTGGAACGTTGCAGGAAAATCGCTATGGTAAAATGTTGCGCTATCCACGCCAGATACACTTTCATCGATCATCACAGCTGCCAAATAATTTTCGGTGACATCACCAATGATGAGGTCTCGCATGTCATCCTGATCAAGATCGATGGCGAGCAAGGTTCCACCAGTATGGCGCATGGGACCAGAAGATGATTCTCTTGGATTCACTACGTTGAAATCACAGATGAATGCTTCGCCCAGTGAAAGGGAAAAGCTTTCGGTTCCTTCACCAAATTGACCATAACATCTATTCCTGCAGATAAAATCTGGGGTGGTGCAATCGCCATTTTCCACGGCCATATTCTTATAGAAATAAAGCGATGTGCTGTATTCATTCCAACTGTAGAAGTCCATATCACCATCACCATCATAATCATGAATAGCAGGTACGTCGGGCGCAATACAATAAACAGTATTCGTAAACGGACTACTTCCAAAATCATAGTAAGCCTGCACTGTAGTTGTTGGCGCACTGAATTCAAGCTCATCCGAAGAAATATTCCAGTAAATTCTGAAGCCGCTGCCCGTATTACCACAGATGTCTTCTTTGCCATCACAGTTCATATCACGCAGCAATACCCAATTGCGAAGATTTGTGGGGAATTGATCATTGTATTCAAGGGTATATTTATAATTCATGGCACCCGGGGTATCATCCATATTCAAATAGATATTGATTCTGGAGCCGATTCTGTCAAAAACGAAAAGGTCCTTTTTACCATCCAAATTGACATCAATTCGCGAAATCTGGCATGAATTCAATCCACCTGCCCAGGGATTGACCAATGTTTCATTATCCTGAGTGACCGGGATATCATATTGTCTTTGATAATTCTGTGCGAAAAGCACAGGAACAACAAGCATCAAACAAAAAGTGGCAGTGAGCTTCATGGCGGGGAAAGTATTTCTGCAAGTTTAAAAACAACACCAGCGCATGTCTGGAGATTCGGTTAAATATCATACATTTTTTTCAATGGAGACCCCACGAGCAACTGCGTGACTTTCCCATGACATGATTCACAGTTACGTTTCCAAGAATCATGTTAAAATATCAGGACGAAAGATATTTATCATCTTCATTGTCAAGCATATTTGACCGTTGTTTAATGCCTCTTTAAGAAGCACCTATCCAATTTTTTTTATAGCCCAATGAGAAAGCACATCTATTCAGCACTGCTGAGCGCAGTCCTGTTTTTCACTATTCAGTTATCTCAAGCACAACAAGACTTGCAAACAAGTTCCGACAGGACCTGGCAGGAAATGATGTTAGATCCATCATCTAACTTTTTCGAGATACAATCCAAGTTCAATACTTATTGGGAAAACCGACCTGTGACAAGAAGTTCAGGATTTCGTGCCTTCAAACGATGGGAGTGGTTTATGACACCACGTGTGGATGCCAACGGAACCCTGCCAGCGCCTGATGCTGTATGGCAAGCCGTTCAAAATGATCCTGTCATGTTTGAGACCAATACAAACATGCCCGGCGATTGGTATTACATAGGCAATACATCCGTTCCAAGTAGTGGTGGTGGTGCAGGACGCATCAACAGTGTAAGGGTTTTGCCTGGAAGCACAACCACCTTCTTTGCATGCTCACCAGGGGGAGGATTATGGAAATCCACTGATTCAGGAAGTTCATGGTCCATGTTGGGAACAGATTTTTTGGCTTCCATTGGTGTTTCTGACGTAGCTATTGACCCTACAAATACCAATATCATGTATCTCGCCACGGGTGACTGCGATGCAGGTGACACTTACGCTTTGGGCGTTTTGAAAAGCACCGATGGTGGCAATACATGGAATACAACAGGATTAAACTGGACCGTTACACAATCCAGATCCACTGCGAGAATATTGATCGATCCAAACAATACCCAGATCGTTTTATGCGTGACAAGCAATGGCATCTACCGAACCACAGATGGTGGTACAAACTGGGCGCAAGTTCAATCCGGCTCTTTCAAAGACCTTCGCATGAAACCGGGAGATTCCAATACCTGGTATGCGTCAAGTGATCAATTCTATAAATCCACCAATGGCGGAGTAACCTGGACACTCATCACAGCTGGATTACCTGCAGTCGCTGACGCGCAGCGCATGTCTATAGCAGTAAGTGCAGCAGACCCGACAGTGGTTTATGCCCTTGCCAGTGGTAATGACAGCGGTTTACTTGGTGTTTGGAAATCCACGGACAGTGGAACAACCTTTACCCAAATGGCCGATAACAATCCCAACTACCTCAACTGGGATACATCTGCCACTGCCAATACAGGTGGTCAAGGATGGTACGACTTGAGGATCGAAGCCAAAGAAACAGATGCCAACGTCATTTATATAGGTGGTGTAAACGTATGGCGTTCATCGAATGGTGGTTCAACGTTTTCATTGGTAGGTCACTGGTATGGCGGAGGTGGTGCGCCTTATGTGCATGCAGATATTCACGCAATCTATCAAGTGCCTGGTACATCCAGAATCCTTGTTGGCTGCGATGGTGGTGTATTTACCACCACGAATGAAGGTGTGAATTTTTCGGATATTTCTACCAACCTGCCAATCGCGCAACAATACCGTATGAGTGTTGCTGCAACCAATAGCAACATTGTCATTTCCGGATGGCAAGACAATGGTACCAACCTCAAAAACGGAAGCACACACTCACGTCCACTTGGCGGTGATGGCATGGATTGCCAGATCGATCCTTCCAATGCAAATATCATGTACGGTGAATTGTATTACGGTTCGATCAATAAGAGCACCAACGGTGGCGCTTCATGGTCCAACATTGTGGGCAGTGGCGGTACGAATGAAGATGAAGACGGAGCGTGGGTAACACCCTATATCCTCGGTCCAAATCCATCGCACATTTTTGTAGGAAAATCGGTGGTCTATAAATCGACCAATGGAGGTACAACATTTACAGCATCTGCAGCTTTTGGAGGAACATCAGATTGCAATGACCTTGCAATTGCTCCATCGAATGCTAATATACTATATGCATCTAAAGGCTCCAGTTTGTTCAAGAGTACAGACAATGCCGCCACTTTTAACGCAGTAGTAGGATTACCCTCCAGCTATATAACAGACATTGCCATTCACAATACTGATCCCAATAAAGTTTGGGTTACCTTCAGTAATTACACCACCGGTATGAAGATCTATTATACTTCGGACGGAGGAAGCAACTGGACCAATATCTCCGGAACATTGCCGAACATACCTGCGAATGCGGTCGCCTATGCACCGGGTTCAAACAATGGAATTTATGTGGGTATGGATGCAGGTGTATTTTACCGCGACGACATTCTTGGCGCATTTGTACCTTATATGAATGCATTGCCGCACGTTTCGATCACTGATCTTGACATTCATACTGGTACCAGCACGATCACTGCAAGTAGCTTTGGACGTGGACTTTGGCGTGCACCACTCTATGCTCTTCCAGATCTGGATGCAGCACTATTGAGTATTTCCGAGCCAAATGGTACTTATTGCAGCACCAGTGTTACTCCAACCATTGCAGTATTGAATACCGGTACCTCACCCATCATCTCGATGACCATCGAATATCAGGTTACTGGACAGGCTTTGCAGACCTACAATTGGGTGGGCAATATCGCAACAGGTATCACCGAAACGATTACTCTACCCGCATTGGATTACGGTGCAGGTAGCTTCTCATTCAATGTAAACATCACCAGTGTGAATACCATTGTAGACGACAATACAGCCAACAACAGTGCTGCATCAAGTTATTACTGCATCAGTGGAACAAACACTGCAACACTCGTGCTCGAAACTGATTGTTGGGCCAACGAAACATCTTGGAATATCACAGATAGCAACGGAAACGTCATGTTCAGTGGTTCAGGGTATAGCAACGAAACGACGAATAATATTACGTTGTGTCTACCTGATGATTGTTTCAGCTTCAACATTTTTGACTCTTATGGAGACGGTCTATCCAATACCGGCTGTGCATTAGGTAATGGTAATTATTACATCTACGACAACGCAACTACCAATAACATTGTATTGATGGGAGCCGCCAATTTTGGCACTGGCACCAGTCATGCGTTTTGTTATCCGCTCACCACCGTTCCGGGATGTATGGACAGCGGCGCATGTAACTACAATGCATTGGCGACATTCGACGATGGTACTTGCACTTATGGACCTGCCAATGACATCTGTGTGAATGCCTCAACCATCACAGTGGATGCGGCAGCCATTTCTGCAAACAACCAAAACGCATGTGTGAATACTACCAATCCAACATGTGGTGGTGCTACTCAGATCAAAGACCTTTGGTACAAATTCGTATACAATGGCGGCAGGATCAATATCAGCACGAATTTTACTGGCGGTACCCTTACAGATACCAGACTTGCACTTTACAGTTCATGCGGAGGAACGCAAATTGCTTGCAACGATGACATAGGAGGAGGCAATTACAAATCACTGATTACTGTTGGTTGCGGTGTGTTGACCTTTGGACAAACCTATTACATTCAGGCAGGTGGTTACCAAGCCACCACTGGAACTTTTAGCCTCCAGGTGTATACGACAGCAGAGACTTGCAATGGGATCGACGATGATTGCGACAGTGTGATTGACGATGGCTTTGATGTTGATGGCGATACTTATACCACATGCAATGGAGACTGTAACGACAATGTCGCCTCGATTCATCCAGGTGCAGCAGAAACATGCAATCTTACAGATGACGATTGTGATGGGTTGACAGATGAAGGTGTACAATCCACCTTCTACCTCGATGCAGACAACGATGGTTATGGAAATTTAGCGCTTACCACACAGGCATGCACAGCGCCGACTGGCTATGTAGCCAATTCAACCGACTGCAATGATGCTGTTGGATCTATTCACCCGGGAGCAACGGAAACGTGCAATAGCATTGATGATGATTGTGATTCACAAACCGATGAAGGAGTTCAGACTACTTTCTATCGGGATGCTGATAATGATGGATATGGTAATGCCGCCATCACCGCTGTAGCATGCACAGCTCCTTCCGGATACGTGGCCAACTCTACCGATTGCAACGACGCACTTGGAACGGTGAATCCAGGTTCAGCAGAAACCTGTAATTCAGTGGATGATGACTGCGACAGCAATATCGATGAAGGAGTGCTACTCACCTATTATGAGGATAGCGACAATGACGGTTATGGCAATATTGCAGTAACTACTTTGGCTTGTTCTGCACCATCAGGATTTGTATCCAACAACACCGATTGTAATGACAATGACAACAATGTATTTCCTGGTGCACCTGAGGCTTGCAATAGCATTGACGACAATTGCGATACAGCAATTGATAATGGTGTAACCAGTCAGAACTACTATGTAGATGCAGATAACGATGGATACGGTTCAACACTCATTGGAAATTTCTGTTCCGCACCAGCCAATTCATCATTGAACAATCTCGATTGCAATGACAGCAATAGCGCTGTAAATCCCAACGAAGTAGAAACCTGCAACAACATCGACGACAATTGCAACACCACCATCGACGAAGGATTTGATGCAGATGGTGATGGATACAAAACATGTCAGGGAGATTGTCATGATGGCAACGACGCCATAAATCCCGGAGCAACAGAAACGTGCAATTCACTTGATGATGATTGCGACGGACTGACAGACGAAGGATTAACTGTATACAATTGGTATGTCGACAGCGATGGCGATACTTATGGTTCATCTGCAGCAACACCTATTCAATCATGTCAACAACCAGTCGGATATGTCCTCGACCACACCGATTGCAATGATGGTATTTCATCCATTCATCCATTGGCTCCTGAAATTTGTTCGAATTCTATTGACGATGATTGCGATGGACAGACAGACGAAGGTTGCATAGCTACGGTAGTTTCCAACGACAACGTGAGCAATGCTGCATTCATCACTTCCACTGGAAATATCTATCCATATTGCAATCCACTTTCCGGAACATGTTTGGGTGCTACACCATCACCGGAAGCAAGTCCGCTTAGTGTGATCACAGGAGAAGACGTTTGGTACAGATTTATGGCCATCTCGCCGGGAGTTCGCATTTCATTCAGTTCGACCAATTTTAACGGCGTGGTGGAATTGTACAATGGATCACTGGTATTGTTGAATAGCGAAAACCTCACTGGCAATGGAGGCAATGAATACCTCAACTTTACGGGACTCACCGAGTCGCAACAGTATTACATCGCTGTTCGCAATTACGACTCATCGGCAGGCAATGGCACATTTACCATTTGTGCGCAGGCTTTGATGGACAGCAATTGTGATTATGGTAGTGGCACTTATCCGATCTGTAATAACTTCAAGGCCGACTGGACCGCTGCGAATTTCTATACCTTCAATTTCACACCGGTTGGTGGTGGAGTGACCACAAGCGTAACATCTACCGGATATGTTCAATTGGGCAATATGAATCTTTCTCTTCTCCCAAGTCAGAGTTATATCAACACCATTGATGCGGTGTATTACTTACAGAATGGTTTAGGCCAAATGGAACAGCTTGTTGTTATGGGCAATGAAAACTGTTTGGTGACGATCGCACCACAATCAGACGTTCAAGTGAAATCCACTCAACGTTGTCCGAACAATATCACCAGATCGACATATTTGCGCGGAACACCAAACGTTTGTGGAGCCACCAACTACGAATTTGAATTTACGCCTATCGATGCACTTGGAACCCCGCTGGGTGGATCATTCACACGTGAAAACTCCACTGCCAATCCATTCCTATTGTTGTCATTCACGAATCCTCAGCAGCTTCAATTGAATGCATATTACAGTGTTAGGATACGACCTATTTTCCCTTCAGGTCCCGGCACTTTTGGAACAGCGCAATGCATCCATATTGTGCCTGTCACTTCGGGCGGAGTGATTGATCACGAAACTGTTGTGACAGAGGCGGAGTGGAATGAAGATGGTCCGCTGGTAACTGTTTATCCCAATCCATCGACAGGCCAAGAAATCATGCTCGAAGCTGGTCATGATAACACACATGAATTGGAATATGCCATTTATGACAGCCAGGGCAGAATCATCGCAGAACAGAAACGTCCTGTGTATGGCAGAACAAGAGAAAGCATTCGATTTGTGACGCCACTTGCACCGGGAATTTATGCCATGCATATTTATCTGGATCATGTTCTGTATATAGAAAAAATCGTGATTCAACATTAAAAAAACCAAGAAACACCAACGCCCTGAAATCATTTCAGGGCGTTTTTTTTTAGAACTATTAAGGAATTCAGGCTGACAAAATGATTTGGGTTCATCTCAAACAGGATGAAGTGAAACCATCTTTGCACCCTATGTTCAGAATACTACTTGCAGCGCTATTCTTCTTTATAGTCACCGGCATTTTTGGTCAGCCCGGAAAAAACGGTCAACCTATTACAGGTCGGATCTACGGCAAGGTGCAGGATGCATCGACCAAAACGCCGATTGAATACGCTGTCATTCAGGTATTCAAAGTCGATAAGACGCCGGATGATAGCATTCCAGCGGAAATGATCACCGGCGGATTGACGGAATCCAATGGTGATTTCAACATCGATAAAATTCCCGCTGCTCAGCCACTCACCGTCGTGATCAGTTTTGTAGGGTATGAAAAAATAACGTTGAATACGACCTTATCAATGGGAGGCATGGGCATGCCAGAAAAAGATCTCGGTAATATTCGCCTCAATGTATCGACAGAATTGAAAGAAGTTGTGATTGACGGTTCCGATGGCGGATACCGCATTGAGTTTGACAAACGTGTTTATGATGTAGAAAAAAATCCTGTGAATGCAGGTGGTACGGCTGAAGATGTGTTGCGCAATGTGCCATCACTTCAGGTCGATATGGATGGTAATGTGACCATGAGAAATGCTGCACCGCAAATTTTTATAGATGGAAGACCGACCACCCTCACCATTGATCAGATCCCTGCAGATGCCATACAACGCGTGGAAGTGATCAGCAATCCATCAGCAAAATATGATGCCAGTGGTGGTGGCGGTGGAATCATCAACATTGTGATGAAACACAACCGCGGCATGGGTTACAATGGCAGCCTCCGGGTTGGCGGAGATTCACGACCACGATTCAATGGCGGTGGTGACTTAAATCTCCGCGAAGGCAAACTCAATTTTTTTGTCAATGGCAATTACAATCAACGCAAGTCCATTTCTCAGGGCACGACAGATCGGTTGAATATGACGGAAGATCCGTACACCGACCTTGCCCAAACACAAAAGAGTGTCAATCTTGGCTATTTCGCCAATGGAAAAATCGGTATCGACTGGTTTGCTGATAACAGAAATACACTTACCATTTCACAATCCATTACCAAAGGAAGTTTCAATCCGACCGATGATATCTACACCAGAACGGATACATTATCAGGCGATGCTCTCCCCATCTCGTTCAGCACTTATGACAGACATTCGGCCACCAGTAGAGAATTTCAGAATTTCGGATCCAGTGTTTTATTCAAACATCTCTTCGCCAAAGAAGGAACAGAACTTACCGCTGATGTCAACTTCAATGCGATTGAAAGTGAATTCGAAGGAAATTACACCAACGTTTACAGTCAGGACTACAGCAGAAAACAGAAACAAACAGGAGGTGGTAAACAGCAACTCTACACAGCACAGACAGATTTCACTTCGAAGCTCAATGAACACACCAAACTCGAAGCTGGACTGCGCGGATCTATTCGCAATTACGAAAGCATTTATAACAACTTCCAGTATATCGATTCAACACAACAATATCAATCATTGACCGGATTGATGGTGAATTACGAATTTCTGGATCAGGTATACGCGGCATATGGCACAGTTTCCAGAAACCATGACAAATGGAAATACCAATTGGGCCTTAGATTAGAGAGTAGCAATTATCTCGGACAGATGCGAGACACATCGCTTGATTTTCATATTACATATCCAGTGAGTGCATTTCCTTCATTGTTTTTGACAAGAATCATCAATGAAAAACAAGATGTGCAATTGGCATTATCCAGAAAAATCAACCGTCCAGGATTTATGCAATTGATACCTTTTGTTGATTACAGTGACTCTTTGAACGTCAGTCGTGGTAATCCTGAATTATTACCGGAATTCACACACCTTGCAGAATTGTCGTATCAAAATACGCCCAACAAAAAAAATACGTTCATTGCGACGGCTTACGCACGTTACATCACCAACCTGACAGTAAGAAATCAAATCACTGAATACAGCGAATACCTTCAACGGGATATTGTCATCAACACCTACGACAATGCCCGCAGTTCAACAGCATTTGGACTTGAATTGGTGAGTAAAAACACCATCACATCCTGGTTTGAGCTCACTGCCAACCTCAACTTATATCAATCTGCTATCGATGGTACGAATATCAGTGCATCGCTGACCAATAGCCGATCGAGTTGGTGGGCGAAAACGAATGCGATATTCAAGTTACCCGGCGCATTTACCTTTCAGGCACTCTTTGATTATAGCAGCAAAAAAGCCCTCACAGTAGGCAGCAGCGAACGTGGAGGCGGTGGTGGAGGATTTGGTGGAGGCGGCTTTGGCGGCGGCGGCGGTGGTTATGGTGGAAGTGACAATACTGTTCAAGGATATGTTCGCCCGACTTATGGTTTAGATCTTTCTTTGAAAAAAGAGTTCCTGAAAAACAAAAACATGTCATTGACTATTTCCATGCAAGATGTTCTGCGCACGAGGGTCAATTACACCCA
>JAIBBG010000063.1 GCA_019694805.1 Flavobacteriales bacterium | reverse complement strand
AGTAACGATAGCCTTGCTGATAAAGGGCTTTCACTGTTTCATACATGGATTCCTGCTGAAAGTAGAAATGATCCATGGAGATATAGATGGATTTATCCGGTTTGTTCAACTGTTTGAGGTATTGCAATAGCAACGTGGTTTTACCACTTCCGCGATGACCTTGAACAGCTATCAAACGCTCGTTCCAATCCGCACGAAGCACGTTGATGCGTGAGAACGTATCTGTCACGTTTTGAATGGCATTCACGGATTCTAAAATCAGCTCTTTCATGTTTTTGACCTTTACAAAGTACAAATCTAAATCCATTTTGTCCTTTGTATCGTACATTTTTAGACATATTATGACCTATACATCGTACATTTTGATGCCTATATTGTACTTTTTAAAGGACATTCCTTATCTCATTTTGTCCTTTTCATAGTACATTTTACATTATATCATTCATTACCAGGCAAATAAACCCCATTAAATTTTAGATTCCCAGTTAAACCCAGATCATGCAGTCGAATTTCTATTCCGATCCAAAACACCTTTGAATACTCGCACTTGCTCGTTTCGGGTGCTCACCATGGGAGTGACCATGTTTGCGCGCCCGAAACTTGCGCGAGTGCTCGTATTCTTTGGTGTTTTGAATCTCATTGACGAAATCGACCGCATGATCTGGGTTAAATCCCGTATCTGTTCCATGATTCAGATTTCAACAACGCATTTCATGGTCACATAGCAGAACGAACCGCTTTTCGCGGCAAGAAATACCTGTCACTCTTGAACTTACTAACCGTCGCAGTGGAAACGATGAAGACATATTATTTTCGCCACCTCAAATACAAATAATCCTGATTATGGGTGTTCTTGTCGGTAAAAACTCTAAAGTCATTGTACAGGGATTCACAGGAAGTGAAGGCTCTTTTCATGCATCACAAATGATTGAATTCGGCACCAATGTGGTTGGTGGTGTTACGCCTGGAAAAGGAGGCACTACACACCTCGATCGTCCGGTATTCAACACAGTTTCTGACGCTGTAAAGAGTACGGGAGCCGACGTGAGCATCATCTTTGTTCCACCAGCATTTGCAGCAGACGCCATCATGGAAGCTGCTGAAGCGGGAATCAAAGTGATCGTGACCATCACAGAAGGTATTCCTGTGGCCGATATGGTGAAGGCAAAAGAATACATCAAGGATCGCGGATGTACGATGATTGGCCCAAACTGTCCGGGTGTTATTACTGCTGGTGAAGCCAAAGTGGGCATCATGCCAGGGTTTGTTTTCAAATCTGGAACAGTTGGTATCGTGTCAAAGTCGGGTACGCTTACTTATGAAGCAGCAGATCAGATTGCTAAGGCAGGTCTTGGAGTTACCACAGCGATCGGTATCGGAGGTGATCCTATCATTGGAACAACTACCCTTGAAGCAATTCAGTTGTTGATGAATGATCCGGCAACGAAAGGTATCGTGATGATTGGTGAAATTGGTGGTGAATTGGAACCTAAGGCAGCCCGTTGGATCAAAGAAAACGGCAACAAAAAGCCGGTTGTAGGATTCATTGCCGGAGAAACCGCACCAAAAGGCCGCACCATGGGTCATGCAGGAGCGATTGTGAGTGGTGAAAACGAAAGTGCGGCAGCCAAAAAACGCATCATGCGTGAGTGTGGTATCCACGTCGTAGATAGCCCAGCCATGATCGGAGCAAAAATGAAAGAAGTACTCGGGTAACCATTCCATGAGCGGTGTATTTTCTCATCACCGCCATCAGACTTGTTTTAGACTGTCATGCTTCTCGCCTCAATGCGATGAATTCCGCGTTGGTATGATTTACTGATGAGATCCCGGAGGTAGTGATAATCTGCTCTGTTCTTCACAAAATCCAATCCACTGGTATCGATGATAAGGATGCGCATGTCCTCATGCTGACGAATAAATTCGAGGTATTGTTTCTGGATATTATCCAGATATTCATCTGTAATTTTCTGTTCGTACTCCCTTCCGCGTTTGCGGATATTCGACTGTAATTGATCTACACTCAAGTAGAGATAAACAAGCAGATCTGGTTTTGGACAAGTGCCCTGAACAATTTCAAACATCTTCAGAAAGAGTTCATATTCGTCCTTATTGAGATTGTTTTTAGCGAAAATCTGACACTTGCTGATGAAATAATCTGAAACGATGACGGGCGAAAAAAGATCCCGCGTATTCATTTCTCTTTTCAACTGAGAGTATCGTTCAGATAAAAAACTCAACTCCAATGGAAAGGCGTATCGTTCCGGTTGTTCGTAAAACTTGGGGAGAAAAGTATTGTCGGCAAACTCTTCAAGGATCAATCGTGCTTGCAATTCTGCAGAAAGCATATGAGCCAGTGAGGTTTTCCCTGCGCCGATATTTCCTTCTATGGCGATATAGCGATACACGTTCAACCGATTTTGGTCACTTTAGACTGATCCTGACATTCCTTCAACAACTCCTCCATCGATTTCTTACTGATTGGATGTACAAAATCAGGAGCAAGTTCGGACATCGGAACAAGAACGAAGCGTCGGAGATGCATTCGTGGATGTGGTACCACAAGCTTTTCAGTTTCTATGATTTCATCACCAATAAAAACCACATCCACATCCATTTCGCGATTCAGGTATTGCCCTGCTTCTCTTTCCCGACCGTAAAATTCTTCCAATTCAGCAATCTCCTGAAGTAATTCTGCATCGGTAAGCGTTGTCTTGATCAGAACAATCTGATTCAGAAACGCCGGTGCGTTGGGCATTCCCCAAGCTTCTGTTTCATAGATTGAAGAAGCCGCCACTACATCGCCAAAATTGAAATTCAGGAACATCCTGGTTTCTTCAAGATTGGCTTCTCTTTCGCCGAGGTTACCACCAATGCACAGATATATCAATCGTTCCTTCATTCGAGGCGAAAATAAGTATGTGTCATCGGATTTCAGCACGACAATCATGAACAATGACATGACAACACAACCGTTGAATAAGACCCAAAGCCGCTGGTGTAAATCAAAAGCATGAAGAACCGAAGTTCCCGCTACGTTTGTATCACAATTACATTAAGTATCATCCCATGAATTTTTTCAAAGCACTTATTGCATCAACCATAGGCACATTGTTAGCCATGGTATTGGTCATCCTCATTTTCGTCATCATGATCATTTCATCGGTGAGCGGATCTGAGGACAAAGTCAAAAAACTCACCGAAAAGACGATTCTCCATATTCAACTCGATGAAGTGATTACAGAAAGATCGTCTGAAGGACAAATCAATTTTCAACCAGGTGGCTTCGAATCTGAGTCTCACCTTGGATTGAATCAGTTCATCGAAGATCTACAAGATGCAGCGAAGGACGACAAGATTCAAGGAATCTTTTTGGAACCATCCAGTGTGATGGCTTCACCCAGCACCATCCTTGATATCAGGAAAGCACTCGAAGACTTCCGCAACAGTGGCAAGTGGATTGTTGCCTATTCAGAAGACTATTCACAAGGCTCATATTATTTAGCTTCCACGGCCAATGAAGTTTATCTCTATCCGGAAGGCTCGTTAGATTGGCGCGGTATCAATGCCGAAATCATGTTCTTCAAGAAAATGCTGGACAAGCTTGAAATTGAAGCGCAGATTATCCGTGGACCGAACAATAAATTCAAGAGTGCAGTAGAGCCATTCATGTATGATCAAATGTCGGAAGCCAATAAGTTACAAGTAGAAACATTCATCAGTGACATTTGGCGCATCATGCTCGATGGCATTTCTCAATCCAGAGGCATTGCTGTGGAAACGCTGAATGGATATGCGGATTCTCTCACATTCGTCACGCCAGATAAAGTTGCAGAATACCGCATGGTGGATGGACTCAAATACCGTGATGAAGTTGTTTCCATTTTGAAATCCAAAGTTGGAATGGATGCTTCAGCCAAAGATGAAGACCTCAATCTCTTTACGCTCAGTGAATATCACACTAAAAAAGGTGAAGACAAAGACGATGACGATGCAGACTACAAAAAGGACAAAGTAGCTGTAGTTTATGCCGTGGGTGCCATTGAAAGTGGCGAAGGCAATGACGAAACCATTGGCAGTGATCGCATTGCTCGTGCATTAAAAGAAGCCAGAGAAGATGAAAAAGTAAAAGCCATTGTACTTCGTGTGAATTCACCAGGTGGTAGTGCATTGGCTTCAGATGTGATATGGCGCGAAACCAAACTCATCCGTGAAAGTGGAAAAACATTTTATGTTTCAATGGGAGATTATGCGGCTTCCGGGGGATATTATATCAGTTGCAGTGCAGAAAAAATCTTCGCCAATCCGAATACCATAACCGGTTCAATTGGTGTATTTGGTATTGTTCCCAACTTCCAGAAATTTTGGGACAACAAACTTGGAATTACGTTCGATCGCTACGAGACCAATCCACATGCTGACCTTATTTCAACCAATAAACCATTTGATGAAAAAGAAATGCAGGCTATGCAATCGATGGTAACGAGCATTTATGATGACTTCACTTCAAAAGTGGCTACAGGAAGAAATATGACTCAGGCCAATGTAGATAGCATTGGACAAGGTCGTGTTTGGAGCGGTGAAGACGCAAAAAACATTGGATTGGTAGATGAAATCGGCAACCTTGACGCCTGTATCAAAGCAGCTGCAGCCAAAGCCGGCATGGCAAATTATGCGGTGAAAGAATTACCCAAAATGATCGATCCATTTCAAGAGTTCATGCAACAACTCACTGGACAGAAGCAGGCCAAAATACTTCAGCAGATTCTTGGCGATCAATACAGTTCGGTTGAGAATTTCAAGAAGTTGACAGAAATGCGCGGCATACAAGCAAGACTACCATTCTTCATGGATATCAAATAATCCCTGATGATGTCATGCGTTTCGTAAAAGAGATTAAAAGCCCAAAGAATTCGCACGCTTGCGCAAGTGCGCCAATTCACAGGAATTTTGAATCGGAATAGCAAGTGCATTGTATCATTTGAGATCATCCGTTTCAAGAAAATAAAAAGAGCCGACTAAAGTCGGCTCTTTTATTTTACATCATGTTCAACAGTTGCTCAACCATGTCTGATGATCCTGAAGTAAACTAGATGGGTAGAGCTTAGTTTTGCGACATGTTGCAGAAGCTCAGTATGGCACAACTCGGCAGGATGACTGCTGCGGAATTCAAAACATCAGGCAAATTTCCTGTGATCCTGATTCTGGATAATATCCGAAGTGGGTTGAATGTTGGAAGCATTTTCAGGAGTGCTGATGCCTTTCTGATTTCGAAAATTTATTGTTGTGGATATACACCCGTACCTCCTCACCGGGAAGTATTGAAGAGTGCATTGGGCGCTACTACCACGGTAGACTGGGAATTTTTTCAGGACGCCCCTTCCTTGATTCAACAACTCAAAGCCGAAGGTGTGGAAGTGTGGGCGTTAGAACAAACAAGTGCCAGTATTGATCTTGTGACGTTTGACCCGGGAAACAAAACCATAGCTTATGTGCTCGGCAATGAAGTTCATGGTGTATCAGAAGCTGTTCTCAAAGAATGCCATGGAGCCATAGAGATCAAACAGCATGGCACCAAACATTCTTTGAATGTAGCTGTATGTGCAGGCATTTCCTTGTTCGCGATCACAGATAAGATCAGTCGCAACATGTGATCCGTCCGTTCCGGAGGTTCAAAATTCCCGTTCAGCACTAAAATTTTAAGTTAGGCCTTGAATTGTTAACAGCTTCGCTTATCTTTGTGAAGCGTGTTACGGAATTGCCTTACATTCTTAGCTGTACTGACGGTGTGTCTGGTTCAGGCACAACGATTTGACTTCTTCACGGAGGAGGCATACTTACGCCATCCGGATCACATTGAATTCGGCATAGGAGCGTCCAATTTTCTCGGAGATCTTGGAGGAAAAGACAAAGTAGGCACCAATGACTTTCAGGACCTTGAATTCACGGAGTTTAATCTGGCGGGATTTGTTGGTTATCGTCATGCCTTTCACAAGAATTTTTACGGCAGATTCAATTTCAACTATGGCAGGGTAAGTGGAAATGACCATCTGACCGAAGAGCCATACCGTAACAATAGAAATCTCTCCTTCAGGTCAAACATTTTTGAGGTTGACCTTATGGCGGAGTTATTCATGAGAATCGGAGCCAAAAAAGGGCACCAGTACAAACTGCAGCGCAGCAAAGAAAATGAAAGTGCCCCATGGCATATTAGGGCATCATATCTCACCGTATTTGGTGGCGTTGGAGTATTTCACTTTAATCCTAAAGTGTATTTCCAAGATAGATGGATCATGTTGGCGCCTTTGAGTACCGAAGGTCAAGGATTGCCGAATGGTGTTGACCCTTACAAACTCACCCAATTGAATATTCCTATTGGATTCAGCTACATGGTGAGGATGCATCGCCATTGGTCATTTGGTATTGAAGCCACTTATCGATACACCTTTACTGATTACATTGATGATGTGAGCACATCATATTACAATGCCAACGACCTGAGTCTTTATTTGGGTGAACAGAAAGGAGATCTGGCGGCTTATTTGTCCAATCCTTCATTGGGTGCAGAGAATGAAGGCCAACCCAATTTTGTGACTGCAACAGGACAACAGCGTGGAGATGAAACGGACAACGATGGCTATTTCTATGCCCTTTTTAAAGTTGATTACCTCATCATCAATGAAGCGAAATTCACGAAAAAGAAAACAAAACGCAAAGGAAATGTTCGTTACCATAAACGTACAAGAACAACCATCTGATGTGGGTTTAAGATATTACCTTGATTAATCAATCACTCAACCAAAACAAAAAAAGGCGGCACTGAGCCGCCTTTTTTGTGGGTGATATGTTGATCAGTCCTTTCTTCCTCCGAAAATTCTCAGTAGGAAAATGAATAGATTGATGAAATCAAGATAAAGACTTAAAGCGCCCATGATAGCGAGTTTTCCAGCAGTGGCAGAGCCGTATTCAACGCCTGCACCAATGCGTTTGATCTTTTGGGTATCGTATGCTATGAGACCGGTGAAAACCAAAACTCCTATGCAACTGATGATGTAATCCAACTTTTCACTGCCCATAAACATATTCACCAAAGAGGCGATGATGATACCAATAAGTGCCATCATCAACAATGAGCCCAATTTGGTAAGATCGGTATTGGTTGTATAACCAATCGCCGCCATGGTTACAAACAAGCCCGCAGTGATGAAGAAAACCTTAGCAATAGAAGCCGCGGCGTAAGCGAGAAATATGGTACTCAAACTAATGCCGTTCACGGCAGAATATGCAATGAACAATCCAGTAAGCGCAGCTACGGAGAGTTTATTCAGAGAAAAACTCATCAGCATGACCATTCCAAGCGGAGCGAGCATAATCAGCCAGAATAATATTTTAGAGCCAGTCAGGATATTGACGATAAGGCCGCTGCTGGCAAACCACCAAGCTGTAACACCGGAAATCACCAAAGCCAGTGTCATCCATGAAAAAACATTGGTTACGAAAGATTTGGAAACCGATTTCGATTCCAGATCTATTGTTTGTTGATTGAATTCTTCGAGATTCATTTTTGAGAAAATTTTGACAAAGATAAATGTTCGCTTCAGGAACAGTTAGATAATAAATCCAAAGAAAAGAATAGTCTCCTATGTTTAGAAAAAAACAAAAAGACCGGAGTATCCGGCCTTTTCATGGATTTCAAAATTTTCGCAGGATGATCAGGCCAAGTGGGCACCGATCAGATGAATGAATTCTTTTCGTGTTTTGTCATTGTGGAGGAATTCGCCACTGAATGCACTGGTGGTGGTAAAGCTGTTCTGTTTACTCACACCGCGCATCTGCATGCAAAGGTGTTGAGCTTCAATCACCACAGCTACTCCAAGTGGTTGGAGCGTTTCCTGTATACAATCGCGAATTTCGATGGTCAATCTTTCTTGAACTTGCAGTCTTCTTGCGAAAACGTCCACCACACGAGGAATTTTGCTCAAGCCAACGATTTTACCATTTGGTATATAAGCGACATGAGCTTTTCCGAAGAATGGCAACATATGATGCTCACATAGGCTGTACAATTCGATGGCTTTAACGACAACCATTTCGCTATAATCCTCATCGAACATGGCACTTTGAAGAATTTCGTGTGCATTTTGTCCGTAACCCTGAGTAATGAAATCATAGGCCTTCGCAACACGTTCGGGAGTTTTTTGCAAACCCTGACGTTCAGGGTCTTCACCGATGTGTTTTAGAATTTGTGTTACACTCGCTGCGATCACTTTTTGGTCGGCATTGAGTTCATCTTTGGTGTTTTCGATCATTGGTGTTGTCATATCAGGTAAACAAACACGAGCCTCGTAGGTTCATGTCAATGTCCACCAAAGTATTCCACGATGTTATTTTCAGTTTCGTACACTTTCACAGCGTGCAATACGCACGTTTGACCTTTTAATCCTTCTGCAAGCTGATCCCAGATAGCGATGGCTACATTCTCACATGAAGTAAGTTTTCCATTCATGAAAGAAACATCCAGATTCAGGTTTTTGTGATCCATCTTGGAGATCACCCGCTCTTCAATGATATCGCTCAGCACTTTGAGGTCGATGCAATAACCAGTATCCGGATCTGGTACGCCTTTCACAGTCACAAACAATTCATAGTTATGACCATGCCAATTTGGGTTGGCGCATTTACCGAAGACAGCAAGATTTTTGGCCTCATCCCATTTTGGATTCCACAATTTATGTGCGGCGTTAAATCGCTCCCGTCTGGTGACATATACTATTCCCTGGCTCATTGGATTTCACTTGCAAAAATACTTAAGACTACTTAATGACTGTTTTGAGGTGATGCTTTTAACCCAGATCATGCAGTCAGAATCTATTACAACTCTGAAATCCTTCAATGACGTGTACTTCCTCGATTTTTATTTTCACCGTATAGGTGATACGCCTTCAAATAAAAATCTTGTGGGAGCACCCGTCCTTTTTGGCTTTCAGAGTTTCATCACGATCCTAACTGCATGATCTGGGTTTAACCCAATTCATGCAATCAAATTTCTATTCCGATTCAAAATTCTTGTGAATTCATTTGGAAAGCTCACATTGGTTTTCAACTATTGAATCACATTCACGCAACAACTGCCATCACTTGATGATCATAGTCATCGGTATTAACATGGATGAGGATAAATTGTTCAACAGAAACATGCCATCGTCATAACGTGATGCGTTGATAGCCGAAAAGCGCACGCACATGAACAATATAAATATCAGAAAGAGAATCCTGGTTTGGCAGAAAACTAAAATCGGCTCAGAAGGCGTCATGGAAGGCTTTCAGACCCGAGAATGGCATTCGCCCGTACCATCCGGTTTGAAAGAAGCACAGTCCATTGAATCGGTTTGAAACGCTATGGTGTTAACTTGCGGGCAATTCCAGATCATGATAGTAGTAACAGGAGCCTCAGGATTTATTGCCAGCTGCCTCGTAACGAGGTTGAATGCAGATCGATTTGTCGATCTCGTGCTTGTCGATGATTTCAAATCACTTTCGAAACATCCGAATCACGAAAGAACCGGAAAGAACTTTCAGGGTAAAGAGTATAAGCAATTGGTGGACCGTATGGATTTTCCGCAATGGTTGATCGAAAACGAAAACCAAGTTGATTTTGTATTTCACATTGGAGCGCGCACGGATACAACTGAGTTTGATGTCAATATTTTCAATGAACTCAATCTTGAGTATTCCAAAAAGATCTGGAAAATTTGCGCTGAATTTGCCATTCCATTGGTTTATGCATCATCAGCGGCGACATACGGAAATGGAGAATTCGGATATAGCGATGATCATGCACTGTCAGTGAAACTGAAACCGCTTAATCCATACGGCGAATCCAAAAACAATTTTGACATTTGGGCACTTCAACAACAAGAAGCGCCATTTTTCTGGGCTGGTTTAAAATTCTTTAATGTGTACGGTCCGAATGAATATCATAAAGAGCGCATGGCATCGGTCATTTTTCATGCATACCGGCAAATCGCTCAACAAGGCAGCATGAAGTTATTCCGCTCACATCGTCCGGAATATACTGATGGCGGTCAAATGCGTGATTTCGTTTATGTCAAGGACCTCACCGAAGTATGCATATTTCTGATGCATCATCGCAAGAATTCTGGTATTTACAATTTGGGCACCGGCAAAGCCCGATCATTTTCAGATCTGGCACATTCAACCTTTCAAAGCATGGGTCGTGAGCCGAAAATAGAGTTCATAGATACGCCAATCGATATACGGGACAAATACCAGTATTTCACCGAAGCAGATATGTCGAAACTTTACTCCATTGGCTACAATAGATCGTTTACATCTTTGGAAGACGGCATAGAAGATTACGTCAAAAATTATTTGAGTGAAGGAATGAAGATTTATTAAGATGATCAGTTAGCTATGCTTTCGAATATACCCCAATCATGCTGTAGGGATCGTGATGAAGCACCGAAAGCCAAAAAGGACGAGCGCTTCCCGATTGCATCGGGACAGGCTCCTCAAGAATTTTATTTGAAAGCGTATCATACTTATGGTGAAAATAAAAATCGCGGAAAGCTTGCCCTATGAGGTTACGACATGGGGTGACTGTCTTTGAAGATTTTCAACGCTGTCATAGACTTCGACTGCATGATTTGGTTTAAGCTTCAAGATAATCTTCCGGACTCTCGTTGATCTCCGGCTTCGATTGCGGCCATTCAATTCTGGCGAGTAGATCTTTCATAGCACCTTCCTTGAGGCTATAAGCTGAATGATATAATTCTGAAATCTCTCCGAGATTCAATACGAAACTGACCAAAAAAGTAGAAAGCGGCATGTACTCAGCCCGAATACCCGGAATAGCTTTATGGTTCAATCTTTCCTCCAGTGAACTTTTCATCAGCCATTGATGCATTTTTTTGAAAGCATTGATAGGTATTTCTCTGAATAGAGTTTCCTCAACGCCTTCTTTTCCACTTTGGAAATGATACATTTCCAGCATGGTGTCGAAAGATCCGGAAGAACCGATCAATCTTTTCACCTTGAAAGCTTTCAAAGCCTCGCGCAATGGACCGAGTTCCTGATTCAAAAGATTGTGCATGTAGTCTTCATCAATTTTGGTAAGTCTGTCTTCTGGCTTTACCAAATCAAAAATTCTACTTACTCCCAATAAAAAACTCTTTTTCCAAAGGATTTTTGAGCCATCAGTCAAGATAAACTCGGTGCTACCACCACCAATATCCATAATCAACGACGGTTCTGAATATCCTTCAGGCAAAGTTTGACGCACACCGTCGAAGATCAATTCAGCTTCACGATCTCCGGTAATCAATTCGATATTGATACCTGTTATTTTTTGTGCTTGACGAATAAAATCGCGGCCATTCGATGATTCGCGGATGGCAGAAGTTGCGAAGGCAAATATTTTTTCGCAGGAAAAATTTTGGGTATTTGCAGCATGGCAAACCAGTGCGTCCATTCCCCTGATGAAGCGGGAAGGCAAAATGGTTTGCTCCTCAAATCCGCCTGCGCCCAGCTTCACGGGTAGTTTCGACTGAAAAATAATTTTCCAGTCCACAGGGGTTGCATCAGCGATGAGCAGATTAAACGTATTGGTTCCGCAGTCAATAACGGCAATTCGCATAATAATCAGGCTAGAACAGACGGCGTAAAAGTAATCTTAACTTCAGAAAAAGAGAGAACTCTTTCATCGAACATCGGATCAATCCTTACATTCGTCCCGTGAGCCGTTACATCATCTCAGCTCTTGCACTCATCATTTCAATATTCGCTTCATCGCAAAGTGAAGTGAAAGATTCATTGTTATTTGATCCGCATATCACTGTGAGTTATGCGCATCAGATACCGGGAGGCGATCTTGCATCACGGTTTAAGAACAACCACAATGTTGGACTAGGTTTTCATTTCAAGGATAAAAAATCCTGGTATTATGGTGTTGAAGGGAGTTATTTATTCGGATCGCATGTGATTGCACCCAAAGGATTTATGCAAAATCTTTACGTGGATGGCAAGTATATCTTAGACAACGACGGACAGATTGCCACCATTTCATTGCAAGAAAGAGGCTGGACCCTCACGGCAAATGGGGGAAGACTTTTTAATGTTCTCGGTCCGAATGTCAACAGTGGCATTTTGGTTTATGCCGGACTCGGGTTTATGCAGCATAAGATTCGCATCGAACACCAAGAAACACATATCCAGCAGCTTGAAAAAGAATACCTCAAAGGATATGACAGACTTACCAATGGTATGATGGTGAGTGGATTTGCGGGCTATTATCACATGAGTAACAATAGGCTGATCAATTTCTGTATCGGCATTGAATACATGAATGGTTTTACACAAGCGCGGCGTGATTTGAATTTCGACACACGCATTCCAGATGAAGGAAAACGCATGGATTCTCTGCTTGGATTGCGCGTTTCATGGACGCTTCATCTTTATAAGCGCATGGCCGATAACTACTATTACTATTAAACGACTTGCTGTTTTTCTACACATTGTCCATTCGGTTTTATGTTGTGTTGATCAACATCGCTTCGTTGTTCAACCACAAAGCCAGACTTTGGGTTCATGGGAGAAAAGATGTCCTGGAGAGGCTTCATGCCTGGCGTAAGCAGCATCCTGGAAAATTAATCTGGATGCATTGTGCTTCACTTGGTGAATTTGAGCAAGGTCGCAGTGTATTGGAAAAAGTCAGGAGTGAATATCCTCAACATCAAATTCTCCTGACCTTCTTCTCCCCTTCCGGTTATGAAATTCGCAAGAACTACGCCCAAGCAGATGGTGTTTTCTACCTTCCTGCTGATACTCCGGGACAAGCAAGGACATTCATCACCACGCTTAATCCTACTCTTGTCATCTTCGTCAAATATGAGTATTGGGCCAATTATTTTTTTACATTAAAAAAACAAGGAGTACCCTTGTATGTCATCAGTGCAATCTTGCGGCCGGAGCAACGATTTTTTGGTGTGTTTTCCTCGTTTTGGAAAAAAGTGCTGGAATGTGTTACGCATTATTATGTTCAGGATGAAAAAACGGCGGAATTGCTTCATCGCGCGGGAATTCATTCAGTAACCATTGCTGGTGATACGCGGTTTGATCGCGTTGCTCATATACCTTCTCAGGAGCAGCCAGCAGCATTGCGAAAGATGGAAGACTATTGTAAAGATCGATTTGTATTTGTTGCCGGCAGCACTTGGCCTGGAGACGACATGTTGCTTGAAGCATGGAGGAAGTCGCCGCAACACCAACACGATGCCCTGATCATCATTCCTCACGAAACTGGTGAAGCCCATATCCAACAACTCATGGGAAGATTCAACAAGGTGGTCCGTTGGACGCAGACCGAAGGACCATTTCCTCAAGATGCGGTTGTGATAATCGATACGATTGGATTATTGTCTTTCATTTACCGTTATGCAGATTTGGTTATGATTGGTGGTGGGTTTGGAAAAGGCATACACAACACCCTCGAAGCCGCCACCTGGGGTGTTCCTGTGATTTTTGGTCCAAGACACGAAAAATTCCGCGAAGCCCTTGGACTTTTGAATTCCGGTGGTGGATTCACCTTTCAAAATCAATCAGAATTTGAAAACACGACCGAAAAATTGAGGACCGACAAGGCCTTCAGGGAAAACAGTGGAATTGCAGCAGAAAAATTCGTCAAGGAAAATACGGGAGCTACTTCAGTGATTATGAATGGAATTCACTCACTTTTGCGATAGAATTCAGAAAAAATTTCGCCTGAGATTTGCAAAGTTTAAATGCTTGTGTACATTTGCGGCCCTCAAAACGTTCTTTTATCAAGCGGGAGTAGCTCAGTTGGTAGAGCATAACCTTGCCAAGGTTAGGGTCGCGAGTTCGAGTCTCGTCTCCCGCTCAGTTTGAATCCCGATCTGTTTAGATCGGGATTTTTTTTTAGTGGTGGAAAAGTAGTGGGTATGAGGTATGAAGTATTAGGTATTAGGTAGTAGGTATGATGAAGTGAGAAGATCTTTGGCGGCAGTTGTTTATTGGTTGATCTAGGTACTCAATACTAATTACTCAATACTCAATACTAGATACTAGATACTAGACACTAGACACTAGATACTCAATACTAAAAAAAACGCCCGGGTGGCGGAACTGGTAGACGCACAGGACTTAAAATCCTGCGGTCAGTAATGACTGTACGGGTTCGATTCCCGTCCCGGGTACAACAGCAGAATGGGAATGAGCAAGAGAATGAGCATGTCAACAAAGGACTCATTCTGTTACTCATTCCCATTTTTGTTTGTTCACCAATTCCACGGTGACATGATAATTTCGATTTAACCCGAATCATGCCATGCGAGTGGTCCATCTGTTTATCCTCGGATCATGTTCATTTCAAGGAAGCCTTACTTTCAAATTGAAATATCGGATTGTCCTTTGAAGAAT
>JAIBBG010000106.1 GCA_019694805.1 Flavobacteriales bacterium | reverse complement strand
GGAAAGATCAGTGATGCCAGCAAAGCCCCGATATAGTCGAAGGTGAATATTTTAGAAACCAGGTCATGAAATGCGTATTTGCTTTTCAGAACACGCATGAGCAGAGGAATTTCTAATCCAACCAAAATACCTGTTATCAGCACGATGGCGTAGAGCAAAATCCTGAAGTGTTCTATCTCTGCGAAGAGTAAAAACAGTATTGCACTACTGAAACCGCCGACCATACCGACCAGTATTTCGACTTGGATGAACCAACCTAATAAGTTTTTGTTGAAGTATTTCGAAAGCCATGAGCCGATACCCATGGCAAAGAGGTAACACCCTATGATGGTGCTGAATTGTGTAACACTGTCGCCAAGCAAATAACTTGCGAGTGTACCGGCGACAAGTTCATAGATCAGTCCGCAAGTAGCAACGGTGAACACAGACAATAGAAGAAGTGTGCCTGTGCCGGCATCTTCCTGTCTTTCTAAAGATGAATCCAATTGATCTTGTTCAGCCATGAATGGCGCTGCTGATGATGATGGCAATGGCAATCATAAAGCCAGCAGCCATGATCGACAATGCAATATTTTGTTTTTCTACGATGTTCTTCCAAAGATTCTCAGGGGTGATTTTTTCTACGATCCAAAATGTCACCAGCAGGATGAGGATGCCAATCACGGAGTAAATCACAGATGCAATCGCATATTTAGTTTCTATCATGGTGTTGTTTTTTTAAGTTGAAAATTATTTGTGTTGTGAACCATAAGTTGAATCGTCTACAACTTCGGGCTTTTCTCTGCTCACTGCGTCGAGCAGGCGATAGCCATATAATGTAGCACCGGTGTATACGCCGACAACGATCAGAAACCAGATGAGTATCCGTTTCGATCCGAACAATATTTGCCAAAGATTATTCATTGCTTTCATAAGGTGAGTAGTCAGAATTCATCCATCTTTTCTTTTCAAATGAGTACGATTTAATCAAAAGCGCAATAGGCAAAAGAGAGAATAACAATAGACAAAGCCAGAAATTGGAAATGATGTTTTCGCCTTGAACAAGTTTGATATTCATTTTTATGATGTCTTTTGATCCACCTTTCAGAAGAATATTCAAATGATACCTTCCGGGATTCACAGATGATATGGTTTTCGAAGGATCACGTTGGCCTTCAGTCCAGTGTTCTCCATCTGAAAATCCCTGGTAATATTCAATGTCTTGCCAAAACACGGTAGTTTCACCAGTGTTGTCATTGACCAAATAACATTCAGCGTAATTCCAGTCATTGGTGATGTTGGCGTAAAAATGCGCTTCGAGATTGACAGGTCTTGTGCCATGAACATCGAATGATTCGGTAACTATCGGGTGAGTTGTATCTGCTGTTTGTGAGTAATAAGCATTCGATCCTTGTTGGAACTCAGTCAGCAAGGAGTCCATCAACTTAGCTTGTTCCGTTGTCGCATTCGTGCTACTCGAGTTACCATTGGAATGATTAGTAATGGTGGATATTTCATTCAAATGAACAGCAAACACTTCTTCTGTTTTCGTAAATGATCCTATAGTGATTGCAATGATGATCAACAGCATGCTGAAGACAGCCCATAGTGCTTTCAATTGAACGTGGCTCAGTCTTTCGGTTGAAGGTTGCGCTGCGCCGATCCCTACACGTTGAGGTAAGAGTACATTGTCCTTGAAAAGAGCCTGAACATCCTTGGGCTCCATGTATTTTCCAAGGTACCATTCATGACAATCTTCTTGTTTTTCTCTGGCGAGCATCCATGGTGGGCGAATGAATTCATCGGCTTTGATGGGAGAGTGGACTTTGGACGGGAATTCACCCACTGCGTATTTCGTCTGCACCTGATCACGATTGATCAGATGGTACAATTCATTTCGGAAAACGACTGATGTTTCGATATCACCAAGTTCGCGAGGATAATCCCGAATAACCTCCATGAGCATCCAGTGACCGCTATTCTCACTCAGTGAAAGATAACCGTGGATAGGATTGAAGAACAAATACTCTGTCCATTGGATTTTATATGCGGGTATGTGTTTGGTGGCAATCCCTGTCAAGATGTAAGTTCCTTTTTCCATATTGGCCTTGATGCCTAAAGGAAGTATGAACTTAACATGTTCTTTGAATTGCATGGTATGAACCAGATTTTGATTCTGGTATTTATACAATCGGTGACAGGAAGGACAACCTACATATCTCGCCTGACCATAAGTATAAATGGAAATAGGAGATTTGCATTCCGGGCACTCCAGTTGCGAAGAACCGGGGAGACGATCAGATATTCCAGACATCGGCGGTTCTTGTTGAAGTGAATTTTAGCTCTTCAGGAGAGGTGTATTTCCCTTTAAAGAGTGTGGCATATTGTTTATCGAGTACAAACGCCAACATCATTTCCTGCTGCAGGGTACCAAGCCTCAGGACGATGGTTTTTGAAGGTTCGATGTTGTGATCGTAAATCTCACCTTCGGCATAAATCTCGGTGATTTTATCGAGGTATTCTACATAGAATTTTTTGTCATTGAGTTGAAGCGGACTATTGACCCTTTTGCCCTTGAAAGATTGAGCGAGCCCTTTTTTATCAACGGTATCCATCACGGCATAGTCCTGATTGCTTTCATAGAGATAGACGTGATCGTATTCACCGATGGCCAGCCACAACATCAAATAATTGTCTTCACCATAGAACAAAACACGTCCGTTTACTTCATAGGATTTTTGATTCCAGATGAAACCTGTCCCGATTTTGACGATACTCATCATTTCCGGAATATTCTTATTCCATGAAGGCACATGACCACTGCGTATATTGATATGACCACAAAACGGACAAACCAGAATGGGAGCATCCGACGTTTTGAAGTACGCTACCTTTTTACATTCCTCGCATTCCAGTGCCGTCGACCTCATCGTTTCACCTCCGTTTTTTGA
>JAIBBG010000013.1 GCA_019694805.1 Flavobacteriales bacterium | reverse complement strand
ATCTGGTGTCATTAATTCTTCAAACCCGATTTGATCGAGTTCTGCACGCATAGGGGCAACTAATTCTGGTGGATACATTTTTGTATGGGGATTATTAATACTTCTTGCTGAGAAATTTTCTCAGGTGCCAAAGTTAAAGCATCTTCATAGGTGTGATCTATCTTTTATATTCATTTAGGAATCTGTTATCCGGTCTGCAAGTGTGACTTTTGCTGGGGTTATCGCGATATCAACCTCAAGCCATCTCCACCCAAAATCTTGATTTAGGTTGTGAAATTGATCTTGGAATTGGATGGAAACGGCCAAGAACAGCGCGTTACAACTGGCTCTACCTGTAGTATTTTCAGTATGCATTTCTCAACTTATGACGATGAGTGAAATCGCATAATGAGCTTTTACACGGTTACAGCTAATCTCACCATAGGATCAGAAATACGCCATGTAATCTTTCTTGAATACTGCGGTGCATGTTCTGATGGGTCTTCTGAAAACACACGAATTTTGGTTGTTGTGGCCGAAGATGCACTCATCCCTGTTTATGAAAACAACCATCTTCGAGCAACTCAGCGTTTGTGATGCCTTATTCTGCTAACAATTGATCAAGCAAGTTGCGCACAGTTTCACCACTCGAAGGGCGCGGACCATCGGCCTGCACAATTTTGCCGTTTTTATCTATGATGATAAATCGAGGAATGGAGTTCACCAGATAAAGTTTGCTGATTGTTTCTTCAAACTTATCACTCTGGTGAAGTTGTAGGCCGGCCATTTGTTCCTTGGCAATAAAGCTCTTCCAGGCGTTAATATCTTTGTCTGTAGAAACACTGATGAAGGTGACATTCTTACCGTGGTATTCTTCTTCAAGAGTTTTCAGATGTGGAATTTCACGTTTACACGGACCACACCATGTTGCCCAGGTATCGATGTAAAGTACTTTTCCTTTGTAATCACTGATTCGAGAAAATTTGCCATTTGCATCATAAAATACAGCATCTGGAGCAGGTTGGCCCGGATAAATCGCTGCGTTTTGGTCGGCCAGTTTCTTCACCGATGCGATCAGTTTTGGATCTCCACTGCATTTTTCCAATTTCGCTACAAAAGGCCGCATATCTGCGACTCCGGCATCTTTGGCAACCTGTGGCATCATGTCTGAAATTAAAATGCTTTTTATTTTTTCAGATTTGATTCTTTCACAAAGAATATCCAAGAAGTTTTCGAAATACCTCATCACTTCCTTGTCTGTTCCTGCATAATACTTTTGCAATGCACCTTCGGAAATCTCGTTTAAGGCGAACTGCCTGAAATAATGGTTGAAAGCCATGTCTTCTTCATTTAGGCTCAGCTTTGATGTGTATTGTGCAAACTGTATCGGAAAACTGCTAATGCCGTTTTTTGCTGCGTTGTTTTTGTAGTTGAGGATTTCCAAACCCATTTGGTAATCGAATGATTTGGTTTCGAGATCAGTGAATGCTTTGATGAATTTATTTTCTGCAGCAGCCTTATCCAAGTCGTTTTGATGGGCTAAGCGTATGGAGTCGCGCTTGGCAAAAAATGTATTCGCATCAAGAACGCCTGTTCTAAACGGCTGAAGTTTGAAATTATCAGATTTGTCCGCCTTTTGTTTTCCGATGAGGTACTTGCAATACGGAGCGCTTGCACCAGTCATATTCGTGGCGTCTGTCAGGCTGGTAGAATTCATGGTTACCGTGAAGACATCAGCCGGCAGGAGGTAGATCTCAAGTGCTTGTCTGCCATGTTCAATGGTAAAATAATTACCGGAATTCTGTTCAATCAACACTTCAAATTTTCCGTCTTTACCAAATTTCACAGAGTCACTTCTTCCTTGAGTTTTCAGGATGAAAAAATCACGCTGGGCATTCAACAATTCTCCTTTGAATGTTGTTGTCATTTTGCCTTTTTGGGCGTGTGCATTTTGCACGCCGATCAAAACGATCAGTGTCAATAGGAGGAATGCTGTTTTATTCATCATCATGGTTTGATTTGTAGACCAATACTCAACTCATCAAGTTGCTTTTGATCAATAGTGCCTGGTGCATCTATCATCACATCTCGTCCGCTATTGTTCTTCGGAAATGCAATGAAATCGCGAATGTTGTCTGCACCACCAAAAAGCGCGCAGAAACGATCGAAACCAAATGCAATACCTCCGTGTGGCGGTGCTCCATATTCGAATGCATTCAGCAGGAATCCGAATTGTTTTTGAGCTTCTTCCGGAGTGAATCCGAGCAGGTTGAACATCTTAGATTGAATATTTCGGTCGTGTATTCTGATGGAACCGCCACCAATTTCCACGCCATTCAATACGAAGTCGTATGCATTTGCCCTTGCATCTCCGGGAGATGTTTCCAGCAAGGAGAAATGTTCAGGTTTCGGTGCTGTAAATGGATGGTGCATAGCAAACCAACGTTGGTCTTCTTCAATCCATTCAACCAAAGGAAAATCAACTACCCACAATGGCTTAAATACCTCTGGATTGCGAAGACCGAGTCTGCTTCCCATCAGCAGACGAAGTTCACCTAATTGTTTGCGTGTACTATGTAATTCTCCGGATAGCATGAGGATGAGATCGCCTTTGTTCGCTCCAATTTGTGAAGCGATTTGTTTCCAATCGTCTTGCGAGTAAAACTTATCCACCGATGATTTGAATGTGCCATCTTCATTGCACATACAATACACCAATCCTTTGGCTCCAATCTGTGGCCTTTTCACCCATTCCGTCAATTCGTCAACTTGTTTTCTGGTGTAAGATGCGCATCCTGGAGCGACAATTCCGAGTACGGTTTCTGCCGCATCGAATATGGCAAATCCCTTTCCTTTCATCGACGAACTCAAGTCCTGAAATGACATATCAAATCTGACATCGGGTTTGTCGCTGCCATATAGCCTCATGGCATCATCGTATGTCATTCTGGGTACTTCTGCTATGTCAACACCTTTCACTGTTTTGAACAGGTGGCGCACCAATCCTTCAAACGTATTCAAAATATCCTCTTGCTCTACAAAGGCCATTTCACAGTCGATTTGTGTGAATTCTGGCTGACGATCTGCGCGGAGATCTTCATCGCGAAAGCAACGTACTATTTGATAGTAGCGGTCATATCCGGCTACCATCAAAATTTGTTTAAAGGTTTGCGGAGACTGCGGCAAAGCATAAAACTGCCCGGGATTCATCCGTGATGGAACAACGAAATCCCTCGCTCCTTCAGGAGTACTCTTGATGAGATATGGGGTTTCAATTTCCATAAATTGCATCGAATCGAGGTATTTCCTGGTTTCAATACCCATGCGATGACGCAACATGAGGTTGTTGCGCAATGGATTTCTTCGTAAATCCAGATACCTCCATTGCATCCGAAGATCATCACCGCCATCACTTTCATCTTCAATGGTAAATGGAGGTGTTTTGGATGCATTCAATATTTCTAGTGATTCGACAAAGATTTCAATTTCTCCTGTTGGAATATTCTCATTCTTAGAAAAACGTTCAATGACCTTTCCACTTGCTTTGATGACAAATTCACGACCAACACTGCGAGCCGTTTCGAGAATTGTCGAAGATGTTTTTCCTTCTTCGAAATAAAGTTGTGTGATGCCATATCGGTCACGCAAATCAATCCAGAGCATTCCACCCTTGTCTCGACTGCGTTGAACCCATCCACTTAGGGTTACCTGTTTTTCTTTATCTGTTAAGCGGAGTTCTCCGCAGGTATGTGTACGATGCATATGTTTTTGTTGGGGTCGCGAAGATAGTCTTTGCAGCGGTTATGAAGGCGCTGTTGAACGCATTGATTTATGACATGTTTCGTTTGTGCCACAGCAGCTAAAGACTGCGGGATAAACGTTGTTCATCAGAGGGACTTTCAACATGAAAATCTCATAGAATGTCACAATGCTCCTGTGGATAATTCCATGAAAGCCAGATGTACAAAGCCTTTACTTTTGGCCGCGCATTTTTAAACCCTTAAAACAAAATCAAAATGAAAAATTTCTTTTTTGCAGTTGCGGCTTTGTGCGTTGCTTCTGCCATCACTTCCTGCGGCGGCGGTTGGACTGAAGAGTCCAAAAAATCGATCAACGAATCTTGTGTCACCATGATGGAAAGGGTTTATCCAGATGATGCTAAAACAATTTGTGATTGCTACGTGAACAAGCTCGCGGAAAAATATCCAAAGAATGACATGACTACTGATCAAAAGACAGCCGTCATGGATGAGTGCTCGGCGGACGCCAAGAAAAGGGCAGATGATATCATCGAAAAGGAAATGGATAAAGTTTTGAATGCTGGTGATACTACTGCAACGGAAGTTCCAACCGATGCACCAGTGGAATCTCACTAAAAAGAATTACACCTCATGGAAAGGCCACTATCTGTTGATGGTGGCTTTTTTCTGGCGTTTTTTTAGCTTTGACCAAAATCCAAGCACATGTGGCGGTATATCATACTCTACGGTTTTGTGGTCGCTGGTCTCGTGGTCATCATGAATTGGCTCGACTTTCATTTCCTCATGCACTCTCTATCCATGGAGATTTATTTGGGTCTGGTAGCGCTCATTTTTGCTTTTACCGGTGGCTGGATTGGCTGGAGGTATACAAGACCGTCAATGGCGGGAAGTGCTCAAATCGAAACGACATCTGATGTTCCAACCACGGAACTTACAAATGATACCTCCGGATTAAGTCCCAGAGAGCTGGAAGTTTTGGAATTGATTGCCATGGGTTTTTCCAATCAGGAAATCGCAGATAAGTTATTTGTTTCCCTCAACACGGTAAAATCTCATTCCTCGAATTTGTTTCTCAAACTTGATGTTAAAAGAAGGACCCAAGCTGTGTCAAAAGCTCGTGAATTGGGGTTAATTCACTAATACTTTGGTTGGATTTCCCTTGAATTTTAGCGATTTCATACTTTCGGGTGAGGACATTTGAACGAAATATTCATCCCTTTGGACCCAAATTAATCTTCTACGAAAATGAAAAAAGTGGTACTTGTTTACAGTCTCCTCTCTGGAGTCATTTTGGCCATACTCATGTTCTGCACCTTCCCCCTGTGGGACAGTGGTGTTGTAACTATGGACAACTCAATGGTGGTTGGATATATCACCATGATTGTTTCGCTGTCGTTGATATTTTTCGCCGTTAAAAACTTCAGAGATCGGCATCAGGAAGGCGTGATTTCTTTTGGTAAGGCTTTCTCCATCGGATTGCTCATAACCCTTCTGGCCGGAGTCATTTATGCCATAGCTTGGGAAATTGCCTTAAAAACCGTCGCGACCAATTTCGTAGACATGATGACCGAACACTATCTCAAAACGGCCATCGATTCAGGCGCGGATGAAGCCAAAATCGCTCAGGTCAAATTGGAAATGGATGAGTTTAAAGTGATGTATGCCAATCCTGTGATCAGATTTCCAATGACCATGCTGGAAATTCTTCCTGTAGGATTGTTATTCTCTGCAATCAGCGGCCTCATTTTGAGAAAAAAGAAAGCTTGATTTTCATCCAACATTTGAAAAAGTCCTGCGACATTGTCGGCAGGACTTTTTGTTTTTAGTGGCCTTCTGAATCATCACCTTTTCACGAAATGACTTGTGCTGATGTTGCCATGGTCGTCTTGTATCAGCAATAAATAAGTGCCTTCATGTAATGCGACGGTGTCCAAATTGTGCGTATTGCCTCCAAAGTCTGCATGATGGCTTTGGACTAAACGCCCAGCAACATCATAAATGGATAGGTTATACTGCTTCATCGACTGAAGACCCGACACCAATAGTTTGTCTTGACAAGGATTGGGGTAAATCGAAACGATGGATGCTACTACATTTTCAATCTTGCTTGCACCGCCTCCTTGAAATTTGTAGACTCCAAATTGTCTACCGCACCAAATGTCATTGTTTATGCCTTTTTCAAGATCGTATTGCGATGTGAAATTCGTCAACGTGCTGAAGTTCACCGCTCCATCAGTAGAGGTATAAACGTCATAGATACCAATGGTCACTAAGGAGTTTCCGGTCGTTTGTGCATCAATCAAGGTTGACATCAATGTAGCTGGCGCAACTGAATTCCATGAAAATCCACCGTCGGTAGATACATTGAAAATATTGCCTTCCATTTGATACAAGGTACCATCTTGAGCTTGACATATCGATTTTCTTTCGAGCACCGGCCACGTAGTGGTTCCGTTATATGTCGACATATTCCAGGTAATCCCATGGTCTTCTGAGTAAAGCACCCCATGCTGGATACCGGCTAAAAGCACATCATCTGCTGTCACAAGGTATGAATTCATTCCATCCGGAGTAGTTCCCGTGCCCGATTGCCAGGTGTACCCACCATCTGTAGAATAATTTGGATAATCCCAAGCATCATTGAATATGACAAGATTGCCATTTTGCGCTACGGCAATCATTCCCCATCCTGGCGGACTGGTAATGACCGTCTCAAAACTGGCACCCATGTCTGAACTTTTTTTCAATGCCGTGAGGGTATGGATATAATAGGCATCGCCAAGCCAAAACGCATCCATGACATTATCGCCGGGATACACTGTCCATGTGCTACCACCATCCGTAGATCCAACGAAGTAATTAGAAAATTGAAATGTGGTGCTGTTGTAAACGTATGCTGTGGTCATGATTTTCTGTCCTGAAGGATGAACGGCCACCTTGTTGTACGTCAGTGAATCAGGGGCATTCATAGATGTCCATTGTGCATGCTGAAGAACACTGATTTGAATGAAGCTAATGAGGAGTAAGAGTTTTTTCATGTTTGTTTTTTTTAGTGAAGCAAAGCTCCCTCCTGATCTATTCTTCAGCGATCCGTAGTGATTTGTATTTTGACTACGTACTTCTGGGTATTTGTTTCTGTCAGTACTTTGGCAACATCTAATCTGAACACAAGTGAAAACACCTCGAATACTTGCTCTGGTCATATTGCTTTTCTTCCAGAATTACTCGCAAGGTCAAACAGCGTATGCCGATAGTATCAAACAAGTTTTACCTTCTTCCCATGACACCATGAAGGTTTTTTATCTTACTGAAATTGGTTGGGAATACATGAACGACGGTCAATTCGATGTCGCTGATCAATTCGCTGCAGACGCTTTAAAACTTGCTGAACAAATTAACTACAAGCCTGGACTCGGCGATAGCTACAACCTGTTCGGTTCAAATGCCAATATGCGCGGAAATCAAGCCAAGGCTATCGAATACCATGAGAAGGCACTTGCAGTGCGCAAAACTTTGAACGATAAAAGGGGTATTGCGGCATCCATGAACAATATCGCCAATGTGAACAATTACATTGGTAATTACAAGAAATCCTTAGACATACTTCAAGAGGTTTATGAATTATGGAAACAAGCCAAAGACACAGTTGCAATTGCCTCTACACTCAACAATATCGCTGTGGCGCATTATTATCTCGGCGATTTTCAAAAGGCCATTGACTTTATGTTGCAATGTGCCACAATGCGAGAAATTAAAAATGATCCCGGATTGATGAACACCTATTCCAATATTTCGGCCATTTACAGGGAATTAGGTAGTCTTGAATTATCGGAACAATTTGCACAAAAATGTCTTGACTTGGCCATACACGAAAATGATGATCATGGAATTGCGGATGGATACATCAATTTGGGTGTCGTTGAAAGGGAAAGGAAAAATTTTACTGTCGCATTGGGTTATTTAAAGAAGGGAATGGATGTTTTTGTATCGATGAACTATGCTTATGGTATGATCAACAGCTATGGAAATATAGCTAGATGCTTCAGCGATATGAACCAAATGGATAGCGCCAGATATTACCTCAATCAATCCTTGCAGTTGGCCGAAAAAACAGGCAACAATACTGGTCTCATTGACGATCTGGTTATGCTCGCTGATATTGACATGCGTGCGAAAAAATTTGAGGCTGCAGCAGAATCATTAATGAAAGCGGAGTCTCTTTGCTTAAGCAGTGGAAATAAAAACGACTACCTGTCCGTCCTCAAAAAGGCTATTGAAGTCTATGAAGCTAAAGGTGATTATCCGAAAGCGCTTGATTATGCAAGAAAACAAATCGCATTATCAGATAGTGTATTTGCCGAAAATCTCGAAACAAAACTTGCAGAGATGCAAACCAGGTTTGATGTGGAACGTATAGAAGATGAGAAGAATAAACTGGAACAAGCAAGTAAAATTTCAGCACTCGAAACACGTCAAGCACAGTTCATGAACTATGGTCTACTTGCGCTTGTACTTGTGATTATTTCCCTGGCCGGCGTGATTGTGATTCGACTTCGATCTAAACAAAAGATTAAGCTTGCAGAAGAAATTACACATCAGCAAAAGTTGGGCGTTCAGGCGGTGATTGAAGCGCAAGAAGAAGAACGCAAAAGAATTGCTCGAGAGCTTCATGATAGTGTGGGTCAACAATTGGCAGTATTGAAACTCAACTTGAGTAAATCAATGGCTTCAACCCAAACCGCTGAACTGCTTGAAAAAACAATCACCGATGTGCGGTCTATTTCCCATCAAATGTTACCAGTAACACTTGAAAAATTTGGTCTTGTGCCGGCAATACGAGAATTGTTGGATCAATCACTACAACATTCTTCTGTCGCTTTTCATTTCGAAAGCCATGGACTGGATCAAAGAATGGGAGAAAAAACCGAACTCGCTTTGTTTCGCGTTTGTCAGGAATTGATTAGCAATGTGCTGAAACATGCGCGGGCAAATCGCCTCAACTTACAGCTTTATCGTGTGAGGCAAAATGTAGTTCTCATCATTGAAGACAATGGAACCGGCATTTCTTCTACCGCCGAAGAAAATGCAGGCATGGGTTTGCTAAACATCAAAACACGAATATTGAATATTGGTGGTGAACTTAGCATGGAGAATGCTACCCATGGCGGCCTCGTTGCAACTGTGCGTGTACCTTTCGCAGCATAACAAAGTGAAACAGAATTATTCCATATTGCTTGCAGATGATCATCAACTGTTTGTTGATGGTATCAGTAATCTACTCACCTCCTCGGGACTGATCGCAAAACAAACTCATTGTGTGAATGGCAAAGAGGTGTTGCAATCGCTTAATAATGCCAGGCCCGACTTGATCTTAATGGATGTGGACATGCCTGTTATGAATGGAATTGAGTGTTTGAAAGAAATCCGCAATAGGTTTCCAGAACAGAAAGTGGTGATGTTAAGCATGCATGCAGAACCGGCATTTGTTCATGAAGTCATGAAGATCGGTGCAAATGGCTATCTGTTGAAAACAGCGTCAGTGGATGAATTGATATTCGCGGTGAAGAAGGTCCTGGAGGGTGGTCAGTTTTTTTCCGGTGAATTGGTGATGAATCTTCATCAATCAAAACCCGATTCAATGAATGTTGCTGATGTGTTGAGTGAAAGAGAAAGGGAAATTGTGGTGCTGATCGCAGAAGGATTTTCTTCCAAAGAAATTGCAGATAAACTCTTCATTTCACCACGCACTGTCGAAACGCATCGAAAAAACATCATGTCGAAAATGAATTTTCAGGGTGTAGCTGATTTGGTGCGATATGCATTCAAAAATGGCTTGGTGAGTTGATCGGATAAAAGCTGCTTTTCCCAAAAGAAATAACATCCCATCTTCGGTTGTACTTATGATTGGTCTGTTGCGTGCAGTTTGGAACATGATGAGCCTATAAAAACAGTATCATCTATTTCTAAGAAGTGGCCTGCAGGGTTGTTTATTTGGTGCGAGGAAATTCGCTCTTCACTTGAAAATAATGTTGAGAGATTGAATCAATGTGGATATATCACAAAAGCACTTTTTTTCCGAAGGAAATTTTATGACTAAAATGAGATCTTGTGAGTCTTGTGGTTGATTCCGATAAAAAAAGACAGCGACAAGTTTCCTTGTCGCTGCCCATATTTCTATGAAAACAAATCATAGTGTTCCTCTTGCTTCTTGTTCTCTTTCAATCGCCTCAAAAAGCGCTTTGAAATTTCCCTTTCCAAAACTTTTTGCTCCCTTTCTTTGAATGATTTCGAAGAACATCGTTGGTCTGTCCAGAACCGGTTTGGTAAACAGCTGGAGCAAATAGCCTTCATCATCTTTATCGATGAGAATTCCCAGCGCTTTCAGTGGTGCGAGATCTTCATCAATTTTTCCAACACGATCTAGAATGTCATCGTAATAATTTTCCGGAACATAAAGAAATTCAACGCCGCGTGATTTGAGAGCTGTCACTGTTTCTACAATGTTATCGGTTGCAACAGCAATGTGCTGCACACCTGCACCATTGTAAAAATCAATGTACTCTTCAATCTGTGATTTTTTTCTGCCCGTTGCTGGCTCGTTGATAGGGAACTTGATACGACCGTTGCCATTGCTCATCACTTTGCTCATCAATGCAGTGTATTCTGTACTGATGTCCTTGTCATCAAATGAAACAAGTTGCGCAAACCCCATGACTTTCGCATAGAACTCACACCACTTATTCATCTCATTCCAACCCACATTGCCTACCATGTGGTCGATATATTTCAAACCTACTTCAGATGCTTTGTATTCTGGATTCCAAACGCGATAACCCGGAAGGAATACTCCATGATAGTCTTTTCGCTCAACAAAGATGTGAAGCGTTTCACCATAGGTATGAATGCCTGAAAGTACAACACGGCCGTCCTTGTCTTCTCTTACTTCGGGCGACATACAGCTTTCTCCGCCTCGCGAAGTTGTTTCTTGCCAGCTTTTGGTGGCGTCATCGACCCAAAGTGCAACAACCTTTACACCATCCCCATGTTTATTAATGTGCTCATTGATTGGTCCCCCAGGCACGAGTGGTGATGTAAGTACGAGTCGAATTTTATCTTGTTGGACCACATATGAAACACGGTCTTTCACGCCAGTTTCAAGACCGCAATATGCCATTGGTTGAAATCCCCATGCGCTGATGTAATAATGCGCCGCTTGTTTGGCGTTGCCAACGTAAAGCTCTACGTGGTCCGTTCCGAGAAGTGGTAAAAAATCTTCGGCTCCTTCAACTACTTTTTCAAGCTGAAGTGATGTGGTGTCTGTTGTCATTTCGTGGTGTATTGTCTCGCAAAGTTGCGATTTTTTTCGAGCCGAACAAATTGTACTGACCGGCTGGAAATGTTATTTGTCTTTTCTAAAAAATATTCCGTTGCATTGAAGCACTTCTCCGGTTTTGAAATCTGTAAAGCCGGTATTGATGCTCACCAACGTAAAACCTTTTTCTTCCATGTATTTCAAAACTTCTGGGAGAAGAAATTTCTGCTTCTCGTATAAGGGGACAATGGAAATTTCCATTTCAACTCCAATTGCTTTTGACAACGTGTTTTGACCTCCTTTCAAAACTTCTTCTTCAAATCCTTCAACATCTATTTTGATGAATAATCGGTCATCCTTATGTAGGTATTTTTCTGATAGATCATCCAGCGTTTCAACTTGTACATTTTCGCTGGAAACAATTGCTGATTCAGGTGCGCCTTCTGTGTGACTTGAGAGCATTTGACTTAATGTACTGCTCACAGAATTGGCAGCAATATGTATGGTTGCAGTACCCGCCGAACTCCCTACTGCACAGCGTTCCGCTATGGACCAATTGTCGTGTTTGGCCGATACTTGTTGAAGATGTCGTTGTGCTTCACTTAATGGCTCAAAAGAAACAATTCTTCCTCTATAGCCATTGTCCATTATGCCTTGTGCATATTGCCCTTTGTTGGCGCCTATGTCAAACACAAGGTTGATGTTATGATGCGCAAATAATTTGGTTCTCCTCAATTCCTCGCTTGACCCAGGCGTGTACTTGCGGATCAAAATGCCGAAATTTTGCAGAAACTTTTTTACTATTCTTTCTCCCGCAGTCATTCCAGCCATGAAGTTTTATAGGTGCCATCAGAAAGATCCAATGCGGCTTGCGTAAGCATCAATGGCCTGAATGTGTCTACCATGACTGCAAGTTCACCTGTTTCCTTCTGACCAATGCTTCTTTCATAAGCTCCAGGATGCGGACCATGCGGAATACCACCAGGATGCAATGAAATATAACCTTTATCTACATGATTACGGCTCATGAAATCGCCATCTACATAATAAAGCACTTCATCACTGTCAATGTTGCTGTGGTTATATGGTGCTGGTATGCTTTTCGGATGATAATCGTAAAGTCGTGGACAAAAAGAACAAACCACGAAATTGTGTGCTTCAAATGTTTGATGCACTGGTGGCGGTTGATGAACTCGTCCAGTGATGGGCTCAAAATCATGGATGGAAAACGCATAAGGATAATTGTATCCATCCCATCCAATCACATCAAACGGATGCGAAGCATAAACAACTTCATGCAATACATTTTGTTTTCTAATCTTAATAATGAATTCCCCTTTCTGATCAAAAGTTTCAAGGTCCGAAGGCCTTCTGATGTCTCGTTCACAGAAGGGCGAGTGCTCCAGCAATTGTCCAAAGTTATTGCGGTAGCGATGCGGAGTCACTATTGGTGAAAATGACTCAACAATGAATAGTCTGTTGTCGGCCTGATCAAAATGGATTTGATAAATCATACCCCTTGGAATGACCAAATAGTCTCCATATCCAAATTTGATATTGCCGAGAAATGTTTTGAGAACTCCACTACCCTTGTGCACGAAAATCATTTCATCGGCATCGGCATTCTTATAAAAATAACTGGTAACACTTTGTTGTGGTGCCGACAACGTAATGTTGAGATCGTTATTGAACATCACGTGGATCCGACTTTCCAAAAAATCGTTCGTGGGCAAAACATCCCATCCTTTGAGCATCATCGGCGTGATATTTCTGTCCACTGCCGCCTTGGGTGCTACATCAACAGCTGGTCGGATATTGCTAATCATCGTTGGCCGGTGAACGTGATAAAGAAGCGAGCTCATACCATGAAAGCCTTCAGTGCCAAATAATTGCTCGTAATAAAGTCCGCCAGATGGTTTTTCAAAGACAGTGTGTCTTTTATGTGGGATATTCCCCAATTGATGATAGATCGGCATGATGTACGTGGTTGTCTGGCAAAATTAAGTCATTCAGCAATCCTTCAGCTGAAACTACCTTTTGACCTGACTGAATTTTGGTGGTTCAATAAATGAGACCACGCCAAAAGCCTTCGGATAATGCTTTTCTATGATTTTGAGATGTTTCTCCATTTCCATGCGATTGATGAAATCGCCTATCTGTAATGCTTGCTCTGGAACAATTTGTTTGGAATAAATGGAATAGGGAAGACCGAGTGACAAATACTTGTTGCGTTCAACTTTCGCTTGATCCACCGATCCTAAAAATATTTGGATGCGATATCCTTTGGTTTCTTTGAATTTTCTGCTGCCTTTTTCGAGATTGACAATAGATGAGTCTGCTTTCACATCCACTTTTCCCGGTGTACCCACGTTCTGATTGGGAGTCTCAGATTTGATAGCGCCTTCTACTGGGGATTTACCCAATTTTCCCAATGCGCTTTTTAACGAATCGTTCTGCGAAAAAACCGAATGACTAATGCCGAGGAGAATGATGGTGAGAAGAATGATGTTTCTCATATAGCGAAAAGGATGTGGGTCAAAAGTAGTTCTTTCTTGGGTAATTGTCATTTTAACAAATTTCATTTGGTTGATTTTCTACTCTAAAAACCATGCCTTTCAATCGTTTGTGAGGGTTTATTTAAAGTGATCTTGAAGTCATCATTTTTAATTCTTATTTAGAACCATTTTAAATTGTTAACAATCTTTTTGTCATGAAGATGTCAATGGCTATAGGCGTATAAATTTGCCGCGCGTTCAAACCTGCCTTTGTGCATAAAACATCAGTAATGAAGCGGCTTTCAGCAAGTTTAACCAACCGAATATTTCTCTCGTTTTCGCTGGTCATGTTGTTCACTTTCAACTCCTTTGCAGGAGTTTTTGAGGGTGGTGACGCAGCGAAGGGTGAATCACTTTTCAAAGCAAATTGTGCAGCCTGTCACAAGATCACAGATGAAGTTCTGGCGGCTCCCGGCCTGAAGGACATTGATGTCCGTTGGAAGGGGAAGGATGCCCTCATCGTGAAGTGGATTCAAAATCCGCAGGCAGCGGCAGCATCCGGTGATCCGTACATCAAAGGACTTGTCGACAAGTATGTCGGCACATTCGGATGGATGGCCAACCAGGCTGTTACCGAAGCAGAAATCAAGGACATTTTGGCCTATGTGAAAGCTGGCCCTCCTGGTGGCGGTGGTGATCCGAATAAACCTGCAGGTCCACAGTGTCTCACGCTCGAGGATATCAATAAGGTGAAATCTGCCAATGAAGAAAGTGATGGTACCATTTGGTTCATCATCGTTGGCGCTATCCTCGCTATCATAGGTGTAACGGCAGCGAATATTTCTCGCTCACTTAAAAACGCTATCAATGAACGTGAAGGTTTGGCTCCAATTCAAGAAAGAACATATTGGGCAGAAGCCAAAGCGTGGATGTGGAACAATAAGAAATTTGTTTCTGTCATTGGTCTCTTCCTCTTCTGTTATTTCACAGTCGTGGGCTACCGCGCGCTGATGGATATCGGTGTTTATGATGGATACACTCCTGATCAACCAATTTGGTTTTCACACGCAGTACACAATTGTCAGAATGAAATCGATTGTCAATATTGCCATAGCGGAGCTTCTAAATCTCGTCACGCAGGTATTCCTTCCGCAAACGTCTGCATGAATTGTCACAAAGGCGTGAAGAAAGGCACCATTACTGGTGAAAAAGAAATTGCTAAGATTTACGACGCTATTGGTTTCGACCCTGCTACTGGTACCTATAAATCAGACTACCAGCAAAAGCCAATCGAATGGGTGAAGGTGAACAATATGCCTGACCACGTGAACTTCAATCACTCGACTCACGTGTCAGTGGGAAAAATCGATTGTAAGAACTGCCACGGTCCGCAGAATATGTATACTGTAGGACATGTGCCAACAGCGGAGGAAATCAACGGTCAGGAAGATCTGGTTGGTTTGATCAAACTCGAAAAGCGTCCATTCACAATGGGTTGGTGCCTCGAGTGTCACAACAAAAAAGAAGTTGACCTCAATAGCAACGGATACTATCAGGAAATGCACGAACGCTATAAATCATCTGAAGTTGGTCTGCGCACTCTGCGCGACATCATGGAAGATGGTGAAGCCACCGTCCGTGAACTCGGCGGTTGGGAATGCGGTAAATGTCATTATTAATCAATAGAAATCACGGACTAAGCTCCATGGGAATAAATAAGAAATACTGGACGAGCGTAGACGAGTTGCAAAACACAACAGCGTCTCAGGAAGCACTCTCTACTGAGTTTTCGCGTTCAAACGACCAATCGGTTGAGCAGTTTTTAACCAGTGGGAAACTGGATGAAACCAACACCGGCAGAAGGGATTTCCTTAAGTTTATGGGATTCAGCATAGCTGCAGCGACGCTCTCAGCTTGCGAAACTCCTGTAGTGAAGTCTATCCCTTATGTGGTGAAACCGGAAGAAATCACTCCTGGTGTTGCCAATTTCTATGCAACAACATATTACGATGGAAGTGACTATGGAAATCTTCTCGTGAAAACACGTGAAGGTCGTCCGATTTTCATCAAAGGGAATAAGGAGTTCGGTATCGCGAAAGGTGCTTTGAACTCGAGAATGAATGCTTCGGTTTTGGGTCTCTATGATAGCGCACGCCTTCAAGGACCTATGAAGGGCAAAGCTTCTATCACCTGGGCAGATCTGGACAATGAAATGAAGGCGGCACTCACTTCTGCTCCTTCTATCAGAATCGTTTCCGGAACCATCATTTCTCCAAGCACAAAACGTGCAATCAATGATTTTAGTAATGCCTTTGCCGGTAAGGTAAAGCATATTCAATATGATGCTGTTTCTTATTCTGGATTGCGCAAAGCCAATGGCGGAAGCATCCCGAATTATGATTTCAGCAAAGCAAAAACCATTGTCAGCATTGCTGCTGATTTTCTGGGTACTTGGCTGATGCCTGCTGCATTTGCTGGCCAGTATGCTGCTACACGTCGCCCTGAAGGCGAGTGGATGAGCAAGCATTATCAGTTTGAAAGTCTCATGTCTTTGACCGGCACAAACAGCGATGTGAGAACTCCAGTTAAGCCTTCTCAAGAAGGTTTGGTTGCAGCCGCATTATACGCTGCGGTGACCGGCGGAGCGCCAATTTCTGTTGAAGGTGCCGATACTGCCATTAAGAGTGCTGCCGACGATTTGCTTTCAAACAAAGGAGCTTCTTTGGTTATCGCCGGAAGCAATGATCTAAACGTTCAGACCATTGTCGCGGCCATCAACAAAGCACTGGGTAACGAAGGTTCGACTGTCGATACTAAAAATACAGTCAATTTATTCAACGGTGACGACGCAGCTATGCAATCGCTTGTTGAAGAAATGAATGCGGGTTCTGTAGGTGCACTCATCGTTTATGGTTGCAATCCTGCATATTCGTGGTATGAAGCGGACAAGTTTGTTAGCGGACTTGCAAAAGTGAAAACTTCTGTTTCATTCAACCTATTCGCAGATGAAACTGGAAGCCGTTGCACATACATGGCTCCTGATCATCACTATTTGGAATCTTGGAATGATTACACTCCATTCGCAGGAAGAACGGATCTTGCTCAGCCAACCATCAATCCTCTCTATGCATCGCGTTATGCTCAGGAGTCATTGTTGAATTGGGCTGGTCAGACCACCACTTATTATGATTACATGCGTCAGACGCATAACGGCGGATACACTCCGACCATGATGAAGTCTGACATGAACTGGAATATGGCGGTTCACAACGGAACATTGACCGCAGCTGCTGCAGCTGTTGTCGTTCCGATGGTTTCCGCACCTGCTGAAGGACACGCTGCAGATGCACACGCCACAGCAGCTCCTACGGCCGTTGAATCAACTACTGCAGCACCTGCACCAGTGGAAACTGAGCCTGTTGTTGTAGCTGCTGCTCCGAATGTGGGTGAAGCACTCGCTGCTGTTTCAGCAGTGAAATCAGGTGAATGGGAACTCGCACTTTATCAAAAAGTGACCATGGGTTCTGGTAACCACGCAAACAACGCAATTCTTCAGGAAACTCCTGATCCTATCACCAAAGCTACATGGGACAACTACGTGACCATGGCGCCAGCAGATATGCGTGAAATGGGTCTGGAAACTTATATCGGTCAATGCGACTGCGCATCTGTAGTTACAGTGACCGTAGATGGAAAAAACATTATTCTTCCTGCATTCCCAACTCCAGGACAAAAGCGCAAAACCATCGGTATCGCACTTGGATATGGACGCGGTGCTGGCAATGAAGAAATTGGTAAGGCTGCTTACCAGACAGGTAAAAAGGGCGACCACCTCACTGAAACGGTTGGAGGCACAGAGCAGCGTCAGACTGTTGGACGCAATGCTTATCCTTTCGCCAAAGTTCAAAATGGCCACGCAATTTATTCTTCATCTTCAGTAACCATTACAAAGAATCCGGAAACGTATTCTATTGCGACCACACAGATGCATGGCACTGTGATGGGTAGGGATTCTGTCGTGAAGGAAACTACCATCAGCACTTACCTTGCTGAGAAGGCCGCCAATAAAAAGAAAGGCGAAGCATCTTACAATAAGGCTGTCACACTTCCTGTCCATGCCGATATCAATAAGGATGGAAAGATTGATGTGAATGACCGTGTAGGTGTTCGCGAAATGGATCTGTGGAGAGATCATCCTGTTGAGGGAGTAGGTCACCGTTGGGGACTTACCATCGACTTGACATCATGCATTGGTTGTGGATCTTGTATCACCGCTTGCCACACAGAAAATAACGTTCCTGTTGTAGGTAAAGATGAAGTGCTTCGTCACCGTGATATGCACTGGATGCGTATCGACAGATATTTCTCTTCAGCACAGGAGACATTAAAAGAAACCAAAGAGGCCAACAACGTTGGAACCATCGCTGCATATCGTTTGATGGAAGATCCGGAGGAAAATCCACAAACGGTTCACATGCCAATGATGTGTCAACACTGTAACCACGCTCCTTGCGAAACAGTTTGTCCGGTCGCTGCTACAGTTCACAGTAACGAAGGATTGAACAACATGGCCTACAACCGTTGTATCGGTACTCGTTATTGCGCAAACAACTGTCCATATAAAGTGAGAAGATTCAACTGGTTCAACTATGTGACGAATGATAAGTTCGCTATGGTGAACCCATCTCAAGATGAAACACTTCGTATGGTTCTCAATCCGGATGTTACTGTGCGTACCCGCGGTGTAATGGAAAAATGCAGTATGTGCCAGCAGAGAATTCAGGCTGGTAAGACTGAAGCAAAACGCAACGGAACAATGGTTATGGATGGTGCGATTCAGACAGCTTGCTCTGAAGCATGTCCAACCAACGCGATTGTGTTCGGTGACTTGAACGACAACAAGTCGCAGAATACCAAACGTGCTGGTGACGTAAGATCATACCACGCATTGGAAGAGGTAGGTATTCAACCGAATATCTTCTACATGACCAAAGTGAGAAATATCGAAGAAACAGAAGCCTGATAACTACAATACGACACGATGTTCAAAGAATCCAACATAAGAAAACCACTGATCCTCGGTCATAAGACTTATCATGACATTACGCAGGATATCGTAGGACCTATCGAAGGACCTGCACCGAAGCAGTGGAAAATTGCTTTCACCATCGCTCTCATCGTTGCTCTCTATGGAGTAGGATGTATCATGTACCTCGTGGGCGTTGGTATTGGTTCATGGGGGTTGAACAAAACAGTAGGTTGGGCATGGGATATCACCAACTTCGTTTGGTGGGTCGGTATCGGTCACGCCGGTACTCTGATCTCAGCCGTATTGCTTTTGTTCCGTCAGCGTTGGAGAATGGCTATCAACCGTTCTGCAGAAGCGATGACCATCTTCGCGGTAATGATGGCAGCCGTATTCCCTGTATTCCACATGGGTAGAGTTTGGATGGCTTATTGGACACTTCCATTGCCTAACCAATTCGGTTCACTTTGGCCAAACTTCAACTCAGCGTTGATGTGGGACGTATTCGCGATTTCAACTTACTTCTCCGTATCTCTCGTATTCTGGTATATCGGTCTTATTCCGGATTTTGCAACCATCCGCGACAGAATGACCAAACCACGTGCAAAGAAGATCTATAGCATTTTGAGTTTTGGTTGGTCAGGTCGTGCTAAACACTGGACACGTTTCGAAGAGGTTTCTCTTGTTCTTGCAGGTATAGCTACACCGCTCGTATTCTCGGTTCACTCGATCGTATCGATGGACTTTGCTACCTCGGTAGTACCAGGTTGGCACACGACCATCTTCCCTCCATATTTCGTATCAGGTGCGATTTTCTCTGGTTTCGCTATGGTGCAGACTCTTTTGCTGATCATGCGCAAGACCATGAAACTGGAAGCATATATCCACCTTAAACACATTGAATACATGAACATTGTAATCATTGTGACAGGTTCGATTGTGGGTGTTGCTTACCTCACCGAGTTGTTCATCTCTGACTACTCAGGTGTTCAATACGAATCATACGCTTTCATCAACCGTTTCTCTGGTCCGCTTGCATGGTCTTACTGGAGCATGATGACATGCAACGTAATTTCTCCTCAGCTCTTCTGGTTCAAGAAATTGCGTACCAACCTCGGATTCACTTTTGCGATGTCTATTATCGTAAACATCGGTATGTGGTTTGAGCGTTTCGTAATCATCGTGACATCTATTCACCGTGATTATGTGCCTGCAGCATGGGGCGAATTCAAAGCATCAGTGATCGATATCGGTATGTTCATCGGTACCATTGGAATTTTCTTCACTTTGTTCCTGCTCTTCGCACGTTTCTTCCCTGTGTTGGCATTGAACGAATTGAAGACCATCCTGAAAACATCAGGTGAAAGCTATAAAAACGATAACAAGCATTAAGCAATCATAACTGCTAGGAAAAAATGGCAAACAAAGTATTCCATGTGATGTATGACGACGACCAGAAACTGCTGCACGCAGCAGAGAAGCTGGTTGCTCAGGGTCTGCGCGTGAAAGAAGTATTTTCTCCATTCCCCATTCACGGACTTGATCCGGTCATTGGTGTGAAGCGCACGCGATTGGCTATCTGTTCATTCCTTTATGCAACCACGGGTACCATCCTTTCCATTCTTGGAACTTGGTATTTCATGGTGAGCGATTGGGATTGGAATATCGGTGGTAAACCGAATTTCACCTGGATCGAAAACGCTCCGGCATTTGTGCCAGTCATGTTTGAATTTTCGGTATTCTGTGGTGCACATGGAATGGCCCTCACATATCTTCTGCGCAATGGTACATTGCCTGGAATGCCGGCAACCAATCCGGATCCTCGCACCACTGACGACAAGTTTGTGATGGAAATCAATACTGAAGATAATCACCAGTCGGCTCAGGAAATTGAATCCATGATCCGTGCTACTGACGTTTTTGAATTAAGCATTAAAGACTATTGAGATGATGATCCGTCGTTCAATCATATTCGGTACAACCTGCGCTGCAGTGCTCGCACTGACATCTTGCACGGAAGATCCAAATTCACCTGGTGTTGAGTACATGCCTGACATGTACCGTTCTCCTGCGGTGGAAGCCTACGTGGATTATGGTAACAATGAGCACATGGACTGGACACAGAGCCAGAAAGATGAGGCTGGTATTAAAACCATCAATGCGATGCTTCCGGCTCCTGGAACCATTCCTTACACCAAAGCTGATATGGCTATCTACGTGATGCCATACGCTTTGAACAATACCCCGGAAGATTATGAAAGATCAGCCACTGAGGTACATAGCCCAATGGTTGCCAATAAGAAAAATGTATTGCGTGGTCAGGAAATCTACACCCTCATGTGCAAACACTGCCATGGAGAAGCTGGTCATGGTGATGGAGCTATTTCTAAAAACGGTTTCATCGCTGGTATTCCTGATTATGCTACAAAATTGAAAGATCTTCCAGAAGGCAAAATGTTCCACACGATTACCTATGGTAAAGGTTTGATGGGATCTCACGCCTCACAATTGAATCAGTTGGAAAGATGGCAAGTGATAGAATATGTAAAGCTGCTCCAAAAAGGAATTACTGAACCGGAATTCGATGCGCATGATATGTTGGTGGTGAAAGCCGCTGAAACAACAGCAGCAGCTGATACAACACAGAGATAATTTTAGTATAGAATTACAAATCGGCCTTTGTAAATTATGGCACAAGATAAACTTCATTTTCAGGTACCAGCCAAAACCAAGACTTGGTCTATGGCATTCATGGCAATAGGAGCTGTGGCAGCTATTGCCGGCTGGTTATTCGACAAAACTGAACACCATCAATACTGGTGGGCCAACCTTTTGATATGCGCATTCTTCTTCTTTGCGATATCGATCGGTGCAATGTTCTTTTATGCTGTTCAATACGCGGCTGAAGTTGCATGGACGGCGCAGTTGAAGAGAATCTTCGAAGCCATGTTCGCATATGTACCTGTTGGTATCGGAATCGTTATTCTGGTGCTCCTTGCAGGCCAGTTCCATGTGCACCATCTCTACCACTGGATGGATCCAGAAGTAGTTAATCCGGATAGCCCTTCCTATGATGCCATCATCGCGAACAAGATGCCTTTCTTGTCATCTTGGTTCTTCTGGCTTCGTGTCATCATGTACGCTGCAACATTTATCATTTTCGGCCGACTCTTCAGAAAATGGTCGTTGATGGAAGACGAAAATCCTAGTGTAGATCTTCACCTGAAACAATATAGAAGAGGTGCACTCTTCCTCGTGTTCTTCGCAGTATTCAGCTCAACCATTGCATGGGATTGGCTGATGAGCATCGATACTCACTGGTATTCTACCATGTATGGATGGTATATCTTCTCTGGCATGTGGGTGACCTGTATGATTTTCGCTACACTCTTCCTGTTGTGGTTGAAACAAAAAGGTTATTACAGCAAAGTGAATGACTCTCATATTCACGATATGGGTAAATGGGTGTTTGCAGTGAGCATGCTTTGGAGCTACTTGTGGTTCTGCCAGTATATGTTGATTTGGTATTCTGATATACCGGAAGAGGTAACCTATTTCAAAGAGCGTTACGACCATTACATGACTGGTATGTGGGCCATTTTCGCTTGCAACTTTGCTATCCCATTTTATGTGCTGATTGCACGCGATGCTAAGAGAAACGTGAAGTTCCTCTGGCGTGTTGGAGTGATCATTTTCATCACACACTTCCTCGATTTGTACATGGCTGTGATTCCTGGCACTGTACACGGTCACCTGGAATGGGGTCTCGGTGAACACGGTCATCATATCACCTTCGCGTGGTGGTTCGAAATTGGAATGTTCCTCGGATTCCTTGGATTGTTCATCATGGTTGTAACCAATGCACTTTCTAAAGCTCGTCTGATTCCAGTGAATCACCCATACCTGAACGAAAGTGAAAACCACCATATTTAAGCTCAAGAGAATTCAGCGAACCGGAGTAAACAAGTAAAGAGAAATGAAACTGCTCGTTATATTAGTTATCGCCCTGGCAATTATTGCGATTGTCCAGCTTTCAAAAGTTTATGAGTTCACCAGAGCTCTCCGCAAATCAAAAGAGGAGGAAATTTCTCCTGCGGATAACAAACTTCAAGCTAACCTGATGTTGGTTTGGATGTTTGTGTTTTTTATTGGTACCATATGGTTGTACATAAGATATGGCCATTACTTGCCTGAACCAGCCTCTGAACATGGTAAAGATGTAGACTGGCTCATGAGTTTGAATCTGTGGATGATTACCGTGATGTTCTTCATCATGAACTCTATGCTATTTATCGTCTCTTGGAAATTCTATTACAGAAAGGATAGGAAAGCGAGATTCTTTGCACACGACAATCGTCTTGAAATGATCTGGACATTGATCCCAGGTATTACCATGGCCTTCATCATCGTTTTCGGATTGATCACTTGGAATAAAATTACAGGACCTGCTTCTGCTGATGCGATTACAGTTGAGCTTTACTCTAAACAATTTGACTGGACCGCCAGATATCCTGGAGATAATGGTGAGTTTGGAGCTTCAAGCTATAATTTGATCAGTTCTGATAACGCGTTGGGTATTATTACGAAAGATAAAATTGCTTCAAAAATTGAAGAGATTGATGCGGAAATTGAAAAGGTAAAGGCTTCTCTTGAAGAAAACAAAAAACTCGCTACAATGCCTGAGAGCTATGTAGAAACACTTCAGGATAAGATCTACAGATTGGAGCGTCACAAACAACGTATTCTTGACCTCGGCGAATCGAAACTGCCTTCAGGAAAAAGCAATTGGGAAACCGGTGGTGATGATCGAATTGCCAAGGGTGAAATTCACTTGCCAGTGGGTAAAGAAATTGAATTCATTTTCCGTTCACAGGACGTTATTCACTCGGCTTATATGCCTCATTTCAGAGCGCAAATGAATACAGTTCCTGGTCTTCCAACGCGTTTCAAAATGACTCCAACCATCACTACCAAGGAGATGCGTGAAAAGTTGGGTGATGATGAGTTCAACTATGTGCTTCTCTGCAATAAGATCTGTGGTGCAGCTCACTTCAATATGCAAATTGATGTTGTGGTTGAGTCACCTGAAGACTATGAAGCATGGTTGAAGAAGCAAAAGACCTTTATTGCTCAAGAAACTGCTCCGGCAGCTTCACCAGCTACAGCTGATACCACCGCAACACCTGCAGCAGGAGCGCCAATCGCTGCGGCGACTAATTGATTTAAGACTCGTTAATACCGATAGAATATTTTAGAAAAGAACAATGAGTACAGAACACACACACGATCACGGACATGGAAACGGACATGATCATGGCCACCATCACCATGAAGAGTCCTGGGTTTCGAAATACGTGTTCTCTCAGGATCACAAGATGATCTCTAAGCAGTTCCTGATCACAGCCATTTTTATGGGAGTGATCGCGGTAATGCTTTCGATTTTCTTCCGCCTTCAATTGGGCTGGCCTGGTGAGAAATTCGGCATGTTGAATTTTTTCCTTGGTGACAAATGGGCACCAGATGGCTTACTCGAAAAAAATGCTTACCTGGCCATGGTTACGATTCACGGAACCATCATGGTGTTCTTCGTATTGACAGGTGGTCTATCCGGAACCTTTGCTAACCTCTTGATTCCACTTCAGGTGGGTGCACGTGATATGGCGAGCGGATTCCTGAATATGCTTTCATATTGGGCATTCGCACTATCAAGTGTGATCATGGTTGCTTCATTATTTGTTGAAGGTGGAGCTGCCAGCGGTGGTTGGACAATCTATCCACCACTTTCTGCTCTTCCTCAGGCTATGCCTGGTTCAGGAACAGGTATGACATTGTGGTTGATTTCGATGGTGTTCTTCATTGCATCATCACTTCTCGGTGGTTTGAATTACATCGTTACCATCATCAACCTTCGCACAAAAGGGATGTCGATGACACGCCTTCCTCTTACTGTATGGGCACTGCTTGTTACAGCTATCCTCGGTGTATTGTCATTCCCTGTTCTGGTTTCATGTGCAGTACTTCTTTTGATGGACCGCAGTTTTGGTACAGCTTTTTACCTTTCAGATATTTTCATTCAAGGTGAAGCTCTCGACGTAACAGGTGGATCGCCTATTCTTTTCCAACACTTGTTCTGGTTCCTCGGTCACCCGGAGGTTTATATCGTACTTCTGCCTGCGCTGGGTATATCTTCTGAAATCATTGCAACCAACGCTCGTAAGCCAATCTTTGGTTACAAAGCGATGGTCGGATCGATTCTGGCTATTGGATTCCTTTCATTCATCGTTTGGGGTCACCACATGTACGTAACCGGAATGAATCCATTCCTCGGTTCTGTATTCGTGTTTACTACTCTTCTTATTGCCATTCCTTCTGCGGTAAAAGCGTTTAACTATATCACAACGCTTTACCAAGGTAATATCCGTTTCACTCCAGGTATGTTGTTCTCTATCGGATTGGTTTCAACATTCGTTACAGGTGGTCTTACTGGTATTATTCTCGCAGACTCTGCGCTTGACGTTAACGTGCACGATACTTATTTCGTTGTTGCTCACTTCCACATTGTAATGGGTATGTCGGCAATTTTCGGAATGTTGGGTGGCGTGTATCATTGGTTCCCGAAGATGTTCGGTAAAATGATGAATACCAAATTGGGTTACGCTCACTTCTGGATCACGTTGGTTTGCGGATATGGTGTATTCTTCCCGATGCACTTTGTCGGACTCGCCGGTGCACCACGTCGTTATTATGATTACAGCGAATTCGAATTCCTGCAATGGGTGATGGATCTAAACCCAATCATTTCTGTGTTCGCCATCGTTGGTGGAGCGGCGCAGTTGCTCTTCATCTTCAACTTCTTCCATAGTATTTACTATGGACAACCAGCTACACAGAATCCATGGGGTTCTAACACGCTCGAATGGACAACTCCTGTGAAACACATTCACGGAAACTGGCCTGGTGCTATTCCTGAAGTTCATCGTTGGGCTTATGATTACAGCAATCCAGAGCACGATGATGATTTTGTTCCTCAAGTGGTTCCACTCAAACCGGGTGAACACGGTCATTGATCATTCATTCACGATATATAAAACCCGCATCATCGATGCGGGTTTTTTTATGGTGTTGGGTTTGGAAAACTTCAGAGCACCCTGGTTTTTGCTTTGTGTACAAGGAATAATTTCGCCGTATGTCGAGGCTGACTCCATGGATCTTCCTTTTTGCGATGTTTCTCGCCTCGCATTCTCATGTTTGCGCTCAAACCATCAATCTTTCAGATTCACTCTATCGTGTGTTAAGGCATAAACCTGTTCCAACAGCCAAACTCGATACACGTAATTCATTCATTACAGGGAATAGTGCGAAGGTTTATGGAATCAAGGTTGGTCTGAGCTTCAGGAAGACATTGACCATTGGCCTTGGGTATAATTGGATTGGCACTGATTTGACAGAACCTGTGCGTATTGGCCCACAGGTTTTTGAAAGTGAAATCAGAATGCGATACATCGCCCCTTTTGTCGAATATTCATTCTACAAAAAGGGAAATTGGGAGGCTATGGTGCCCGTTCAATTGGGTTTTGGAAAAAGCTTTCATCGAATCAATACCCAAAACGGAGACCTCAATACAAATATGGGACGAGTTATTCTCTACGAACCTGGTATGAGCATAGAGTACAAAATTTTTGGTATCGTTGGAGTCGGTGGTGGATTTGGTTATCGTTTAATGCTCAAGAACAACAAGTCCATTGATCAGCAGTTTACATCACCTGTTTATGTTCTCCGGTTTAGACTGATATTTGACGAAATATTGAAACAAGCGAAAGCATATCAGGAAGGAAAAGAGTAATCAATCATTTGGCATGAGCGAAGCGTTTAACATCAGAGAGGAAGCGGACAAGAGTACCGATAAGGAACTGGATAAGGTTCTGCGGCCGAAGTCTTTTGATGATTTCACCGGGCAACGTCAGGTGTTAGAGAATCTGGAGATTTTCGTCAAAGCGGCTAAACTCAGGGAAGAAGCATTGGACCACGTATTGCTGCATGGCCCTCCTGGATTGGGAAAGACCACTTTAGGGCATATCATCTCCAATGAAATGGGGGTTAACATCAAGACGACTTCTGGTCCCGTACTCGATAAACCGGCGGATCTCGCAGGCTTGCTCACCAACCTGGAAACGAATGATATTCTTTTCATTGATGAAATACACCGATTGTCTCCTGTAGTAGAAGAGTATTTGTATTCGGCTATGGAAGATTATTGTATCGATTTGGTGATTGATACCGGACCGAATGCGCGATCAGTACAAATCAAGTTGAATGCCTTCACGCTTGTGGGCGCTACAACAAGGAGTGGATTGTTAACCGCCCCATTGAGAGCCCGTTTCGGTATCAATGCGAGGTTATCCTATTATGACGCCAAAACCCTAACGGATATCGTTCAACGTAGCGCTGAAATTCTTCGTATTCCTATTCGCGAAGATGCCGCTTTTGAAATTGCACGACGAAGTAGAGGCACGCCGCGTATTGCCAATGCACTGCTGAGAAGAGTAAGGGATTTCGCCCAGATCAAAGGTGATGGCACCATCAATCTGGAGATTACTCAGTTTTCATTGAATGCCCTCAATGTGGATACTCATGGTTTGGATGAAATGGATAACAAAATCCTTCATACCATCATCGATAAATTTAGTGGTGGACCTGTTGGGTTAAATACCATCGCCACTGCGGTGGGTGAAGATTCCGGCACCATTGAAGAAGTGTATGAACCATTTTTGATTCAAGAAGGATTTCTAATGAGAACTCCTCGAGGTAGGCAAGTAACAGAAATGGCTTTCAAACATCTTGGAAAATTGAAACATCGGAAGCCCGGTGAATTATTCTGATATCACCTGAAACTACTTTCAGGTCTAAACCATCATGCTCTCCGCTTCTTTGAAATATGCCGATTTGATTAAATCTGAAGCGAAACGCCTGGGATTCTCTTTCTGTGGATTTTCGAAAGCGGAATTTCTTGAAGATGAAGCCAAGCCTTTGGAAAATTGGCTGAACAAGAAAATGCATGGAGAGATGGCTTATATGGCGAATCATTTCGACAAAAGACTTGATCCGCGACTTCTTGTCCCAGGCGCAAAGACGGTTGTTTCGCTCCTCTATAACTATTTCCCCCATCAAGAAATCCGTGAAGAACAGGATGGTCTTAAAATCTCCAAATATGCCTATGGAGAAGATTACCATCATGTAGTGAAAGACAAACTCAAGGCGCTCAGCGTCTTCATGCAGGAGGAAATTGGAGAAGTGAATGGAAGAGCATTCGTCGATTCTGCCCCTGTGTTGGATAAGGCATGGGCGAAACGTGCAGGGCTTGGTTGGATAGGTAAAAACACCAATTTGATCAATAAGGGACATGGGTCCTTCTTCTTTATTGCGGAAGTCATCATCGATCTTGAATTGCCTCCAGATGGCCCGGTGAAAGACCATTGTGGCACATGCACTGCCTGTATTGATGCATGCCCAACAGAAGCCATCGTGAGTCCGTATGTGGTAGACGGAAGTAAGTGTATTTCCTACTTCACCATAGAATTAAAGAAGGAAATTCCATCAGAATATCAATCGAAGCTCGATCAATGGGTGTTTGGTTGTGATGTCTGTCAGGATGTCTGTCCCTGGAATCGGTTTTCCAAACCCCACGCGGAGCCATTGTTTGCTGTAAAAAACGAATTGATTGGTCAATCTGCAGCAGAGTGGTTGGATATGACCGAAGACGTTTTCGATGATCTTGCCAGGAAATCCCCCATCTCCAGAACGGGCCTGGAAGGCATGAAAAGAAACATACTCGCAGCAACGGGTCAACTATAAACCTGAATTTCACGTCAGGTTAAGGCAGCATAATCCCATTACACCGTGTCTTTATTCCGGAAACAACCTATATCAGCTTTGACGGATGAAAAATCCCTGATAGAGGGTTGCCTGAAGGGACATGAGTCGTATCAGTTTGAATTGTATAAACGTTTTGCCGGGAAGATGATGGTAGTGTGTAAACGTTATGCCGGATCCAAACAGGAGGCTGAAGATTTCTTGCAGGAAGCTTTCATCAGGATATACGATAAATTACATACTTACCAGCACTCGGGTTCGCTTGAGGGCTGGGTCCGTCGTGTCGTGGTCCACACTGCACTCAATAAACTCCGGTCGAGAAAATACTATGATGATATGCCGGAAGATTTACCTGTTCAGGATCATACGCATGTGGATGTGATGAGCGAATTCGGTGAAAAAGAATTGATGAAAATGATTGGTGATTTGCCCGCTGGATACAGAACTGTTTTTAATATGTATGCCATCGATGGATATGATCACGCTGAAATAGCGGAAGCTTTAGGGATATCCGAAGGCACTTCCAGATCGCAACTTGCCAAAGCAAGAGCGAGTTTAAAAAACGCACTCGAACAACAAAAAAAAACGATTGACCGTGCTTATCAGACGAGATGAACATCAAATAGACAAAGTGTTTCGCAAGAAACTACATGGTGCGAAAGAGGAGGTTCCTTTGCATCTGTGGGAAGGCGTGAGATCCAATGTTGAGCGTCGCAAGAAACTACCTGTTTTGTGGTGGTGGTTATCCGGTGCAGCCATCATCATCGGAGTGGTTTTCGCATCATACCATTGGAATGACAATTCCAATTCTTCATGGACTCAAGTTTCTTCTTTAGAAGAGCAGGTCACAGGCATGGAGCCAGCGCCAGAAAGCGATATGGATAACCAACTAACTGAAGATGTTGTATCTGATATCAAGACTGAATCAACCGCAGAAAGGAAGAACCTTGATGATGCGAATGAACGCCCGGTTGTGTCTTCCAAAGCGAAGATGACATCCAACAGATCCAACAACGCACTGAAGACTGATGAGCCGCTTAACATCGCGACAAGCAAACCATCACAAGTACATCGTGAAAAATCCGGCACAACAACAACACAGGAGTTATTTCAACGGGTTATCACTGAATACAGCTCACAAGAGGTCTCGCTGCCTGTATCGGCTGAATTAGAAGAAACCAAATCGGAACCAACCATCACCATGTCATCAGCCTCTATGATCCAAAATGAAATTCTCGGTGGTTCAAGTCTTGGCGGAATGAATCCATCAAAGGCACTCACCCAACATTGGACAACAAATCGACTGATGGTCGGTGCGTGGTTTGCACAAGCTAACCCGATCAGAAAGCCTGCGAATGGTTCTTCAGGGAATCTCATCGATCTGAATCAAAGAACAAAACCTCATACGGAACAAGCAATGGGGATAGGCGCTGGAGTGCGCGTTTGGAAAGGTTTGTCGGTTTGGACTGGCCTTGAAAAATCTCAATTCGACGAGTCACATCAATGGAGAGATTCTATGGATGTGAACAATTACAGTACGTCGGTAAATTATGAAATTTCTTATCCTATTGATGGTTCTACCCCGGTGATTACTGCTTTTTTCGATACTACAGTAACTCAAACACGAGAAGAGGTTTCAAAATCTCAAATCAATAGCTACACCTCTTGGAATGTGCCGTTGTTTCTAAATTGGCAACAACCTGTGTTCAAAGGTTTTTTCGTTGCTGCTGAAACGGGACCTGTCTTTCGGGTTGATAGATCATTCAGAGGAAGTTTTGTTTTTTCCGGCCTCGCCGCGCCTCTTCACACCAACCTTGCAGCCGATGGCTCACAGGGTTCAACAACGGACTATGTGTACCTGAGTGAATACTATCACAATTGGAATTTAGATTGGCATGCCGGATTGTCTGTTGGTTGGATGAGTGAATCTGGATTTGGTTGGAACGTGGGTTTGCGGCATCGCAGAATGGTAGGCCATACCGGTTCGGAAAACGCCGTATCACATAGGATTCAGAGCACCGGATTCAATATCGGATTACAATATAGATTCTGATGGTAGGCGACGTAACTTTGGCCATTCAAAGTTTACGTATATGACTCAGATTAAAGCTGCCAAGAACGCACTACTCAACCTGTCTTCTGTTACCCTTTTCTTCGATGATGAAATTTCGAAATTGACGGAATTGGATAAACAGCAAATTAGCTATTTCAAAAAAGAACTGGAACAACAAAAGGATCTCATCATCCTTCAGGAATTAAACATCTGGCATTACTATGTTCCTGTCAAAAAAGAAGCGGTTAATCCCGAATTGCTTGAAAAACTGAGAACGAAAGGATGCCAGCTACAAGCAGCACTCAACGGAAACAAGCTTTCGGAAGTTTGTGTCATCAATCTTACCACTGAACCAGAATTTGTTTTGGCACTTTCGGAAGGCATGGCCTTGGCCAATTATCAATTTTTGAAATACCTCAAAGACAAGAAAAAGAAGCAATATTCTTTACAAACCATTCATATCAGCGATAAAGGAGTGAGTCAGAAAGATGCGGATGAATTAAGTCACGTCATTCAAGCAACATGTCTGGCCCGGACACTGATCAATGAGCCTGTATCATACCTCTCCGCTACACAGTTTGGTAAGGAGATGAGCAAAGCGGGCAAGGACTATGGATTTTCTGTGAAGGTGTTGGGTAAGAAGGAAATCGAAGCCAAGAAGATGGGAGGACTGCTCGCAGTGAATGCTGGCAGTATTGATCCGCCAACTTTCACCATCATGGAATACAAACCGGAAAAGGTTAGGAACAAAAAGCCAATTGTGTTGGTCGGTAAGGGTGTGGTTTTCGATACAGGTGGACTTAGTTTGAAGCCTACTCCGGGAAGTATGGATGAAATGAAATGTGATATGAGTGGTGGTGCTGCTGTTGTTGGAGCCTTATCAGCGATTGCCATGAATAAACTACCCGTTCACGTTATCGGTCTTGTGCCAGCTACCGATAATAGACCCGGAATGAATGCAGTGTGTCCTCAAGACATCATCACCATTAGCGATGGTACTACGGTGGAAGTATTGAATACTGATGCAGAAGGACGTTTGATTCTTGCTGATGCGCTGGTATGGGCAAAACAATACAAACCGGAATTGTGCATTGATCTCGCTACACTCACAGGTGCTGCAGTTCGCGCAATTGGATCTTATGCCAGTGCTATTATGGGCACAGCTGAGCAGAAAGTGATGAATCAACTTGCTGAAAGCGGAATGAGAACCTGGGAGCGCACGGTGCAGTTTCCGATGTGGAAAGAATATGGCGATGAAATGCGCAGTGATATTGCGGACCTGAAAAACCTGGGAGGTGCCAATGCCGGACAGATTACAGCGGGAAAATTTTTGGAGCATTTTACAGATTATCCCTGGATACATATTGATATTGCTGGTCCTGCATATTTGAACGCTCCGAATGCCTACCGAACAAAAGGTGGAACAGGCGTCGGTGTCAGATTGCTGTATGATTTTATTAAACAGAACTACTGCTGATCACAGGCCTGATCAACTTATATGAGCGAACACAAATTAAAAGTTGCAATCACCAGTGGTGATCCAAATGGAGTGGGAATTGAAACCATCATCAAGGTGTTTTCTGATCCCAGAATGATGGATTCTCTGACGCCGGTTATTTATGCTCACCCTGAAGTCATCAAGGTGTATCGTAAGAATCTGCACACGGATGAGTTTCAATATACTTCCATTCAATCTGCATCTGAAGCACATCACAAAAAGGTGAACTTGGTGAATATTTGGAAGGAATTTAAAGGTCCTGTTCAACCAGGGAAACCCGATAAGGAAGCAGGTGAGTTTGCATTCAGAAGTTTGGAAGCTGCGGTCAATGATTTAGCCGCTAACAAAGTGGATGTGATCGTGACTTCACCGATCAATAAGGACACCATACAAAGCAAAGACTTCCAATTTCCCGGACATACAGAGTATCTCGCAAAATTTGCAAATACAGATAAGGTGTTGATGTTTTTGGTGAGTGATGTTTTGAAGGTCGGCATTGTAACCGGTCACGTGCCTTTGAAAGACGTTGCTCAGCACATCTCTAAGGATAAGATCATTGAGAAACTGCAGTTGATGAATGAAAGTCTACAAAAGGACTTTGGAGTGCATAAACCGCGAATTGCGGTGCTAGGTTTAAATCCACATGCGGGCGATAATGGATTGTTGGGAACAGAGGAAAAAGATGTCATCATTCCGGCTGTGAGAGAGGCCGCTGATAAAGGACTTTATGTCTATGGACCGTTCGGTGCTGATGGATTCTTCGGTAGCGGCAATTATAAAAAATATGATGCCGTGTTGGCGATGTATCATGATCAGGGTTTAGCGCCTTTCAAAGCGATAGCGTTTGATTACGGGGTGAATTTCACTGCGGGCTTGCCTGTTGTAAGAACTTCTCCCGATCATGGTACAAGTTATGACATCGCTGGAAAGGGTGTGGCTGATGAGTCTTCATTGCGTGCCGCCATTTTTACCGCATGTGATGTTTACCGCAAGAGAAAAGCTTATCGTGAATACGCTTCGAATCCACTGAAGAAGCAGGATATCCGCGATAGTAAAGATGACCAACGCGAGTGAAAATTTTTGTGATCTGTATCGGTAAAACGCATTCTTCTTTTTTGAAGGAAGGAATTGGTATTTATCTCGATCGCTTGAAACATTACACCAAACTGGAGTATCTTGAACTTCCCGATGTGCCATCGAAAGGCCTTTTGGCTGATGTGCTCAAACAGAAAGAAGGCGAAATCATCCTGAAAAATATTCGTAATGATGATTATTTGTTGCTTTTGGATGAGAAGGGTGAGGAATACTCTTCCAGAGAATTTTCTGTTTTGTTGCAAAAGCGCATGAATTCCGGAGTGAAACAACTGGTACTTGTGATCGGAGGGGCTTTCGGATTTTCGAAAGAGGTTTATCAGCGTGCCGATGGAAAAATATCCTTCTCCCGCATGACCTTTTCCCACGAAATGATTCGACTCTTGCTCGTCGAACAATTGTATCGGGGCTATACGATCTTGAAAGGAGAAGGATATCACCACGACTGAATCAATACTCTTTTACAGTCTTTTTATCCGGATACTCTACGGTGTATGAAAACTCTACCTGAGCGGAATCGTTGGGTTTAATTTTTTTGGTCCACAACAACTTGCCAAACTCTGGAGTGTAAGTGGCATTGCCTTTATCGGTAAGTTTTACCATGATTTCTTTTCTGCGTGAAATGGGAACCTGATCGAGAATTTCAATTTCAATCGGTACTGTTTTATTGTTTTTGACTACAGTTTCCCACGTGTAACTGTCACGAAGTTGATCAGGAACAATCTTCTTCGATGTCTTATTACCGGTTCTAATGCGCTTAACAACAATTCTCTCATCTCTACCCAAAGATATCATCATTGAATCTGCCACCACATGAGGATTGAAATCAACCTGACCTACATAAGTATCGCTGAAGAAAATATTCGCTTCACCTCGCAGTAAATTGTATTTACCATAGTCCGTAATACGCGCTATGAGGAAAGCTGTGGGATCCAACTTTGGTACGACATGGTATTTGTAATGCGCTGTCAGGTCAATGCTATTCAATGTACAGATGTACTCTTTGCCAAATCCAACAATGCTGTGTTTTCCTTTCACTGTAAATTCTACCTGCATATCTGCTTCTTCAGGATCTATGTCTAGTGCTACTGGTGTATCCGAATACAGAACCTCGTTATTCAAAACATTCACCTGCATCATATTCGTGGCTACACCACTGAAATCCGGTTGTACTGCATACGTCACATAATCGATATATTTAGGTGACATCAAAGGTCTATTGTTGTTGATGCCTGGATTGGTTGTAGAAACGGATACCGCCACATCTTGCCAATCGAAACCTGTAGATTGACTAATGCGTGCTTTGTAAATCAGATTCAACGGTGAACTGGTATTTTCGGCATGTATGTCATAGGTGGGCACCCAGCTGGCTGCTGTGATGAGGTAGTTACATTCTATTTTGATGGTTTCGTTTTTGGCAGCATAAAATGCCAGAATGATTTCCTTAACCGGTGTGTTGTTCTTATGACCGAGTGCATTCAGTTGATTTTGATAGGCCGTTTTTTTCAAGTTGGCCTTTTCTTCTCTTAATGAAACATCGAAGAGTCTTCGTCGCAAATCAGTATGTCGTTGGCGATATATATCTGCGAGGCTGTTGAGTTCTTCAGGAGTGTAGTTTTCCTTGCTATTAGAAACCTTGAGAAGTTCATTGATCAACGTCATTTCTCCATTGATCAGTGCACGTTCTTCAACGAGCCATCGCATTTCATGATCGAGTGTAAGTATCGAGTCACGGAGTCCGACCTCACGTGTGTCAAGTACTGATTGTCCTTCAGGCGTGAGGTAATTGCTTCTTACAGACGCTTGTTGTAGTTCCGCTTCGCCTTGTACAGAAACCTGCAGACTTAAGTCATTCAGGCTGGTAGATACTCCCGATAGAAGTATTTCAGTATATCCCTCCTTGATTGAGGCACTGGCCGTTCGTGTTTCGCGGGCCATTGACCGATATACTTCTACTGCTGTAACTTTAGACGTTACCGATGTCTCTTGCGCCACTGTTATGTGCGTGACGAATATCAAGAGGGTTGTGAGCAAAAAATTATGTTTCATCTTCTTTCTTTTTGTCAAAACTATTTTGATGTGACAGGGTGATTTTTATCCACTCCGTGAAAACATGATTTGACTAAGTGAATTGGAAATCCAACTGAGCGGGAGGTCGAAATGGACAATTATTTATACCCTAAAACATATATCGGATAAATAATTCAGCGATATGTTTACCGTCGGATGAGTCAGGTAAAACCCCAACATAATTATTCGAGTCTACCAGTCCTTATTGGATTGGTGGTAATGATGATGGTTTTTTCTTTGGCGAATAATCCATGTGTTGCTCAAGTGGATTCAGCGCGAATCCGTATTGATTCTTCGCAATACTTCTTGAAAAATAATCGTGCACTTGCGCTCTATACTGCGGGTTCTGCCATTGAATGGAGTATTCAGCATCATGATGTTGTTCGCATTGCCGAATCGTATTTGAATCGCGCACATTTGCTCTCCAGCTATACGCAACATCAAGCAGCAATTCAGGACTATAAAAGGGTTATTTCGACTTGTCATCAGAGAGGATTGAATCGGGCCGATCTGTTACAAGCTGCCTATTCTGGATTGATTCAATCGCTGATTGAACTTCAACAAATCGATTCAGCTCTGCAATATTGTGCTGAAGGATTATTAGAGCCTGAGTTATTGTCCGTGCGAGATGCACAGCATGAATTGCTGAGGTTAAAATCAACCTGTTTGAAGGAAAATGGCCAATACGCTCAAGCTGCCACAATACTTGAGGAATTATTGGAGGTTGAATCGGTTTCTGCTGCCAAAGGACAAAAGGCAAAGACGATGATTCTTTTGGGTGAAATTTATCAGCAGATGGGTGAATTCTCCAAAGCCGAAAATTATCTTCAACAAGCACGCGAACTTGCGAGTGCGGCTGGCGCACAGGAATTGGTGATTCAGTCGAATGATGCATTGGCTTCAGTGTACCGACAAACATTCAATACGGACATGGAATTGATGACGCGGAATTCAAATATTGCACTGAATCAACAAAGCAATGATGTATCCGGAGTCGTGATTCAAAATTTTGAAATTGGCAATGCCTTTATCCAAAAGGGTGATTTGTCACGGGCTGAAGATTTTATCGCCAAGGCAAAAGAACTAAGTCCTGTGAACTCAAAAGAGGCCGGATTCATTGATCATGAGTATTCGTCGGCAGACTTGAGACAAGGTGCATTGGCATTGAAGAATTTAGCTTCGGAGTTTCAGAAGAAAAATGAACTTGAAAAAGCACTCAAGTACTATCGTGATTATGCTGAAATGTTGGATTCTGCTCAGTCGCTGCAGCAAAAGGAATTGGAAAATGCCATCGCATTGAGCAGCGATCTGGGCAGAAACCAGCAAAGGATAGATTGGCTTGAAAAGGAAAATGAATTGAGTCTGCGCAATATGAATTTACTTCGAGATGAAAATGCTTTGAAGGAATCACAGGTGAGCAGAAGAAATATCATCATCATTTCTCTGGGAATTTTGTTGTTGTTTGCCTTTTTGTTTTCTTGGATTTTGTACAGAAATACCAAGGCCAGAAGGCGTTCAGAACAAATCATCGCTTTGCAAAATATGGTCGGTCAAATGAATCCGCATTTTATTTTTAATGCATTGAATTCGGTGAATGAGTATGTGGCGAAAAACGATGAGCGTGAAGCCAACCGTTTTATCACCTCTTTTTCAAAACTCATGCGTCGGGTATTGGATGATTCGGGAAGGACATTCATTTCACTTGCGGATGAATGGGATATGCTGAGTGTATATCTCCAATTGGAAAATTCGAGATTCCCTGATAAATTTCGCTATGATTGGGACATTGATCCTAATTTGTTGTCCGGTGAAATCTATTTACCACCCATGATGATTCAGCCCTTGGCGGAAAATGCCATCTGGCATGGATTGCGCTACCGCGAAAATTCGGGTTTGCTTGTGATACGCATGCGAGTTGTTGATGAAAAATTATTCGTGATTCTGGAAGACAATGGGGTGGGTATACACCAATCATCTATGCTGAAAACTCAAAATCAGCAGCAGCAGAAATCCCATGCTATTGCCAACATGAAGAAAAGAATTGACGTGTTGAATGAACTTTACCATTGCGAAATCAGTCTCACCACTGAGAATCTCACAGATGATTCCGCATACCCGGGCACAAAAGTTACCTTAAACATGAAGCTCATGACAATAGATTTCTCCAAATGAAAAAGATGAAAGTGGTTATTGTTGATGATGAATCGGCCAGCAGGAGTGTGCTGGTGAATTACCTAACGAAGTATTGTGATGGGTTGGATATTTGTGGTGAAGCGGATTCGGTAGCAAGTGCTTTAAAACTTGTTCCTACTGTTAAACCTGACTTGCTTTTTTTGGATGTGGAAATGCCCGGTGGCAACGGATTCGATCTGATCGATCAGCTTGAAGATGTTTCTTTCCATATTGTTTTTGTCACCGCGTTTGATCATTATGCCATCAAAGCTCTGAACTACGGTGCTGCCTATTACCTATTGAAGCCGCTGAGTATTGATGATCTGTTGGATGCTGTTCACAAGATCAAGAATGATGATTCAAAATGGTTGGCGGAACAGAATAGAATAACTGCGGAACATGCCAGAGGAGCAGCATCAAACAGTGATCGTATTGTGCTTCCCTTGATGGATGGTTTTGAAGTGGTGTCGCGTATGGATATCGTTTATTGCAGTGCTCATGATAATTTCACGGATGTCTTTCTTCGTGACGGCAAGAAAAAAATGATTTGCAGGACATTGAAATTTTATGAGGAATTATTGGAACATGATGGTTTTTTACGTGTGCATAAATCACACCTCATCAACATGAAACATGTTTCGAAGTATTCCCGCAGTGGTGGTGGAGTGATTGTTATGACCAATGGCGCTGAAATTCCTCTTTCGCCACAGAAGAAGGATTTATTTCTTTCCTTTTTTGAAAGCGGCAGATAAAAAAAAAGGCCTTCATCAAGAAGGCCTTTTTCATATCGGTTGTGTGTGATTATTCCACAATCAAATTTTGTTGCGATACCTGCAAGCCATTGTTTACTTTGACAATGTAATTGCCTTTCGCCAGGTTTTGCTGCAAAGCAAGTTTATTGCTGCCTTGTGCAAGGTATTGTTGTGTTGCACTTACAAGTTTACCAGTAGCATCAATGATCTCGATGCGGGCATTTCCACTGGCATTGCTCTCAACCATCAAATTGATTTCTCCTTGTGTTGGGTTTGGATATACCAAGAAGTTCAGATTGTTTTCGTTTTCTGAAATTTGATCTACTACCAAAACTGGTTGTGAGCTTTGGATTGGACATTCGTCGAATTGCTGAATGGCAACGGTGTAATTGCCAGGTGTAGTCCAATTGTAAGATGCAGAAGTTGCGCCTTCAATCAACTCTCCTTCGAGATACCACTGATAGCTGATTGCCGGATCAACACATGTTACTGCTGTTTGGTTGAAAGTAACCAACGGTGAAAATTTTGTCAGATTTGCGAAACGGATGTAGCATGGATAGAGCACACTATCGATGAATGCATTTCTATTGTGCTGTTCGTATTGAATATACTCATTGCGGGTAATTTCAAATCCGTCCGGAAGGTCATCGAAGTGCCACTGCTTCACAACGTATTCATTTTGGCCGTATGGAATGGCCAAGGCAATTTGCTCTGGAAAGCTAAAGTCGTCGGACGCTGTGTTGTTTTTTACAGCTTGATACATGACTCCTCTCGCTGCGTTCCCTTTGAACGAATCGCGCATCTCATAACACAATTGATTGTTGGCATTTGTGCCGTATTTGCAATCTAAATACGATGAATTTACACTCACAACTTCACCGTAAGGATAATTGCTGCGCACTGCGTTGCATTGCACCTGCAATACAGGGAAAAGGTTATGGAGGTCACTTACTTCAGGAGAGTCATCAAATCCGGCATCCAGATATGTTGGCATCCAACTTTGTGGATAACTATGCTCTCTGCTGAGTGAAGGAGCGCCTGATCCAGACCACCACTGGAATGATGCTGCATAGTTATAATGATCACCACTGTATTGGCACTCTACAGAATTCATCGATACACCTGCGATGGCCGTGTCTCGAACATAGAAGTGATCAATCAACGTGCTGATATAGTTGCTGTAATATACTTGGTAATAATTCGCCGGATTCATCACTGCTGTGAGTTGAGTTACGAAATCTGGACTATTGCTGTTTACACTGCTGTAAAAACCACCAATGCTTGGAGCAGGCGCAAGCTGTGAATCAACCAATGGGTTATCTGTTTTATAGTTCTCATATCCTTCAGGACCGTTGAATCCAAATACTGCAAAATGGTATGTTGATCCTGATTCAATTCCTCTGCCATCAAATGATGCAGCATCACCCACGTAAACGACTTGTGATGATCCGATCCATTCTCCTTTAACGTATGTTGAACCATCCGTTGGCTGATCACTCACAGCAGCATTTTTACGTCTCAGAACAATAAAATTCTCTGCATCAGAAGATCCAGCGGTCAGTGTAGTGGTGAAGTCCCAAGCTTCAACATTGCTGAATGAAATATCGCTGGCTTGAACGGTTGGTTCTGTTGCAAGTGTGCCAGCAATACCATAAATGTTGATGACATATTCAGATTCACTAGCATCATCATTAAGAATGGTGAGTGTACAAAAACGTGAACCGGTTCCGGTTGGATTGAATTGAAGATCAAATCCAGCTGAGCTTTGTGCAGCAATAACAGAAGGCGAAGCTGGAATGTTGAAATCTGCGGCATCAGGACCACTGATGTCAATCATCGAAACATTGAGGTCATTGGCGAGTCCAAGGTTGTGAATCACGAATGATGTGGTTGCGCTATTGCCAATGCTATATGTAAATCCACTTGGTACATTTTCAGAAGCATCTGTGACATTGATTTCTTGTTCCTGTCCTGCAGTTGGCATGGCAAGGTTCACGTCGTCAAGAGCAACATTATGGCCGCTCACTTTATTCGTGAAATAAAATCGGATGTATCTCGACGCTGCTTGCGGCTGATCTGTGTATTGCGTGAAGGCAGAGTATGGAAGATCTGCATTGACAAAAGCATGAAGTGCGGTGAACGACACACCGTCAACACTTTCTTCAACAGTGAATGTACCCTGCCATGCGCTGCCCTGATTTTGTCCTTTCAAATAATATGAAAGTGGTCCGGGTTCTTCAGCGAATTGGATGAGTACATAGTCTGCTGTGGCATCAAGACGACATGCTTGCCCGCTTAAGCCATTGGCATAACGTGTGTTGCTACCGCCCAAAGATTCTGTCCAGCCAGTAGGCGTGGCAACGTCAAAGTTCCAGCTTGTTGGAAGTACAGCTTGCGCATGTGACGCGATGCTGATACTTACCATACAGGCGATCATAAAAATGTTCCGAATGATGAATTGCATGATATGAGATGTGTTTGTAATTATCTATTGTTTTGTTTCTGATTAATTGAAGCCGAGGTTAATACCGACATTCCACCTTAAACCCTGCCCATAGTACACTCCGGCGGATGCTGCATTGAAGTCGTTTCCGACATCATTGTTTTGTGCATCAGTGATAAACACTGCATCTAGGGCGTTCATCACGTTGAGCCTAATTCCCAATGTGTATTTTTTCTTGATGTTGTGGGTATAGCCCGCACCAATATCAAGCATGTAGTATGCTGGCATTTTCCAGGATTGACGTCCGGCATAATCACCCTTCAATGACTCTGGATCAAATTGAGAATAGTTGTTGTCGAAATAGGTGATTCTTGGTTTTACATAAAGACCTTTGATTGGCGAATAGCGCACAGAGAAGCTGGTTTGGAATTGAGCAGCATCACCTACACGAACACCTTTGGCATCGAACTCCACTGAATCGAGTACCATGTTTCCAATTTCATTGTAGATATAAGCCTTGTTCTTTGAAGCCCATCTCCAGTCGCCAACAGAAACCACCCCCTCAAAGGAAAGTTGTTTGATGGGATTGTACTCAGCATCCAACTCAACTCCTTTGTGAATGGCTTTCATGCCAGGTATGTTGTAGAATACTGTTTCTGTTCCATCCTTTTTAGAGCCAGTGTTTGGCCTGTTCTCCCAAATGGTGTAATAAGCATTAATTGCAGGCTTGAATATTTTAGAGCTATGTGTGTAACCAATTTCCGCTGAAGTGATGGCTTCGTTTTTCAGGTCGTTGAATACATTGAGTGTTGTGCTGCTGAATGTATTGGCCATGTTTTGTGCCCTGGATAAGTATCCGGCATTGGCATAAATGTTATCATGGTCAGTGAGGTTGTATTTGAAGCCTCCCTTGATGGTAGCGCCATAATAATTTTTCCAGCCACTTTCTTTTTCCGCACCAGTTGTGCTATCTCTCAAAGCAAAATGATCAACACGATTATACTGATGGTAAGAACCAGTTGCATTGATGAAAGCAGTATAACGTGGTTTGGAATATTCAAGCAAGAAGAACAATCCGGATTGTTTCACATAGCTCGTGATGTCATAGTTGATGCGATCATTGAGACGGCGAACTACATTGGCTTCTCCTGCTTCAGAAGCGATGTTCTGATCTTGAAATTTTCGCTCCACGGTTACGTAATCAGCGCCAAGTAAATCATAGACTACCTGATATCGGTTGGTTTTGTAGTACCTGCCATCAAACCCTCCGGATAACTCAAACTCTTCGTTGATTTTAAACTTGAACGTTGAAAGTAATCCATACCATACGTGATTGTTGATGCTGGATTGCAGATAGGACCATGCTTTGTATTGCGAGGTATCATCTACATAATTGAGGTCGTATGGATAGGAAGGGAAAAATGATGTAGGAGGTGAAGCAGGAATTACTTTGGTGTTCTTGTCGTAGATGTATTGAAAATTGGTCAGGCCATCTGCTGTCGACGAAGTATTGCTCAATCGAGTACCACCACCATTTCCAAATGATGCATACAAGATATTGGAAATAGCCCAACGGTGATTTGGAGTCCAGAAGTGCTTAAAGTTTGCAATAGGTTTGTGATAGTAGTTGGTGCGCGCACTTTCAATACTGATTGGTGCATCTGGATTGTCACGATCGCGTTTCAGGTAGCCCCATTCCGAATTGAATCGTAAGCCCATGTCTGTGATTACACCAGCCGCTGCATAACCTGTGGTGTCAACACCTTGCTTCAGCGCATAATCCAAATCATAGAAAGCGAGTGATTTTCTGGCAAGCCTTTGTTCGTGTTCTTGTGGACTGCCCATGATCGATGCAGTGAACCCATGTTTTTCAAATTGCTTTTGAATCTTCAGGTAGTAAAAAAGTTGTTTCGAGCCCAAATGATTTACCCAGCCATCATTTGTCTTGTACGAGAAGGCGGCAGTGACGCCCCATCCTCCTTTGAGTTGACCTGAATTGATCCCTATCCCTTGTCGGAAGTTGTTGTTATTGCCTATTTCAGAATTGATTTTTACAGAGAATTTATCCTCCATACCCATCGTGAGGATGTTGATATTACCTCCAACAGCAGGTACCGCAAGTTTAGAAGCACCTAAGCCTCGCTGAACCTGCATTTTGCTTGTCACGTTGTCCAGACCAAACCAGTTACTCCAATACACCCATCCATTCTCCATGTCGTTCATGGGGATACCATCAATCATCACGGCAACATTGTTTTGGTTAAATCCGCGTATGTTGATACGCGCATCACCATCGCCACCGCCTGATTGTGTTGCATACACACCGGGAGTTGAGTTGAGAATGAGTGGTATGTCGCGGGTGCCGAGTTCTTCTTTGATTTTGATGGATGAAATATCAGTGAAAGCAACTGGTGTTCTTCTGCCAACGGCTACGTCAGCAACTACATTCACTTCTGTCATCATGATGGAATTCATTTCAAAATCCTGGATAATGGCTTTTTCACCTACAACAATATCCAAGGTGATGGTTTCCATGCCGACATAAGAAACGGTGAGGGTATAACTGCCAGGAGCCAACTCGAGTTTGTAGATTCCATCGATGTCTGTGATGGCACCTTTGCCTTCAGCATATGTGACAGCTGCACCTGGCAAGGTTTCATTGGTCGTGCGGTCTTTCACAACTCCGGAAATGGAGGTTTGACCGTGTATTTCGAAAACAAAAGAAAGTAGTGCGGTTATCAGAAATATCCTCATCATATAGACTTTTATTAGCGCAAGAAAGGGGCTCGTGACCCCTTTCGTGATTATCGTCTGATTAAGTTCAGGTTATTTAGAAATGAGTTTGCGGCTGGTTCTTGTGCCATCCATAAACTCGATCTCGATGAAATAAATGCCAGCTTCTGCTTCAGGTAATTCTACGTTGATGTTCTTTTGATCACCATAAATGTTGTTGGAGTAAATCAAACGGCCATCTGTGCTCATCAGCGTTACTGTTGCAATGGCTTTATGTGCCATGATCGAGAACTTGCCTTCAGCAATTGGATTTGGGAACATCATGAAGCTACCAGCTTCGTTGTTCTGTACGCTTACATCTGCGCAATCACAAAGGTGTTCACCCAATTCAGTGAAAGTGTCTTCAGGAAGACTATCCCACTCCAATGATGGATCGAATACACTTGGGTTTGAAGTCACACCATGTTTCACAGTTGCCTTACGGATCAGAGTATTGTCCGTGGTCCACCATGCTGTATTTGGGTCACCAGGAACCCACCATCCACCACCTGGATCTTCTGTGCTTTTTCCAATGAGGTCTACGATGGTCATGCCATTTTTGATGAGGAAAAAGGCATCATTACCGTTGAAATACATCGGTGAATTGGTTTCAACATAAATAGGATTCAAGAATGTATCCGCTGCCGCTTCGAGCTCTGCAGCGATAGGTAATTCAGTGCCTGTACCGTTTGGATCACGTTTATCGAGAGCAAAAACCCTTACGCCAAAAGCAGGAACAGTTCCTGTGATCGGCATCAACATCGGAATACCATCACCATTTCTCTCACGACCCATCATGTAAACACCGTCCAATTGGATGTTCGCTGGTGTTGGATTGTAAATTTCAATGGCCTTGTTGCTTCCTGAGCCTTCAACATATTCTGAAAAGAACAAATCTGAACAGTCCTGTGCGTTAGAAATCAGGGCACTGGCTGCAATAACACTACTGAGTAAAATTTTTTTCATTGTCGGATTAATTAAAAATTGAGCAAGCGGTCAAAGGTAGGCAGTCAAGAGCCTCGTGCAAAGTGCGTTTGCTCTTTGTTTACAAAGAATTTTCTTTCTCTTAAACCGAAATCATGCAGTCGAAATCTGTTACATCGTTAAAAACCATCAATGACGATCACTTCCTCGATTTTTATTTTCAACGAATGAATGATACGCTTTCAAATAAAAATCTTGCGGTAGCGCCCGTCCTTTTTGGCTTTCAGCGCTTCATTACGATCCCGACTGCATGATTTGCGTTAAAATGAAAAAAGGCCGGCTATTGATAGCCGGCCTGCATTTTTTGCCTTGTTTTTATTGTACCTGGGCGATAGGATTCATCAACCCGCTGTATGATTTTAATTCCATTTTCACAGAACCTACCAGAATTTTCGCCTTGGCCAAAATCGGTAAGTGGTTTGCGTCGTCTGTGATCCATACGCTCAGGTCTTCCTCTTTTTTGAATACCCGGCCCTTTTGAACCACTGGTGCGAATTTCAAGCACCTGAATTTTCCTGCATCAACTTCGATTGTTTCTTTACCTATGTACTTCATTTTCAATGGATAAATCTCATCGTCAACCAGGGTCATGATGGTGAAGACATCTCCCTTTTTGGCATTGGAATAATCCAATGTTCGTGCATAGTAGTAGGAACTGAGCATGTCTTGTATAAAATCCGGAGTGATATATCCATCACCCTTGTGGTCTTTATAGGCGCGCCTGTCAGGATGAAAGGTGTAGTCCTGATTGATTTTATACCCTCCCTCATCACAATTTCTGATGAATCGGTAAGGGAAAATACCTTGTTTATCAATATAGGTTTCGTAATGATCTCGAACTTTGAAAAACCAATCGAAAGAACCGAGGCTATAGCCTGTTCCAACCACGTGGTAGGCTTCGCGATCACCAAATTTATATTGGCTTTCTTCCACAGTAAGTTTGGCGATACCCGCATTGATCAATCCGTAGTGAATCAGGTATTCTACGCTTTCACCAGCCCTAAAAGCATTGTTGTTGGTGGTTCTGTATCCCATCGAAGGGAGATTTTCCACCTTGGCTTTTGATGGTTTGGTCTGGGCTGACATCATTCCGAATGTCATCACCAGCATTGTCACGATAAAGAATTGCTTTTTCATCATAAATCGTGTGTTTTCAAATCACAGGCCAAGATTTTGGTTTTTGACCTTTTCTTCAACGGAATGGATACGGAATTTAGTGTGCATGCTTCAGTCAATCGTCGCAATGCATTTCAATTCAATGGCAATTGGCGTAGGGAGCGAGTTGATTTCTACCGTTGTCCGGCATGGTTGCGCATCCTTGAAGTATTCCGCATACAACTTGTTGTAAGTATGAAAATCCCGCTTCATGTTAACCAGAAAAACAGTCACGTCCACCAAGTTTTCCCATTTACTTCCGCTTGCTTCCAAGATGTTTCGAACGTTGTCAAACACATTTCTGCATTGGGCTTCGAAATCGAATTCCAGAAAATTGCCGTTTTTATCGAGTTTCAAACCCGGAACACCACTGTCGGTAGAATCGCTTCCCGCAATTCTGGGACCTACACCCGAAAGAAAAAGCAAATTGCCAACGCGTCTGGCATGTGGATACGCTCCAACTGGTTTCGGTGCATTGGATGCTGATATGGCTGATTGACTCATGTTCTGATTTTTAGGCAAATTTGCAAATGATTCTGCACTGATCTATTGATCCTTTCAATATTTGATCATCTTCTGTGTGTGTTTGATCTCCTCTTGATGATGATCTCCTTTCTGAATCAACTCAACGGTATACACACCATGTGGAAGTTGATTCACTTGAATGGTCTGACCGGGAATCCACTTTTCTTGCATCACTGATTTACCACTGTGGTCATAAATGGTCATGGTAAATGGTCCACGTCCTTTGTATTGTATGTTCAATTTCTCTTTGACTGGATTGGGAAAAATCATCATGCCTTGATCATGATGTCGATCACCTAAATGGGTTGCACATCCAAAACAAAATTCATATGCAGCTTCGAAATATTGTGCCCACCAATATTCCGAGTGTTCTCCTTCTGACTGAATATGACTGTTTATGTTTGAAGATGGCACGCCGGAAGATTCGAGGTTATTGATCATCTGCTGCATATCTGAAACCATCGTTTCTGATTCATCCTGTCCACAGGCGAAGTAAATTTTTGTGTCGGAATTGATACCGGCATTCAAGGCCAGATCTTGAATTTCAGGATTGAACCAATACGATGGTGAAAAAACAATTGCGCCACCAAAATCATCCTGATGGGCCAGTACGAGATATGTGGCAATCAATCCACCAAGTGAACTTCCTCCGGTGAAATTGTATTCGCGTTCTGTACGAGCACGAAATTGTGTTTCAATCAATGGCTTGAGTTGCTGTACCACGAATTCTCCATACGGTGATCCTTCACCGCCTTCTTCATAATTGTTGTTGTACCATGGTGCATATTCGTCAATCCGGTGAGCGCCTCCGTTTTCTATACCCACTATAATGGCCTTCGAACAAGTGGTTTCTATCAGCTCATCTGCTATTTCATCTATCGTCCATTCACCTGCAAAGGATGTTGCGGCGTCAAAAAGATTTTGCCCGTCGTGCATGTACAATACAGGATAATACTCCTCACTGTTGTAATAACCTGCAGGTAATTTGATCCAAATTCTACGCGTTCTTCCAAGCTGAGGAATTTCCATGTCGGAGTCTAGAATCCTCACATTTTCATTGACGGTGTGAAGTCCGGCGATGTCTTCCCAACCAGCAATGCTAAACTCAGCTATCGATCCGTTGATCCAAGTTGCAAGGCGATTGACGATGTATGTTCCTTCAGCATTTCCTTCTACAGTTGCCCAGCTTCCGCGTGTAAATTTGAATTCGATGTTTTCATTCTCATTGCCTGGAATGTCGATATGCCAAACACCATCCGTGAAGTGTAATTTGTATTGGGGGTCTGCGGGATTCCATTCGTTGAAGCTTCCCGCGATATAGATGTCATCCAAAATGGGTGTCAACTGCGGAGTACTCACCACCGTAATAGTCATTTGTGCTTTTGCACCCATGGTGAAAAACACCGTGAAGAAGATACTCAGTATGAATCTCTGATACATGTGATCATGCGTGTTACATTCGCCGAAAGTAATCCTTTTTTGATGCGCGTTTTGATCTTGGGTTCATATCTGTGTGCTGTCTTAGGTGCAATCCTTTTGGGGATCTACTTTTTCTTTTCCATCGAAAATGATGAATGGCTGCATGAAGGAATCTTGAAGTCTTTTCTTTTGATTCTTCCAGTGTTCCAGTTTTGGTACACCAAAAGAACTGTTGGCGCTCTTCACTATCCGGTTTTTATTGTAACCGAATCACTCGATGATTTTGCATTGAATGAAGGTGAAATTGGTGATCAGCATGTGACCAATCACTTCTTCATCAAATTGATGCTCACGGTGAATTCTGCAGCCATGGCGCTCAGTTTTTATTTCATTGCCAACAGTATCTTTTATGTCCTGATAAGTCTTAGTGCCCATTTTGGAGAAAAGATTACAGGGAACCTGGAGGACAAGATAGATGCGCTCGCTAGTATCGTTATTCCATTGTATTTTCTGTCGGTTATCCCGGCGATCATATTTAACCTGCGTACCTACAACGTAAGCCGAATCGTGAAGGCTTCAGGATCGTAGTTGAATGTTGGTTCATCTTCAATCATTGTTTGATCATTCTCATCTTACGTACACGAAATCGTGTTCATAATCGTTTTTGCACGAAGCAGCCGGATCAAAAGGTCGTGCTAATTTCACACCCGCAATGAAAATTTTCATCAAAATACCCATCATCATCATGGCTGTTTTTGGCATGATGAACATGAATGCCCAGGTACAGGATTTCCAGGATAAATACCCAAATGGTAATGTTCGAAGTGAAGGAAAATATGTGGGTGGTTTTGAAGATGGTCTTTGGAAATATTATTACGAAGACGGAAAACTTCAAGAGGAATCGAATTACAGAAAGGGTAAACTCTTCGGCAGTGTAAAAAGATATCACCCCAATGGTCAACTGATGGTCGAAGGTTTTTTTATCAATAATAAACAGGACAGCTTGCAACGCACGTTTACTGATCAGGGTGTGTTGGTAGAAACCGGACTCTACGACAACGGCAACAAAGTTGGACGTTGGCAATATTTTTTTCCGAGTGGTGATACCATGATGGTGGAAAATCATGTGCAGGGAAAGGAATACCTGATGTCATTTTACGCCGAGCCCAAGAAAATCACCGTGAAAAATGGCGATGGTATTCGCGAGGATTTTTTTGACAATGGAAAAATCAATACCCGGATCCATTATCAAAAGGGATTACGTCATGGTAAGTATGAGGAATTTTATGTCGGTGGAAATGTGCGCATGACGGGTGAATACCTCCATGGCGAGTTTCAGGGTGAATGGAAAGAATTATTCCCTTCAGGTAAAATCAAACGCATAACCAATTACAAGAATGGTGTCATGGATGGAAACTTTGAAGAAGCATTTTCCAACGGCACCACCAGCGTAAAAGGGCAGTATACTTTGGGTCGTAAAAATGGAATGTGGCAATGGTTCATTGAAAGTGGTGCGAAGGATATGGAGGGCCCATTTTTGAATGATGTGCAGCATGGTGAATGGACCTACTATTATGGCAATGGCAACAAGGAATATTGGGGATTATATCAAAACGGCCTGATGGAAGGACTTTGGAAATATCAATATTTCAGTGGAGAAAAATGGAAGGAAGGCCAATATTCAAAAGGTAAGAAAAATGGTCATTGGACCTATTGGTTTGAAAATGGTCAGACCTTGATGGAAGGTGATTTTAAAAATGACCTGGAGAATGGAGAATGGAAATCGTGGTATGAAGGAGGCAATCAAAAGGATATTGGTTATTTCAAAGATGGCAAAATGAATGGCCATTGGAAGGGATGGTATCCAAGTGGCGTTATTGCTTACGAGGGCGATTGGTCTGTATTGAAACAAGAAGATGCCTTCGCAAAAAAATATACTGAGCTGTATAAGATGAAACCTGATAGCAATAACACCATGCAAACAGGTGATGTGAAAACAGGTAAGTGGACCTATTATCGCGAGAGTGGCATGATCGAAAAGATGGAAACCTATGATGCGAAAGGTGAATTGAATGGTCCTTCAGAAACATACAATATCGCAGGTAAGATTGAAAGCCGCGGAAATTTCAAAGCCGGCAAACCTCATGGAAAATGGGAATATTTTCACCCGTATGGAACCATCATGCGCGAATGTCATTATGCCGATGGAAAACTCAACGGAAAAAGCACCATCTATGATGAACGCGGAAGACCTATAGAAGAGTCGAACTACAAAAACAACAAATTACACGGCACATATACTTCTTATGACGAGCGCACTGGCAAGGTCAAACTGAAACAGGTCTATGAAAATGGTCGTGTGAAGGAAGTGTTGCAAGGCACTCCGGGTGGTAAGTAATGACCATGCATCACGGATTGTTTTTACCGATGAACTCTATGTATCGGAAAAGTGATTGTCCATTGATGTCCGTGATGGTCAACAAGTGTTTGCCGGGCTCAGGGTGGATTTCCAAATGATGGATCGATTTTGTTTCTCCTAAATAATCTCCATCAAGGTGCCAAAACAATGTGGCCTGCGCATCGCGATGTGTCGCTTGTAGAACTACTTTTTCATAATGGCCATCGAGATCACGTGGTACAAATATTTTCGCATCTCCTTTGGGATATATCAAACCGATCGGCAAACTTTCATCATCGCCACAACCTTCTGCATAGGCAGGTAGATCAAGGTATTCAGGGTGTCTTGATTTGTAATAATACTCTTGCACCGGCGGTAAAACAAACCATGATTTAGCGACCATTTTTCTCCCTTGTGCACATTCGACGGAAAGCCTTGCTCCTCCATGTTCATCGGTAAAAATTTTTCGATGAAATGAACATGCCGCAGCATTGAGTCCGGCAGTTGGTACCCAAATCGAATCAGCGTGTTCACAGAACTCGCCATATCGCATGCCGCTTTCTTTGCAAACAGCGATCTTTCTGAGATTATCAAAAGGTGGATTGAACCAACGCGTGTGTGGCAACAATGAAAAAATGTCGAACAAAAGCGGCGCTGCAGAAGTGACTCCGGTGAGGGTCGGGCGTCCTTGTCCATCAGCATTCCCCACCCAAACACCTACCACATAATCGGGAGTGGTTCCAACCGCCCATGCATCCCGGTTGCCGAAACTTGTTCCTGTTTTCCAAGCAATGGGCGAAGCGGAATTGTAAACTTCCCAACCTAATTCTGTCTCGGGTCTATTGACTTCGAGCAATGCTTTGTAGGTACACCAAATACTTGCAGCATCAAATGGTGGAAACTGGTCAGCTTGCATCAATGGTGCTTCATGTTGCAGAATGTTTTGTTCACCATACGCGTGATCAAAGTATTGTCCGTTGGAATCATGATATTCATTCAACGTTCTGCTCATCCCGGCATATGCATGTGTGATGTCCCAAAGGCTTGATTCACCGCCACCCAGAATGATCGACAATCCGTAATGATCTGCAGGTTGGGTGAAATGCGAAAATCCTATTTTCTGCAGCAAATGATAAAATCGCTGATATCCATATTCCTTCAACATGATGACAGAAGGAATGTTCAATGATCGTGAAAGGGCGTGACTGGCAGGCACAGCACCATCAAATGTCTCTGCATAATTCTGCGGAGAAAACCCATCGTATTGAATAGGAATATCAGCCACCAGTGAGTTGGGAAGTATGAGGCCATCTTTCAACATGGCAGCATAAAGAAATGGTTTGAGGATACTGCCGGTGCTTCTGGGAGCGGGTATCACATCCACCATATTGCCATATCTGTTTTGTAAATCTGTTGAGTTGCCCACGTAAGCTACCACATCTCCTGTGTGCACATCCACGACCAACACGGCAGCGTTGTGGATGAAATTGGATTCGAGTTGTGCTACGCGTTGGTTGAGCAATACATGGCATTGCTGCTGCAACTGTACCTGAATGGTGGTGTTGTATTGTTTGCCTTTGCCTTTGGTGGCAATCAATGTTTGCAACAAATGTGGCGCTGTTTGTGGCAACGGATAAGGCTTACCAGGCAAGGGTTCTGATAGACTGAGTGCCAATGTTTGTTCATCCATGTGACCTTCTTCATATAGAAGTTTGAGTACATGGTTTCTTTTTTCGAGAAGGCGCTCTTGATTTTTTCCTGGGAAAATGAGAGATGGAGCGTTGGGAAGAACAGCAAGTGTTGTCGATTCTGCCCATGATAATTGTTCGGGTGATCTTCCGAAATATCGCCATGAAGCTGCATCTAGACCCACCACATTGCCTCCAAATGGCGCATTCGACGCGTAGAGCGCAAGAATTTCATCTTTATCATAACGCCATTCCAACCGCAATGCGCGAATCATTTCTGTCAATTTTTCTGTTATGGTTCGCGACGGATTGTCCCTGCTCAAACGAACTGTCTGCATGGTAAGTGTACTGGCCCCACTCACTACACGTTGTTCACGTAAGTTTTGCGAAACAGCCCTAAATAATGAAGGCAGATACACGCCATTGTGTTCGTAGAAATGTTTGTCTTCGTAGGTGAGCAGCGCGATCCGAAATTTCTCCGGCAAACTATCGCGCATCGGAAAACGCCATTGACCATCATCTGCAATGACGCCGCTTAACAGTGTTTGATCCGATGAATACAGCACAGTGCTTCGGGGTTTGTCAAACATTTTCCCGGGAAGGGAAAAAATGAAAAAGAAGAAAATGACCGAAGCCGCCAACAGCCACCGAGTCTGTGGATCAAATCTGAAGAATCGTTTTATAACAGACATCGGGAGTGAGATTCATTCACGGCGAAAATAAAGGCAGCCTGAGAATGGTCCACAACGTGACTGTTTCACACAAAGTATGTAAATGCTGAAAAGTTCCGGTGGCTGATCTGGGAAAGGCGTCCTTAATTTGCAACACTATTTTTTACCTGATGAATGTTCTGATACTTGGTTCTGGTGGACGCGAACACGCTATGGCGTGGAAGATTTCGCAGAGTTCGCTGCTTTCAAATTTATTTATTGCACCGGGCAATGCCGGTACAGCGCATGTTGGTACCAATGTGGATATTGCTGTGGAGGATTTTAAGTCCATCAGGAAATTCGTTCTGGAGAAAAAGATTAATCTGGTGGTGGTCGGTCCGGAAGTCCCGTTGGTTCAAGGGATAGCTGATTTTTTTGCATCGGATAAAGACCTCAAAAATGTTGGACTCATCGGCCCGAATGCCCGTGCTGCACAACTTGAAGGAAGCAAAGATTTTGCTAAACAATTCATGATGAAGCACGGTGTGCCTACTGCCAAGTACGCCACCTTCACCAAACAAACACTCAAAGATGGGAAAGCTTTTCTGGCTACCCTCAAACCACCATTTGTGTTGAAAGCGGATGGACTGGCTGCAGGTAAGGGTGTTTTAATTATCAACGAACTGAAAGCTGCAGAAGAGGCTTTGGCGACCTTGCTGAATGGACAGTTTGGCGCTTCAAGTGAAAAGGTTGTCATTGAAGAATTCCTCAAAGGCATTGAAATGTCTGTTTTCATCCTCACGGATGGAGAGTCTTATAAGATTCTTCCTGAAGCCAAGGACTATAAAAGAATTGGGGAAGGTGATACCGGCTTGAATACAGGCGGCATGGGTGCTGTGAGCCCGGTGCCATTCATGACGCCGGAATTTTTGGATAAAGTGGAAACCCAGGTCATCATCCCTACCATGAAGGGGCTGAAAGCAGAAGGTATTCTCTACAGAGGATTCATCTTTTTCGGCTTGATTAAGGTGGGCAATGAACCATATGTGATCGAATACAACTGTAGAATGGGCGATCCGGAAACAGAAGTGGTTGTGCCCAGAATCAAAAGCGACTTCTTGAACCTCCTCGATGGCGCAGCTTCCGGCACTTTGTCTGAACAACACATAGAAACAGATCCAAGGTCGGCAGTTACTGTTATGCTGGTTTCAAAAGGTTATCCCGAGTCTTCAGAAAAGGGTAAGGAAATCAAAGGTCTTGATCTGGTGAAAGACGCCGTAGCTTTTCATGCAGGCACCAAAAACTCCAAGGAAAAAGTGGTTACCCATGGCGGTCGTGTAATAGCAGTAACGGCCTATGGCAACGATATGGAAGATGCGCTGGAACGCGCTTACCGGAATGCATCCATGATTGATTACTCAGGTAAAAACCTGCGAAAAGACATCGGTTTCGATCTGAAAAAATACCTCGTCAAAGCCTGATCAGGCTTTGGATTGCGGTAATGATTCGCTCAACAGATTATACTGTTGTGCCCTCGCTGATTGCTTTGCGGGTGTAGTTCTTCTGGCGACGGAGCCAGTAAATGATCGCCAGAAATGCGAATACGATACAAACCCAGTTGAACCAATGTGCCATTGGCTCGAGAAGGTGATGAAATGTCCACTGGAAGAAGTCAACGATCGGATTCAGTATACTCTGCAAATTCATGGTTGAAAAAATTGTGAGGCAAATCTAATCACATCACGTCATTACGCTACTAACAACCATCATTTTTGTCGCAACCTTATTGTGAATATGATTCTCAGGTCTTTTGCATCCAATCAACCCTATACGCTGGCGGCAGTTCCCGTGACAGTCCTGGTTTTCATGTTGCCCATGATCTGGTCTGGTGGCTTGCACCCTGTGGTTGCAGGATTTCCTGCCGATGAGTTGTTTGCCGGTGTGTATACCAGCCAGTTAGCATTGGTGGTGACTTCCATCATACTCATTTTATCCGGTGCCATACTTGCCAATCTGGTATTCAACCGACATGAATTCTACAATGTACCTGTTTATGTTCCCGCGCTCATTTATTCCATGACTGCCGTTGCCATCAGTGTGATTCAATTGTCGGTTCCTGTTTTGATTTCCAATGTTTTTCTTTTGGCAGGATTGAATAAACAATTGAAAGTATTCCGACAAACCAGGGTTTTGGCGGAATATTTTGAGTGTGGATTTTGGTTTGGAATGGCTGCCGTCTTTTTTCCGCCATATATCGCATTGGCCGCTGGACTTTGGGTAACAACGTTGGTTACCAGGGCATTTCACTGGCGAGAGCACCTGTTGCCGCTCGTCGCATTCTCCATCCCATTTATTTATTGGATCACCTGGAAATATTGGAACAACGATCTTCAGGATGTTGTTTTATTCAACAAAGTCATATCCTACGACGTCAATACTTTTTTCAGTGAGTTATCCTGGTGGCAAGGCTTGTACCTGGTGATCACCTTGGCGGTGGTGATCTTCGCATTACCTCGGTACATCTTTTTGTCGGACAGGGCTTCAAATAAAGCAAGGAGCGTGAAGAACGTGTTCCTTATCATGGCCTTGGCCATGCTCTTTTCATTTGGTTTGGGTTACCTGTTAATCATGAAATGGATACTCATGACCATTGTACTTCCGGTGACATACATCGCCGGCTATTGGTTCACGAACTATCGTTATTCTTTGGTTGCGCCGCTTGCTTTCTACGTCTATTGCGCCGCAGCCACCACAGTCTTGCTGGAATACTACAAACTCATGCCCTGAGTGTAGGTCATTTTACTTTGAAATAAGTCGTTTCTGTAGATTCATAGAAGTAGCTGTTCTGCATATTCGCTGCAAAAAACTTTTTCATCTCTTCAGAACTCGTGAATTTTTCGCGGATGTTAGGCGTTACAGACAACAACTTGATTTTATTGTCGCCAATGCGCTCGATTTTATAGAGGTAAAAGGACGTACTGTACTCATCATCTTCTTTGATGTTGAGGAAAATGGCGCCATTGACATCGGAGAAAAATCCATTGTAATGTTCGACTACAGCTTCGGAACCTTCGCTGGTGGTGGTTTTGATGACTTCTACACTGGTTTCTGAAGTAGCTCTTACTTCAACAGATTCGGATGGATTGTCCGGATCTTCCCACGTTCCTGCAATACCCATAGGAAGTTTCATTCCTGTAGATGTGAGCGGAACTTCGCTGGAATAAGGACATCCTGCGAACAGCAGTGCAGTGGCGATCAGTATAGCAAAACCGATGATTCTTGATTTCATGTTGTGATATTTATGGACAAAGGAAATGGTTTCATGGAATATTCCGACATGATTTATTTCACCGGAAATGAAATTTTCGCCTGAAATTTGGAGGTTTCGGTTGTTTTGGGCTGACAACTATTCAGTCCTCAACGGCGTCTATCTGCATGATCAGGTGAAAAGGACCTTGTTAACCATAATGCTTTTGGTTGGCATTTGCTTTTGGGCAAGTGCTCAAATTGCATTTATCGAAAACCGAGGTCAGTGGCCAGATCAGGTGAACTTTCGCGCAGACCTGCCTTCAGGATCTATTTATGCTGAAGACCACGCGCTCACATTTTCCTTCATCGATCCCCAAATCACAGCTTATCTGCATCCCTCCGGACAAAATCGCCCTGAAATCTCCTCGTTCAGAGGCCATCATTACAAATTACATTTTGCAGGCAGCACGACTCCTTTTGTGACTGCATCCAAAGGTTATGGCTATTATCACAATTATTACATAGGCCAGGACTCTTCGAAATGGGCAGATCACTGTGAAGCTTTTCAGCGATTCGATTATCAAGGATTGTACGAGCATATCGATATAAGTATGTACACCGATGGCGGTAATCTGAAATATGATTTTATCGTTCATCCGGGCGGTGATCCAAGGGATATTGCCATGGTGCCGGATGGTGTTCAATTCAAATTGGAAGAAACAGCCGGGGGAAAAGAATTGGTGATAGTTACTTCGGTTGGTGTGATTCGTGAAAAAGCTCCTTTCGCTTATCAGATCCTGAACGGAAACATGATAGAAGTGAATTGTGAGTTTGTGCTCAAGAACGGTCAACTGAAATTTCAGTTGGCCAAATATGATAAGAACGCTAAGCTGGTGATTGATCCTGAAATTGCATTCTCTACTTACATCGGCTCAACGGCAAATAATTTTGGTTTCACAGCCTGCGATGATACACAGGGTAATCTGATATCGGGAGCCACCGTTTTTGCCGATGGCTATCCGATCACCACAGGTGCATTTTCTACTACACTATCGGGCATTGGTTCTTATGATGCTGCGATCACCAAGTTCAATGCAGATGGTTCTCAGCTTTTGTATAGCACTTACATCGGTGGTAGCGGAAATGAAACACCTCATTCTGTTGTGGCAGATGGAAACGATAATTTTATTGTCATGGGTGTAACTGGTAGTGATGATTATCCAACCACTGCCGGGGCTTTTCAGCAAACATTTAATGGCGGGCCGTTTTTGGATATGTTCCAATTTTTCGTGGGTGATCACAATGATGGTTGCGATTTATTTCTTGCCAAGTTCAATGCCGACGGCACACTCAGCAGTTCCACTTTCATTGGTGGAAGCAATAACGATGGATTGAATTACGGTGATCAGTTGTATTACAACTATGGAGATTCATTTCGTGGTGAAGTAAATGTGGATGCTGCCAACAATGTTTTCGTGGCGTCGGTTACAGAAAGCAGTGACTTTCCCATCAATGGAAATGGTCCTCAGAATTCTTTTGGCGGAGGTTCTTTTGATGGTGTGGTTTTCAAAATGAATCCAGCATTGTCTACCATGCTTTGGGGAACCTTCGTAGGTGGTTCTTCAGACGATGCTACATATGCCATCGAATTTCGCAATGATGGTGCTCTTGTCATTGCCGGCGGAACAAAAAGCAGCAATTTTCCTTTGATCAGTGGCGGTGCCGACATGTCGCACAACGGGCAAACTGACGGATATATTTCTGTATTGGATGAAGTGAATTTCAATTTGCTTTCAGGAACACTTACAGGTACTTCAGAATATGACCAGGTGTATTTTGTTCAGGTTGATGATGCAGATAATATTTATGGCTACGGACAAACAGAAGGCAATATGACCATCACCGCTGGATGTTATGGTCAAGCGAATAGCGGACAGTTTATTTCAAAATACAATTCAACACTGAGTAGTCTCACATGGAATACCACCATTGGAACAAGCAGTGGTGAAATTGATATTTCGCCAACCGCTTTTTTGGTCAGCGATTGTGAACAGATCTACATCAGTGGATGGGGTGGTGAAGTGAACACCTTCTTTTGTCAGACTCATGATTGTTATGCTGAGTTCAGCACAACAGATGGTTTGCCCATTACGGCGGATGCATTTCAAACCAGCACAGATGGAAGCGATTTCTATTTGTGTGTTTTGAATCCGAATGCTACAGGGTTGTTATATGCATCTTACCTCGGCGGTGATGAAAGTGGTGAACACGTGGATGGAGGTACGTCCCGCTTTGATAAAAATGGAAGTGTATTTCAAGCTGTGTGCGCGGGATGTCAGAACAATGATGATTTTCCTACCACACCGGATGTATGGAGCAATACCAATGAAAGCAGTGGTTGCAACATCGCTGTATTTCGTTTCGATCTCAACGCTGTGCAGGCGCATGTAGACATTGATGGCCCTGATCAAATTTGTATTGGTAGTCCGGTCAACTTCATCAACAACACGGTTGGCGCTACAAGTTATCTATGGATTTTTGGTGATGGTGAAACCAGTGATCAGTTTGAACCAACACACATCTATGATGATCCCGGTGTTTACACCATTCAGTTGATTGGTATGGATGACGCCCTTTGTGTGAATGCTGATACTGCTGAAGTGACATTGACCATCCTTCCGGGTGTTGAACCAACCATCGATGGTGATGATCTCATCTGTCAAGGAGATCAGGTTACACTCACCGCTACAGGATCAGAGAATTTGCATTGGCTGCCTGCAACCGGCATTACCAATACTACTGCGTTGACACAAACACTCTCTCCCAACAGCACATCCACCTATACCGTGATTGATTTCAATGATTGTGATGCGGATACCCTGATATGGACCGTGGAAGTGAGTATACCGGACACGGACATCGGTGATGATGTTTCCATTTGTGCCGGAAACAGCACTACACTCAACGCATCGGGTGGTGTTACTTATTTGTGGTCTCCGTCTGCTGGACTAAATGCCAATAATGTTCCCTCCCCTGTATGCAGCGCTACACAAACTACAGATTACACTGTGACCATTACAACAACCGATGATTGTGTGGTCGAAGAAAATGTGACCGTCACTGTGTTTCTTGATGCACCAGGTGGTAATGTTTACGATCCTCTTCAAATGTGTGAGGGCGCTTCAGTTCAACTGACGGCAGTGGACGCTACCTCGTGGTTGTGGTCTCCGGCATCTTCATTGAATAATCCGCAATATCAAAATCCTATGGCAAGTCCGGCAGATACGACAACTTATGTTGTCGTCATCACCAACTCTTGCGGAAGCGGTACGGATCAGGTTACGGTGAATGTGATTCATCCTGACATTGAAGCCTGGGGTGGTGGTAGTGTTTGTATTGGCGATAGCATTGCTGGTTATGCCTCCGGTGCATTGCAATACTATTGGCAACCGGCAGCATCTTCATCACCATCCGAAGGAGATACCGTGATGTTGCATCCGGGTGAAACCACCTGGTTTGAAGTTACCGGTGTGGATATATACAATTGTCACGCAAAAGACTCCGTGTATGTTTATGTATTTCCCACATCTGTTGTAGATGCAGGACCTGATCAATATTATGCCTATCCTGATTCAGCCGTCTTACTTGGAAATGCTTTTGGTTTGCCGTTTTATTGGTGGCCTTCTGATGGTTTGTCTTGTATAGATTGCATTTATCCTGTTGCTAATCCTCTTGTGCCAACATGGTATCATCTGGCTGTGATCGATGACAATGGTTGCGTGAGTGATGATTCAGTTTATGTGAAACCGTATTTTCCAATTTGGGTACCTAATACGGTTACACCCAATGAAGATGGTATCAATGATGTGTTCAAAGCATATGGTGTAAACATTGAAGGATTTCATCTTCGTATTTTCGATAGATGGGGATTGAAAATATTTGAAGCCACGAATATTGATGATGTTTGGGTGCCAAGTGTGACTGGTGATTATTACGTTCAGAATGATGTCTACACTTGGGTTATTCAATACGACAGCATAGAGCGTCGCGAAGAATTGATAGGACATGTCACCGTAGTGAGGTGATTTTTGTGCCATATTGCTGCACAATTTCAGAACATGCAGCTCACCCATCGCTTACTTCTTTTTTTTCTCATTTTCCAGTCAAATGTTTTTGGCCAAACGGCCCAATACCGCGGTGCACTTACGCTGGCAACCGGCACAGCACAATATGCCGGTGATATCAACATCGATTGGTATCAGTTTAGAAATCCATCGGCATTTACCGCAATGAGTTACGCACATTATCTCAATCCGCGATTAGATATTCGAGGAGGCGTTGCTTTTGGGTCATGGAGTTACGACAGTGATGTCAACAATTCATTCTACGCAGATTTTTTTCAAGCAGCCATCGATCTCAAAGTGAAATTGCTGAAGTACGACGGATACAAATGCCTGCCATATCTTTTTGCTGGGATGGGATTGCATGATACCGGTAATTGGACCTTATACAATCGGCGTAAAGAACTCATTCATGTTGATCAACAAGATGCATTGATACTTCATGACGATTTGAATAAGGCTCGTGGCATGATGAATGTCGGACTCGGATTTCAATATGCCATCGCGGATCGTTTATTTCTAGTGGCCGAAGAACGCATTGTTTATACAGGTGAAGACGGATATGATGGTATCCGCGAAAATGCGCCTGATTATATGATGAGGCATACAGTTGGTTTCAGTTTTGGACTTGCCGCCTATGTAGACATGGATCATGATGGTGTTGAAGACAAAAGGGATCAATGTCCAATGACACCGTCTATTGCTCAGGTGAATGAACATGGTTGTCCTATCGATTCTGATGGCGATCTGATACCCGACTTTGAAGATGCTTGTCCGCATCAGGCTGGTATGGTGAATGCGCACGGCTGTCCTGATCAAGATCGAGATGGAATTCGTGATGCAGAAGATCTTTGTCCGGATATAGCAGGCCAGCAAGCTTTCGATGGCTGTCCCGATTCTGATGGGGATGGTATACAGGATAAAAATGATAAGTGCCCTGATGTGGCCGGCTCAAGAGATTTTGATGGCTGCGCAGATGATGATCAGGACGGTGTTTCAGATCCAAATGATCAATGCCCGGGAACTGCAAGCGGTATTCGTGTAGATGAAAGGGGATGCCCTTTAGATTTTGATCATGATGGTATACCGGATCACGAGGATAAATGCCCTGGCACTCCGGGTGTGATAGCCGAACAAGGTTGTCCTGAAATCAAACAAGAGGTCATTGCACTTTTTAAAAAGGCATTGAACGGAATTCGATTCGAAACCGGTAAAGATGTGATCACCAGAGATTCATGGCCAATACTGGATAGCGTGGTTGTTGTCATGAAGGAAAACACTGCTTATAAATTGAACATCGCCGGTCATACCGACAATCAAGGCGATCCGTTGAAAAATCAAATTCTCTCTGAACAACGTGCAAAAGCAGTCATGAATTACCTCGTAGAACACGGTGTGGAAGCAGTAAGAATCGTCAGTGCCATAGGCTATGGTGATCAGAAACCTGTTGCAGATAACACCACAAAAGAAGGAAGGAAGCTTAACAGAAGGGTAGAGTTTGAAATTGAATATTGATGAGATTTCGTGAAGAAAATTTGATCAATACCACGTTTCTCTGATTCTATCTTCGCACACCAATTTTCAATTATGCCATACAATAATCTCTTGATAGAAAACGACGGTGCTGTTATGCTCATCACCATCAATCGTCCGAATCAACTCAATGCTTTAAACAAAGACACCATTGAAGAACTGAATAAGGCTTTGTCACTCGCGGATGTGAATCCCGATGTGCGTGCTATTATCATTACAGGTAGTGGTGAAAAAGCATTTGTAGCTGGTGCTGATATCAAAGAATTTTCCTCCTTTGGAATTGAAGAAGGCAAACAACTCAGTGCTCAGGGTCATAAACTTCTTTTTGATTTTGTAGAAAACATGAGTAAGCCGGTGATTGCAGCCGTGAATGGATTTGCACTTGGTGGCGGATTGGAATTGGCGATGAGTTGTCATGTGAGAATTGCTTCTGACAATGCCAAACTTGGATTGCCTGAAGTAACACTTGGCCTCATTCCTGGTTATGGCGGTACGCAGCGTCTCGCGCAATTGGTAGGCCGTGGCAAAGCGATTGAAATGATCACCACTGCAGATATGATGAAAGCAGAAGATGCAGTGAAGTGGGGATTGGTCAATCAGGTGGTGACACAGTCAGAATTGCTTGATACCTGCAAAGCATTGGCCGCTAAAATGGTTAAAAATTCTCCGAAGGCCATTGCCGCTGCTATTCGTTCGGTGAATGCAGGTTATAGAGCCGGCATGAATGGATATGCGGCAGAAATCAGTGAATTCGGTAAGTGTTTTGGTACGCAGGATTTTTTGGAAGGTACGACCGCATTCATTGAAAAAAGAAAGCCATCGTTTACTGGAAATTGAGTTTATGAGTCTCACGGAAGTCGAAATCATCAATAAGTCGGAACACCCTTTACCGGCTTATGAAACTGAGCATGCTGCAGGCATGGATCTCAGAGCAAATATTCAAGATGATATCACATTGGCATCCCTTGAACGCGCTTTGATTCCAACGGGAATTTTTATCGCGCTTCCTCCGGGAACCGAAGCACAGGTGCGACCACGCAGCGGTCTGGCGGCCAAACAGGGCATAACCGTCCTGAACTCACCCGGTACCATCGACGCAGATTATCGCGGCGAAATCAAAGTCATTCTGGTGAATTTATCCAGAGAAAATGTGGTGATTAAAAACGGTGATCGCATTGCCCAACTGGTCATTGCGAAACATGAAACTGCCACCTGGAAAGTGGTGGATCAACTCAGTGAAACTGCTCGTGGTGCGGGTGGTTTTGGCAGCACCGGAAAAAAATGATCTGGATCAATCGGAGCCCTTTTCTCTTGTCTCAACTTTAATGTGTTGATTATGAAATGGTAGCTGTGTTTTGCCGTCGATGTTAAAGACCACGTGTTGGTGATTTCGTGCATAAAAAGTTAACATTGTGATGCACTTCACTTAACCACCTTTCTGAGCAGCGATAGCACCTTTGCTGCGAATTCCTAATACATAATTCTATTCACATGAGAAATCTTTTCAGAGCACTGATTTGTTTGGTCGGTGTCTTAATGCTAACCGAAATCCAGGCGCAGCCGTGGACGTATGATTTTGGTACGGGTACCGGCAGTTATGCAACAGCATCCGGCGTTTCAACCACTCTTTTTACCGGCACTCCATCCGGTGGAGGAACATATCGCGTGAGGTGCGCAACTACGGGTAATTTAGGAACCGGATTCGTTCTGGCGAATCCTGGAACTACACTTGGAACCGGGACTGAATTGCAAATCAATGCTTCTATAACTTCTTCTACGAACATTTTCGGTGTTTATGATTGGACTTCTCCAAGCACTGTGGGTTACTATAAAATGAAAGTGCGCACGACAGCAACAGCGACTGCTCAATTGGCTTTTGCTATTGGAACTAATACGGCTGCGAGCGCAACGACTGGTTATACAAACAACTATGCGAATCACCTTGGTGTGTTTTGGATTGCCTATACTGGCGGTGCAATTTCATCCGTGAACCGGAGAAATGCAGGAGCAACAACAGCCATTACAGGCAGTGGTTTGGCGAAAGATACCGATCAGATCATTGAAGTGTATGCTAACAATGGAGCGAGTTCTACAACATACTCCAAAGGTGGAACATCATACACTTTGTTGACCCAGACTTGGGATTTGTGGGTTGATGGAATAAAGGTTTCTCCTGCAAATGGCTGGGCTAAGGCAGCTAGTCTTGCGGCAGGTACCAATCTTTCTGGTATTGCAGTATATGCTGAAACTAGCTCAACCAACAACGGTTTTGTATACATCGATGACCTCGAATATTCAAATTCACTTCCTGCTTGCACTGCTCCAACAACTCAAGCATCTTCTGTAACATCTGCTAACATCACTACTTCTGGTCTCGATGTGAACTGGACGAATGGATCAGGAGCTGGTCGCGTTGTAAAAATGAATACATCGAACTCATTTAC
>JAIBBG010000062.1 GCA_019694805.1 Flavobacteriales bacterium | reverse complement strand
AAGGTGTATGAAGGAGAATTGAAGCTGGATAGATTTACGGATGTGCCTTCTGAACTCAGAAGATTCAGATTTGCATTTGTCGCTATGCAACAACACATCAGTATTGAGGTAAGTGAAATCAAATCGTACCGCAATGATGATTTGCATTGGATGTACGTCGGTGGCATCCTGCGTACCATGGATGTTTGCGACGTGACGGCTTTACCCAAAACGATCACTGCTGAACAGAATGGCAAGGCGCTCGCTGTGAATTGGGTCAATGGTGAAGATCAACACATACATCATTTTACTGTCGATAGCATCATGCGTGATGTCACGGCAACTGATGTTGCTATCCAATGGGATGGAGATGCATTGGATGCCGAACAAAAAGGTCAGCAGGATTTGCATATACCTGCGTTGGGTGATTTTAAAGTCATGTACTCCCAAGTGGTGGAACAGCCAGAACAATATGTGGTCTTACATTTTTCTGATCCTCTTGACCCATATATCCCTGAAGGATTAATTGATCTCGAAGATGCATACAACGAACGTTTATCGGTATTCGGTAATGAAGCGCGCATCTATCCTCCGTATCGAATGAGTGGTGATCATAAAGTGTATGTGCATGCAGGTATCAAAAACATTATGGGTTATGCATCAAATTTGGAGGAAACCATAGAGATACATTTCGAGGAAATCAAACCTGAAGTGAAAATTGACGATATGGAGCGCGTGATCCTGCCTTCAACAAGTGGATTGGTTTTCCCATTTCAGGCTGTGAACCTTTCCGCTGTAGATGTGCGTGTGATGCAGATATACGAAAGCAATGTCCCGCAATTTCTTCAGGTGAATGACTTACACGGCAGCGATGAGATGAGAAGAGTTGGCCGTGTGGTGAAAAGAAAAACTGTACAACTGAATCCGGAAGGCAATACAGATCTGGCCATTTGGAATACTTTCTATCTCGATCTTGATGACATCATCAAGGCTGAACCGGGTGCTATATATCGTGTGGAAATTGGTTTTAGAAAATCTTATAGCCTTTACCACTGCACAGATGACGAAGATGTGGATGAAGGGATGCAGGATCTTACTGCTGATAGCGAAGAAGGATTTGAAGAGATTCAGGATGAATATTGGGATGAGGATGGAGGTTATGGTGATTACTTTGATGGTTACTATGACTACTACGACTACGGCTATGATTGGTCGGAACGTGAGAATCCATGCAATGCTGCTTACTATTCGAGAGACCCCGCCGGAAAAAATATTTTAGCATCGGATCTTGGAATCATTGCTAAAAAAGGCAGCAACAAATCCATGCTCATCACTGTGAGTGATCTGAAGTCCACCAAACCTTCAAGCGGTGTAGAAATTGAAGTCTTGAATTACCAGCAACAAGTCATTGCTAAAGCCAAAACAGATGGCAATGGCATGTGTCAATTTGAAAAAATTGACGGTGTACCGTTTCTTGTTGTTGCCAAACAGGCCAAACAACGTGGCTATCTGAAAGTAGATGGTGGACATGCACAAAGTCTCAGCACATTTGATGTAAGTGGCGAAGTTTCACAAAAGGGGTTGAAAGGATTTATCTATGGTGAAAGAGGTGTGTGGCGTCCGGGTGATACACTTTTCTTATCGTTCATACTCGAGGATGAAAGTAAAGTCTTGCCGAATATCCATCCAGTGAATTTTGAACTGATGAATCCACGAGGTCAAATCGTGCAGAAAATGGTTCGGAGTAAAAGTGAAAATGGCTTCTTCAGTTTTACATGCAAAACGGACGAGGATGCACCTACTGGAGATTATCTCGCGACGGTGCGGGTTGGTGGGGCGGTATTTACCAAATCTCTGAAAGTTGAAACGATCAAACCCAACCGCCTGAAGTTGCAAATGGATTTTGGTGGCGATGATCCTGATGTGATCTCAGGAGATATCAGTGCTATTCTCCGCGTCAAATGGCTGCACGGCGCTATTGCCAAAAACCTCAAAGCAAATGTGACCGCCACATTTACACAAACAGGTACTGCATTTGAAAAATACCCTGGATACGTTTTCTCTGATCCAGTGCAATCATTCTATGCGGAAGAACAAACAATCTTCGATGGCGTCATCAATCAACTTGGTGAAGCCAATGTCTCTATGGATGTGGATCTTCGTGATCGTGCGCCTGGATTGCTCAAGGCCAATTTCAGTGTAAAGGTTTTTGAAGAAGGTGGTGACTTTTCTGTGGATCGCTTCTCGGCCGTTTATGCACCTTATGAAAGGTTTATTGGAATCAAGGCACCGGAACCTGTTGAAGATTACAACTACTATATCGATACCGATAAGGATCAAACGGTGAATGTGGTTACAGTGAATCCGAATGGTAAACCAACATTGGCTGAAGGTCTGCAATGGAAACTCTACAAAGTGCAATGGCGCTGGTGGTGGGAGCGAAATGGAGATGACTTATCGAACTATGTCGGATCCGAAAGTTCGGTACCCGTGGCATCAGGAAGTTTCAATACTGGATCAGATGGAAAAGGTCAATTCAACATTCGTGTAAACTATCCTGAGTGGGGAAGATATCTGTTGCGTGTAGAAGATCCTCAAGGTGGACACGCCTCGGGAGATGACATTTACTTTGACTGGCCTGCATCACAAAACCGAAACGACCGTGTGAATCCGGATGGCGCCAATGTACTTGCCTTTACACTTGATAAAGAAAAATACAATACAGGTGAAGAATGCACGGTGACCATTCCGGGTGCAAAAGCTGGTCGTGCTTTTGTTTCTATTGAAAGCGGTTCGCATGTCATAGAAGCAAAGTGGATTGAAACAAAAGAAGGATTGAATAAATATTCATTCCGCACGACTGAAAAGATGAGCCCTAACGCTTATGTATACATCACCCTTGTACAACCTCACAACCAAACGGTAAATGATCTTCCCATCAGGTTATATGGTGTTGTGCCTTTATTGGTGGAGAATCCTGAATCGCATCTGACTCCTGTGATCAGTATGAAGGATGAATTGGCTCCAGAACAGGATTTTGAAGTGAAGGTTTCCGAATCAAGTGGCAAGGCAATGACCTATACTCTTGAAATTGTGGATGAAGGTTTGCTGGACCTTACCCGATTCAAAACTCCTGATCCATGGAATTATTTCTATGCCAGAGAAGCATTGGGAGTGAATACATACGACATGTATGATCAGGTGATTGGTGCATTCGGATCGAAACTGGAAAAATTATTGAGTCTTGGTGGTGACGGCGAAGTGAATGCAAAAGCAAAGAACCGAGCAAATAGGTTTAAGCCGGTTGTCATGCACGCCGGTCCTTTTACCATTGAAAAAGGAAAATCAAAAACACATCAATTTAAAATGCCAAATTATGTGGGTTCAGTTCGTGTAATGGTGGTCGCAGGTAAGGATATGGCATATGGCAACGCAGAAAAAGCTGTTCCTGTGAAGAAACCATTGATGGTACTCGCTTCTCTTCCTCGCGTACTCGGACCTGGTGAAGAAGTGAAACTTCCCGTTACGGTTTTTGCCATGGATCAAAACATCCATGATGTGAATGTGAAAGTAGAAGCCAATGAATACTACACTTTATTGGAAGGTTCATCCAAATCACTTCACTTTGATGAACCCGGTGATGATGTAGTTAACTTCCCGATGAAGGTGAATGAAAAAATTGGTGTAGGCAAAGTGAAAGTCACGGTTTCAAGCGGTAGTCATAAGAGTACTTATGAAGTGGAAATGAATATCCGCAATCCAAACCCGGTCATCACCAACGTCGTGGAAGCGATTGCCGACGCAGGGACAACATGGAATGGTAACTATGATTTGGCGGGTATGGATGGCACGAATGAATCTACACTTGAGATCAGTACTTTACCTCCGGTGGATTTTGGAAAACGCATGAAGTATTTGCTTTCTTACCCGCACGGATGTGTCGAACAAACTACTTCTGCTGCATTCCCGCAACTTTTCCTTGCTGATGTGATGGACTTGAATGATGCGGAAATGAAGAAAACCATGGAGAACATCAAAGCAGCCATCAATCGACTGGCGAAATTTCAAACCCGTTCAGGTGGTATGTCTTATTGGCCGGGTGAAACAGTAGAAAGCGAGTGGGGTACAAGTTATTCTGGGCATTTCTTGCTGGAAGCAAAAAAGAAGGGCTATACACTTCCACCGAATTGGGAAAGTGCATGGATTAATTATCAGCAACGACTTGCACAAAACTGGATGCCACAAGATGCACGCAGCGGTAATTATTATTGGTACGAAAGTGATTTATCGCAGGCATATCGACTTTATACCTTGGCTTTGGCGGGCAAGCCTGAAATGGGTGCAATGAACAGATTGAAAGAGCGCAGCGGAATTTCTCTTGCCGCACGATGGAGATTAGCTGCTGCCTATGCTTTAGCTGGTCAGCCTGAAGCCGCTCAATCATTGGTGAACGGACAAGGTTTGAAAATCAATCCATATGTTTCATTGGGATATTCTTATGGTAGCAATTGGCGCGACGAAGCCATGATCATAGAAACACTCACACTCATGGGTGATCGAACCCGGGCAGCTACCCTTGTTCGTGATCTTGCCAAAGAATTGAGTTCAAATTATTGGTTCAGCACTCAGACTGTCGCATATGGGCTGATTGCCATATCGAAATTTGCTGCAGGTGAAACGGGAAAGAACATCAGCTATACATATACGATAAATGGTAAGAGTGAAAACCGCTCAACATCTAAACCATTATCTTCCGTGAAACTGCCGCTTTCTAAACTCAAGGGTAATTCCATTCAGGTGAAAAACAATGGAACTGGTTTGTTGTATGTACGCGTCATCAACAGTGGACAACCCATGGCGGGAGAGGAATCTGCAGCCAGCAATGAGTTGTATGTTCAAGTCAATTATACCACAATGAGTGGTGCGCCTTTGAATGTTTCAAGATTAGAACAAGGAACAGACTTCATTGCAGAAGTTTCTATCTGGAATCCGGGAGTTCGTGGCAGGTATGATGAACTCGCTTTGACACAAATTTTCCCAAGTGGTTGGGAAATTATCAATCAGCGTATGGATTTGTCTGCCGCAGTTATGAATGCAGATAATCCTGATTATCGCGATGTTCGTGATGATCGTGTCTATTCTTATTTCGACCTCAGTCCGAATCAGACACGTAAATTCAGGGTGAAATTGAATGCCACTTATTTGGGTAAATACTATTTACCCGCTGTGAATTGCGAAGCCATGTATGACCATACCATCAATGCCAGGGTGAGTGGACAATGGATAGAAGTGGTAACGGCTGGAGGGAATGAGGTTGCTAAGAAATAACTGAACTTGATAACTATGCCCGGATTTGATATTCGAATCCGGGCATTTTCTTTTTATCAGGAATCCATTTATTTTATTTCATGACCATCATGATAGCTTATGATTTGACCTTAAACTGCACTGCACCCCAAGTGGTATTGGATTCGACAAGGATTAAGCCGCTGTCATCATAATGAAATATGGTTGAATGGCCATTTGGCAAACTCAACTGATATTTTCTATCACTCAATTTTCGCAAGGGTACCATTTCTTGAAGTTGCTCACTAAACACTTCATTGACTTGCGTGGGTTCTTTGAAATAGAACTGCAGAACGGAATGAGCAATCAAAGTTGGTTGTGCAGACCATTTTCCTTCTGAGGTATAGTAACCATCATGTTCGTGCCACAAATTGCTGTACTTGTCAGAAAGGTGATGTATATGTCTGTGATGAGATGCCTTTTCAAGATATCCCCTAACGAAAACATTGTGAATGGATTCTTCAATGCGCATATTCACGAATCCTTCTGCGAATACATTGGAGTATAATTTGTATTCAATCGTATCGCGGAATTCATTGGATTGTAGATAAATGCTGCCAATATTCTTGTTGTTGTGAATGACTTCAAATTGTTTGTCATGGATTTGATGTATTGCCGACCATTGCGTTGTGCAGAGAAGAAGGAAAAGGATCATTGTCTGAGTTGTATATTTCGTAGAGACAACAAAACACAAGGTTTCCCCTATAGCTGAATTCTCGGAAGAATCGATGTAAACAATATTTTCATCAATCGTGCGTTACAAGATCAGTTAAGACTCGCTACCCATGAAAAAATACGTTCCTCTTTTCATACTTTGGTTGCTATTCGCAGTAGTGGTTACCTCATGTGCCGCCAGACACGATTCCTGTGGCGCCTATAACCGCGGCGGGCGTTCCGGTGAAAAGCATATTCCACAATAAGAGCCTCGGCTCTTCCATGTATTTTTCCCCTATTTTTATTTCATGAACAATGAGGACCGTATCTTGCTGGAAAAACTTCTCCGGCAACTCGAATCTCTTCGCTTACGTCAGGATACCATTCAATCTGAATTGGATGCCGTGGAGTTGAGTATCAAACGAATGGTGGAGCAGCAATCTGCTCAAGAAACTTCCGATGATCCGGTTCTACATACTGCACCTGCGCTTGAGTCTTCCATTCCAACAATTCCTCCTCCAGTTGAACCCACAACGCCACTCCAGGAAAGGATGGAGACTCCTCCAACGAAGAAAAAGAGCGAGTCTAATTTGGAAAAATTTATTGGTGAAAACCTCATCAGTAAGGTTGGTATTGCCATTACGATATTGGGTGTTTCTTTCGGTGCGAAGTATGCTATTGATCATGGAATCCTAAGTCCGCAGGTCAGAATACTATTGGGCTATTTGTTAGGTGGCTCTTTGATGTTTCTCTCATGGCGATTGAAGGAAAAATTTCCTGCTTATAGCGCGGTGTTGAATGGAGGTTCATTTGCTGTTTTTTATCTCGTCACTTTTTTCGCTTACAGTGCTTATGGTTTTATTCCGCAAGCACTCGCCTTTATCATCATGGTGTTGTTGACGGCCGGTATTGTCTATTCTGCCATGCGCTATGATAGCATGGTGTTAGCCCAAATCGGTATGGTTGGCGCTTATTCTGTACCTTTTTTACTGAGTGATCATTCTGGTCGTGTAGTGATTCTATTTTCTTATATCGCTCTGATCAATGTTGGAATATTGGTTGTAGCCTTTTTGAAATCATGGAAATTTTTATTCTACTCTTCCTTCGTCATCACGTGGATCATTTTTGGAACATGGGCCGCGCTGGGAAGAAAGGAGTCACAAAATGATATCGCCCATTTTTTCCTGCTCGTATTTACACTCATTTTCTGGATCACATTTTTATCCGGAGCTTGGTTAAGACGAGAGAAACCGGGTGCGCTTACCATCATTGTGCTTGTGCTGCAAATGCTTTTGTTTTTTGTAGTTGGTTCTTCCCTGTACGACCAGGCGCATAACGGCATGAAGATCTTCATGCCACAAAATATGTTGTTACCTGCGATATCATTCTACGCTTTCAGACGAATAAAGGCAGAAGATGGAGAGTGGCTTTTGACTTTCTTCATCGGCGCCACATTGTTTCTGATTGGCACTTGGATGGTGTGGTTCGATGATCAATGGCAAAGTATTGCGCTGTCACTTCTTGGTGCCTCGTTTATGTTCACAGGACGAAGGTTAGGACGTAAGTACTTTGAGGTTTTTTCCTATGCCATATTTTTCATAGCACTGCTGAGTTTGTGTGTGGATTGGATGAAATCCAATAATTACTTAACCTCGGATCCGGATTATCGTGGAGGTTTTGCCTTTGCCAGTTTGACTACATTGGCTTCTTTGGTGATGATTGGATCCACGTTGTTATCTCAATGGTGGATCAACTTAGCATCAAAGGAGGAAGTTCCGATAAAAGGATCATTCATCGATTCCTTACGGAAATACTGGAGTTTGTTTTGTGTCGCGGTAATCTACTTATCCCTCCGTGTGGAAGTATCAGCCATCTGGGTAGAGAAATACCATACAGTGGCCCAAGTCTATGAGTCATTCGCTCCGGACATGCATCCGGGACTAAATGTTTTCCGCAAATTCGAAAACCTTTCGCTCATCGCTGTATCTGCTATCTTCCTGATGATATTGCTCGTGTTGAACATCAGGAAAATTCACTCATTGCTTTTTGGCAGAATCTACATCCTGGGAACTGTGCTCACTATGTTGACCTTCCTCACCAGTGGATTGTATGCGCTGCGTTATCTGCGGAGCGATCATTTGAACAATCCATGGATCACCGATTTACCAGATGTGGCGGTGTGGAGATATGGTATCATCATGCTGTTGGTTGCTCTTGTCATTCTTGGTTGGTTTCAGGCTAAACGAGGAGCATTCAAACCAATCGTTTTTGTGTCCTATGATTGTATTTCGCATGTGGGCTTGTTATGGGTCCTCACCAGTGAATTGATCCGCATATTAGAAATCTATCAGTCGTCGCAGGTATACAAACTCGGATTGACCATTTTATGGGGAGCTTATGCTTTGATGTTGGTCGTGTTGGGTATTATGCTGAAGCGAAAACACATCAGGGTTATGGGCATAACCATCTTCGGTGTAACTCTTATCAAATTGCTCGTCTACGATTTGGATCACTTGAGCACCATTGCCAAGGCCGGACTATTCCTCCTTATTGGAGCCTTCATGCTGCTGGTGTCTTACTTGTACCTCAAATTCAGGAAAAAGATTTTCGGTGATGAAAATTAATTTCCAACCTTCACAGTTTTGGATTCACCTTTTTGAGTTGTATAAGTAATCATGACATCTTGTATGGTTGAAGCAGGTTTAACTTCACAAGATTCTCCATTGTAGTCGGTTAAAACGGTAGAAGTTTCATAACGCAATTCACCTGTGCGTTTGTAAAAGGCCAACTTACCAGTGGATGAAACGGTCATGAGGAAATCATCATTGCCAATTTTGAAATCATCAATGAACATGGTGATGGTATTGCCGGAATATTTCCATCCTTCAGTGTCTTTGCCATTGACATTGATGTTCTTGATTTGATTGTTTTCGGTCGCTACCAGGAGTCTATACTTTTTAGTGCCATCGTAATCAGCAACATGAAGCGGTGAAGTCAAAGCTTGTGCTGAATTCACCGGAAATCCGCCAAGTTCATCGCCATTTCTATCGAGTATATGTATACCGTCTTCAGTGGCGAAGGCAATTTGAAGTTTGTTGTTTTTGAGGGCATCTATCTGTACCACATCACCGAGAATTTTTGCGCCAACATTTTTTTTCCAAAGTTCTTTGCCATCACCATCAATTAATGCCACCTCCATGTTTTCATATTGAAGGAATGTTTCTTTTCCACCCGTATTGTGATTGGTCACTTGAAACGGACCTGCCACCACTTTCGACTGGGCCGATGCGATTTCTTCTGCTTCATTGTTCTCCGAAGGAGTATCGTTAGCATCGCTCCAACTATTCGGTCTGAATGGTATTCCTACTTTGATGAGCACGTGTTCATCCTTCACAGTTTCTACTTCAGTCATGAAATAAGGAAATGCCGATAGTGCCCTGATCATGGGTTGTGGCAATGGCGAGGTGTAATTTTTTGTCTGATAAATAAATCTACCCGAATTGTGCTGACGTGCTTCAATGGTTTTTTTGAATTGCGGATTTTTAGCCAGTGTATCCCCCAATGTCATCACCAATTGTAAAGCTCCTGGTGTATTTGCAGCGAACAAGTATTGACCAGATTGTGTGATGTAATTGGCTTCGATCGGAATCGGCAATATTTGATTGCGTTCAAACAATTGTGGATAACGACAATTGTATATGTTGTCTGTGGATGAGGGTTCTGTATGAAGTAATGGTTGTAAATAATGAACGGCGTTCAACGAATCTTTTACCCCATAGTAAAGCAATTCCGCTGTTGTGCTGTCATTCACTTCAATCACCACGGTTCCCCATTCTCCTGTTCTCCAGGATAACATGGATTCGTTCAGATCACAAGCACAACTATCACCCAGTGATTTCCATGCCTGACTCCAGTATTTATATGCGTTGATGTTGGCATTGCTCTGTTCGTGTTTATCCCAACCTGTTTCAAAGCTTTCATAACAAAATGCATCCAAAATGGCCGTATTGGACGGAAGGTGTGAGGCAATACCTAACGCGCCTCCTTTTTCTGTCAATCTAAAATTGTGATGAGAAGAATCTGTGAATATGCAATAGCCACTAAGAAACATCAGATCTGATGCGTCGTCAGTAGGCATAGGATCAAATTCCATCCATGAATAATCATCGGGCATCATTAAAAAATGCATCGGTTGATCATCACTCATCACGCGATGGGCTTCACCAAATGTTTCATCTTTTCTGAGTAAATCCCCTTGCTCATTTCTGATGATCACATCTTCCATCAGAGAAGGTGATGATGCAAGAACAAGGCAATCATGAATGACAGAAAAGTACATGTCCTTCATTTTCGTAATACTGATACCTTCGTACTGTCTCTCTTCTCCTGCATTTCCCCAATGTTGCATCAAATCTTTTCCGATTTGTTCTGAACTGCCTTTCAACAAACCAATACTGATGATCCAACTATCTCCACGGTTTTGTTGCGATGAACAGAAATAAACACTACCACTATTGAGTAACTGAAACCAGGGCTGACTGTTTTGCCTCAATGAATCAATCTGATGAAGTAACACACCCCATTCTGCTACTGGATTGAAAGGAATTCCACCCAATTCCTGTGGATCAGAACACATCTTATCCAACAGCTCCATATAGGGATGAAGATTTTCAAAGGAAGTAATCTCCATGGCAAAGCTTACATTGCCTGGTATGGCCTCAATAGGATCGACCTGTGTTTTTTCCATGCCTGAGAATTGGAAATAAACGTAAATGATGAGGCTCAGGCAAGCAACAATAACCGCGATTTGTATGATTCTTTTGACCACAGATGTGAATTTGGCAGGTGTACGAAATTATCTGCGATGCTTCCGGCATTCATACACGGGTCATACAAGTTTGAACATTCTGTTGTTCAAGTGGTGGAAACGCTGAACTCAAGATGATTCGGAACTTCAGATAGATTCGCGGGCATGGAACAACTTGCCGCTTTTCTCCATGTCGCTTGGAATAAAATCTGGGTGAAATGGTTATGTGCCGGTGTTGTTTTCATCTTTATTCTTACTGAAGCTTTCGGTGGTAGAAATGACTTGGATATTTTCTTGAGCGCTTCCAGAGATCTCTTTGCAGGAGAAAACATTTATCAGAAGACTTATTTTGATGGCTATCACTATTACTACAGTGTTCTCTTCGCAACCATCATTTATCCTTTAACCAGCTTGGGAATGTTTTGGAGCAAATTGGTGTGGATGCTGATAAACCTCGCCATGCTCGCTCGCATTTGGAATGTTGTTTTATCATGGCTAGGCCATTCATTGAAATCGCCTACTCATCGGACCTTGTTAGGATTTTTGATACTGATCTTTTGCTTGAGATTCATCAAAAGCAACCTTCATCTATGTCAAATGACGATCATCATGCTTTACTTGTCGCTGGAATCCTTGAATTGCATCGTCAAAAAAAGATGGATTGTTGGAGCGCTTTTACTCGCATTTGCCATCAATATTAAATTAATGCCGCTGGTATTGATTCCGTATTTGTTTTACCGTGCTCAATGGAAATCTGCATTATTAAGTGTGGTATTCGTGATCGTGTTTTTGTTTTTGCCATCCTTGTGGATTGGGAAAGTTCAAAACCATTTTTTACTTGGTGAATATTCTCAACTGATCAATCCTTCACAAAAGACACATGTGCTTGATGCCAGTGAAACAAGTTTTCACAGCCTCACGACTTTCTGTGCGGTTTTTTTCACTTCTGAAGCTCATGAGAATGGTGCACCAGCATTTCCAAGACATGTAGCTTCTTTAAGCGTTGAGCAATTGAATGTGTTGATCAATGCACTGCGCTTGATCCTGGTGTTATTGACTCTCTGGTTTCTTCGCACATGGCCATTTAGGAAGTTTCAATCGAATGAGAAAACTTGGTGGGAATTCAGTTACCTGATGTTGGTTGTTCCATTGATTTTCCCTCACCAACAGCATTACGCATTTCTTATGTGCTTACCATCTATCACCTGGATATTGTTCTACATCATAAAATACCGGACCGCACTTCGCACTTCGTTGGTCATGTCTCTCATGTTTATCTACCTGTCATTTAATCTTAGTCTTTTGTTTGGAACATGGAATATGTGGTACAATCATTTCAAATTGGTCACTTTCGGATCGATTGTACTTCTCTTGTGCTTCATGTTTTTGGTGCCAAAAGCTGAAGCTTCTGTCTTGGAAGCTGATAATCAAGGTGTCTAATGGTTTTTTAATGATTTTAACATAATGAGCTGAACTTGAAGACATGCATTTTGTTTAACAAGTGAATCAAAAAGTTAAACAAAATGAAATCACCGCTAATTTTAATCTTTATCTCGCTCATTATCAGTCTACAGGTCAGATCTCAAACTGTCGTAGACATCATCGTGAACTCACCAGATCACACCACATTGGAAGCAGCAGTCATCGCAGCAGAACTTGCTGATGACCTCAGTGGCACTGGTCCATTCACTGTATTTGCTCCAACTGATGCAGCATTCGCAGCTTTGCCTGCAGGTCTTGTAGAGACTTTGCTTCAGGATCCAACAGGAGATCTCGCTCAAATTCTTCTTTACCACGTAGTAGGCGGAACCGCTCTTTCTACATCACTCAGTGATGGTCAGATCATCACCACACTGCAAGGTCAGGATGTAACGGTGATGTTCGATATGGGTAACGTATTCATCAACGATGCACAAGTAATTGTTGCAGACCTTGAAGCAGAAAATGGTGTTGTACATGTGATCGATGCTGTGCTCGTACCAGAATTGAATCCACTTCCTGCAACAGTTGTAGACATCATCGTGAACTCACCTGATCACACCACTTTGGAAGCAGCAGTCATTGCAGCAGAACTTGCTGATGACCTCAGTGGTACTGGTCCATTCACAGTATTTGCTCCAACAGATGCAGCATTCGCTGCATTGCCAGCAGGTCTTGTAGAGACCTTGCTTCAAGATCCAACAGGAGATCTCGCTCAAATTCTTCTTTACCACGTAGTAGGAGGAACAGCTCTTTCTACATCACTCAGCGATGGTCAGATCATCACCACACTGCAAGGTCAGGATGTAACGGTGATGTTCGATATGGGTAACGTATTCATCAACGATGCACAAGTGATTGTTGCAGACCTCGAAGCAGAAAATGGTGTTGTGCATGTGATCGATGCTGTGCTCGTACCAGAATTGAATCCACTTCCTGCAACAGTTGTAGACATCATCGTGAACTCACCAGATCACACCACTTTGGAAGCAGCAGTCATCGCAGCAGAACTCGCTGATGACCTCAGTGGTACTGGTCCATTCACAGTATTTGCTCCAACAGATGCAGCATTTGCTGCATTGCCTGCAGGTCTTGTAGAGACCTTGCTTCAGGATCCAACAGGAGATCTCGCTCAAATTCTTCTTTACCACGTAGTAGGCGGAACCGCTCTTTCTACATCACTCAGCGATGGTCAGATCATCACCACACTGCAAGGTCAGGATGTAACGGTGATGTTCGATATGGGTAACGTATTCATCAACGATGCACAAGTGATTGTTGCAGACCTCGAAGCAGAAAATGGTGTTGTACATGTGATCGATGCTGTGCTCGTACCAGAATTGAATCCAATTTCTGCAACAGTTGTAGACATCATTGTGAACTCACCTGATCATACCACTTTGGAAGCAGCAGTCATCGCAGCAGAACTTGCTGATGATCTCAGCGGTACTGGTCCGTTCACTGTATTCGCTCCAACAGATGCAGCATTCGCAGCTTTGCCAGCTGGTCTTGTAGAAACATTACTCCAAGATCCAACAGGTGATCTTGCTCAGATTTTGCTTTACCATGTTGTAAGTGGAACTGCGCTTTCAACATCACTCAGTGATGGTCAGATCATCACCACACTTCAAGGACAAGATGTTACAGTGACCATTGATATGGGTAACGTATTCATCAACGATGCACAAGTAATTGTTGCAGACCTCGAAGCAGAAAATGGTGTTGTTCATGTGATCGATGCCGTGCTCGTACCAGAATTGAATCCACTTCCTGCAACAGTTGTAGACATCATCGTGAACTCACCTGATCACACCACTTTGGAAGCAGCTGTCATCGCAGCAGAACTTGCTGATGATCTCAGTGGTACTGGTCCATTCACTGTATTTGCTCCAACAGATGCAGCATTCGCAGCTTTGCCTGCAGGTCTTGTAGAGACCTTGCTTCAGGATCCAACAGGAGATCTCGCTCAAATTCTTCTTTACCACGTAGTGGGTGGAACCGCTCTTTCTACATCACTCAGCGATGGTCAGATCATCACCACACTGCAAGGTCAGGATGTAACAGTGATGTTCGATATGGGTAACGTATTCATCAACGATGCACAAGTAATTGTTGCAGACCTTGAAGCAGAAAATGGTGTTGTGCATGTGATCGATGCCGTGCTCGTACCAGAATTGAATCCACTTCCTGCAACAGTTGTAGACATCATCGTGAACTCACCTGATCACACCACATTGGAAGCAGCAGTCATCGCAGCAGAACTCGCTGATGACCTCAGTGGCACTGGTCCATTCACTGTATTTGCTCCAACAGATGCCGCTTTCGCTGCATTGCCAGCAGGAGTGTTGGAATCTTTGTTGGAAGACCCAACCGGTACACTTGCCCAAATTCTCCTTTATCACGTTGTAGGTGCTAACGCACTATCAACATCACTCAGTGATGGACAAACCATCACAACATTGCAAGGTGAGGAAGTTGTTGTCAATATTGATGGTGGCAATGTATTCATCAACAACGCACAAGTGATTGTTGCAGACCTTGTAGCAGAAAATGGTGTTGTACATGTCATTGATGCAGTATTGTCAATTCCAACTTCAACTGTGGAATACGAAAATTCAGCAATAAGCGTATTTCCTGTGCCTGCACAAGATGTGTTGAATGTTGTTGGTTCATTCAATTCGGATGTAGTGCCTTATGTTATTTATGACCAATTTGGTCGCATGATTAAGTCTGGCAATCTCAACTCAGGCATGAGTCAGATTGACCTGGAAGTAATGCATTCAGGTATTTATCAGATTAGTATTGGTGGTGAAGAGAAACAAAGTGTTGTTTCATTTGTTAAACTCTGATTGTGTTGGTTTGAAAAGGAAATCCCCAGGAAACTGGGGATTTTTTTATTTCTTTTTTTTACCTTTTCCCAAACCACCATGTTTGGTACCGAATAATTTTCCAAGTCGCAACCGTTGTTT
>JAIBBG010000061.1 GCA_019694805.1 Flavobacteriales bacterium | reverse complement strand
ATGGTAAGTCCGGCCGCAATGCCCATCATATTGGCTTCTGCAATACCGATCTGGAAAAATCGATCGGGATTTTCTTTGATGAAATTGTCCATCTTGAGTGAACCTACCAGGTCGGCACAAAGCGCAACCACTTTTGGATTGGTTCTTCCAAGTTCGGTGAGACCATCACCAAAACCTGATCTCGTATCATTGGATGATTTGATTTCGAAATTGAGCATGTTCTTCAGTTTTGCTTAATAATCTCCTAAGGTCATTTCTAATTGTGAAAGGGCTTTTTCAAGCTCGGCATCATTCGGCGCTACACCATGCCATTTGTGTGTTCCTTCCATGAAATCCACACCTTTACCCATTTCTGTGCGCATCAGGATCATGATGGGCTGACCTTTTCCCGTAAGGGTTTTGGCATGTTCGAGGGTCTTCACTACCTCATCCATATCGTTACCGTTCATTTCGAGCACGAGCCAACCAAATGCTTCCCATTTGGCGCGAAGATTTCCGAGACTAAGTACCTTACTGGTAGGACCATCAATCTGCTGTCCATTTACATCAATGGCCGAAATGAGATTGTCTACCTTATTGTGTGAAGCATACATCGCTGCTTCCCAAATCTGGCCTTCCTGAATTTCACCATCACCATGAAGGGTAAAGACTATGGATTTTTCCTGATTGAGCTTTTTGGCCAATGCGGCTCCAATCGCAACTGATAGTCCCTGTCCCAATGATCCACTGGCCACCCGAATGCCCGGAAGGCCTTCATGCGTGGTCGGATGTCCCTGAAGTCTGGTATTGATTTTTCGAAATGTGGATAGCTCATTCACCGGGAAATATCCTTTGCGGGAAAGCACACTGTACCAAACCGGCGAAATATGTCCATTGCTGAGGAAAAAGAGATCTTCACCTTTTCCATCCATGTTCCACTTGGAGGCATCGATGTTCATGATGCGGAAATACAAGGCCACGAAATAATCGGTGCATCCCAGCGAACCGCCAGGGTGACCACTGTTCACGGCATGCACCATGCGCAAGATATCGCGCCTCACTTGTGAGGCCGTCTTTTGAAGTTCTTCGGTTGAATACATGAAAATGGATTTGTAACGCCGCGAAGTTATTTCTACAAAAGACAGAGTTGTCGTGATGTTGGTCTTATGTTAGAAATTTCGCGTTTCCGGAGGGAGTTTCCCGAATGAGGCAGAATTGCTTTGAACCGAAAAGGTATTAGGTATTATGTATTAGGTATTAGGAGCGCCAAAACCTGCTTGTGAGGCGAGCATCTTTCGTAGAGCAACCAAACTCTTGTCGCCAACCTTGAACTTTGAACTTTGAACCGAAAGGGTATCAGGTATTAGGTATTAGGTATTAGGAGCGCCAAAACCTGCTTGTGAGGCGAGCATCTGTAGAATGGCAACCAAACTCTTGTCGCCAACCTTGAACCTTGAACTTTGAACTTTGAACCGAAAAGGTATCAAGTATCAAGTATTGAGTATTGAGTATTAGGAGCGCCAAATTTAGCTTGTGAGGCGAGCATCTTTCGTAGAGCAACCTATCTTTCGTTGCCAGCCTTGAACTTCACCCTCCCTTCCCGCAGGCGATCATCACTTGAAATATAACTTTCTCTTGCTGCCAATTTTAAATTTTAAATCTTAAATCTTAAATTCCCTTGGGCACCTTGAACCCTGAACCTTGTTCCCCGCCATCATCGCGTTTTTTCATTTTCAAAAACCACAGTCTTATTCACGCAATTACCGCGTACAAAACCATGATCAATGAAGGCTGGATCGATGAGCTTGCCTGACTTCGTTGATTTATCGTCTGACTTTTCAACGTGGGTAGTAACTTCATATATGAATCCTCCATTGCATGTTCCTCGAATGGTGATGGTTTCTCCAGCCGGAATGACAAACGTTGGATATAGGAATGATCTCCTGATCTCAGGAATGATCGCATCTTCAAGTGTAGGTAACGAACCATTCGAAGCGTACTTGATATATACATCCAATGGCTCAGCCGTAGGATTCACCAATTCTATATCCGCACCACATCCACAATGTCTGTTTTCTCTTTTCGCATCACCATAATTCTGGTAACGGTATTTCAGAAAAGATTTCCAGATCAATGCTTCTTTGTTGACGCCCTTCGCCGGACCACTTTTCGTGCCTCCTGTTACTTCTTTCGGAGCAAAAATGGGTTGTGTGTTCGTGGATTCTGAATGCTCCGGTTGTTGTACTTCTGCATTGGGTTTGGAAATAACCGGTTGTATTTCTTTTTGTTCTACAGGTCTATGGGTCGCAACTGCCGGTTGATGATGTACCGCTGGAGTTGGTGTTGTTTTGCGGGTTTCTACCGGACGCACTGTTGTGGCTGGTTTGTTGGCAAGTGGCTTAGTCGCAGTTGGTTTTTGTGTAACTGGTTTGGATATTTGATGGGTCTTCACTGGGGCTTTGGTAGCCGGTTGCGGAGCCTTTTGTGCCAATAGGTAAAGGGGAAGAATGAGCGAAAGTGTGCAAAGAAGGGGTAGTAGTTTTCTTTTCATCGCTAAAAGGTTTCACCAAAGGTAATACAATTATCTCTGATGATGTAGTCTGGATCGTCAAGAAATTCTGATCACCCAAAAGGATGTTCGAACCCTGACCATGTCGGTGCTGGCCAGCGTGAATTTTATATGAAAGCGCAGCATTCATAAAGTGAAACAAATCAAGGAAATGTCCGTCATGGCAGTCTTTCAGAGGTGCGATAGATTTCGACACCACGATCCGGGAGGATAACGCTTGCAATTACCATTTCTCCGTTTGACAAAGACTGATCGCATCGAAGAAGTGATTTTGTTCCGAAATGCCTGTTAGCGGTCATCAGGGCACTCCTCGCGTGCTTTATTATTGCATGCTATGCTGTACCGATCTATCGCATGGGTCTTTGCTTTTTTCATGTCGCTCAATGTGTTGGGGCAGCATCCTGTTTTCCATAATCTGGGTGTAAATGAAGGATTGCCGGGCTCATCGGCTTATTTCGTACTCAACGATGCCGACGGATATATCTGGATCGCCGGTGATCTTGGACTGAGCAGATTCGATGGAAAAAACATCAGGAATTATTATACAGTAAAAGATATTACTCCCAACAGTATCATTTGTATGGATACTGATTCGAAGAATCAAATTTTCTTCATTGCATCAGATGGCACATTGGGAAGGATCAGAAACAATAAGCCGGAAAGATTGTTGGTATCGGACAAATTGGTTGAAACCATCCGTCAACACGCTGCTTCTATCATCTCTTTTAAAATTGATGTCAATGATGATATCCATATCGGTACAACCTATACTCCATACGTTATCTATCACGAAGGAGATTATCAGCGTTTTGAAGAACGGAAATTCGAACACAATACCTACGGTTATTTTTATGCCTTGGGGAATAAAAAATCTGTGGTGTCTATCTATCAAGCCAGTGCAGATAAAATATTCACCCGTGAAAAACGGGGCTCTATGGTCATGGGGAATTGGGAACCCAGCAAGATGGATACTGGACGTGTAAATTTTACGATGGTAGAAGGAGTAAATCCTCGCATGGCTTCGGTGAAACTTCGCAATGGTAAAGTGTTGTTTTCTTTTCTGAATTCAATGTTTGAATATGATGGTCAAGAATTCCGCACTTTGAGGGAGTTTCCGACCACCATTCTGGCCTTCTTCGAAGATCATCTGGGTAATCTTATGGTGGGACTTTCAAACGGCAGTGGCATGCAGCTCTTCGAAAATGGAGATCTGAATGCTGAACCTAAAGTGTTTTTCATCGGAGACGCCATTGGTTGTATCACCCAAGATTTTCAAGGTGGAATTTGGATGAGCAGTGTCGAAAATGGCGTTTATTATATTCCGTATTTGAAAAATGTAGCCTACGATAATTTCAAAGGCCTGAACGGCAATATTTCGGATATCATCACCATGGATTCGATGGTATATGTTGCCGCGAACAATCACAGTGTTTACAGTCTTGATGCCCATGATCATGTCAAACAAAGTGAACCGGTGGCGAGTATCAACAATGTTGGAGATCTGAAACTGCGTCCTATCAATGGTCAATTGTATTATTGTGGTTCGAGTAGCGGAATTATTGATCCAAACTCTTTAAAGCTCACCCTTTTTACCGGACCAAATTGGCAAAACATTTCCGTTTCAACCAATGATATTGTGTGGCATCCAGACGGGGTGCTGATTGGTCTTTCCTACAATAAACTATACAAAGTCGAGAACAATGTATGGCATGAATTGATTGACCTAAAAGTGCGTGGGAACTGTCTTTTATATGTTGCCGAAACGAATGAATTGTGGGTGGGGACCAGGAATGGTTTGCTTTCCTATCAAAACGGTTCATTGAAGAGTATACTCACGGACATGCTCGAAGGTCGGGTTATCACTTCTATGGTTCAGAGCAAGTCCGGAAAAATATTCATTTCAACCAAAAATGCAGGGTTGTATATCTATGATCATGGAAGCTGGTCGCAACTTTCCATGGATACCGGTTTAAGTTCTGACTTTTGTACAGATGTGTATATTGATGCGCAACAACGCGTGTGGATTGCTACCAAGCAAGGGTTGAATTACTTTGACGAAGATAACCCTGGAGTCATCCATATCTTGAACCGTACCAATGGAATGAACAGCAATGAGGTGAATGGTTGCTGCATCCGCGATAACAACTTGTATATCGTCACCAAAGAAGGTCTTGAAATCATCGATCTCGACCATCTCAATGAGCCTTTTCACGGTAGGAAAATCAATCTTGAAATGGTGAGCGTGAATGGAAAAGATTTTCCTGGTCAAGGAGATCTATCGTATCAGGAAAACAACGTCATGTTTCAAATTGCATCGATTTCTTATCGCGATTTGTTCACTGAGCGTTATGCTTATCAATTGGCGGGTTTCGATCCTTCGATGCAGATCACCACGAATGATGTCCTTGAATTCAAAAAACTTCCTCCTGGACATTACGATCTCTATCTCGCCGATGTGGATGAAGCTGGCCATGCGCTTGAGCCAAAGCTTTATTATAGTTTCGATATTGCTCCGCCATTTTGGGTGAGGTGGTGGTTTGTATTGCTCATCGTGTTGATCATGTTGTGGGGAATATTCCTCTTCATCAGAATGCGTGTTGCATACTACAATCGCAAACTCATGGAGAAAAATGAAATTGATAAATTGATTGCGGAGAGTAAATTGATTGCCTTACGCGCGCAAATGAATCCACATTTCATTTTCAATTCCATCAATTCCATACAGGATTTTGTATTGAACAATGAAACGCAACAGGCGTATGATTACCTCTCGAAATTTGCTAAACTCATCAGATTGGTACTGAACAATTCGAAGGAAAATGAGATCAGTCTGGAAAAGGAAATCGAGTGGTTGAACGTTTATGTTTCCTTGGAACAATTGAGATTTAGGAATTCATTTGAGTTTCAACTCGAACTGGATGATGCGGTAAGTGAAAATCTGGATATCCGCATTCCTTCGATGATTATTCAACCGTATATCGAAAATGCAATTTGGCATGGTTTAATGCCCCTCGGTCAAAAACGTAAGGGACTGCTCAAATTATCTTGTTCGATGCTTGGGGATCAATTGGTGATTGAGATTACTGACAATGGTGTGGGTAGGGAGTTTTCATCAGAATTGCATCGTGGAGAAATTCATATCTCCATGGGTATGTCGCTCATCAATGAGAAAATTGATGCGTTGAAAAAAATGAACCATGCTAAAGTGGATATAACGATTGTGGATTTATATGAAAACAATCAGGCTGCAGGTACTTCAGTCAGAATAACCATAGAATAATGTTATGCTAATCAGAGCTGTTCTTATCGACGATGAAGCATCCAACAGGGATGTGTTGCGCAAATTGCTCACGCGATTTTGTCCTGAGGTGGAAATCGTGGGCGAAGCGGCACATGCAAATGCCGGATATGAACTCATCCATAAGGTGAAACCTGATTTGGTATTCCTGGATATTCAAATGCCGCAAGGCAACGCATTCAGTATGCTGAACAAATTCAGTACGATAGATTTCAGGATCATTTTTGTAACCAGCTATGATCAATATGCAGTGAAGGCCATCAAATTCAGTGCGCTCGATTATTTGTTGAAACCGGTGGAAGTAGATGACCTGATTCAAGCAGTGGAGCGTGCAAAATCAACCATCATCAAAACGGAAAACCAAACTTCACAGGTGGTTCATTTGCTCAACAATGCCAAGGAAGTGGAGTTGGAGAAGTCGCTGGCCATTCATGATAGAGGCAAGGTTCGTTTTATCCGCATTGGTGATATTGCATTTATGGAATCGGATGTGAATTATGCCATCATCCATCTTCAGAATGGAGAAAAGATTGTGACATCGCGCATTTTGAAAGAACTTGAAGAAGTTCTTGAGGACTACAAGCTTTTTCTCAGGATCAACAAAAGCTGCATTGTGAATGTGAATTGTGTCACCCAATACAGCAAGAAAGAACCCTATACGCTTACGCTCAAAGGCGGACAGGAATTCGAAATCTCGCGCAGGAAGAAACAGGAAGTCAACGAAAGACTTGACGGGCTTTAAACCCGGATATTCAACCACAACATATGAGCATCAGCGAGGCGATCAGTTCGCACTCACAGCATCGTGCGACATGCGCTTCAAGGCAAGTTCTTTTGCAAAATCGACAAATACACGATGTGCTTGAGTGAATGAGAAACGATCGTCGAAATTTTTGTTGACGATATTTCTTCGGTGCATACCATTGATCAACGTACGGCGGGCATCCGGTTCACGAAGTGATTTATTGCTTTCGATCAGATCGATGAATGATGAATTGTCGAAATAGCGATCGATTTCTTCGAAGGTGAATTCGTTGAATTCAAGTGCTTCCATGAAATTTCGTCCGTCTTTGTCCAATTCATAACTCAACACTGCAATGAAAATACTCACATCACGTGAGAAATTCTCTTGGGTGTCTTTACTCAGCAGAAAGGCATAGTCAGACTTTACATGCAAGTCCAAATCAAATGATAACTTGAAAAATTCCTGGTAGAATTTGTCATTCTCCTTGAGGATATTGAAGGTTTCTTCATTGCTGAGAATGAATTTTCCGTTCATCAGTTCTTCAACAATCGTTCTGTGTTTTGGAGGATATACCATACTTGTCTGAGTTTATGCGTTTATGTGAGTCAGGTTAAAGTTTGATTGCCGGTTCCACTTTTAGTTTCGGCAATGAAATTTTCGATGTGGTGGTCTGCAGGTTGATGCGTTCGCCTTTTTTCGGGAATTCGATTTGCAGATCGCTGTCGAACAAAAGTCCGCAAAGCGCAAAAAACTTGTCAGTATCAATTTCCGTAAAATCTTTCTGCAACTCTTTATAACACCAGCCGAAGAAGTCATTCACCGGCATGTTTTCGGTAAGTTTTCCTTTGAAGTGATCACGGTCGAAAATCCACTTATCGAACTCTACTACCTGATCTTCGAGGGTGATGACCTCATTGGCGGCGAATTGTTCAAAGAACTCGCGCACCTTGAAGAGCATGTCTTTCGCGTACACCATCGTGCGCGAACCTTTGAGCAGGGGAGGAGTATCCATTTTGTATGGATTCCGCAGGAATTCAATCCATCCGGTGAGGATGAGTGACTCTGTGCGTATGCGCTCAAGAAGTGGCAACAGTTCATTCACCAATACTTTCGACTGTCGCAACAAATCGGTATTGGTTTGGATGAGCTGTGTATAGAGTTTTTCAAATTCAATGCGAATGGTCTCATCACCAAAGTCAAGTCGACGGCGATTGGCGTATTCACTCACGTCTATGATCGTACTTGTCACAGATTCCGAGTGTTTCACATCGAGAATTCTATTCAGGGGCAAAATATAATATTCAATCCAAAATGAAGCCTTGTGCACCTTTTCACGGTATTCAATGCGTTCGAGGTTGGATTTCAGATCGCGTGTTTCCGCAAGCAGACGGAAGGTGTTTCTTTCTACAAGATCCACAAATTCACGCACCTGATGCGAAAGATTTTTGATGCGCTCCTGAAGAATATCGCGGTCCTGATTTTCGTATTTGCGGATTTTCAAATAGAGGTCACCGATACTCGACTTGTATTTTTCGATGGTCTCCGGAAGCAATGGCTTGAATTCAAAAAGCAGAAACTCCATCAGCTTGTAGTAGACATCACGCATTTCGTAATCGCTACCCATGCTGCGTATCACGCGGAATTCGCGCAAACGGATATTCATCACGTGCCCATGTTTCTGTATGAGCATGTCGTAAACTTCTTTCGTGATCAATCCATCAGTGGTCTGATACTGGAATAAATCACGCATCACATCAAAATAGGTGTGAAGGAAGTTGAGGATGGTCCGTGGTTCTGCTTTTATAATCATCTGTTGCTCCTTTTCTGGTGAAATTCAAAAGACGTGACTTACACTTCTTCTGCGATTTCTTCTTCTATCAGTGTGTACTTGAGTTTTACTTCTTCTACATCACTGCCTGATCTTAGTTTGTGGCTCAGGTCTGCCATTATTTTTTCCGCTGAAAATTCTGCGTTCATGTTATCGTTGGGTTGCATAGGGTTATTTAGGAAAATCCGGAATGCCGGAACGGACAAATCTATTTTTGACCTGACGTTACGACAAGCAATGTTGATGTTTTGGGGATAACTACCTTGCGGTGTTGATAAGTGAAGAATTGCCGGAATTGATCTTCAATCGGCTGACAGAGGATCAGAAACTTTCTACGATGAAAACAAGGGGAACGAACTGACCAGCTACGGTGGAAAGTGTGGCTGAATCGTTGTTCTTGATTTTGGGTGTTGGATTTTGATATCCTATGTTGCCCAATAATTGATTGAGGTATTGACCTTTGAGGGCATATGTGACACTTTCTGCACCCTGAAATTTGGAGGTAACCATCCCTATCAGTTTGCCTTTTTCATTGAACACTGGTCCACCGCTGCTTCCCGGATGTACCGAAGCCGAAACCTGGTAATTGGTTTGATCTCCCTGATATCCTGAGCGTGAATTGATAATGCCGGTCGTGAGTTTGATGTCTTCTCCCATGCTACCGGTAAGTGGGTAACTCAGTACGAAAATGTGTGATCCCAAATCGAGGTTGCCGGTTTCAATCTGCACAGGATGATGATCGAAATGCATCAAGTTCACTTGGTTGATTTTCAAAATGGCCAGGTCATTTTCCTGATCATGTGCCACGAGTTGTGCTTCATAAGCAGTGGCATAATCACCGTTGATTCCTCGAACTACAATGTTTTTTCGGTTTTCTATCACGTGGTATGCCGTGGCAATCAGTCCATCCGATGATACCGCGAAGCCTGTTCCGGTGAGCTTTCCGGAAGCAAGTCCTGATTTCATAGCCTTGTTCGTTGGAAATACTTTCACCCAAGGTTGATCCGGTGTGGCTACAAAATTCATCAAGCCGTCTTTGAAATTGACGTAATCCGTAACTTCCTGTTTTTTGGTGTCTTTCAAGAGGACGGATTTGAAAATGCTGGCATTTGCAGTAGGATAGAGACTGCCCTTTATTTCTCCCGGTGTCCAATCGCGGTAGTTCAAAGCGCCGTTCAGATAAATGACTTGATACCCTTGTTCCTTTTTGATGATGCCGATCTGATAACGGTTTTCCTGATTGCCTGTCTTCATGCATTCATAAATGCCTTCAATTTCGTCTGTTCCATCCTGCGTGAATTTCTGTTGCAAACTGCTTTCAGAATATCCTGTGGATGTTGCATTCATGCGCAAACTGTTGGCACTATGAAATTCATTTTTACTGTATCCCAACGTACGGAATAGGTTTCTCTCCACATCACCGCTGATTTCCATCGTGTGAGATAAGGGTATTTTTCTCCGACAAGGCACTTGGATGATATCTCCACGGCATGAACTAAAAGACAAATTCAAATGGATGATCAATCCATCTTCCTTGTCCCAGGTTGGTGTTACTATGGTCAATTCACACATGGAAGGATAATTCACAGGTGCATCTGCTATGCTTCCTGTGGTGACCGCTTCAAATCCATACTTCTTGAGAAATTGGACAATGCCCTGGATCACCATTTGGTGGTCGTCGTCCTTGACTGATCTATAGTACTTCGCATGCTCAGAATCGATGAGGTGTGCGTACCTCACACCGCCCATAAAATTGCTGAAACTCATGCCATCTTCATTCTGGCGCGTCGCGACCTGACTGATACAAACGCCCACAAAAAGGAGCGTCAACATGATGGTGCTGAGTATAGATTTCAATTTTCGGCTTTTCAGTGAAACAAAAATAAGTCGAATTCCGTTAAATTTTTAGATTAAATTAAAAATTAATTCGATGAATATAAATTTATCTCCTATGAAATAAGATGAATGCCAACATTTCGGATTCTTCCCTGAGGCCGTTTAGCGCCGATCAGGATGACTGGTTCCATGATGCTTGTTGCTATACGATTGTATTATTCACCACCAGGACCATTCCTGTTGATAAACAGTGGATTGCACGAGATTCCAAGTCAATTGAGGGTTTTTGAGTGAAATCTCAGAGAAATTGTCCGGAAAATGATGAAAAATGTTAAAACTGAATTAACTTTGTCGCTTACAGTCCCACTACCTGACTTTATTATCCAAATCAAATTTTATCGATTAAACCGCAATGAGGAAAATCTACCTGTTGTGCATGATGGTCGCGCTTACCGTCGTGTCTTTTTCGCAAAACAATGAAAGCAATTTTATCGTCGCCTCTGAATTTCATGTGACACGTCCTTTGTCAGAGATTTTCAAAGAAAATCCAGTAGATGAGGAAGAAGTTTTCATGAAACGAAAACTCAAGCGTCAGGGCCGCGAAGAAAGTGGTGACCGTTTGCATCGTACGCCACAGAAATTCCCTTTAACCGTTGAGGAAAATGGTGAAAAGTATGGCAACTCTGCAGACATCATGCAGCGCATCAAAGGTGCTGTGCCTGGTACACAGAATAAAGCCAGTTGGGCAGGTCAGTCTGCTACAGGTTTCCGTCCGATGGACCCATCAGGTGCCGTTGGTCCGAATCACTACGTGCAGATGATCAACAGCACAACTTTCAAGGTTTACAATAAAACAACTGGTGCTGTGCAACTCACAGCGACTTTGGGTAACCTTTGGAGTCCGGCTACTGCTAATGCCGGTGACCCGATTGTGATGTATGATAAAGCAGCCAATCGTTGGTTCCTTGCACAATTCGGTTCAGGTAACAACAATATCTATATCGCGATTTCTACATCTCCTGATCCAACAGGATCATATTATACTTATACATTCACATCACCTCAATTCCCGGACTATCTCAAGTTCGCTGTTTGGGCTGATGGATATTATATGACTTCGAACCAAACCACACAAAAGGTATTCTGCTTTGAGCGTGATGCCATGTTGGCTGGTAATGCCGCAGCGCGTTCTGTGTACACCAACTTCTCTCCACCAAATGGAAGTGGATTCTTTTGTCCTCTTCCAGGTGATGCTGCAGATGGTGTTTTGCCTGCTGTAGGAACTCCTTGTCCTATCTTCTCTTATTCAGATAACGGTTGGGGTGCATCTTATACAGATGCCATCAACATCTACAACATGAGTGTGAACTGGGCGCCAGCTACACCAACTGCAACGATCACTTCTGTGGGTGCAATTCCAACGGCTGCTTTCGATGCTTCATACAATGCAAGCTGGAACGACTGCTCTCAACCTGGTACTACACAAAAACTCGATGGTATTGGTGGTGTATTGATGTATCGTGCTCAATATAAAATTTGGGGTGGCTACAACACCGTTGTATTGAACTGGGCAGTTAAAATCAGCACCACACAAAGAAGTATCATGTGGTGCGAAATGCGCCAGAATCAATCTACTGGAACATGGTCAATCTACCAACAGGGGATCTATAATCCAGACGCTGCAACCCGTTGGATGGGTGCAATTGCCATGGATGACAACGGTTCAATCGGTTTGAGCTATATCAAATCTGACGCTACTTCTATTTATCCTGGTATCTATTACACCGGTAGAAGAAGCTGTGATCCTCTGGGAACTCTTCCTCTTACTGAAGTACAGGTAGTTGCCGGAACAGGTTTCCAAACAGGAACAAACAGGGTGGGTGACTATTCACATACATGTCTCGATCCTGATGGTGTGACTTTCTGGAGCACCAGTGAATACATGGGTGGTACAAGCGGAGGAAGTGCTGCGAGAACGCACATTTTCTCATATCAGATACAAAGCTGCACAACTGATGCAAGCGTGGTAATCTCTCTAACCAGTGGCAACAATCCAAAATGTCCCGGTGAAACATCTGTGTTCACTGCAACTCCGGTGAATGGTGGTTCATCTCCATCATACCAATGGAAAGTGGATGGCGTAAACGTGGGTACCAACAGCGCAACTTATTCAACATCTACACTTACCGCAGGTCAAGTTGTTACCTGCGTGATGACATCTAACCTCGCTGGCGTTACCAATAACCCGGCAACTTCAAATGCCATCACCATGTCCGTAGCATCAAACGTTACGCCTGCGGTTTCAATCGCTGTAACCGGCGGTTCTAATCCTACATGTCCAAACGTTACAGTGATCTTCACTGCTACACCCACCAATGGTGGCGCAACTCCTTCTTACCAATGGAAAGTAGATGGTGTAAACGTTGGAACCAATAGTCCTACATACAGCTCAACTGCATTGACCAATGGTCAGGTGGTTACTTGTGTGATGACCTCATCGATTGCTTGTGTTACTTCATCTACCGCAACCTCGAACGCCATTACCATGTCGGTAAGTTCTGCGGGTACTGCAACCATCAGCATTGCGCAAACTACAGGTACCAATCCGATGTGTTCAGGTGCTGCTTCAACATTTACGGCTACAGCAACAAATGCAGTGAGTCCTGTTTATCAATGGAAATTGAATGGCACCAACGTAGGTACGAATTCTACTACATATAGTAACAACGCATTGGCCAACAACGACGTGGTTTCATGTCAGTTGACTTCATCGGGATCATGCCCTTCCATCCAGAAGCTTGGAAGTGGTACTACTACCAATGCCACCACCAGTGCTCAAGGTGCGGCATATCCAACGTATTATGGCAATGGTCGTCAGCAATGGATCGTGCGCGCTTCCGAATTGACAGCCTTAGGATTGGCTGCCGGTAGCATCACATCATTGGGATTTGATGTTGCAGGTACAACAGGTGATCCGGCAACATTGAATGGTTATACCATCAAAATGGCGCATACTGCTGCTACAGTGGCTACGACCACCTTTCAGACTCCAACATTCACTACGGTATATGGTCCAACAAACTATACTCCGACACTGAATGCCCTGAATACACATTCATTCTCTACGCCTTTTGTATGGGATGGTACAAGCAATATCTGTATCGACATCTGCTTCTCTAACCAGGTGGTTGGAACTGCAGCTTATCAGACTTACAGAACAGCAAGTTCGTTCGTTGCTTGCACCTATTATCAAGCAGATGGTGCTACCGGTGCAGGTGCATGTACAACTACTACAGGTACCACGGCTTCATATCGCCCGAATATCACATTCACCATTGGTGGCGGAACTGCTTCGATTACTTCGAACACCATCACCATGACAGTCAATAGCACGGTTACTCCATCGGTAGCTATTGCATTGACTTCTGGAACCAATCCGACTTGTGCTGGTTCATCTCTCACCTTCACCGCTACTCCAACCAATGGTGGAGCAACTCCTGCATATCAATGGAAAGTGGATGGAGTAAACGTGGGTACGAACAGTGCGACTTACACAACTTCATCATTGACCAATGGTCAGGTGGTGAGCTGCACGATGACTTCAAGTTCATCTTGCGCAAGTCCGACAACAGCTAACTCAAATACCATCAGTGTAACTGTAAATGCTGCTGTAACTCCAGCCGTTTCGATTGCACTGACTTCAGGCACCAATCCAACTTGTTCTGGTTCTTCACTTACATTCACTGCAACACCAACAAACGGTGGCGCTTCACCATCTTATCAATGGAAAGTGAATGGAGCCAACGTGGGCACCAACAGTGCAACTTATACAACATCATCATTGACCAATGGTCAGGTGGTGAGCTGCACCATGACATCTAACGCTGCTTGTGCAAGTCCTGCTGCTGCGAACTCAAACTCCATCACCGTAACTGTCAATACCACCGTAACTCCTTCTGTTGCGATTGCCTTAACATCAGGAAGTAATCCTACTTGTTCTGGATCATCACTCACTTTCACTGCAACTCCAACCAACGGAGGCGCAGCACCTGTTTATCAGTGGAAAGTAGATGGTACGAACGTCGGAACAAACAGTGCGACTTATACTACGTCATCATTGACCAATGGTCAGGTGGTGAGTTGCACCATGACTTCTAATGCTACTTGTGCTAGTCCGGCTGCTGCCAATTCGAACACCATTGCCGTAACCGTGACCACTAACGTTGTGCCTGCAGTGTCTATCGCATTGACTTCTGGAAGCAACCCAACGTGCTCAGGTTCATCTCTCACTTTCACTGCAACTCCAACCAATGGTGGTGCAGCACCTGCATATCAGTGGAAAGTGGACGGAACAAACGTAGGTACCAACAGCGCAACTTATACCACTTCTTCATTGACCAATGGTCAGGTAGTGAGCTGCACGATGACATCCAATGCATCTTGTGCAAGTCCGTCAACAGCTAACTCCAACAGCATCGCAGTAACTGTGAATTCAACAGTGACGCCATCTGTCTCGATAGCTTTGACTTCTGGAAGCAATCCAACTTGTGCCGGATCATCACTGACATTCACAGCGACTCCAACCAATGGCGGCGCAACACCTGCTTATCAGTGGAAAGTGAATGGTTCAAACGTTGGAACAAACAGTGCGACCTATACAACTTCTGCTTTGACCAATGGTCAAATTGTAAGTTGCACGATGACCTCCACCGCTTCTTGTGCGAGTCCGGCTGCTGCCAACTCGAATTCAATCACTGTTACGGTCAATGCCAATGTGACTCCATCTGTTCTTATCGCTGCACCACTCGGAACCTTCCCAAGTTGTGCCGGATCTTCAGTGACATTCACTGCATCTCCAACCAATGGAGGAACAACTCCTTCCTATCAGTGGAAAGTGGATGGCGTGAACGTGGGTACTAACAGTGTATTCTTTACGACTTCTTCTTTGACCAACGGTCAGGTTGTTAGCTGCACGATGACGTCGAATGCGGTTTGCGCTTCTCCAACTACAGCAAACTCCAATGCTATTACTGCGGAAATTGCTGCATCTGTAACGCCTGCTGTTTCCATTGCACTCACTACAGGAAGTAATCCTACTTGTGCTGGTTCATCACTCACATTCACAGCAACGCCAACAAATGGTGGTGCATCGCCTTCTTATCAATGGAAAGTCGATGGCTCGAACGTGGGTACCAACAGCGCTACTTATACTACATCATCATTGACCAACGGTCAAGTGGTGAGTTG
>JAIBBG010000060.1 GCA_019694805.1 Flavobacteriales bacterium | reverse complement strand
TTTTGTGGCGACTTTGCATAGTTTTCGAATGATCCTGAAAGGAACATCGCTTCCTTTCGCACATAACTATAATAATCGTGACCTGCATAAAATGGATCCACCATGATGGTATCACCATTCGGAAAGTTAAATACAACCGGATCGAATCTTTCTACCTGGCCCATTCCAGGAAGTCTGTAATAGGGAAGACTGAACCAATCGACATAACTGTTGGTCATGCCGCCCGGAATGGCGTTATGCACAAACGGAATACTCACAGGAGTCTGTGGGACTTTCGGGCCGTAGCTTAGTTTGCTCACAAATAGATAATCGCCTACGAGCATGCTCTTCTCCATGGATGGAGTAGGGATGGTGAATGCTTCAATGAAAAATGTCCTGATGACTGATGCGGCTACAATAGCGAATACAATCGCCTCTCCCCATTCACGACCAAAACTTTTTTTCTTACCGGTCCAATCACGTGGTCCGATAAAGGCAACATCCTTCTCCTGATAGGCGAGTTTGAAAAGTGCATACCATGGCAATGCGCCAAAGAACCATTGTTCACCCGTTTTCCTTTTTCCGAATGCGATACCGAGTTCTACATTGATGATTACGAGCATCATCAGGTTCACACCGGGCGACAACAAAAGGAAGAACCACCACCATGGTCTTTTGATCATTTTCAGGAATGGGAAAAAATTCACAAGAGGAATGTATCCCAACGCAGCATTCAATCCTGCGCGTTTCAGCAGTGGCGGCAAAGTGATCGAATAAACAGCGATAAGTGCGATCAGTAATATCCAGGGTATCATATTCTCTTTTTTATTCTCGGTTTAAAATTTCAGCATATCAGTCATGGTAAAAATACCTTTTTTACCATGGAGCCATTCTGCCGCTTTAACGGCTCCCAAAGCAAATCCTTTTCTATTGACAGCCTGATGAACCAAACTGATGTTATCAACTTGCGAAGTGTAATTAATGACGTGGGTTCCGGGCACTTCGCCTTCGCGTTGTGAAATGATGGTGAGTTCATCCGGATTTTCAGCAGGTTGATTTACCCATTTCGTTTTGCGAGGGATGTTTTCCATGATGCCTTCAGCAAGCGTGATAGCCGTTCCGCTTGGCTTATCGAGCTTAGCAAGATGATGCACTTCCAGAATTCCCGGTTCATATTCGTCGTATGCACTCATGATTTTCGCCAACTGTTTGTTGAGGTGGAAAACGACATTCACACCGATGGAAAAGTTCGTGGCATAAAACAATGACTTGTTTCCTGACAGACACGCTTCGCGTACTTCAGGCATGCGCATGTACCAACCAGTCGTCCCTACAACCACAGGTACATCAGCTTCGAAACATTTGAAGATATGATCAACGGCAACTTCTGGTTCGCTGAAATCGATGACCACATCTGTACCTTTGAGATCATCGGCTTTATATGGAGTTTGAGAAGTGGAGCGCAAAGTAATTTCATGCCCACGCTTCATCAGAAACTCTTCTATTTCTTTTCCCATTTTGCCGTAGCCGGAAATTGCAATTTTCATGTCTTGTAAAATTAAAAGTGAATACCAATCCCAATGGCGGGCTTTATCTCTCCGGTATAAATCAATGATGGACGGATGGACATGGTGAGGTCATCGCCTACGTCATAGTAGAATAGGTGGGCATCCACATTGGCATCGATGATTTGCAATACATACAGACCAGCTAAACACATATAGCTTACATCCATCCAGCGGTGATATTGTTCCTGTACTTTGTCCAATTGATTCGGATCGTAATCCTTGTCAGTAACGGTATTGGGATCTCCATCATACATTGCGATGTATTGTCCTTTATAGAATTGATACTTCTTGGTGTTGTAGTCTATAAAGGCTACGCAGGTTGCTATGCCTCCATACACGATGGGAACCTTCCAGTATTTACGGAAGATGGAACCTTCTTTTTTTCGGCCGTTATAAATTTGACCAAGTCCAGGCAGGATGGCTGAATATACAGTTGCTCGCAATGGAGAGTGCGGATAAGTATGCCAGCGCATGCTGAACTTTTTCCTGAAATCGGTTTTGAAACGGGAGGTATCAGGTACAAAAATGCTGTCTGATGTGGATTTTAATGAGTCCAGCGCAGAGATCAAGGTATCCTGCTGAGCCACACCATGAAGATGAGCCAGGAGTAATCCGGCGATAACGATGGTGATATGTATATGCTTCAACATAAAAAAGGAGTATGGTTAACACACTCCTGTTTTTTTATTGTAGGGTAGACAAAAATTCACGGGCAAATTTACCCAGAGCAATCACAACTCGAGCATATCCACGATACGAATCAGGTCGTCGTCTGTGGCGAATGGAATTTCCAATTTACCGAGTCCGTGTTCATTGCGCTGAAGTTTGGCTTTTTTACCGAATTTCAATCTCAGGTCTGCCTGCATTTTCTGGAATTCCAGTGGCATCACTGTTTTTTCTGTTCTGAACAAACGTGGGGCGTCGTCTTCTTTGGCGAGTTCTTCCACCTTACGCACACTCAGGTCTTTCTCTAAAATGAGTTTGTAAATCTTCAATTGTTTCGCCTCAGGCTCCGTGTTGATGAGCGCTCTGGCATGTCCCATTGAGATCTTCCTTTCGATGATGCCGATTTGAATCTCTGGAGGAAGTTTGAGCAAACGCACATAGTTGGTCACAGTAGTGCGGTCTTTACCTACACGTTCTGCCAGTTTTTCGGTGGTGAGGTTGCACTCTTGCATCAAACGTTTGTAACTGATGGCTACTTCGATGGCATTCAGGTTTTCACGCTGGATGTTTTCGACGAGAGCAAGTTCCAGCATTTCCTGGTCATTCGCTGTGCGAACATAAACAGGCACTTCATCCAGACCCGCAATTTGCGAAGCGCGGAAACGGCGTTCTCCACTGATGATCTGATATTTCTGTGCTGATATCTTGCGAACAGTAATGGGCTGAATCAATCCCAGTTCTTTGATGCTCTGAGCGAGTTCCTTCATCGCCACTGCGTCAAATTCCTGACGCGGTTGGAATGGATTCGCTTCAATTTGTGAAATACGAAGCATGGAAATGGGGCCGGCTACATTGCCGATTTCCACTGTTGTTTTGGTATCACGTAGTTCTACGACCTCCGTTTTCGAAGTTTTGGTCGCTGTGGTGGTATTGTCTTTTGTAGAAGCTGCGCTATCGAGCAATGCGCTCAATCCTCTTCCTAAAGCCGGTTTCTTAGCCATTTTCTATGTTGATGTATTTCTCGTCATTACTCATTTTCGTCATCTCATTCTTCTGGAGAATTTCGCGTGCAAGGTTGAGGTAGTTTACCGAGCCTTTGCAGCTTGCATCATGCATGAGAATGGTTTGCCCGAAACTTGGAGCTTCACCAAGTGTCGTATTTCTATGGATGATGGTATCGAATACCATTTCCTGGAAATGCATTTTCACTTCTTCCACCACCTGATTGCTCAAACGCAGACGTGAATCATACATGGTGAGCAAAATACCTTCAATGGTCAGGTCAGTATTCAGTTTTTGCTGAACAATTTTGATGGTATTGAGCAATTTGCCCAACCCTTCCAAAGCGAAGTATTCGCACTGCACAGGCACTACCACTGCATCGGATGCTGTGAGTGCGTTTACTGTCACCAATCCGAGAGAAGGCGAACAATCGATGATGATAAAATCATAATCATCGCGGAGTTTACCGAGCGCGCTGCGCATCATATACTCACGGTTGTTGATGTTGATCAGCTCGATTTCAGCACCAACGAGGTCGATGTGAGAGGGGATCAGATCAAGGTTTGGATTTTCGGTGGTGATCACCAAATCCTTTGGATTGATGTCGTTCACCAGGCATTCGTAAATGCCGGCTTTGATGCTTTTAGGATCAATACCCACGCCACTGGTTGCATTCGCTTGAGGATCTGCATCCACCAGAAGGGTTTTGTATTCAAGTACGCCCAGAGCAGCTGCGAGATTTATCGCTGTGGTTGTTTTACCGACACCGCCTTTCTGGTTGGCTATGGTGATGATTTTACCCATGTTATTTTATGATGACTTGGTTGATATTCAATGTTTATTTATACTTCGTAAGTTTTACCGATTTCCGGTAGAACAAGCGTTTTTCCGGCTTGTTCGAATTTTTGAATCGTCTTTTGATGATCGATCACGATATATGGAATAGTATCAAAGTGCATTCCTGTGATTTTATTGCATTTGATAAAATCCGAAGCAATGATGGCGTCATCCGCACCCATGGTGAAGTTGTCGCCTATGCATAGAAATGCCCTGTCCAGTTTGTGATAGTTTCCAATCAGTTGCATATCCATGTGCAACCCGGTATCACCGGAATAATAAATGCTTCTTGTTTCTTCAGTGATAATGAAACCTATCGGATTTCCGCTGTATGTGCCATCGGGCAATACGCTGCTATGCGCCGCACTCACCACTTTCACGGTAAAACTTCCGAAATTCCAGCGACCACCAATGTTCATGGGATGTTGTTTGAAGTTCTTCGCTCCATAATAGGAGGCCAATTCATAAGCGGCGACAATGGTCGCGTCATTATTTTTGGCAATCACTTCAACATCGGTCACATGGTCGAAGTGACCATGAGATATCAGGATGTAATCGCACTTGATGCTATGGATATCGATGCCTTTCGCCAACTCATTCGGTGAAATGAATGGGTCAAACAGTATTTTGGCATTGTCCAGTTCCAATAAGAATGCGCTGTGTCCGTAGTATGTGTATTTCATAACGCGAAGCCACGAAAGTATAGTGAAACAAGGGGTTTCACGGTTTCACACGCTTCGAAGTTGTACACACGCATTTTGTGGATAGGCCGTTGATAAGTTTGATCCTGTAACTGGTAATGAGCCGTTTGGATGTGTTTTGATGAAGAGGGGCTTTTCGCAAATGCAGTCATTTCGCCGAAAATATGTTGATAAAGTATCTTGATCATGTTGGGTGTTTTGTTTCACGCAGCAATGGTTTTTCTGGTGGATGTCAACTTGGGATTTTGATGCCCTCTGAAAACTCTGGTGATATGATAACCAGTGATTTCAGCATGTGAATTGTTCTCATGGTTGATGCTTTTCTATAGGTTGAATGGAGTATCGAACAATACCAGGTAGAAGCTTGTTCCTAAGGGGTTAATTTTGACGCAAGCATGATCACCATCATCTCATCCACCAATCGCAACAATGCCCGCTCTGAAGCTGTGGCTCTCCAATATTTTCAAATACTCCAAGAAAAAGGCGCAGAATCCAAGTTCTTCTCCCTCGGATCACTGCCATCGAATTTTTTTCATCCGGAGATGTATAAAACTACTGGCCCGGAAATGCAAGCCATCATCGATGAATTCATCATCCCATCGGAAATTTTTGTCTTCATCATCCCGGAATACAATGGAAGCTATCCAGGCATACTCAAAACTTTTCTGGATACCATTCCTCCTAAATTTTTCCGTGAAAAAAAGGCGGGTATCATTGGGGTTTCTGATGGCCATGCAGGAAATCTCCGTGGTGAAGAACACCTCACTGGGGTATTGCATTACCTGAGACTTATGGTGCACTATGCCCAGCCCAAATTATCAGACATCGATAAAATGTTGGATGATCAAGGTAGAATCGTGGACGAAAGAGGCCTGCGTTTATTGAACGACCATGCCGAAAAAATGATGCGTTTCTGAGTTTTGGAAAGTGAATTATGGCACAATCAATACAGAAGTGCCGGTATAAGAAGTGAAGCATCCAAGTCCATTTTCAATGTTATTGTACAGCAGTGAAGGCTCTGAAAAGGGATCGCCGAAAGTGAGATTCTCCAGTGACTTTTTATAGCGATAATATGCTTCCGTTGTTTGGAGTAAGTAAACCCTAAATGGCTCTTGTGTGCCACCATCAGGACTGTTGAGCACCGTTGGATTCAAGGTGAGAATTTCTCCATCATGATAGTCATCGGTAACTTGAAAATATTGTAACTCACTTTCATAACGCTGCACACTGACTTCATAATAGTTCTCTTGAGATGGTGCGTCTTGCCAACGCAAATCAAATTTGTGGACCAACTCGGTATATCCATTCGGATTCAATTGTTCGCTTTCAGTTACAGTGTTCACCGTAAAGGTGGGTACCTGCGATGGTATTGTGGTGGTAGCCATCACGGGTTTATATCCAGGAGCACTCACCATGATCTGATATGATTCGCCCGGTACAATTGGGAATGTGGCGGCATCCAGTTCGTATGCAAGATTATCTGCAACATATGGGATGTTCACAGATTGCGATGGTCCGGTAAGCGTTACGGTAGCATCTGTCTTCGACTCAAAACTATTCAATTGTTCGTCAGAAAAAATTGGCGAACTGGTGCGAACGATGACTTTTATTTTTTCATCTTCCGGAGTGAGGAAACAAAAGACAACCAATTTGGGATCCTGTTCCGGAACATCCACCTCAATCATCATTTCACACGACGCACCCATCATCATAAGTACGATCATCAGGATTTGTTGGAGTTTCTTTTTCATGATCATTACCATTTGTAGGTCCAGGTAAAACTTGGGAGTATCGGGAAAAGTGACATTTGCATGAGTTTGTTGCTTACGTTGCCAGTATTCGAATCATAACTGGATTGAATATAATAATAAAAAGGATTCTTCCGGTTGTACAAATTGTAGAAACCAAGTTCAAATGTTTTTTCACATCGCTTCAGCTTCTTGTGCCACTGCAGGCCGACGTCCATGCGATGATAAGCTTTCATTCTGAAAGCATTTTTCTCCCCGTAATCCTGTGCCGCATAAAACCCGTAAACATTGCCGGAACTGGTGCCTGTATTGTCGAACGTGGCATAAGGACGATCAGCGGTATATGTGGCCAAAGGCATGGTAATGGCTTGTCCTGTGCCATAAACCCACGTTGCGGAAAGTGTTAGTCTTTCGCTGATGGTATAGATCGCTACAACAGAGATATCATGTCTTCTGTCGTAGCGTGCGAAAAATTCTCGACCAAAATTGAGTTCATCGAATTGAAGTTTGGTCCATGACAAGGTATAACCGATCCATCCATTCAATTTGCCGCGTTTGCGTTGAATGAGAACTTCGGCACCATAACTTTTGCCTTTGCCTGTTGTAACGTTTTCCTGCCATTTCAGCGGATCGTCATCTGCATTTTGTGCCCCAACATCAAGGAATGAAGCTCCTTCTGTATAACTGATGACACCATCCATGGTTTTATAATAACCTTCCAATGAAACCATCAAGTTGTGTTTGGGGATATCGCGCGCCAATCCAAGAGCATATTGCTGAGATTGCTGTGGACCTATGCGCTCTGTTGCAGGTACCCAAAGATCAGTAGGTAAGTTGGCCCCTGTATTGGAAAGAAGATGCACGTATTGATTCATGATGGCGTAACTACCTTTCAATGACAAATCTTTGGCCAACATCAATCTCGCAGCAATGCGAGGTTCTGGGCGGAAGTACGTTTTTTTCTGGGCGAGATACTGACTGAGACGAACGCCATAATTGACCTTGAGTCGATCAGTCATGCCCCAATCATCTTCAACATATATTGCAGATTCCAGTGATGGAATTTTTTCCTCATGATCAATGTTGTCATGAATACCCGAACTTTTAACTACCACTGCACTCGGTCTGAACAGATGATAGATTCCAATGGCACCGGTTCTGATATAATGATTGGGATTAGGTATGATGTCCAAATCATATTTGACACTGTAATCCTGAATGCCGCTTCTGTAGCGCAATTCATAGTAATCATCGGCATCCATTTCTTCTCTGACTTTGATGGTGAGATCATAGTTGGTGAAAATCAGTGATGTATTGGAAAATACCTTTTCATTGTGGATGTGATTCCAACGTGCAGTTGCCGTTGCATTTCCCCATAAAAAACTTCCTTTGGATAACTGATCATCTGAACGCCTGTCTCGGAAATAGAATTTATCCTTTCCAAAATATCCACTCACATAAATCCTGTTGAGCGAATCGATCACATGATTGTATTTCGCGTTGAAGTCATAGAAGAAATATCCCGCCATGGCACCTTCACTTGCAGCCATGATAAAAGGTTGTGCGAGGATGTCGATGTAGGTTCGTCTTCCAGAAACAAGAAATGAACTTACCCCTTTTTTCACCGGTCCTTCCAGTGTGAGTCGCGATGACAACAACCCAATGCCAGCTTCGCCATGGAGTTTTTCCTTGTTGCCATCTTTCATGCGCATTTCTAAAACGCTGCTCAATCTTCCACCATATCGTGCAGGAAAACCTCCTTTGGTGAGCTCTACGCTCTTGAGGGCATCGCCATTAAAAATGGAAAAGAACCCAAAGAGGTGATTGGCGTTATAGACTGTCGCATCATCAAGCATAATGAGGTTTTGATCTGGTCCACCACCACGAACATAGAAACCGGTCTGACCTTCACTTCCTTTTTGTACACCAGGCATCAGTTGTATCACTTTCAATACGTCCTTTTCCCCGAGCAATGCTGGGATATTCTTGATCTGATCAATGGGAATATCAATGGTACTCATCCGTGTTTCTTCACTGATCCGCTCTTGCATTTCTGCGCTGATTTCAACTTCCTGAAGCACTGCAGTATTCTCCAGGCGAATATCCATGATCATATTGGCGTGAAGTTCGAATTCCTTGACGATCGTGGCATAGCCGACAAACTGGTAGGCCAGTTTTACCGGACCTTCAGGAAGGGTTATGGAATAAAATCCAAAGGCATTGGTGACCGTTCCAGACTGATCAGTCAATTGGACCACGACTACGCCGGGCAGTGTTTCTTCACTGCCTTTTTCATAGACAGTGCCACTGATGGTGAACTTGTGTTGAGCGTTACTTGCTAACGAACAAAACAGCATGTACAGCCATGACAGGCTTGTTAAGGATTTCAGCATACAATGGGTAGGTAAAAGGGCTTTCATCAATGTCCAACAAAAATGCAGATAAACTGTTTGAGATTCATTGCAATCATGCTGTAAAACATGGTGTGTCGCAATATGCAACAGCCTGATGTAACTTCCTTACCGAGGATTTATTTTATCCTGACTAAAAACGTGATTCTTTTCAGTTCATCGGATATTTTTACGCCATCAAGCCAATCAAGCATGATCCCAAATTCTGCATTCGATATCAAATACAGCGTTGAAACCCGTCCATGACGAACTCTTCTGCAATTTTTATTTTCACAGTGCTATTGATGCGCTGTCATATAAAAATCCTGCAGAGCTTGTTCAGTCACCATAGGTATCGCTCATCATTATTTTGCATGCAGCGCTATGTGATGATTCTGAATGACATTTGGTAAGAGCTTCATTGGTCCACGATTTATACCTTCTATTCATGAAAAAGAACACGAAAAACTTGAGTGCTGATTCGCAAAAGGATCTTCTTGCCACTCTCCAAAAGCGTTTTGAAAAACATCCTTCCAGGCACAAGGACTTAACATGGGAAGTTGTCCAAAAACGCATCTTGGCATATCCCGACAAATTGATGGCGCTCTATGAAATGGAAGAAACGGGTGGCGAACCGGATGTGGTATCCTGGAATAGTAAAACAGGCGAAGTCGTATTTTTTGATTGTTCAGAAGAGAGTCCAAAAGGGAGAAGAAGTGTTTGCTATGATCGGGCCGGATGGGAATCACGTAAGGAACATCAACCAGAGCATACAGCCATGGATATGGCTGAGGAAATGGGAGTGACTATGCTCAATGAAGAGGAATACAGGATGTTGCAAACATTGGGTGAGTTTGATTTGAAAACATCGAGTTGGCTCATTACGCCTCCGGCCATCAGAAAACACGGAGGTGCTATATTTGGTGATCGCAGATACGATCATGTTTTCATCTACCACAATGGCGCACAATCGTACTACGCTGCAAGGGGTTTTCGTGCCAGTTTAACAATATAAAAGTAGCCTGTTGATATTCCGCTATGCCTGGAATCCAAAAAATAGTTCATCAGTATTCATCCTATAACCAATGGGCCAATCAACGCATGATTGAATGGCTGAGAACTCTGGAATCGTCGTTATGGTACCAAACTGTTCCATCAAGTTTTACAAGTATCGACTATACTGTACAACATATTCTGAGGACGCAAAAGTTCTGGCATGCATTCGTTCAGAAACTTGACCTTTCGAATTTCAGTTGGAAAATTTTTGAAAATAGGGCAGAGCAAACTTTGAATGAACTGGAGGCTCAAACTCAATTCATGCATCAGACTTTCTGTTCATTTGAAGAAAACGAACTAACCGAAGTGTTATCTTTAAATATGCCTTGGGCGAAAAACCAATGCAGCCGATATGAATACATCATTCATGTCATCAACCATTCTACTTTTCATCGGGGTCAGGTCGTGACGCAAGCGAGGGTCCTCGGCGTGGATCGAGAAATACCTGCTACCGATTATAATATTTTCAATAGCATATGATATTATCAACCTCATCAGGCAATGGCTTTGGAAACATTTTGAAACTCATCGTTGGATTGGGGGCGGCTATTTTGGGCATACTGAGAACTTGCGGAAGAAGTGCGGATGAGGTGGCGGATGTTGCGAGAATGGGCCGCAGGGCTGACCAAGTTTCCGACCTGAGGTATGGCGATGATTTAGCTGGTTTACGCCATGCTGATGATGCACGCTATGCTGATGATGCACGCTATGCTGATGACGTTTGGCATTCAACCAAGGGCGGATTGTTGCGTTTGGATGATGCTTATTCACTTACAGAAGATGTGGCAAAGGCACGTCTTGCGGTTTTTGAAGTTCGTTATTTGAACGAATTGGACGAGTTTTCTCCATTGATACAATCATATCAACGTTGGAAAGGTTATTCACCAAGCATGTCATTGAAGATGATGCAAATTGATTTGATGCCTCCTTCGGTCAGAAGGGTTTTGATGGAACCTGGTGGCGAGGAACTTTATGCTGCTATGATGGGACGGAAGATTGATGCCAACGAAGCTGAGGCATTGCGACACCTATTTGGTCCTTCGGTAAAGGCCACAGAAAAAAGTGCCGATAACTTCGTCTATTTGCGTGAAGCTGTTGAAGGTGATGAAACTTCTCGATTGATTGGTTTTGATAAGCAATTACACCAAGCCTCTATTCCAGATCGGAACACTGTAATTCACAACGTGGAATATTGTACAACAGAGGGTGCACAGGCGTTTGATGAAGCCGCAGAAGCTGCGGCACAAACGGTTTTCAGCAAGAAAAAAACGATTGTGGAATGGCTGCCGGAAATGAAAACTTGTTTTAAATTGATCAAACTTGGTGTAAAGTTTATGCATCACGCATCTTCTTACGCGGGTCAGAAGGACAAAGAGTTTAAAAGCATGAGTTATTTGATCTATGCGCCAGAGAGTGATGAGGACCTGATGAAACATTATGGAATTACCGAAGAAGAATCGCATAAGATGCGTGCTGATCTGAAAAAACTCGGAAAATTGAAATGGGTACAGCTCGTTCGTGATCTTGATGAATTAGGTGAGTTGACGAAGGATAACAAAAGGAGTTATGTGTTTGTTTGTCATAGGGAGTCTTTTGCCAATCGACGGGTTATGCCGAGTACCGCATTCATTTGGCTTGACGTTTCCGGCTATTCGGTTCAACAGGATATAGAATCTATGAATAGCATACGTGCGGTTTATTTCAAACAACTTGTGGATGCTATGTTGTCGCTCCATTTAAAAAGCAATGCATCATCGAATATGATGTTTGAAGCTCTCGCCGAAAAATATGTGGAAAATGTTGCGAAAAACACCCAAGAGGATGTGTATGCGTTGGTCTATATCAATGCTCAATATGCAAAACTCAACATCAACTACAGTCCGCTGTTTCAAGTGGTTTATGCTCAGGGTGGTGAGTAATCGCATCACACAGGATTGAGTTTTTTGCCCTTGGATTTGCTTTCCGGCAAAATAGGTATCACGCGTTCTGCAATGTCTTTTTTGAGGATGTCGAGGATTTTCTTTTTCACGAAATGCCGATGCACGACGATGCCAATGCTTCGCATGGGAACGGGGTCAGCAAATTGACTGATATGCGACATCTCAGTCTGCGACATGCCAATTGTTGCCAGATAGGGCAATAGCGTTGTGGCTTTGTTGACTTTCACAAATCGCAGGAGACTGTCAATAGAACCTGCTTTGTATTCGAAATTCAAATTGTGATGAATGCGTTTTTTATGTAAGTCACAAAGTTTGATGATCTGTGTTCGCATACAATGTCCTTCTTCCAGCAGACACAAATTGCTCATGTCAAGTTTTTTTACAGCCACTTGGGAATTGCCGGAAGATGACGCATTGTAAAAAACGAACGGCTCATCATACAATTTGTGTTCTACCAGATCCGGTTCTGTTATTGGAATGGAAATGATCCCCATGTCCAATTCACGAGATTTAATTCTACGGATGATTTCAGCCGTGGTGTGTTCTTCCACCACAATGTTGAGGTTAGGAAATCGTGCAGCAAAATTTTGGAGGAAGAGTGGAAGCAGAAAGGGGGCAATGGTAGGTAAAACAGCCATTCGAAGATTCCCCTTGACGTCACCTTTGATTTCCCCTGCTAATTCTTGTAGTTTTTCTATTTCATTGTTGATGATCTTCAATCGTTCGATCAGCAATAATCCCTCAGCAGTCATTTCAACTGGTTTCTTTTTTCTGTCGAAAATCCGAATGCCTAACTCTTCCTCCAACTTGGAGATCATGGTACTCAATGTTGATTGGGTCACAAAACATTTTTCCGCTGCAGTTTCGAAGTGGCGGTTTTCAGCAACCGCTAGTACATACTGGAATTGTTGGATATTCATCTATTCTATCAATATTGATATTGAAAATATCGTTTATATAAATGAGTACAATGTTAATACGTTTGTTGTGTAATCGTCTTTCAGACCATAAAAAACCATCCAGATGAGAAAACTTGTATTCTTTATCAGCCTGTTTATGGCTCAAACATTAAATGCCCAAAAAGACATGTCAGGAATTGAAAAATGCCCATTTCACGCTTCCATGCAGGAGCCGAAATCATCGTCATCAGGAACTGGAAATAGCGACTGGTGGCCAAACAAACTTAACTTAAGTGTATTGCGTCAACATTCTTCATTATCCGATCCAATGGGAGAAGGATTTGATTATCGCAAAGCATTTACTACGTTGGAGTATGAAGCTCTGAAAAAAGATCTTCGTGATTTGATGACCAATTCACAAGATTGGTGGCCGGCTGATTTTGGACATTATGGTCCGCTTTTCATCCGCATGGCTTGGCACAGTGCAGGAACTTACCGCACGGGTGATGGCCGTGGTGGTGCCAGTGCGGGTCAACAACGTTTTGCACCGCTCAACAGTTGGCCGGATAATGCTAATCTGGATAAAGCAAGGCGGTTGTTGTGGCCGATCAAACAGAAATATGGCAACAAAATTTCATGGGCCGATCTTATGATTCTAACCGGTAATGTCGCTCTCGAATCTATGGGATTCAAAACCTTCGGCTTCGCAGGTGGAAGGGAAGATGTATGGGAACCTGATATGGATGTGTATTGGGGTTCAGAAAAGAAATGGCTCGATAATAAAAGGTATTCAGAAGATCAGCAATTGGAAAATCCACTCGCTGCTGTGCAGATGGGATTGATCTATGTGAATCCGGAAGGTCCCGGTGGTAATCCTGATCCACTGCTCGCCGCAAAGGACATCAGAGAAACTTTCGGCAGAATGGGTATGAATGATGAAGAAACAGTGGCATTGATTGCTGGTGGACATACTTTGGGTAAAACGCATGGTGCAGGTCCCGCATCGCATGTTGGTGCTGAGCCCGAAGCTGCGCCCATTGAAGAACAAGGACTCGGATGGTCGAGTTCATATGGAAGTGGTAAAGGAAAAGACGCTATCACGTCTGGATTGGATGTCACATGGACATCTACACCGGCGAAATGGAGTCATGACTTTTTTACCATACTCTTCAAGTATGAATGGGAATTGACAAAAAGTCCGGCTGGTGCACATCAATGGGTGGCGAAAACCAATGACGAGTTAATTCCCGATGCATTCGATGCTCAAAAGCGACATAAACCTACGATGTTGACAACGGATTTATCGTTGCGTTTTGATCCGGTATATGAAAAAATTTCGAGAAACTTCTTGGAGCATCCGGAAGCATTTGATGATGCTTTTGCTCGTGCATGGTTCAAATTGACTCACCGGGATATGGGACCGAAATCGAGGTATCTCGGCCCCGAAGTACCGAAAGAAGAATTGATTTGGCAGGATCCTATTCCTGCTGTGAATCATGAATTGATCAATGCGCAGGATATCGAAGCTTTGAAAAAACAGATTTTATCTTCCGGATTAACCACCAGTGAATTGGTATCGGTTGCCTGGGCATCGGCGTCAACATTCCGTGGTTCTGACAAGCGTGGTGGCGCCAATGGGGCAAGAATCAGACTTGAACCCATGCGCAGTTGGGAAGTGAATCATCCAACACAATTGAATAAGGTTTTGGGCGCCCTCGAAAAAATACAAAAAGACTTCAATGGAAAATCAGATCGCAAAAAAGTTTCGATGGCCGATTTGATTGTATTGGGCGGCTGCGCTGCCATTGAACAGGCTGCTAAAAATGGTGGCTATGTGGTTCAAGTTCCATTTACTCCTGGTCGTATGGATGCCAGTCAGGAGCAAACGGATAAACAGTCAGTGTCTTTTCTTGAACCTCAGGCTGATGGTTTCCGCAATTACATGAAAACCCAGTACAGCACTCCGGCCGAAGAATTGCTCATCGACAAAGCACAATTGCTGACGCTCACTGTACCAGAAATGACAGTATTGGTAGGTGGCATGCGCGCACTCGATGCCAATTTTGATCATTCAGATAAAGGTATATTGACTGCTCATCCCGGTGTGCTCAACAACGAGTTCTTTGTGAATCTCCTTGATATGAATACCGTGTGGAGTGCCACATCGGATGCAAAAGTGGATTTTGTAGGGAAGGACAGAAAATCTGGAGTGAAAAAATATTCAGCCACACGGGTTGATCTGATTTTTGGATCCAATTCTGAATTGCGCGCTATTGCTGAGGTGTACGCGAGCAATGATGCCAAGGAAAAATTCGTGAAGGATTTCGTCGCGGCCTGGGTCAAGGTCATGAACCTGGATAGGTTTGATTTGGTGAAATGATGTTACAGTAAACTGATCACTTCAGTTTGAAAGATTATTGTGTTTTCGTTTGGTAGTAAGGGTTCAGTCCATGCATCGGTTCAAACCTGTTATTCATAACATGTTTGGCCGATGCATTCTACCTTTCTTTCCTCAGATTGAATAAAGTGCTTCATTTCACTTTCCTCATTGAAAAATCTGAACCGTCCTGGGATAGAATTATCCTAAAAGATAGAGGTCGTTGCGATGTCAGTGTTCATGGATGTCTGGTGGATTTCCCTAAAGAGATCACAATCTATTGAATCAGGGATCAAAATTTTGTCTCCTTTGAACCGATGATGAACAAAGATGTATTACCATTGAGTTCGTCTATGTCATCGCAATACATTTCTCATCATATATCAAGGGGCAAACATTCCTTACAGAAGTTTTCATTTCTGATGTTGAGGGCAATCTTTTTTTTCTGGGCCATGATATCGACTCAGTTCCATGGATTTGCTCAATACTGCGAATTTGATCATCGTATGAAGTCGGGAGGGAACACCTATTTCGCGACCTATTTTACCGGCTTCAACCTCCAAACAAAACGCAACGATACTTGCGACAAAGTGGTGAATGGTGTGTTGATTGAACATCACCTGTTTAAGAATGGTATCATGCAGGAAGAAGTCTTGTATCAATGGGATACCCAAAAGCCTATCGTTGAATTTTACAGGGTCGAGCAGGATTCCATCATAGGCATCTTCAGCCACTATGATTACGAAGGAAAAATTTCCAATAGAAAAACATTTTTCGTGAGTTCAGAAGGTAGGCGTTGTTATGAAGAAGCGGCATTTCAAAACGGCAT
>JAIBBG010000059.1 GCA_019694805.1 Flavobacteriales bacterium | reverse complement strand
GCCTGATAGACCGGCACCTCAGCGGTTGTGTACATCATTCCTTGTGAGGAATGATCAAAGAATAGTTTGTAAGCGCCCAGCGAGACAAATCCTCCTGCGAAGGCCATAGCGATTAAAAGCAGATTCTTTTTCATAGTGTTTTTATTTATCCTTGAAATTTTACAGTTCAAAATTAAACGACGAAAAGCAAACAGATTGTGCAGCCCATTGTAAAATTGTGTTAACCAAATTTCAGGGCAATGGAAAGGCTTGAATATTCTGCAAATGGCGTAGCACGTGCCTTCCAATGCATTTCACTTTTAGCATTTCATTAAACTTTTTGAGTAAAAAAATCCAGTTTGTTCTGAGGATTGAACTTGGTGGTTTGAGCAATGCATACCCTACCTCATTCAAAGATTGAAGTGGATGGATGGTTGGCAAAAAGGGATTACTGAACAATCAATCTCACAACTTTCCGTCCCTCATCCGACAAGCATTCAATTTGATATTGACCGCTTTCCAAATTCACTTCTACATTTTCATTCCATTGAATATTCCATCTGAGACATTCTCTACCGGAAAGATCCAATACACGCGCAAGACCTTGAAAACCGGGAATATGGATGAATTGACCTCGTCGAACAGGATTGGGATACATGTTGCTTTGCAAGTTATTTTCAATGATCCCTGAAGCGGATGTTGGTTCCAATTTGAGGTAGAAAGAAACTCCACCTGCTGACGACGCAGCAATGACTCCATCACCAGGATCTAAATCAGCATTTCCGCCGGTTTGACCTGTGACGAAAACTGTATGGGAATCAACATGTATTCCTCTGCCTAATTGACCATAAGTCCCAGAAACGGCATAGGCATCAACAAGCGCTCCTGCTGCCGTGTAGTGCACCACAAACATGTCATCACTTTCATCTACACTGATGAAAATGGAGCTTCCCTGACCAGGATCGAAGTCAGTGGTTCCCGAAAAATAGCCGGTAAAAAAAGGTTCACCTTCCAGATTGGTTGATACTGCATGTCCACGACCATCCGTTGCAACGCCATGCGCCCAAATCAATTGTCCATCGGTATCTATTCTGGCAAATAAGGCATCAGAGGCACTTTGAACCGGAATTGTCAAATCATCATTTGTAGAGTGTATTGTCATATCCCCCTTGAAATGACCAGTGAGATATACTTCATCATTTTGACTTACCGCGATGTCGTAGCCCCAGTCTTCGGCAGTTGAACCGAATGAACCGTTCCACAATAAGTTTCCGGATGCATCCAATTTGAAAAAGAAACCATCGTCCGAACCATCAGCATTCATTTCAATGATACCCGGTCCTGGATCAACATCAAAAGTGCCATTGTAAATGCCAATACCATATAAATTGTCGTTGCTATCCGTAGCGATTTTTACAACATTGCATGTGGTACTTGATTGAAAAACTTTCGTCCATTGCACATTACCACTTGGATCAAAAGCAGAAACAAAACCTCCATCAGCATCACTGGGCAGTGCATTTGACGGATCACCTACAAAAGTTTCCGGGCTGAGGAAACCTGAGATGATAATATGACCATTTGGTGAAATGGTGAGTCCATGAGCACGGACTGCACCAGGGCTACTTATTTCACGAACCCAAATCAAATCACCATCGGGACTTAGTTTAAGAAGATAGCCGTCGGTATTGGTATCGTAAAGTTGGAACAATTCTCCTGAAGGATCAAAGTCGCAAGTATTGCTGAAATTTCCCGCCACGTAGATATTTCCATCGCTGTCAGCAGCTACATCTTGCGCCCATTCGCTTGTCGATTCATCTCCGCCCAATCGAACAACCCATAAGTAATTACCATTCGGATCGAGTTTGCACACAAAACCATCTGAACTACCGACTACATTAATCAAAGCTTCATCTGGTCCCGGGTCGAAATCAACATTGACCATGTTGAAGCTGGAATAATCTACTTCTCCTGAAATGATGATATTTTCATTCAAATCCGTAGTGATACTGTAGCCGTAACTTGAACCATCCACATGTAATAGGCGACCTTCTGCCAGGATTTGCGCATATGAGCCATTAAAAAAGAGAATGAACAGAGCGGGTAAAAGTTTTCTTTTCATACTGAATTATCTAGTTGATTCAAAATTAGGAAATCCCTATCATATTTCATTTTTTGTACATCACTCAGGCTTCCAGAACGCCTATTTAGTCCAGAATAAACCAAACCCCCAAACAATTGTCTTTTTATAGAAAAATGAGAATCATAATTTGTTTAGGCATTTTACTTTCGCGCTTGGCAATGGGGATCAAAAAATTAAATTTCAAGCTCTCTTTTTATACTGGTGCATTGGCTGTTTTTATGGCTATGGCACTTATTTCCTGCGAAAAAGAAATCACCGTTGATCTGCCCGTGGTTGAGCCGAAGATTGTGGTGGAAGGATTTATCTATCAGGAACAACCTCCAATTCTAATGCTCACATGGAGTCAGGGTTATTTCGATCCGACCAATCTCGAAACCATCCAGAACATGTTCGTGCATGATGCTGTGGTGTCTGTAACAGTTGATCAAGTTTCTTATCCATTAGAAGAAGTCTGTACCGCAGATCTCAGTGAAGAAGAATTGGAATTGGCTTCGATTGCCTTGGGTATTCCAGTGGAAAGCTTACAAGCACTTGACCTTTGTGTATATACTTCCATTGAACTACTTGGTGTAAATGGCAAGGTCTATTACCTCGATGTACAACATAGTGGTCATCATATTACTGGTGCTACCAAACTTCCTGAAATCGTTGAATTGGACACTTTGTTTTTTGATATTGTAAGTTCATTGCCCAATGACAGTCTTGGTTTTATCTATGGCAATATCACAGATCCGGATACGATCGGCAATGCATACCGCTGGTTTGCCAAACGCATCAACCATTATCCACAATGGATCGAAGATGAAGATTTGCGCGGGCAACAGAAAGACTTTGGTTATATCGCACCGATAGGTTCGGTATTCGATGATGAATTCTTCAACGGGTTGTCTTTTGAGTTTGCGTACTACAGAGGCACGGCTGCGAATAGCGATAAGTTTGATGACCTGAACAACGAAAGAGGTTATTTCAAACGCGGAGATACCATTGCAGTTCGCGGGTGTACGATAGACCGCAACTCCTATAAATTCATTTATAGTTTCGAATCTCAAGTATCCAATCAAGGAAGTCCATTTGCGGTTCCTTTTAATCTGGAGTCCAATGTGGAAGGCGGACTTGGTGCATTCATCGGATACGGTGCCATTTACGACACCGTCATTTGTCAATGACCATACTGTGATCTGGATCACGAAGAAAGAAGCCTTGCATGGTTACCTTTGCGGCATGTCAAGTCACAGTAAGTTCACCTCGATGGTCACGCTCAAGTGCCCACATTGTCATGAAACCTCCATGTTCGTTAATCCTCGACTGATCACGTTTGAGAAGATGGGAGACACCAAAAAGACATGTGAAATTTGTGGGACAAACCTCAATCCGGAAACTGGATTTTATTTCGGTGCAGCTTATGTGAGTTGGGCATTGACAGTGGCCCTATGGGTTTCCGTTCTCGTGGCTCTCAAAACATTTGATGCACTCGGTTGGATTGAATTTGGATTTCTCACCCACCCTGTCACGTTCCTGACTACAGGCATGATCTTAACGATCATACTCTTCCCCTATTTGTTTCGCGTATCGAGAAGTATTTGGGCACACATGTTCATCAAATCTTCTTCAGGCAAACAATCGGTGAAATCCTAATTTCAGGCTTTTCTCAATTCAATCAATGTGATTTCAGGTGCCATACCTACGCGGCCTGGAAAGGCCAGAAAACCGAATCCTCTGTTGATATAGATGTGTTGATTGTTTTCAGTGTACAAACCACCCCATCTTTTATATCGAATAGAAACCGGACTGAATTTGATGCCGAATTGTGGCAACTCTAATCCCATCTGAGCACCGTGCGTATGCCCTGAAAGGGTGAGATGAATGTTTTTCTTTCCCACCACTTCTTCTTGCCAATGTGTAGGATCGTGAGATAGCAAAATCTTAAAATCAGCATCATTCACACCTTCCATGGTTTTATTGAGGTCTCCATTTTTATGAAATCCAACTCCCCAATTCTCGGAACCCAACAAGGAGATCGACTGACCATCCTTTTCCAATTTTACATTTTCATTGCGCAACAAACGAAATCCACTTTCAGCATGGATCTCGAATAATCTTTCCTGACTCTTGCGTTTGCGTTCAGGTTGGTCGCCCATGGCATAGTCGCCATAGTCGTGATTACCAAGAATGGAATATTTCCCATAGTTGGCGCGCAGGCTTTTCAATCGATCAATCCATGGTTCAGCTTCATCGGAGTAGTTGTTCACCAAGTCACCCGTGAAGAAGATGTAATCGGGTTGAAGAGAATTGATAAGATCAAAACCCGGCTGCACATCATCAAAATTTTCCTCAAAGCTACCCAGGTGCATATCCGAAATCTGAACGATGCGCATACCGTCGAATGCGTCAGGAAGGTCTTTGAAATGGAGAGTTTCGGATAAAACGCGGTAACCGTATTTGCCTTTGGTCATGCCATACAAAAGTGAACCAGCCCAAAGCGCAGCAGCGCCCAATCCAACCTGATTGAAAAACTGAACACGGGTCATCGCTTCATGGGGTTCAGAAGCGGGTCTTTCTGTTAATTTTAAATACGCCCATCTGATAAATGATGTGACGTCATTCAGCAAATGGAATGAGCCAAACAATATTTTGGTTGTGACACTGAGGATGAAAAATCCTACCACAAAGTTGAAGAGTCCATAAGAACGCACATAGTTATCATCACCACGGTTGGACCATTTGACCATGAGGAAAATGATGCCACCATAGGCGATCAGTGCAATGATCCAATATAACCACAATGACACGCGACGCCAGGTCGGATCAATTCCCAGGGTAAGGGAACGAATGCCTTTGAACGCATAGAGTTCGATCAGACTAAAAATGAAAATCGGAATGAGTAATCTCAGCATGAATGATGTCGCGATGAATTATGGCGTAAAGCTATGGCGCAAGTGAGTAGTTCAATCTATGTCCCGGCCATGCAGACAGTCAACGGCATCTGTATGGCGGTGAATTGTCATTTTGATCGGTTGAGGAATGTCTTCAGGTCATTTGTCCCTGAGAATGAACACATGAATAGGCTTCACATTTACACGGCATAGACTCAAAGTCAACTCATTTATCCTTGAAAATCATGATTCTGCACATCATTCGGTTGAAACTCCGGAAAGTCGTTCGTACACAAAAAAGAGTTGTTCACGATCAAATGCTCACTGTTCAACACCGAAATGGGTTTGACAGGCATGGAGGTAAGCTATATTTGAACCAACTGATGCGTTTTTTCAGTGCCATAAAACACGTGCTCAACAAGCTACAGGCAGAATTGCCCGTATGGCTTGAGTACCACGACGTGGATCACGTACGGGATGTTTACCGGATGGCCAGATTCATAGGAAAAGCTGAAGGATTGCATGAGCACGACCTCAAGCTCTTGCTCACGGCAGCAATTCTTCATGATTCCGGATTCACCCAGGGAACGGAGAAACATGAAGAACGATCTTGTGAAATTGCGAGATCTATTCTACCAGCATATGGTTATTCCGGAGAAGACATATCGCGCATTGAAAAAATGATCATGGCAACGGCCATTCCCCACAAACCGGAATCACTGATCGAAAAAATCATTTGTGATGCCGATCTGGACTACCTCGGAAGAGATGATTTCTACGAACGAGGCGACAGACTTTACCGAGAATTACAATACCTCAACGTTGTTAAAGACCGTCATAGCTGGAACCTGATACAGGAAAAATTTCTGCTCCAACACCAATATTTCACTGAGACGGCCATTTCTGCGAGACACTCTACCAAACAACAACACCTGAACACCATTCAGGAAGAAATCAGGGTTGGATCTCAACGCTGATTTTCCTAACAAGGAATCTTCATTTTGCGATTTATGATTCATGCATGGCCATATTCGCACCATGAATAAATCAGAAAAAATCGAACAGTTCAATCCGAATTCTGCCGGATTGAAGGACGCCAATATTTATGGTTTGCCATTTACAGAAGAAGAATCAGACATCATCCTGATTCCGGTGCCATGGGAAGTGACTACCAGTTATGGTGAAGGCACAAGTGATGGACCAGCACATATTCTTGAAGCGAGCTTTCAAGTAGATCTTTATCATCAGGAATTTCCTGAATTGTGGAAACGAGGAATTGCCATGACCGACATACCGGAAGACATGCTCATGCGATCCGCAGCGCTAAAAGAAAAAGCTGCCACCATCATTGATATGTGGGAAGATGGTGTTGATGTGATGCATGATCAGGAAGCAAAAAAACTGCATGCAGAAATCAATGCTGCATGCAGCGGCATGAACGATTGGGTTTATCAGCAATGTGAAAAATACCTGAGTCAGGGCAAACTTGTTGGACTTGTTGGTGGCGATCACAGTACACCTCTCGGTTATTTCAGAGCACAGGCCAAACGTCACGAATCATTTGGAATACTTCACATCGATGCGCATATGGATTTGCGTATTGCTTATGAAGGTTTTGAATACTCCCACGCTTCTATCATGTACAATGCGCTGAAGATTCCACAAGTGAATAAAATTGTGCAGGTTGCTATCCGTGATTATTGCGAAGAAGAAAACAACGTCGTTCAAGGTGAAAATGGTCGTGTGAAAGTGTTTACCAACAGCAGCATACAACGCGAGCGTTATGCCGGCAAAAACTGGCATCAGCAATGCGACGATATCATCAGTCAATTGCCGGACAAGGTTCACATCAGTTTCGACATAGATGGTTTGGATCCAACACTATGTCCGAATACCGGAACACCTGTTCCCGGAGGACTCTGGTTTGACGAAGCCACTTATCTATTGACGAGATTGATGCAATCAGGCAAGACCATCATCGGTTTTGATCTGGTGGAAGTTGCCCCCGGTCAAGACGATTGGAATGGCAATGTAGGCGCGAGGTTGTTGTTTCATCTGTGTGGTGTTTTGGCCGCGGGAAAGAAGTAGTATCCTTCTACAGCATGATTTGAATTGACATGTTCTGACTTCTCCTTTGTGGCTCTTTGTGCGAAGTTTCTTCGTGGTCTTCGTGGTTTCAATGCTGATGATCAGAGAAGGATTGCAGCAAACAGTTCCTTCATGCCACACGATGTTGGGATTTCTACGGATTTTCTCAAAGGCCATCAACACCAACATAAGGTGTTTCGCCAATAGATCTCCTGTGTTCTGATTTTTCCTTTGTGGCCTCATGCTAACGCAAATCCCAGTTGGATGGAATAAGCATAGATTCCACTACACTTCGTGTAGCGGAATGACGACTGTGGGGGAAGTATGAGCCGCCTGCGGCGGTTCAATGGTGATATTTAAGGTGTAAAGCATGGTTTGTGTGATAAGCAAACCTATGCGGTTGCAGGCCACCGAAGGTGGCATGCCTAAACCCCACTGTGTGCATTGTCATTCCTCTTCGCGCAGCGGAGAGGAATCTAAAAGCCTTCAGCACCATGATGATTCGTTTCGTCGACAGTCAGCAGGTGTTCTGATTTTTCCTTTGTGGCTCTTTGTGCGAAGTTTCTTCGTGGTCTTCGTGGTTTCATGGCCGATGATCAGAGAAGGATCGCTGCCAACCTTTACTTCTGGTTTTAGGTATTTCGCATTTTTCTCTGACTTTCTTTTTGCCTTGATGCAAAAAGAAAGAGAAGCTTGTCATTCGGATAAAATTCAAAAGCCCGCAAGCACATACGTCTTGCGGGCTTTTTACTACGACCAAATTGAATTGGTCTCCACCCTATCTTCCATTCACGATCAGCTTTTCGTCATGATCGTGACCATCTATCTTGTATTTGAGGATGTACATGCCAGCGGCCAGGGTTTGATTGAATCGGTATTCTGAAGTCGAATGACCAGCACCTCTGTTGTTGAGGTTTATCTTTTCAACCAATTGTCCGGCAGAATTGTAGATTCCGAGGTCTTCAACGACAGCACCCGGTGAGAGGTTGCTCATATCGAAGAATATATTCTCGCCATTGCTCGGATTCGGGTAAATGATGAGATGTCCATCTCCCTGTATGAAGTCTGATACACCAATACTCTGTCCGATATACACCTCGCAGGTCATTCCCCATGAAATGAACTGACCAGCGCCCATCGCACATCTGATCTGTACCGAATACACTTCACCAGGTTGCAGCTGCATTTCGCTGGCCATGGGCAGTTGATTCACTTCGGTATAAGTTGTCCAGTCATAATCGATACCGGTGATGTGCCATTGATAATTCATAGCACCAGGAATTTCGATTGCAGTAAGTGTATCCTGCCATGAGTTCACAGTAGAACCACAATCTTCGTCGATCAATCTGGTGGTTAACTCAATCGGCATTTCGAGAGTGATAGAACAGATATTGCCGAATGGTCCCCATGTTCCATCGACAAGTGCTTTCACACCGATCATATAAGTTTCTCCAAGTGTTACGTTTGGAATCTGTGACACATAGAAAGAATTGCCCAGTGAATATTCATCACTGATGATGGCTCCTGCTTCATTGCTGAATCGCCATTGGTACATCGAAGCATTGACAACTTCTTCGCAACTGATCACGCTATTGATAGCAAGGTTGATGGCGTTGCAATCATCCCCTGCGAGCTGTGTTTGAGGAACGGGTGTGGCACATTCATAAGGAATTTCCACATCCATATTCAATACACAACCATTGACATCAGTCACAGATAATGCATAGGTTCCAGAAGCAGCATCTGTAAGGGTCATGGCGTTGCTACCGTTACTCCATGTGACGAAATAACCGGGACTACCACCTTCAACACTTACTTCTGCACTACCGTCGTTGCCAGCGCATGATTCAGGACTCAATATGATGACGTTTGCGGCGAGCATAAGAGGTTCTGTGATATTGGCTTCCGCGCTCGACATACATCCTGAGCCATCTGTGACTACAACACCATAATTACCGGCATTGAGATCAGATACTGAAGATGCAGTAGCATTGTTTGACCATAGATAAGTGTATGAGCCAACACCGCCACTAACAATGACAGAAGCAATACCATCACCTGCTCCATAGCAGGAAATGTTGGCCGTTTCCATTTGAACAACCAATGCAGATGGTTCTATGATGAGGACATCGGCACTTCCCGAACAACCAGATTCATTGGTAACGGTAACAGAATATTCTCCTTCAACAAGTCCATTGATGGTTGAAGTATTACCGCCATTGCTCCAAGCATAAGTGAGGTTACCTCCTCCACTTACGACAGCAGTTGCACTGCCATCATTTTCACCAAAACATGATATTTGAACATCCTGAATATAAACCGAAAGGTTTTCACTTTGAGTGATGCTAAAATTCGCAGACGCGGCACATCCATGTGCATCGGTTACTGACACCGAATAATCACCAGCGTTCAAAAGACCGGCGTTATTGCCTGTTGCATTGTTGCTCCAGTTCACCGTATAAGGTGAAGTACCACCAGCCGGATTCACCGTTGCACCTCCTGATGTTGCAGTACATGCGATATCAAAATCTGCAAGATTCAATTGCAATGCAGAAGGCTGTGTCACTCCAACAGAAAGTGTAGCTGAACAGTTGTTTTGATCTGTCACTGTTACTGTGTAATTTCCTGCAGATAGTCCGTTGATGGTTGCTCCGGTCATACCATTATTCCAAGAATATGTCTTGTTACCAGTTCCGCCAGTGGCTGCAATCGTGATGCTGCCATCGGCACCACCAGCACAGTTGACCTGACTAACAGTTGATGAGAGTGCTAAAGCTGCAGGAGCAGTAATGGTGAATGATTGTGTAGCTGTGCAACCATTTGCGTCGGTTGCTGTAACGGTATAGCTTCCAGCGCCAAGTCCATTGGCAGTAGCTCCAGTTTGACCATTGCTCCATGAGAAAGTTTTGTTACCTGTTCCTCCGGTAGCGCTTGCGGTAATTGAACCTGAATTCGTTCCTGCACACAACACATTGGTTGTGGTGCCGGTAATGGCCATTGCCGTTGGTGCCGTGATGGTGAATGATTGAGTAGCTGTACAACCATTGGCATCAATTGCAGTAACAGTGTATGAACCAGCGCCAAGATTGGATACACTAGCACCTGTGGCACCATTGCTCCAACTGTAAGTCTTACTGCCAGTTCCTCCAGTTGCTGAAGCTGTGATAGAACCATTGTTCACACCAGCACATGTCATATTGGTAGCAGTTCCGGTAACACTCAGTGCAGTCGGAGCTGTAATAGTATACGCTTGCGTTGCAGTGCAACCATTCGCATCGGTTGCTGTTACTGTATAAGAACCAGCTCCAAGGTTTGAAACTGTAGCACCGCTCGCGCCATTGCTCCAGCTAAATGTTTTACTACCGGTACCACCGGATGCGCTCACTGTGACAGAACCATTGTTGTTTCCAGCACATGTCATATTTGTTGCTGTTCCGGTAATGGTGATCGCAGAAGGAGCAGTAAGTGTAAACGATTGTGTTTTTGTACAACCATTGGCATCTGTAGCGGTAACCGTGTATGAACCTGCTGCGAGGTTATTCACCGTTGCTCCACTTGCACCATTGCTCCATGTAAATGTTTTGCTTCCGGTACCACCTGAGGCGGACACCGTGATGGATCCATTGTTCGTTCCCGCACATGTTGGATTTGTGGTTGTACCTGTTACTGTAATGGCAGCGGGTGCAGTCAGCGTGGTGCTCGACTGTTTTGTACAGCCATGACTATCGGTTACTGTGAGTGTATAACTTCCAGCACCGACATTGCTGATGTTGGCTGTTGTTGCACCAGTGCTCCATGCATAAGTATATGGTGAAGAACCTGTGACGGTTGATGATACACTTCCTGTATTCCCTGTGCTGCAGGTCGGGTTTGTTCCTGTAAGCGTCAATGTTGGATCGGCATAGACTGTAATACAATCTGTGCATGTATAGGTGTGACTACCATATGCATTGGTTGCAGTCAGGGTCACATCAAAAGTACCTGCATTGGCATACGTCACGTTCTGTGGATTCGCCTGACTTGATGTTGCAGGTGTACCACCTTCGAATGTCCATGCATATGTCGTCGGAGAATTTGTGCTGGTACTGGTGTAATCATTCTGCACATTTTTACACAACGTATTGTCTTGTATGGTGAATGATGCAACAGGTGGATTACCTGTTGGCACAGTACTTTCCAAACAGAATGGATTGATGGACTGTTCATTCCAGTCGCCGCTGCCATAAGCTAAAACACTACCATCGCTTGCAGTAAGGGTAAAGCTACCAGCGGTGAATCCCTGACCATCGCCGTATTGGTCATACATCGTCAATGTATAACAACCCTCAGCCAGGCAAATGGATTCGTAATTATGTGTTCCTTGTTGGCCATCGGCATAAGGACCGCCGCTGATCAAGACATTGCCCATAGCGTCTTTGATGTCCCAGGTGGTTTCATGACCGAAATAATCTGTCACGATATCCAAAGTAGCAGCAGCGCCATCCGTGATTTCGAAATCACCAGTCGCTTGATTGTTCGAAGAATTCTGATCTGTAGTGCCATTTGGATTGTTGGTCCATGCATATACAGTATGTGTTCCGATAGCAGGATTCAATGCACCGAGGGTAACAGTGGTTGAAGTTCCAGAAGCCAGTGATCCTGTCCAGTTGTATGTATTCGATCCTACTCCATCCAGATTGTATTGGATGGCTACGGAAGTCAATGTGGTACTTCCAAAATTGGTCAGTGTCACCACAGGCTGCATGCTGCCCTGACAATTTGAACCAACGGGCGAGAGTATGGCGGTGACACCAGCATCCAGTGTAAACACAGGCATACATCCCAATGAATTGATCATGGTCGGTCGCTGTGTTTCAAGCGTTGTTCGCATGCGGAGTTTTTGACCTTCGGTGAACATATCCTGACACGTTTGCGGTGTATAGTCCATGTAGTTTTCTACTTGTTGTGTACCACTGCACGCAGGACTCGAACAAGAGGCAGCCTGAATGGTTACAGGCGTATCACACACGCGGTCGCCGGCCGTATTGCAATCTGCTTCTGCAGCGCAACTCGATGTGGCGTTGAACGTGTGGTACAAACCAAGATAATGTCCCATCTCATGTGTGATGGTCCTGTTCATATTGGTATATGACTTCAGATTACCCGTTGTACCGAAAGCATTATAAAGTATAACAATCCCGTCAATGGGATTGTTGATCGGGAAATAGGCATAACCCTGAATTCCCGCGCCACCATCGTTGTTTTCGATTTCATTCACGACCCAAATGTTCACGTATGAATCACGTGGCCAGGTAGAAAGAGCTTTCACCGTTTCTTCAACAGCGCCATTCCCTGCAGAAGCCTCAATACCCATGGTGCTATAATTGGCCACCGAGCTGCCGTTCACACGGACAATACCTGTGGTTGGCTGACCACTTGGATTTCTGGATGCCAGACAAAATTCGATGCCTACATCGGCACCTGCGCCATAGCCGTTTGTTCCGGCAACATGGCGAAAATCATCATTCATGGCATCAATGGCACTCACGATTTGTTCATCGGTGATGTTGGTGCCTACGCCATAAGCCTCTCCATTGTGGATCACGTGCACGACCACAGGCAAGGTGTAAATGTCATTGGTACGCTGTGCAGGATCGAGTCCCTGCTGTAACATGAGACGCTGTTCCATATACATGAAACTCCGGTGGAATACCGGATCATTCTCAAGTAGCGTATTGTTTAAGTCGTCAGAAGGACATGAGCCATTACTCTGCGCTATAAGCTCAGTGCATGCGGACCACAACATCATCAGAACTAAGGTAATTCTGAACTTCATTTTAAAATTAGATTGGTTTCAAATAGCGCTTTATACTTTATAAGGCGCTGAGGTGTTGCGAATCGGCCTTTTAATTCGACCAAACGTGGAGGAAACTTTGACCAATGAGAATAATTAACACATAAACCAATTTCGCCCGTTTTCATGTCCTTCAAGACCACATCCCGACGATTGGCTCATTGAAAATCAATGCGATAAAAACAACAGGAATCACCAAGAGAACGGGGCATTTGTGGTCCTGTGAAGTATATTCGCGCTCCAATTTTCTAGTACAAGAGACATGTTTGAAAACCTGACGGACAAATTCGACCGGGCCTTTAAAGTTCTCAAAGGCGAAGGCAAAATTTCCGAAATCAACGTTGCAGAAACCCTGAAGGAAGTACGCCGTGCATTACTCGATGCCGACGTGAGCTATAAGACTGCCAAAGAATTTACAGAAAGGGTCAAAGAAAAAGCCATGGGTCAGCAAGTGCTGACAGCCATCAAGCCCGGAGAACTTTTGGTGAAAATCACCCACGATGAGTTGAAAACGCTCATGGGTGGCGAAGCCAGTGAAATCAGCTATCAGGGAAATCCTGGAGTGATCCTCATGAGTGGTTTACAAGGTTCGGGTAAAACAACTTTTTCCGGCAAACTCGCCAATTATCTCAAGACGAAAAAAGGTAAAAAGCCACTTCTCGTTGCTTGCGATATCTACCGTCCTGCGGCGATTGATCAGTTGCATGTTGTGGGTGAAAGCATCGGTGTAGATGTTTATTCCGAAAGGGAAAACAAAAACGCGGTATCGATTGCCACCAACGCCATCAATCATGCAAGACAGAACGGATACAATGTTGTGATCATCGACACCGCTGGTCGTTTGGCCATCGATGAACAGATGATGGCTGAAATTGCCGATGTTAAATCAGCAGTGAAGCCAAGTGAGACACTCTTTGTGGTGGACTCCATGACGGGTCAGGATGCTGTAAACACGGCACGCACTTTCAATGAAAGATTGAATTTCGACGGTGTTGTCTTGACCAAACTCGATGGTGATACCCGCGGTGGTGCTGCCCTTTCTATCAAAAGCGAAGTCAACAAGCCCATCAAGTTTGTTGGTACCGGTGAAAAAATGGATGCACTTGATGTATTCTATCCGGAACGTATGGCCAGCCGTATTCTCGGCATGGGTGACGTTGTTTCGCTTGTTGAACGCGCACAAGAACAATTTGACGAGGAGCAAGCCAAGCGACTTGAAAAAAGAATCAAACGCGATCAGTTTGACTTCAACGACTTTTTGGAACAGATCGGACAAATCAAACGCATGGGCAGTATGAAAGACCTCATGGGTATGATTCCGGGTGTTGGCAAAGCACTGAAAGATGTTGAGATCAATGAAGACGCATTCAAACATATCGAAGCCATCATACAAAGTATGACACCAAAGGAAAGAAGTAATCCTTCGCTCATCAATGGCTCAAGAAAAACACGCATTGCGAAAGGTTCCGGAAGAAGTATTGACGAAGTGAACAAATTGATGAAACAATTTGATCAAACCAGACAGATGATGAAGATGATGACGAACAAGTCACAAATGATGCAGATGATGAAACAAGTTCGTGGTGCTAAACCTCGCATGTAACATTCAGCAAGATGGAAGCTCTTTTCGAAACCAAGTTTCAACTACCACAACAAACAGGATATTACCGCGGTAAAGTGCGTGATGTCTATTCCATCGGCACAGACTTGCTCGTGATGGTGGCCAGCGACAGAATATCTGCCTTCGATGTTGTGCTGCCAAGAGCCATTCCATACAAAGGACAAGTATTGAATCAGATTGCATCGCACATGCTCGATGCCACTTCGGATGTTGTACCCAATTGGAAACTGAGTTCTCCAGATCCCAATGTAACGATCGGATACCGTTGTGAACCCTTTAAAGTAGAAATGGTGATTCGCGGATATCTCACTGGTCATGCATGGCGCACCTACAAAAGCGGATTGCGTGTGCTGTGTGGCGTAAAGCTTCCGGAAGGACTCAAAGAACACGACAAACTACCTGAGCCCATCATCACACCTACAACAAAAGCATCAGAAGGTCATGATGAAGATATTTCCAGAGAAGAGATCATTGCAAGAGGCATTGTGAGTGAATCTGATTACTTGCAACTGGAAGCTTATACCAGAAAACTATTTGCCAAAGGAACGGAGATCGCAGCGAAACAAGGTTTGATCCTTGTGGATACAAAATACGAATTCGGAAAACGCGATGGTAGAATTTTGTTGATGGATGAAATCCATACTCCAGATTCATCGCGATATTTTTTCAGTGAAGGATATGAAGCACGACAAGCGAAAGGCGAACAACAAAAGCAGTTGAGCAAGGAGTTTGTCAGAGAATGGTTGATTGAAAACAATTTCATGGGTAAGGAAGGACAGACGGTTCCTGAAATGACCGATGCCTTTGTTCAATCCGTCACTGAACGTTATATCGAACTATACGAGCTGGTAACCGGCAAAAAATTCGAAAGACAGTCATATGGTGGTGCATTGGGGCGCATCGAGAAAAACATTTTGAATTTCTACGCTTCACAACAGGTTTAGTCTTCTACAACCATCATTCTCTTATTGATCTATTGAACGCTCTGACTTCTGGTTAAGTATTGCGGCTTGCGTGGAATTAACCACAAAGGACACGAAGGGAACTTCTCACAAAGAACACGGAGGGGAAAAAAATCAATGGGCTTGCAGATTCAGTCAAAACCTTTGTGGTCTATGTGTGGTTTTTCTTGGTGGTCTTTGTGGTTTCATGCATTTTGAACACCTCTAAAAACCAGATTGATTTGTTTCAGAAGATCGAGTATGACAATCACTGTTAACAACAAGACTTGTTCCGCTCCACGGGAAACTATATATCGAATTAAACAAGTAACCACTTGACTTGAAACCATATTATTTTTCGCTGCTTTTCCAGTAAAATTGGAAGCATCATTGTGAAATCTTCATGGAGAATGTAGATGTATTTTATCCCAAAAACCAAGCAGCCTGGAGAAAGTGGTTGGAGAAAAACCATGTAGCCAAGGAATCTGTTTGGATTGTTTTTAAAAATAAAAAGTCCAATTTGAAATCCATCACTTGGAGTGACGCCGTGGATGAGGCATTATGCTTTGGATGGATCGACAGTAAAAAGGTCAAAATAGATGAAGAAACGGCGCATCAATTCTTCAGCAGGAGAAAACCAAAAAGTACATGGTCAAAAATCAATAAAGATAAAATTGAGCGACTCATAGAACAGAAGAAAATGACCCAAGCCGGGATGGACATCATCGCCAAGGCCAAAGAAAACGGTTCATGGACGATGCTGGATGAAGTGGAAGCATTGATCATACCGCCCGACCTGGAGCTTGCATTCCATCAAAAACCAGAAGCCAAAAACTATTATATGTCATGGAGCAAATCAGTGAAGAAGGTCATTTTATCATGGTTACTTTTTGCCAA
>JAIBBG010000012.1 GCA_019694805.1 Flavobacteriales bacterium | reverse complement strand
CATACCGGTGGCAGAAGAAAAATCATCATCCCGCATGAAGGATCTGGCTATGCTTTTTAAGCTCAGGCTCACTTTTTTGGTGGTGATTTCTGCTGTGCTTGGTTATTTCATGGGAACCAGCACGGCGCACTGGTCCAAACTTGCAGCGTTGGCCATCGGAGGTATTCTGCTGACAGGCGGAAGCAACGGTTTAAATCAGGTAATTGAACGCGAGTGGGACAAACTCATGCTGCGCACCATGCACAGACCTATTCCAGCCGGAAGAATGCATGTGCGAGAAGGCATCATCATTTCACTCATCGCGGGCATTGCAGGTATTGTAGTGCTTTGGACATGCATCAACACTGCTGCCGGAGTGCTCGGCTTGCTCGCTTTCTTCATGTATGTGGCCATTTATACCCCACTCAAAAGGATCAGCAGCCTCGCCGTTTTTGTAGGCGCCTTTCCGGGTGCCATTCCTCCTATGCTCGGATATGTGGCTGCAACAAATGACTATGGCATTGAAGCCGGTTTGCTGTTTGCCATGCAGTTCATGTGGCAGTTTCCTCATTTCTGGGCTATAGCTTGGGTTGCTCATGACGATTATGTTCGTGGTGGCTATAAACTTTTACCCTTCAATGAAGGCAGGACAAAAAGCACTGCGTATCAAATTTTACTTTATTCCCTCTTCCTCATTCCAGTGAGTTTATTGCCTTGGGCTATTCCATTTGAAAAACCACTCATTGGTAATCTTGCGGCAGCGGTAGCTTGCATTTGTGGCGCTGTGATGGCTTGGTTTGCATTCAAACTGGTGCGCAGTTGTGATATGGCTGATGCACGAAAAGTCATGTTTACTTCATTCTTCTACCTTCCAGTGGTTCAGCTTTTTTATGTCATAGATAAGCTCTGACATGAAACTGAATTTGTTGGTGTCGGTAGTTATGTTTCTCACTTGTCGAAACATTTACAGTCAGGACTTCAAATGCATCGATGAGGCACTTCAATCGGATACCATCATTGTATGGATGCACGACAAAATGCAATTCCAACCGGTAAAAAGGAAAATCGAGATCACCAGGTTCTACAAAAATTGGTATAGCGTATATTATGAGGATTCTGATGGACATGTCACCAAAAGAAGAATTCATCGGCACCGGATAAAAAAATATTTAAAGCGTCAGAAAAAAGTTCAAGCCAGAGAATTCACACCCACGGGTGCTTACTTGGAATGCGGCGTCACGAACCAACACTGCACGCTCATTCAAATGGCGCCCATGACGCGAAAAAAAACCTATATTCGCTATATGCACATCCTCAAGATTTGGCCGAGGGAAAAAGAGAAAAAGTGACATTCAGCACGAAGTATTTTGTGTAGCGTGATTATGACCATCTTTGCGCCGGATAATAAAATCTAACATGAGTTCAGCAGAGGCGCAAGCAATAAACAAGACAGATGTATTTGAAGGAAAAGATCCTGAGGTAAAAGTGCGAACCCGTAAGATGATGATGTGGTTCATCATCTTCGCCATAGTGATGCTCTTCGGCGGTATCACGAGCGCCATCATTGTGCTTTATGGAAAACTGGTTTGGCTTCACATGAATCCAGTAAGTGAATTGATGGTGAGCAATGTTCTCATCATACTGTCCAGTATTACCCTGGTCCTATCACTGCGTATGTTGAAGAGCGGCAAACAGCAACTTGGCCTCATCCTACATGTGCTCACGTTATTGATGGGAATAGGTTTCGCCATTTCTCAGAATCAAGCCTGGAACAAAATGTCGGAGCGTGGTTTGGGATATACTACCACCATCAACGAGCAAGGATTAAAAGCCTACAGGTGGAATACACTATCTAAAATCACAGGTGTCTATGGTACAGACTATTGGTTCGAAATGAGCAATGAAAAACTTGTTCTTGAAAATGGCGAATACTACAAACCAAGTGATCCATCAAAGCCTGTCACCAACACGGTGATGACAACATTCAATGCATTTGGTGCCATGCTGAGCGTTCTTATTTACGTACACATCATTCACTTGTTATTCGGCATCATTTATCTCATCGTAAATACCTTGCGCATCATGCGCGGCAGCATCAACAAGGACAACACACTCAGTATTTCTGTCAGTGGCATGTACTGGCACTTTATGGGATTGTTGTGGTTGTACTTATTTGCCTTTCTTTTTTACATGTTCTAAGAAAAACATCACCGTTCTTATTGTAGAATCAAAAGAATTGGCTCACTGACTTGTTTCAAAGTCAATGCATTTTAGTGAACGTTTGTGTTCCCGTCTGGTGTTGATTCATCACCCGAAGGTTGTATACACCTTCAGAAAATTCTGCCAATGAAATGGAAAAGGTGGATGCATTCACCATCCATTTTTTCAACTCCCTCCCTTGTTGATCCGTGATGATGATTTCAGTGATATTCATTTCAGAAGACACACGGACAACATTTGATACCGGATTAGGCCACAAAGAGAATGAAAGGGTTTTCAGTTCGTCAACGTCATCCGGACATGCCCAAACAACCAATTGATCTTCTGCCGAACCGCTGCAGCCAAATTCATCTTCATAATCATAATGGAAATCGAATGTGCCCGTGAATTGTGCTGCAGGATCGAAGGTGCCATTCACCACATATTCTCCGGAATAGATACCACCGGTAGGAGTACCACCACTCAACACCACAACAGGTGAATCAAAACAAACTGAATCTGGTAATTGATCATATGTCACCACAGGTAGTGGATGCACCACCATTGGCCATTCTGCTTCGGCCATGCAATTGTTGGCATCTGTCGCTACCACAGCTAAGGTAACACTTTCTTCAGGACAATATTCAAAACTTGGTTCTACCTGCTGCATGGGCGACCATACATAAGTGACATCAGTGGTGTTCCCAGAAACGACGGCCGTTAGCACCACGCACTCCCCTACACAGATGGATACCTCCGTACTTTCAACGACCACTGATATTGGATCAGGTTGACCAATGGTGAATGCCAACGTGATATCATTGCCATTGGCATCTGTGACCATCACATCGTAATTTCCTGCGCAGAGATCGTTTACATTGATACCCTCCGAACCACTGCTCCATGCATATGTATAAGGCAAAACTCCGCCTTCAACCACCACATGGGCCGAGCCTGTGCATTCACCAAAACAAATGGCATTGGTGGTGAAAACTTCTCCAGTCATTGGGATACTTTCACACCACGTTTCCGTGGTAGACAAAAAGGCATTCGTTGTAAAATTGACGAGAGCAGTAGAAGAAGAAATTTCAGACAAAACCGGACCTGCTGATGCTGTCAGGTTGAGATTATTCTTGGAAATCTCCACCGCTTCCTCATGGCATAGCAGATTGTCCGCCGGTAGAATATTTCCAACAAAAAAACCATCAACACCATTGCCACTGGAAGCTGGGAGCAAGGCCGCGTCTCCGCAGAATAGGAGTTCATGATCCTCTTTCGTGATCATATCAAAACCAGAACCGCCTTCAGCATATGAGGTATGATTCAATTTTACCGATTCAATCACATTACCCGTATTGTGGTCAACAGAAAACAGCACCACGCCAACGCCCCCCACATTGGTGAAGGCAGCTACAAGAGGTTGTCCATCCTCATTGAGAATGATATCTCGCACATAAAGATTATCGTTGTAGATATAACTCCAAACCAGATTTCCATTTGCATCCAATTTGATCAGTACTGGGTCTGAGTTGGTTGCTTTATGAAAACAAACAACAAATCCGCCATCAGGAGTTTCAATGGTACCGCCATCATAGGAGGACATATAGCCGGGACTTGCGCCGATGTATTTTGACCACAACAAATTGCCGGCAGTATCCGCTTTTACAATGAGAATGGCCGAGTACAATCCGTTGATCTGATTAACAACCCAGCCAGTTGCCAGGAATCCTCCATCGGAAGTCCCCAAGATATCCAAAGCTTCTCCATCCGATGATCCGGCAGATTTGATCCAAATCAGGTTAAAATCTAGGTCGAATGCTGCGACACCGTACTTGGAGTTTGAAAAAATCAACCCTGAAACGATAATTCTATCGCTACCAGCCGATATGACCGAGCGGGGATAAAGAGGAATGGTTCGGGACAACTCCAATTCTCCTGATGCAGAAAACCGGTGGAGGTAGCCGACCGCTTGATAGTTGTAACCACCAACGATGATTTTGCCATCCGGAGATTCTACAACCGCACCCACTGCGTCATTCACAACAATACCCACAGCAATTTCCTGCGTCCAGAGCGTGTTTCCGGCGCTATCAAGTTTGGTAATAAACTGATTTCTGTCTGCTCCTGGAAGCACATTGTTATAACCGCCTACAATAAACCCACCATCCAATGTTTCGGTGAGAGCGTATGTGATGGCTCCAGAACCAGTAGGATTGATCAACCGCTGAAACTGAACCTGAGCAGAAGCATGTTGGAGGGCAATTGACCATACCAGAACCATTGTGACGATAGAGGATTTCATGGGTAAAAATTTGGAATACAAAACTCCCGCTATGACTTAACATCAAACCTGCCGACAAATCAATTTTCGACACCTATCTTACTTGGTGACGACCCCACGCATGATTCACCATACCTCTGTCTGAAAGCCCCTTTTCATCAACAAGACTCTAATTTAGAATGACTCCAAACAACGATCCATCCGCGTGATTAGCAGAAGTCGGCAGGCTTACTGACAATCACCTCTGAACAACCCTTCAATTTTTTTAACAGGAGGGCTATTTTGTGGGGAATTCATTACTAAACTTGCCGCCAAATTTCAAGCTCTTATGTCAGGACACGCAGAAGCAGTCAGCAAGGACAAACTCTGGGGTGGCGGTTCGTCTCCCTTCAGCATAAGTTATGGTAAAATGATGATGTGGTACTTCCTGGTGTCAGATGCTCTGACATTTGGTGGACTGCTTACCGCATACGGTGTCATTCGCCATGCCTCATCAGATCCATGGCCTGTTGGTGAGCAGGTATTTGAGTCACTTCCACTGATAACTGGAAGTTTCCCATTGATCTACGTTGCGTTGATGACTTTCATCCTGATCATTTCATCTGTAACCATGGTATTGGCTGTAGAAGCCGGTCACAGGATGGACAAGAAAGGCGTTATCAAATGGATGGGTTATACTGTCTTGGGTGGCTTGTTCTTCCTTACCTCTCAAGCTTGGGAATGGTCACACTTCATCCACGGAAGTGGAGGTGGTTTTCAGATTTCTGCACCCATGAGTGTTACCGGTGCCGATGAATCAGGCGCGAACATGACCGTAGAGTTGAATGGTGGAGCGTGGGTTCACATGACATCAGAACTTGGACATGCCTATGAGCATGCATTGGAACATGGTGATCACATAGAAGTAAAAGGTGGTAATTTGATCATTACACCAGCTCATCATGAAGCAGCACATGGCGAACACGCCCACGCTGAACATGGACATGATGCCCATGCAGAAGCAGGTCCAACGACACTTCCTCTCGAAATCATTTTGAACAAATACGTTCTTGAGCACAAGGATGGAAAGGATATCCGTAAGATCAAAGTAACTGGTGCAGAAGCAGAAAAAGTGATGAATGGTATGGCTTCCAATACACTTGTATTCGGTGCGAACCTTCACAAAAACGAATATGCTGTACAGCAACAATATGCGAACTTCTTCTTCTTCATCACTGGTTTCCACGGATTCCACGTTATGCAGGGAGTTGTGATCAACATTGTCATCTTCCTCATGGCACTTCGCGGTGTATTTGAAAGACGCGGGCACTATGAAATGGTTGAAAAAGTTGGTCTCTTCTGGCACTTCGTAGACCTTGTTTGGGTATTCGTATTCACCTTCTTCTACCTTGTATAAACCGAAAAGAATCCACTCATCTCAACAATAAAAACAGAGAACATGGAAAGAGACGACCTGATAGTTAACGATAGTTATTCAATCAATGCCCGCCACAGTGAAGAGGAAGGCAAAAAGATCCGTAAGAAACTTTATTTCGTGACCATTCTCTTAACTGTCATCACCATCATTGAAATCTTCATGGGTGTGGCTTTCAAGAGAAACGGTACGTTCACATGGGAAACCATCAAGCTTGCTTTCGTGATACTCACATTGGTGAAAGCAGCGTATATCGTATTGGTGTTTATGCACCTCGGCGATGAACGGAAAAACCTGAAGTATGTAGTTCTACTACCATACGCACTATTCATCCTTTACCTCATTTTTATCGGACTTTATGAAGGTTTGTCTGTGCAATCGTTGCACAACACCTTTGGATGATATAAGCAGAATGTCTTCGAAAAAGAATTTGAAAAAGTATATCGGCCTTGGCGGTATACTTTTTTTGTTTCCACTCCTCTGGATTTTATTCTTCGGAATATTCAGCAAACACAATTTTCAAACGCTCAAGTTCTACGGGCCTGAGGCATTGGATGGTGCTGAGAAAAGCGATTACCATATTCCTGATTTCGCATTCGCCGATGAAAATGGCCAGATCATCACGGCTGATTCGCTCAAAGGCGAAGTATGGCTCGCTGCATTTTACAATCTAAAAAACGAACACATCTCCAAGATCACTGAAAGATTGTTGAATGTGAATTTCAAGTACCGCAGTGAACAAGATATCCGCATTGTGGTTTTCTCCACAGATTGCGACCAAGACACCAGAGAATTGCGCAAAGCATACGTCGATCAAAACACACGGTACAATTCATTTCCCGGCAAATGGATGTATCTCGCAGGAGATCAGCAGGCCATGCAAGGATTCATACGAAATGGATTTCTGATAGAAGATGTACGACATGACGCCATCTTCCGTCTGGTCGATGCCGAAGGTCACATCCGTGGCGTATATGGCAATACCGAATACCACTTCTTAGGCAGCAATGGTGAAGATGGCTTGCCGGGAATCATTCAAGATATCGCTTTGCTCAAGAAAGAGATCGATTTAAGAAAATACCATGATCAGAAAGCTGAGGGAAAATAGTGTTTGGGTCATCCTGATATGGGCATTTTATGCATGCAACCCACAAAACACAGAAGGAAGTCAGTCATCCGGTGATGCGCCCTTGCCCTATTTCGGTGAGTCCGACATAGAATTGCGGCGCATGGATGATGGGAGCTCCAGAGCAGATACTGTTCAATATACCATTCCGAAATTTAGTTTTACCAATCAAGCAGGCCAGAGCATTTCACACCACGATTATGAAGGAAAAATCTTCGTGGCAGAATTTTTCTTCACCGAATGCCCTGGCATTTGCCCGATCATGAGTTCACAAATGGCCCGCCTGCAGGAAATGGTGAAGAAAGAAAAACTTGAAACCGCTGTTGGTTTTGTGTCTTTCAGTGTGAAACCCGATCGAGATACCCCGGAAGTATTGAAAGCATATGGCGACCAGCTTGGTGCTGATTATTCCAACTGGAACTTTCTCACAGGCAAGGCTGAAGACATTTACGACCTCGCGGAAAATGGATTTATGTTGTCTGCTTTCCCTTCAGATACCGCAGAGGGTGGCATTTTTCACACCGATAAACTCAGTTTGATAGATCGAGGCATGCACATCAGAGGATATTATGATGGTACGTCAACCAAAAGCGTAGATCAGTTGTTTCATGATTTGAAAAAACTCACCAACGAAAAATAAATTATGCTCAAACCCGTCATTCAACGCAATGATCCGAAAGCACGTTTGCTCATCGGAATTGTATCAGTAGTTGTCTTTGTTGCCGTCGTGGCCTTGAAATACATCGCCATTCCGGTTGATCCATCCTTTAATGTTCACATTTTCGCGACCATCAATGCCTATCTCAACGGCTCTGTGGCGATTTTGCTATTGACCGCGCTGATCGCAGTCAAAATGAAAAATTATTCATTGCATAAACGGACCATGTTCGCAGCTATCATCTTGTCGGTATTGTTTTTATTGTCTTATATCGCACACCATGCTTTGGCGGCCGACACAGTTTATCCGAAAGATGCACCGTACCGTGCCTTCTACTTGATAATCCTGCTCACACATATCATGTTGGCCGGGGTGATCCTACCTTTTATCCTCTACACGGCCTACAGGGCGCTAACTGCTGAATTTCCAGCACACAAGAAACTGGCCCGTATCACATGGCCAGTATGGTTCTATGTTGCATGCACCGGCGTGATTGTCTACCTGATGATCAGCCCATATTACACCTGATAACATTCGCTGATTATGAACATTTTGCCCAAACCTTGGCGCATATGTTTTTTCAGCAATAGAAGATTCCAAGCCACTGTTTTTTATATTTGCTATATGAAAAAGGCGATGTTGTGGTTCGTTGTTCTTGCCCTTGTGTTCATCAGCTCCGTTGATGTTGAAGCACAATGTGCCATGTGCAAAGCGACAGCAGAAAGCGCAACAGAGAATGTAGATAAAGGAATTGGAGAAGGGTTGAACAGTGGAATTGTCTATTTGATGGTTCTGCCTTATCTCTTGCTGGCGACGATCCTCGTTGTCTTTTTCAGGAAACACATCATTGCACTCTTCAAACCGCAAACTGCGGAAGCCTGATTGCAATTTTGGACTGGTTTTTGAAAATTGCCTGACAGAATTAACCCTTACTATAGGCCCACATGAAATTGTTCCGCTATACCATTTTGTTTGTGATTGCGATTTTCGCGTCATCTGTTGTCTCTTGGGGTCAGTTTACAACCGAAGAAAAGATTGATTCGACCAACGCCAACGATGTACAAGAGCAGAAGATGGAACTTCTCGTTCTTGATTTCAAATCGAAAAAACCCATGGAAGCGGATGTGATGATCAAAGGCCTCAACCCGAGAAAAACGGTGGTATTCAAAGATGTTTCCGATTCTACCCTTCTCCTTAAAAAATACCGCATCTACACTGTTTCCGTCATCAAGAAGGGGTATATGTATTTCGCACATCGCTTCTGGCCAGATGAAGCAGAAACCCACGTTGAACGTATTGAATTGAAACCTTTGAGTGTCGGTTTAAAAAGCAGTATTGAAGACATCACCTTCTTGGGAGATGAAACGCAGATCTATCATAAATCAGCTCCTGCTTTAGAAGAGTTAATTGAATTTTTGACATTGAATCCATCTGTGTCGATCTGTGTGATTGGACATGTGAACGGACCCGTGAACGAAGACCAAAAGAGTGATTCTTTCTACCGCAAGGCATCTGAAAAACGTGCACAGGCAGTTGTAGATTACCTCATCCAACACGGTGTTGCCAAAGAAAGATTGACATCCCGCGGTATGGGTAACAAACAAATGATCTATCCAGATCCGCAGACGGAGTGGCAGGTAAGTGCAAACCGCCGCATTGAAATCGAAGTAACTGGCATGTAAGACCATATCCATCGAAGGCACGATTTATTCGCACTTCGATCTGTTGGTCTTTTGAATACTCCATTCGTAACACCTCATAGCCATTAAACATAATCGCTGTTCAAAGGGGTAGTTTCAGACTAAGTTTGTGACACCTATTTACCCCAGTATGAGAATTGCGATTTTCTTTCTTTTCGCGCTGAATTCTGTCACAGGATTTTCACAAGTCTGGTCATTGGACAGTTGCGTGAGTTATGCATTGCACAATAACTTATCCGTACTACAGAGCCAGCAAAACATCAAATTGTCGGAGATCAACGAAAATGTTGCCCTCGGTGGAATGTTGCCCACATTAAACGCTCAAGGTTCCCATGGATATAACTGGGGACAAAGAATTGACCCATTCACGAATCAATTTGCATCACAACGCATACAGAGTAACAATTTCGGCATTGCAACCAGTCTCAATTTATTCAATGGATTCCAGCAAGTGAATACCTTGAAACAATCAGGACTGAATACGGAAGTCAGCAAATGGAATTTTGAAAAAATGCGCAATGACATAGCATTGAATGTGGCTACCGCATATCTCAATGTATTGATCAACCGTGAATTTGAAGAAATTGCCAAACGCACTCTTGAATCTACAGACAGACAAGTAAACCGCATGCAGAAATTGGTAGATGCCGGCCAGATGTCTGTAGGTAATCTTAATGAACTGCTTGCCCAACAAGCCACCAACAATGCCAGTTTAGTCAGTGCGCACAACAGCACTGAACTCGCAAAACTATCCTTGATGCAATTGCTTCAATTGAAGACCGATCAAATGCAATCCTTTGCGATTGAAATACCAGAGATCGAAGACATCGGCAGTATGGATATGATATCCAATCCAGATGTGCTTGTGCAAGCTGCATTGAATAATTTTCCAGAAATCAAGGGCGCTACAGTGAATGTGGCCAGTGCCGATATTGGAAAAAAAATTGCCGCTGCAAATTACTATCCGAGTTTGAATGCCAGCTTTAGTTATGGAACGGGTTACTCAGGTGCGGCAAAAGTGGTCACCGGCAATCCAGATACGTTGAGCTATCCAATTGGTACCGTAGTTGGAACGGGAGACTATGTGCTTTCATTTCCTCAATTGATGTACAGTACTGATGACTACAAGACCAAAGCATTCAATGATCAGTTGAAAGATAACGTCAACAAATCATTATTCTTCACATTGAATATACCCTTGTTCAATGGATTCAGCACGCGCAGCGCGGTGAAACGTTCTGAGGTCAACTATCAAGTCGCCAATATTCAATTGGAGCAAGCGAAGCAAACCATCACACAAAATGTGTACTCTGCGCATGCAGATGCGAATGCTGCTTTGGCCAATTATTACGCCAATAAATCAAGTGTGACCAGCAGTGAAAAAGCACTTGAATGGGCTGAACTCCGCTACGAACAAGGCCTAAGTAATATTGTGGAATATTCTGATGCACGCACCCGTTTGGAAAACGCCCGTGCGAATATGACCAGAAGCAAATACGAATTCATTTTTAAATTGAAACTCCTGGAATTTTACCAGGGCAAACCGATTAGCCTTAAATAAACATGAGCAGAAATAAAAAAAGACTTATCTGGTTGGGTGGAATATTGGTTCTCATCATTGTCCTCGCTTTGATCTTCGGTAAAAAAGATGAAGACATTGAAGTCACTACTGCTAAGTCATCCATGAAAGACTTGATCGAAACAGTTGCAGCAAGTGGCAAAATTCAACCTGAAACAGAAGTGAAAATTCAATCAGAAGTTTCCGGACAAATCATTGAACTACCAGTGAAAGAAGGAGACATGGTGAAGCAGGGACAGCTTTTGGTGAAGATCAATCCTGATCTGTATACCTCAGCACTCAACCGGGCACAGGCGGCATTGAACAGTGCGAAAAGTAATTTGAGTAGCGCTAAAGCAAGGCTATCACAAGCAGAAGCACAATTCAAAGCAACAGATTTAAACTACAACCGTCAGAAAAAACTCTTCGAAGACAATGCCATCTCGAAATCAGAGATGGAGAATATCACCAGCCAATGGGAGACATCAAAAGCAGAAGTTTCTGCTGCGAAAGAAAGTATTTCCAGTGCTGAGTTTTCCATTGAAAGCGCTCAGGCTGGTGTGAATGAAGCCCAGGATAATTTGAAAAGGACTACAATCCTCGCACCCATGACTGGAACCGTGACTGCACTGAACAAAGAACTTGGTGAAACGGTGCTTGGAAACAACATGATGAGTGGTGACATTATCATGAAAGTATCTGCTTTGGATTATATGGAAGTGAATGTAGAAGTAAACGAGAGTGACATCGTTCGTGTCACTCTTGGCGATACTGCGCTAGTAGAGGTTGATTCTTATAAAGATGAAAAGTTCAAAGGTTTAGTGACAGAAATAGGCAATACTGCTTTGAATGCACTCACTACAACATTAAGCATGGATCAGGTGACCAATTTTTCGGTTAAAATCAGAATACTCCCTGAGTCATACCAACACCTCATGCAAAACAAAACAGCGAGTGATTCACCATTTAAACCGGGAATGAGTGCAACGGTGGACATCATCACCAATAAAGCAGATCACGTTTTAAGTGTGCCGATCAAGTCAGTAGCAACACGCGAAGACACAACCTCGATGAGTGCTGCGGACCGTTTTAGAAAACGAGCAGATCAATCAGATGAAACTGCCGAATCAGAAAATGTAGCAAATGATAAACCTCTTGAAGTTGTATTTGTATTCAATGAAAGCACCCATAAGGCCGAATTACGTGTGGTAGAAACAGGAATTCAAGACGATAAATTCATTCAGATCAAATCAGGAATAAACGAAGGTGAAGAAATCATTACCGGTCCGTATGAGGAAGTGTCTCACTCCTTGAAACCCGGTGATCGCGTGAAGAGAAAAACATCTTTTGAAGGCGAAGAGAAAAAAGAGGAATAGTATGGCGCTCATTCTGCTGATTGAAACCGCAACCACGAATTGCTCTGTTGCATTGCATGGCGACGGAGAAGTGATTGGTTTACGTGAACAATCAGCAGAACAATTTGTCCATGCTGAATCGCTGCATGTTTTTATCCGCGAAATGATACAATCATGCGGAATAGGCATGAAAGATCTTCAAGCTGTAGCGGTGAGTCAGGGACCAGGGTCATATACCGGTTTGCGCATCGGAATTTCAGCTGCAAAAGGACTCTGCTTTGCACTTGAAATTCCTCTCATCGCGATAGATACATTGGATGCATTGGCCACAGATGCACAAAAAGAAAAACCGGATGCCGAAATCATCATACCTATGATTGACGCCCGACGTATGGAAGTTTATTGTTCAGTCTACACTGGCGAATTAAAACGTCTTCACGGTCCATCTTCGGTTATTGTAGATCAACCATATTTCGAACAATTCGGACAACAACGTATTGTTCTCACCGGTGATGGCTCTGCCAAGTTTGCGGAAATCATCAGTTCAACAACAACCAGTTTGAATAAATTACCATCGGCCTCCATGTTGTCTGACTTGGCTTCATCCAAATTTTCCAAAGGGGAATTTGTCGACGTCGCCTATTTCGATCCATTTTACTTGAAGGAATATGTGCCGGGTGTTGCCAAAAAAAGTGTTTTGTAAATACCGCCTCCACACTTTCATTACTTTCCTTCCGTTACTGCGATCTTCACGATATCGATAGGTTCTATTTTTGCTCAGTGAAAAAAGGCATTTTACATATCACCCTGTTTTGTTTGGTTCTCATTTCTTGTAACGGTTGCAAGGACAAAGGGAATTACAATGTGCCTTACGTTCCGGTGAACATTACGATCAACATCAATCAACCTGATTTTTTCAATTTAACGGTTCCTACCGGCTGGGTCTACATTACAGGTGGTAGCCGCGGCATCATTGTTTACCGCAAATCGGAATCAGAATTTGTGGCCATTGAAAGACACAGTACATACCAACCGGAAGATCAGTGCGCGGTAACTGTTGCGGGTGACGGTGTGTTGATAGATGACCCATGCTCCGATTCACAATGGCTCATCATGGATGGTACTTTGGTCAATGGTCCGGCAAGTACACCTTTGGTGACCTATGATGCCACTTTCAATTCTCCCTATTTGACCATCGTGAATTGATTCGGACTATTCACATTGGATTGTAAGGATTTCAATCATTCACCTACCTGACAGAGAATAAAGGCACACTTCATTTGTGTTCCATATCTCCATCGATGAAAGCTGTATACACCATCGCATTGCTCATTGGCAGCAATATATTCATGACGTTTGCATGGTATGGTCATTTGAAGTTCAAGGAATTTGAATGGGGGAAAAGTCTTGGTTTATTCGCAGTTATTCTCATCAGTTGGGGAATGGCATTTTTCGAATATTGTTTGCAAGTTCCCGCCAACCGAATCGGATCACAGGAGTATGGAGGACCATTCACACTGGTTCAACTGAAAATCATACAGGAAGCCATCACCCTGATTGTATTTATGGTATTTTCTTTAGCCTTTTTCCGCCATGAGGTCATGAAGTGGAACCATTATGCTGCCATGGCTCTGATTTTTGGTGCGGTATATCTGGTTTTCAAAGAGTAATTCAGGAAAAGTGCAACTATGTGGTGGGCTATCACGTAACAGCGCTCGACCCATAATAAATCAGACATGAAAAAGATTACCCTGTTAGCTGGAATTATTTCGACCGTAGTAGCATTTGAAGCCTGTCACTCCGGTGAGCCCAATGCACCAAAAGCCGACAATCCGGTTGTATTGAATCCTAATGATTCGTTGTTTACTGTCAATGAAGCCGGTTACAGCTTTCAAATCGCCTTACCCAAGGATCTGATGATTGCCAACTCTCCAGAAATAGCCGTCAATGAGGCTACCGGTGAGCTCAACATTCGCCTCGGTGATCAGTTTTGGATTGTAGCCACCCAAGAGAAAGTGGATATGGCGGCCATCAAGCATGAGCTGGAAGAAGACATGCTCTTCACCAACAAAGTGGTTGAAGAATCAAATAATTCGGTACTGTTTCAACGAATCCTACCTGATGGCACGACTTATGACTATAGCTACCAGAGTCTCAATGAAATTTCAGGAAAACCATATGTTTTCAGAACGAGTGAAGAAGGAGAATTCTCCATGGAAAGCGTCAATAGAATGCGCCAGGCGATCTCTTCTGTTCACCAGAAAGCATAAATTGTTTTCCGTAAATTTGACCACCTTATACTCAGAATCTGACCCACAAAGATGAAAACCCTATTTCTGACCATCTCCCTCACGCTGCTTTCGATGCTGGCTTTTTCCGAAGTCGTCGTCATCAGCGGTATCTATCAGGGCAAAGACCTGTACGTAAAAAATCCAGTCACCACAAGTGGCATTGGCTATTGCATATTCGAAGTACTCGTGAATGGCAACATTACCAGTGACGAAGTAAACTCACCGGCATTTGCTGTGGACCTCGCTGTGTGGGGCCTCAAGCAAGGTGATCCGGTTGAAATCGTTCTTCGATGCAAAGAAAACTGTGATGTCAAAATCATCAATCCGGAAGTGATTTATCCCAACAGTACCTTCGAAGTAGTGAATATGAATCTCACTCCGGACGGTTTGTTGACGTGGACCACAACCAAAGAATCATCATCCATACCATATGTGGTTGAGCAATTCCGTTGGAATCGTTGGATCAAAGTTGGCGAAGTCATTGGCCAAGGAAAAACCGCAGAAAACAATTATAGTTTTCAAGCAAAACTTCACAGTGGTCAGAATACCTTCCGCGTGTACCAACTAGATTATAAAGGCCAGCGCACATCACAAGAAATCAAAGTGGTGAGCAATACGAAAGAGGTGATCATCAAAAACAACCGCGTTTCTTCAAGCATTGATTTTTCAGAAGAAACAGATTTTGAGATTTACTCTGAATATGGTGCCTTGGTGAAAGCTGGTCGCGGATCTTCCGTAGATTCTTCAAAATTCTTCAAAGGCAAATACTACGTGAGCTTCGACAACAAAGGCGGAGTGATTGTAGAAAAGAAATAAACAAACATCAGCAATGATGGCTTCAAACTCCTGCTCTTCCCGGGCAGGGGTTTTATTTTTACCCCAAAATCAAAACGGAGTATGCTGAACAAAATCGAACATTTGGGCATTGCGGTCAAGGACCTTGCTGCATCAGAAAAAATATTTGCCGATTTGCTCGGCGTTCAGCCTTACAAAAGAGAAGAAGTAGCCAGTGAACATGTCATCACTTCATTCTTTCAGTGTGGTGAATCAAAAATTGAGTTGCTACAAGCCACACACGCAGACAGCGCCATTGCGCGATTTTTAGAGAAAAACAAAGAAGGGATACATCACATTGCATTCGATGTGACAGATATCTATGTGGAAATTGAAAGACTTAAAGGCTTGGGTTATGTCATGATACATGAGCAGCCGAAAGATGGTGCAGACAATAAAATCATCGCCTTTCTCCATCCAAAATCAACCAATTCGGTGTTGGTGGAATTGTGTCAGGAAAAACAGGTGAATGGATGATTTAACCTGGATTTTGCCGTCAGGGACGAGATGAAGCCCTTCCATGCAAAATGGACTCGCCTCCAGATATAATCAGGTCAAGCATTGCAAGATTTTAAATGAAAAACGACTGTTGGATACGTGAAAACAAAAATCATGGAATCCGTTGTCATTGAAGCGTTTCAACACGATCACAGAACATCGTCCGTTTGATCAAGGTTTAACCCTATTAGTTTTTCTCCCGTTTACGCTTCATCTTTTTGTTTTGTGGACCCCACAAATCATTGGACTTGTGTTTACCTGCCTTTTCAGTATCCACCTGATGTCCGGGTTGATTCTCGCATTTGCGGTCATTGGACATGGTAAGCCATTGTATCCTGATGGAAAAAATAATGGGTCGGTATTTCCCGGTGTAATAAGGAAGTGTCGATTTCAAATCATACCATGGATAAACACCGAGTATCGGTGTTTCAATAGATGGTACGATATACATGCCCGGCTCAGGCTTCCATCCGAAGCTAAGCTTATAATGCAATTGTCCGACAATTTTCCCCGGGTCTTGCCATTCAGCGCCGTAGAAAGAACCGTCGTTTCTTCTGGAGATAAGGGCATACTCGGCATTCGCACCCAGAGAATTTTGTAGCCAAAAATGGTCGGTCAGTTGTATGATATTGCTGAAATTGATGAAGGCCCCCACGAAATGATCAGAAAAAACAGAATTACTCTGCACCGGGGCAACACCTGCTGGACTATACACGGCTCCATCAAAACGATCCCTGCCTCGCAACATTTTGTAATGCACACCAAAATCCATGTGATCCAAAAGAACGCGATCGGTGAAGAATTTATGACGACCTGCTTCGAGATAGGCTCCAATTTTTCCAGCCCTGGTGAAGTCTCCGGAATATAGGGTGTCCAAAGCATCACCATTTTCATAATATCCAGTGAGGCTTTCTTTACGGTTCACAGGAAGCATATAGGTAATACCAGGAGCGATAAACCACCCCGTGTTTTTATAGGCGGTTCCCTGCACAAAGACAGGAGTCATCTGTCGTTTGTATTGCGCTTGAGCAACAACGGCCGTACAAATAAAAATGAAAGCCAGTATCCTGTTCATGATGTGAAGATAGACCTTCACCGTAACGAGAATACCTTACACTTATTGAGTAACGAACGGAAAGATGTGAATCAGAGCAAGCTGAGTATCTTCTTCTCTACGGCATCCGAATTCCATTGCGCTTCAATATTCTCCATCGCCATTACTTGGTTCATGATCTGTTGCTGGCGGTCGCCATTGCGCAGCGCATCGGCATAAGGAATGTGTGAAAAAGAAACCTGCGTGTAGAGCGGAATCCACTTTTCAGGATGCTTTTCGCTGAACCATGATTCTATTTTTTTCTGAAGCAAGAATTCCTTATCCGCGGTTTTATCCCTCATTTCGATATAATTCCTCAATGCCAATTCGAGAATCGCATCGCCCGCAGGTTTTCTGATGCGCGAATATTCGGGGAAAATCTGCTTGAAATCTTCGTTGTGTTTGGTAATAAGTTCATCGAGTGCCGTGCAGTCTTCAAAACCCGCATTCATGCCTTGGCCGTAAAATGGAACGATTGCATGTGCGGCATCACCAAGCAAACAAATGCGGTCTTGATAATGCCAAGGATTGCATTTGATCATTACCAGGCTCGCATCAGGATTAGCAAAAAAATCTTGCGTCAATTCCGGCATCAATTCATAAGCATCCGGAAAATTTGTTTTGAAAAAAGCATTGACAGCTTCCGGCGTTTTCAAATTCGCCAAGGAGTTCTTGCCTTCAAACGCGATAAACAAAGTACATGTGAAACTACCATCGACATTCGGGAGAGCAATCATCATATACTCACCACGGGGCCAAATGTGCAGACAATCGTTTCGCAGCTGATGTGTTCCATCAGGATTGGCAGGAATTTCTAATTCCTTATATCCATGGTCCAGATACGTTTGAGAATAATCGTATCTGTCCAATCTTGAAAGCCTTGTTCTTACAGCACTGAATGCGCCATCCGTTCCATAGATTTGATCGAATGTTTCTGTCACCTCGTTTCCAGTCTTTTCATGATGAAAAGAAATCGTATTGGTTTGAACATCGAGATCGGTGCATCGGTGATCGAATACCAGTTCGAGGTTTTCGTAGCGATCTGCGCAATGCAATAGTGTTTGATTGAGCAACCCGCGTGATACAGAATAAATGGCCTGATCATCGCGACCGTATTGTTGAAAGGTAAGGCTACCATCCACTGCATGCATCAACCTGCCTTTCATAGGAATGGAGACTTTTCGGATATCCTCTTCAATGCCTGCGCCAATCAATCCCTTCCAACCTCTTTCACTCAATGCCAGATTGATACTTTTACCCTGTACCACTTTCATTTTGCGGATATCAGGGCGACGATCGAAGACACGCACCTGATAACCTCTTTTGGCCAGATAAATGGCCCAGAGACCACCAACGAGTCCGGCGCCAACAACTGCAGTTTTTTTCGTGCTCATGGTTGCAAGAATAACATCATATCTGATTTAATGCCTGAGATAAATCATCAATCAAGTCATCCATATCCTCTACACCTACACTCAATCGAAGCAATGAATCAACCAAACCGGTTTTGATTCTTTCTTCTTTTGGAATCGATGCATGCGTCATGGAAGCTGGATGACCTACCAATGATTCAACACCACCTAATGATTCGGCCAAAGAAAAAACACGCAGAGCTTGAGCGAGTTTTGTTGCATCATCAAACGAATCACTTTTCAAGGTGAATGAAATCATACCACCAAAGTCCTTCATTTGTTTTTTCGCCACATCATGATTGGGGTGATCTTCAAAGCCAGGCCAGTATACCTTACCCACTTTTGGATGATTACGAAGGAATAACGCAACAGCCTTACCATTTTCGCAATGTGCTTTCATGCGCAGATGCAAAGTCTTGACGCCACGCAAAACAAGGAAGGAGTCCTGTGGTCCGGGAACAGGTCCGCACGAATTGGTGATGAAGGCCAACTGCTCATAGAGTGCATCATTGTTGGTCATCAAAGTGCCCATCACCACATCGCTGTGACCGCCAAGGTATTTGGTGGCGCTGTGCATGACTATGTCGGCACCAAGATCCAGGGGGTTTTGAAGATAAGGAGAAGCGAAAGTGTTATCGACAACACTGATGAGATGATGAGCCTTGGCCAATTGTGTGAATGCGACGATATCGATAATTTTCATCATCGGGTTCGTTGGTGTTTCAATCCACAACATTTTTGTTTTCGGAGAAAGTTTGCTTTGCACCGCCGCCATATCATGCATGTCCACGAAGTGGAATACAATTCCATACTTTGCAAAAACTTTGGTGAACATGCGATAGGTACCACCATAGAGATCGTCTGTGGCAATGACTTCATCACCTGGAGATAACAATTTGATGATGGTATCAGCCGCACCCATTCCACTGGAAAAGCAAAGTCCATGTTTGGCATTCTCCAAAGCGGCGAGACATTTTTCCAATGCAACCCGAGTTGGATTTTTACCACGCGCATAAGCAAATCCTTTGTGTTGAGCTGGAGCTTCCTGCACGTATGTAGATGTTTGATAGATCGGCGTCATGATGGCACCGGTGGTTGGATCAGGTTCCTGACCCGCGTGTATTGCTTTGGTTCCGAATTTCATAATCAGATAAAATGATGGCGAAAATAAGATTGCTTCGGTCATCAGCGGGAATTGTAAGTCAATTCAAGGAGAAGCAGCCTTCAGATAAGTCGTATCAGTGAGAATTCTCCAATTCATCCTGTTTCCGAGTTTTTCTTCTTGATGAAATTTCCAGAGCGCTTTGGTATGATAAATCTTTAACCCCAATTATCCAATGCCTTTCTAGGTCGAATCGATATTTCGGTGAATTTGTGTACGACGAAGACGATATGATGATGAGAAAATGCACATGCAGAAACGACGTTCAGCTCTGGAAGCGAATTCAATGGCATGATGTGGATCAACAGGTCAAATACTTTAGCCATCTCTTAACAATGTTCACCCTTGATTCCATGCGTATTTTTCGGACCAAATCACCCAGGTCTGTTACACCACACTTCAAAGCATGAGACTAAGTGCTGTTGATGGCGGATGTCAGCCACAACACCACCACTGCTCATGAACAAAGGCCAAACTACAACATCTAATCTCGAAAAATTTTCAGGTTACCAAATATTCCTCATCGCCATCTTAGCGTTGCTGCAATTCACAGTCGTCCTTGATTTCATGATCCTCTCGCCATTGGGAAATATCCTGATTGAAGAGATGAGTTTGACTCCATCGCAATTCAGTTGGGTGGTATCGGCCTATGGTTTTGCTGCGGGAATATCCGGATTTGTATCAGCTGGTTTCAACGACAAGTTTGATCGAAAAAAAATACTCTTGTTCTTCTACATTGGATTTTTGGTGGGAACATTTTTATGTGGATTGGCGCACGATTTTCACTTCCTGCTTTTTGCGAGAATTATCACTGGAATTTTCGGAGGCGTAATTGGTTCAGTGAGTTTAGCCATCGTCACAGATATCTTTCACTTCAATCAACGCGGACGAGTGATGGGGTTCATCCAAATGGCATTTGCGGGCAGTCAGGTCTTGGGCATTCCAGCGGGACTTGCATTGGCCAACCATTACCATTGGAACTCGACATTTTTCATGATTGTCGGACTCGGCGCATTGATTGGGATAGCCATCCTGTTTCAAATGAAACCAGTTGATGGGCACCTTTCTTCTCAAACAGAATCCAATCCGCTCAAGCATTTGATCAAGACCATCGAAAAAAGAGAATATCGGATTGCCTTTTTGGCTTCAGCCTTATTGCCCACAGGAGGCTATATGATGATGCCGTTCGGAACAACCTATGTGGAACACAATCTGGGAATTTTACCTGAACAAATACCCCTCATTTTCTTAGTCACCGGAATTGGTTCTATGATTACCATGCCTTTGATGGGTAAGTTGAGTGACAAGATCAACAAATTTCAATTGTTTGTTGGTGGCACTATTCTGGCCATCATCATGGTGACGATTTATACCAACCTACCCGCCACCTCACTTTGGATCATCATAATGGTCAATGTCCTGATGTTTGTAGGCATCATGGGTCGCGTTGTTCCATCCAATTCACTCAACACGGCGGTGCCAGATATGAAAGATCGGGGTGCATTCATGAGCCTCAATTCATCGCTCATGTTATTGATGGGAGGTATTTCTTCACAGATAGCAGGTGTCATCGTCACACAGGATACACCAACAAGTCCGTTGGGTAATTATGACATTCTGGGACTTGTTGTATCCGCCGTTTCGATCATCTGCATTTTTCTGGTGTATCGCGTTAATGTGATCGTCAATAAGAAAATCGCAGCATCAAACAGCTGATGTGTTTGCTATTTCACACGACCAGGATTTGATTGCAGAAATGCTTTCCAACCTGAAAAAGATTTGCCTTCTGAAAGCGGTGAAGAACTTTGATAGAAGTGACAAACTGCGGCGGCCAATCCATCAGTAGCATCGAGTTTCTCAGGCATATCCGCTTCTGGAATATTGAGCAAACGTTGTAACATGGCGGCTACTTGTTCTTTAGAAGCGCTTCCACTTCCGGTGATACTCTGTTTTATTTTTCGGGGAGCATATTCCTGAACAGGAATTTTTCTACTGAGTGCGGCTGCAATTGCGACGCCTTGTGCTCGACCCAGTTTCAACATCGATTGCACATTTTTTCCAAAGAAAGGCGCTTCAATGGCCAATTCATCAGGATGAAAACCATCAATCAACTCGATACAACGTTCGAAGATTTTCTGAAGTTTGAGATGGTGATCATCAATCTTCTCAAGACGCACCACCCCAATGGCTTCAAGTGACATTTTTTTCCCTTCAACACGAATAATTCCATAACCAAGAATGGTCGTACCGGGGTCAATACCCAGAATGATGCGTTCTTTTGCAGCCAAGATCTTTTCTTTGAGGTGTAAATCTATGGTGGCCTATCTCATTTTGATCCTTGTTGCAATCTATTTTGTATGGATTGTTTTTATGGTTATGTCATGGCATACAACGAAACCATATCGTGAGGTGGGGCAAACATGCAACATCAGTGTGATTGTTCCTTTCAGAAATGAAGCTAAAAATATGACTGCACTGTGTCATGCTTTGAAGACACAAGAGATCACTTCATTTACCCATGAAATCATTTTTGTCAATGACCACAGCACAGATGGCAGCCAGGATATGATTGACATGCATCTGCCACATCGATTGATCCATTTGGTTGGAAATAATGGAAAAAAAAAGGCCATTGAAGAAGGTGTGCTGGCGTCGAAATATAATGTTATCATCACCATGGATGCCGATGTCATACCAAGTAATCGTTGGCTTGCAACCGTTTCGGACGCCATGCAATCCACCGGGTCAGACTTGATGATACTACCCGTGGAAATTCATCCCGGATATTCTGTGATGGAAAAATTGCAATCCCTCGAGTTCATGAGTATCACTGGCATTACTGGTGGAACTGCCATGCTAGGTGATCCCATCATGTGTAACGGAGCCAATCTTGCTTTCAAAAAAAGCAGTTGGATGGATGCCCATCAAAAGAGAAGTGATGGTCATTTGGCAAGTGGAGACGATATGTTTTTATTACACGCCGTCAAAAAAAACAACAAGGTAATATGGCTTCATCACCGTGAGGCTGTAGTAGAAACAGCCGCGTTGAAAAGTTGGTCTGAGTTTTTTGCGCAGCGCATCCGATGGAGTTCAAAAAGTAAATTCTTCAAAGATCCCGGCACATTATGGTTCGGTGCTTTGTTTATGAGTATCCAGGTTATCCTCATCGGCGCATTGATACTTGCACTTACCAAAAGCACAACGTGGGCAACTTTCGGATGGGTATTCCTTTTCAAAACCATAGCTGATTTTCTTTTGTTGCATGCTGTTACCAAATGGGCCGGCAAAAAGTGGTTGCTGATGTATTTTCCATTGCTTGTATTGATTCATCCCTTATACGTCATCACCACTACCATGTGCTCCTTAGTGTACAGGCCTGTTTGGAAAGAAAGAAAAATCTGATCCATCGCATTGTCCGGAGAGATATCACATAAGTTGCAGTTAACACCATCACAGGTGGCTTGGCGAAAATTCCGCAGAAATCCCCTTGCCATGTCGGGACTCACCTTCATATTGATGTGTGTACTCGTAGTGATCGCTGGTCCGTGGATTAGACCCGACAGTACTCCGGATGCCAACGATCAGCACCTATCGCTCAGCAGGATGAAGCCTGGCACCAGCATTCAGTTTATTTACATCAAAAAGCCCAATGCCCCAGAAATAGGTTGGTGGCAATCATGGCTTCATGGAGGGGCCGAATACAACTATGATGCTATTCCGGTTTCATCCATTACCATCGAAGGTGATTCACTGAAAGCCATAGCAATGTTCGAAGAAAATCAGGAGCAGTTGAAAAGCAAAATAGCAGTTCATGATTGCATCAGTTCCGGAGATAACAACTATCAACACGAAAAAACTTTTCTTCTGGGTACGGATAAGTATGGCCGTGATCTGCTTTCGCGGTTAATGGCAGGAACGATTGTATCGCTTGCTGTTGGGATCATTGCTGTTTTGATTTCCCTGCTGGTCGGACTTACACTTGGATTGATTGCAGGTTACTATCGGGGTGTCACAGACAACGTCATCATGTGGTTTACCAATGTGATATGGGCTATACCAACGTTGATTCTGGTGATGGCCATCACATTTGCTTTTGGCACTGGTTTCTGGAAAATATTTTTAGCTGTGGGGCTTACCATGTGGGTAGAAGTTGCGCGTATTACACGCGGTCAGGTTTTATCCGTTCGTGAAAAGGAGTATATTGAAGCTGCTAAAGCCCTGGGGTTTTCAGAATTCAGGATCATTTTCAAACATGTTCTGCCCAATATATTATCGCCGGTGATCGTGATCAGTGCAGCCAATTTCGCATCGGCCATCCTCATTGAAGCTGGGTTAAGTTTTCTCGGTCTAGGAGCTCAGATACCCTCTCCATCATGGGGCAATATGATTCGCGAACACTACGCCTATATCACAACAGATTTGGCGTATCTCGCCATTGTTCCCGGAGTTATGATTATGCTACTCGTACTGGCCTTTATGATGGTCGGAAACGGACTTCGCGACGCACTGGATGTTCGCGCCTGATGCCTTCGTACATTCGCAACCATGGAAAAAAATTCACGCATATTTGTTGCTGGTCATCGCGGCATGGTGGGCAGTGCCATTGTACGACGTTTGGTAGCCGAAGGGTATGAACACCTCATCCTTCGCACTTCGGGTCAGTTGGATCTTAGAAATCAAGCTGCCGTGGATGACTTTTTCAAACATGAAAAACCGGAATACGTTTTTCTATCTGCTGCAAAAGTGGGTGGTATTCATGCCAACAATGTGTATCGCGGAGAATTTCTCTATGACAATCTCATGATCGAATCCAATGTGATTCATGCTGCTCATCAATACGGTGTGAAGAAGCTTCTCTTTCTGGGATCATCTTGCATTTATCCTAAAATGGCCCCTCAGCCTTTGAAGGAAGAGAGTCTACTCACGGGATTGCTTGAGCCGACCAATGAACCATATGCCATTGCCAAAATTGCCGGTATTAAATTATGTGAGGCCTATCGCGATCAGTATGGAAGTAATTTCATATCTGCCATGCCAACCAACTTGTACGGTCCGAATGACAATTATGACTTGAACAATTCACACGTACTTCCGGCCTTCATCAGAAAATTTCATGATGCCAAAGAGAATGGACTTGATCATGTAGAAGTTTGGGGAACAGGTTCACCGATGCGTGAGTTTTTGCATGTGGATGACCTCGCTGATGCATGCTATTTTCTCATGATGAATTACAACGAAAAATTGTTTGTGAATGTGGGTACCGGTGAAGACCTTACCATCAAAGCACTCGCTGAAATGGTTCAGGAGGTTGTTGGCTTCAAAGGTGAATTACGCTGGAATACTTCGAAACCAGATGGCACACCAAGAAAACTGATGGATGTGTCGAGATTACATAACATGGGTTGGAAACACCGCATCGCATTGCGTGAAGGTATCACTGCTGTCTATGAAGAATTCAAATCGATGAATCTTGAGCATGTGAGAATGAAGTGACCCTATCGATTGCATGCCTCATTTGAATAAATACATCACGCTTTTCATCCTCATGCTTTGCGGGCAGTTTACCACTGCCCAGCAGAAGAATATTCCTCTTACCAGACTATTCACACAAGAAACGGAGCGATTCGTTTTAGGTGATAGTACTGTACTTTTTCATCAGGCCGCTAAACCAGCCATTGAGAGCGATCTTGACATCCATAAAATTTATCTGCTCGCGAAAGACACTATTAAAATCTATTTTCCGGGCGTAGGAAAATTTTACAAGCATCATTTATTGTCGATCAAAAAAGACGACTTCTTCATTGCAGCCGACCCCTTGTTCGATTTCAGTCTTGGGAAAGACTTTGCGGATACAACATCTTATGCCGGTAAGCAACTATTTACCAATCAACGCGGCTTGCAATTCATTGGAGATATAGGTAAGCAATTTTCATTTCAAACCAGTTTTTATGAAACACAATGTTTCGTTCCACTGTATCTGAAACACTTTGTGGACAGCACCGGAACATTTCCCGGGTTTGGACGCGTGAAAGCTTACAACCTCAATGGTTATGACTTTGCTATGGCCAATGGATGGATCAGCTACACCCCATTGAAATGGCTCAACATACAATTCGGCCAGGGCAAACAATTTTTTGGTCATGGATACAGATCATTGCTGTTGAGTGATGCCGCCTTTTCATACCCCTACCTGAGAGCAAGACTTACATCGCCTGATCACAAGTGGCAATACACTGCAACTTATGCTTCACTGCAAACCTTAGAAAGATTACCACTCAAAGAAGTGCCCGAGGCCTTATTCAAACGAAAAGGTGGTAGCTTTCAATACTTGAGTTGGTTGCCCACCAAGAAATTGGAGCTTGGCTTATTCGAAGGCATCATCTGGGAGAGATACGATAGCACAGGGACCATTCCTCAACCTTATGGTGCGTACCTTCCTGTAATTGGTGTCAATACTTTGCTTCAAGGTTTTGACGGCATCAACCACGTCCTTATAGGTATGAATGCCCGAATACAAGTTGGAAAACATCAATGTTTTTACGGACAGGTCGCCACCGATCAACCAGCAGCAGGTGAATTCGGATTTCAATTAGGTTATAAGTATTTTGATCTATTGGTTAAAAATCTCGACCTTCAACTTGAATGGAACAATTTAGGAGGCTCGATGTATGCGCATCCTGAGCATCTGCAATCATACACTCATGTGAATCAGCCGCTTGGTCATCCAACTGGTCCGGCTACTGATGAATTGCTTGCCATCCTGAACTACCGGTACAAAAGACTGATTGCACAATTCAAATACAACTCCATTGTACATTCATTAGGGCCTGATGGATCTTGGGCTTCAAACCCAGATTTGGTGTACAACAATATCGCACCTTGGCCAACAAGGAGCGTCACCCAATTGGATGTGCAAGCCGGAGTAAACTTCAATCCGGTGACAAATTTTCAAATCATAGCCGGCTATACTTCCAGGTCGGAAAAGACTGATTACAACTGGAGTGCAGATCAAACCATGAAGACTTCTTACCTCTACATTTCCTTGAGAACAAATCTCATCAACCGCTATTCAGATTTTTAGGTAACTTCGCAACCTGCTGGAAACAGTGGAAGTGACAAGACATCTTAACTGACTCAAGCCAAAGTGGAAACTTTCTTCGGATTCTTCACAGAGATTGTACGCGAGATCATCGGCTGTTTTGCCACAGCCTTTTTGTTGGTTCTCATTGCCACGCCGTCGCTTATCAAAGTAGCCAAGTTGAAACATTTGGTGGATGAGCCTGGTGATGCTCGGAAACTTCACAGGAGATCAGTACCCACCATTGGTGGTATCATGATTTTCGCGGGTACCATCATTGGTTATAGCTTGTGGTTTCCATCCAAAGAAGGTTGGGTGTTAGGGAATAATTATTTCCCCATCGAAGCGCTCAACGAGTTTAAGTATTTGGTGGCGTGCATGTTTATCCTGTTTTTTCTTGGCCTAAAAGATGACATCGTTGGGGTTTCGCCTACCAAAAAATTACTGGTGCATCTCGTTGTAGGATTTATACTCGTGGTGGTAGCAGACATACGTATTACTCAATTTTGGGGATTATTCGATGTGGAATATCTTCCACTTTGGCTCAGCATTTCGCTTTCGATTTTTGTTTACATCGTCATCGTGAATGCCATCAACCTGATTGATGGTGTCGATGGACTTGCTGCGGGTGTTGGATTGATTGCCAGTCTTGCATTTGCCTTCTGGTTTTACCGGACAGGCGATCAGCCATTGGCATTGTTGGCCATGGGACTTGGAGGTTCATTGTTAGGTTTTCTCATCTACAATTTTCAACCTGCAAAATTGTTCATGGGTGATTCCGGATCATTGATCATTGGACTGGTACTTTTTGTACTTGCAGTAAAAATGATTGAATTTCCGGTGAAGCATATGCTCACCACCATGAGCACAGTACCGAAACCAGTACTCGCCATGGCCATATTGGCTTACCCACTTATCGATACCTTAAGGGTTTTCATATTACGAGCGCTCAAAGGCAAATCTCCATTTTCAGCAGACAAGAACCACATTCACCACAAACTACTCTCGCTTGGATTATCACATAGACAGACCAGTCTTGTTCTTTATGCCTTCTCCATCTTCATTATCCTGCTCACATTTTTATCCCCACCATCTTCACCAAATGTTACATTTATTATTGTGACAACAGTAGCAGTTGTGAGTTTGAACTCCGTATTCTTATTCAAGAGCAAAAAGTAAGGTGAAACGAATCACCACAACTTCATTCAGTTTTTAGAATATTGTCAGTTGAAATTAGGCACAGCGTAAGCCTTCACCATTTTATCGTCGATGGCTTTTGGAGACAAAATCACCAATCTTTCCATCACGTTGCGGAACTCACGGATATTACCAGTCCATTTCAATTCCTGCAGCGCTTTGATTGCACCCGGAGTAATTTCCTTTTTAGGTTGGCCATATTCTTCAGAGATGATTTGGAGAAAATGGTCCGCGAGTAATGGAATATCATCTTTGCGTTCGCTCAGTGAAGGAACGCGGATGACAATAACGGAAAGTCTGTGGTATAAATCTTCACGAAAATTACCTGCTTCAATTTCTTTGCGCAGGTCTTTATTGGTTGCTGCAAAAACACGCACGTTTACTTTAAAATCTTTATCTCCACCCACGCGGGTAATTTTGCTTTCCTGCAATGCGCGCAACACCTTTGCCTGAGCAGGCAAAGCCATATCACCAATTTCATCCAAGAATAAAGTGCCATTATCTGCCAATTCAAATTTTCCCTGGCGTGTTTTTATAGCAGAAGTAAACGCTCCCTTTTCGTGACCGAACAATTCACTTTCGATCAATTCAGATGGTATCGCTGCACAGTTAACTTCGATGAATGGACCAGCAGCTCGAGCGCTTTTTTCATGAAGTTGTCGCGCTACCAATTCTTTACCAGAACCATTGCCACCAGTGATCAAGACACGAGCTTCAGTCGGTGCTACAGTGTCGATCATCTTTTTGATTTCAGTAATCGCGTCGCTCTCACCGACAATGTTGGATCCTAAAACCTTGTTCACTTTGCGTCGTAGGGTTTTGGTTTCCTTTTCGAGTGTATGTTGATTGCTCGCATTGCGAACTGTAACCAGAATACGATTCAAATCAAGAGGTTTCTGTATGAAATCATAAGCCCCCTTCTTCAACGCTTCCACGGCAGTTTCCACATTACCATGACCTGTCATGATTACAATTGGAGACTCTACACCCTTTTCCTTCATTTTGGTGAGTACCTCAATACCATCCATACGTGGCATTTTCACATCACAAAAAATCAGATCGAAATTTTCCTTTTCAACGATCTTTAGTGCTGCAGTACCATCCTCGGCTTCCTTTACTTCGAATGATTCATATTCGAGAATTTCACGAAGAGCTTTACGAATGGCGGGTTCATCGTCGATGATCAAAATAGAAGGCATATACAGTGGATTTTACAGTGGTGCGAAAATAAACGCTTGAGCATGGAATTGAGCCATTCATTTTCGATGAAAAAACACCAGTAGATCCTTACGGCAACGTCACATCTTCATACCACATGAAACCGGAGATGCGATGCAACCCCACTCCTACACTTACGTATAGGGCTATTGACCACTTCGATCTGTAAAACATGTCAAATAAGATGAGAAAGCTGATGCTCAGCGCGGTATTCTTTGTACCCGCTTTGCTGATGGTGATAGCCATTGTGCGCTATGGACAAACCATGAAGCCTGTTTCTGAAGGGCGCACCCATATAGGCCGAGAGCACATTTGGTATTTTGAAGATACCGCCGGTAACATCCAGGTTCAAGATCTTTTTAACAAACAGCAGGAACTGTTTCAACCATTACCTGGTACGGGAGACGATCCCAATTTTGGATTCAACCCACATGATATATGGCTCAAATTTGAAATCAATGGAGCTCAAATTCCATGGGGGTCAGAAATTTTACAGATCAATAATCCTTTGCTGAATGAAGTTGCACTTTACGAAATAACGGACCATGGTCCGGTGATGATGTCCATTACAGGCGACAACCACTTTTTTGGGTCAAGACCTATTGAACACCGCACCTACCGTTTCCCTATCGCCTTCGTTGAACGCGAGACAAGAACGTATTATGCCAAAATCAATGCAGCCGGTGAACAATTATTGGCACCGATTACAGTATGGACGAAACATTCTCTCGCTGAAAAAGATGCCCTCGATAACCTCGTCAGAGGATGTTACTTTGGGCTCATTGTATTTGTGTTGTTGTTCACATTGTTCCTCTATCTGAGACTTCGGGAAAAGTCATCACTTTATTACGTACACTATAACTTCAATCTTCTCTTACTTCAATTATCACTTGGTGGTTATGCGTTTCAATTCTTCTGGCCCAACAATAGTTATCTCGCCAATATTTCAACGCCTGTATTTGCCTCATTATCGATTCTGGCTTTGTTGAAGTTTTCTCAAATGTTTCTTCAATTGAGGGAATATTTCCCTCGCATCCATCGCTGGTTAAATTATGTCGGATATCTTATCATCTTCAATATTGGACTTTCACTGATAGGTACACCAACTACATTTCCCATAAGTGTTTTGCTTATCAATGTGATTGCCCTGTTGATCAATTTCGCCATCATTCCTGTAACCATCATGGTGTTGCGTAAAGGCTATAAACCGGCGAAATTTTTCCTCATTGGATTTATCACATTGGTCATCACAGTTTTTGGATTCATTGCGACAAACCTTGGTCTGATCCGCAATGAATTTTATGCTGAATATGGTTTGTTGATTGGAAGTGCAGCAGAAACCATTTTGCTATCATTTGCGGTGGTGGACAAATTCCACAGCTTCAAAGATCAGGCACTGCAAAGTCTCAAAGAGCTCAATCGCATAGAGCGCGAACAAAACGAAGTTTTAGAGCGAGCCGTATTGGAAAGAACAGAAGAAATACTGCATCAAAAAACTGAACTGGAAAATCAAAAAGAAGAAATCCTCAGCAGTATTCGTTATGCTGAGCGCATACAACGCAATTTGCTTCCCACTGAAGCAGATATGAAAACAACATTTCCAGATTCATTTGTGATCTATCGTCCAAAGGATATTGTAAGTGGTGATTTCTATTGGGTGGGAAAAACGAGGTTGAATGGTGTTGTAGGACCGGCACATGAGGTTTCCCTATTAGCTACTGGCGACTGCACAGGACATGGCGTTCCCGGTGCGATGGTGAGTGTAATGGGCTGCAATCTTCTTCGCGAAACACTTCAACAACACCCGGAAGCGCTGCCACATGAAATGCTCGAGGAAATAGACAGAAGGATGAAACAGACCATGAATTTACAGGAAGGCATGAATGTGAGCGATGGAATGGACATGGCGTTGTTCGCTTTCCAGCACGACACCATGGAACTTCGCGTTGCAGCGGCAAATCATTGCTTGTTTATTTGGAATGGAGAAGACTTGGTGACGATCAAAGGAACAAACAGGCCCATTGGTTATTCGCCATATTCTGATAAAACTGCTTTTACAACAACCACGTATCAATTAAAAAAAGGCGATATTGTCTATGCATTTACAGATGGATTTGCAGATCAATTCGGTGGTGAAAACAATAAGAAATTGAAACTATCAGGATTGAGAAATTTATTGTTGTCCTTGGTCAATTTCAACATGGATGAGCAGCGCCAAAGGCTGATTCAATTCCTCAATACCTGGCAAGGAGATCACGAGCAGATTGATGACATTTCCTTGATTGGTATCCGGGTTTAATCACGAAACAAATCAACCCTTGAAAACACTGCGCGGTAATCTACCGGCGCGAATAAATCTCTTGGTGAAATAAGCCGATTCAGAAAGCACTTCGGTAATTACTCCGGATTGTACCGTAGCGTGAATCATACTGATTCTATCGCCATCTACCGAATGAACGATAGAAACATGTCCAATATTTTTCTTAGAAACTTTTCTACCCGCAAAAAAGAGTAAGTCACCAGGTTTCACTTTTTTCAATTTGATCTCCTGACACATGTCCGCGATTCCTCCACTGGTATGGGGCAAAGCAACACCAAACTTTCCATAGACATGTTGAACAAACCCTGAGCAATCGAAAGTTTTCGGCCCACAACTACCATAACCATATCGACAACCAACAAATTTTTCCGCATAGGAAATCATGCTGTCAACTTGAAAAGGCATCAAAGCGGTTGAATCCACGGACACCACAAGCGTATCCTCGTCCTGCTGGGCTAAAGCCGAGAGCGGAAACAAAGCGATGAGGCAGATGGTGAGCCATTTCATGCCGCTAAACTAACCCCACATGGAGTAAAAGATTTTCGCATAACTTCTTGACAACAATTCCATGAAAAGGACTATCCTCTCAAGATTGCGCCATTGGATAACTTTTCTTACAGGACCACAAATGACAGACTTACCTTCGCGCGGTGAACCAGAATTTCGACTTTCTCACAGAACTCAATGATGCGCAACGAGCAGCAGCAGCGCACGTAAATGGGCCCATGATGGTTATTGCGGGAGCAGGCTCAGGTAAAACCCGTGTTCTCACTTATCGCATAGCCAACCTGATCCGACAGGGCGTAGATCCATTTCAGATTCTCGCGCTCACTTTCACCAATAAAGCGGCGAAAGAAATGAAGGAACGTATCGGGAAACTTGTTGGCGAACACGAAGCTAGAAATATCTGGATGGGAACATTCCACAGCATCTTCGCTCGCATTCTGCGCATGGAATGTGATAAAATCAATTACCCAAGAAATTTCTCTATTTACGATACGGCGGATTCAAAAAATCTCATCAAAGACATTCTTAAAGAAATGGCACTTGATGATAAAATCTACAAACCCGGAGTAGTATACAACCGCATTTCATCCTGCAAAAACAATTTGATATCGGCCGCTGATTACGCCAATGATGGAGAAATTCAGACAGAAGACAGAATGGCGAGGCGTGAAAGATTATCCGAAATCTACACCGCATATAACCTTCGTCTATTTAAGGCAGGGGCCATGGATTTTGACGATCTGTTGTTCAAGACCAATGAACTACTTCGCGATCATCCTGATGTTCTTCATAAGTACCAACACAAGTTTCAGTTCATACTTGTGGATGAGTATCAGGACACCAATTTTTCGCAATACCTCATCATCAAACAACTTGGTGCGGCATTTCAAAATGTTTGCGTAGTTGGTGATGATGCACAGAGTATTTATGCATTCCGCGGCGCCAACATTCAAAACATTCTCAACTTCAGAAAGGACTATCCTGACTTTGCCATGTTCAAACTGGAGCAGAATTATCGCAGCACAAAAACCATTGTTGAAGCAGCCAACAGTATCATAGCCAAGAACAGAGATCAGATTAAGAAAGAAGTTTGGACGCATAACGAGCAAGGCGCAAGAATCAAAGTTCATCGAGCACTCACCGATAACGATGAAGGAAATTTTGTCGCCAATCAGATCTTCGATACCAAAATGCAGGAAGGTGCCAGTCCAGCAGATTTCGGTATCCTCTACAGAACAAATGCTCAAAGCCGTGCTTTTGAGGAATCGCTTCGCAAAATCAACATCCCCTATAAAATTTATGGCGGTCTGAGTTTTTATCAGAGGAAAGAAATCAAAGATCTCATTGCCTACTTCAGATTGGTGTGTAATCCGCATGATGAAGAATCACTGAAGCGTGTGATCAATTATCCAAAAAGAGGAATTGGTGATGCCACTGTGAACAGGCTTGTGGTCTGTGCTGCCGAACGTGAAATCAGTGTCTGGGACATGATCCATAGACCGCATGAAACAGGCTTGTCCGGTTCAGCCATGAACAAAGTGAATGAGTTTGTCAATCTCATCAGAAGTTTTGCAGTGCATCTTGAGTCGAAAAACGCATATGATCTCGGACACCAAATTGCGAGTGAATGTGGATTACTCAAAGAACTTTATACCGACAGAACACCGGAAGGAATTGCCCGATATGAAAATATCCAGGAGTTGTTGAACGGGATGAAAGAATTCAGCGATAAAATCAATCCAGAGTTTCCGGACAGCATCAATACACTCAGCGACTTTCTCATTGATGTAGCACTCCTGACAGACGCGGATACAGATGATGGCAATGATGAAGGAAAAGTTTCGCTCATGACCATTCACGCTGCGAAAGGATTGGAATTCCCTTATGTCAATATTGTTGGATTGGAAGAAAACTTATTTCCATCACAACTCAGTATCAACTCGAGAGAAGAACTCGAAGAAGAAAGAAGACTATTCTATGTAGCACTGACCAGAGCGGAAAAAAGAGCAACCTTGAGTTATGCCTTGACGCGTTACAGATGGGGTCAGTTGCAATATTGCGAGCCATCCCGATTTATTGAAGAAATTGACGAAGCATTTTTGGAACTTCCGGCACCAGAAAAGGCCGCAACAAGCTCGCGTGTAAGTTTCAGTGAAGAAAGAAGTGGATTTTTTGGACGCAACGTCTCTTTTGAACAAGCTATAGATCGGACAACCACACGCAAAGAAGCTTCGAAACCTATTCCTGCGGCACCGACAACGCCCTTCATGCCACCAAAGAATTTCAAGAAAGTGAATCCGGCTGCATCTGCAGCCCCCATTCCATCCGGTGATTTCGCTGGACCGGATGAAATTCAACCTGGTGTTGAAGTCATTCACGAAAAATTCGGTAAAGGCAAGGTGCTTACCGTTGAGGGAAATGCACCAGATTTAAAAGCAACAATATTTTTTCCTTCTGCAGGTCAAAAACAACTCTTGCTCAAATTCGCCAAATTGAAAGTAGTCTGATCAGGTTGAAGAAACCGGATCGATTACATTTGTCATCATGAGTATCCTCGGCGAGTTGCAATACCTAAAATCTGAAGGTCGTAAGGCATTGTCGGTGTTGATAGATCCAGATAAGATCTCGAATCTCGAGGATGTTCAACGGTTGTCGTCATTGATTCATGAAAGTCGCACTGATTATGTCCTTGTTGGCGGTAGTTTGCTCACGACGGATCATTTCAATCGTGTGATGGAAGCGATCAGGAAAAACATCAAGGTGCCAATCATACTTTTTCCGGGAAGTCCTTCACAAATCAACAACCAAGCTGACGCCATTCTCTTTTTGTCGTTGATATCAGGGCGCAATCCTGAATTGCTCATAGGCCAACATGTCATCGCTGCTCCGCAACTTAAACGTACAAACCTCGAAGTCATTTCAACCGGCTATATGCTTGTCGATTGCGGCAAACCAACTACTGCCTCATATATCTCCCAAACTTTTCCTATACCCTGGAACAAACCTGAAATTGCTGCTACCACAGCACTCGCTGGTGAATATCTCGGTTTAAAATGTATGTATCTCGATGGTGGCAGTGGTGCAGAAAGGCCAGTGGATACTGAAATGGTTCATCAGGTGAGCCGCACTGTGAACCTCCCGTTGATTGTGGGCGGCGGTATTCGAAATGAAGATCAGGCCAGGGCCATATTTGCTGCTGGGGCCGACATGATTGTTGTGGGCACAGCGTTCGAAGATGAGCCCGAACTACTTTTTGCATTGGCTCAATCCAGGGTGCAATTGTGATGATCTTACTCAATGGTGTTTGCATCTGAGCAAAACCTCACCAAATTTGTCTGATAAAATCAAAACATCATTTATGATTCGCAGACCATTCAATTTGAAACAGTGGATCGAAGAAAACCGTGATTTATTGAAGCCTCCGGTTGGCAACAAGAACCTCTACAAAGAATCCGGCGATTATATCGTGATGATTGTTGGGGGACCAAATGCACGCAAAGATTACCATTTCAATCAAACAGAGGAATGGTTTTATCAGATTGAAGGTGATATAGAAGTTGGAATTCAGGAAGATGGCAAAGCAGTGGATATCCCAATTCGAGAAGGTGAAATGTTTTTGTTACCGGCCAATGTTCCTCACCAACCACGTCGTGGCCCCAACACTGTCGGACTGGTTATAGAATGTGTTCGCGCCGACCGTCATTTGGAAGACGGGCTCCAGTGGTATTGCGAAAAATGCAACAATATGCTTCACGAATACAGATTCGTTTTGCATGATGTAGAAAAAGATTTCTTACCCAGATTTCGCGACTTTTATGCGTCTGAAGACTTCAGAACCTGCAAAAAATGCGGACATGTGATGGAAACTGATCCGAGATTCGTCTGAAATTGGGCCAACCATGCAACCAAAATGTAGACTTCAAGTCTTTCTTTAGAACTTTCCAAAATCAAATGAAAACAACTGTACAAAGCCTTCTCATCTTCATTTTGTTGTTGACGAGCCTTCAATCTGATAGCCAATCGTGCTCTTCTTTCACCTGGGAATCAGATGGCTCAGGTGGCATGAACTTCACTCCACTCTATCCATATTTTGAAACATTCGGCGGCACACCTCATTGGACATTTACAACCAGTGGCGGAAGTGAAATCAACAGTTACAATACTGTTGGACATTTAAGCTCAAATCAACTGAATAATATTGGCCTGAATGGTGCTGTGATTTGCTTTACATGGGGAGAGGGCAATTTGGATTGTTTCGATACCACGTGCATCGCTGTGATTTATTATTATCAAAGTGGTCAATTGTTACCTGCTGAAATGCTTGATTGCAATGCATCTTTCGAATCCAATATCGGTGAAAATGGTTCCGTAGAATTTACCAACACCAGTACAGGAGGAGCTGAAAATACTGTCTATACATGGTCAGTAGGCAATGAGGTTATCACAAATCAGAATGAAACATTCAATCATACATTCACATCAAGTGGTCAGCATTTGGTTTGTTTGACGATGTCAACTTATGCAGGTGAACAGCTGATTTGTACCTCAGAGTACTGCGAATACATCAATATAGAATTTCAACAAGTTGAATGTGCAGTTGGTACTTATCCTGTAACAGTTGAAATAGCAACTTGTTGCGAAGCAGACTATGCAAACTTCGCCGTGTTCAGCTTTTGGAATGAATTTCAACAAGTCTACTTCAATGGAATTGACCTCATGCAAATTCCAAATGTTGGCATTCAACAGTTTTGTATACCAGAAGGCTGCTATACAGTTCAATTTGACTATAGTCTGATGGAGCAAGCTGCTCAACAAATAGAGTATATAAGTATCACCTCTCCAAACACAACCCTTTTTACAGAAGACGAATTATGGCAAGGACTTCCATGGAACCTCACCATGTGTTTAGGGCCAGTTTCAAGTTGTCCAGATGAAATCTGGAGTGGAGCTGGTGATGCTTGCGGAGTCATGAACTTCGAAATTGGCAGCTTCGTAGAAGGCGAATCAGTAACTTGGTATCCAGGTGATGAATCAGGCGCTGTTATTGGCGGACATGCATTCACACATACTTATGCCTCACCAGGCTCGTACAATGTTTGTGCATATTATACTTCACCTACTTGCCCTGATGGTGTTGAACTCTGTGAAACCATTGTTGTAGAATCGTGCAATAATGAGTGTCCAACTCAACTTTTTGCTTATTCTTCAATTTGCGGATTCTATACTTTCAATGTTGGCAATGAACAACTGGGAGAAGTAGCCTGGAACTTTGGTGATGGCAACACATCAAACGGGCTGCCTTGGGCTGAGCATGTTTATCTTGAAAATGGTGAATATGTTGTAACGGCAACTTACTTTGGTCCAAACTGCCCAGGCGGAACAACAGTGAGTCAAACTATTGTTGTAGATTGTATCGTGGTGATTCCATGTCCAACGGAAATTTGGAGTGGTGCTGGCAACAGTTGTGGCGTGATGAATTTTGAAATCGGAAGTTTCATCGAAGGAGAACAAGTAACATGGTTCCCTGGTGATGAAACTGGTGCTGTAGTAGGTGGACACTTCTTTTCACACACCTACGCTGAACCTGGATCATACAATGTTTGCGCTTTTTATACTTCACCTAATTGTCCAGAAGGTGTTGAATTGTGTACCACCATTGTGGTTGAATCATGCCCAACAGAATGTCCGAGCGTACTGTACGGCAATCCTATGGAATGCGGTACATATTCCTTCAATCTTGATAATTTCCAGCTCGGTGAAGTGACATGGAACTTTGGTGATGGAGAAATTATTTCTTCAACACCATGGGCACAACACACCTATGCTGAAAATGGATTGTACGTCGTCTCAGCCACTTACTATGGCCAAGGTTGTCCTAATGGTATTACACTGAATTTTACACTTTATATTGATTGTATCAATACTGATCCATGTCCGGCAGATATCTGGAGTGGCGCTGGTGAATCTTGCGGTGTGATGAATTTCGAAATTGGAAGTTATGTTGAAGGCGAAGAGGTGACTTGGTTCCCTGGAGATGAAACCGGTGCTGTCGTTGGTGGACACTTCTTCACGCACACTTACGCTAACCCGGGCACCTATAATGTTTGTGCTTTCTATACATCACCTGCGTGTCCGAACGGTGTAGAACTCTGTGAGACCATCGTCGTTGAATCATGCGCATTGGAATGCCCAACTCAAATCAATGTCAATGAAAATAGCTGTGAGTTGTATTCATTTTACATCGGCAATGGCCAGATAGGTGAAGCAACGTGGGATTTCGGAGATGGAACAACTACCTCAGGTCCCGTGTTTGTAGATCACTTCTATGAGTCAAATGGAGTATATGTCATCACTGCCACGTTCCACAGCGCAAACTGTCCAGAAGGAATAACGCTATCATACACCCTCACCATCGATTGTATACAGACGGTTTCATGTCCATCTGTCATTTGGACTGGTGCGGGCGATGGTTGTGGGGTCATGAATTTCGAAATCGGAAACTTTATCGCAGGTGAACAAGTAACATGGTTCCCTGGTGATGAAACGGGTGCAGTTGTTGGCGGTCATTTCTTTACGCACACCTATGCACAACCAGGTACATACAATGTTTGCGCATTCTATACTTCACCGGCATGTCCGCAAGGTGTTGAGCTCTGTCAGAGTATTGTTGTAGCCAATTGCAATTCAGAATGTCCTTCTGTCATTTATGGTTTCAATTCATCATGCGGACATTATTCATTCAACATCGGTAACGAACAGTTAGGAGAAGCTCTTTGGAATTTTGGTGATGGCAACACAACAGCTGGTCCTGCTTGGGCAGAACATACCTATCTCGAAAACGGAGTGTATGTGGTCACCGCTACTTTCTACAGTGCAAACTGTCCTGATGGAATAACTTTGAACTATACGATCAACATTGATTGTTTGGAAGTTTCACCATGTCCTTCATACATATGGAGCGGTGTGGGTGATGGTTGTGGTGTCATGAATTTTGAAATCGGAAGTTTTGTAGGAGGTGAGGCTGTAACATGGTTCCCAGGTGATGAAACCGGAAGTGTGAACACAGGCCATTTCTTCTCACACACCTATGCTCAGCCTGGATTGTATAATGTTTGCGCATTCTATACTTCGCCCGCGTGTCCGAATGGCGTAGAATTATGCACAACCATTTACGTAGAAGCATGTAATACAGATCCTTGTCCGACTTACATCACCGCGGAACAAGTTGATTGCAATTCATACGTTTTCCATGTTCAAGGTGTTGATGCTGGTGATGTGAATTGGCAATTTGGTGATGAGATCACCGAAAACTCAGGCATCAATGCTGATCATTCTTATACGAATGACGGCGTTTATGTGGTGTCTGCAACTTATACGAGCGCTGCGTGCCCGGACGGTACAACATTGTTGTATACCGTTCTTGTTGATTGTAGCGCACCATCTTGTCCAGAAGAAATTTGGTCAGGAGCAGGTGCCGAATGCGGTGTGATGAATTTTGAAATTGGAAGTTTTGTAGAAGGCGAAGCGGTGACTTGGTTCCCCGGTGATGAAACAGGCGCCGTGAACGGCGGCCACTTCTTCACACATACATATGCTCAACCAGGCACTTATAACGTATGTGCTTTCTATACCTCTCCTGCTTGTCCTAACGGTGTAGAATTGTGCACGACCATCGTTGTGGAAGATTGTGGTCAAACAAATTGTATGGCCTCATTCCTTCCTGTTATCACGAATACACTCGGGCACATTGAATTTACAAATACTTCAGAATACACTGGCAATGCTACCTTCCAATGGACTTATGGAAATGAAACCGGAAGCGACGGAATTTCAGGCAATGTTTGGTATCAGCAAAACGGTGTATTTGAAGTATGCTTGACAGTGACTACTGCAACTTGTACAGATACATACTGTATGCCTGTATCCGTTCAAAATATGGAAACGGGCTGCGCAGGAACCGAAGTAGTTATCACTGTAACTGGAGACTACAACAATGATTTTGCAGATGCCATCAATTGCGTTGTCTTGATGGAAGGATTCACCGTAGGTAACTGGTCAATGGAAATTGCGGAAGGTTTTGAGACCAACATCAATGTTTGTGTACCTACCGGCTGCTACCAATTGAACCTGGAAGCAGCAAACCCAATTGCTGCGGAAACAATCACCGCAGAGATTGGCTTGAATGAAGAATTGATCAATACATTGCAATTGCTACCAGGAAACGTAAATGCTGAAGTAGTATTCGGTGTGAACAGTGAGTGTGCCATAAGCACTCAAGATCATGAAGCATTGACATTCTCCATCTATCCAAATCCCGCACAACATATTATCAATGTTGTAGCAGCATCACATGATCAAACATTGCAAATTGAACTTTATGATATGACCGGTAAACTTGTATTGGATGTTCAATCATGGTCTAATCCTGCTCAGATTAATCTCGAAAATCTACCTGTAGGATTGTATGTAATGCGCATTCAAGGCGAAAATGAATCGTCAGTACAACGAATTGAAATCGTCAAATAATCCTTGATATCAAGATGTAAAGGGGCTTCGGCCCCTTTTTCATGTCAAAAATCAGAGTGGATCAAACGCAAATGCGTTTAGGTTTGTAGATCATTTAGAACATTATGTCCAAGAATCCCTTTTTATCAGATCAGTATCAGGACCTCGCCGCAACTGCACGACAGTTCAAGGAGACATACATGACCAATGCACCCTTTCCAAATATGGCATTTCAGGACTTCTTCAATCCGGATATGCTCAGAAAGGTTTTGGCAGAATTTCCAGATATTCAAAAGACCGATGTCGATGTTTTTTATGACAATCCTAACGAGCAGAAATATGCAACCAAGGGAGAATACCGATTTGGGCCAAACACCAAAGAATTTGCACACTTTCTGAATTCACAACCCTTTCTCGAATTCCTTCAGGAACTCACGGGGATAAAAGAAACCCTGATTCCCGATCCATACTTCGAAGGCGGAGGTTTTCACCAGATCAAACCAGGTGGTTTTCTCAAACTCCATGTTGATTTTCACCAACACAAAAAAATGAAGTTGGACAGAAGGCTGAACATTTTGGTTTATCTGAATGAGAACTGGGAAGAAAGCTATGGCGGACATTTCGAACTATGGGAAAAAGACATGTCCAAACGCGTCGTTAGAATTGCGCCATTATTCAACACACTCGCCATGTTTTCTACCACTGACAACTCATGGCACGGACACCCAGATCCACTTACTTGTCCACCAGATAGAAGCAGAAAATCACTGGCATTGTACTACTACACCAACGGCCGTACGGACATTGATAACACCACAAGGCAAAGAATCACCACCACCTTCGCACATCGCGAAGGACAGGACAGTGGCAAAATGAAATGGTTCAACAGGGCCGTGAATATTGCCAACGAGATTCTACCGCCGTTCGTTGTCAGACTCCTCAAAAAGAATTCGAATAAGTAATCAGATCCTACATCGCTGATTTTCAATCACGTAATTTCTGTATAGAAACACATTGGGCTGTGTAAAAACACATTCCCAAGAATTCCAAACACGTGTATTGATTGGCCCGAACACATTACCTTCGCCACCGCTGTTGACTGCAGGAAGAATGGCGAAGAACCATTCCCGCGGTTCATCATTGCATTTCAAACTTTCCGAGACCTCTATGAATTTTAACAGGTTAAACATCATCACCGGCTGGGTCATTTGGGCCATTGCAACGGTAGTTTATGTACTCACACTGGAACCCACCATGCCATTTTGGGACTGTGGAGAGTTCATTGCATCCGCAGACAAACTTGAAGTTGGTCACCCTCCTGGGGCACCGCTGTTCATGTTGATTGCAAGATTGTTTGCAGCTGTGGCCGGAGATCCATCACAAGTACCATACATGATTAACATGTTGTCCGGACTTGCATCCAGCTTTACGATATTATTCTTATTCTGGACTATCACCCACTTCGCAAAAAAAATTGCAGACTTATCCGGTGGTATCAATTCCTCTGGAAAAATGTGGGCAGTACTTGGTAGCGGCATTATTGGATCTTTGGTTTTCACATTCAGCGATACATTCTGGTTTTCTGCTGTTGAAGGTGAGGTTTATGCCATGTCATCACTCCTCATTGCCGTCGTATTCTGGGCAATCCTCAAGTGGGAAAGCGTAGTAGATGAAACCGGTGATTTGCGCTGGCTGGTGCTTATTTCATACCTGATCGGACTTTCCATTGGTGTTCACTTGTTGAACCTCCTTGCTATTCCTGCCATTTGTTACGTTTACTATTTCAAAAAATACAAAACAACCACCGCAGGGGTCATTGCCACGGGTGTGATATCATTGGCCATTCTCGGATTGGTGCAAAAAGGTGTCATCATTTATCTGGTTTCACTTGCTGGTTGGTTTGAACGTGTATTCATCAATGAATTGGGCATGCCATTCAACTCTGGTGTGACCGTTTATGTGATTTTGGTGATCAGCGCGATTGCATTTGGATTGTGGTTTACACGCAAAAAAGGTGCAGTGATGTTGAATACCTTGATTCTCGGTATTTCAATGGCCATTATCGGATATACTTCATTTGCCACGATCATCATCCGTTCGCAAGCGAATCCGCCCATGGATGAAAACAATCCGGAAAACCTCTTCGCTCTTCTGTCCTATCTCAACCGCGAACAATATGGAGATCGTCCTTTGCTTTTTGGACAATACTTCAATACACCTCAAGACATGGAGCAGCCGTATAAAGATGGCGCTGATGTTTGGGTGAAATCTTATAGCGTGCGCACCAACGATTCCAAAGACAAATTGGTGATCTCATGCAGAACACCTTTTGAAGCGGAGCAATACATCAAAGATCACGCTGATGCCAAATTGATTTTGGTGGAAGAATATGTTGAGAGTGGCGAAAAGAAAGGTTCTATTCCGAACTATGACCGACGTTTTATGGGATTCTTCCCGAGGATGCACAGCAGTCAAGCAAATCACCTCACTCCTTACAAAGAGTGGAGTAATTATCAAGACTGGAATACTCCACGCGGTAAAGAAAAAGTAACCAATCTCGAAGACGCCATTGCTGAAAACGAAGCCGTGCTGAACTACTACACCCAAAAACAAAGCATGCCAAATGGTTATCAGGATAAAACACCGCAGCAAGTGATTCGTGATCTGGAACGTTTGTATAGCAAAGCTGTTCCATCAGGCTCAGAAGAATTCCGCTTCTTTACGAGCTATCAATTGGGCTGGATGTATTGGCGCTACTTCATGTGGAATTTCGCAGGACGACAGAACGACAAACAAGGTCACGGTGATTTTGTAGAAGGTAACTGGTTGAGTGGAGTGAATATGATTGATGAGAAAAGACTCGGCAACCGCGATCACCTTACCGAATACGAGTTGAAAAATCCGGGATACAACAAATACTATTTCTTACCGCTGATACTTGGCATCATCGGCCTCATCTTCCAATTGTTGGTGCATAAAAAGGATTTCTCAGTAGTAGCCATGTTGTTCATACTTACTGGTGCTGCGGTGATCATCTACCTCAATCAACCTCCTATGGAGCCACGCGAGCGTGACTACACTTCGGTAGGTTCGTTCTATGCTTTTGCTATTTGGGTTGGACTGGGTGTTTATGCCTTGTACTATGCAGCGCAAAATATCACAGTCAAAAACCTTGGAACCCTTGCTGCCATGACTCTCGGTGGTTCGATCGTCATCTATGCTGTTGAATCAGCGGTCGGTGGCGATAGTGCACTCGGTCTTTCTTTGGTATTCATGAGCATCGTCTCTCTCATCGCATTTGCGGTGATGTTGGGCATAAAAATGTTTGTTCAGGGTGATGGTATCATGAAAGGACTTGCTCCAACTGCTCTCGCCTTTGTTGCCCCATTCCTTATGTGTTCATACAACTGGGATGATCACAGCAGGGCAAAACGCGAAACCGGACTTGCGATGGCCGTGAATTATCTGGAATCTCTTGCGCCCAATGCCATCATCTTCACCAACGGTGATAATGACACCTTCCCATTGTGGTATGCACAAGAAGTAGAAGGTATCAGAACAGATGTCAGAATTGTCAATCTATCATTGCTCAACACAGACTGGTACATCGATCAGATGAAGCGCAAAGCGTATTTGAGTGATCCCGTGCCTTTCAAAATGCCGGAACAGAAGTATCGCCAAGGCACTCGTGATGTCATGTTTATGGATCCTTACAAGGAAACCAAAACATTCATGCCACTCAGCGATGCCATGAAAGTGGTACTTGACGATTCGAAATTTGTGAAAAATGGTAAGAGCAATATTGCATACTTGCCTTCTTACAAATTCTCAATCAAAGTAGATAGCAGCGTTGTGGAATCATACAGACCATTCTTGCACGAAGGTGATAGCCTCGTGAATGAAATTTCATGGTCAGTATTGGATGGTGGTGGAAGACCGCGAGGATTCATTACGAAAGCCAATCTCGCCGTGCTCGACCTTCTCAATAACATGGACTGGTCGCGTCCTGTTTACTTCGCCGTGACAACAGGCGGTGATGCTTACATGGGATTGGAACCTTACTTCCAATTGGAAGGTCTTGCATACCGTCTTACTCCGATCAAACACAAGAAAAACGATAATCCAAATCTGGACGGAGGCATTGGAACAGACCTCATGTATAACAACATGATGAACAAGTTCAAGTGGGGCAATATGGATACGGAAAATATCTATATGGATGAAAACAACAGAAGGATGACAACCAACCTTAGGTTGCAATTCGGACACCTGGCTGAACAACTCATCACTGAAAACAAATTGGATAGTGCGAAAAATGTTTTGAATAAATCGCTTGAAGTCATGCCAGAGAAAACAGTTCCTTATGAGCAACCACAGATCATGTGGCAAGCCGTAGATATGTTGTATCAAGCAGGTGACTCAGCAAAAGCATTTGAGCTCACCAAACGAATGGTGGAGTTGAACAACCAGGAAATTGAATACTATCATAGTCTGGATGGTAAACGTCAGGCAGTCATTGCACGTGATGTCACCATGCGTGCGCAGATCAATGACCGCCTCGCTGTTATGGCCCGTGAATACATGCCGAATGATCCATACGTCACTGAGCTAACAACTCAGGTAAATGGTCAATTGGAAGAATTCCAACTTCCTTCCTATGAAGAATACCTGAAGCAGGAAAAAGAACTCGAAAGGATGAAGCGTGCGCAAGATTCACTCAACAAGGCGCAACCACAAAGGGTTCAACCCATAGAATTAGATGGTCCGAAAGGCATCAAACCAAAAGGATAATATCACTTCCTAAAGATTTAAAATCCGCAATCTGTTGCTTCAGATTGCGGATTTTTTTTATGGCATGTCTCAGCCAGATGATTTCATCACACATCGCACTTGGCACAGAATGAGACGCGGCAATCCATGTAAACAAGCTTGATATGCATATATATGGTTTGCAAGCCTCGCATAAGACATCAAAACAACAAAGTGTAATAAGACATCAATTATTCTTGACCCATCATTGCATCTGAATGACAGGCATTTGACATACACCATTGTAAAAGGAGAACGCTGCTTATTCAGAATTGCCCAATCTCCTTTGTTTCACATTCTTCAAACGAATATTGAGCGATTCCACAATCACAGAGAATGCCAAGGCGACATAAGCATAAATCTTGATGTTGACACCTTCCGGCAAATGCAATACATGAGCATCTTCCAATGATTCTGTGACGAGTATGATACCAATGACAACCAGAAACGCAAGAGCAAGCATTTTGATGGTAGGATATTTTTCAATGAAATCACTCACATAAGGAGCGAAAAGCAACATGGCAATCATGGCCACAACTACTGCCATGATCATGGTCGCCAATGCAAGTGATGCATCGGGATTATCAGAGGTGACACCAACTGCAGTGATGATGGAGTCAAATGAAAATACAATATCGATGAGTGTAATTTGAAAGATAGCCTTGGTCCAGCTCATATGGCGCTCCTTGGCGGCTTCCTCTTTATCGGCAATCTTAAACTTGTGGTAAATTTCATTGACCGTTTTGACGATCAGAAATGCACCACCACCAAACAAGATCAATCCACGTCCTGTAACTGGTATATGTCCCAGGTAGAAGAACGGATCAACCATTTTGGTAATCAAGCTAATGGTAGAAAGCAGTATGATCCTCACCACCAAAGCCAGCATCAAACCGATAAATCTTGCTCTGCGTTGATCCTTCTTATTTGGAATATAACCACAGATGATCGCAATAAAAATGATGTTGTCTACACCAAGAACTATCTCCAGCACGACAAGCGTGAATAGACTTAGAATACCGTCGAATGATGAAAAGACCTGGAGATATGCTTCCATAGAGTTGATGTGGATGTAAAAAAATCCGCGGTGAAGATACAATCTCAGCCGACATGTGAAAACACCAAAGACGATTGCACATAAAGGGAAAAGGGCCATCCCCTTTCGGAAATGGCCCTTTTCTATATGCTGATTTTCAGATTAAGCTGAATCAGTCTACATTGTCATGAAGGAATGGATTATCCCGGAGTTCGATCTTTTTCTGACCATTTTCATCCGTAGATTCATTCAACGAGTAACGAGAAACGTTGCTTTGTTCGCTGTAACGCGGTGAATCCAGAGATATTTTTTTGCGTGCATAAGCAGGTTCGCTCTCTAATTCATTCAATCCATTCGGAGTTTTGAGTTTGATGGTAAATTCACGGATGCGCATTTCGCGTTCCTTGTTTCTGGCCATCAATTCAGTGCGGTTTGGTCGGTCACTGACTACTTGCGTTTCCTTGTGAACCAGCGTATCTGAAGGTGACTCGTCGGATTGTTTCGCAACGATTTCACCGAGGTCGCTGCCCAGATCATGGTAAACAGGCTGGTCAACAATCTGTTCTTCCTGTATATTGAGTTTCAGAGATGACAATTCAGGAAGTGAATCTTCAACAGATTCTTCTTCCACATTTTCAATATGATTGGTGACGTCAAACTCGAACTCTACCTTCTGATCCACAACCTTGATGAAAGGCTCATTGGATACCTCTTCCTGAATTTCATTTTTCACTTCAGGAACTTCGGTCACGGGTTTTTCAACTTTCGCAGTAACTTCTTTTGCACCTTCTGTTTCAAGCCACATTTTCTTAGGCTCCTGAGCTGCTACCGGAAGAACGTGATCTACAGTCTTCGCAGCAAAACCAGTAGCTATGACTGTAGCACATACATCTTCGCCGAGTGAATCATCCTGACCATAACCCCAGATCACCTCAGCACCCATACCAGCTTGTTCTTGGATATAATCAGTGATTTCGCTGATTTCATCCATGAGCAGTTCATCCTGACCATAAGTAATGTTGAGCAGGATAAAGTTTGCACCGTTGATGTCGTTATCATTGAGGAGTGGTGATTCAAGGGCAGCCTGTACAGCACGTTTAGCGCGACCTTCACCGCTTGCACGGCCCGATCCCATGATGGCTACACCGCTGTCCTTCATCACAGTTTTCACGTCATTCATATCAACGTTAACTGTTCCGATCAGCGTGATGACTTCTGCGATCCCTTTTGCAGCAGTGCAGAGTACCTCATCAGCATGGCTGAAAGCCTGTTTCAGTGTGAGGTTTCCATAAAGTTCACGAAGTTTATCATTACGGATAATCAATAAAGTGTCGACACTTTCTCTGATTTCCTTCAGACCTAAATCAGCCTGCTGTGAGCGTTTACGACCTTCAAACATGAAAGGCACTGTAACGATACCAACAGTAAGAATACCCATATCCTTAGCTACACGCGCAATAACGGGTGCAGCGCCGGTACCAGTACCACCACCCATACCGGCAGTGATGAATACCATATTGGTGTTTTCAGAAAGCAATGCCTTTACTTCTTCCAAACTTTCGATAGCGGCATTGCGTCCTACCTCCGGGATGGAGCCAGCGCCACGTCCTTCAGTGAGCGTATTACCCAATTGGACTTTAATCGGCACCGGGCTTTTATCAAGAGCCTGAGCATCGGTGTTGCAGACGATAAAGTCCACACCTTTGATTCCCTGCTCGTACATATAATTCACCGCGTTGCTACCGCCACCGCCTACACCAATCACCTTGATGATCGATGAATTATTGATGGGCAAATCAAATTTTAACGTGTTTTCCATTTTGGTTGATATGGGTTTTACGCTTGTTATCAGGCATTTTAGGCATAACCTGACACAAGTAATTTCGATCGCCTAAGAAAGAATATCCTGTCGCCCTTATTCAAGTTGACTTTTCAAAAAAGTGAACCTCCGAATGTTAGTAACAGCGTACTTTGCAAAGTCAGCCCGCAGTGCTTACGTTTGCACATCTAATTGAAAGAATTTCCCGTTACATGCAGGACACCATCAACAACGAGCTGGATTTCCAGCCATATAATAGCAATCGCCCTCATCTGATCATCCCGGAATACGGACGTAATATCCAGCGTATGGTGGAATATGCCATTACCCTGGAAGACAAAGAAGAGCGCAACAAGTGCATCCGGGCCATCCTGAGTGTCATGGGGCAATTGTTTCCGCATCTCCGCGACATTGAGGACTTCAATCATAAATTGTGGGACCACCTTCACATCATGTCCAAGTTTGGTCTCGATGTGGATAGTCCATATCCGCGCCCTGATGCTGAACATCTGGTAAGCAAACCGGAGCCAATGCCCTATCCGCATAACGACATCCGATTCGGACATTATGGTCATTATGTAGAAAGCATGATCGCCAAATGCTCATCCATGGAAGAAGGTGATGAAAAGAATGCCTTCGCGTTAGCGATTGCCAACCTCATGAAGTACAATGCCACCAATTGGAATCGCAATGTTGTTCATGATGATGTGATTTTGAAAGATCTCGCATCAATGTCCCGCGGCAGCATCAGATTGGAACACGTCACCCAATTACAAGCAGTGAAGCCGCTCACCACAGGTGGCTTCAAAGAATACGATGTTGAACGGTTTGGTAAGAACAAGAACAAACACAAGTTCAACAAGAACAACAACAATAAGAAGAAGAACAAATTCCGTCCGCGGTAGTCTTGTTCGGTCACTTCTTTTTCCCATTTGGCTGACTAAAATCAGTTCTTTCATACAAGTCTAAAAGGGCATTGTTGGACATTTGGAGCACTCAAGGCTGCGTCTGTCAGCCACTTATGTGTCTTAGTCGCAGATCAACATCACGAGTAGCAAAACTGATGCTTATCACAGGCTGACGTTCGTATGACAATTGCCGTGACAAAGAGAGAAAATTTGCTGTTGTAAATCTGCACGACGTGAACGAACTCAGAATCATCGCCATCACCCACAAACATTTTCCATTGGAAACAATTGGTCAACTGCACCTTGCAGATGACAAACGGATGGCTGCTCTGGCTGAAATGAAAGAAACAAATCAATTGAGTGAATTGATGTTTCTGTCAACTTGTAATCGCATTGAGATCATTTTTTCATTACCACACTATGTGTGTCCGGGAGTTACGTCCAATATCCTTCGCTCGCTCTACCCGAATTTGCAAGAAGATACTATCAAATTGCTAAGCCATGGTGCAGAAAGATACAATGGTGCAGAAGCGGCAGAGCATTTAATGAAAGTAGCATCTGGTATTGAATCATTGGTCATCGGTGAAAGAGAAATTATCACACAGCTGAGAAAAGCGTATGAGGAATGTGCTGAAGCCAAACTTACCGGTGATGATTTGAGATTGCTCGTTTCACAATGCATCAAAACATCGAAGGAAGTTTTCACAACCACGGATCTTGCTAAAAAACCAGTGAGTGTTGTCTCATTGGCCTGGCAGCAATTTCGTGAGTATGGCGTCAAAGATGACGCAAGAATTTTACTCATTGGTGCCGGTCAAATCATCCGAAATTTCACGAAGTTTCTTGCAGAAAACGGATACCACAACATCACCATTGCCAATAGAAGTATCGAACACGCAGCCGAATTGGCGGCCACATGCCACGCCAATGCCATCACGTTGCAAGAGTTATCGCATTTCACTGGTGGATTTGATGTGATGGTGAGCTGCACAGCGGCTCACGATGCCATCATAACGCCTTCTCTTTATTCAGCCCTTTTACAAGGAGAGAGTCATCAAAAACTATTGATTGATCTTGCACTCCCACAAGATATCGATCAGGAAATTCTGACTCAATTCCCGGTTCGATATATTGATATGCTCAGCATTCAAAAGATAGCATCAGAGAACATCAGATTTCGCGAGCAGGCATTGGAAGATTGCAAGCCGATCATCGAATCATCCATGCGTGAGTTTGAAAAAATCTGGCAGGCGCGTCAGGTTGAAAAAGCCATGCAGTCTATTCCCGAAACCATCCGCGATATCAAGTCGACCGCACTTGGATCTGTATTCGCAAAAGACTTGGAAAATCTGGATGATGAAGCCCGTGAGCTGTTGGAAAAAATCATGAATTATATGGAGAAAAAATACATCTCCATTCCCATGAAACTGGCCAAAGAAGTCTTGCTCTCAGAAATCAAACGCAACTAATTATTCGTTTTGGTGAAGGATGGCATAATCATGCTCACATTTGCCGAAAGAATTTCACCACGCTTTGAGAAATCCACTCATTATAGGAACACGCGGCAGTGACCTGGCTTTGTGGCAGGCCAATCATGTCAAAAACCTCCTCGAATCCAACGGCGTCCCTTGCGTTTTGAATATCATCAAAACCAAAGGCGATCAAATACAGCATCTCAGTTTTGACAAAATCGAAGGCAAAGGCTTTTTCACCAAAGAGATTGAAGAAGCATTGCTCAATCAAAGCATTGATATCGCTGTTCATTCACACAAGGATCTTGAAACCGAGCAGCCTTCTGGTCTCACCATTGGTGCAGTAAGTCCGAGGGCAGACGCACGAGAATTGCTCTTGGTGCGACAAGGTTGTGAAGATGAAAAACAAAAACTTTCCTTTCGTCATGAAGCCATAGTAGGTACATCCTCTGCCCGACGCAAAGCCCTATTGCTACATCTTCGACCTGATGTACAAATCAAGGATATACGTGGCAATGTCCCCACCAGGATCAACAAACTTCGTGAAGGAGAGTTTGACGCCATTCTACTTGCCAAAGCAGGTGTTGACCGACTGAATCTTGATCTCAGCGGTTTGCATGTGCAGGCGCTTGATGAAGACATGTTTGTGCCAGCTCCTGCACAAGGTGTACTGGCCATTCAATGCAGAGAAAGTGATCAAGATGTCATCCGCACACTCGGCAAAATTTCAGATGAAGGTGTTCGTGAAATCATCCGAATTGAGCGTACAGTGCTCAATCAACTCCACGGTGGTTGTCAATTACCGCTTGGAATACATGCACAAAAAGCGGGAGAACTCATCACTGTCCAAGTTGCAGTAGCTGAAACATGGAACGCACCATTGAAATCCTTTGCAGTATCTGGCACAGATAGCGATGCGTTGATCAGCGAAATTCTGCACAGGATCAAATCATGAATCAGGTTGTTTTCATTTCGCGTGATCCGGAAGACAGCGAATCATTGATCAGCTTGCTTCATGATGACGGATTTGATGTGATCTCCAGATCCATGATCAAAACCGAAATGGTTTCATTTCCCAAAGAATTCCCGATGACAGACTGGATCTTTTTTTCATCTGTCAATGCCGTAAAATACTTTTTCCAGCAGGCCCCTAAATGGTCAACTCAGTTATTTGGTTGCATCGGTGATAAAACAGCGAGCGAACTTTCCAAGTACGTCACTCCGACATTCGTTGGTCGCTCCATGGATCCAATGATAACTGCCCAGTCATTTGCTGAATTAGTAGGTCATCAAAGTGTTTTATTCGCTGGAGCAGAAGACAGTCTTAGAAGTATTCAGTCAGCGCTTCCGCCTTCGAGCGTTCATGATTTGATATGCTATAAGACCAGGCCCCATCCTTGTGTGATCGAACATGCAAACGTTTTGGTCTTTTCAAGTCCGAGCAATGTCCGGTCGTTTTTCCAACTCAATCACATCGGTGCAAACCAAAAATGTATTGCATTTGGTCCCTCAACCAAGAAAGCATTGGACGCATTGGGTGTCAGGAATTCCATGATACCACAATCCTTGTCGGATGATGGAATTTTCCATGCAATAAAACAAAGTGTGACGAGTTAAGGCCCGGGCGTTAACTTTGGCCCGATGCGACGGATGAACCTTCAAAAAGAATTTACTGCACGCGTTTTACTTTTTCTGCTTGCCCTGCAGCCGCTCGGTGCTGTTTTACTTGCACAATCGGTTTCAACACCAGCGAAAGATCTGACACCCAAATACTCCAATGAATTTTTAGCCATTGGTGTGGGAGCCCGTGCATTGGGCATGTCACTATCGCAGGTGGCGAGTGTGCGGGATGTCACTTCCGGATATTGGAATCCTGCAGGATTGACGGGGATCAGTTCAGACCTTCAAATTGCGGCCATGCATTCCGAATATTTTGCAGGCATTGCCAAATATGATTATGGTGCTATCGGCAAAGCCTTAGACTCAGTGAGTGCGGCATCTATCTCCTTCATTCGATTTGGTGTGGATGATATTCCAAATACCACAGAATTGATCGACGCCGGTGGTAACATCGATTATGATAGGATCACCACCTTCAGCGCTGCTGATTATGCTTTCGTGCTTTCTTATGGCAGAAAAGGATTTCCATTCGGATCAACCAATGGGATGACTGCAGGTCAGAAAAATTGGAAAGATTCATTCAGTTGGGGTGCAAATGCCAAAATCATTTACAGGCATGTTGGTGATTTTGCCAAGGCCTGGGGATTTGGATTGGATATCGGGGCACAATACAAATGGAAAAAATGGTATTTCGGTGCTACTGGAAAAGACATCACATCCACGTTCAATGCCTGGAGTTATTCCCTGAGTGATCGGACCAAAGAAGTGTTTGCACTTACAGGTAATGAAATACCAGTAAACAGTTTAGAAGTCACTCTGCCACGCATCATCTTGGGTGCTGGAAGAGAATTTCAGGTGAAAAAAGTAAGCATCCTTGCTGAAGCCAATGCTGTGTGTACTACAGATGGTCAACGCAATGTTTTGGTATCAGCAAAACCAGTGAGCATTGACCCTACCCTTGGTGTAGAGGTTGGATACAACCGTGTGATTTACGTGCGCGCTGGTGTAGGAAATATCCAAAGGGTAAAAGACTTTGATGGGTCAGAAATATTCACTTTGCAACCCAATATTGGCGTTGGACTTCGCATTAAAAATTTGCAACTCGATTATGCCCTGAGCGATATCGGCAACATCAGCGATGTGCTTTACAGCAATATCTTTTCGCTGAAATTCGACATTTACCGTAAAGGTGAATGATCTGGAGCGACTCTTTTGTTCATATTCAGAATACTGAAGAAGCAGGCCGCAAAGAGCAATACGCCCAAAAGAAGGTGCGCGGGCTGCATCAATGCTGGCATAGACATATAGCTCAAAACCACGCCTATCAATATTTCCAAACCACACAAAACGAACATCATGTTCAATGATGTAAATCGGAAGTTTTGTTTGCGGTATTGCATAAATAACCAAATGGCAAGCAACACAACGATGATCGAAAAACTCCTGTGAATCTTGAAGACCAGAGGCAACATTTCGATCCACATGGACCTGTCTGCGACCTCTTTAGCTACAATATCCACTTGCTCTCGCACTTGTGTTCCGAGCATGATTTGAAAGAAAGTGAGGATCAACAATAAAATGACACCGATTTTAAAAGAAGGTGTAGATCTTACTTCCTTATTCACTGGAGTAAGCGAATTCACGAGCAAAATCAATAGGGCTATGATGGCGATACTTCCAAACATATGGTAAGTGATGGAATTCTCCTTCAGATTGCCATCCACCACCAATTTTCCCAACCAAATTTCATAGCCGATCATGATATCAGCGAAAAGAGCAAGTAGAAAGACAGGTCTGTTTCCTTCCCGAAACAACAACAAAAGGGCACAGATGGATAAGATCATTACCGGTATGGCATAAAGTACGGTGGCCAATCGGTTGACATATTCGACCCAGGTATGCAGCGCGTTAAAAATCGCATAATCATGCTTCGGGTATTTATGCCAATCTTCTGATACAAAACGATCTTGAAGTACAACATCGTGATTGGCCACCCACAGTGTATCATGATAGATCATCATCTGGCCTTTATCAAAAGACAAACCCTCTTGAAAAGTGAGTTCATCATCGCTCACAGGAGGAATAAAATGTCCAAAACACTTAGGCCAGTCCGGGCATCCCATGCCGCTTCCCGTCATGCGAACTACGCTGCCGGCTATGACAACAATAAAAGTAAATACGAGAGATATTTTCGCAAACAGGAGAGTTACCGAACGCAATTTCATGCGTCGAAATTAAGACCAACCTATTAGAACAAAACTGAACTTGATCAGGTCTGATTACTGCCTGATGATTCTTGCAACAGACTCGAGGAGATTAAGCACTTTAAAAACTTTACCAAAACTGTCTGTAACACTTGCTCCTGAGCCATTGCCCGCGCCTGAAGACTGTAGACCTTTGTAAGTGACAACGTCCATGGTAACCACTTTATACTGACCATCGGCAATACCTGCTACACATTTGATCAGGTCTTGTTCCTGAACCACGGAAGGGTCAAATTCCACACTCACTACGTTCTGTGAACGTTCTTCCACAAAATCAAGGGTTGTATTGATCACCCCTTTCATTGCCCTGAGGTCCTGTTGAATTTTCCCACCACAGCCAGCCGCACATGTCATACCTTCAATGCTTAGGTTGGCAACGGTTTTGTTGACTTCCGAAGACATTTCGTGATGGGTGATGACAACGTCTCCTGATGGAGCTGAAGTATGACCTGAATCTGAGCAGCCTGACATCAGCAGGGATACTGTAAACAAACCGATGAATAGTTTTTTCATGACGTAATGGGTATCAAATAGGTCAGCCAAAAGTATGACGAAGGAGAAGACCACATCGTTATAACTTCGGCCAAAATTTTCTAAAACTGAAAAACAGATCCATACTCCATTTTGTTGTGCTTCTCCTGCTAGCCATTACTTGGGGAAGTTCATTCATCCTGATGAAGCGGGCATTGAAAGACCCTTCAGGATCTTCAGTTCTGCATCCGGAACAGATCGCTGCACTGCGGATGGATATTGGCGCCTTGGTTCTGCTGCCCTTCTCGGTGGCGGCTTTTCACAAAATCCGTCTTCAAGATTGGAAGTGGATAGCTGTTGTAGGACTCATAGGCAGTGGCATCCCCGCAGTCCTATTCACGCTGAGCCAACAGTTTCTCGACAGCAGCATTGCCGGTATCCTGAATGCACTTACACCATTATTTACTTTGATCATCAGCATCACAGTATTGAGAAGAGTTGCTTCACCCAGACAAGTGGTTGGAGTATTGGTTGGACTAGCCGGGGCGATTTGCCTCATTTTCGTGAACGGCCCGGGAAGTACCCAAAACTGGTGGGCATCACTGCTCATTGTTTTGGCTACTCTTTGTTATGGCACAAGTGTAAATACCATTTCAGCTAAACTCAGCCATGTTCATCCACTCCACATCACTGCACTTTCATTGCTCATCGCGGCCATTCCTTGGGGCATCTATCTGCTGACAACAGATCTCGGTGTGATATTGAAAAGCCATCCACATGGCTATCATTCGTTAGGCTATGTCACTATTCTGGCAGTATTCGGTACGTGTATGGCCAATATTCTCTACTTCTGGCTTACCCAGGAAAAAAACCCGCTTTTTGCCTCGTCTGTCACCTATCTGATGCCTCTGGTGGCTATAGGTTGGGGTGTTTTGGATCACGAGTCTTTCACTGTCCTGCATCTATTGTGCTGTGTGATAATCCTATGTGGAGTTTGGCTGGTCACCAGAAAAAAACAGTAAAAAATCAACGGGGGCTGTTCATTTCTTTTGCAAACTCAGCAACACAGTCCTATATTTGCGCCCCTCTTTCCACAAGAGAGAGTTAACTCATTAAAAATCAATCACAATGTACGCTATCGTTGAAATAGCAGGGCATCAGTACAAAGTACAGAAAGATCAACAGATCTACGTGAACCGTCTTCAGAATGAAGAAGGCAGCAAGGTGAACTTCGATAAAGTTCTCCTCGTTGACAACAACGGCAAGATCACAGTTGGCGCCCCAGCTATCGAAGGTATGAAGGTGACCGCTCGCGTAGAGAAACACCTCAAAGGAGACAAAGTAATCGTTTTCAAGAAAAAGCGCAGAAAGGGCTACCAGAAGAAAAATGGTTTCCGTCCTTACCTTACTGAGCTGAAAATTGAAGCCATCGGTTAATCCAAACAAACATCTAGAAACAGTTCTAATACCATAATACAATGGCACACAAGAAAGGTGAAGGTAAAGTAAAAAACGGACGCGAATCAGAAAGCAAGCGCCTTGGAGTGAAACTCTATGGTGGTCAGGTTTGCATCGCAGGTAATATCATTGTTCGTCAGCGCGGCACTCGCCACAATGCAGGTTTGAATGTAGGTATGGGTAAAGACCACACCCTGTTCGCATTGGTTGACGGTACAGTTGAATTCCGCAAGAAGAAAGACAACAAATCATACGTTTCGGTTATCCCTGCTTAAGGCGTAACCGGGCTATACTCATTGATAAAACCCGAACTCGCCTTGGTCGAGTACGGGTTTTTCTTTTTATGACATAAACGTTTTACAACAACAGTCCATTCTGACATATGCTTGAAGTTCCATACATCCGCGAAAACAAGGAAAAAGTCCTTGCTGGTCTCGCTAAAAGAAACAAGGATTTCACCGCACAAATCGAAAACATTATCCGATTGGATGATGAAAGAAAACTTCTCACCACGGCCATCAACAGCAAAGAGGCTGAATTGAAACAAATCTCCAAGGTGATTGGAGAACTGATGAAAGCCGGTGATAAGGAAGGGGCCGAATTGCAGAAAAACGGCGTCACAGTCATGAAGACATTCGTCAAGGACGCACAAGAAAAACTGGCAGTTGTAGAGAATGACTTACAGCAGTTATTGTATCAAATTCCCAATGTTCCGAATAACATCGTTCCTCAGGGTAAAACTGCTGACGAAAACGTTGAAGTTTATCGTTGGGGAAATACACCTGAACTCGGTGCGCACAAAAAGCCACATTGGGAATTGATTGAAGAATATGACCTCATCGATTTCGAACTTGGAACCAAAATCACCGGCGCAGGTTTCCCGGTGTACAAAGGCAAAGGAGCGAGACTTCAGCGAGCGCTGATCAATTTCTTTCTCGATGAAGCCACTGCAGCAGGATACCGTGAATTTCAACCACCTCATATGGTGAACGAAGCCAGTGGATATGGTACTGGTCAACTTCCGGATAAAGAAGGACAGATGTACTATGTCGGTGTAGATGACTTATATCTTATTCCCACTGCGGAAGTTCCATTGACCAATCTTTACCGCGATGTGATCCTCAAGGAATCTGATCTACCGGTGAAAATGACAGGCTATACTCCATGTTTCCGACGTGAAGCTGGTTCATGGGGAGCACACGTTCGTGGTTTGAATCGTTTGCATCAATTCGATAAGGTTGAAATTGTACAGCTTGCCCATCCTGATCAGAGTTATGCCATCCTTGAGCATATGGTAGAGCATGTAAAACAACTTTTGCAGAAACTTGGCCTCCATTTCCGCATCATCAGATTGTGTGGTGGAGATATGGGATTCACTTCTGCCCTCACCTATGATTTCGAGGCATGGAGCGGTGCTCAGGAACGCTGGCTCGAGGTGAGTTCTACTTCCAATTTCGAAACATTCCAAGCGAATCGATTGAAATGCCGCTTTAAAAATGCCGACGGCAAGATGCAGTACGTACACACCCTCAATGGAAGTGCTTTGGCTTTGCCGAGGATTGTCGCATCATTGCTGGAGAACAATCAGGATGAGCATGGTATCCGCATTCCGGATGCGCTGGTTCCATACACCGGTTTTGACCGCATCACCAGATAACAGTTCGGTTAGGAAAAATTGTCATTTAACGCAAAACCCAGTGGCCGCATTGGGTTAAATTAGCTGTGCTATGAAATTCACCCGCTTCTTCGTGATCGCCACCCTGCTGACAGCTTGCAGCGCGCTGGTGATTTCCTGTAGTACTCCGCATGACTATACTGTACAGATCAATGCTCTTGATTCGGTTAAAACGAAAACTGAAGATCTCATCTCCAAAAACAACATGGCGATGTTGGAATGGGGCTCCCAGTACACAGACAGCATGCTACTTAAAATAAGATTTGTGCAGGATAATTTCAAAGGTGTGATGAAAACCGGAGATGCATTGATGGTTTCTGCATATTCCAATGCAGCGCTGGACATGTTGCAGGTGAAAATAGACATTGAAGATGCAGGCCGTCAGCTCGCCACATTCCACAATGAAATCACCACATTACAGAAAGCACTTCGCGAACATGCGACACACGATAAAGCAGGAAACGAAATCAACGAAAATTACGTTCAGCAGGTATTGAAAAAAGAAAATGAGAATCTTGGACGATTTGGTACGAGACTGGATGAATTGGTTGCATTGCTAAAACACGCGACAGAAATTTCAAGTCAATACAAAAATCAAATCGAACATATAGCGGATAGTTTGCAGAACACAATTAAAAGGAACTGATGAAACATTTACTCAGAATTCTCTTTACATCTCTGGTCCTGGTGTTGGCTGAAAATGCAAATGCTCAGGAAACGGATTTGGAACTCGCAGAGTATTATTACAATCAGGGAATGTTCGAACAAGCCCGGTTGTATTATGAGAAGATATACAAAACCAATAAAACCACACGTGTCTACAATAACTACCTCAACTCACTCATCGCACTAAATGACTTCGAAGAAGCCGAGAAATTGGCGAAAAAGAAAGTAAAAGAAGATTCAAAGGATGGGGTAAGTTATGTGAAGTTAGGGGATCTCTATAAAAAATTCAATCGTCCGGATGACGCCACTGAGCAATTTGAAGAAGCCATCAGGAAAGTTGAACCCACCCGTGCGAACATCATCAGACTTGCCAATGAGTTCGCACAGATCAACGAATATCAATACGCATTGCGAGCGTACCAAAAAGGCAAAGCCGAATCCAAAGAGGGTTATAATTTCTCCTATGAAGTTGCCAATATGCAAGGGAACCTCGGTGAATTTGAAGCCATGACTGAGTCCTTTCTTGACCTCATAGGAACAGAACCCAACTACATACAAACAGTCCAAAATTCTCTCAACAGGACGCTTAATCTCGATGAGAATAAGGAGAACATGGACATGTTGCGTGTCAAACTCCTGAAGAGGACACAGCAGGAGCCAGATAAAATCATTTATACCGAAATGCTTGCATGGCTTTTCATGCAGAAAAATGATTTTGCAAGCGCTTATGTGCAAGTTGCTTCGCTTGATAAAAGGTTGAATGAAAATGGATATCGCTTGATGAATCTTGCACAACTCGCATTGAACAATCACGATTATGAAACCGCGAGAAAGAGTTATCAATCAGTCATCGATAAAGGACCATCTGGAGATTATTTCATCACTGCGCGGATAGAAAAACTCCAGGTGATGCGTGAAGAATTGGCACATAAACCGGGGTCGAATCCTGCGCTTTACGCTGAACTTGAAACCGCATATCAGACAGCATTGAGCGACTTGGGAAAAACCTATGAGACCGCAGTGATGATGAAAGAACTTGCCCATGTGCAGGCTTTTCATTTGAACAAAACGGACGATGCCATTGCACTTCTTCGAGAGACGATTGCCATGCCTGGTCTTTACAATAAAGTCCTTGCATTATGCAAACTTGAACTCGGAGACATTTTGGTATTTAAAGGAGAAATATGGGAAGCCTCTTTGCTATTCTCTCAAGTTGAGTTGGACTTCAAGGACGATGTACTAGGACATGAAGCCAAATTCAGAAACTCCAGAATATCCTACTACACCGGCGATTTCGAATGGGCACAAGGACAATTGGATGTCCTGAAAGCATCAACATCCAAGCTCATCAGCAACGATGCCATTGATCTCTCTCTGCTTATCACAGACAATTTCAATATGGACACCACCCAGGTGCCTATGCAAATGTTTGCCCGTGCGGATTTACTCACCTACCAAAATCGTTTCGATGTAGCCACAATGACATTGGATTCAATCATGACCATGTTTCCGGCACATTCACTTGCGGATGAAATCTTGATGAAGAAAGCGGAGATCCAGTTGAAACAAGGTCACTATGATATTGCCAGAGATTTATACCAGGAAGTCATCAACGTTTACTTCATAGAAATCACTGCAGATGATGCGTTGTTCAAACTGGCGGACATGTTTCAATTCATCTACAATGACAACAACAAAGCGATGGAATTATATGAAAAACTCATCACCGATTTCCCGGGCAGCCTCTATGTTGTTGAAGCCCGCAAGAGATTCCGCAGTTTGCGCGGAGATGAGATCAATTGACACATTCAATCCATACGACATAACAAGGCCCGAAACTCAGTTGTTTCGGGCCTTGTGTTTTCATGGAAAAATATTCATGAATCTACTTGCCTAATCGCCATCGATGTCTATTTCAACATCACCAAAATCGCACTCCACTTCCAACTTGCCTTCGCCATTACCAATGGTGCCTCTCACCTCTTTCGACACGTAATCGCTTTCAACAGAACTTTTCTTTGCGCCATCAGGTAAATCGATATCACCATAAGAGGCACTGGTTTCAAATCGGAAGCCAGCATCAGAAGCAAGATCAATATCCGCGTCGGCGTATTCGATTTTGATCTCAAGATCTTTGCATTCCTTTCTTACACGATCGATTTCCAAATCACCGAAGCTGCTATGGATCTCCGAATTACCCTGAAGTACTTTGATTTCGAGCTTTCCATATTCATTGCGAAAATCACCGCCATTCGTTCCATTGATGTGCGCATCACCGAAAGCAACACGAACATCATTTTCATAAGACCAAAGACCATTGATGTTCAATGTGCCGTATTCATGGTTGATGAGACATGCACCCTGCATATCACCGATACTCATATCGCCGAAAGAAGAATGTCCATCAATCACCGCTTTCAAGGGCATTTTAATCTCAACATTGATGTGATAACTTTCATTCATCTTCTTTGAACCACATGAGTTGTATCCGCCATTCACGGTAAGAGAGGCGTTCTCACGTCCTTCATTAATGTTCACACTGAAAGCATCAAACATCTCATCGGCTCGTGATTGACTACTCGCAGTCACGTCCAACTTCACCACAATATCGATGGTATTCTGATCCCATGTCTTGATTTGGCAATCAGCAAAACTGATATCGAGATTCAGTCTGACATCTGCATTGGTCTGGAAGTTCTTTTTCACTTCCTTATAGTATGCGCTTCCTTCATCCTTTGCTTCTGCAATGAAGAAGTTCAAGAGGAGCGCGAGACTAAGAAGATAACTTTTCTTCATGATTTTGTAAATTGAGTTTATTCTGAATTTCTATGTATTTCTGTAATTGCTCCATGAGTTGCAACCGATAGCGGTAATTGTTCACCATCGCATCAGCAACGCGCTGATTGGTGAAGTTTTTAGCCAATTGTTCTTCGAGCATCGCATACTCAGATTCCAACCTTTTCAAGTCATCCAGAAATCTTTTGATGTTTTGGTCAGAAGTATTGAGTTGCGACATGTCCATTTTCAATCGTTCGTGATAAAACTGCTCTGCGGCTGCCATTTCCATAGACACATCCGATAACCTCACCTTTTCCGCATATTCATTGGTTTTCTTCACCTCAGAAACGACAATGGTGACAATAAATCCAGCTACCACTGCTGCTGCAAGAGCAATCCAGGGCCAGCGAGGGATGCGCCTTTCTTTCTTTTCATCGCGCATCCGAAGGAGTCTCATTTCGAAACGTTCTTCATGTCCAGGCATTAAATCCTGATCATCCGACTCGTTCAAGAGAGCTTTCCTGATTCTATCTTCAAATGCTTCTTTCATATTCTTCGGTCAGTTCTTTTTTCAACTTGGCCATAGCTCTGGAGTATTGTGATCTTGATGTACTTGCTGAGATGTTCAACTCAACAGCGATTTCATCATGAGACCAGCCATCCAGCAGATGCAGTCTGATCACGATGCGGTATCCATCGGGCAAATCGTCAATTTTCTTTCTGATCAGTTCATCGCTGATATTGCTCCAATCCAACTCACTCATTTCATCTTCCGCTATTTGAATATCTTCAAAAAGGGTAGCGGTTGATTTTCGGCTTTTCAATTTATTCAAGGCATGTCTAAGGGCAATTTGTTTTTGCCATGCAGGATATTTGCCATCATCCTGAAGACTTGCGAGTTTATTGAATCCCTGTATCATACTTTCCTGCAGCACATCTTCTGCTTCCTCCCTGTTTCGCAGGATTTGCAACACGGCCGGAAAAATTTGTTTCCACATTTTTCCATAAGCCAAGCACATGGCATCGTGATCACCACGACGGCATCCTGCAACAATATGTTTCCATTCCTGGCTCAGATTCGGGAGGTTAAGTTGGCTGGTCTATACATATGACAATGCAATTTGCAAAATGCTGCATCAAGCATAAAGATTTTTTTTCCAAATAGTAAGACTGGATCTACCGCACCTCGTTTGAAGGGAAGTGGCATATGTCACAGGAAAATGCAATCTACCGTTGGTGCAATAGACAGTAAGGGACTTGTGATTTTTCGGAATCAACTTAAAAAAGTACAAAACACCTCACCGCTCCACAAGCACCTTACTCACCACAAGTTCTTCTTGTTCGTTGGTGTATTTCAGCACGTACATGCCATTTGGCCAGGATGAGACATCAATGGCGATATTGAGATCACCGCCAATGACAGATTTTGTGAGCAGGAGATTTCCGAGTTCATCATACAATTGAATGACGCCCTTTGCACCGGGATCTCGGGTCTTCACAAATACATTGGTAAAATCGCTGGCAGGATTGGGATAAACGCTCACTTCCACATTCGTGTGAATGTCTTCAATGGCCAGCTGACACCCCGGTACAACACAACCAAACGCATCAGTCTTCACCACCCAACCATCAAAACCAACACCTGCATCCTGATCAGGATAGGCATCTCCCACAGCGATAAAACCACCATCTAGGGTAGGCATGACATCACGGAAGTAGCAGTAATTGCCTTCAAGCCAATAATATTTTCTCAGCCAGAGACTGTCCCCGGATTCATCAATGCGCATCATAACGCCCACTTGAACCAGTTCATCATACGTATATCCGGCAGCAATGTATTCTAACTGAGCCACATGTTTAATACTGGTGAGCGCCGTTTGCCAATTATGCTCTCCATAAATATTACTGTAAATCATATCACCATCTTGATTAACCGCCGTTATCGCAAGGTATTCATCTGAAGATCCTGCCGAAGAGTTAATGGCGCTTGATCCAGCGATCAAACAAACATTTTCATAGGGATAAATAACATGAGCAGCAGCATCATCAAATCCCAAATCACCAACCGACATCTCCCACTCGACATTCCCTTCCAAATTTATTTTATAGATATAGCTATCCTCGGATAGGGAAGTTGAAGGATTTTGATTTCTGCCTCCAATTATATAAGCTGATCCTTCAGGACTGATAGCTAATGACGTGACACCAAACATTTGAGATTCTGTTCCATAATATTCTCTCCACAGTTCTTCACCAAAGGGATTGGTTTTTAATACAAAACCACATACATAACCTGGTTCATTCGTTGCGCCACCAATCAAGAAGTCACCCTCATTTGACACCAGCACGCAACGACCAGTAATATAAGCATTTGTATCTACTGTATTGTAAACGTTGGCCCAAGCTGTGTCGCCGTTCGCATAGCATTTTGCAAGAAAAAGTGAGGATACACCAGCTGAATCGATTGTTCCAATTGTTACGAATGAATTATCGTCAATTTTATCTGATCCATTGGCCCAACCAGCATATAGATTCTTATTTGGAATGAAGCACGATTTATCAAATAATTTGTTGCCATTGTTATCAATTTTGAATATCCAAATCCCAACACTTTCATTTAGGCTATCATTAGTACCGCCAAACAGCAGAAAACCATCTGTAAGAAGTTCAATGTCCCAAATTGCATCGCCGTTCATATTCTCATCATAATCATACCTAAGATTGAACCCTTGGCTAAACCCAGATATGAATGACCTGCATAAAACCAATAATGATGATACCAGCTTCATTTTATCACGGTAAATTGAACAGTTTCAACCAAGATACCATCCCAATACAAACTGGCGAGGTAATTACCCTCAGAGAGTTTTTGGTTGGGTTGAAATAAACCATTTAATGTAAGTTGTATTGAATACAGGACTAAGTTAATCATTGGTGATTCATCCAATATTCATTTTCCCAAAAGTTAGACAAAAGAACCGAGAGTATTTAAGATCATTAAGCAATATGAATTATGAGATCTTTGGATCGCCCCCAACAAAAACCCCGAACCTTTCGATTCGGGGCAATTCATAAATCAACCTTGTCCGTTACAGCAGTTATTAACGGACCCATATTTCAATGGCTGTCTTTAAAAGACTAGCCGCTGCACATTTCACATGCATCTGGATTATCGAGCGAACATGCGAGCGCTGCTTGTTGTTTGGCAATTTCCTCTGCACTCATGCCCACCTGAGCACTTGCTGCTTCATGTGATTCTACAGGAACAGCAGCGACGTGTACCGGCTCAACCGCGTAGGCAGCAGCAGTTGCAGCAGCCATAACGCTTTCAGCATTGGCAGGAATGGTTTCAGTCTTATACTTTTTATCTACAGTAAACTTAATCGCATCTGTTGCAGCTTTCGTGCGGAGATAATACATACCGGTTTTCAGACCGCGTTCCCAAGCATAGAAGTGCATCGAAGAGAGTTTACCAAAGTTAGGGTTCTCCATGAATACATTCAGTGATTGGCTTTGACAGATATATGCTCCACGGTCTGCAGCCATTTCAATGATAGCTTTCTGAGAAAGTTCCCACGCTGTTTTATAAAGTGCTTTCAGGTTATCTGGAATCTCGGCAATGTTTTGCACTGAACCATTGGCAGCGATGAGTTTGTTCTTCAATTCATCATTCCAAATTCCAAGACTCACAAGATCCTTGAGGAGGTGTTTGTTGACGATGATGTATTCGCCAGCCAAAACGCGTCGTGTATAGATATTGCTGGTATATGGTTCGAAACACTCATTGTTACCGAGAATTTGAGCAGTGCTTGCTGTTGGCATTGGAGCGAGCAACAAGGAGTTGCGCATTCCGTGTGTTTTGATTTCCTCTTTCAATACGTCCCACTCCCAACGGTTGGTTGGAGTAACATTCCACATATCGAATTGCAGAATACCCTTACTTGCAGGAGATCCCGGATATGTTTCATAAGCACCGTCGCGTTTAGCAAGGTCTTTTGAAGCTGTGCAGGAAGCGTAGTAAATGGTTTCAAAAACTTCTTTATTGAGCTGACGTGCTTCAGGGCTATCAAATGGGAAACGCATCAGGATGAAAGCATCAGCAAGTCCTTGCACACCGATACCGATCGGACGGTGGCGCATATTGCTTTTCTTGGTCTCTGGTACCGGATAGTAATTGCCATCGATGATTTTATTCAAATTCACCGTGAGCTGATAAGCCACTTCGAACAATCTATCATGATCGAATTTACCTTCTCTCACGAATTTCGGAAGTGCAATAGATCCGAGGTTACACACTGCGATTTCATCCGGAGCGGTGTACTCCATGATTTCTGTGCACAGGTTAGAACTTTTGATGGTACCCAAATTTTGCTGATTGCTCTTGCTGTTGGCAGCATCTTTATAAAGCATGTAAGGCGTGCCCGTCTCAATTTGTGATTCCAGTATTTTGAACCAAAGGTCTTGAGCTTTAATGGTCTGACGGCCTTTTCCTTCACTTTCATACTTGGTATAAAGTGCTTCAAACTCCGCACCCCAGGTATCAGCGAGTCCCGGACATTCATTAGGACACATGAGCGTCCATTGACCATCTTCTTTCACGCGTTTCATGAACAAGTCTGGAATCCAGAGTGCATAAAACAGGTCACGTGCGCGTGATTCTTCTTTACCATGATTCTTCTTCAGGTCGAGAAAATCATATACGTCGGCGTGCCATGGCTCCAGATAGATCGCGAATGAACCTTTGCGTTTTCCGCCACCCTGATCTACATAACGTGCAGTGTCATTGAACACTTTCAACATCGGTACAATCCCGTTGCTGGTTCCGTTGGTTCCTTTGATGTATGAACCTTTTGCACGCACATTGTGAATGCTCAGACCAATACCACCTGCGCTTTGGGAAATGAGTGCAGTCTGCTTGAGTGTATTGTAGATGCCTTCGATGCTATCGCTTTGCATTTGGAGCAAAAAGCAAGATGACATCTGTGGCTTTGGAGTACCAGCATTGAACAAAGTTGGTGTGGCGTGCGTGAACCAGCCTTCACTCAACATGTTGTATGTTTTGATCACTTCCTGTATATCACTTTTGTGAATACCTACAGCCACACGCATGAAAAGCTGTTGTGGACGTTCAGCCACTTTACCGTTGAGCTTTAGGAGATAAGAACGTTCAAGGGTTTTAAAACCGAAATAATCGAAACTGAAATCACGGTCATAAATGATGGTGCTATCCAGTATCGGTGCATTGTCGATGATGACTTTGTAAACATCATCGGCCAACAGACCGGCATTGGCGCCTGTTTTAGGATCCAGGTAATAGTACAGATCAGTCATCACCTGACTGAAAGACTTTTTCGTGTTTTTATGCAGGTTACTTACTGCGATGCGCGAAGCGAGCAAAGCGTAATCCGGGTGGGTGGTTGCATTGGTCGCGGCGATTTCAGCAGCGAGGTTGTCCAATTCACTGGTGGTGACACCATCATAAACCCCTTCGATCACCTTCATGGCAATCTTCACCGAGTCAACGATGGGATTCAAGCCGTAGCAAAGTTTGCCGATTCGGGCAGTGATTTTATCAAACTTGACGCTCTCCTTGCGTCCGTCTCTTTTAATTACAAACATGTTGTAAGCGGTTAATTGTTTGGGTTGTTCCGGGGCCACAATTCGCCACAGCTCTGCACCCGGTCAGTTCTGTGTTCCCACCGAAACTAATCAGATGGGGTTGGTTAAGGCATAACCCTGAAATTTTAAAAAATCTCGTCAGGTATAACATCTTGTCGACTCATAATCAGCACAAGTCTTTCAGACGTTATGGCTATGCAATGAAAATGTTTAGGTAATGTTTTTCAAAAAATCCTGATGGATTGTTTTGAAAAAAAACGAGGTAATTATTCACACCGTGGTGGTGCATATCTTCTGTCGGTAGGACAGAGTAATTTGCTTAAAAATCTTCGTCGAGTGAGAAGGTTTGTTTTGCCTTCTCAGCCATCACACCAGCCTTTTGATAATCTCCCACACGTTTTTCGAAGAAATTGGTTTTCCCTTGCAGCGAAATCATCTCCATAAAGTCAAATGGATTTGATTTATTGTACACACGGTCACAACCAAGTTCCACCAAGAGGCGATCTGCAACAAACTCGATGTATTGTCCCATCATATCACTGTTCATTCCAATGAGTTTCACTGGCAGTGCGTCGATGATAAATTCTTTTTCAATTTCCACTGCGTCTTTGATAATATCTGTGACGCGTTGTTTTGGAAGTTTATTGACGATGTGGTTGGTATAAAGCAGGCATGCGAAATCGCAATGCAGGCCTTCATCACGGCTGATGAGTTCGTTGCTGAAGCTCAGACCTGGCATCAGGCCGCGTTTTTTCAACCAAAAAATACTGCAGAATGAACCACTGAAGAAAATACCTTCTACAGCAGCGAAAGCGATAAGTCTTTCAGCGAACGATCCATTTTTGATCCATCTCAGGGCCCAATCCGCTTTTTTCCTGACACAATCTAGGGTATCAATAGCTTTGAAGAGATAATTCTTCTCGGCGGTGTCCTTGATATAAGTATCGATCAGCAGGGAATAAGTCTCACTGTGGATGTTTTCCATCATGATTTGGAAACCATAGAAGAATTTTGCTTCAGTGTACTGCACTTCGCGCACCATGTTCTCCGCAAGGTTTTCATTCACGATACCATCACTGGCTGCAAAAAATGCCAGCACGTGTTTGATAAAGTGTCTTTCATCATCATTGAGTTTCGTATTCCAGTCAACCAGGTCAGCTTCAAGATCAATTTCTTCAGCAGTCCAAATATTGGCCTCACTCTTTTTGTAGTAGCTCCAGATATCAGCATGGACGATCGGGAACAAGACAAAACGATCAGGGTTTTCTTTCAGGATGGGTTCTTCAGTCATAGCAGATCGGGTGGTTACATCGGGTAGAGTTTCTGTATAGTTGTCCATCTTAGTTTTGTTGTCAACAAGGGTAATTTATCTGTTCAGGGGTTCACCGATAAAAAAAGCTTCCGTTCAATTCCGAAAGCGCGGTGGTCATTAGGATTTTACAAGCCTTTACAGCAAATTCACCACTTTCCTTTTGACGTTGTCAAAGGTTGACCAAAATCTGTCTGGAGTCAAACCGAAACAATTGACAACGGCTTCTACTTTTTAACATGACACACATAGGATCCTCCAAAAGACGTATCCCAACTGATTTTCTTGAGATTACCTACGGGTTTGTGACATGAGTCATAGCCAAATTGGCTGAAATCTGTGGCATGATTTCCGATAACGGGATGGATGAACAAAACGATGTTCACTCGAGGCCATTTTTACCCCTTCCAGATGTCGAAAATTTGTTATCAAGTGTTCGTTATGAAATTTTGAAACACAGTTCCGATCTGATACGCGCGTGCGCGTTCGTTATTCATAGCTTAGAAATCGAAAATGTAGAACTGTTGCGGGAGTCA
>JAIBBG010000105.1 GCA_019694805.1 Flavobacteriales bacterium | reverse complement strand
CGTGGTTTCATGGCCGATGATCAGAGAAGCATAGCAGCAAACTGCTCCTTCATGCCCTACGATGTTGGGATTTCTACAGATTTTCTCAAAGGCCATCAACACCAACGTGAAGTGTTTCGCTAAGAGACGGCATGTATTGTCATTTTCATAATAGAAGAAAACAGAAGTATGTAAGTTAGGCTATTCTATCGAGTCATAATTCTTGGAATCCGGGTTGAATATTTCATTTAGACTGAATACCTTCGCACCTATGGAAACTGTGGAATATCCTGCGAAAGTGATTGTTGCATGGGGAGAAGCCATCAAAGGCAATAAACCCATTCGCGAATGGCTGATGGAGAATGGTTTTCCAGAACTTGGGATTTTTGTACACGCGCTACACAACCAGGATGAAGCCCGAGAATGGCTCATGCAGAATGGTCATCCACACCTGATGGCACTGATCAACGGCGCTGAAGGCAATCCAAATGCAATTTTATGGCTTCGAAAACATGGCTTCACCGTTTTGGAGAAAATGGCCTTAGCGGGCGACAATCACGAAGAAGCTTATGTGTGGTTGCTCAACCACGGTTATCAGGAATTCGCCATGGTTGCCAATAGAATTCGTCAGGTGAAAAACGAAATCGACGAAAACAACAATGACATGCATCGGATGTCAGGCGTTTAGTTCAGGCGTTGTTGTACATACATCCATTTTCGGGGTATACGGTATCCAAGAGAAGCATTATATAATCCACAACATACGACTATATTTGCGCCCCCAATTCAAAAAATCACAATGAAAAAACTCTTTATCCTTGTTGTTTTGGTCACTTCAACAGTCTTCATGAAGGCTCAGGTGAATCCCACTACCGACGAAGAAAAAAACATGAAAACCCTGGCGAAGGCTGATTCCGGATGGACCATCAAAGGTTCTGTGAACATTGGAACGACCTTCACTTATTTCAGTCAATGGGCTGCTGGTGGTATCAATTCGGTAGGTATCAATGGCCTTTTCAATCCTACTGCAAACTACCGCAACGGAAAAACCGCATGGGACAATTCCCTGTTGATTGGCTATGGTATGTTGAGGCAAGGTTTTGATAAATCCATTCCATGGATCAAAACTGATGACAGGCTTGACCTGACATCGAAATTCGGACGTCAAATCAACGAAAAACTCTACTATGCGGCGTTGTTCAATTTCAATACCCAATTCTCTCCTGGTTTTGCACCCGGAGCGAATGGATTGCCAGACAGAACAGCGAAAATTTCGGATCTACTTGCTCCTGCCCGCATGTTGTTTTCACTCGGTCTTGACTACAAACCCAATGGTGATCTTTCTGTTTTCATTTCACCGATTACGTATCGTGCCATCATCGTCAACAATCAAAATCTTGCCGATGCCGGTGCTTTTGGTGTAGAAAAAGCCACATACGATACATTGGGCAATAAACTGACTGACGGTGCAAACATTCGTTCTGAAGTCGGTGCTTATATGCGCGTGAATTACTCGAAGAAATTCAACGATAATGTAAGTTTGACATCGAAGTTGGAACTCTTTTCCAACTACCTTGAAAATCCACAGAATGTTGATATCAACTTTGAAAATGTTCTCGCCACTAAGTTGGGCAAGTATTTATCACTCACCGTATCTGCTCAGTGGATATATGATGACAATACCATTATTACAAAACAAAAGGATGTAGAGGTTGCCGGGACAACAGTGAAAGTTCCTTATGCCAGTAAAGGGTTGCAGTTTAAAGGAGTGACATCAATTGGATTCTCCTGGAATTTTTGATGAGTCATGGTGTTTCTTGTTTTGAATAAGAACACTCCAATATTTCATACTTGTTCAGCGGATTTCATGCGTTGAAAGGTGAAAAAGGTTTTATGAAAAGAATTTAGGAAGCCGGTGTTTACCGGCTTCCCTTTTTTGATGTCATTGGCTCACTTCATCACTTCCAATTGTTGTTCCCTTTGGTTTAACCCAAATCATACAGTACCTTGCTATTCCGATTCAAAATCCCTGCGAATTCACTCATCCCGACATATCGGGTAATGCTTTGATCGTTTCGAGTGCTCACTGCAATCATGACTGCGCTTTTGCGCTCGAAACTTTTGCGAGCGCAGGAATTCATTGGGCTTTTGAATCTCATTTATGAAACGCACTGCATCACTCTATTTAAATTATATCATTGAATTCGTGATCAGCGCGTCGGTAATATCATCATCGGGCTAGCACATCGCAATTCATGATATATAAGCACAAGTAGAATGTTCTCGATTGTGATGTTCAGATTTCTACGGATTTTCTCAGAGGCCATCAACACCAACATGAGGTTTTTCGACTAGAGATTGCCTGTGTCCTGACTTTTCCTTTGTGGCCTCATGCTAACGCAAATCCCAGTTGAATGGAATAAGCATAGATTCCACTACACTTCGTGTAGCGGAATGACGACTGTGGGAGAAGTATGAGCCGCCTGCGGCGGTTTGGGAGGAGAAGCAAACCTATGCGGTTGCAGGCCACCGAAGGTGGCCTGACTAAACCCCACTTTATGCATTGTCATTCCTCTTCGCGTAGCGGAGAGGAATCTGTTTGATCCTTTGTCCTCACAGACCGCCGAAGGCTGCTAAACCAACCACACACGCTCGTCATTCCTCTTCGCGCAGCGGAGAGGAATCTAAAGTCCATCAGCACCAGCATAAGGTGTATTTCAAGGAAGTGCAGGTGTTCTGATTTCTCCTTTGTGGCCCTTTGTGCGAAGTTTCTTCTTGCTCCTCGTGGTTTCATGGCCGATGATCAGAGAAGGATCGCTGCCAACCTTTACTCCTGGTTTTAGGTATTGAGATTCTTTCGACTTTGATTGAAAGTTTCAACAAGAGGTGTTTCGCATCATGAAGACTAACGTTCACATTTTTCTCTGATTTTCTTTTTGCCTTGATGCAAAAAGAAACAAAAAAATCAAGGCTGTTGAGAAAATCCTTGAAATCCTCAACATCTCCGGGCGATCGACCCAAACTCCTCACAGTTTTAAAAATGGTGTATGTGCTTTGGATGATTCGAATCGATGCTGGACATTTTTAAAACTGCTCGTCTGCATGGGTCGCTCTTTGCCCTGCGATGTTGGGATTTCTACGGATTTTCTCAAAGGCCGACAGCACCAACATGAGGTGTTTCGCCTAGAGATTTCCTGTGTCCTAATTTTTCTTTGTGGTCTTTGTGCGAAGTTTCTTCGTGCTCTTCGTGGTTTCATGGCCGATGATCAGAGAAGGATTGCAACAAACAGTTCCTTCATGCCTTACGATGTTGGGATTTCTACGGATTTTCTCAAAGGCC
>JAIBBG010000011.1 GCA_019694805.1 Flavobacteriales bacterium | reverse complement strand
CGACAAAGTTTGGCGAGATAGGTAGCTTCTTCAGCGGCAGTATCTCCGGCGCCAACGATAACTACATCTTGATTGCGGTAGAAGAATCCATCGCATACAGCACAAGCGCTCACTCCACCACCGGCTTCACGAAGACGCGTTTCACTGGGAAGACCAAGCCATTTTGCACTGGCACCTGTGGCAATGATCACAGAATCGGCAGAAATGGTGTGTTTACCATTGTCGATTTCAACCCAATGTTTTGGTCCAGTGAAATCGACTTTGGTCACCCATCCACTGCGGATTTGGGTTTCGAAACGCAAAGCCTGATTTTTGAGATCTTCCATCATGGATGGACCATTTACACCTTTTGGATAACCAGGAAAATTATCCACCTCAGTAGTATCCATCAGCTGACCACCCGGTTGTGTACCTTCGTACATCACTGGTTTCATATCAGCTCGTGCGGCATAGATCGCAGCAGTGTAACCAGCAGGACCACTGCCAATGATGAGGCATTTAACGTGTTCTTTCGCTTCGTTCATATGAAGATATTCTTATTTGGGAGCGCAAATATACCCAGCCATTCTCTGCACAAATGGCTATTGTAAGATTAGTCACTTGAATTCCTCATGATCTGTTATTCCCGGATATGAGTACAAACAGAAAAGAAATTTAGCAATAGAAAAAAAACAACTACCGGCAAAACACCTAATCTCCATGCAGCCTTTAAAAATGCCATTGATCATATATCCGAAAAGAAAACAAGCAACAAATCATTAGGTTTGCCATGAACATCGCATGAAACTCATTTCTACCGCCGTCGTCGAAAACTTCCGCATTGCATGGACTGCGCTGGGCAGCCAGAAATTGCGCGCTGTGATCACTGTTGGCATCATTGCCTTCGGCATCATGGCGCTGGTTGCGATGAATACTGCGACCAAAGCGTTGGAGAATAAAGTCAATGCTGAATTTTCGCGATTGGGGAGCAATACTTTCACCATTCGCGGAGGTTGGAATGGTGGACGACATGGTCAGGCTGAGCGGAAAAACGAACCGATTTCATATCAGGACGCTCTTGATTTTATTGAAGACTATGAATTTCCATCGATCATTTCGGTAACGGCCATGGGTTCGTTCAATGCCACAGTGAAGCACGGCAATGAAAAAACGAATCCCAATATCCGTGTCATTGGTTGTGATCAACCCTATCTCGATTTATCCGGCTATGACCTCAACTTTGGAAGGAATTTCAGCGAGATGGATATTGAGAATGGAACCAACACCGTGATACTTGGTTCCGACGTTGTCGAAAAAATCTTTGGTGAAAATGCCAATCCGGTTGGGAAAGAAGTCCATATAGGCAATTACAAGTATGAAGTTATTGGTGCCTTAAAGGGCAAGGGAAATACACTAGGTTTTTCCGGCGATAACCAATGTTTTATTCCAGTGAGTAATGTGAGAAAAAATTTCGCCACCGACGACACTGAATTCACATTGAACATTCGAGTTTATGATGTGCAAAAATTAGATGATGCTATGCAAGAAGCACACGGCATCATGCGGGTTGTTCGTGGCAACGGACTTGGAGAAGAAGATACCTTTGAATTGATCAAAAGCGATCAGGTGGCCAAAGATCTGAATGAGCTCACGGGCAATATCACCATTGGCGCTTCGGTGATTGGTTTCATCACCCTATTGGGAGCAGCCATCGGATTGATGAATATTATGTTGGTATCTGTGACAGAAAGGACCAAAGAAATTGGCACCCGCAAAGCCATTGGTGCAAGTTCACGCACCATCAGGCAACAATTTTTGATTGAATCCATTCTTATCGGACAAATTGGTGGCGTCATTGGAATTGTACTTGGCGTGTTGGTTGGAAATATCATTTCCATCGCATTGGAAACAAGTTTCACCATTCCCTGGGGATGGATCATGATTGGCGTTACACTTTGCTTTTTTGTGAGTGTGATCAGCGGATATTATCCTGCACGAAAAGCCGCCAACCTCGATCCTATCGAAGCGTTGAGATACGAATAAAACTCCCCTCGCTCCTTTTTCATATGTCATCTGATAAAAATGAAGATGAGTGTGCCGTGAGAACATTTCTCTTCTGCATCACAAGTCTTTTTTCCTGAAAAATTTTATCGACCAAAAAAACGGCAGCACACACCAGAACAGAAGTATGATTGAAATAAAAACCATTCCGCTCCATGTGCCCAGATTGGATTGGAAAATGGCGCCGGTATAACCCAACAAAGCAGAAATATTCATGTCGAGTAAAACGAGAATTCGCGACAAGTCGACAGGATTCAATGCACTTAAAACCATCAGTGGTTTTTCGAGGGGATAATCTGCAAATTGAAACGACAGAAATAAAACCAGCCCATCAAAAATGATGGAAAAAAATATCCAGATCATCAGCACTGCACCGATGCCTCGTGCTTTATCGCGAACGCGCACAGCAGATAGAAGTCCCAAACCTGAGAAGCATGCTGAAAGAAAAATACCGGTCAGAAAAAGAACCCAACCATCAGCCGCTGAAAATAGCAACATAGGAATGCCATATCCCACTGCGAATGCAATGATCAATGACAGACCAAGTCCAATAAAAATACCTGCCCAAACTTTGTTGCGATTGATGGGTTGTGACAACATCAATTCGACAAATTCAGCACTATTGTATAAATAGATGGCAGAAAAAGAAATAGAAACAAGTGGCACCATAAACAAGACCACACTCATCATGGTGAGTACTCCCTTCCCCGGTGAATTTTCCAATGCAAATACGACGAAGCTGATGAGAAAAAGCAATACCGTATAGGCGATCATCACCTTCGTTCGAAGGATATCCGCGATGACATATTTGAGAAGTTTATTCATTGTCAACTCAACGATCTACATTTTGATTTTTCATCCATGATGCGATGGCTTTGGTGAGCACATGCTGTTGCGTTTCCTGTTTGATCCAATCCAAGGAACACTGCACCATGATTTTCCCTTCCTGCATAAAAACAAGATCAGAAATAAGATCATCCAGGTCGCTCAAAATATGCGAAGTGATGAGGATGAGTTTTCCTCTTCGACGTTCCTGTTGAATTTTTTCTTTCAATATTTCAGCGGATACCGGATCCAGTCCAGCAGTTGGTTCATCCAGAATAAGGATTTGTGGTGTAAACAGAAAAGCAAGAGCGGCATTCACCTTTTGTTTGGTTCCTCCACTCAGTGTACCCAGTTTTTTGTGCGACATCTGGTCGATGTGGTAACTGCGAATCAACTCCTCGTCGGCTACATATTCGCCTCGCACATCTTTCATCATCGAAAAAATTTGTCCGATGGTCATGGAGTCCGGGAATCGTGGATTTTGTGGCATATAGCCAATCATTTTACGATATTCAGGATTGTTACCCCACACTTTTCCATCAATCTGAATTTTACCTGATGATGGGATCACCAAACTCAGGATGGATTTGATCAATGTGGTTTTCCCACTTCCATTCGGACCGATCAAAGCATAACAATGTCCTTTCTCAAGGAAGAGATTCACATCAGACAAAGCCTGAAATTTGCCAAAGTATTTATGAAGTGCGTTTATTTCAATCACAGTAAAAAACGTTTCATTCGTGGTTGTGGATCGACAAGATTTTCTGGTGTTAAACCGGGCATCACGCGTTCTGTGCGGTCAAGAATTTTCGTCAAAAAACTTCCGAAAAGAATCATAGCTGGAGGATTTTTTTCGGTGATCATCCCATATAAACTCACAGGCCGAAAAGGCACATCACCCAGTTGATCGCGGTTTAGATCATAACCTTCATATCTATCCCAATAATTATGATTGAAAAAGTTCAAGACCAAAGAACCATTGGTTGCAACGTCGAACATATTCGAATAAAATTCATTGTCCTGAAGGGTGATATCCATGCAGCTTGCTTGGATGCGAAGTGCATTGCCATTCTCTGAGAATTTATTTTTTGATGTGACTATTCGGCTTGCTCCTTCCATCACAATGCCCGTTGTGTTAGAAAAAAAGGAATTGCCTTCAATATATCCATCTGAAATTTCCTTGAGCAGAATGCCGTAGGAAGAATCGCCCCAATTGTCAGTAAAATTATTTCCAAACATGCCAACATGGTTGGAAAACATTACCGCCACACCAGCTCCATTCTGATGAAAATAATTCGCCACATAAGTATCATGATTGGAAAACATAAAATGAAGACCGTAGCGGATATTTTTTTCCGAGACATTACGCCAAATGATTGAATTGGTGACAAACTCAAAGTAAATTCCATCGCGGTGATTCATCACTGTATTATGGATAATCTGCATACTGTCGCACTTCCAACAATGAACACCATTTCCACATTGTAATTCATCAACACCAAAAGAACTGAGTCTGTTATTTCTGATGATGCAGTTTTTTGCGTTTTGAGAATAGATACCGAAAAATGTTTTTTCCAGGATATTGTCTTCTATCACCACATGACTGGCGTCGTAGATTTTAATCCCGGCATAATCAATTGTTCCAGAAACACCGGAATTGATGAGGTGAAAACCTTTAATCAGGACAGAGTCACCCGTGACAGAAATAATTTCATATTTCATTTCACCATCCAGCACAGGGTAATCCTTACCTATCAGACAAATTCTTTTTGAAACAATCAGATTTTGCTCCTGATAATTACCCCGACCCACCTCGATGGTATCACCATCAACAGCCAACGCCAATGCCTCACGAATATGATGGATAGCTGAATGGCTTCCTACTTCTATGACATGGCATCGCAATACAGAACTTAGTAAGTTCAATGAAAGGAATAAAAGAAAATACCTGACGATCATGGAGCAACAAATTCCTCAAGATACTGCTTCCAAGAAAGGGTTTTTCCCGAAGAAGCGAATGGTAAATCATTGATTCCCCTTTCATGTTGAAATGCCGCAACGTTTCCATTCATGGGCGATCTGAATTCCGGCGAAAAGAAGAGCACACAACTGTCGGCATGAAGCCATATTTCCGGTTGAATATAATCAGCAAAGTACACACCGAATATTTCTTCAGAGGCAATTTTGTCCCCCTTGATGAAACCAGCCGCACAGGAGATATCATCGAATTTATACACCTTGCCTTTTTGGGTGACCAATTCAGCGGCAAAGGCTTTTTCGGTCAGCTTCATTCTGCAATGCGCACATTCATCCTTGCCGAGTTGCACAGGTTGAGTATGTGGTTCACAAGACATCAATGCGATGGCGATGAATAAACTCATCACAGTTGTATTTCCCATTTTTTTCAAAAGCTTTTGATTGCGCCATTCAGTAAACCAGGCCAAGCTGAGCAACACTCCAACGCTGATGAATATCCATCCACCCAAATCCGGAATAGAATATGCGCTAAAGTTGAGCAATTGTTTATACCCGATCAATGGCGGTTGATAAGCCATTCCCGGCACTCTGATAGCAGCATTGGGATCAAGATTGTGTCCGTAGTCGTATTCCCATCTCCAGAAATCGATCATGGCCACCATGCCGAATAGCAGAAAAAATACAAAAAGAAAATGGAGTAACCGAACCCTGTTCAACAAGGCAACGAGTAAGAACAGGAATGCGAGGGTATAAATCAATATGGGAAGAATAACAAACTCCGGAAAATCTTCCGTGTGCAATGTTTTCATACCAATGTAATGATTCAAGCCATTGATAATATCGACACTTCCACCCAATCCATCAGGTTGGATGAGCAAACTCAACCCTTCCGGATACTGCGGCGCTTCAAGGTCAATTCTCCACATGGGTAAAAAATTCACTGCAACCAATGCCAGGCCACATATGAATAATACCCATCGCACTGCTGTTCTTATTTTTTGTGTCTTCATCACGAAAATCTATTCGGTACTTATTTAGCCGGTGGCAAAAGCACTGCATCAATAACATGCACGATACCGTTGGATGCAGGAACCGACGCGATGATGGTCGCTGTATGGTTGAGCATAACTTTTCCATTCACGATATTCACTGTGATGTTGTCACCATTCACCATACCTAACACCTGACCATCGCGGAAATATTCAGCTTTCAAAGCAGAAACAGTAACATGGTATTCGAGTATATTCTGAAGATCCATTTTCTTCTCATCTGTCATCAATGCATCGAGTGTAGCTTGATCCACTTTATCGAAAGCCGCGTTAGTAGGTGCGAATACAGTGAAAGGACCTGCATTGGACAATGACGCTACAAGTTCGGCCTGCTTGATCGCAGCAACCAATGTGGTATGATCCGGGGAACCAACTGCCACTTTAACCACGTCCTTTTGAGACTCATCATCTACCACAGCTTCTTGTCCACCCTTCTGTGATGTGGTCGCCGAATCATTTTTGGGTTCCGGATTTTGTTCACCGCCGCATGACATCATCATGATCAAAGCGGTAACAAATAAAAACGAATTCATCTTTTTCATATTTAGTGTTGTATTTGTGATTGATGATTTTGGGGTGTCAACAAGTTGACACCCCACCACCACTATTTAGATTCGGGTTGAGAGCCGCCGGTACTGAAAGCTATAGGGAGATTACTGCCAGCAGGCGAAACTCTCACATAACCTTGCATTTCTTGGTGAAGTGCTGAACAAAAGTCCGTGCAATACATAGGAAAAATGCCCACACGGTCTGGTATCCATTTCAAGGTTTGTGTTTCACCAGGCATGATGAGCAGCTCAGCATTTTGAGCTCCTTTTACGGCAAAACCGTGAGGCACATCCCAGTCTTGTTCAAGATTGGTGACGTGGAAATACACCTCATCACCCACCCGAATACCTTCGATATTATCTGGTGCGAAGTGAGAACGAATTGAAGTCATGTAGACATGCACCTGATTACCTTCTCGCACCACCTTGGCTGCGGGTTCACCCATGGCTACGTACGGGTGTTTGTTCGCATCAATCTTAAAGATTTTCACTGAATTATTTTTGATGAGTTCAGCAGGTGCGGCTTGCGCGTAGTGAGGTTCACCAATGGTTGGAAAGTCGTTGATGAGTGTCATTTTATCTCCACTGATGTCATACAACTGCGCACTTTGAGCAAGTTCAGGACCAGTCGGCAGATACCTATCCTTTGTGATTTTATTATACGCAATCACATACTTTGGACTTGGTTTACGGGTATTTCCACCAGGAACACATAAGTGACCGACAGAATAATAAGTTGGTGCACGATCCAAAACTTTCAATTCCTGAATATTCCATTTCACGACTTCACTGGAAACGAAGAATGAAGTATAAGCATTACCCAGACCATCAAATTCCGTGTGAAGAGGACCAAGACCTGGTTTTTGTACTTCGCCATACAGTGCAGCTTCATATTTCACAACAGGGATTCCATCAAAATCGCCATCAAATGCCTGATCAGAAATTGCTTTCTGCAACTTGTCAAAGCTGAACACTGGAATCACTGCAGCCAGTTTACCGCTACCTACTATGTATTCGCCGGTAGGATCCACATCACAACCGTGTGGAGATTTTGGACATGGAATAAAATAACAGATATCCTTCAATTCACGTGTATCAAGTACTGTCACTTCCTCACGAATTTCTGATACCGCAGTATGGGTGTTTTCATCGTACTTGTTATGTGCATATTTAGTTTTCACTTTTCTACCCTTGCCTGCAGCAAGATATTCTTCAGCCTTTTTCCAATTCACAGCCATGATAAAGTCCTTATCACGTTGCGATGCATTTACTTCGAGCAGTGTATTCGCTTGTTCCGTGTTATAACAACTGAAGAAGAACCATCCATGTGATTTTGCTTTACCTGCTCGGGCAAGGTCAAAATTCACACCTGGACATTGCAATTGGAATGCGATATCCATAGCACCATCTTCTTTTCCGACAGAGATGAAACTGATATATCCTTTGAAATTTTCCTTGTATGTAGAGATTGGAATATCCCCGTTGACATCATCAGCTGGAACACTGAAACGAGTTCCGGCTACCACATACTCTGTGTTTTCAGTAGCAAATGGTGAAGAGTGGTTACCTGCACTATTGGGCAATTCTATGATCTCAGCCGTGCGGAACGTAGTAAGATCAATTCGAGCAACGCGTGGTGTATTGTTCGCATTACCAAAAACCCATCGACCATCGATCTCGCCGTTGGTTTGTGACAATTCCGGGTGGTGAAGATCATCCCATGGAACAATGCCATGTGAAGTATTCAGCATACCTTTTGTCTCTTCAGCATAACCGTAACCCTTTTCAGGATCGACAGAGAATACAGGAATAACGCGCAGCAAACGACCACTCGGAATACCGTAGACCGCCATTTGTCCCGAGAATCCACCCGAAACAAAGTTGTAAAATTCATCATACTGGCCGGGTGGTACGAATGCTTTAGTAGCAGCATCCGCGCTCACGGCATTGTTCATGTTTTTGGGTTTACATCCGGAAAAAAGGCATAGGCCGGACAGGATCACGGCCGAAGCCATGAAAATTCTAACATTCATGATTAATTTGTTTTAGTTAACTATTTGGGAAAGGCTATTTCACGCCATCATTTTTCCGCATGAATTCATACAGTGAAAATGCTTCATCATCGGTGAGGCTCTGATTAGGCATGCGCACCAAACAAATCTCCAACTGCGCTTGAGCCGCCGGATCTTTATTTAACATCTCATCGGTGTTGGTCATGAAATTCAGGATCCATTCTGCCTTCCTTCTTTCACTTACTCCTTTCCAACCTGGTCCGACCAATTTTTCGTCGGTGAGTTTATGACAGCTGGCACATTTCACCTGAAATGTCTTTTCACCTGATGCAGCCAAACTCGCATTCAATTGAGGAGCGATGGTTACATTTTGAAATTTTCCGATTCCTCGTTCAGGATCGTGTGCAGGATTTTCATTGGTTTTGTTTTCGCCACCAGCATCCGTCTTGGGTGGTGCAGAAGGTGTATTTCCCGCATCTGGTCCGCATGCCATCAACATGATTGACATGGACGCGAGCATTAGTTTCGTGAGCGCATTCATCTTGTTCAGTTTTGAATTTTCAGCAACATTAGAAGCGCCCAAATGGCCAAAAAATGCGTTCAATCAGTTTTTAACCTAAGACGATTCATCCAGGCAAAAAACAAAGCAGATGATTATAGAAATCCTAGGTTTTATGTATATTTCTCGCAACTTTCATACTTATCAGTTAACGACGTGACATTAATCATGTACTTCACCTCTTGAACTCACGCATCGTGGAGTGCAGCAATTTATTCTTTGTAGAAAATATTATACCCGCATGATAAATCCCGAACTACTTCTTGAATATGGTGCAACAGTGAAGAACTTCAAAGAAGGTGAAATCATCTTCGAAGAAGGAGATGAATGCCATTACTTCTATCAATTGATCAAAGGGAGTGTTAAATGGACTAACTACGACTCCGACGGAGGCGAAATGATACAGGAATTCATCAGTGAAGGAGACTCGTTTGGTGAATTGCCTCTATTCGATGATTTGCCTTATGCCGCCACAGCAATTTCAGAAACAAGGTCAGAGGTATTTCGATTATCCAGAGAGAAATTTGATCAATTGATAGAAGAAAATCCCAAAGAATTGAAAATGCTTGCGCAGCTATTCGTGCGCAGGCTGCGCTTTAAGTTTATGATACTCAGAGAATGTCTTGGTAAAGAACCTGAAAACCGCGTGAGATCATTGTTCAAATATTTGCATGAATCTTCTAAAAATCTTGATCCGACCAACAAACAGATTACACTATCCAGACAGGAGATCGCTAATATGATTGGTCTTCGCGTGGAAACAGTGATCAGAACTGTGCGTAAAATGAATGACGCGGGAGAAATTAAAATTCTGCACGGTAGAATATTTCTTCCGAACTGAGTCCGGTCATAAATTTTCCTTCCTATAGAAAATTACTTCGCATCAGGAAAAAAGATGAATGCGAGGAAATCATTTCTTGTTGCGCTATTGAATTTGGCACTATTGGCGATCGTAGGATTTATTCTGCGGTATAAAATTGTATTCAGTCTGCCTTGGGTTGATCAAAAACATCTTTTGCATGCCCATTCACACTTCGCATTCAGCGGTTGGATTGCTCAAGCACTTATGGTGATGATTGCGCATGTGAGTGGAGCCTTTTCAGATCAACAACATGAACGTACATTCAAACGATTGCTCTATACCAATCTTATCGCCGCATATGGCATGTTGATCGCGTTTACCATTCAAGGCTATGGTGCCGTATCCATTACATTTTCGACATTGGCAATTGTCGTTTTGATCTATTACACCATTTATTACTTCAAAACAAGTGACAAACTTTTTCGAAAAAGTCCACCCGGTGAATTGATCAGTGCAGGCTTGTGTTTTGGTATTCTATCCTCCCTTGGAGCATTTGCATTGGGGTTTATGATGATGATGAAAATGTCTGATGAGCGGCTTTATCTCATCGCCATTTATTTCTTCCTACACTTTCAATACAACGGCTTTTTTTTGCTCACATGCATTGGCATCTTTCTTCGACTCTTGCACAACGCTGGTATTCAATTCAGCCAACTCGTTATGATGTGTCGATTACTTATCATTTCAGTAATTCCTGCATTTTTCCTTTCTGTACTTTGGCTGAAACTTCCTGCATTGCTTTATACGATCATCGTGTGTTCAGCAATCCTTCAAGCCTATGTTCTGGGCTTGATGATCTATTCAGGATTCAGACAACGTCAACTACTTAGAACCACTTTCCAGCCGGCGACTCAAACCATTTTGACGTTAGCTACTCTAGCATTGATTATCAAGCTTGCCCTCCAGCTTGGCTCTACCATCCCAGCGTTAAGCACATGGGCGTATGGCTACAGACCTATCATCATTGGTTACCTTCATCTTGTGCTATTGGGTATCATTACACTCTCTATGATTGCAGCAGCCATACATTGGCAATGGATACCTATTCATCCTATCACAAGAAGTGGGCTGATTCTTTTCATATCCGGATTGATTCTAAATGAACTTGGATTATTGGTTCAGGGTATTTCTGCCATTGTGCTTTTCGATGCCACATCAGTAGGATACTGGTTATTGTTTGCAGCTTTCCTGATGATGACAGGAATACTCACCATGTGGATAGGAAGCAGATCAAATCCGCATCAAGTTTTCAGGTGAATTGTTCCAGAATTTCGATGCGACGATCGATAGGAGGATGCGTTGCAAATAATTTCGAAATACCAAGTCCATACCGTCGGTGTACTTGTGGATGTTCAATGAAGAGTTGGGCCACATCATCGCGTTTCACGGCTTCGATGGTTGGGTCCGCGCTTATTTTACGCAATGCCATAGCCAGTGAATAAGGTCTTTTCGTCATTTCAGCACTACCAGCATCTGCGAGATATTCTCTGCTTCTGCTGATGCCAAATCTGAGAAGCAACGAAATAAAGTAAGCAACGGCGGTAAGAAGCATCAGTGCGAGAATGAGGGCAAAAGATCCGCGACCATGATCACGATCGCTAAATCGGAAGAGCCGCATGGTGGATTCCGCAACGAAAGCAAAAATGCCGACAAATACAATAGAAATGATTAGCAGCCTGACATCGTGATTCAGTATGTGTGTGAGTTCGTGAGCCATCACGGCTTCCAATTCATCGTCTTCGAGTTCATGAATCAGTCCACTTGAAAGGGTGATGGAATAAGTGTGTTCATCGTTGCCGCTTGCGAATGCGTTCAATGAGTCATCATCAATGATGTTGATAGCGGGCATTTTCATTCCGTTTTGAATGCACAAATTTTCCAGGAGATTATACACCCTTTTATTTTCCGATCTGGCTAATGGTCTTGCTGCCGTAGCCCTTCGAATCATTCTGGCATGAAACATCCATGCGATGAGAAACCAAATACCGACAAAAATCAAAATCGCAATACCTACAGGTTCGAAAGCGTGATTGACCCATGTCCATGAGAAAACCTCATCCGCCGAATCATTCACTTTCCAATAGTAAATAGCCAGGAGAATAACATATCCCAATGAAAGCAGCAACACCGGAAAAGCGACGAGCAACAAGCCAGAACGAAAATTGTTCCTCCTTCGTTGAGCTACAATTCCGATGTATTCCAAAGTGGTAGAAAAAGTCTATGAATCCTGATGGACTCAGAATTTGACAACCGGGGGTTCTTCCATGCGTTCTCTGTTATCCTTACCGAGATCGAAGAAAATTTCTCTTTTGAAATTTCCAAAACCAGCAACGATATTACCGGGGAAAGTTTCAACCGCATTGTTGTATTCAGTTGTCGCTCCATTAAAGAACCTTCTGCTTGCAGAAAGCTTATTTTCAATGTCGCCCAATTCCTCCTGAAGTCTGAGAAAATTCGTGTTTGCTTTCAAATCGGGATAAGCTTCCACCTGAACCCGCAAACCGGCGAGTACGTTGGTAAGCTGTTGTTCAGCCATGATTTTGTCGTCTACAGATTTCGCATTCATGGCCGCTGATCGAGCTTCAGAAACACGAATCAGAATTTCCTTTTCATGCGAAGAATAACCTTTTACGGTTTCAACCAATTGAGGCACCAGATCATGTCGTTGACGAAGCTGAACATCGATATCAGCAAATGCGTTTTCCCTTCTATTTCGTAAGCGAACGAGTCCATTGAAAATGGAAATGGCCCAAAGTATCGGAACAAGTATGATTGCCAGAAAAATGATGATATACATAATGGATAAAATTTTGAATGGTAAAGTAAACTCCATTTCATCCACATTGATCCACAATTTTTATCAAAATCAACTTTTTTGAGCAGTGAATGTGTGTTCAGTTACATTTGTCAAAACACATCAATAGATATTTCCTATGAAACTTATTTACACCTTCCTCGTGCTTGTGATTTCATACCAAATAAGTATTGCCCAAGACATTCCGAATCCTGGATTTGAGAACTGGAGCAATCCCAATGGATACAATGTACCACAAGGGTGGGCAACGCTCAATGACGCAACTTCTGAGGTCAACATTTTTACCTGCACACAAGGCACTCCTGGTAATCCCGGTGATTACTACCTCAAACTCACCTCAAGGAATATTTCCGGGTTTGGTATCATACCTGGTATTGCAGTAAGTGGAGCTTTAGATGTGACCACCTTCGAGCCACTTTCTGGTTTTGCTTATACACAAAGACCACTTGCACTTACAGGTTCATGGCAATACATGGGTATGTCGGCCAATGACATCGGATATGTGAGTATTACATTGACAAAATGGGATGATGTAAATTCAGTGAGCATACCTATTGGTGCGGGCAATGCCAATCTCACCGGTATGGAAATGAGTTGGGTGAATTTTAGTATTCCAATCAATTACACTTCGGATTTGTTTCCGGACAGTTGCATGATAGTGATGTCTGCGAGCGGCGCATCACCAGCTAACAATAGCTTTTTGTATGTTGACCATCTCGCATTTGAATTGCCGGCAGGAGTTGACGAACAGCATTCCGATGTAAAATTCAACGCATTTCCCAACCCATTCAATGATCAGATCACGATCAATATGCCGCATGAAAATTGGATTGACCAACTCACCATTATCGACCAAACCGGATCGATAGTGTATCAGGCAGAAAATACAAGAAAAATCAATTTTGATTTGCATGAACTTCCGACTGGGATTTACTTCATACAGATCAATTCTGACGGTATCGTTTCCAGACAAAAATTGCTGAAGCAATAAATCAAGGCTTCACTCCATGATGAGCTCCATATCAAACAGGTCAATCGAATCGATTGACATGTTTCATTGGATGTATTATCCTAATTTTTGGATCTTTTCAATTCTGGCGATTTCCTTCTCGATATCCCAAACAGATCGTTCATCGAGCTGACCAGCGCGTAGTGTGAGGAGTAATTTTCCGGTATCAATCATTTCGCGCGTATTGACTTCTTCCGGCAAGGCTTCACTGAATTCATTGAACAGCATACGAAACAGCACCATATAGTACTCTTGAGTGAGGATAAGAGCACGCATGACTTTATGCAATTGGTGGAAAGTTCTGCTGTTCATGGTTTCCAGTTTGAGGTGACTAATTTGTTCCTCATACTGACTGATCATCGCTATCCGATCAGGTGGAGATGAACTCCAATGTTGGATTTCATTTCCCACCGGCACATTACCTCCAAGCAAGATAAATTCAGCAAGAATACTATCCTGCATGGCATTGACTTTCTTGGTGATGAGTGTTGGAACCATGTATTTCTGCAGTACCTCATTTTTCAGTGCAAAGAGTTTCTCTTCAATGGCATTGAAGATGGCTTCTTGATCAGCAGATTCAGAGATACCGAATATGGATAGTGCCTGCGATTTTTCCATGGCTCAAACGTATACGGACAAACCCCTTCAACGTTCCGGTTCTTTGAAAAATTCTTATCAAAATCCAAATAAGAAAAGGCATAGAATTGCGGCCTTATATTTGCGATCCTCATGAAAAAACAGCATTACCTGATGAACTTTACCATAGCGGCGATCATGACAACCTTCACGATGATGAGTTGTGAAAATGCGCCAGCCAAAAACGAATCCGGTACAGAAACCCCGGATAGCCTGAAAGTACCGGTTTTTGTCAATGGAGTGAATGATGCCAACCGAGGCAGTAAAACAGGATCTGTTGAAGTGAAAGGGCAAATGGCCGCTTTCAAACAAGGCAAAGTCTATTTGTGGGAATCCACCGGTAGACTCACCAATAAAATTGACAGTGCAACCATTGCCAACAACGCCTTTAGTTTCGGATCAAAACAATATGAATCCGGCATTTATATGATAGGCACTGCGGACAACAATTTATGTCCGATCATCATCAATCCTTCCGAACCGGTGTGTGAAGTCGGGTTTAAAGCCGGAAATATGGAAGCCGGATTGTATTCCATTCAATCTAAAGAGAATGAAGCCTGGGCAAAATACCTCACCAAAGAGACCGCTCTCCTCAAAGCCATCAAGGATGCGAGGGTTGCAGGTGCAAAATCCCCCTCATTGAAGATCCAGTACGATCAACAAGCAGCAGCCAAAGAATACGAATTGTGGCAATTGCAAAAACAACTGATAGAAGAATACCCAGGAACGTTTGCGGCGAAAATCCTCACCTGGAAACAGGAACCCAACAAATCAGATATTCGTCAATATTGGAGCAATATCGACTTCTCTGATGAGAGTATTATTCGAACAAAAGTTCTTACAGACCGCATTGAAAATTTCATGCGTGGATTCTCTAAAGGAGAGGAAAGCGGATTCATCAATTGTATCGCTACTGTAGCTGAAAATGCGAAGGCGAATGATAAAGTCCTTGAATTTTCTCTCAATCAAATGCTCACCGGTTTCTATGAAAGCAACATGGAGAACATATGTGCGTACATCATTGACAATTACGTGAACGGTGATGCTTGTGGTGATGCAGATTTGAGCAATGTCATCAAGAGCACCGCAGAAAGTATCCAAAACCTCAGCATTGGTAAAACGCCTCCGAATTTTGTTTTGGACGAGTACAAAGGAGGGAAATATGATTTGTATGCCAATGTTGCGAAAAACAAATACACGCTCATCATGTTTTGGAGCAGTTGGTGCGAACACTGCAAAGGCGAAGCACCCGAAGTCAAAAAATGCTATGAAGACTGGCATGGCAAAGGTTTCGACATCGTTGGTGTATCCATTGATCGCAATAAATTACCGTGGCAGGAAGCCATCAAAACAAGAGGTTTCTTCTTCCCTAATGTGTGCGGTATGAAAGAATATCAATCACCGGTGGCTAAAGATTACCGCGTGACCAGAACCCCGGCTTTCTTCCTTTTGGACAGCGAAAAACACATTGTACTCAAGCCGAAAGGCATTAAAGAAGTACAGGCTTTTCTCGCGAAAAATCTCAAGTAAAGAGATCCAAACCTTGAAACGCGAGAACAACATTCGCATTCACGGACATCGCGGTTGGCGAGGCAAGTATCCTGAAAACTCAATCGTGGCATTTACTGAAGCGGTGCGGTTAGGTGTGGACGTACTGGAAATGGATGTCGTCCTTTCATCAGACCTTGAGTTAATGGTGTCACATGATCCATTCATGCACCATGAAATTTGTCGTCGACCTGATGGCCACTCTATTGCAGAGTCTGAAGAATTATCCCACAATTTATACCGCATGAAACGCGATGAAATACAGCGGTACCTCATCGGTGGAAAGGCACATCCTAGATTTCCAGACCAATTGAATGCGACGACATATAAACCTACTTTTCACGAAGTAGTAGATGCCGTGCACCCCTTGCTAACAGATGCTCAACGCGCAGCTATCCATTGGAATGTAGAAATCAAATCACGCCCTGAATGGGATCATATTTTTCATCCGGAACCTGCGATGTATGCTACCGTTGCGTATGAACAACTCAAGAAGACGGGCGTCATGGAATTCACGGTAATACAAAGTTTCGATGCGCGAATTCTCAAGGAACTATACCACATTGATCCTTCAATCAAACTTATATTTCTCAATGAATGGGAAAATTTTGATGTGCAACGGTTGACGGACATGCTCGGTTTTAAACCCTACGGTTACAGCCCGTATTATCCATTTGTCAATGAAAAACTTCTTGGATGGTGTGCTGATGAACACATACAACTCATCACATGGACTGTGAACGAGGAAGCAGATATCCGACATCTTCTTTCACTTGGCGTTAAAGAGATCATTTCAGATTATCCGGAGCGTGTATTGAATATCGCTTCCAACCTTCAGTAAATAGCTTCTCAGATCATTTTTTGCAATACACATCCGATTCTTCTACCGGATATTTTTTATCGAGATCAATATTGTTGAAGCTTTTATTCTTACCCCACGAAAAAAGTTTTTCGAAAAAAGGAAGCCATGGATCATTTTTGATTTTATTCAAGAAATAGATCTCATGTTCTTTTTCCTTCATGCCCATTTCATAAAGTATTTGATCGTGCTTGTGAATGCCCTTCCTATTAAAATACTGTTTCATGCGGAAGTATTCACATACGTTTCCACTTTCGAGGCTTCCGGCAAAATAGAAAGGCATGAATCTTCCGATGATAAAACAACTCACATGGATCGCTTTACCGATGATATAAAACTTCACTTCATACCATTTAGAAACCGGTATGCCATATTGATTCATGATATCAAGCACTTCCTTCCGGTGTGTCCATTCATCATTTTCAATTTCGTGAATGCGCACTTTTTCCTGTTTATGACGTAGTGAACCAGCATGTCCCTGATAAGCAAAAGATGCGGCCTTTTCTGCAGAATATGCCCGTTGAAGTAAATCGATCAACTCGGGCTGTAGGATATTTTCAGACATAAAAAAAAGGCCGCCTGTTCAAGGCGGCCCGGGAATTTATTCAATGGTATTCATGTTCAATCTTCTTAAGCCCAGCTTGCAATTTTCTCGGCTTTGTAAGCACCTGCCTCGAGTTTCTCGCGCACTTTCAAGAAGCTCTCGATCGTGTATTCAACATCTTTCAATGTGTGAACAGTTGTAGGAATTAAACGCAACATGATGACGTCTTTTGGTACAACCGGATAAACGACGATCGAACAGAAAATGCCATAGGTTTCACGAAGGTCAAGGGTTACATTGGTGGCTTCACCAAGAGATCCCTTGAGGAAAACAGGTGTAACCACCGAATTGGTGCGACCGATATCAAATCCAGCATTTTTCAATCCTCCCTGAAGTGCTTTGGCAATGTGCCAAAGTTGTTGTTGAAGTTCAGGCTGAGTGCGAAGCATTTCAAGACGTTTGATGGCTCCAATAACAATTGGAAGAGGAAGCGCTTTGGCGAAAGTCTGAGATCTCATGTTGTATCTCAGGTATTCGATCACGTGTTCATCGCTGGCAACGAATGCACCGATGGTGGCCATTGCTTTGGCGAAAGTTCCGAAATAAACATCGATATCCTTTTGAACGCCCTGCACATCGCCGGTACCGCGTCCATTTTCACCAATAGATCCGAAACCATGCGCATCATCCACGAAAAGGCGGAAGCCGTATTCTTTTTTGAAAGCGACGATTTCCTTCAATTTGCCCTGATCGCCAGCCATACCAAATACACCTTCGGTGAGTACGAGAATACCACCGCCAGTTTTTTCAGTAACAGCTTTAGCATGCTTCAATTGTTTTTCGAAGCTTTCCATATCATTATGTTGGAAAACGAAGCGTTTGCCATGATGCAGGCGAACACCGTCCACCATACAAGCGTGACATTCACTGTCATAGACCATAACGTCATGTCGACCCACGAGCGCTTCAATGGCGCTCATACAGCCCTGGTAACCGAAGTTCAGGAGGAAAGCATCATCTTTTTGCATAAAAGACGCCAAATCAGACTCCAGTTGTTCGTGGTATTTGGTCTGACCGCTCATCATGCGCGCACCCATTGGGTAAGCCATGCCCCACTGTTCAGCCGCTTCTGCGTCAGCTTTGCGGATTTCCGGGTTATTGGCAAGACCGATATAATTATTGAGACTCCACACCAGCACTGGCTTTCCGCGGAAAGTCATGTGAGCACCGAGTTCGCCTTCCAGTTTTGGGAAAGTGAAATAACCGTGAGATTCTTTGGAATGCTGTCCCAATGGACCGCGATTCTTCCTGATACGTTCGAAAATATCCAAGGTATTCTGTTTTAAGATTATCGTGCGAATTTAGCAAGATAAACTGGTTGTTACCAGTCTTCAGAGATGACTTTTGAACCGATTTAGGGGATAAAAAAACCGCCGGACAAGCCGACGGTTTCAGGAGGGTGATCGATGGGGCTCGAACCCACGACAGCCAGAACCACAATCTGGAGCTCTACCAGCTGAGCTACGACCACCATGTAAAAAGCGGGCGCAAATAAACGGCGAAAATGTTATTTAGTCAACAGGAAAAATACTTTCCGCCCAGAATCGTAGATTGCAGCCGTTATCCGCGTATGTCAAAAGGGCGTCTGAACATACTTTTTCTTGCCAGTTGGTATCCCAACAAAGCCATTCCAACGTTGGGTAATTTCATCCAACGCCATGCTGAAGCTGTAGCTACAAGACACCAAGTGACTGTCTTATATGTGTGTTTCATAGCAGATCAGAAAGAAACCTGGCATGTGGAAGAAAGCCTGAATCAAGGGGTAAAAACCGTCATTGTATATGGGCGAAAAAGCGGATGGAGTCTTCTGAAAAAAATTCAAGGATTTCGAAAAGGCATTCAGTGGCTCAAGAATCGGAATCAATTTCATTTCGATATCGTTCATCAAAATGTCATTTGGCCTGACGGCTGGCAGGCGTGGTGGCTAAAGCGGAATGAAGGCTTACCCTATATCATTACTGAACATTGGACAGGCTATGACAAATCCATTCGCCATGATCAGCCTACATTACTCCAACCGCTTTCAAGCATTGTAGCCAGACAAGCGTCTGCCATATGTCCGGTCACGGAAAACCTTGCGGAAGTGATGCGAAAATTTGGCCTCAAAGGCCATTATCATGTAGTGCCCAATGTTGTGGATACCAGCATTTTTCATCCAGCGCAATCCGATATGACCTCATTGCGCTTTTTGCATGTCAGTACGCTGAATGATCAACACAAAAACATCAGTGGCATACTTAGGGTTTGGAAAAAAGTGAGCGATCGTTTTCCCAATATACATCTCGAAATGGGTGGTGATGGAGACACAACACCATTTCAGCAAATGGCGAATGATCTTGGTATTCGCCAATCATCGATCACATTTTTTGGTGAAAAAAAATGGCATGAAATCGCGCGTATGATGTCGCGTTCACATGCGCTCATCATGTTCAGCAATTACGAAAATCTACCCTGCGTAGTGGTGGAAGCCATGGCCAGTGGAATGATCATCATATCGACTGATGTTGGTGGGATCAAAGAACATGTTGATGAAAATCGCGGCATCCTCATAGAACGCGGTAATGAAAACGAACTTGAAGAAGCCATCGTAAAATGGGTGAATGTTCCGAATACTTATGATCGCATTGCCATCAGCAAATATGCCGTCCATGCTTTCAGCACAACAAGAATTGCAGAGTTATATACAGAAGTTTATGAAGGTGCATTAAACGAATATCGCAACTGAGTCATCCTTTCAATCCGCCATTTCATCTATTTGGGTTGATAGATCTGACCACCTTTCCAGTCCATGCCTTCACATAAAGATAAAATCCTTTGGCTGTCCTGTTCGAGATGACTGAATTTGATGGTTGATTTTGATTTAGGTGAAAAAACAATTCCCATGGTATCACCGAATGCAAGGCAACGACAAAGTCCGGACTCCACGGTCAAATGTCCTTCAATCATGGATTTTGTATGATCAACAAAGTGAAGAGTAATCTTGCATTTGTCAAACGATGTATTTCCAAAACCACAAGATTTATGAACTACCCAAGCCGTTGTTTCTATGCCACTGCGGCCCAATTCATCCTTTGGGAAATTGCTTCCTTGAAAGATGATGGTACCACCGACAACAAAGAGCATAAAAATCGAAATCAATGCTAAAGCGATTGATGCGTCACCTTCATGCTTTTGTGTTTTGAATGGGTAAGCATTTAGAAATGTAACTGTGGCGCCAAGGCAAACAATCAAACTCAAAAATCCTCCGAGCAGTGCCATACCAACCGGATACTCATGTTTGATATCCTGAGAAAGCACAAAAAGGAAAAAAACAACCACAACAACCGCTGAGATCAACCAATAGATAAGCCTTTTATAAATGGGTTTTATTTGCATGCTCTGGTTAAACAAATTTAACCCGATGCTATTTTTCATTGCGCTTATGCCTTCTTTTTCTTGTGATAAAAAAACATGACCACAAGAGGAGAAAGCAATAATTCAGCAATCAATGCGATGAAGAGCGTAAGACTGATGAGAAATCCGATGTAAAAAGTTCCCATGAAATCGGATAGGATCAAGGATAAAAAACCTCCACTGAGAATAAGTGTCGTAACAACCATGGCTTTGCCGGTGGTAAGAAAAGTTCGTTTCACGGCATACAGAGATGACATTCCATCGCGCAGCAATGTTCTCACCCTGGCCAAAAAGTGAATGGTATCATCCACAGCAATACCGAATGCAATATTGAAAACAATCGAAGTTGAAACTTTGAGTGGTATTCCCACTGCACCCATGATGCCACCCACAATCACCAGCGGCACAATATTCGGAATGATGGTCAACAGAATCATCTTGGGAGATTTATACACAATGCCCATCACAAGACCAATCACAACAACAGAGAGCAATAAATCCCATAGCATATTCTCTACAAGATATCTGTTGTTCAAATCAATCAGGTGTGCAGTTCCGGTGACGTGGTATTTGAACTTGGTTTGACAATGTTGTGAAATGTAGGACTCCAGTTTCACATTCAGGCTGTCATAATGTTGTCTGCCGAAATCACCAACTTTACCACTGATGCGAACGGTATGAGTTTCATCATCGACGAACAACCCGATGAGCTCCTGCATTTCTTTTCTTTTCAAAAATTTTGTGGCACGCACAAAATCTGAGCTATCTGTTGGTATGATGTAGAAATCTCTTTCTCCCGCATTCAATGCCTGGTAGGAAGATTTGATGATTTCAGAAACAGAAATCAAACTACCAACACCATATTCATTTCTGAGAAATGCATTGATGGTATCCAGATCTGACAATGCTTCAGGCGAATAGATGGATGTTTGTTCATCAAATATCACGGCCATTTCAAAAGGCCTACATCCGGAAAAATGATCTTCCATGAAGAAGAATTCCTGTTTCAGTCGATGTGAATCCTTGAGATCTTCCAGCATTTTATTGTCCACGCGGATGGTCCAAATACCGTAGATGCTAATGGCGCAGATCACTGCCGTTCCGGCAAAAATCCATTTTCTTTTCCGGATAATCCAGCGCAAAGCAGTATGAAGTTTACCTGTCCAAAAATCATCTGATGTAGCGTAGATGTACAACTTTTTGGGTTTCGCCAAAAGCAAAACTGCCGGAAGCATGGTGTATGTAAGCCCGTAGGCCAGCATAATGCCTACTGATGTATAGATACCGAAATCTGATATCGGTTTAATGTTGGAAAAAATGAGGGTAAGAAATCCAATGGCAGTCGTGAATGCCGTCAAAAAGGTGGCGAGTCTGATCGATTTGAATGCATAACGAATGGCCTCAATTTTATCTCTTCCATTTCGAAGTTCTTGTAAGTATTTGGTGAGCACGTGCACCGAATCGCTCATTCCCACAACGAAAATAATGGTCGGCAAAACCGTCAACATGAGATCGAGATCCTTGCCCAACAGGTAGATAAATCCCAGTGTCCAGATGATCGAAATGAGCACTACCAGGGTTGGAATAACAATACCCCATCCCGATCTGAAGGCAATAAAAAGGAAAATGGTTGTCAGTACAAGACTGATGCTGATGAACAAAAAAAGTTCCTGGAGCATCATTTCAACGTACAACCGCTGTCCCAATGCCCTTCCAATGATGTGTGTTTTATCAAATGAAAAAGAACCTACCACACGTTCAATATCATACGACAATTGATCACATTTATCCTTAGAGAGCGCCTGTTCGTGCTTCATGTTGATCGCGAGTGACTTCCCATCTTGTGAGAAGAAAAGGCCAATCATACCCGGAGATTCTGAAATGCGCACCGAGTCTGTGGCATAGAACTCGGGTTCATTCCAGCGCAACAATGGAATTTTGAAAATCTGCCCCATCACAGGGTCACGTGAATAGGTCGTAATCTGCGTCGGCCCCATCACTTCGACGATGTGATTGACATTGCGCAGTGCATGGGTGAGGCTATCTACATTCCGGAGAAAGTCCTGATCATAGATTCCGGATTCATTCTCCAGAGCTACAATGAAGAAGTCGTTGTCCGTTTCAAATTCTTTACGGAATTCATAGTAATAATCGGTAGCAGGATCGCCTTGTGGGAAGAAAGCTTCAAAATCATAGCTGAAGCCAAGTCGTGAAATACCAATGACGCATAAGACAGTGATGATAACGATCATCGCTATGACCAGCACGCTTGTCTTTTTGCTCATAAATCCTGTTCCATCATTTCCATGCAAAACAACGACATATCCCTATTTGTTTTTCCAAAGAAAAAATAAAAGGGCCGGAAAGTTTCCGGCCCTTGAATATGAATGACAGTGACTACCTTACTTTTTAAGTGCGTCACGGATTTCCATAAGAAGTTTTTCCTCATTGGTAGGTCCAGGAGGTGGTGGTGGCACAGCTGCTGCTTCTTCATTTTTCTTCATTTTATTCATGCCTTTCACAATGAGGAAAAGCACAAAAGCTATGATAACGAAGTTGATGACTACCTGAATGAAATTGCCATAAGCGATCACTGCTGCGCCAGCTTTTTTTGCTTCCTCAAGGGTGGTGTATTCATTGCCGTCCAATGAGATCATAGCATTTTCGAAGCTAACACCTCTCAGAATGACTTTGGAGATAATGGGCATCAACACATCGCCAACAATGGAGTCCACAATTTTTCCGAATGCAGCTCCGATGATCACACCGACTGCAAGATCCATCACGTTACCGCGATTGATAAATTCTCTGAATTCTTTTAGCATAGGATTGGTTTTTTGATTTTGCTTTTCAAATGCAAATTAACACAATTCCAACGTAGGAAACAAAAGGTATCGTGCAGTGGAGTATCCATGATCCCATACTCTATATTCCGATGATCAATGGATAAAGTTTCTACTGAGGATAGGTCTATTGTTTACCAAAACCAATGCACTGTAAACTCCTTTCGCTTGAGATGACAAATCGACTTGAATCATACTTCCACTTTCTGCATGTCCGGTATCCGACCAAACAAGTTTGCCCGATGCATCGTGGATATAAATTTTCATATCAGAAGCATTCATTTGATGAAAAGCAAAGCGAACCCATCCCTCTTGTTGGGTCATAGATACATAGGCATTGAGTGCCACCTCTTCAGTGTTTACAGTTTGATTGACATGCACCTGAACAAAATCAGCTGCTTGACAGGATTCATTGGAAGCGAGTACCATCAATGTATGACTTCCAGGTTCAGTAAATTCATATTCGAAAGTGGAAGCCTGTGTGGTAAAACCGTTGTCCATTGACCACTCAAACATGGTAGCATTTTCACTCCAGGCTGAAACACTTAGTGGAACAATTTCACCTTCTTCAACACTTAATTGTATTTCATCTTGTTCGATGTCTACAAGAATAGCTGATGGATCCTTCAGACTTACTTCAAGTTCATGGGTTCCACAAACAGTGGTAATCAGAATTTGATAAACATCCGCTTGCAGATTTGACCAAGCAAGCTGACTTGCTGTGGATGTATTGTTTTCCAATACCTCGCCATCTGAATCGATCAACTCATAGTCATAAGAAACAATATTGTCCAAAGAGATAGTCACTTCTCCGTTACCGGTTTCATTGCAGTGATCAGGCGATGAGGATTCAATGACAGCCATTTCATTCAATGGTTCTGCAATGCTGATTTCTAAAACATCCGATTGACAACCAACCTGCTCATTGTTCAAGTAGACATAATATTGTCCAGCAGGCAACTGTTCCTGATGAAGTTCACCGGATGCATTCGACAATACGCCTTCGGCATTTTCCAATTGAATTTGCCAATCACTCGATGCTGCCTGAATATGTATGACACCATTTTCACTTCCAAAACAAGTAGCATCAGAAGAAGCAACTTGAGCACCTGGAGTAAAGTGAATCAGGAATCGATTACCGCTGTATGCAGTATCAATAGTAAAGCTCATGACTTCACCCTGATTCAATCCAAGTATTTGACCTGTTTCAAGATCTTCTACATAAATACAAGTGGCCAGCGGAAGGTTATTTACTTCCGTGATGTTCAAAGTATAAGTTCCAGCTTCAGGAATATGGATATAGACTGGAAGTTCAGTTGATGCATCGTATGGTCTGGAATCCACAGCCAAAAGTTGATTGTCTGCGGATACAGTCGCCATGGTGATCGCACCAGGTTGTTGACTCACCAATTTTTCAGCATCAAAATTCCATTCATAAGAAGAAGTTGCCTCGTCCAAGAAGAGAACGATAAATTCATCACCACCACCATTGCCATTGTTGATAGCAATAGAGAAAAAGGAATTCTCTTCAGGGCTTCTTTCGAATGAAACGTTTTGATTGGTCTTGAATCTTTCTTCGTATCTCAGATATGCACCAGCACCAGAAGCTTTTACAAAAAACGCCTGGCTACTGTTGATGTATCGTGGTGCGGTTCCAGTCTGCACAATACCATTGTAAGGCTTATAATTGTTGGTTTCTGCATCATACAAATAATACGTAGCAACTCCACTTCCATTGAGTACCATTTCTCTGAAATCAACTTGTGAAGGATATTGATTCACAAAAAGATTCCAACCATCGTCGGCATTACCAGTGTTGGTATATGACAATGATTTATTGAAAGTTCCTTTATAGATATCACCTTTTACATCAATGGTCTGAGAGGCAGTTTGTGCATAAACCATGTAACCACGTTCTGCGTCGAGTACATCCGTTACTGAATTTACAGATACATAACCTGTATTCATGCTTCCAGCGACAGTTTCATCGTAGTAAGCGATGTTATTGAAGCTGTATGGCAAGGGATAATCGGCTCCCAAAAAACCAGAAGTGATGATGTCGTCGTCCCAAGCTGCAATCGTTTGACTTTGAACCGGACTTCCGATGGCCATCCAACTTCCATAAGGATAATTTGTCAGCGCAGGGATAAATCTCTCAATGGTCACCTGTCCAATGATATCGCCAGTAGCTAAAATCTCACCAATCGATCCTGTAGCATAGGCCGTTGATTTAAGGACAAGCATATTATTGGTCTGTAGTGTTCCTTCTTGCGTGGATACAATACCATAGACGCGCGTTTCATAAGTTGGATTCAAGATAACATCAGAACCATCATTATCAATTTTCAGATGATTCAATGCTATGTGATTTGAAAGATTCAAGTATTGGTCTACGGAACCTTTGAATGAGAGTGTTCCTGTACCTGCGTTCCAGGTGCCTTGAACCGTGATATCTCCGAAGATCACACATTCATGAGAACCTTGAGCGAAAGTTCCACCAGACTGGATATTCAAATTTTTAGACAACCATGTATCTGTTGTAGTGACAACATGTGCATTCTGCACAACGAAATTGGCATAACGTGAAGATACCACCGTGCTTGCCGGACCAGTAGGCGTGGTAGACCAGATAGCAGTTTCAGCATTCCCGGTTGCGCGACTGTAATACGTAGACTTACAACCTTTCTGAGTAATGTATAGATCATCCAGAGCCAATTGACCTGAGGTTGTAGATTTGAAAACATACCTCAAACCAGTATATGAAAGTTTATCATAGGTTTGATCTGTACCTGTGCCATGGTTCACCATATTGTCAAAACCTCCATCAAGATCTAAGAACAATGTCCAAAGACCGCTTTCACTTCTGGTGACACGGTAACCGATCTCATTATGCGCTGTGCCAACATCCAAAGATGAGGTCACAATGGCTGTTGTCGGCGTTCCATCCACCACCTTCCAAAGTGTGATATAGTCCGCGACGAATGCGTTTGCAGGATGAATGCCCACAGCATACCCGTCGACCGTTGCGCTGAACAAGTTTGATTCATTGGCTGCCAGGAAGAACAAGAACTTATCATTTTGATCCGGCTCAATGCCAAAGTGTGAAAGATTAAACTGCCATGTGGTTGTTCCACCATCGAGAGGTTGGTCATCCACAAAACCTGACAGATAAGATTGACCGCTGCTTCCCGTGGCGACATGTCTCGCAGAATAATTACCATTGATTGGAGAAGTGCTGCTGGCGGTCCAGGAGCCAACAGATGCAAGCGTCCAGTCGGTGAGTAAACCGGTTTCGAAGTCATCAGATTCGAAAACCGGATATTCCATATCATCATCCGTGAGCACCAGGGTATTTTGCGAAGGCGTGTTCGCCACAGCACTGCTTCCACCTGTAACAGATGAAATGGTAAACACGAGATTACTCAAATCATCACAATTTGTATTGTTGGTGATTGGAATATTCAATGTTTGGTTTGCTGATGAATTCGCCGGGAATGTGACCACATGAGAAGTAAATCCGCCAACGCGCGAGCTGCTTCCACTGGTGAGTGTAACAGTTGCATTTGTTGCAAACAAAACAGATGGATTCGTAATCGAGAGTGTCAAAGTCATAGATCCACTTGTTTCATCGGCTGAGGATGCAGCAGTAGTATACTGAACAGTAGTTTGTAGAGGAAAAACAGCTCTTAAGTTGATACCATCTAATTCCAAAGCATTTCTGGATGAATTCGTGGTAGTATGATAACATACCACACCGAAATAACCTGTACCAGATGGCGTGTATGTATTGTTCGTTGCTGTTCCCTGATTGACTGTAGCCGTTGTTTCTGCGTCCGAGAATGCAGTCTGACCGGCGCCATTGACTGTAGGCAAAGTTGAAGTGTACAGAGTCCACGCTCCGCTTGTCAACCTTTTCACATGAACAGAAACACCAATGTCGGTGAGGCCATTAGTGATTGCCGCTGATGTAATGAGGGTTGTTCCTACACCATTTGTAACCACTTGAAATAGGAATTCATCGCCTCCACTATCATCACCGATCACCAAGCGGTATCCATCCACAGTGGCCGATTCCAGATTTGCTTCATTGGCATAAAGCCAGATGATAGCGCGGCTCGATGTGGTGTAACTCTGACTATTTCTTCCCAACCAAAATGACCAATGTTGTTCCGTTGGGCTCCAGGTTGTGTTGGGTGTACTCAAGTATTCCGCATCTGTGGTATTTGGACCGCGCGAACGAAGCGTTTTTGAACTGGTAGCACCTGCTGCCACCGGCGAGGTTTCGCGAAAAGTCCAAGCAGCATTATCACCAGACCAAACTGGCGATGAAGTGAAGTTGCCATCGGTAAATGAGTCAAACATTTGATAGTCGAAATAAGCCCTGAATCCATTACCGCCATTATTGTCATTCAATGTCGAACTGCAACATGTGCTGCATGTCGAGTGTCCAGTTGCCGTCCAATACACTTCCAAAAAATATGTTGCAGGTGTGAGTGAAGTCAGGAGATTCACATTCATCGCAGCTGAACTGTAATTTGTTGTGCTTGCATCCACTGCCGAAGTATTAGGCAGTGTAACAGCAATCCATGCACCTGGAGTTGCTCCCGCTTTGTAAAGGCGGTAATACATGGTTCCGGTGCAAACATTGGATGTGGCAGTCCGCCGCATATGCATATAGCCACCATTCAACACAAGAGTTCCTCCAGCGGTAAAATTTCCGAGATAAGAATCTTTGAATGCTGTTTGACCGAGATAATTCCTTGAGCCGGCATAATCGACAATACCAGATCCTTTGTTGATCTGCACTGTAGACTGTCTAATGGACCAGGCGGCATCCATTGTCATGGACATAGCAATGGCTATCGACAATAAAATCGACTTTATCGTATAGGGTGTCATAGGGTCTGGCTCAGGTTAATAGGGACACTGAACCATCACGCTCTAACGGAAATTCAATTTTAGGGTTTCAATCATAATTTAATGAATGAAAAAAGGAATATTGACTAGGGAATTGACGAGAAGGATGGGGATAAATAAAAAAGCCGCTTCAATGATGAAGCGGCTTTTTATTGTTATGAAAAGAGATTATTTCTTATCGTCCTTTACTTCTTCGAAATCGACATCCGTTACTTCAGCATCGGATGCAGAAGACTGCGAAGACTGTTGTTGATCAGCTCCAGGAGCTCCGCCTTGATTTCCTTGATTGTACATATCTGTTGCAGCTGCACTGAAGACATTGTTGAGTTGTTCAATGGCCGACTTACACTTATTGATATCCTTTTCAGCATGTGCCTTTTTCAATTCAGCAAGGGCATCTTCGATCGGTTGTTTTTTATCCGCAGGGATTTTATCACCGAATTCTTTCATTTGTTTTTCTGTCTGGAAGATCAGTGTATCAGCCTGATTGATGGTATCCGCTTCTTCTTTCGCGCGACGGTCAGCATCTGCATTCATTTCGGCTTCACGTTTCATCTTTTCGATTTCTTCTTTGCTCAAACCGGATGATGCTTGAATGCGGATGTTTTGTTCTTTGCCTGTAGCCTTATCCTTTGCACTCACGTGAATGATACCATTGGCATCGATATCAAAAGTCACTTCAATTTGAGGAACACCGCGCGGTGCAGTAGGAATTCCATCCAGATGGAAACGACCAATGGTACGGTTGTCTTTCGCCATGGCGCGTTCGCCTTGTAGAACGTGAATTTCCACGCTTGGTTGGTTGTCGCTCGCGGTAGAGAATGTTTCACTCTTCTTGGTTGGAATGGTGGTATTGGCTTCGATCAGTTTTGTCATTACACCACCCATGGTTTCAATACCCAGTGAGAGCGGAGTCACATCCAAAAGCAATACATCCTTCACTTCTCCGGTGAGCACACCACCTTGAATTGCTGCACCAACGGCAACCACTTCATCTGGGTTCACACCTTTAGATGGTTCTTTACCGAAGTATTTTTTCACCGCATCCTGAATAGCGGGTATTCTTGTGGAACCACCAACGAGGATGATTTCATTGATATCTTTTACAGAAAGACCAGCTTTTTTCAAGGCGCTGTCGCAAGGTGCGATGGTGCGTTGAATCAGGCTATCCGCCAATTGTTCGAATTTCGCGCGGCTCAAAGTCTTCACCATGTGTTTTGGAATTCCGTCCACCGGCATGATGTAAGGCAAATTGATTTCGGTGCTGCTTGAAGAGGACAATTCAATTTTAGCTTTCTCTGCAGCTTCCTTCAAACGTTGCAGTGCCATAGGATCTTTGGTGAGATCGAACTGGCTTCCATTTTCATTTTTGAATTCCTGCACGAGCCAGTCAATAATGACCTGGTCGAAATCGTCACCTCCCAGGTGAGTATCGCCATCTGTAGAAAGCACTTCAAATACACCTTCACCAAGCTCGAGTACCGATACGTCATGTGTACCACCACCGCAGTCGAATACTACGATTTTGATATCATGGGCTTTTTTGTCCAAACCATAAGCCAGTGCCGCAGCAGTAGGCTCATTGATGATTCTTTTTACCTGAAGACCGGCAATTTCACCAGCTTCTTTGGTCGCCTGACGCTGTGCATCATTGAAGTACGCTGGTACAGTAATCACCGCTTCAGTCACTTCATGTCCGAGGTAATCCTCTGCGGTCTTCTTCATTTTCTGAAGAACCATTGCAGAAATTTCCTGTGGGGTATAATTTCTGTCGTCAATTTTTACGCGAGGGGTATTTCCATCGCCGCGGACCACTTCATAAGGAACACGGCTGGCTTCTTTTTGACACTCATCAAAATTGCTTCCCATGAAGCGTTTGATGGAATAGATTGTTTTGCGTGGATTGGTGATCGCCTGGCGTTTTGCAGGATCACCAACTTTTCTTTCACCGCCTTCAACAAAGGCCACTACTGAAGGAGTAGTGCGTTTTCCTTCGCTGTTAGCAATAACAACTGGTTCATTTCCTTCCATAACAGCCACGCAGCTGTTGGTGGTTCCAAGGTCGATTCCTATTACTTTACTCATTTTGTTGGGTTTCAGATATTAAATGCCCGAAGGCGGCAGCGGAATTTCAATGTTGGTGCCACTCAGAATAACACGACCGTTTGTCAGAAATTGTGGCAGAATTCTCTGAGATCCTATACAACATGTCAGAAGCGCCGGCACCTTGTGGCAGAAATCTGCCATGAAACGGTCTAATGCCGACATTTGTCAGCATGAAAATGATTTGGGTGGACCAGTGTGGAAGGGAAGTCAGACTTTCAGATATTCCCAAACGTATTGTTTCATTGGTTCCGTCTCAAACTGAACTACTACATGCATTGGGATTGGAAAATGAAGTTGTTGGTATCACACGATTCTGCACCCATCCCTCAACATGGTATCGCACAAAAACCCGAGTTGGAGGCACCAAGGATGCAGATCCATCAAAGATCCAATGGCTCCAACCAGATCTCATTTTGGCCAATAAAGAAGAGAATGACCGCAACACATTAGAAGCGCTGGCTCAAAGTATGCCCGTGTGGATCAGTGATGTCAGGACAATTCAAAGTGCTTTGGACATGATGGCATCTATAGGTGAAATGACTGGTTGTCAGGAAAAAGCCATGATCCTGACCGGACAGATCACACGACACTTCGAAGAACTTCGGTCCGTCGATAAGCTGCGTGTAGCCTATCTCATTTGGCATGAACCCATGATGACCATCAATTCTGATACATTCATCCATGATCTATTGCATCATGCCGGTTTTGAAAACGTTTTCGGAGACCGCACCGATTCACGGTATCCGATGATCACCAGAGAAGATTTGCAAGCTGCGAAACCAGAAATCATCATGCTTTCCTCGGAACCTTTTCCTTTTAAAAACAAGCATATCAGCGACTATCAAGCCTTATTACCTGAATCAGAAATCAGGCTTGTCGATGGCAGAAACTGGAGTTGGTATGGATCGGCCATGTGTGAATTTGATCCCATGAAATAAAATCCGATCATATGAGTTGTGAAGCCGCGGATGAAATTCACCATCACGCAATTCAACCTCGAAAAATGACCACTCCCCGACTGGAGTTGAAAATTCACGCATGAAATTAACATCAGGTTAGACCTACTCACGATATTCGCACCAACCCATTTACCAGAATCCATTGCCACTCCCATTGCAGAAGATCATCATAAATTTCCGGCACATCACGATGTTGCTGGCAATTCTTATGGTCATGGACAGCAAATCACAAACGGTTGGGGTTGTGCTCAGTGGAGGCGGTGCTACTGCTCTTGCCCATGTAGGATTTCTCAAAGTGTTGGAAGAAAATGATATTCCGATTGACTATATCGGAGGTACCAGCATGGGTGCAGTCATTGCAGCCATGTACGCCAGTGGATTCAGTGTTGCAGAGTTAGATAGTATGATCCGTTCGGAAGAATTCAGCCATATGGCCACAGGCTATATGCCGGATCAACTGCAATTCTATTTCAAACACTACGATGCAGACGCCGGATTTGTGAATTTGAAATATGGCGGGGGTAAAAGTTTTTCCAATTCACTTCCTACCAATTTAATCAATCCAGTTTTGATGGATTGGAATTTTATGGAAGATTTTAGTCAAGCCGACGCTGTTTCGGGCGGAGATTTCGATAGTCTTTTTATCCCATTGAGATGTATTGCGGCTGACATCGAACACAAGCGACAAATCATTTTCCGCAACGGTCCGATTAACATAGCAGCCAGGGCTTCTTGCACTTACCCGTTTTATTTACCGCCGCGCAGGGTTGATGGCAATTTGCTTTTCGACGGAGGGATCTACAACAACTTCCCTGTCGATGTCATCTATTCTGAATTTTTACCCGATGTCATCCTGGGGTGCAATGTTTCGGGTATTGTGACAGGCCCCGACGAAGATGACATCTTCTCGCAACTTCAATCCATGATTTTATTCCGTTCAGAATATTCAAAGCTTTGTGAGAACACCATCGTGATCGAACCGGAGCTCGACAATATCGGAACATTCGATTTTGATATGATGGGCACCGCAGCGGAAGTGGGATATCAGACCACCATGGACAGCATCAATGTCATTCGTAAGATGATTCCTCGCAGGGTAAGTTTGGAAGAAAAAAATGCAGCCAGAAAAAAATTCAGGTCAAAGTTCAAACCTATCGTTATAGAGCAAATTGAGATTGAAGGTCTCGACAAATCTCAAAAAAATTATGTCAGAAAAATCATGGGTCGTAAAAATGATCCGATTCCTCTCGATAAACTCAAGCGTCCTTATTTCAGAATATTTGATGACGACAAAATCAAATCCATTTTTCCTGTAGCGAAATACAATAGCAAGTCAGGCATGTATTCATTGGTTTTGGATGTGAAAAAAGAAAAAGACCTGATGCTTTCCTTTGGTGGAAATTATTCTTCTCGTTCTATCAACACCGCCTTCATCGGTTTGCGTTACAATGTATTTGGGATCACGTCTGCGACGCTTTCGGCCAATACGTACTTCGGAAGATTCTATGGATCTGTCAATGGCAATGTGAGATGGGATATTTCGGGTGTTTATCCCATTTCCTTACAAGGTGGATTCACCTTCAATCGCTGGGATTATTATAAAAGTCTGGCAACATTTTTTGAAGATGTGAAGCCTTCATTTGTGTTGATGAATGAACGGTTTGGCAACTTGAGTATTTCTGCTCCTGCAGGGAATAAGGGTATGATCCGAACAGACTTGATATATGCATACATGTTTGACCAATACTATCAGACACCTGATTTCATCAGCACTGATACAGCGGATCAAACGGATTTCGATGCGGGTATAGCTCGTGTTACGTGGGAAAGAAACACTTTGAACAAAAAACAATTTGCCAACAAAGGAACTTTTCTTTCCTTGAGTGCAAAAGGTGTCCTGGGTGTCGAGTCAACAATTCCAGGCTCTACTTCTGCCATCCGAGACACCACAAAAACAGATCACATTTGGTATACGTTGAAACTGCAATACAGCAATTTTTTCCTGAACCACAATGCCCTTCATGTAGGATTCAATCTTGAAGCTGTTGGTAGCACTCAGGATTTTTTCCATAACTATATTGCCTCGAGTATTGCGGCTCCAGCCTATATGCCCATTGCGGAAAGCAAGACACTTTTCCTTCCCCATTACAGGGCACATAACTACGCTGCCGGAGGATTGATGTTTGTGATTTCACCGGGGAAAAATTTCGACATTCGAATGGAAGGATATATGTTCAATCCATTTGGAGCAATTGTACAGAATTCATTCAATGAAGCAGAATATGATTGGCAGCGACAGCAGTATTACATAGGTTCCGGTTCTGTCATATTCCACTCACCACTGGGACCACTTTCGCTTTCTGCCAATTATTACGATAAAAAAGAAGAGCCGTGGAGCTTCATTTTCAATTTTGGATATATCCTATTCAATAGGTCGGCGCGAGATTGATCATAAGAACAAGTCATTACAGAAATCACTGATATCAAATATCAGTTGGTCGCCTGTCGTTTATAAACTTCACTGCTCAACGCCGTCACGGGGCAAACTGCATTAATTTCACGCCTTCATAGAAGTTATGACATCATGGGTAAAATAAAATTTGCTGTAATTGGTAGCGGTCATATTGGAAAAAGGCACGCAGAGATGGTAACTCGCCATCCTGATGCTGAGTTACTCGCCATGTGCGATGTAAGAAGCAAGGAAGAATGTGCTGTCCCCTATGATGTTCCATTCTATTCATCACCGGAAGAAATGTTGCGACGTACACCGGACTGCGATGTGGTATGCATTTGTTCACCCAACGGATTGCACGCCGAACATGCATTGATTGCTTTAGAGCAACAGAAACATGTGGTGATTGAAAAGCCAATGGCACTCACCAAAGCAGATTGCGAAAAAATCATATTCAGCGCCTTGAATGTTCACAAGCAAGTATTTTGTGTGATGCAGAACAGGTACAGTCCGCCAAGCGCATGGATCAAGGAATTGATTCAAAACAAAACGTTAGGCGAAATTTTTATGGTGAATATCAATTGCTATTGGAACAGAGATCAACGATATTACGGTAAAAGCAATTGGAAGGGTTCATTAGAAATGGATGGAGGTACTTTGTTTACACAATTCTCACACTTCATCGACATCATGTATTGGTTGTTTGGCGACATCACCAATATTCAGGCTCGTTTCCGCGACTTTAACCACAACGACAACACCGACTTTGAAGATTCCGGTACTGTAAGTTTTGATTTTGTGAATGGTGGAATTGGCACCATCAACTTTTCAACTTCCGTACATAAAATCAACTTTGAAAGCAGCCTCACTGTTGTTGCAGAAAAAGGAACGGTCAAACTTGGAGGACAATACATGAATGAAGTTTCTTATTGTGAAATAGAAAACTACACCATGCCTGTGCTTCCTGAAGCCAATCCTGCCAACGATTATGGTGATTACAAAGGCTCAGCAGCTAACCATGTTTACATCATTCAAAACGTTGTGGAAACCATTCAGGGCAAAAACAACATCACCACCAATGCGCTTGAAGGATTGAAAGTTGTCGATATCATCGAGCGCATTTATCAGTCATCACCACGACACATCAAAAACCAGAAAGTAAACAACCTTGTTGCTCAGTCTGGCCAATAAATTCAAGTCGGTTTACCGCAACGAATTCATCAGAAATGTACTTACCCTGATGACTGGATCAGCATTGGGACAGGGCCTTGCCTTGCTACTTTCACCCGTGCTTACACGCTTGTTCACTCCAGAAGATTTTTCTGCGTTCGAACAATATGCCTTATTACTGAGTGTATTCACAGTAGTTATTACAGGAAGATATGAATTTGCCATTTTGCATCCGGACGACAAGGAAGATGCAAGGCATATTGCAGCATTAGCCATGCGCACGGCACTGAAAATTTGTGGTGTCATGCTTTTGGTACTTTTGATATTGCCCGGAACCATTGCAAGCTTCCTCCATCAACAAGAACTCAAATGGTGGCTGTGGACATTACCATTCGCATTGTTTGCCATTGCTATTTTCAATACCACCAATTTTTGGTTTAGTCGTGAAAAAGAATTCAAAGTAGCTGCCACCAGCAAGATGCTCTATTCATTCACTGGCGAACCGGTAAAATTAGCGACCGGATTTTTAAACACAGGCACAGCTGGATTGATCATCGGAACGCTTGCAGGACATTTCATAGCGGCTTGGTATTCCTGGAAAAAATTTGTCGCCAGTGAGAGCAAAAGGTTCACCAACCTGAGCAAAGCAAAATTGAAATCACTTGCATCAGAACACGCTGACTATCCCCGATATGCGGTCTGGGGAGGCATATTGAATAACCTTGCGCAGTGGGCCCATGTCGCAATCTTCACCGTTTTTTACGGGGAAAAAGCCATCATTCCCATCGGTATGATTGCATTGAGTAGACGCATATTTTTCAATCCACTCGGCATATTGTCTACTTCTTATGGACAGGTCTTTTATCAAAAAATTTCCGAAATCAAATCAGCAGTCATGCTGCGAAATTTTTACCTCAGTAACTTGTTTCGCTTTCTGATTTTTTCTGGTGTACTTGTTTTCATGGTTCAGATTTTACCCGACGATTCATTAGGCATCATCTTCGGTGAGGCATGGACAGGAGCATTACCATATTTACAAGTATTGTCCTATTGGTATGCCCTGAACTTTGTGATTGGCACTCTATCATTTATTTTCTATCGCTTGCAGCTACAATGGCTTACGTTGGCTGCCGATATTTTTCACTTTGTCATTGTGATTGTTGCCTTTTGGTTTGCCCGATACACACAACAGGATGAAATGGGCGCCATCAGGATGATGGTGATTGCAAAAGTTTTATACCTCATTCTTAATGGACTTGTGGTGATAGCATTTCTTCAACGAAATTGCAGGCTTGAAAAATTGAATCAATCATGAAGGTCATTGTAGTCAAACAAGAAAGGCAGGAAGAATTCCACGGGCTTTTTCCTTCCGGTCTTTTTACCTCAAGAGACTGGTGCAAGATTTTTCCTGAAGCACTCATCAGGTTTATGATCGTAGATGATGATGATAAACCCGTTGGCGGATTTGTAGCATATGAAGGTGGTAAACATGGATTAAAAACACTTATTACACCGCCCTTTACACCGCATTGTGGGCTATTTGCCATCGAAACCAAAAACAATCCTGTCAAAAAAAATTCTTTCCGCAAAGAAATCATTGGAACGATTGCGGCATTTTTAAAATCCTCTTCTTACGCTTATTATAAAATTGATTTTGCTCCCGATTGGGTCGATATGCAACCGATGTTATGGAGTAGTATTGAAACCAATGTAAGATATACTTATCGACTGGACCTGAAGCAAACGGTAGAAGACATCACAGGCAATCTGGATTCATCCAAGCGGAATAAAATCAACAAAGCAGAACGAGAAGGTTTTCAAGTAAACCACCTTGCAAACACCCGTGAAGCACTGGAGATGATCAGCAATAACTTACGGTCAAATGGTCTTGCATCTCACGAAAACATCCTATCGGGTATCCTTGAGTTTGCAGCGACCCATCCCAAATGTTTCCATTCTTTTAGTGAAGCATCCGGGAAAAAGATGGCAGTGAACATTGCGATTACAGATCAGGAAGTTTGCTACAACTTATTGAGTGCCGTTGATCGCAGCACAGCGGTAACCAATGCCGGAACCATCAATTTATTCCACACGATACTCCATGCACGAGATCTGGGCATGCGTGTTTTTGATTTCGAAGGATCCGGCGTTCCTGAAATAGAAGAATACTTCCGCTCCTTTGGTGGGGCGCTTGTTCCCTATTTTTCGGTATGCGGTGGACGCAAACCATGGCCATGGATATTAAAACTGACCGGAAAAGTCTGAAATAAAAAAAGCAGTTCGTATTGAACTGCTTTTTTATTTGGATGATCCGGAAGAATTTATCCGATGATCGTATCGTATGTCAATTTGTATTCTTTATCTTCAGGGAAATATTCCATTCCCAACTCGAGCCACTCTCTGGCTGCCTCTTTGCTTGTTGAAGCCAATGCTGTCGCATGTTTGGTGATAGCATCTTTCAACAAGATCAATTGCTCTTTGGTAGTGCTGGCTTTCTTTTCTGAAAGAATGGCCTTGGCCTTTTTGAAAGCATCTTCACTTTCCTTTTTGGATTTTGCTGCCTGAAAAGCGAGGCCCAACGAAAGCTGTGCACCAGCGTCATTTGGATCCAGATCTAACAAGTTGTCGTAGATCTGTTTTGCTTTGCTGGCTTTGTTCGTTTCCATCATGGTTTCTGCTTCAGCGATGGCAGCCATACGAAGTGCACCGAAATAATCTTCGAACTCAGCAGCAAATTGTTTTTCCTTGTCTTTAGAACCATATTTTGAAGCGTACTTCATGGCATCCTTGAAAGCGTTAGGATATTTCTCTCTGAATTCATCGCGTTTCGACATTTCGAAATAGCAACGGCTCATGTAGAGGTAAGGCAGTGGATCCTTTTTGGTTTTTTCATCGAGGGTATATCCTTCAGCCTTGTAGAGGCATTTTTCGAATTTGTCGTCAACAAATAATTTCAAAAGATCTTCATAGTTTTTTCCTGGCTGAGCAAATGACTGTGAAGCAAAGGCGGCAGCAAAAAACAATAGCGCGATGAATTTTTTCATGAGTTTTTATTTTGTAATCGGTCCGGCAATTTTCAAAAACAAGGCCAAACTACCAGAACTGCTAATTTCGGGCAAAAATGAGGAAATTCCTTCAATCATTGCAAAATGGGCAAAGAAGTAAATGAAGCCAGGAAATGGATGCATGGAAGAGGCTGGAAACCACAGCCATTTCAGGAGTCTGCATGGTTGAGCCTGGCCTCAGGAGAAGAAGGTATCGTCAATGCTCCCACAGGAAGTGGTAAGACCTATTCACTGATGCTTCCTTTTTTAGCCCGTTTCAGTGGTCAAACCAAGGCTCCAGAGGGTATTCGTCTCATTTGGATCACTCCAATCCGGGCGCTTTCAAAGGAAATATATCTCTCCGCAAATCGGGTCATTCAAGAGATGAAACTACCGGTAACATTGGCCATCCGAACCGGTGATACCTCAACTGAAGAAAGAAATCGCCAGAAAAAAGAAATCCCCAACATCCTCATCACTACTCCAGAAAGCCTTCATTTGATGTTTTGTGCGAAAGGAATGATTTCCCGATTCAAGCACTTGGAACTCATTGTGGCAGATGAGTGGCACGAATTATTAGGCACCAAAAGAGGTGTCATGCTTGAGTTGGCCATCAGTCGACTCAAAACACTTTCACCCGCGCTCCAAATCTGGGGCATTTCAGCCACCATAGGAAACTTGGATGAAGCCATGCATGCCCTTTTGGGCACGGACAGGTCACCAAAAGGTCAATTGATACGTTCAGATATTAAAAAAGACATTGAGGTCATTTCGGTTTTACCGGAAAAACCAGAACGCATGCCCTGGGCCGGACATCTGGGTACCAATCTTCTTCCGCAGTTATTGCCCGTGATCCACGGAAGCACCTCTACTTTGATATTTACCAATGTTCGTTCGCAATGTGAAATCTGGTACCGCAAACTATTAGAAGCCGATCCTGAGTTGGCCGGGGTGATGGCCATGCATCATGGCAGCATCAGTAAAGAAATTCGAAATTGGGTTGAAGATGCGTTGTATGAAGGCAGATTGAAAGCCGTGGTGTGCACCAGCAGTCTCGATCTTGGTGTTGATTTTGCTCCTGTTGAAACCATTGTACAGATTGGTGGTCCAAAGGGTATTGCACGTTTTGTGCAGCGTGCCGGTAGAAGCGGTCATCGTCCAGATTCCAAATCACAGATTTATTTTTTGCCAACGCATTCACTCGAGCTTATTGAAGCTGCGGCATTGCGAAAGGCAGTTGACGACAATTACCTTGAAGATCGGGTTCCGCTCAATTTGTGTTTTGATGTATTGGTACAATACCTCGTAACCCTTGCTGTCGGTGATGGATTTGTAGCATCAGAAACACTGCATGAGTTGCGCTCCACTTTCTGTTTTGCAAGCATCACTGATGAAGAATGGAAATGGGCACTGGCATTTACAGCCTTTGGTGGCGAGTCGCTCGGTTCATACAACGACTATCATCGGATACATGAACAAGACGGCCGATACGTAGTATCATCACAACGCATTGCGCGCCGACATCGTTTGTCGATTGGAGCCATTGTAAGTGACACGATGATGTCGGTAAGACTCAACCGCGGAGGATTGCTTGGACATATTGAAGAATCCTTTATCTCATCACTCAATATTGGTGATCATTTTTGGTTCGCCGGTCTCAACCTCGAACTCACTAAGGTGAAAGAGTTGACTGCCTATACCAAAAAGTCGAATAAACCAGGAGGCAGAAGCCCAGCTTGGCTTGGTGGTAAGCTACCGCTATCTTCTAAGATGAGTGACATGCTCCGATTCAAGATGGAAGAAGCGGCCGAACAAAAAGCATGGTCCGACATTGAACTGAAATTTATACAGCCCATTATTGCATTACAGAAAGAACGTTCACATGTTCCCGCAAAAAACGAATTGCTCATCGAAAAATTCCAAACCGATGATGGCTATCACGTGGTGATTTATCCGTTCGAAGGGCGTTTTGTGCATGAAGGACTTGCAGCGTTATTCGCTTTGCGCATCAGCAGAATGTATCCGATTACATTTTCTTTTGCTTACAATGATTATGCATTAGAGTTGTTGAGTGATCAACCTATACGCATTGAAGATGCTTTAGGAGAAGGCATGCTCGATACGAATGATCTTGAGCGTGATGTATTACAGGGGGTCAATTCTTCGGAGTTAGCCAACCGGAGGTTCCGGGACATAGCGGCCATTGCCGGATTGGTGTTCAAAGGATACCCGGGACAACCCATCAAAGAGCGGCATTTACAAAGTTCATCACAACTCATTTTTCAGGTCTTCGAAGATTACGATCCCAAGAATTTGTTGTTGCGACAATCTTATGATGAAGTGATACACCATCAGCTCGAATTGCCACGAATGAGAAAAGCTTTAGAACGAATGAGTTCACAACACATCATCATCAAAACACCGGACAAGCCAACACCATTTGCCTTTCCGGTGATGGTAGACCGATTGCGTGATAGGATGAGTTCTGAATCACTGGAAGAAAGGATCAGAAGAATGAGTGCCGAATGGGCAGATGAATGATGAAAACATCACACAAGCTGATCCTTTCGAAGAGGATTATGATAATCATAAATCATTCTAACCTTCTATTATTGAAGTGCGATTCATGTCAGATGGTTTTGACAAACCCAGAATCTGGAGTACCGTTGGTGCAACGTCTGCGAGAATACCATTCTTGACTTTTTTCACATCGCGATCTATCACCCACACCGGAACTGGATTGGTTGAATGGGCCGTATTTGGTGAACCGTCATCATTCACAGCGAAATCAGCATTGCCATGGTCAGCAATCACGATGAATGAATAGCCACATGACAGACCGGTTTCAACCACTTGTTGGAGACAACGGTCAGTTGTTTCAACGGCTTTCACAATAGCTTCAAACACCCCAGTATGTCCTACCATATCAGGATTGGCGAAATTGAGACAGATAAAATCTGCAGGATCAGACTTCATTTGCTCACAAATGGCATCTGCGATTCCCTGAGCACTCATTTCTGGTTGGAGGTCATAAGTGGCCACTTTTGGTGAAGGAATCATGATTCTTCTTTCGCCAACAAATTCTTTTTCTCTTCCACCACTGAAGAAGAAAGTGACATGAGGATATTTTTCTGTTTCAGCAATACGGATTTGGGTACGGTTATTTTTCTCCAACACTTCACCCAAAGTCATCGTGAGGTTGTCTTTATCATAGACCACTTTCACACCTTTGAAAGAATCGTCATAGTTGGTCATGGTCACATAATTCAGTGACATCCTTTTCATACCAAAATCCGGAAAGTCAGTCTGAGTGAGCACTTGAGTGATTTCACGGCATCGATCTGTTCTAAAGTTGAAACAAATGACAACATCATTTTCACCAATCACGCCAAGCGGTTGATGATTTGAATCGACGATCACAGAAGGTTCAATGAACTCATCGGTGATGTCATTCGCATAAGCATCGCGGATGGCATCTGCAGATGACATGAATTTTTTACCGGTTCCGGCAACAAGTAGATCGTAGGCTTTCCTGACACGTTCCCAGCGCTTATCACGGTCCATGGCGAAGTATCTTCCCACAATTGAAGCCGTGTAAACATTGGAGTGCTGGATGTGATTTTCGAGTGTCTGCATAAAACCTTCACCACTTTTGGGATCAGTATCTCTTCCATCCGTGAAGGCGTGCACAAAAGTTTTTACACTCGAAAATGATTTGGCCAAATCACACAAAGCGAGAAGGTGATTGATATGAGAGTGCACACCACCATCACTTACCAGGCCCAACAGGTGCACGTTTTTTCCACCATCTTTTGCATCCTGAAAAGCGCGAAGCAAAACGGGATGTTTAGCAAAAGAACCATCGCGAATGGCAATATTGATCTTCACGAGATCCTGATAAACAATTCTACCCGCACCTATATTCATATGACCGACTTCACTATTTCCCATTTGGCCATCAGGTAGGCCGACGTTTTCGCCATCAGTGCGCAGTTCAGCATGAGGAAAATTTGCATTCAAGTAATCAGCGAATGGAGTTTTCGCCATGAATACAGCATTACCTCCGTTGTGATCACCATTGCCCCAACCATCGAGGATGATGAGACATACTTTTTTACCGTTGTTCATATTGCTTGTGCAGGAAATGTAATGACAAAGATGCTTCCATTGGGTTGATTATCCTTTACGGTAATTACTCCATGATGTAGTTTCACCACTGTAGCGCAAATAAAAAGTCCGAGTCCGGTGCCTTTCGAAGTGCGCGTATCTTCATTGCCAATGCGGTAAAACCTGGAGAAAATTTTCTGCTTTTCATCATCAGGAATGCCTTGTCCTAAATCGGCGACGGAGATCACAACATCATTGTTGTGTCTTTTCAGTGCAATGGTCACAGGTTTTCCGCCACCGTATTTGTGCGCATTGTCGAGTAAGTTGGATATGAGTGCAGTGATCATTTGAAAGTCACCACTCATTTTCATATTCGCGCCTATGTTCACCACGAGATTCATATGGTGAATGCTTCTGTAACGCTCTGCTTCATGCTCAATGACATCCATCAGAGAAAAAACTTCCTTGTGCAACGACAGATGAAGATTGTCCAATCGTGTTGCGAGCAGTATATTTTCTGTGAGGTCTTGAAGTCGGCGTGTTTCGCGAAGGGCTGTTTGGGTGAGTTTCTCGCGTTGTGACTCAGTAAGGCCCGGAGAATTTAAAGTTTCCAATTGCAATTTGACTGCAGCCACCGGTGTTTTCAGTTCATGCGTCACTGAAAGCAAAAATGTTTTTTCCATTCCGGCTAAACGGACTTCTTTGCGGTAAATGCGCAGGATATAAGCGAAACCGAGAACGAGCAGGACAATAAAAACAGAACCTTCACCTACAACCATCCAAACCTTAGAAGTATAAAATGAAAGTTGCGATTGACCCAACACTACCGATCTCAATTCCAGAATTTCGTGATGCAGTTTGATCAACTGAAAACCCCACCAACAAATTTGAAAAAAGATATATGCCGCCAGTATCCACAAGAGGGCTAAGAGACGCCCTGGGCGACTTCGACGTTGGGTGATGGCATTCATGAAAGAATATTCATGGCCAAAGTTAATGGCAAAAAGAAAAGGTCTCTCACGAGACCTTTCCGATATAACTTATGTCATATTATTTCTTACGCTCAGATGGTTTAGCCGCAGGAGCTTTGTCAGCAGGCTTCACATCCGTAGCAGGTTTTTCTCCAGAAGGACGTTCAGGACGTGGTTTACCTTGAGCGCCATCAGCTGGCTTACGAGGAAGACGCTTTTCGTAGATAAAATGTGTTTCGTTTTTACCGTCTTTGTCAGCAATCACGTAGTTCTGTTGAAGTTTATAACCCAAAGAAGCCAAATAGTTCATAGCATCCGGCATACTTGGGAATGTGGTAGAACGCAATTCAGATAATTGTTTAGCCAGTTCTTTATCTGAAAGTCCGGAAAGAATTTCACGACCGAAATCTGCTTTAATCACGAGTGCACCGGCAGAATTGGTACCGGCAATCAATTCAACAAAAATCACTTCAGGATTTTCGATGGCGAATTTGTTTTCATTTGGTTTAGGTGCTGTAGTGGCTGCAACTGTTCCTTTGTCCTGAGCATTCGCGAAGAATGGCAGTGCCGCAATGGCAAGCATGAGGAGTTTTTTCATTGGTTAACTAGATATTATTTGAGGGGCCAAAAGTAGAATAATCGTGCCAGAAGAGCGGCAACGAAACGTTAAAAAGGTTTTAGGGCAACTTTAAACGGAAATGTTCCTTCACCCGGTCTTTCGCAAAAAGTAAAACGCCAAAGTGGTAAAAATCAAGGCTCAACGTGACATCCACATCATGGATGATCTCATTCCAGGCCTTTTCCATGCTGGCGCTCCAATGGATATCATCCAAAATGATCAACGTGTTTTCATGACTATGTTTCCTGATTTGGTGGTAATACCTCATAGTCGGCTCATATTCGTGGTGACCATCTATAAAAGCACAGTCGACCCTGCCCATTTCATTCAACACACCCGGAAGCTTCGAATCAAACGTACCTATCTGCAATCGCACATTCCAGAGTTGGAGTCTTTGAAACAACTGCTCAGCGACATGGCCAATTTGATCCGAGCCTTCTATCGTCCATACCTTGCTATTGGAGGAAACCGAAGCGAAGTATGAGGTGGTAATACCCAAAGAGGTACCTAATTCGAGGATATTTTCAGGATGAAAGTGGTGAAGCAATTTGAATAACGCTTGGGCATGATGGGCCGATTGAAGAGAATAACGAGCGATTTCAGCAACCCCTCTTTGGTGGCCCTTCATTTTTCTGGAACCAGCGCCATGATCATTTACGTCCAAAACATCACGGCTATTCAAGAAAGCAGCCCGTTCCATTTCGATCGTATCGAAGATGTAAAATGATTTTCGTTGAACGAGAACTTTTGTAATCAGATCGAATACCAGCGGCGAGTGAACGCCATGAGGTCCTTTCGCCTTCAGAATGTGTTTGAGGTATGCCTTGGTTTCAAAAAACAAATCAGCGGATTATGAATTTTTCTTTTGTAATTCTTGTAACTGCTGCATGAGTTCCGGAAGTTTTCTGAAGCCCACATAAGATTTCTTATAATCCATAATGGCAAAAGCAGGAGAACCTTGAATAATGGTATTGGGTTCTTTGATATCATGACCAACTCCACTTTGCGCAGCGATTTTGGTTCCATCGGCAATGTTGAGGTGTCCAACGATACCAACTTGTCCGCCGATCATACAATTTTTACCGATTCGAGTAGATCCGGCCACGCCGGTTTGAGCGGCGATTACCGTGTTCTCCCCAATTTCAACATTGTGTGCAATTTGAATGAGGTTATCCAATTTCACGCCGCGGCGAATAATGGTTGAACCCAAAGTCGCACGATCTATCGTAGTATTAGAACCGACTTCCACGTGATCTTCCATGATCACATTTCCGATTTGAGGAACTTTGGCGTAATTGTTTTCACTATTGGGTGAAAAACCGAATCCATCTCCGCCGATGATGACACCGCTATGCAGCGTGCAGTGATTACCGATCACACAATCGGCATAAACACGCACTCCGGCATACACAACAGAATGATCACCTACCCTTGTTCCATCGCCGATGTATGAATTCGGATAGATGTAAACACCTTCGCCGATTACGGCCCCTTCGCCGATGTAACAAAAAGCACCGATGTATACACCCGCTCCAATTTTCGCGGAAGCACTTATGGCAGCTTTATCATCAATACCAGGTTTGGGTTTCCGCAATTGGTTATATGCTTCCAGGAGTTTTGCGAAACTTCCGTAAGCATCTTTCACACGAATCAACGTGAGTGATGGCGGTAGCGATTTTTCCGGAGTAAAGTCATCCGACACAATAGCAATTGAAGCACCAGTTGCATAGATGAATTCCGTGTATTTCGGATTAGCAAGAAAGGTGAGTGTACCAGGTTTACCTTCTTCGATTTTGGATAAACTACTCACAATGGTGTCAGGATTACCTTCCACATTTCCGCCAAGCATAGCGGCGATCTGCGTTGCTGTGAATTGCATGAGGATAAAATAAATTTGGATCAGTAAGGGCTGACCGCATTCTGATGGGCGAATATATCAGTGTTAAGACAGCCAATGGTGATTTTACCCTAATTTCCATTCACGGTGAGATGTGTATCCAACCATTGTGTGCGCATTTGCAGCCATTGTTTCAAATTGGTCAATTCCGTTGCGTAATCCTTTACCGGAGCAGGATGTGTAAGGAATTTATTCAGTCCAAATACCGGAAAACGGTGAAAATTTCTGTTCCGTGCTTCCGGGTCGAGAAGAGAAGAAATGGAGTCTATGGTATGGTTGAGATTTGCGTCAGACAAAACTGTATTTCTCCACATGGCGTAACGTTCATTCATCAAAGCTCTGAATTTTGGATGCTGAAACAAATGCTTGAATAAGGCTGCGGCTTGACCGGAAAATTCAGCAACGAATCCATCCGGCTTATCACAATTCATGATTTGAGATCCGCCGAAAGCGATATCGAAATCCCAAACAGGTCCAGCATTCAGAGGCGATTGATTTGAAGAATTGCCGCGGTGTAAAAAGGTACTCACCAAATACGCATCCGAATTTTTCGAGAGTTCCTGCATGATGAAAAAATCAGCCCACGAATTCCAATTGACATTGCCGCCTTTGAGTTCCGGATCTTGGGTTGCGGCGATGAATTCCTCCATCGCCATTTTGATCTTTTTCAAATATAGACTGTCTACAACGATGCCAGGCGGATCATCTACGATGAATTGCATGCCGCCCGCAACCACCATGTCATCAGTTTGATCAGGACGATTGAGTTGAATGAGAAATGCATCACTCCCTGGTTCGCGAGTATTCAAATCCAAACGGGCCGGGCCAATTTCATTTCTTTCCATCAACAGATAAATTCCCTGATAGACACCATTCATCACCAATTCCACATACCTGCTTTGAGGTGCATGGTATCCCATTTGTCGCCACAACTCGTAAGCCAATGGATTCCTGATGAGAGATGGATCTGAATAAGGTCCTTGGAGTATCCATTTAGAAGAAGCATGCATACCCAGAAATGAAACTTTCTCCTTTTTTAAAGTATCACCACTGATTTTTATACTGTATTGTTTTTTCGGAAAAAGCGCTGAAGAAAATCCACGAATACCGATATCAATCTCTCGTTCTATGGGTTCACAATCACCATGGCTTTGTTGGCATTTTAGAGAAAATGTTGCGGCGGTCTTTTCTTTTTGTTTGAGTAAGGTTTCATGCACTTGAATGAACACCGCCGGTAGCTGCCCTCCATCATAATGGTCATGATGAAATGTCAAGACATCCTTTTCACCGGGAGTTGCAGGTATGTAAATACCACATTGCGTTGCAAAACTTAAATCGACAGGAGCTGTTTTAATTTTCAGGAGAAGTTTGTTAGAGCCCTTCTTCAGATTTTTTTGCCACAGATCCCGATCTATCTTGAATGGTCTGCAGCTTTTACTCCAAGAATAAATGGGTATTTCATCATCATGAATAACACCAGGCCAAATAGCGCCCTGACCATTCGTCATCATGATCATTCGTCCATTGAGCAACAATTCAAAATCCAGGGTATCCGGTGCGAAAAAGAAAAGGTTTTTCGGCACGGAATCACCTTCGATGGTGATGAAAGTTTCCCAATGTGTTTTGTCCCAATCAGAACGTGCTGAATCCCTTTTGTTTTCTGAAGTATGTGTATGGGTCCATGTTGAAAGAGGTTGCGTCAACAATTTCCACGACAAGTCTTCTTTCTTCTTTTCACAAGAAAAAAAGACCAGCAGTAAACCACACAACAAAATGGATTTGAACGATCGTTCAATGGCTGACATGGGCAGTAGTTTGCACTTTACCCTGCAATTTAGCAACAATCTCAAAAAAAGCAGGGAAGGATTTTGAAACACATTCAGCACCGCGAATCGTCATTCTGCTCCCCGCGAGTCCGAGAATGGTTGCAGCCATAGCGATGCGATGATCCTGATGTGCGTTGATCTCAGCACGACGCACAGGTGCCGGATAAATTTTCATTTCATCATCACGCAACACGATACGAATATTGGCTTTGGCGAATTCCTGTTGTAATGTCTTGCCACGATTACTTTCCTTGTGTATGAGTCTCTTCACACCATAGATTGTGCTTACACCATCGGCAAATGCAGCAAGTGCAGCAAGTGGAGGAAATAGATCAGGACATTCATTCGCATCAAATTCAAAAGCAGAAATATCAGAGGCAAAAACACGGACGGCATCCGGCATGACTTCCATCTTCACACCAGCCATACGCAGTACATCCAGCACAGCGCTATCGGCCTGGGTGATTTGATGATCGATGTTCGAGATGAGTAAACCATCTTCCGCACACAATGCTGCCGCAACAAGCAAGAAGGCCGCACCGCTCCAATCGCCGGGAACAGTAAGTTCCTGAGGTGTATACAAAGCGTTTTCTACGACAAATTTTTCCAGCTGATGAGTTTGAATTTTCACACCAAATTTTTCCATCACCTGCAAGGTCATGCTGATGTACGGTTTGCTTTTAAGGTCCGTGACGTGAACCACAGAATTGCCTCCTGCGCGCGGTAGTGCAATCAATAATCCTGTGAGAAATTGAGATGATATAGAGCCATCCACATGAACTTCACCGGGAACAATAGGCCCTTTAACCTGCAATGGAAGAAATCCATCACGCGATTCCACTTCAACGCCGAGCTGTGGCAAAATGGATTCGAACATTTTGAAGGACCTTTTCATCAAGGAACCATGACCATTCACCACGATAGGCTGATCGTGCAGAGCCGCAACAGGAATAAACATCCTACCAGACAAACCGGATTCACCACAGTTGATTTCACCTTTTGGATTGCGAATACCCGCGAGAAAAGCATGAGGGAAACCACCTTTGATTCTTACCACAGAACCCTTTTGAACGATGATGGCGCCGAGAGATTGTGCGATATCAAGCGCAGCTTTGCAATCGTCGCTGTCAGGATATTCGCTGATAACAGATTCACCACGTGCAAGCAATGCACATGCAATCATGCGCTGAGCGATACTCTTACTGCCCGGTGCAGCGACACTTCCACGTAATTCACTGGGAAAAATTTCAACCTTCATTTTCTTCCGATGTAGATGCTGGCAATTCCACCCGACAAAGAAATGATTTGGCATTCACGATAACCAGCTTTTTCCATACGACTGATAAACTTCATGCCTGATGGAAAAGCTTCAACACTTTCCGGAAGATACTCGTATGCTCTGCGGTCTTTAGAAACCAACCTGCCTATGGTTGGCATGATGTATTTGAAATAAAACTTGAACAATTGTTTCACTGGGAAAACAGTTGGTTGCGAAAATTCGAGCACAACACACAATGAACCCGGTTTCAACACGCGGTTCATTTCGGTTAGACCCTTATCCAGATCCTGGAAATTTCGAACACCAAATGCCACCATACATCCATCAAAAGTTTCCTTTTCGAATGGAAGATTTTCAGAATCCCCGAGTTTCAATTCAAGGATGTTTTCCAAGCCTTTTGCTATGACCTTTTTACGACCCACTTCGAGCATGCCTTCACTGATGTCAACGCCAATGATTTTTGTAGCTCCGACATTCATGCGCAACGCTTCCAATGCAAAGTCACCAGTGCCAGTAGCCACATCCAACAAGGTCTTTGGACTTTCTTTTCTAAGAATACGGATGGCCTTTTTCCTCCACAGAATATCAATTCCGAGAGAAAAGAAGTGGTTGAGAAAATCGTAAGAGCCGGAAATGTTATTGAACATTCTGGCTACTTGTTCCTTTTTTTCTTCCGCTTCGGAGTATGGTTTGACTTCTTTCACGCTTGTTGACACAGACAAATCAGATGCTTAATTGTTCGGATGAAATTTGATTTCCTGCTTCAGCAAGAAGTTGTTCCTTATCTACGGGAACCACGCCCACTTTTTCACAAACCAAGCCACCCGCGAGATTGGCGAGTGAGGTAAAAGAATGTGTATCCGCACCAGCAGCCAGTGCAAGCGATGCAACACCTATCACGGTATCGCCGGCACCACTTACATCAAGAATTTCGCGTGGGTGCGCCTTTTCATGGTAATATCCTTTGGCATCGGCCGACATCACACCGAGTTCAGATAGCGTGACCATGGTGATTTGATTACCGATTTTTTCCTGGAGATTATTGATGGCGTGTTTCAGTTGATCAAAATTATTTTTATCAAAATCGATCTTCAAACCTTCACGCAGTTCTTTGAGATTGGGTTTGAAAAGAGTAACACCACGATAAGCGAAGAAGTTATCCTTCTTCGGATCAACCGTAGTTGGAATATTTTTCTCCTGAGCCCAACCGATTACTGTAGTGATGACTTTTTCTGTGAGTACACCTTTGTTGTAATCTTCAAAAATGATCACATCCACTTTTTGTCGGTTGAGTATTCCGCGAATACAATCCAGGAGATGTCTTTCATCTGTGGCTGAAAGTGGAGTCGTTATTTCTTCATCCACGCGCAAGAGATGATGCCCCTGACTGATGACGCGTGTTTTCACCGTGGTCATTCTTTCCGGAGAGTCGATAATACCTTCGGTCGTGAATTGATTCTCTTTAAGCGTTGTTCTGAAAATATCGCCTTTGCTCCCATCACCCACCACGGAACAAATGATGGCTTTAGCACCAAGACTCTTGACGTTAAGAGCAACGTTGGCAGCACCACCAAGGCGATTTTCCTTTTTATTCACCTGAACCACAGGAACAGGTGCTTCAGGAGAGATACGTTCTACTTTTCCCCAATAATATGCATCGATCATTACATCACCTACAATCAATGCGGTGAGTGAATTGAATTTTTGAAATAGCTGCTGTATCTCTTCTCTGTTCATTGTTTATGCGTGCAAACGGGCGAGTCCGTTTTTGATTCTTTTCAAAGCTTCTCTCAACACTTCTTCGCTGGCGGCGTATGAAATGCGGATACAATTGGCATCACCAAAAGCTTCACCTGTAACGACGGCGACATGTTCCTTTTCCAGAAGATACTCGCTGAGATCAGTGGCATTTTGGATGGTAACTTGACCATCTGTTTTCCCAAAATAAGAAGATACATCTGGGAAAAAGTAAAAAGCACCTTCCGGCAAATTTGTTACCACGCCAGGAATTTCTTTGAGCAAACCATGTACGAGATCACGGCGTTTGTGAAAGGTTTCGATCATGGGTTTCACCACGGCAGGATCAGCTTCGACAGCTGCTTTCGTGGCCATTTGTGCAATGCTATTTGCTCCACTGGTAATTTGGCCTTGCATTTTATTGCACGCTTCGGCAATCCATTTTGGCGCGCCGATGTAGCCGATACGCCAACCCGTCATAGCAAATGCTTTAGACACGCCATTTACTGTGATTGTTCTATCAGACATGCCCGGAATCGAAGCAATGCTTTCTGTTTTACCGTTGAAATTGATCAGTTCATAGATCTCGTCACTGATCACATACAATTCTTCTTTCGCAAGGATCACATCTGCGAAAGCCTGCAGTTCAGATTTGCTGTATACAGAACCGGTGGGATTGCACGGCGAGCTGTAAATGATCAATTTGGTTTTTTCATGGATTGCTCCTTTCAGTTGATCCGGTGTGATTTTAAAATCATTCTCCACCGTAGCGTTGATCATCACTGGAATACCACCAGCAAGTTTGACCAACTCTGCATAGCTCACCCAAAAAGGGCTTGGCATGATCACTTCATCACCTGGGTTGACCAAAGCGTAAACAGTGTTGGCAATAGCCTGTTTTGCACCGGTAGACACCACAATATTGTCTGCAGTATAATCAAGGCCATTATCACGGCGGAATTTTTCAGCGATGGCTTTGCGGACATCCAAAATTCCATTCACCGGAGGATAGTGGGTGATGTTTTTATCCAATGCATCTTTTGCAGCGTTTTTGATAAAGTCAGGCGTATCAAAATCGGGTTCTCCTAAAGAAAGGCTCACTACATCAACTCCCTGTTGTGCCAGTTCACGGCTTTTGCGAGCCATGGCCAGTGTAGCTGATTCATTCAACTGGCTCAGCAGGTTTGAAACGCTGCCGGTTTTTTTCTTCAATGCTTGTTCCATTTCATCATGCCGCACTAGAAATTTCATTGATTTCTGCGGCGGTGCAAACTTAGTTGATCAGGCGCCTTGATTCATGTCATAAATTACTGAAAAATTCAAGCAACAAATCCACATTCCATGCGGGTTTTCAACGTAATGAACAAAACGTATGCAGGGAATCATCCCTCGGCCAGAGTTTTCACTTGTGCATACAGAAAGTTAGGGGCAACCGAATCAGAACTGGAAGTAGATGAATGGATGCATATCGGCTGACATGACCTGGTATGCCAAGAAGATCGTAACAAGACAAATCAAGGCGATCACTGGAATAGGCAGTGAGGCAAATTTCGACCGGTATTTTTCCTTCAAACTGGAAGGAAGCCAGTGGATGATCATACCGAACAATATGACCAGAAACACACTGAGATAACTACTGATGACCAGTGGGGCGACAGACCAGTCCATGTGGAAAAAAATCTGCTGAAGCATGGTCGTAGCGGATAAAAATTCCGATCCGATATCGTGGGTTTCATTGAGGCCATCCCATGACGTGTTGCTACCGGCTCTGAACCAAACCCTGGTGAATGTGATAAAGGAAAATGTGAGGAAAATTGCCCAGGCGCGAATCAGCCATTTCGATTTGTGTTTTTCCCATGGGCTGATTTTTTTCCAGAGTTTGTAGAAGACCAATGCAAAACCATTGAGCGCGCCCCAGATGATGAAGTTCCATGAAGCGCCGTGCCAGAGACCGCCAATCACCATGGTGATCATCAGGTTGAGATTGGTGGTTACCCAAGTTGAAAAGGCTTTCACAAATTGGGCAAGAATGAGGCATGCCCCCACTACCAATGCACTTATGGCCAAGACCATCCAAGAACCCGCCAATCCCGCCACGACCAACATGATGATGGTCATCACGATAATGGAGCCAATGCTTCCGCCTTTATTTCCACCCAATGGAATATAGAGATAATCCCTCAGCCAGTTGGAAAGAGACATATGCCAACGTCGCCAGAAATCACTCACATTGATGGCTTTGTATGGTGAGTCAAAGTTTTTGGTCAAATGAAAACCCATGAGCAATGCCACACCGATGGCCATGTCGGTATATCCGGAAAAATCTGCATAGACCTGAAGGCTATAACCATAAATGGCCATGAGGTTTTCGAATCCAGTATATGAAACAGGATTGGCAAAAACGCGATCGATGAAATTGACTGCGATATAATCTGCAAGGAGAATTTTTTTTACAAGACCATTTAAGATCCAGAACACCGCAAGTCCCCATTCCTGTTTCGATAAACTATATTCTTTATAGAGCTGTGGGATCAAGTCGGTAGATCGCACAATGGGACCGGCAACAAGCTGAGGAAAAAACGTGACGAAAAAAGCAAAATCTGTAAACTGTTTCACAGGTTTAAGCGTGCCGCGGTAAACCTCGATGGTATAACTGATGCTTTGAAAAGTGAAAAAAGAAATACCGATAGGCAGGATGATTTTATCGACTTCGAAATGCGTACCGAAAAAACCATTGCTCCAATGCGCCATCCAGTTGAAGACATGAGCCTGCTTGCTGAGGGCAGCGTTATAGATATCGGTAAAAAAATAGGCGTACTTGAAATAACATAGTACCCCAAGATTCATCACAATACTTGCTGCCAACCATGCCTTTTTAGGTCCCTTCCTTCTGGTTCGATAAATGATTTTGCCGATGAAAAAATCCCAGCATGCGGTGAAGACGAGCAGGATAAAAAAGAAGCCCGTGGTTTTATAATAGAAAAAGACACTGGCAAGAAAAAGGAAGGCATGACGCAGTGTTCTTTTTCGGTGCAGAAATGAATCAACGATAAGGACTAACGCAAAAAAGACCCAGAAAGACTTCACCGTAAAGATGAAAGGTGCTTTCGGATCGAATAGAAAAAACTCCCTGATGTATGCTGTCCAGTCCTGACCGGTGATCATCGTTTGCGCGCTGCGAGGGTGTATCCTAAAGCGTAAGAATACCTGCTTTTTTCATTCTTTCTTTTATACCATCCGGAACTTTTCAATACAGATGCCAACAACCGGAAAAGACGATGGGAGAACTTACCCGTCATGGTTTTATTCAAAGTATCCAACAATACATCGGCATGTCCACCATAAGGTTCGAGGTGAATCACTTCCAATCCTGCATCTTCACACATTTGTTTCAAAGCACCTTCCGAAGGATTGAAATAGTTGTGAGGATACTCGGATGCCCAATAAATGAAAGGTGTTGTTATCAAAAGATGTCCTCCCGATACCAAATGATCGGACAAAGTTCGGATCAATGTTGCAGGATACTTTACATGCGCAATAACATCAGACATCAAGATGGTATCAAAGTTTTTTTCTACAAGAGAAAAAGTAGCATTGAGATCCACTACTTCATCCAGGTGTTTCCTTACCCCTTCGTTCTCGCTCCAATCAACAGCATAATAAAGAGTCGTCTTTTCTTTTAGCCATTGGTAATAAGGAATGCGACCACATCCACAATCCAGAAATCTTCCATGAACATATTGATTGAACAAGGGCTTGTAAGCCATCCACTGAAGTTGAGCTGCGTGCCATGAACCGGCATAGACCGCATTCAAATTCAAAACAAAATCGTGTTTGTTCTGATCAAAAACAACAGTACTGGGTTTCCATGCTGATGCTTGATTCATGTGAATAACCGGTTGATGCGGTGCAATGATTCGGTGGTCGAAATATCGTTATAGATACCATGCCGCAGCACAGGTTTATGCTTCAGCTTGTCGTAATCATCGGTTACATTCACGGCAATCAGATGTTTATAACCGGCATCCAGTGAGGCATTCACAACACGGGCATCACATCCTCCGAAAGGAAATGCTATGGATTGCACTTCTTTACCCGTGATTTGTTCAATGTATTTTTTACTTTCTACAAGTTCATCCTTGAGCAAGTCATCGTCAGCATATAGAAGATTGATGTGAGTCACGGCATGACTACCAATTTCCACCCATGGTGATTTTGACATGATGCGGATTTCTTCACCTTTCATGACACGCCACTCGTCTTCATTTGAAGCATCATGGGCGGGTTGATAGTCTACATCCTTTGCCAACTGATCCAACCAATCATCAATTTTTTCGATTTCCCATTGTTGCAATACCGTTTCCAGTCTTTCACCTGTAGATTCCTCCACAAATAGATTTCTGTATTTCCTGATGAATGTGCGTTGATCAATTTGAATGCTCCCTTTTTTCCTCATGAGCAATCTGTTCAATTCATCCGGCCACAATGAAGCCCTGCCAGCAAGCCAAGATGTCGAAACAAACACTGTTGCCGGTATTTGAAGTCGCTCCAAAACAGGTAAAGCATGGTGCAGATTGTTCACCAAACCATCATCGAATGTGATGGCGATGCGCCTACCCTTTTGAGGCGTATGGAGTATTTCATCAAGAGAAACCATGAGGTAATGACTGCGGAGATATTTCAACATGCGTTCAAAATCGGCAACACCAATATTCCTGAGATTGAGGTTGTGATTGGTTGTTGCCAGCACATTGTGAAACATCAGGATGATATCGCCATCCTTTTTATTCCGATAAAGAAATTGATCCAGTCCAAATTGAAAAAGACATGCCCTTGTCCACCACGAACACCTATTTCGCAGTCTGTTGAGAAGCATTACTTCTTGCCTTTAAACGTCAATTCTTTTTTGGGTGCTGGTTTGTCGCCTGAGCGTTTTTCTGTGCGCGGTTCTGAGGAAGATGGTTTTCGGTCTTCGCGAGGTTCGCGCCTTTCGCGATCGCCATACGATTTCCTTTCTCCACGATCTCGACTTTCTCGAGGGCGATCATCCTTCGGACGATCTGAATGAGATGGACGTGATTTGCGATCATCCGATCTTCTATCATCAGTATTTCTGCGCGGGGGTCTTTCATCTTCGCGCGACTTGCTTCGCGATCTATCTGATGATTTTTTATCCGTTTGTTCTTCCGCAATATCGTCTTCGAAAATTTTGTTCTTCTGCCATCCATCCGGAACCACGCCCGTCTTATTGATTTTTACTCCGAACTTGGTGAGTAAAACTTTGCCTTCTTTATAAAGCATACCAGCCGCTTTTTTGAAAGTCTTCTTCGACATGTGAAGGCGAAGTTTGATCTCCTCCGGATCCGTATCATCATTGAGTCTCACATAACCGCCATTCTGTTCGAGGTAGTCCATGATTTTTTTGCGTGCATCTTCCAGCAATTCCATGCCTTCACGTTGCATGCTTACTACGATATCTTTTCCTTCAACCTTTCTGATAAAGCCTTTTACTTTTTCACCCAGTCTCACATTGTCGGTCATTTCCTGACGAAAAAGTACAGCGATGTGTTTACCATCAACGACGACCCTTCTGCCGATATCAATTTTTTCGGCGATGGTGAGCATCACTTCATCACCTCTTTTGTAGTTGATTTCGGCATTTCGGAGGTGACGTTGCAATTTGGTAGAAGCGTAAAGCCTCTTGTTTTCTTTATCTTCGAGCAAGACCACCAGGGTCATTCTTCCTGTTTCAAGACTTTCCAACTGTTCTCTGGCCGGAATGAGGATATCCCTTTTAGAACCGATGCTGATGAAAGCACCGAGGTCATTGGAGTTACCGACGCGGAAACAGCCGATTTGTCCAACCTGAATCTCCGGCAATCTTGTGGTGGCCTCCAATTCTTTATCCTCATTATAAAAAGTGAATACTTCCACCTGTTCGCCGGGTTCAGTATTGGGTTTGAGGTCACGTTTTGGGATAAACACTTGCTGACGGGTATCGCCAAGTAGATAGCCTTTTTCAACCACTTCCAGGACTGGCAATGATTGTATGGAGCCGGGTTTGATCATTCGGATTTTCCGTTTCCGGAGAAAAAAGCCGGAATCGACTGCAAAGAAACTGCAAAAAGCGCGAAAGGAGCGCATTCCGGTGAAATGATGCACACATATCATTGTGAGATTACACCATTCACGGTATTGGCTGAACCATGAATCCGAAGGAAGTTTGCTACCAATGACACCAGAAAAGAGAAACAATTCAAACCAGCCTGTATCCGGCATCTGTATTGTGAAAGAACTTTTTGCGTCCGCTCATTTCAAAAAGAAAAAATGCTGTAAAAGCTACAAGCACGGCAAACGTTGCAAAAAATGTCCAAAAGGGGACAAATAGTCTCCACCCACCTGAAATTCAGCATGTCACTACAGGAGTGACACCAAATTGGAAAGTTCGAAAAATCTGGCAAAACGTTTTTGACCATATTCTTCCTATCATTGCCGTACTTATCACCAAAATCCTACAATTGAATTATGGCTAATGTCTGGAGAAAGAAACCGATATCTGCTTATCATGCAGAAGCTGGAAAAAGTGAATTAAAGAGGATTCTCAGTAAATGGGGATTGACCTCATTGGGAATTGGCGCGATCATCGGCGGAGGTATTTTCACACTCACCGGTATTGCTGCGCATGATCATGCAGGACCTGCACTCGCGTTATCTTTTGTCATAGCCGGTGTGGGATGTTTGTTCGCCTCATTGTGTTATGCTGAGTTTGCATCGGTATTGCCGGTTGAAGGATCAGCCTATGCCTATGCTTATGGCACTGTAGGAGAATTATTCGCCTGGTTCATCGGCTGGAATCTTGTACTTGAATACATGATGGGGGCAACTACTGTAGCTGTCGCCTGGAGTGGATATTTCTCTAAGCTACTCCATTTGTTTGGCCTTCATATTCCCGATTGGCTGAACAACGATCCAATCACTTATGGCGGATTCGCTTTCAACCTCCCAGCGTTTTTGATCACTTGGGTGGTTACTGCCATTCTCGTAAAAGGAATTAAAGAAGCAGCCAGTACCAATAACCTCATCGTTATCCTGAAAGTGGCGGTTGTTCTGTTTGTCATCATTGTAGGTATTTTCTACATCAAACCAGAAAACTGGACACCATTTATTCCAGATCAAGTGATTGATCCTGACGGCACGTCGCACTTTGGAATGAGTGGCGTATTGACTGCAGCAACCATCGTATTCTTTGCATATATAGGATTCGATGCGGTGAGTACTCAAGCAGGTGAAGCGATCAATCCTAAAAAAGATGTACCGTTTGCCATCATTGCATCACTCGTGATTTGCACCATACTCTATATTTTGGTTTCCTTGATTCTCACGGGTATGGTTCCTTACAACACGTTAGATCTGAAAGCACCGGTAGCCTCTGCATTTGCAGGAGCAGGCATCACCTGGGCTGTCTATCCGATTACGATAGCAGCGGTAGCCGGACTCACTTCAGTGATGCTCGTGATGATGCTCGGTCAAACCAGGATCTTTTTTGGAATGGCGAAAGACGGACTTCTTCCACGTGGTGTTTTTGGAGCTATTCACCCAAAATTCAAAACCCCATACAAGAGCACATTGCTGGTAGGTCTTGTGGTAAGTATCGTTGCCGCACTTACGCCGATCAATAACATTTCAGAGATGTGTTCGATGGGAACATTGCTTGCGTTTTCGATGGTTTGCTTAGCGGTATTGATCCTTCGCAAAAGAGAGCCCAACATTGAACGTCCGTATAAGACACCAATGGTCAACATCATTGCTCCACTCGGCGTTCTCTTCAACGTATTTCTCATGACTCAGGTGCGTGAGCACACATGGTATGCTTTCCTCATCTGGGGATTCCTCGGTGTTGCTGTGTATTTCATGTACAGTCAAAAAAGTTCGAATCTTCATAAACCCAATTAAGTCAAACCAAAAACCCGACAAAAGGCTTTTGCAAAATGCCTTTTGATTGGTCTCCGTGCGTCAGTATTTCCAAAATATCGTCAAGTATCCTTTCCTCTACACGCTGATAATTTGTATTACTGTATCCAGCTTTATTTTGGTTAAATACAGATGGAAGGATGGAGATTGGAAGCGAACTGTTCAAAGTGATGGCTGCGGTTACTACGCGTATTTGCCAGCCATATTTATTTATCAGGATTTACAGTATCGATTTTATCGCGACTTAAAGCATAAATATGATTTCGGAGATCTCTCCGGCAATTTTTTACAGACAGAAAATAACCGGCATTTCAATCGATACTTCTGTGGGACATCCATAGCCATCATGCCATTTTTTCTGCTGGCGACAGTTGTTTCGTATTTCACCGGTCAGGACATAGATGGACATTCTTTCATATATAATGCGGCGATCAATTTTGCCGCCATCTTCTATGTGCTGAGTGGTTTGTATTTGATGTATCGGTTGTTTAGCCGGCGCTACAACAAGTGGATTGTTGCATTCGTGTGTACATGCGTTTTCCTCGGGACGAATACCCTAACGTATACAGTCTACCATTCATCTTATTCCCATGCATATTCCTTTGGCTTCATTTGTTTGTTTATCTATCTCGCAGACCGAAGCATCCAAAAGCGAAGCAGGGCATCGGTCATTCATTTGGCATTATGTCTGGGAATGGTCGCGCTCATCAGACCGACGAATGCCATTGTGATGTTGGCGATTCCCTTTTTATGCGGAGATTGGAAAACACTGGTTGATTGGTTCAAAGTGGCCATACAGCCCAAGGTGCTTGTTCCATCCATCATCATGTTCACATCGGTTATTGCGATTCAAAGTTTGATCTACCATGCCGAATGTGGTTTATGGTGGGCAGATGGATATCCAAATGAAAACTTTTATTTCGACCGGCCGGAAATCATCAATATGTGGTTTAGTTACCGAGCAGGAGTTTTACTGTGGTCACCTATCACCATCCTTGGATTGATGGGTTTAGTCATTCTCATGATTCAAAAGCCTTTCAAAGGTGTAAGCTTTTTCATTTTTATGTTCTGCAACTCCTGGATCATATCCTCTTGGTGGGCTTGGCATTATTCAGGAACATTCGGGATGCGTCCAATGGTCGACTTCTTGCCATTCTTTATTCCATTGATCTGTTCATTGATTCACTTCATGAATCGAATTTGGCTCAAAACAACTTTGATTCTGCTGATGAGCGCCATATCATTTGTTGGATACACCTTGAATAAACAATACATGACCGCCATTATACCCTGGGATGGAATGACGAAAGAAAAATATTGGTACATCTTCATGAAGACCGGTGGCGGTTATGCCTTCCGATTATTTGAACCGTATCGCCCAATCATGCCAGAGCCGAAGCAGATCATGATCAAACATATCACTTTCGACAGAAGCAGCCATGACTCACCATGGCTGGAACCAAGCTCAGCCTATCATCGTGATACAACCGTACACTACTCAGGCTTTGGGCTAAAATCGCTGGTGCATATTCCATTGAACACTCTTTCCGGATTAGAAAAATATTATACCGAAATCAAACTGCAGGCTTACTACACTTCACTTTACAACAAAGGTGAACTCTATGTCAATTTTAAGCGAGCAGGTCAGACGATACACAGCGAAAAATTCATGTTGATTATGCCGGATTTTAAGCCTAATCAATGGAATGATCTGCGCTATTCGTTCATCAAAGATTTTCCACCGAACTGGATTGATCAAGTGGAATTGGAAATGCACAACGGTCCCAACCTTCCAGTTTATTTGCAAAAATTGGAGTTCACTTTGGCAAGTTTGTGATTCATGTAACTACGACCGCCCTTTATTTGGAAAATGAAAACAGCGATAAAAAGAGGGCTCATTGTGTTGGCCTTCCTTTTCGTTTTAGGTATGGTTGTGTTATGGAAAATTCTTCCATTCATGATCCTCAGCCCGCAAAGAGCAGACATCATTCAACATCCCGAAATCCTTCGTCATAAAACACGCCCGGAAGATTATGGACTCCGTGGGCAGGATATCAGCTTCAACACATCAGACTCTGTGCACATATCAGCGACATTCATCCCCAGTGCACATCAACCGGCAAAGGCGACCATGGTGATGCTTCATGGTATTGGTGCCTGCAAAGAGTTTTTTCTTCCCAGGTCGAGCCAGTTTTGTAATGACTCCATCAATGTGATCTTGATGGATCACAGAGCGCACGGACAAAGCGGAGGTGAATATTGTACTTACGGTTATCATGAAAAGCAAGACGTCAGTGAATTGATCACATCTCAGCTACGACGAGATCCGACGACACCGATAGGCATATTTGGCAGTTCACTTGGAGGTGCCATTGCGTGGCAAGTGATTGGACAAGATGATCGCGTGAGTTTTGCCATCATAGAAAGTACGTTTGATGAGTTGAAGAATGTTGTCAGGGTGTATTTGGCAAGATTCATCGGGTTTCATTTTGATGCACTGGCTGATTTTGCATTGTGGCGTGCAACACAGGTTGCGCAGTTTAATAGTGATGAAGTCATTCCGATGAATTCGGCACAACATGCCAGCTGTCCGGTTTTTTGTGCGCATGGCTCCAAAGACATTCACATTCCAATGCAACTTGGGTTGAACAACTATTCTCGGGTAACATCGGCGGGAAGTGAACTCCATATCATTCCGAATGCTGACCACAATAACATGAATGAAACAGGCGGCGCTGCATACTATAAAGAGATGATTGAGTTTATCCGAAGAAATACTTCTTCAAAACAATTCGATTGAAGTCAGTTCGTATTTTCAATCAGAAGAAGATTCCCAATAGTCCAAAATAGAATAGCCCCGGACGTTTCCGGGGCTATCCACTTGCTTAACCTTAATTAACCTTAACTACTCTTAATCAGAGAAGCGCGTTTAATTTTTTTAATCTCTTTTTCAGTCCCACGCAGGGTGAGGCGCAGGATTTGGGGATTTTAACGCCCAGAGTTTCAAAAAGGTTTCAGTTTTTATCGTTAAATTTTTGGGTGGTTGGAAAAAGGACGCGGAGAATATCGGACGCGGAGAGCGGGGAGGAGCGGGGAGGAGCGGAAAGCGCGGAAGAAAATCAGCGAAACTCTGATCCTCGGCGAACTTTCGGTCTAATAGATTAATGAATAACAGTACGCGTAAAAATGAAGAAGCCCCCGCGTTCGGAGGCTTCTTCAATGCTTTTTACGGATTGCTGTAAACTGATCATAAAAAATTCCACAGCACCTTTTTGGAGATCACAGAACTAACGATACAGTAGTGCACATCTTGACCATTATCCAATTAATTCAGTAGTTTTTTATTTGCGATCACTCAGTCAAAGTGGTGAATGATTCAATGGTTCCATCTTCGCATTGAATAATATTGAGCAGAAACTTGTTACCCGCTGGATTAATGAAAGAAACAGACTCCGTAATTTGCGTATTCTCTTCCATGGTGTAGTTCTTCGAGTACAGGATTTGACCGGAATAGCTTTTCAAGACATATTCAAAATTGACTTTTTTTGTTGTGGCCAGTTCCAATTCGAAAGTCTCATTTTTAATTGGCACAGGAAATACTTTCGCTGTGACATGTTGCACATCGCCGGAATTGAAACTAACAGCTTTTGTGCACTCTGCAAACGCAAATCGAGATTTACCATCAGCGCCAACGACTTGTATATTGTATAAACCAGGTTCAAAACTAACAGACGGGAAGTAAAACTTTCCAGCCACGTAAGGCATATCATAACCACTAAAGGTGTACACAGGTTTGCATGTAGTGCCATCCCAAGAGGAAATAACTACGTCAGTTATTGGATTACCACTTCCAGAAACTCCCTGACCTCCGCCCTCCACATCCGAAGTCATCAATTCCGTTGCCAATTCTTCAATGCAATTTGCCCAATTCTCCACCTCGCCAAAGCAATCATCCGGGTTATCCCATCCTGTTCCTTCACCTCCTCCGTTTATAGCAGGGTGACATTCCAAAGGCTCATTCAAAACTTCAAAAGAATTGAAAAAATCAATTACATCAGAATTCTGCGATCCGCAGTAAGGATGCCCGCTAACATTAACTAATGGAACAAACTTACCGTAATCTTCACCCCAAGGTCCTAATCCTTTGCGAACGCCAATAGTTCCAGGTGGGAACCAAACATCACCTTGCCAACCAGAGGCTACTATTACGTTAACGCCATCGACTTCATCACAGCCTCCGCAGCCATAATAGGTCAAACCATTTAGATTCACCCAGTTTTGAAATTGGCCATAGAAGAATTCAGATGTCATATACATGTAGGAAATAGGACCATGTGTTAGAGTAACAGCAGGAGGATTACTATTCCATTTTTCTACAGACCAGGAATAGTCGTCACCTACACAAGTCCAATCGCAGATGAATTCGCTCCAGCAACCCGCACAAAGACCTTGATAAGTGTCATCAATCACAATGTCATTATTACTGTTGTAGGCCTTCAACAAATAGTTGAAAGAGTAATCTGCGTTAGGATCACTGTTACGATATTCTTCAGGAATGAAGGCAAAGTTCCTTTTGCCCAAATTCAGTTGGCTCTCTAAAGAAGCCGTTGTAGTTCCATCTTCCTTGATCGTAACCTTGTAAATGTCGATCAGACAATTCTCATACTCCACACCTTGAGGATCAAACATAAAATATCCATTTGTGTTTAATGGATCGAGCACCATTTTGTGCTTCTGAGATAGCAATGCAAAAGAAACCATTTGCAATAGCAATAGAAAAATTATTTTTTTCATAATCTTGATAAAATGAATCATTGCCTACTCTCTTCAAGCTTTTCGGCTTACACTTATCATCCATTTTACGAATGACGCGTTGAAGATCCTCCTACAGTAGAGAATAAAAAAGCACCCTTTTACGTGGCAACTGAGGACTTTTATAAAATGTATGTTTTTTCTATCCAAACGAAATATGAACTACATTTCCATTTTACAAAATGAAAATTGTATTTCACACAAAATAAGAAGAGCCGCAAGATATTAAGCTATCTCAAGCTATGATTGAGCCGTTCCTCGAAGGCATGCCTGTAAGTTCTCGAAATTTCTACCAGAGAATGATCTATCAATTCAGCATGATAGTGGCCATTTCGAATTACCTGCTTTATCATACTCAGATTTACTATTTGCGATTTATGACATCGCATGAAAAGCTGTTGATCAAGCATCGGCTCAAAGTGCGATAGATTGTAAGATGCCTTAATGGGTTTTTCGTTCATCGCATAGATATTGGTATAAGCGCCGTCAGCCTTTAGACGAAGAATTTCCTTTTGCAAAAGATAAATTTTACCATAGCCAGTAGGCACAGCCAACCTAGAAGGACTATGAGGCATTTGAGAGACATTGCTCACTGGGATGTCTGTTTGATTCTTCTTGTAGCGATTGATCGCAGCGATTAAATCATCTAACATCAATGGCTTCAATAAATAATCAAGTGCTTCGAATCGCATTGCCTTAATGGCATATTGACTATACGCGCTCACTACAATTGTTTTGAATGATGGATTCGGAAATTCCTTGAATAAGTCAAACCCAGATTCACACTGAAGTTCCATATCTAAAAAAATGAGATGTGGTTGATGTCGTTGTATTGATTCTGCCGCTTCATGAATGCTATGAGCCTTTGCAGCAATCATCAAATCTTTGAAGTTCGCTGTTAACATTCTTTCCAAAGAAGCAATTGCTTTTGGTTCATCATCTATCAATATACATTTAATCATAGCTTCAAGTTTTGGGGAGATTGAGGGAATGTCAAGGTTACGAGGGTTCCAATTACTTTATCGCCGTCGATAAGATCGCTGCTCTGTACTTCAACTGAATAGTCGTACATACTCTTTAAAATGGCAAAACGATCTGCCAACAATTTGGTGGAATGCACTGTACCAATGACTTGCTGTTTATTGCGAGCTGTGGCTTCCTTTCGGCCAATACCATTATCTTTTACATCAATTCGTATACATTCATTCTCCGCTGGCGATAAAGTGATCTGAATCAGAAAATTGGTCGACTCAGGAGTCATACCATGTTTCAATGAGTTTTCTACAAAAGGTTGGATGATCATGGAAGGTATCAACACTTTCAAATTTTCAAGGTCCGGATGAACTTTGATTTCATAATTTACTTTGCTTTCAAACCTGATTTGCTCCAGTTCAAGGTACCACTTGAGTAGTTCCATTTCATGGGCCCATGTATTGAATACATTTTCGGAATTGTCAAGCACAGATCTAATCATTTTCGAGAATTTACCTAAATAATTTTGTGCAGAAACAGTATCTCTTTCTCCGATATAATAGTTAATTGAGTTGAGCACATTAAATATGAAATGGGGATTCATTTGTGCCTTCATTGCTTTTAATTCCAAATCGAGCATATGATTTTTTAACGCAGATTGTTGCCTTACCGAATTCAACCGAATTCGGTAGAAGCCATAAAATAAACCAAGAATGACGCAGAGTATTCCAATAATAAATAAGTTACTCTTCCAAAAAGGAGGGATAATCTTTAAATACAACGTGATTGTATTATTACAAACCAATCCGCGTTTGGTTGCTCTTATTTGCAATTGATGATTGCCGTATGTAAGATTTAGCAACGAAAGTATTGAGCCTTCCATATTGTACCACTCGGCATTGTCAAAAGAATACTCAAACTTCAATTCATCAGCATGCGAAAATGTAATGGCACCAAATTCAATATTAAGATTATTGTTGGAATAGTCAAATGTGATATCGTTTCGGCCATTCGTTTCGCCCCAAGTACCCCAAACTTTTCGCGTATAAATAGAAAAAGAAGATACCGAGTCAGGTATCTTATCAAGTTGAATGATGGCAAGGCCTTTATCGGATCCGCAATAAAGTTTGTTCTCAGAAATTAAAACAGAGTACACTTCAGGCGAGGGCAAACCATCAGAAGTTGTAATAAAACGCCGGAATCGAAGACTATCATTCAAAACATCCAAAACAACCACACCATTATTGGTTGCACAATAGACCTTTCCATTCTGATAAGAAATCCGTCTTGAGTTGTCGGCTGGCATTTCAAATTTCACCTTCAATGTATCTACAGGAGTTGTGTTGACGAATAGCACAATTCCCAAACCGTCAGCTACCGCCAACATGCGTTCACGATCCACCACCTCCAAGTCAAGCACCCTCGATTCAAAAATGACTTTACCTTCATTGCTTATCGATTTAGGCAACTTCGAATAAACAACTAGTTTATTTGCAATAGATAGCCAAAAATCACCATTCATTTTCATTTCGGAGCAAAAGGTTCGCGAACCTAAAATGCTATCGAAAACACTTGTTCCTGTAATATCGTATTCCTCAAATGAATATAAATTGGCTCCTGCACAAACCATCCAACCGTCAGCAGTAAAATTCAAGTTTTTGATCGCCGCAATGCTTCCAACAGAATTCGAAAACGGAGCGTTAAATATAACTTTCTCAGGATCATTGAAAAGAAAAGCGCCTGCATCACCTCCACCCACCAACTCGCCATTAGGGCCTTCTGCTATCGAAAGAATTCTACCCGGTTTGGACAAGGAAATCTTAGACGAATTTGTAAGCTTTCCCTGACTTAATCTTGACAATGAATTTTCATCACAGCCTATTACAATGCCTCCATCGCTATCCTTAAATAGGCTATATATTTTCTCATTTCCAAGACCACTCGATACATCCCATATTTCGGCAAATTTCCAAGAAGACGAAAACCACAGACCATCACCTGAGGTGCATATCCATAAATTACCATCAAGATCTGTATACGTGCAGTTCACAGTGGTATTAAGGTTTAAAAAACTCATCCCCTTTGATACTTTGTCATAAATCACGAGCGAATCGCAATAACCTGATATTGCGAGAGTATTCGAATCAATTCGACTAATGTTACGAAGTGAAGATGGGCAAAATTGAAATTCGACTTTATCGATGCTGCCATTAGCACAAATGAGTTGATAATCCTGATTCAAGAAGTAAGATTCATTTGCACTTACTCTAAAAAAATAACTCTTTACCCGCTTATCACAGTTCGAATGATATTCAAATTGTCCATTTCCTTCATTTAAAAGCAGCTTCTTTTTACCGCAATAAACAAACAATTGATTCTTCTCACTTTCCATTACTACAGGTCCTTGAAAATGCTCAATTGTGTTTTCGAAAAACCTTGAAACTTTTGAACCGTCAATGCAGGTCAGCGTGTTTCCAATAGTCCCAAACCAAAGCCTTCCACGGCTGTCTTCAAAAATGTCAACGTAGGAAAAAATGCTGTGACATTGCTTGAGCAAGGTATCGTTGGATTCGTTGTAAAAATTGTGATTAATATAATAGCCCAATTTTCCATTCATGGCAAGAAACCATATTCGTCCTTTCGAATCTTGAGTTAAATTGAAAATTTCATTATCCGGCAATCCATCATCTATGGTGAAATTATCGAAATTCTTGCCATCAAATCTACTCACCCCAGCATCCGTTGCAAACCACATGAAGCCTTGATTATCTTGAATGCAGCGATAAACCATAGAGCTTGGAAGTCCATTGTGGGCCGTGTATTTGTTGAATTGCGGCAACTGGGCACAACTTACAATCACCACCAGGATTGAAATACACAAAGCCCCAAATTTTAGAATGTATGAATGATATAGTGAATTCATAAAGTGTGCTATCCGCAAAAACTCAATCAATGAATATTGTCGAATAAAAGCATTACCGACCAATCGATTTGAAACATTTTTGGCTAAACGTCTTCAAAACTAGGACAATTAATGGTTGAAATATAGACTTAAGATCGAGACAAATTCCATAAACAATCCAATGCAAATTATCAGAACCAACTATAAAAACAAAATGGCATCTTCATTCTTCGAAATAAATCAAAATGAAGAAGCCCCCGCGTTCGGAGGCTTCTTCAATGCTTTTTACGGATTGCTTATTAAAACCAAAATGAAACATTCTACACGGTCTTTAACGGGAGCAGATTATTAAAGGTTTCAATTTTTTGGAAAAAACTCTTCGACTAAGATCATTAGTATTCATTAAGTCAAACGGGTTAGGATAATATTCAGTTAAGGAGGCAGAAATCACGGAGGAGTGGAGTGCTCCGAAAACTCAACGAACCTTTGCTACTCTGCGTATTCTGCGTCCAACTAAAAGCTTAATCAAAAACAAAGAAGCCTCCACGTTTGGAGGCTTCTTTAATTTTTTACGGATTGCTTTTTAAAAACCAAAATGAAACATTCTACATGGCCTTTAACGGTATTGGATTTAAAAAGGTTTCACTTTTCCAATAAAAAATCAATCCCTGTTTCCGAAGTAGATTTTTTTATGTGTTGATCCTTGGGCATCGGTAACCAACACATCATAAATACCCGGATTGTAACCCGTGAGGTCGATGGTATGGAAACCTGCGCCGGTTTGTTGCTGATAAACCAGTTTGCCCTCGAATGAGTAAATATTGATTTGTGAAGGCATCACAGTTTTCACCTTCAATTCATGAACTGCGGGATTTGGGTAGACCAAGATTTCACCATTTTGGAATTCATCGACTGAAATCACAATCACCTCAACACAATCAGAAGTGGCATAGCAACCATTCAGTGTGACTTGCACCGCATAGTTGCCATTCACATTTGGAGTAAACGAGGAACCAGTCGCGTTTTGAATCGTTTGATTTGTTGAACAATCAATCCATGCATAATTCGCATTCGTTTGTTCTGCACTCAGGGTATTACCATCCAAGGTGACCGCTGAAGAAGGTGTGGGATGGACCATAGTCTCAGACATCCAGTTTGCAGTGCAACCGAAAAGATCGGTATAAACACAACTGACATCGTGCGTTCCAACTCCTGCAATGGCAGGATCAAACATACCGTCGTTGATGCCATCTCCCGTGATGACCGCGCCAGATTGACTGGGAACGAGCACCGCGATCGCATCGTCTTCACAATATTCAGGTTCGAGTCCAGTCACAGAAAGTTCCGGCGTTGCATGCACTGTAACGGTGTCTAAAGTTGAAGATGAACAGCCCACCAAATCGATGGCGTATTCAATCACATGAACACCAGCACCAGCAGAAGCAGGAGAAAATTCGTTGCCGCCCATGCCATTACCGTTGAATACACCGCCATCACTTTCGCTGATCAATACAACTGATGAATCATTTATGCACATGTTTTCCGGTAAACCTGAAAAACTGCTATTGGCTGAAGCAAGAATAACTACATCGAAGGAAGAAGAAGAAGAACAACCATTTTCTGCACTCAATGAATAAGACACAGTGACAGTGCCAGGTAGCGGAACAGAAGGGTCGAAGGTCAAATCAGTGACGCCAGTTCCCGCAAATGTTCCACCGGCGTTGAGTGGGATCAATTCAACCGGTGCCGCATTTGAGCAATAGCCAAAATCAAGCCCGGAGAATGATGCATCAGGCGCTTCGAGAACTAGAATGGTCATTTGTGTTGAGGTTTCGCAACTTCCAAGACCAATGGAATGTGTGATCACATAATCGCCGGCATCCACCGCAGGATCAAAGACATTACCTTCAACACCAACACCAGAAAAAACGCCACCGGTTTCGATAGGCAATAAAGCGACTACATCACCTTGCTCACAAACTTCTGCATTTGCTAAAGTGAAAGAAGGATCAACCGCTTCATTGACCAAAACCGACTGAGAAGTAAGCGCTGTACAACCATTACCTCCTGTAATTTGATAGGTGATGATATTTTCACCAATGGCTGCGAGTGATGGATCGAATACCACCGTTGAAATACCATTGCCGCTGAAGAATCCACCAGAGGAAGTGGGTTCCAAGGGGAATGCAGGAACGTTGGAACAAATTTCTTCTGGCAATCCGGTGAAAGAAGCATTTGGATTTTCCAAGACAGTTACTTCCATGATTTCAGTTTGAACACAACTTCCCGTTCCATTTGAATAGGAAATTTCATAGACTCCTGGATCCACAGACGCGATAAACTGATTTCCTATGACTCCAGTTCCGGTGAATGTTCCACCACCATCAACTGGAAGGAGATCAACACTCATGTTGCCTTGACAAATGGTGTTCTGACTCAATGAAAATGCCGAACTCAACGCTTCATTCACGGTAACATTTTTGGTAATGGTCGCAGTGCAACCGTCAACATTGGTAACGGTGTAAGACACCTGATGAGAACCATGACCTGCAACAGATGGTGCGAAAGCACTACCTGAAACACCTGGTCCGGAAAAAGTACCTCCATTCAAGATAGGATTAAGCACTACTGATTCATCATCTGAACAATACTCATTGGCAAGACCACTAAAATCAGCATTCACTACACTAGCCGTCACACAAATGGTATTGGTTGAATTGGCCGTACCACCTGAACCCGAGGCAATGACGTGGTAACAACCAGTCTGTGATGCCACATAGCTTGTTCCGGTTCCAACTTGATTATCGGCAGCATCATACCATGTAAAAGTTACTCCTGTTTGAGCGGTGACAGTTAAAGTGGTTGTAGCACCATTGCACAACAATGATGAACCGGCATTGGTAATACTTGGAGCATTCGGTACAACTACAGCTGTTACCATTTGTGAAGTGGTATAGATGTAATCACCGCTGTCCGTTCCGGAGTCATTGGCTGCGTTACCGGCTGCATAGAAAATCACACTGGCACCATTCGCAGGTGCCACCCAAGTAAAACTCCAGGTTTTCGAATTATTGGTAAGTCCCGAATCTTCAAGATGAGTAATTGTTCTTCTGCTATTTCCACTGACTGTTGCATTGAGAGCCTGGCTGCCAGTTCCTGCTGTGAGTGTACCGGCATTAGCGCCCGAGCTTAGCAATGCTTCGAAACCAAAGCCGAAGAGAGGCTTATTCGTATGGGCGACCGTTACATTGATGGTATAAGACTGACCGGGTACATATTGCCAATTCGTCATCGCAGGAGCGGAAATACTAACGGAACCAATTCCTGAATTGACTGTAAATGCATCATGACAATTTGATTTAGCGCAGGTTTGTTCTCCGGGAGAACCGTTGTGTCCAGCTTTGCCATCAACATCGTCATCATAGCTGGATGACATGCTCATCAATACAACGGAAGTAATGAGCATCATAGAGAACTTGAGCTTTTTCGAAAATTTCATAGGTTACTGGTAGATTAAAGCAGCGCGTGCAAAGCGCAATCGTGGTTTGAAAACGTTACAAGCGGCCGCAAAAAAACCCTTGGTTGACCACATCATTATTGATCTACGTCTATAAAATAAAATGATTGTCCGG
>JAIBBG010000010.1 GCA_019694805.1 Flavobacteriales bacterium | reverse complement strand
ACATGAAAAAGACCGTTATCACGGAAAACAAAAACGCAAAGGATTGTTGTTGAAAGGTTCTCATAGTAACACAGATTTTATGGGGTTCAGAGATACAATATTGGATTGGTTCATTGCGTCAAATGAAGAAGCAAAATAAGTATTTCACAAGGATACGCAATGGAATCATCAATCTGCCCAAAACAGATGATCGGGTGATATTATTGTCGCTTCAAGAAAAAATGCTCCGGGTTGTTGTCATCAGATATCATCTAACCCTTTGCCGGCAAGGATATGCTCATAGTATTTCTCAATCCGGCTTTCACGGGTTGAAGATTGTTTAGCTGAAGAGATATAGAGCAAATAACCACGCTGACGGCCTGGGGTAAGTGATTCAAAAGCCTTGCGAAATGCTGGATCCATTTTGAGTTGTCTGCTGAGTTCTTCAGGAATTTCGAATTCGTTGGTCTTCTTAAATGTCACTTTGACTCCGGATTTTTCAACTGTTACCGCTTCGCGGATGTATGCTTCAATGACCTTGCTTTGTTGGGTGATTTCTTCAACTGAGGTATAGCGCATTTGTCGTCTGTCCTGCACATTTTTTGTTTGTTGGATCAGCAAGGATTTCGGATCCTTCATCAAGACCCCTTTGAAGAATAGCAATGCACAATAATCCTTGAAACCATGGATCAGCACCACGTTGTTGCCATCCAAGGTGTAACAAGGATGCTTCCATTTAAAGTCCTCCTCAAGTTTGCACTTCAGTACGATAGTCCTGAGTAGATTGTATTCATCATGCCATTTGGACTTTTTCTGAAAAAAATTTTCTGCCTGCGTATTCATGGTGGCGCGAAATTATATTTCAAATGTTCATTCCGCGGATCAATAACAATTACTGCCTCAATATTTTTTCCATCGCTTTTCCTTTGGCCAATTCATCAATGAGTTTATCGAGATAGCGAACTTTTTTCATCAATGGATCTTCGATTTCTTCAATGCGATAACCACAAATGACGCCAGTGATCTTGGATACGTTATCATTCAGCTTTGGAGCCTGGTCGAAGAATGTCTCAAAATCAACTTGCTTGTCGATTTGTGTTTGCAAGGTTTTAGCGTTGTATCCCGTAAGCCAATAAATGACGGTATCAACTTCATCTTTGCTCCTGCCCTTCTTCTCTGCCTTTTGAATATAGAGCGGATAGACCGAAGAAAATTTCATGCGATAAACGCGGGTGTTGTCCATGGGGTAGGTTTGTGACAAATATCTGAAATTTGATGGTTATAATGAGGGATGAAGCAAGAGTGGGAGGTTCCTCTTTGCAAATCGGTGGTGAGGATGAGAGCGAAAGTGGGAGGTTCCTCTTCGCTTTGCGAAGAGGAACGACGAGGGGGTGGTGAATATTTTGGGGAGGAGATTTAGATGGTGAGCACGAACTTAAATAATAAATTGGATGATAAAAAAGAAGGATTTATCTCAACAATGCTCCCACCCAAATACCTCTCCCAAATGTTCCAACCACAAGTTCTTTTCGAGTGTAGTTGATGTCGAGAGATTTGATGTATGTGCCAGGCAGTCCTGTCAACAAAGTCCATTTCTTATCGTCTGGCATGCGAGTGAAAATACCATAGTTCGATCCGACGTATATCCTTCCGGTTTCGTGATCCGTGGCCATGGACTCGCATTTAGCACCACCCATGTTTTGTGATTTGTCGAGGTATTTTTTACCATCGAAATACCAAATTTTACCATCGGCTTCGAATCGATTGTAGAGTAACCAGAATTTTTCCGGATTCATTGGATCAATGGACATGTTCATGATCCAGCCATCGATGGGAACGTGGGATACTCTTGTCCATTTTACCGAGTCTGCATGGGTTTCCCGGATGTTCTTCGTCATCCAAAGCTGAGGTCTCATTTTAGTTTCATCATCCAGCACATATGCATACATCACATCTGGATGTGCAGGCGACATGAAGTAACGGTATACGGAATAAAGTGCAGTATCTTGTCGCTTGCAATCGAAAATAGGTTCCCATTTCATGCCAAGGTCTTTTGACCGCATGAGTCTCGTACCACCACAAAATATCATGTTGTGATCAACGGGGTGCATCCTGATCCAGGTATGCCATTCAGATTTTGAATTGGCACTGCGCGCATCTTCAAAATTTCCATCAGGTGTTGATGCTTGTATCATCCCATTCTGCATGGTGGTGAAAACAACATGGGGATCTTCAGGAGATGTGATGGTTTCGAATCCATCGCCCCATGAGACATGCCACCATTTTTCATCGCGCAAAAAATTTCCTCCGGTATCATATCCTCCAAATGCCACCTGATGCTTTTCAGTTTGCGCTACAGATAAACCAAACACATTCGCAGCACCAATGCCAACATCCATCGGCTGCCAACTGATGCCGCGATCGTAACTCACACTTACACCTCCATCATGTGAAGCCCACACTGTTTCACCATCAGGAGCAAATTCAATGTGATGGACATCGTCATGCATTTGATTCTTTTCAATTTTCGAAAACTTTCTTCCACCATCCAGACTACGATAAATGGGTTGAACATTTGCCACGAGCATAAGCCTTGAATCTTTTGGCGACACTGCAAATGCTCTTGCACGTGTAGAATTCATACCGGAAACATCTCCACGCAATTCCTTGATTTTAATCCATGTCTTCGTTTTCAAATCGAACAATTGGATGGAAGATTCTCCACTTTTGCTGGCTGTCGCGCCTTCACTGCAGGTCACAGCGACTTGCAGGAAGTATGGCAATGCAGGCGAATATTCAACACTCAATCTCAAAAATCTATAACGCTCCGGATCCTGATATTCGGGTTGCGGCATAGTTTCCCAAGATGAACCGCCGTCATAACTCACGACCAATTTTTCTCCTGCTGCGACGATGATGTTTTCACTTTCTGTAGGATGTGGAATGATTTCAATGTCATAAAAATTTCCTTCAACCACGCGTTTCCATTTTTGATTGGCTTTTCTGATACGGCCTGTGACGCGCGCCAACCAAGAATTTCCTTTGCCACCAAATATGTCTTCACATACCCATAGTCCTTTGTTGCTGGCAACCATGGCATAAGAAAACACATCCGGTTTACACACCACCTCTCCAATGAATGTTGCGTCTTCGTATTGGTTAAATGGAAATGCCGTAGAAGGATCATTGCCATTGATGTTGAAGTACGACCTACCTGCATTGCTGGTGATCCAAATGCCATTCGAAAACATAAATTGATCATCACCGTCGCCTGTTGCAACAATCCATTGTTTGTGATTTTGCAAATTCACCGCAACGGATGAAACTCCTGAAATAGGCAATTGATCGGTCCCGCCGGTATGCCAATGTTTTCCACCATTGTGTGTATACCAAAGTCCACCTGTAGGTGAACAAGCCCACACACGTTGTTGATCAGTTGGATGCACAAAAAGGTAGTTGATTCTTCCCGTTCCATTACCGCGATTGACGGCATAAGCAGGAATGGCTTTGCCTCCTGGATTCAATTCTTCAGGTCTGACATTCGGTCCAATGCATTCCCACTTCCATGCTTTCTGATCTTCAATTTGTGTCACAGAATATCCCGGGACAAATGAGCTTTCTCGAAGAAAATCTCGGTACCATTTCGGTGCAGAAACGGTCGCTTCCGATGAATCAAGCTGAGAAAAGGAAGTCAGTGCTTTCAACAGACATATCGTGATGATGATGATATACCGGGACATATTGCCCGAAGATAAGAACGACATGCACAAACGATACATGCGCATATGAAATTGAACCAATGCGAACGTGAACGTTGAATTCATAGGGTGGTGTTCCATCAAAAAGGGCTGCCTTGATGAGCAGCCCTTTTCAGTATGATGACGGATCAATTATTTGATACCGAATTTCTTTTTCATCGCATCAACAGCGTTTAGTTCTTCCCAAGGGAAAAGTTTCACCTTCACTTTGATCTCGTTCTTTTTTCCTTTATTGAAAGTCTTCTCTACCACTTTGCTCTCACGACCCATGTGACCATAAGAAGCTGTTTCGAGATAAATAGGTGATCGAAGGTTGAAACGCTTTTCGATGAAGTAAGGACGCATATCAAACTCAGGCATGCCGAGGATGGTACGTGCGATTTCACCGTCAGTCTTTTTCACTTTAGATGTACCAAAAGTGTTGACGAAAAGTCCAACAGGTTGTGCAACACCGATAGCATATGCAACTTGTACAAGTGCTTCGTCGCAAACACCGGCAGCAACAAGATGCTTCGCAATGTGGCGTGTAGCATAGGCTGCTGAACGGTCCACTTTCGATGGGTCTTTTCCTGAAAATGCGCCACCACCGTGAGCACCTTTACCACCATAAGTATCTACGATGATCTTACGACCGGTAAGACCAGTATCACCGTGAGGACCACCGATCACAAACTTTCCGGTTGGATTCACGTGGTATTTAATTTTATCGTTGAAGAGCGCCTGAACACGCTTTGGAAGTTTTTTCTTCACTCGTGGGATGAGGATATTGATCACATCATCTTTGATCTTCTTCAACATCACAGCATCTTTTCCAAAGTCATCGTGTTGCGTAGAAATCACGATGGCATCAATGCGGATAGGCTGATTGTCGTCGCCGTACTCGATGGTAACCTGACTCTTCGCATCTGGACGCAAGTAAGGCATTACTTTACCTTTTCCTGATTCCGCTTCACGACGGATAGCAGACAATTCACGCAATAATGTATGCGCCAATTCAAGTGGCAGCGGCATGTAATTGTCCGTTTCGCGACAAGCATAACCGAACATCATTCCCTGGTCACCAGCACCTTGTTCTTCAGGCTTTTTGCGTTCAACACCTTGATTGATATCCGGTGATTGTTCGTGAATAGCGCTGAGGATACCGCAGCTATTTGCTTCGAACATGTATTCGCTTTTGGTATAACCAATGCGTTTGATCACATCGCGTGCGATGTCCTGAACATCGAGGTACGCTTCAGACTTTACTTCACCTGCCAGTACAACCTGACCAGTGGTAACAAGTGTTTCGCAGGCCACTTTCGATTGTGGATCGTAAGCCAGGAAATTATCGATCAGCGCATCTGAAATCTGATCTGCTACTTTGTCCGGATGTCCTTCTGACACCGATTCAGAGGTAAATAGATATGGCATGAATTGTTTTTTTGAGCGGCCAAAAGTAGTCAGACAGAATGAATTTCACATATACATTTATCAAGACAGCCTATTGAAAAATCACCGATACGACATTTATCATGTGAATTACTTGATTTCCTCCGTCCTTCAATTTGAATGGATGCATAGGAATTCTCACCATTAGACATGCGTTCTGGCGATGTTCCATGTCCATTTTTGAGTAAGATTAAAATGACAACAACAACAAGGCAATTGAAAGCCACTTAGACGCAAAATCCTTAGACCTTGCGCGATTTCTTTATTCCAGACAGTCCTAAAAACACCATCCAGAAAATCCAACCTGACATGGCCGCTCGTTGCAAAGTAGGGATCCATGCTGATCGATAAGAGAATTCGATTTTGCCCTTGCTTTTTCCGGGAACACGCACACCCATGATCATACCATTCACTTTCTCTACCGGCAAATTGATTTCACCTAATCTGGCCGACCATTGTCCATGGTAATTCTGATTGAGACAGATCCAGGATTCATGGTCAACCTCATTTTGGAAATCAATGGTAAACTTGTTAAAACCCACATCGATCCCAGTGATTTTTCCCGTTGAAACCGTAGTATCTGGTGCGTTCATTCCTTCATGCCACAATTCATTGGTGATAAATGCCAAGGGGAAACGTTGATTCCAGGTCAATGCGCCGCTGGTTTTGGCATCATCGAAATTTTTCATGCGCAAAGGATTCTCGCCATCTATACAGATGTGTTTGAAAAATGTCGCATAGTTGACCTGAATACCATCTGTGAGACGAATGTCGCGCAGGTCAGTCATGGCACTCATAGGGATTTGAGGATCGACCTGCGAAATCTCCGCTGGCAGTTCATCGAAGAATTGTTTCATCTTCGAAAAACTGTACGTGTGATACATGGTTGTCGGGCCTGTATACCTGATGTGTAGTGCTAAATCGGCTGTACAAAAGATCGCGATGGCGAAAAACATGGACATGCCTGTGATCCTTCGAAGGACCACAACCAACACCAATAAAGCAATGATGACCATTCCATTCAACCACAACAAGGTTGACATACCTGTTGATGGCAATTCTTCCATGCTGAAAATTTCTTCAACCGCTTTTTTCAGCAATTCCAATGAACTACCTGACGCAGCCCATACAGTAAAGCCAACGAACATCACCAAGAATGCTCCCATCACATATCGCTCCTTCGCATCCAAACGAACACCATCCAGGATGTCCTTCAGTCTATAACCAGCGAGCAGTATGAGACAGAAAATACCATATGATCTCAAAAAAGATGGATGACGAAACAAGCCAAAACCTGGCAATTTGAAGAGATATTGATAGATAAACGTTTCATCACCCAGGGCGGCTAGAAAGGAAATAAGGGCACAAACAACAAGTGAGATGAACATGCTTTTTTTCCAATCACGCATCAAGCCGAGGATAATCATGGGCACGAGGAAAATGCCAATATAAGTATCACGCAAAGACAAGTCTGTCAGTTTGAACCACTCATGATGGCGATCGTTGATGGTATAAGGATAAATGAGTGATAGCCAATTGCCCGGTACGAGTGGATTGATCACCATGTCCTCATAAGGACGTTGATGCGCGCGATTGAAATAAGGTAAAAATTCAAAAAACGAAACCACATAAGGAGCAGTCAACAGAGCGAGAAGTAAGATGGCAGGCCATGCACCACGGAGTATGGACATCATCGCTGCGCCGGAAAATTTCAATTTGAAGAGATGCCATATGAGCATTCCAACCATGATATAGACCATCAAAATCGTATAGGCAGGACTTGCACCCGTGATGTTCATGGCCATGAATCCAGCGAGGTAAACTCCATATTTCCATTGATACGCTTGGAGGAATGCAAGCATCGACCAGATGATCCATGGTAACCAAGCCACTCCAATCAGAAAGACCATGAGGTGTGTAGATCCAGTCATAAAGCCTGACAATGCATAAGCCAATCCGAGGAGGAAAGCTGTCTTTTCATGGTTATGGATGTGCATGCTCAACCTAAACATGCCGAGTGCGGCAATCACAAAGCAGGACAACAATTCTATCGTCACAGAAACGATGTCATATTGACCAAACAACATGATGATTCGAGTGATCGGATACCAGCATCCACTTTGCAGATCAGCATATCCAGGATAACCCATTCTTTGGAAAGGATTCCAGTAGGGCACTTGATCATTTTCAAGAAAAAAACTGATGAAATAGCGGTAAGGCAAATAGCCATTGGTGGTATCCCATTTCGGGAAATACATCATGCATGTGAACGGATACAATACTGCAAGTACCACCAGAACGAGCGCCAGTGGATATTTGTTTTTTCTGATCAGGCTAATGATGGTTCTCAAGCGTTTTGTGATTCCTCGCAAACATAATGTACAATTCCCAGCTAAATTTTCCCCAAATCACCCACACCATTCGCCATTCACGATTCTCAATTCATCATCCACCATTCACAATTCACAATTCACAATTCTCCATTCACCATTCTCCATTCCAAAATTCATTTTGCATCCTCCCCTCCAATCCCCTACCTTTGCCCCACTTATCCAGAAAGACGGAGGGATCAGGCCCGATGATGTCTTGGCAACCCGAAAAAAACGACGGGTGCCAATTCCTGCTCCAGCCCGCATGAGCGCGGGAGGAGAGAGATGAGTAGTCAATGACTTTTCTCCCTGACTTCTGGTTAAGTGCAATTTTTTGTTTGAATATGAAACATGCACTTCAACAATTGGCTGAACAGCGCATCCTCATTCTTGATGGAGCGATGGGCACCATGATTCAGCGTTATCAGCTGTCGGAAGAAGACTTTCGCGGTGATCGTTTTGCCCATTGGCAATCAGATCTCAAAGGGAACAATGATCTATTGTGCATTACGCGCCCAGAGATCATTACAGAAATTCATCTACAATACCTGGAAGCAGGAGCAGATATCATCGAGACCAATACTTTCAATGCTCAACGTGTTTCATTGGCCGATTATCATATGGAAGATTTGGCTTATGAACTCAATGTTGCCGCAGCACAATGTGCACGCAAAGCGGTTGAACAATTCGAAGCCAAACATCCCGGTTCACCCAAATTCGTAGCAGGAGCCATTGGCCCTACCAACCGCACTGCTTCGCTTTCACCTGATGTGAATGATCCCGGATTTCGTGCTATCACTTTCGATGAATTGGTCATAGCATACAAAGAACAAGTGAATGGTTTGATGGATGGCGGTGTGGATGCCATGCTCGTGGAAACCATCTTCGATACGCTCAATGCCAAAGCCGCACTCTATGCCATCATGGAAATCTATGATGAAAGAAATGTTCAGTTGCCCATCATGGTAAGCGGAACCATTACAGATGCAAGCGGAAGAACACTCAGTGGACAGACTGCAGATGCATTTTTGATTTCTATGTCGCATGCTCCATTGCTCAGCATCGGATTTAATTGCGCATTGGGTGCAAAACAGCTTCAGCCTTATGTGGAAGTGCTTAGCGAAAATGCGCCATTCTTAGTGAGTGCTTATCCCAATGCCGGATTACCCAATGCAATGGGACACTACGATCAATCGCCCGATGAAATGGCACAGTTGGTGAAAAACTATCTCGATCGAGGTATCGTGAATATTGTCGGTGGATGCTGCGGTACTACACCCGATCACATCCGAGCGATTGCGGAAGTTGCCAAGTCGTTTTCACCAAGATCAACCGAACAACTTATTGCTGTTAACTGAACTGGGAAGATATGATTGCAGAAGACACAAAAACAACCACAGGTCAGTCTTATAAACTGAAGCTTTCAGGACTCGAACCGCTGATTGCCACATCGGATTCCAACTTCATCAACGTAGGTGAACGTTGTAACGTGACAGGTTCTAAAAAATTCCTCGACCTCATCAAAGAAGAAAAATTTGACGAGGCCCTTTTTATTGCCAAAGAACAAGTAGAAGGTGGTGCGCAGATTCTTGACGTGAATATGGATGAAGGATTGATCGATGGTGTAAAAGCCATGACGCGATTCCTCAACCTCATCGCCAGTGAACCTGATATTGCACGTATTCCGGTGATGATCGATTCTTCGAAATGGGAAATCATCGAAGCAGGTTTAAAATGTGTACAGGGAAAATGTGTGGTGAACTCAATCTCCCTGAAAGAAGGAGAGGTTGACTTTCTCGCAAAAGCAAAAAAGATCAAACGTTATGGTGCAGCGGTTATCGTGATGGCTTTTGATGAACATGGACAAGCTGATTCGTATGAACGTCGTATTGAAATTTGTGAACGTGCTTATCGCATTCTGACGACACAAGCAGGATTCAATCCACACGACATCATTTTCGATCCGAATATTTTTCCTGTGGGAACCGGTATGGAAGAACACCGCAATAACGCCGTGCATTTCTTCCATGCTACGCAATGGATCAAAAATCATCTGCCTGGCGCATTGGTGAGCGGTGGTGTTTCGAATGTGTCTTTTAGCTTCCGTGGTAACAACCGCGTGCGTGAAGCGATTCATTCTGTGTTTCTATATCATGGTATCCGCCATGGTTTAGACATGGGGATTGTGAATCCTTCTCAATTGGAGGTGTACGATGAAATTCCCAAAGACCTCCTCGAACTCGTCGAGGATGTGGTGCTCAATCGCCGCGCTGACGCTACGGAACGTTTGCTCGACTTCGCAGAAAAAAACAAAGCTTCAGCGAAAAAAGAAAACAAGCAGGATTTGACTTGGCGCAATGACACCGTTGAAAATCGCTTGGCACATGCACTCGTGAAAGGTATCATCGATTTCATAGATGAAGATACAGAAGAAGCAAGGGTGAAATACGGAAGACCATTGTATGTGATTGAAGGTCCATTGATGGCCGGCATGAGCATAGTGGGTGATCTATTCGGAAGTGGAAAAATGTTTCTTCCACAGGTGGTGAAAAGCGCACGTGTCATGAAAAAAGCCGTTGCCTATTTGCAACCTTATCTCGAAGCAGAAAAACAACAATCGGTTTCGCAAGGTGCAGGTAAAGTTTTGCTCGCCACCGTGAAAGGTGATGTTCACGATATCGGAAAAAACATCGTTGGTGTTGTATTGGCTTGCAACAATTATGAGATCATCGATCTCGGAGTGATGGTTGCTGCCGATAAAATTCTCGATACTGCCATAGCGGAAAATGTCGATGCCATTGGGCTTTCAGGATTGATCACTCCTTCTTTGGATGAAATGATTCATGTGGCCAAGGAGATGAAACGCCGTGGCATGAACATTCCATTGCTCATCGGTGGTGCCACCACTTCTCGCGTGCATACCGCCGTGAAGATTGAGCCGCATTACGATCATCCTGTCGTGCATGTATTGGATGCGAGTCGCGCTGTGACTGTGGTGAGCAACCTCCTCAGTCAAGAACAAAGCGAACAATACATTGCCACTACCCGTGCGGAATACGAACAAGTCAGAATCAACTATGCAGCACACCAGCATGCGAAATCGATGTTATCCATTGCTGATGCACGACAACATGCATTGAAGGCGACATTCGACTCAGATACCATTGCTCATCCTCAACAGCTGGGTGTAATGGTACATGATCAGATCGCACTCGAAGAACTTGTTCCTTTCATCGACTGGACACCGTTTTTCCAATCATGGGAATTGGCAGGAAGATTTCCCGCCATTCTGAAAGATGAAGTTGTGGGAGAACAAGCCTCACAACTTTACCACGATGCGCAAAGCATGCTGAAGCGATTGGTGGATGAAAAACTCTTGCATGCCAAAGCGGTCACTGGCATCTTTCCTGCGAACGCCGTTGGTGACGATATCATACTGCAAACGGAACATGGTGAAGAAACCTTCATCACACTTCGTCAGCAGATTCAAAAAGCAGCGGGTCAACCCAATCTTGCCTTGTCGGATTTTATCGCTCCGATTGAATCGGGGCTACAAGACTATGTCGGTTGTTTCGCCGTTTGCGCCGGATTTGGTCAGGATGAATTGGTGAAAAAATTCGAAGCGGATCACGATGACTATTCTGCTATTCTGGTGAAAGCATTGGCCGATCGTTTTGCTGAAGCCCTTGCAGAATACATGCATCATAAAATACGCACTCAAATTTGGGGTTATGCATCAGATGAAAATCTACAATCTGATGATTTGATTGCAGAAAAATACCGCGGCATCAGACCAGCGCCAGGATATCCTGCATGTCCGGATCACCTCGAAAAAAAGACCATTTGGAGATTGCTGGATGTCGAAAAAAATATTGGATTGCATCTCACTGATTCGCTCGCAATGTTCCCCGCTGCTGCTGTAAGCGGTTATTACTTCGCACATCCACAAGCGAAATATTTTGGTCTGGGAAAAATTGCCGAAGATCAACTTACCGATTACGCAAGAAGAAGAGGCATCAGCCGCGATGAAGCGGAAAGATGGTTATCACCCGTTTTAATCTGAATAAAAATTTGAATACTGTATATGAAAGTCACAGAACATATTTCAAAAGCCAAGTCAACTCTTTTTTCCATTGAGATCCTTCCTCCATTAAAAGGACAAAACATCAATTCCATTTTTCAAACTATGGATGAATTGATGGATTTTTCTCCTGCATTTGTGGATGTTACCTATCACCGCGAGGAATATGTGTTTCGCGATGCCGGCAATGGACTACTTGAAAAACAAGTGGTGCGCAAACGTCCGGGCACGGTAGGTATTTGTGCTGCCATCAGCAACCGCTATAAAGTGGACACTGTTCCGCACATCATCTGTGGTGGTTTTTCCAAACAGGATACGGAAGATGCGTTGATCGATTTGAATTTTGTTGGGCTGGATAATGTTCTTGTGCTTCGCGGCGATCCAATCAAAAGCGAAGGCCGATTCAAACCTGAACCTGAAGGTCATGCATACGCCGTTGATCTGGTGAAACAGGTCGTTGCCATGAACAAAGGCGAATATTTAGATGCGGATTTAAATGATGTTCAGAAAACAAATTTCTGCATCGGTGTTGCCGGTTATCCTGAAAAACACTTCGAAGCGCCCAACAGAAAATCTGATTTGCGTTATCTCAAAGCTAAAATTGACGCGGGTGCTGAGTATATCGTTACTCAAATGTTTTATGATAATCGTGCGTTCTTCAGGTTCGTCGATGAATGCAAAGAAGCCGGAATAAATGTGCCCATCATTCCCGGATTGAAACCACTGGCTACGCGTTCTCAACTGAATGTGATCCCTCATCATTTTCACATCAACCTACCGGATGAATTGGTTCAAATGGTTGAGAAAGCGAAGTCTGATGAAGAGGTGAGAAAAATTGGGGTGGAATGGTGCATTCAACAATCCAAAGAATTGATGAAATCAGGTGTACCGGTGCTCCACTATTACACCATGGGTAAAGCGAAAAGCACGAAAGAAATTGCCAAAGCCGTGTTCTGATTATTTGAATGGATCGGAAAATTTCGGATCCGTCAATACCTCATAATCGGTAAGGGTTTTTAAGAAAGCAACGAGCGCAGCTTTTTCCTGTGCGGTCATGAACATCTTTTGTGGCAATGTTCCCTGATTCAAAGGAACCAGATTGAAATCAATGACTGGTCCGAGGTGTTCAGGTGTGAGTCCGCCTTGTTCTCGCACACGCAACTCTTGCGACAGTTGTGGATGTGGTTGTATGCCACTGTTGTAAAACTCAATCACTTCTTCCAATGTATTGAATACCCCGTTGTGCATGTAAGGCGCAGTCAGTGCAACATTTCTGAGCGACGGTGTTTTAAAGAAACCATCTCGTTTTACACCGAACTCATCAACACCAGGCATGCCATTGTCGACATAATCCACTTCGAGTCCAATGTTCTTCGGAGCTGATAAACTTCCATCGAGATTCACACCACCATGACATTGTGAGCAAGCAAATTTTCGGAAGAAAAGATGTTTACCGAGATTTTCCATCTCATTGTAATTGGCGAAGTCTACAAGATTACTTTGATTGGAAACCGGATTCACTTGCATCATCCTTCCTTCATCATATTTGGTGCTCACAGACACAATAGACTTGACAAATTGTGCAATGGCTCTACCGATTTTTTTAGATGTCACCTCTTCACTTCCAAATGCTTTCACAAACAAAGGAGGATAGTAATCGATCTTTCTCACTTTGTCCTCCATATAAAGCGTGTCAGCAATACCCATCTCAATGTGATTGGCAATAGGCTGCAGTACCATGTGATCGAGTGTCGACTCACGCAGGTCCCAAAAGAAACCTACTTGTGTTCCAGTATTCACGATCGTTTGGGTATTACGACCGGTGAGCGAATCCAAAAGTCCGTTCGAGAAAGCTCTGTTATCAGCAAAACCATTGATCTGTCGGTGGCAAGTTCCGCAACTAACGCGGTTGTTGCGTGAAAGGCTGACATCATAAAACAAGACACGACCTAAAGTCGCAACATCATTGTCGATCACAGAATCTCCGAATGGAACAAAAAATGTTTCATTCGGCGGAGTGGCATAATCGTATGGTTCATCTGGCAATACCGGAAGACGTTTACGCGGTTGGATATCATCCGTCTTTTTGCATGAGTTAAATGAAATGACCCCAAGCAAAATCACAACCGTTGCTAAACTCCATCTGTTGACCATCTTCATCTCGTTTTTCAGAACCTAAAATTAAGGAATAATGCCGTTGGCGCCATGATTCCGCGCTTGGTTCCTTCATACTTTCTGGTGATGTCTGTAACCACCGCGTCGCCACCTTCAGGCTTGATGCTACTCACTTCGCCATCTTCAGCAGTGTAAGTTCCAAATCTCCACAACAATTCAGTGCCGAGACTAACCCTTGGTGTGATGTGATATTGCACGTAGAGAAAAGGAGAAAATCCGGACTCTTTGTAAATCTTCTTGCGATTGGTCTCAATGGTTTCATCTGCCTCATTCACGTATTTTGAGATGAATGTATTCTCAGCATTGGCCGTGTAATAATCTGCTCCAACTTTGAATGTCCATTTGGATGCGAGGGCTATTTCCCAATTCAACCCAAACCTCAAATCAGTACGCAAGGTGTCTGATTCCGTTTTGGACATGCCATTGGCATCTACCGGCAATTCTGTTTTACCATGCGATGTATGTCCAATACCGGCACGAAGTCCTAATCTCCTATAGTGAATGTCTACAGTCAGGAGATATGGATTCCATACATCCGGATTGACATTTTGCGCACCCAATCCGAGGTTGATCAATCGGATAGAGTTGATGCCCAGATCAACATAAACTGAATCACTTTGTGAACGTGAGTACAATGCGCTCAAGATCATGAGCGCTGCGAAAAAGATTTTCTTCATAGAAGTTTTGTTGTTGTTAAAAAACACCGGGGGCTTGTACGGTAAATAGGCTATCCCGGTTGTGTGTTTTTCAAAGAAAGTGAGATTAATCAGAAGAAAGATCATTGGCTTTCGAAACCAATGAACAATCCTACATGGATAAACCAGTTTTCAGCCCTTGATTCTGAGTATGATAAGATCTTTAAACATCTTCAACGCCTGTTTCCAGAAGACCACGGAACTTTCGCCCGCATTGCGAAACTCAGCATTGACCCATTCGATTTTTACCTTGGCAAGATGGGCTCGGTAAAGCCATTCGATATCGGCGGCAAATCCATTGAGGTGTGATTGTCCGAATACCTGTGCGATCACATCTTGCCTGAAGGCCTTGATACCACATTGGGTGTCGCCCATATTTCGCAACATGATCACATTCACCAACCAGGAGAATACACCGCTTCCCATTCTTCGAATCAACGGTGTTCTGCGGAAATAATCCGATTTGCGACGATCCCCACATACGATTTTCACGCCGGGTTGATTGAACCGCTGGAGGATGTCGTCGAAAATGTGGTATTGAAAAGGAATATCAGCATCGGTGAAAATGCGAACAGCCGACGATGCACTCATCATGCCTGTGCGAACGGAAGCGCCTTTACCCTGATTGGTTTTATGATGAATCAACTGAAATCCATTTTGAGAACAAAACTCTTGTAACGACGAAGTTTGTGTTGAACCATCATTCACGATGATCACCTCTGCATCGTATTGTTTCGATTGGAAATAACTGATCAGCCCCGGCAACTCTCGCATGAGCTCCCCGGCATTGTTATAACTTGGAATGATCAGACTGAATTTCACCTGGCCTATTGGTAGTTCCTGTTGTTCAGGAATCGCTTTTCGCCCCGCAATATGAGGCAATCCACACCTTCAGGACAAATCTGAAGATCACGACAACGGATTTGCTGACCTGTAATCAATTTGTTTTCAAAGGAAAGAACAAGTTTTTCAGATGTGCTATCGACAGGAATCGTGCATTCTATCAAAGCATCTTGGCCATGCATAGCCACAAATCGTTTGCCGATGAATTCTGTGAAATATCCTGTGGTCTTTTCGCCTTGTTTTTGCACCACTTCGAGCACTGTTCGTGGTAATAAATCCTGACGGAAATTTTCCACATAAAAAGAAATCACGACATCACGTCCACGCCATGTAGGCTTCACGTCGAGTTCTTTCCATCTCATCCAATGAAATTCAAACGTGGATTCATAAAGGCTGTCTTCTCTATAAACATCGGCATCTTTCTGCACGGTCCAAGTTTGTTCACCCGCAGGATACAATTCATCGGTGTCCATTTCAATCAACTCGAGTTGATGCTTCAGCAATACCCACTCATAAGCATTGTGCATTACCATCCTCTCGTCGAGTTCAAGTCGGTAGAAGGCGTATCCATTTTCATCGAACAGGTGTGGACAATGTTTGATCAATTCCTTTTGATGTGGCAACATGGTTTGTGTATCGCACACTACCAAAATGGCTTTGTCATCATCGAGTCGATATAGGACATCAGGCATTTGCATGACTTCCTGTGCCAATGCCAATTGATCGAATGATTGCGAAATAGATGTTCTCGACATGGATGCCGCAAAGGATGGCAGTCCTGTTCTGAGTGAAAGATCGTAGACAAAATTTTTCATCGACGATGGTGCATCGGCTCCAACATTTTCCGATCCTATATGGAAAAATGGAAATGGCAAAATGGCCTGGTAACTGGAAACATCGATTGCACCGGGCAATGGTTGTGTATTGCGCAACATCATTCCACGTTCATGCCTCATACCCGCTGCGGCGCGGTGCAGGCGTGTTCCAGCTTCACTCAACATAAGCAGAGCAAACAGACTTGCCAATATCCACGTGGTGTATTTGCTTTCACGAAACAACCGGAAGAACATACCGATCACGCCTATTTCAATGAGGTAAAAAGCGACAAAAGCGAATCTTCCAATACCGCGGAATTGTTGAACGGGTCCCAATTTGTAAAGCAATTTTTCCAATCCATAATTAAATGGGAAAGCGAAAGACACGGCGATACATAACATCGCCGAAATAGCCAGCGCGAGATAGATTCGATTTTCATGGGAGGAAAAATGAAGGATGGTTTTCTTCCAACGGAAAATGGATTTGAATAGCAGGAATACAAACATGAGGATCACCGATCCACCGACGTAAGCCAATCCCTCCCACTCTACGCCGTTTTTAGGTTTCAATGCGGTGAATAGATGTTCGTACCACATACCATAAGGAAAGAGATAACCACCCCATGCTGAACGATAAACCATAAATCCCCATGGAATTCGGGTGCGATCCGTCACCTCCGCGCCAGTATGCATGAGCCATTGCAACAGTAAAAAAGGCAATACAATTTGCAGTCCCGTTTGTAAAGTAATCTTCCAGATTGACTGCGTGCGTTGCGCATTGAACAATGCAAAAGCCATCCAAAATCCAGCGGCGATCACGGCGAAAAACACCAAATAATAAATATGAGCCAGGATGAGGAAAGTGAGATATCCAGCAATGATCCATGTCCACTTCCACGCACCGGACTGATGGTATTTCATCAATAACCAGATCATTCCCGGCACAGCATAGAGCCATGCCAGTGGATAGTGTCCGCCAAACCTTTCCCATTGTTGTGAAAGAAAAGTGATGCCAATGGTGAAGAGTATACTCACCAGTGGTTTCATGCCCAAGTCTTTCAAGATGAGATAGAGAAAGAGTGGACAAATCAGCACGCTGAAAATCATAAGCCAGTTGGTGATGCCCACCATGTGATCTGTCAGGTCGATGACCGGCTGAATAAACTTCACCACATTGGTGGCGAGAGGCTGACCACCGGTAAAAAAAATATTTTCGCCATGCGGATAGTTCAACCCCTGCTGATGCATATAGGTAGAGTCGTATTTCACATGGTAAATGCTCTGGTAGTAAGTCTGAAGTCCATCGCCATCGGTGCTAAAGAGATAATCATCCGGCGAACGCATCACCTCGCCGAATGCCAGCAGGCACAGCAGAAGGGTAATGAAAAAAGTAATCCAGAGATAACGGTCCTTCAAAAGTTTGGGGCTTACATGATCAAAGCCAACAGGGCTTTTCATTCACGGGTCAAATATCGTGGACTGGACAGCACGTGCAAACCAATCATGACAATATCTTTAACCCGTGAAAGAATTTAACCAAAACGAATTGGCCGATATCACGGCAAAGCTGGTAGAAATCAGCGTAGAAACCGGCAACTGGATGAAGGAACAAACCCACATTCACGAGGGCAATGTTGAGATCAAAACCACCAACAACCTGGTGACCGTAGTAGACAAAGAAAGCGAGCGTCGATTTGTAGAAGCCTTGCACAAGCTCGTTCCCGAGGCAGGATTCGTAGCTGAAGAAGGTACCGGAGAAAGATCAGCCTCAGGGCTCAATTGGGTGATCGATCCATTGGATGGTACCACCAATTTTGTGCATGGCGTACCAGTATGGTGCACCAGCGTGGCTTTGTGTGCGGGCACCATTCCCTTGTCCGGAGTGATCTTCGATCCCAGCAGCAACGAATGTTATTCTGCTTATCAGGGAGGCGGGGCATTCATGAATCAACATCGAATAAAGGTTTCAGGAATCGACAAACTCGAACAAGCGTTGCTGGCCACCGGGTTTCCCTATGATGACTTTGGTCGCGAGCAGCAATACATTGCCCTCTTCCGCGAATTGATGCGCAGCACCCGCGGCATGCGCCGACTCGGCAGTGCTGCACTGGACATGGCCTGGACAGCCATCGGCAGATTCGAAGGCTTTTATGAATACGGACTCAATCCATGGGATGTCGCAGCGGGTACCATCATCATCCGCGAAGCCGGCGGACTTGTCACCGAATTCAATGGTGCCAACAATCCCATCTTCGGCGAAGACCTCATTTGCACCAACGGTAGAATTCATCATCAAATGATTGAAGTGGTTGGGCGGTTTTTTTAGGGGAGTTCGTTCATTTTAAAATCATCCAACGAATTTATATCTCGACTTTTCCTCATTAGAAAAATAGAAACTTTTATGTTCTAGTTTGAAAAATCAATTCTAAAAAATGCGACAATTTTGAGTGATTTTACTATTACTCCTAAAAACCAAAGAGTTTAAATCTGAAAATCCATTTCAAAATTTCGGAATAGATGAATAAAAAAGCCGCATGACATCATGCGGCTTTTTAATTTATCGAGAGGATTATCTTACTTCACCATGATGCGCTGTTTGCCAACACCATCAATCTCGACATGGTAGAGACCAGACGTCCATCCTCCAACATTCACTTCAGTGATGGTTCCTTCAAGTCGATCGCTCATCATCAATTTTCCGGTGCTGTCAAAGATCCTGAAATCTGCACGGCTACTTTGATTCATTCTGATCACAAATTGACCTTCTGCAGGTATTGGATACACGGTAAACATGTTGACTTCCATTTCTCCAACACCAACCGGACAATCTTCACATGAACTAAAACAAACTTCAGGAAGCGTTACATCACTTTGATTGGTGGTGAATGATCTGTTGTATCCACCAAAGCCATCATCTACTCCGCATGCAAATGGAACCGATTCTACACCAGTAAAGTCTGATCCATTGATGAATTTGTAAGTGAGCTGTGTATTCTCAGGAACAGAAACAGTAGCGGTATATACGTTATCTACTGTATTGGTCATCGGTGTCGCTGTCGGTGAGAAAGCATTAAACGATCCCGCTAAATGAATGCCATCGACACTGATGGTATTCTGACCCATATCTACCTGGAAGGTGATGTCCAACATATTCACTACAGTGCATGTGCTGCATTCGTTGAAACAAACGATGTCTACAGTTTCATTGGATGTTCCAGCATCATAAGAACGGTTGATGTTGCCTGATCCATCATCTTCACCGCAGTCTACTGGCACTGATTCTGCTCCCGTCCAATCGCTGCCATTGAGGAATTTATAGTTGACGTGTTCACCAGCATTGAGCACTACCACCGCCTGATAATGGTTAGGTTCATACTCACTCAATTGTGTTGCTGTTGGATCCCAGTTATTGAAACTGCCAGCCATAAATACACCTTCAGCATTCACAACTTGATTGCTCATGTCCACACGGAATGTCACCAATACCGGTGCAAATGGTGCGCAGTCTTCACATTCACTGAAACAAACCGGACCATATGTGGTATCGGCCTCAGCTACATTCAACAATCGATTGTAACCACCGAAGCCGTTGTCTTGGCCGCATGCTGATGGCACAGGTTCCTGACCTGTCCAAGCATTGCCGTTGATGTATACAAACAATACCTGACTATTGGTATCGATCGCAGTGGTGTATTCGTAAATGCCATCGCTGTTGTCGTCAGTCATAGCGGTCGTTGCAGGATTCCATCCCTGGAAGCTTCCCGCAATGTGAACGCCATCAGCACTTACTGTTTCATTAGCCATGTTCACCTGGAAGGTCACGTTTACTGTGGTTGGAATCACGACGTCTTCGCAATCAACACAAGCACCGAAACATACCGGACCGAAGGTCATGTCTTCAACACCTACAAACACACTGCGGTTCAATCCGCCAAAGCCATCGTCTACGCCGCAAGCAGCGGGAACAGATTCTCCAAATGGCCAATCATTACCATTGATGAATCGGAATTGTTGTGCAGTATTGACTTGGGCCTCAAGGGTGATTTCATAAATACCATCTCCATCGTCGTCAGTCATTTCAGAAGATGAAGGATCCCAACCTTGCAAGGCTCCTGCATAATGAACTCCATTGGCATCCACAATCTGGTCTGCCATATTCACAAGGAAGGTTACGCTGACTGTGGCTGGATTGATGATGCAATCGGTGCATGATCCGAAACACACAGGACCAAACGTGATATCGACACCACCTGTTTCCAGTAGACGATTATAACCTCCGTTGCCATCAGGCAATCCACATGTTGAAGGTACGTTTTCAACTCCGTCGAAGGTATTTCCATTGATGAATTTAAAGCTGAGATTCGCCCATTCATCGGTTTCAATGGTTACGCTGTATACACCGTCTCCGTCATCATCATTCATCGGAGTCGCTGCTGGATCCCATCCTTGGAAATTGCCCACGAGGTGAACGCCATCCGGAGAAACTGTTTGTTCGTTCATATTCACCAGGAAGGTGATCTGGTTGGTGGCTGATGTCACGCAGTTGGCGCATTCATTGAAACAAACCACTGGCAGCACAACGTCAGCTTCGCCAACGATGGTTTTTCTGGATATGCCATAGATGCCATATGATTCACCGCAAGCCGAAGGCACATCTTCTTCTCCGAGGAAGTTGTCGCCATTCACGAATTGATACCAGATGGTATCGCCGGTGAGATAGCTGAGGGTAACTTCATAAACACCGTCAGCATTATCATCGGTCAATGCAACCTGATTGGCAGGTGTCAAAGAGGAAACGGCGAGCATGGTCACACCGGCTGCATCCACTACTTCGTTCACCATATTCACCCTGAATGTGATGTCGTACATACCCGGATCAACAATGATGCATGCTTCGCATGTAGCGAAACATACCACATCGAGGATCATGTCTTCTTCTGCGATTTCCAGCGATCTGTTATAACCACCAAAACCATTGCTCACACCACAAGCTGATGGTACAACTTCTTGTCCTGTCCATGCATTGCCATTGATGAATACATATTGAATGGTGAGCGTGGTGTCGATGGATGCGGTATACTCATAAATACCATCCTGATCAACATCGGTCATTTCGCTGGTTGCAGGATTCCAGTTTTGGAAACTGCCTGCGATGTGAACGCCGTTGGCACTTACTGTTTCATTATTCATGTCAACATAGAATGTCACATCAACAAAAGTGGGTTCAACAATGATATCACATGCCGTGCAAGAACTGAAACACACCGTATCTGCAGCGATGTTTACATCAGCTACATCGAGTGTGCGGTTGTAACCTCCAAAGCCGTTGTCTTGTCCACAAGCGGAAGGAACTGCTTCCTGACCAGCATAAGTATCGCCATTGAGGAAGGTGTAGATCAATGTTGTATTGGTTTCTACAGAAGCAGTGTATTCGTAAACACCATCTGCATCAACGTCGGTCATTGGTGAACCGTCTGCTATCCAGTTTTGGAAATTTCCTACAACGTGAACACCGTTTGCGTTTACGGTTTCGTTGTTCATGTCAACATAGAATGTCACATCAACAAAAGTGGGTTCAACAATGATATCACATGCCGTGCAAGAACTGAAACACACCGTATCTGCAGCGATGTTTACATCAGCTACATCGAGTGTGCGGTTGTAACCTCCAAATCCGTTGTCTTGTCCACAAGTGGAAGGAACTGCTTCTTGTCCAGCGTAGGTATCGCCATTGAGGAAGGTGTAGATCAATGTTGTATTGGTTTCTACTGATGCGGTGTATTCGTAAACGCCATCTGCATCAACGTCGGTCATTGGTGAACCATCTGCTACCCAGTTTTGGAAATTTCCTACAACGTGAACTCCGTTTGCGTTTACCGTTTCGTTGTTCATGTCAACGTAGAATGTCACATCTACAAAAGTGGGTTCAACGATGATTTCACATGCTGAACAAGAACTGAAACAAACAGTATCTGCTGCGATGTTTACATCAGCAACATCGAGTGTGCGGTTATAACCTCCAAAGCCGTTGTCTTGACCGCAAGCGGAAGGAACTGCTTCCTGACCAGCATAAGTATCGCCATTGAGGAAGGTATAAATCAATGTTGTATTGGTTTCTACTGAAGCAGTGTATTCGTAAACGCCATCTGCATCAACGTCGGTCATTGGTGAACCGTCTGCTATCCAGTTTTGGAAATTTCCTACAACGTGAACTCCGTTTGCGTTTACGGTCTCATTGTTCATGTCAACGTAGAATGTCACATCTACAAATGTGGGTTCAACGATGATTTCACATGCAGAACATGAACTGAAACAAACTGTATCTGCAGCGATGTTTACATCAGCTACATCGAGTGTGCGGTTGTAACCTCCAAATCCGTTGTCTTGTCCACAAGTGGAAGGAACTGCTTCTTGTCCAGCGTATGTATCTCCATTGAGGAAGGTATAAATCAATGTTGTATTGGTTTCTACTGATGCGGTGTGTTCGTAAACGCCATCTGCATCAACGTCGGTCATTGGTGAACCATCTGCTACCCAGTTTTGGAAATTTCCTACAACGTGAACTCCGTTTGCGTTTACGGTTTCATTGTTCATGTCGACATAGAATGTAACATCTACAAAAGTGGGTTCAACAATAATTTCACATGTTGAACATGAACTGAAACAAACAGTATCTGCTGCGATGTTTACATCAGCAACATCGAGTGTGCGGTTGTAACCTCCAAATCCGTTGTCTTGTCCACAAGTGGAAGGAACTGATTCCTGTCCAGCGTAAGTATCTCCATTGAGGAAGGTGTAGATCAATGTTGTATTGGTTTCTACTGATGCCGTGTATTCGTAAACACCATCTGCATCAGCGTCGGTCATTGGCGAACCGTCTGCTACCCAGTTTTGGAAATTTCCAACGACGTGAACACCATTTGCGTTCACTGTTTCGTTGTTCATGTCGACATAGAATGTCACATCAACAAAAGTGGGTTCAACGATGATTTCACATGCTGAACAAGAACTGAAACATACAGTATCTGCTGCAAGGTTTACATCAGCAACATCGAGTGTGCGGTTGTAACCTCCAAAGCCGTTGTCTTGTCCACAAGTGGAAGGAACTGCTTCTTGTCCAGCGTAGGTATCGCCATTGAGGAAGGTGTAGATCAATGTTGTATTGGTTTCTACAGAAGCAGTGTATTCGTAAACACCATCTGCATCAGCATCGGTCATTGGTGAACCGTCTGCTACCCAGTTTTGGAAATTTCCTACAACATGAACTCCGTTTGCGTTCACGGTTTCGTTGTTCATGTCAACGTAGAATGTCACATCAACAAAAGTGGGTTCAACGATGATTTCACATGCAGAACATGAACTGAAACAAACAGTATCTGCCGCAATGTTTACATCTGCAACATCGAGTGTGCGGTTGTAACCTCCAAAGCCGTTGTCTTGTCCACAAGTAGAAGGAACTGCTTCTTGTCCAGCGTAAGTATCTCCATTGAGGAAGGTATAAATCAATGTTGTATTGGTTTCTACAGAAGCAGTGTATTCGTAAACACCATCTGCATCAGCGTCTGTCATTGGTGAACCATTTTCCACCCAGCCTTGAAAATCTCCAACCACATGCACTCCGTTGGGACTCACTGTCTCGTTATTCATGTCGACATAAAAGGTCACATCCACATTGAGCGTGGAGGACCATTGTGCTGCACCACTTGCTATTCCATTGCCGATGTAATACCATGGCCCGCTGCCTGTCAAAAATGTTCCTGCGGTCCACAGTCCTGCTGATGCCGCCACATTTTCACGTCCCTGTCCAGAATCTCCATACTGGAAAAAATCCACCATAGCAGAAGGACTACTGAATGCACCTGTTCCGAGATAAAGTCCGAGATCACTCGCCGTGGTGTTAAAACCAGATGAGGAATTCCACATGACAGTAACCGTTTCATTTGGTGAAAGATTAAAATCACCACTCACAATCGATACAGTCGGTTGTGATAGGTTGGCATATTCGAACAAAGCGCAAAAGCGGTAATTGGTAATATCCACCGTTGTTGAACCAAAGTTTGTAATGCTGATTTCACTCGTTGTCGGATTGACATAAGTGAGCTTAACCAATGCCTGCGAGTGCAAAAAGAGCATGACAAGACCAAGCGAGAATAGAATTCGTTTCATGAGGGTAATTAAGTAAATTTATTAAGCAGTTGCGAATATAAGTGTTCGCAATACACTAAGCTCCTAACGGTTGCAATTTAACCCAGTTCAGGAGGTTGAAATCTATTCCTGCAATGATTCGCTGTAATTTTCGGCGCAATTATTCGTCTAAGCATTTTGGACGGGTATTTGAAATCAGTGACCTGCCCGTCACGTTTCGAATTATGAATAAATTTTTTCTGATCATCACATTCATGGCCACGGCTATGACGCATCTGGCACAGGTTGCAGATTCCACGTCCATTATCATATCGGGTAAAGTGCGTGATGAATACGACAATCCTGTTTCGAATGTGATCATCGTAAACAAAAGGACCAAATCGGGCTCTTTTGGAAAAGCTGACGGAAGTTTTAGCATTCAATGCGCCAAAAGTGATACTGTCACCATCACCTCTTTGGGCTATCATTCGCGGGATTTGTGTTACGTCGATTCGGTGTTAAAGCCTGGCTATCAGGTAAAGTTATTTCTGGATACCAGGATTTATGTCCTACCAGATGTTACCGTATTTGCTCCCCGCGAACTCGAAAGAATTCAGGAAGACATCAATAGATTGGGATATAACGAAGAAGACTATATGCTCAGTGGCATCAATGCAGCTGCGAGTCCGATCACCTTCCTGTATCAACAATTCAGTCGTAAGGAACAATCGAAGCGGGCTGTAGCGATGATGGTGAATGAAGACCGCAAGCGCGAGTTGCTCAAAGAGCTTTTTCATCATTATGTGGATTACGATATCATTCAACTCGACGATGAAGAGTTTGATGCCTTTATTGATTATCTGAATGTGTCGGATGAATTCATGAAGACAAGCACGCAATATGATTTTCTGATCTATGTGCGAGACAGATTTCGAGACTACAAATTGTTGCGCAGACAGCAACAAAAACTCAAGGAATCAGATTACGACTACGATAAAGACTAAGTTTTATTTCGAATCAAGAACCAAGGCCAACCACAACGTAGTCGCTTGCCGTTATTTCTTCCGATCACTTCGTTTTAATGTCCTGACGAAATTGCTCCATGCGGCGGCATCCAGTAAGTTACCTCCACTCTTGAAACCGGAAGTATACCTTGTGATCATCATATCATTGGCTTCATTCACGGCATTCTCAGACAAATCAGCCAGACCATCATAATCCTTCGCATTCACAGCTTCCCTGCTGAATCGGTAATACCTATCGCCCGGAAGATCCAATGCAAGCAATTCGCGGCGCAGGTTGCCAGGACTTGGATATGGTCGCACCAAAACTTCAGGAAGTAGAATTTCCGTCACTTCCATCCATTGTACAATACTGATGTGGGTTTGAATACTGTCATCTGGAATGACGAAATACGAATTTTTCAATCCTACGCTGGTGAAGTGGATGGTATCTCCGACCAAAGCAGGCATGGTGAAATACCCATTGTAATCCGCAAATGTACCCCTGCGGTCATTGCTCCTGTAAATGGTGGCATACGGAACGGGTATGAGTGAATCAGTCGCCACTACTACACCGGATACCTGGATGGCCTTTTTAACCTGTGACCACCCTGAACAAGCGGAAACAGCCAACAACACAAAGAGGAGGAGTTTTTTCATCAGCAGTACAAAATTAGGAAAGATATCTATCTGTCCTGTCATGGGACGATCACTGATGATAAAAGTTATAGCCAGCCAGAAAAAGATTCATCAAAAACACAACTCCCCGTTGATCCACCGAATCACGTATTGGATCAGCGAAACTGCAACCACACCTATCAGCAACACATCCAATGCTTTTCGGCTGTATCTATTGCGAAGTTGAAGGTGTGTCATGAATGTCAGGACGAACAATACAAACAGGATTCCGGCTGGATGATGTTGTAAGCTTTCAGAAAAATGTCCGCGCAAAAGGGAGTAGACAGATCGTTGCATACCACAACCCGGACAATCACATCCTGTGATCAGATGAAACGGACAGGGAATGGCATGCGCTTCAATCCATTGTAGTGATTCATCGTAAGCGTTCATGCTGACTAAGAGCCATTAATTGCTGTGATTCTGTGATGAAATCATCCAAAGGCCTCACGTTGGAAATACCGTATACCGTAAACTCATAGAGGCTTCCATAGAGATAATCGTCTGACATCTGCATGTGGTTGGACACCAGAAAATCTGGCTTTTCGGTGATACCAAAAACAACGAATTTTTCCTTGTTGTGATCAAATGAAGCCCCCATCAATTTTTCATTTTCAGTGAAAGTGAAAACGAAGGGTAACTTCAGCAATTCTTCTGAATCATCCATCACAAACCCGAGGGTGAAATATGGATAAATACGATATCTTGCCTCAATGCCATTCATTGAGAGGATAATCCGCAGTTCTTTGGATTTCTCCCGAAACAGCATGCCTGTTGTTTTGTATGGTGGAATATTCTCCTTCGTGTACCATTTCCGGTCTTTGCCCATCCATTCATACTCACCAAGGGTGAGCTTGTAGTCGAAACTCGAAGGCTGATCCAGGACATAACCCGGGTAGTAATATTCCGCCCTGTTATTTCTACCATACTCGATTTCCTCGAGCATGGTATAAGTCCCTAAACTGTATTTGGCATAAGCCGGATCGAAAATGCACATGATAGAAGCCATCGCCCGAATTCCATGGTCAAAATAACTGATGGCAATGAGTTTATCGCCATCGAATACCCTGATTTCCTTAGTGTCGAAATTGCCCGAGTGCATGCTCGATTGCATCAGGTCCAGAAAGCGGTGGTGAACAAAAGCTAAAAATCTACCGCGATGTTGATTGTACAACTCCTCACGACGTTCATCGTAATCAGGCTCACCAATTTCGATGCGAAATTTTGCCCGATTTCTTCGGTAAATTTTCTCATGACTTTTCCGGCGTTCGAAATATGTAATGGGCAAACGGATATGCTGCACGGAATAAATGTCCTCCCGAATACAGACCAATTCACTACGATACAATACGCCCGTGCCACGAAACCATCCTTCTGATAGCAGTCGATCGTAGTCCGTGGCCGATTTGCGGTAAATATTCGTGGTCTGTACCAACATGCGAAGCGAATATAAGGAAACAGAATCTATTTCAATGCCCAATGCCAAATTTTGGAATAAATCATAGGCTTCATGATGATCGTTAACTGATTCTTCATGGTTTATCCATAAGGAGTTCATACTGCGAAGGCTATTTTGTCATTGAAAAACAAATACTACCATGACAAGATCCAACATCATTCATTACATCGACAATGGGATGATCAGAACGATTGTCACCAACATGTTCAGTTTGAGAAAAGAGCAAAACAACGAAGTGCTTTACACGTCGGATGGCAACAGAATTCCTTTGTCAGATCTGATCAGTCTCAACGGACATACCTGGAGTTGATCCCCTTGGATGACATAGCCGTTAACATATATAGCGGCTTAATTTTCCTGTGTCCGTTGGTCATTTTTGTATAACTTGCACTTCATAAATACCACGAATATGAGCTTACAGGAAATGGGCATCCCTAGTGTGGATCTCGCCATGTTTACCCATGGCACGCCAGAACAAAAACAAAAATTCGTCGCAGACCTGGGCAAAGCCTATGAAGACATCGGTTTTGTTGCCGTGAAAAATCACCTCATCGACGAACACACTGTAGACACTCTCTACAAGGAAGTCAAAGCATTTTACGATCTTCCTGATGACATCAAAAAAAAATACGAAGATCCTGTGATCGCAGGTCAAAGAGGATACACTTCTTTTGGTCGTGAACATGCCAAAGGAAGCAATGCCGGCGACTTGAAAGAATTCTGGCATTTTGGTCAGGAAGTTGAAGGCGATGATCCGATCAAATCTGAATATCCGAAAAACATCTATGTGGATGAATTGCCTGAATTCAATCGTGTCGGATTAAAAGCCTACCGCGATCTTGAACTCACAGGAAAATACATGCTTCGCGCCATTGCTATCTACCTCGGATTGGATGAATTTTATTTTGATGATAAAATTAAAAATGGCAATTCTATCCTTCGTCCCATTCACTATCCACCCATCACTTCTGAACCAAAAAGTGCTGTGCGTGCTGGTCAGCATGAGGACATTAACTTGATCACATTGCTCATTGGTGCATCTGCTGATGGACTGGAAGTATTGAACAAGAAAAATGAATGGGTAGCCGTAACAGCATTGCCGGATCACATTGTAGTGAATGTCGGTGATATGCTTCAACGTCACACGAACGGTAAACTGAAAAGCACAACCCACAGGGTAGTAAATCCGCCGCGAGAAAAATGGGGAACTAGCAGATACAGCATTCCGTTTTTCCTTCACCCAAGAAGCAGCATGAAACTCGATTGTTTGCCGTCTTGTGTGCCTGCTGGTGAAAAAGCAAAATGGGAACCTATTACTGCAGGTGAATTCCTCGATGAACGACTTGCTGAAATCGGTTTGAAAAAATAATTCAATTCAAAACTCAAAATCCACAAAGCGCCATACACGGTGTCTTTGTGGATTTTTTTTTGGGAAGAACCTGAGGAAATTCTCGACAGGATCAACGGGAATTCACTCACTTCGTCATGAATTGATTAGTTTTACAAACCATGAAAATCAGGCTTGCCAACAACAGCATCAGGATCAGGATCAATCAGGATGAATTGGTGAAACTCTCGAACAACGAAACAGTGAGCATGATGGTCCGATTTAGCATTTATGATGCGCTGAATTTCGAATTGTCCCCATGGAATCTCGAAGTGCTGGAAGCGAAATTCGAATCGGGCAAAGTGACTGTAAACATTCCCGTTTCATTCACCAAAAAATGGCCGGAAAATCCAACTCAGCCCATTGAAATTCATCAGAACAATGGATCGGCGCAAGCTCTGTATATCCTCGTAGAAAAGGATTTGGAAAAAGCGTAGGAGGTGATTGACAATATTCTCAACCTTTTTCCTTTCTAATTTGGCAACGAAAATTTCGAACCTGTATGCACCATCATTTTTTTAAGTTCATCATCATGCTTGTCGCACTGGCAGCGATCATGATCGTCATCATCATCTTATTTAACCGTTGGCTGAAATTTAAAGAGCGGGGCTGGGCATTCATTATGCGGCAGGACAACAACAAAGCGTTGGCTTCATTGCGCATTACAGCATACGAACGCATTACAATCATGCTGGAAAGAATTACTCCGCAGAGTTTGGTGATGCGTCATAACCAAAGCACCATCAATGCAGCTATGTTGCAAATGGAATTGATCAAATCAATCCGCGAAGAATTCGATCACAATGTTTCATTGCAGATTTATGTCAGCAAAGAGTGTTGGGAAAAAGTGCGTCGTGCGAAAGAAGAAACTACGGAATTGATCAAGGTGGCTTTCACCAGAGTTCGCCCGGAAAGTCCTGCGATCGAATTGAGTCGCGAAATTCTCAAATTGGAAGCTACAGTGACCAACAGCGCCATACGCGAAGCATTGCTCGGTGTGCGCATAGAGATGGCAAAATACTTTTGATTGGGATCATCCATTGTCCCTTCTATATGTGCAGCTAACAAGCGCACTCGATTGGGGTATCAGAAATCTAATGATGAGCCGGCTTGCTAACTCAATTTGGTGTTGATTGAAGATGCGGTTGAGAACTGAATCACGTGGTTTCGGCAATGGAGATGCATAGTTTGAAGAAGTACAGAGATCGCCATGAAAAAATCGAGTTCAATCACCCTCGATGTGCTCCACTTCTACCCGCTCCTACAAAAAAATCAGTAGGTATAGAAAATCCCTGATTACTTTTTCTTCATATGTTCTTTCACGGATGCCTTCACAGCATCTTCATCGTGGTTGATAATACCGCGGATCACCACGATGGTTCCGCCTTTGGTGATGACTTCCTGACCACTGAATGCAATTCCGTTGATGGTTTGTGAAGCAGAATCTACCACGAGTTTACTGCCATCTGCTGCTACCAGTTCTTTCATCCTATAGATAGTGGCAAGATTCAAATCCTCTTTCACCAGGTGAGAGCCGATAATTTTGTCCAATACACCTTTGTTCTCCGGCAATTTCAATTGAGAAATCACACTGATATTGTAGTTTTTCAGCGACTCATCGGTCGGACAGAAAAAAGTAATCTTCTGATCTTTCAGTTTTTCAAACCAGGTGCTTTTACCCAACAAATAACCAAATGTCCCGATAGTAGAAGTACTCGTAGCATATCTCGCCAGGTCGATGTCCGTGGCTTTGGTTGGCAAATCTGCTTCTGTACTGATGGGGGATTCTTTCCTTGTGTTCTCCTTGTTCTCAGTTCCCTGTTCCTGATTTCCAGTCTTTTCAGCGCAACTCAGGATACCCATCGAAGCCGCCATCATCCAAATCAAAGTCTTATTCATGGTTTCAATTTTACCGCGCAAACATAAGCCCAGTGCTTTGCCTTTCATGATCGCCATAGGATGTGCATGCCCCATTGATTTTCATCATGGTGAAATAAATTTGAAAAAACCACCATTTTGATCGATTATTTTTGCAACTCGATTCAATAGAAAGTCGAACCAAACAATTGACAATGACTCATATAGGAAAAAAGCCGGAAGCGGCAACACTTGATTATTTAGGTCTTCAACACGTAGGAACTGCTTATTGGAATCTTCATCCGGCAGAACTCACGGAAGAAACTCTTACTCTCGGACAAGGCGTTCTCACCAATACAGGCGCTCTGGCAATTGACACCGGCGAATTCACCGGTCGTTCTCCTAAAGATAAATTCATTGTGGTTGATGACGTGACCAAAGACACCATCTGGTGGGGCGGTCAGTTCAATCTTCCTTTCGATTCAGAAAAATTTGACCGTCTGCATGCACGCATCAACGCATACCTGACAGGTCGTGATGTATACGTGCGTGACGTATTTGCATGTGCTGACCCACGCTACCGCCTTGGTGTTCGTGTCATCACAGAATTCCCATGGAGCAACATGTTTGCTTACAACATGTTCATCCGCCCTACTTCAGAGGAAATGGAAAATTTCACTCCTGAATGGAACGTGATCTGTGCTCCGGGATTCATGGCCATTCCTGATGTGGATGGCACACGTCAACACAATTTCGCTATCCTGAATTTCACCAAAAAAATCGCTATCATCGGTGGTACTGGTTACACTGGAGAAATTAAAAAAGGTATCTTCACTGTACTGAACTATGTGCTTCCTCAAGATAAAAATGTGTTGAGCATGCATTGTTCGGCTAACGTTGGCAATGGTGGTGACACTGCCGTTTTCTTCGGTCTTAGCGGTACAGGCAAAACCACACTTTCTTCTGATCCAAACAGAAAGTTGATTGGTGATGATGAGCACGGTTGGACAGACACCACAGTGTTTAATTTCGAAGGTGGCTGTTATGCAAAAACCATTGATCTCTCTCGTGAAAAGGAACCACAGATTTATGACGCCATTCGTTTCGGTGCCATACTCGAAAACATCGGCTTCATGGATGATGGTGTAACTCCTGATTACGCGAATTGTGAAAAAACAGAGAATACCCGTGTGAGCTATCCTCTTACTCACATCGACAATACCATGGATCCATCAGTTGGTGGAATTCCAAAAAATATTTTCTTCCTCACATGTGATGCGTTCGGCGTTTTGCCTCCAATCTCAAAACTCACGGTAGGTCAAGCGATGTATCAGTTCATCAGCGGATATACTGCTAAAGTGGCTGGAACAGAAGCAGGCGTAACCGAACCAACCACAACATTCTCTGCTTGTTTCGGAGCTCCTTTCCTTCCACTCCACCCAACCAAATATGCAGATATGCTTGGTGCTAAACTCGCTTCAAGCGGTGCTAAAGTTTGGTTGATCAATACTGGATGGAGCGGCGGTGCATATGGCACAGGTGAGCGTATGAAACTGAAATTTACCCGTGCGATGATCACTGCAGCCCTCGAAGGTAAACTCGATGGTGTTGAATATGACACCCACGAAATTTTCGGTTTGGCATTCCCAAAATCTTGTCCAGATGTTCCAGCAGAATTGCTCAATCCACGTAACACATGGAAAGACAAAGCTGCTTATGATGCGAAAGCAAATGAACTGGCTGAGAAATTCGTTAAGAATTTCGACAAGTTCAAAGAATTTGCAAGTGCAGAAATCCTTGCAGCAAGTCCGAAAGTGATGACAAAAGCATAACTCAAAACTGTCCACTATAAAAAAGGCCGGTTTCCTCGTGGAGCCGGCTTTTTTATTTTTTCATGAAATTAAAATGTCATGATGCCTAACCGTTCTAACTTCGCCCGATATGTCAACCACGGGAATATTATTCGTCACCGGAGCGACTTCAGGATTCGGAAGAGCCATCGCTGAAATCTTTGCTTCGCATCAATGGAAAGTGATCATCACTGGTCGCCGTCAAGAAAGATTGGATGCATTGAAAACAGAACTCGAAAACAAATACAAGACATCAGTGCTGCCTCTGTGTTTTGATGTGAGAGATGAAATGGAAGTCAATAACGCCGTGAACTCTCTTCCCGCTGATTGGAAAAACATCGACGTCTTGGTCAACAACGCCGGGCTCGCATTGGGTAAAGAAGTGCTTCAAGAAGGCGATTCGATGCAGTGGGTAACGATGATCGATACGAACATCAAAGGATTGCTTTATGTGACCAAAGCCGTTTCTCCGCTTTTGATCGAAAGGAAAAAGGGTACCATCATCAATATCGGATCTATCGCTGGTAAAGAATCCTACACAGGTGGCAACGTATATAGTGCAACAAAATTCGCTGTCGATGGATTGACTAAAAACATGCGCTTGGATTTTCTTCCGCATCATATCCGCGTTTCGCAAATTGCTCCTGGTGCAGCTGAAACAGAATTCAGCCTGGTGAGATTCAGTGGTGATCAGTCAAAGGCTGATGCAACTTACAAAGGTTTCATGCCATTGGATGCACGCGATATTGCCGAAGCTGCATGGTTCATTGCAACACGCCCGCCTCATGTTTGCATCAATGATCTGGTGATCATGCCCACCGCACAAGCCAATGCAACTACTTTCAATAGAAATTCCAACTGATGAGATTTTACTACAGCATAATCCTGGCATTCGTAGCTACACTGATTACAGGATGTCACTTCAAAAACAAAGAAGCCGATGTCATTTTGCACAATGCTGTGATCTACACGGTAGACGATGCTTTCAGCACATTTGAAGCATTGGCTATCAAAGACGGTAAAATCATTGCCATTGGAAAAGAAAGGGAAATCATGAATGAGTATGATGCACCCAAAGTGATTGATTGCGGAAAAAAATTCATCTATCCTGGCTTCATTGATGCGCATTGCCATTTCCTGGGTTATGGTAGAACATTGCAGGAAGTGAATTTGGTTGGAACGACTTCTTTCGATGATGTGATGATGCGGGTGAAAGAACATGCTCAAAAAAGCACAGACCTGTGGATTCGCGGCAGAGGTTGGGATCAAAACGATTGGGCTATTCAGGAATTTCCAACGAAAGAAATACTCGATAGTTTGTTTCCGGATAGACCAGTGATGCTGAAGAGAATTGATGGACATGCCATGCTGGTGAATAGCAAGACACTTGAAATGGCAGGCATTACAGCTTCAACCCAGGTGAATGGTGGAAATATCCTCACACAAAATGGTGTACCAACCGGAGTGCTCATTGATAATGCCATGAACTTGGTTGAGAAAATTCTTCCTGCACCAGATAAAGAATTCGATGTCCGTGCTTTGCTCGATGCACAGAAAAACTGTTTTGATGTTGGCCTCACCACTGTAGATGATGCCGGTATCATGAAGAAAGACATCGACCTCATCAAAGAGCTTCAGTCAAATGGACAATTAAAAATGCGCATTTACGCTATGTTGTCCGATGATCCTGCCAATTATGAATACTATTTGAAAAACGGTATTGATACCACAGATCGTTTGAGTGTGAGAGCATTTAAGTTTTATGCGGATGGTGCATTAGGATCACGCGGCGCTTGTTTGCTTGCTCCTTATTCTGATGTGATGCCCGGTCCTGTATATGGGATGCTTCTCGATAGCATCAATCATTTCAGAAAAAACATGTGGCAATTGCGAGAGCACGGCTTTCAGGTATGCACTCATGCCATTGGAGATAGTGCCAACAGAGTCATGCTGAATATCTATGAGGAAATGATCGGCGATCTACCCGATCATCGTTGGCGCATTGAACATGCTCAGGTTGTTCATGAAAATGATTTACCGCGCTTTGCACAACTTCATGTGATTCCAAGTATTCAACCAACACATGCAACAAGCGATATGCCGTGGGCAGAATTGCGGTTAGGTCGCAATCGAGTTCGACGTGCTTACACCTATCGCGAATTGAAAGAGCAACTCGGCATGGCAGCACTGGGAACCGATTTCCCAATTGAAGACATTTCACCTTTGAAAACATTTTATGCTGCTGTTTCACGCAAAGACCTCGTTGGACAACCTGAAGAGGGATGGCAAAAAGAAAATGCTTTGACAAGAGAAGATGCATTGCGCGGAATGACCATCTGGGCCGCCATTGCCAATTTTGAAGAAAATAAAAAAGGCAGTTTGGAAGTCGGAAAATTCGCCGATATTGTGATGCTTGATCGTGATATTCTCAAGATCGAAGAGAAAGACATACTGTCAACAGAAGTGGTGATGACGATTGTGGGCGGAGAAGTGGTGAAGTGAGATGGCGGGAATTAGGTTCAAAGTTCAAGGTTTAAGGTTGTGGGGGGAATTGAAGATTTAAAATTTAATATTTAAAATTGGCAGTGGTCAGGTGGTTGTTTGACAAATGATGCTCGCCTCGCAAAAGAATTTTGGCGCTCCTAATACCTAATACATGATACCTGATACTTTTTCGGTTCAAGGTTCAAGGTTCAAAGTTCAAAGTTCAAGGTTTAAGGTTGAGGCATACTAATTCCTTTATGACGAAAGCCGCTCGCTTCTCCAAGATATCTGAGCTTCTCAGCATGTTCTAATCAACACATTTCAAGGTGAAATATTCCTTCCTTTCTCAAAACTGAAAACAATTCACCATTCACAATTCACCATTCACAATTCACCATTCACCATTCACAATTCACCATTCACCATTCACCATTCGTCATTCGCCTTTCACGAAACGATTTTGACATTAAACGCCCCATTCTTCGTCGCGCCCCAAATCCGCAACCAGAGTGGCAGATACATTTCCATACCTCGCGCTGCAGTAAGATCTCCAAGGTCAAGGATGTTTTTCTCCATCCATCCGAAAGAAACCAAAATTTCCTTTACTCGCTGTTTGGCAGATTCATCATGTCCTGAAACAAAAGTGTTGTGATCTCCTCCACCAATCATTCCCGGATTCACCATGATACCGCACCAAGTTGTATTTAATGCCTTCACCACTTTAAGTTCAGGAAATTCAGATTGTATGGATTCAGCCAACGAAGAAGTGTTGCAAATGGAGAGAGTTGGAGGCATCCCATGGCTGAAGTCAAGTGGGTTGGACAAATCAATCAATAACTTATCCCGGAGATTCTCCTTTCCAACTGAACGCAGCACATCCAATGAGGCAACACCATGGGTGCAATTGAAGACGATATCGCTGAATTGAAAAGCATCCGCAAAAAGTCCATTGAAACTTTTACCTGGAAAAGAACCAGCAAATTTCAGTGCCTTTTCATTGTCCATGGTTCGAGAACCCATCAAGACTTCATGACCCAGATCGATCAATTTACCGGCAATCATTTGTCCCACCGCTCCGGTTCCAAGTACTCCAAATGTTGACATGTCCTTCTTATTTTATTTCCACAAATGTGACCATTTTTTCTGAATCAACCGGTATTGATTTCAGGAAGTTCATTTTCATGATGAACAATTCCAGTCCCATGTGATGTGAAGACTCAATTATTCTTAATTTTACTCTCAAACATCACCCCTATCCACTTCTCGATACTTGGTATTCCTGAATTGACTTCGGTGGTGTTGTTCTTTCCGGCAGACATTTCAAATTACTTCTATTTATGACTTCAGTATGAAAAAAATCTATTGCGTAACCCTTCTTGTCTTGCTTTGTCGGATTGCTATCTCACAAACTTGGTCACAACGGATGATCCAGTTTAGCAGCACGCAGGTGTACACCGATCAAACAACCACAGTTCTGGATTATGATGACGACGGTAATCCGGATATCCTCTATGGCAACAATAATTTGAGGGAGCTGTTCCTCCTTCGCAACAACGACGATCATATCCTACAGTTGGAACAACTGGCCGATTCATTTTATAATGTGTTATACCTACATGGTTTCGAGTACAACAATGATGGACTTGATGACTTCATCATTGCCTGCGAAACCGAAACCACAGATTCTGAAACTTTCTTTTTGGCTATTCACCAACCTGATCATTCATTTCAATGGTATTTCATGGGTTATGCTCCCTATGAAGGACTTCAGAGCATGTTTACCCTTGACCTCGATGATGATGGCGATATGGATGTAGTCTACGACGATTACGCCAACAGCAATGTCATATGGCTCTTGACCAACAACGGTGACAATACTTTCACACAATCGATGATTTCATATACCGGACAACCCACAAGGCTGTATGGAGTAGAAGATCTGGATCTCGATGGCGACAAAGATCTGATGACCGCATATTACAGTTTTTCATCAGGAAATTTTGTCTTAGTGGCTCAAGAAAATACTGGTGGTATGAATTTCATCGCCCATGAAAGTTTGAATCTTCCAGGTGCAGGAGACGGCTCTGTCATAGACACCAATGATGACGGCTATCCTGATTTGGTTTTGGCTTCCCATTTCAATTCCGGAAACACCATCATCATAGAAAACAATGGTGACTGGACATTCGCTAATTCTTCCATCAGCCTTTCGATTTCAAACTATGCATACATAGGCATTGGACTGGATTATGATAGCGATGGTGACACTGACTTTTTTGCCAGCGATAATGAGCAATTGTTATTGATGAAACAAAACCCAAACGGTACCTTCGTTTCACAAGTGGTTGGTGATGGATATATTGGTGATATGGATGCTTACCTCGATATCGATGGTGACGGTTTTCAAGACATCATCTCCAATAACATTGAAATATGGAAACGTGCAAACAACAACTTTCAACGTGTGTTTGATAACTATCTCCACGCTAATGGCATTCCACTGGTGATAGACATGGGACCAGATTTGAATCCGGATGTCATCGTTTCAGGACCAGCCGGACAAGTGAGCTATTTCCAGCAACGCTATGATGAAAAAATGGAATATGCCACAGATCAATTTCTCACTGGTGCAAATGTGAGCTTTTCGACTTCTGTTCGGGAATTTCTTTCTTACGATAAAGACAATGATGGGGATTTGGATTTGCTCTGTCAAGTAGCTGATTATATCTACTGGCTTGTCAACAATAATGGTACATTCACTCAAAGCACTGTGGCTACAGGTGTCAACGGACTAAGCATGTGGGTAGGTGATCTCGACAATGATGGCAAACATGACATACTCTTTCATGTGAGCCCACTTAAAAGATGGGAATGGAATGGCAACAGTTATGTTGCAACCAATTTCAATTTTGATCCTACTTCAGACTATGAAGTGATGGATGTGGACGGCGATAGCAATTTGGACATCCTCTATTTCGGCTATGACATCAATACATTCAACACTACCGTGAACTTTATGAAAAACAACAATGGAAGTTTCTCTTCCGTGTATTGTGTCACTTTGCTGGACTATTTCACCAGTCAACAATCTGATCTCGGTATTCAAGCACCACTTGAACATGCGGACATGGATGGTGATGGAGATGAAGACCTCGTTTTTGGATCGACGAATGCAGATTACCTGGGTTGGTTGCGCAATGAAGGCAGTGATTTATTTACTCCCATCATCATTTCAGAAGACTTCTCAGATATCGCCGCTCTTGCACTCGGTGATATCGATTCTGACGGTGATATGGACATTGCGACTTCATATGGCAATGATTCCAACCTTCAATTATTCTACAATGACGGCGTAGGGAATTTTTCACTACAGCCTGTAACAGCTATAGTAAGTGCTCCAAAATATGTGATCATCAAAGACATGGACAACGATGGCGACAATGACATTTTATACAACTCTGTGGTAAACCGAAGAATAGGTTGGCTTCAAAATGATAGCATAAATTGTCCAAGATCTTATGCAGTGGAAGAAGCTCTTATTTGTCCACTTACCGATTATGAATTTGGTGGCGAATTCATTTCTGATCCTGGCTTTTATACGGATACCATCACTTCTATAACTGGATGTGACAGTGTGCGTGTTTTATTCTTGGATGTATTCGATTTACCCAATATCACGATTTCACAAAATGGAAATACGATTACGGCTAACAGCGGCTTTGCATCATATCAATGGTTGTTGAATGACGTGGTACTGGAAAACGAAACAAGCAATACCATGAATGTTGGTCCATACGGCATCGGTGAATATCAGGTGGTCTGCATAGATGAAAATGGATGTTCGAATTTTTCCACCATCAATATCACAACCATCATCGGGATTGATGAAAATATAGAAACGAATGCGAGCGTGTGGCCAGTTCCATTTGAAGATGTACTCTTCATTCAACCGGGATCATTGGTGGTGAAAGAGACGCAAATAGTCGATCAAACTGGACGTGTCGTTTACACTGGAACCAACTCCGGACTACAGACAATCAACACTGATGATCTACCATCAGGAGTCTATCGCGTTATCCTCACTTCGAACAATGGTACGAGAAAACACCTGAGTGCGATCAAAAAGTAAACGATCACATGGGCAAAAGAAAAGGGGTGAATGTTTTATGGAACATTCACCCCTTTTGTTATCAGTGGAATTGATCAATATGCCCTCGCCCAGAGCACCCTTCTGGCCGAAGGTTTGCCTGTAACCATGCACTTGCCTTCTTCCATTCCCATATCGAAAGGCAAACAGCGTATTGTCGCCTTCGTTTCCGTTTTTACTTTTTCCTCTGTTTCTTTAGAGCCATCCCAATGCGCAAGGAAAAATCCACCCTTTTCATCAAGCAACTTTTTGAATTCCTCATAACTATCCACCTTCGTGATGTGCGAATCACGATGAGCTAAGGCTTGATCGAATAGATTCTTTTGGATTTCATCCAACAACTGCTGAATGTGTTGCGAAGCACCTTCCATAGGAATTGTCTGTTTGGTGCCATTGTCACGACGCGCGATTTCAATGGTGCCATTTTCCAAATCTTTAGGTCCAATCGCCACGCGTACTGGAACACCTTTCAATTCATATTCGGCAAATTTCCATCCGCTACGTTTGGTATCGTCATCATCATATTTCACCGTGATTCCCTTCGCCTTCAGTTCAGTCATCAATGGTTTGATTTTTTCCGAAATGGTAGCGAGCTGTTCTTCTCCTTTGTAAATCGGAACAATCACCACGTGAATTGGAGCCAACATCGGTGGCAATCTCAAACCCTGATCATCGCTGTGGGTCATGATCAAAGCCCCCATCAGCCGTGTAGAAACACCCCATGATGTTGCCCATACATAGTCCAGCACTCCTTCTTTCGAAGTGAACTTCACATCAAAAGCTTTCGCAAAATTTTGACCGAGGAAGTGAGATGTACCTGCCTGCAGTGCTTTTCCGTCCTGCATCAACGCTTCTATACACATGGTATCCAATGCTCCCGCAAATCGTTCGCTTTCTGATTTGCTCCCTTTGATCACCGGCATTGCCATAAATCGCTCTGCGAAATCTGCATAAACTTCCAACATCTGTTTGGTCTCTGCAATCGCCTCCTGTGAAGACGCATGCGCTGTGTGTCCTTCTTGCCAAAGGAATTCAGCAGTGCGCAAAAACAAACGCGTACGCATCTCCCAGCGAACCACATTCGCCCATTGGTTGATGAGGATTGGCAGATCTCTGTAGCTCTGAATCCAACCTTTATAAGTATTCCAGATGATGGCTTCAGAAGTTGGACGAACAATCAATTCCTCTTCCAGTTTTGATTCGCTGTCCACCATCAGTTTGCCCTTTTCATCAGGATTTACCTTCAAACGGTAGTGGGTAACCACAGCGCATTCTTTGGCAAAACCTTCTGCATGACCTTCCTCCTTTTCCAGGAAACTTCTCGGCACGAACAACGGGAAATAGGCATTCTGATGCCCGGTATCCTTGAACATCTTGTCCAACGCATCACGCATTTTTTCCCAAATGGCAAAACCATAGGGTTTGATGACCATGCATCCTCGCACAGCGCTATGCTCTGCAAGGTCAGCGTTGATCACCAGTTCATTGTACCATTTTGAATAGTCAGTTGCTCTAGGAGTAAGTTTCTCAGCCATAATGTATTGGTATGGTAGTTGCGTAATAAAATCGCGCACAAAAGTAATTGCTGAACTCACTTTTTTCAGTTAGATAAAAAATGAGAAATGAGAACAAAAATGAAATGGCCGCGTTAACTTTACTGATCAAAGGCAAATTCAACCTCCATGAAAAGATTTATCCTTCCGATTTTCCTCGCTGCAACGGTACTTTCTTCCTGCAATAGCAACAAATATGCTACGACAGGAAAAGGGACCTACGAAACCGATGAGGTCTATTATCAGCCGTCGGATACCTATATCTCAGACTTTGCATTGGTGGATGATGAAGCCCAAATGGCCGAAGGTGATCAAGCTACTTCCTCCGTGCCTTCAAATACCGAAGAAGATTATGTGGATGGCGACAATGCCACCAATCAAAGCGGTAATGTAACGAACAATTATTACGGCAACGTGTATCAGAGTCCATGGGGTTGTGGTTATGGAAGTGGATATGGCAGTTATGGATATGGATCCTACAGTTGCTGGCCAGGCACCAGATACAATCTGGGTTGGGATCCTTGGAATGGCTGGTATTTCGCATTCAATTTCGGATACAACTGGGGCTGTTATCCTTATTACAATCCTTATTACTCTTACGGTTACGGCTGGTACTCCGGTTATTACAACCCTTGGTATTATAATCAGTGGGGATACAATACCTGGTATTCACCTTACAATTACTACAATCCTTATTATGGTTATAACAACCCATATTACGGCGGCTATTGGGGAGGCAACTACTGGAACGATGAGAATGATTATGCAGGTGTTCTTTTTGGTCATCGCAATCCCTTGGCAACGGGTACCATTGAAAATTCAACATACGGTGAAGATTTATTTTACACCGGACGTGAAGTGAAGCCCGCTATCGGCGATCAGCCAGTGATGGCCACGAGCTCAGCCATGGCAAAACCTGCTGTACTTCAGACCACTTCTCGCCCATCACTGGATGCCAATCCTGCTCACATTGGATTGAATGAAAATACGATGGGACAATCTTCTCACAAACCTGTGGTTATCGATCAGAATACAGAAAATACCGATGTGATGACACAAAAGCCATCACGTGACGTATCGCCATCTACATCCTTCTCTACGCCTCAATCATCAACAGCAAATACAACATCTGAAAGACCTCGTCCGACTTATGTGAATTCAACACGACCTGAATACAATGCCTCTCAAAACACAGAGCAGCATTCGGTTCCGAACAACAATTCACGTCCGACATACCAGGCTCCTTCGCAACAAAACGCAGGTGACAATTACAGCCGAGAGAATATTCCATCGACCCAAAATGTTCCATCAACGCAATCTTCACCTTCCATGAAGATGCCTCCAATGAATACACCAACGCGTGAGAATACACGTCAACCTGAACGGGTGCAAACGCCTTCACGTGACTTGTCGCCTTCAAGGGAAACAAGACCTTCTACTCCAACACACACTCCGGAAATTCAACACAAAGCACCTTCCAATGGTGGTAATCCCAGCAGAAGTGGTGGTGGTCAAGTGGGAGGAGGAAATAGTGGTGGCGGCTCAAGAAGCGGAGGTGGTAACGGTGGTGGCGGTTCTGTTTCTGGTCCACGTAGAAAATAATTTCACATTAAACTGAAAACCATGATGAAGAAATATTTCATCGTCTCTTGCCTGTTTGCTTCATTCAGTTCATGGATGATGGGACAAAACGAAGTTGATGCTTTACGGTATTCACTCCGACAAACACCGGTTACGGCAAGATCGCTTGGAATGGGTGGCGCTTTCGGTGCACTGGGTGCTGACCTCTCCAGTTTTTACACCAATCCTGCGGGTATCGGTATGTACAAAAGAGGCGGTGTTGAATTGTCATTCGGACTCAACGATCAATTCTCAGCATCATCTTATGAAGGCAAAGAATCGCTGAATGGCAGAACTCAATTCAACCTCAACAGCATTGGAATGATTGGTAGTACCACCGATGAAGAAAACAGCGACTGGAAAGCGTTGAATTTCGGTGTGACATATGCCAAGTGTAATTCGTTCTATGAAAATTTCACCATTCAGGGTACATCAGAAAGTTCATTGTTGAATCCTTTTGTGGTTCAGGCCAATGGTGTCAATCCGGATCATATCAACGACGAATTTCCTTTCACCGCAGGACTTGCTTATGTCTCATGGCTTATCAATCCTTCAGATTCTATTGGCTCTTCTTATTACACCACCAGCACTGGAGAAAATACTCAACGCAAAAGTGTTTCCCGCGTTGGTGCTATGGGGGAAACCGCTTTCGGTTTTGGAGCGAATTACAGAGATTTCATCTATTTCGGTGCATCACTGAATTTTCAGGGCATCCGTTTTCAAGAAAAAGGCAATTATTCTGAAAAGTTTGACAGCTCGCAACCCATTACTTCATTCAACTATCATGAAAAATTGCGTTCAGATGGAACAGGAATCAACTTCAAATTGGGCATTTTGGTGAAACCTTCAGAATGGCTGAGGATCGGCGCTGCCTTCCACACTCCTACCAGAATTTCATTGCACGAAATTTATTCGGTGGAAATTATGACCAATCCGGATATCGGTGGAGAAGAAAAATACACATCTCCCGACCTTATCACAGACTACAGCATTCGTACCCCTGCCGTAACCATGGCAAATGCCGCCTTCATTCTCGGTAAGGTTGGCGTGATCTCCGCAGATTATGAATACACCAATTACGATCGCATCAAAATGCGCGGAACGGCCAGCAATGATTATGATTACTCCGCCGAAAACACCGTAATCCAATCCATTTACAGAAGTACGCACAAAGTAAGGGTCGGTCTCGAAATGCGGGTGCTGGGAACTTATTATGTTCGTGGAGGTGCCATGTATCAACAGAATCCTCTTGTCAATAATGCTGGTGGAACGAATACACCTTTCATCACCTATACAGGCGGACTTGGATTCAGAAATGACTACCTGTGCATCGATATGGGATTAGGCTATACTGAAAAGAGCTCAACGTATTATATGTATGATCCAAGGTTCGTCAATGCAGCAAGTATTGACACCAGATTGATTCAAGGTATAGCTTCCATCGGCTACAGATTCTGATGCGCTTCACCAAGGTATTTTCTCACAGCCCAATGACCAAGATAAATCAACGGTGTGAGTAAGATCGCAATGATCAATTTCAACACATAGTTCGTCGGTGCTATTTCCCAGAAGGCACTCATGGAAAGTGTACCGGGTAAGATGAATCCGATATACAATACGATGTACGAATCGATAAGTTGAGAGATCACCGTAGAGCCGGTGCTTCGCAACCAGATCATCCTATTACCCGTCTTTGATTTGATCCATGCAAACAATGTCGCATCCAGAATTTGCGAAACCAAAAATGCCATGATGCTTCCCACGATTACCCATCTGCTCTGTCCAAAAACTTTATTGTATTCTGCATCTGTTGCTGTGTAAGGACTGATGGTGGTATTCGCCGGAATACTCATCGAGATGATGACCATGATGAAACAATAAGCAATGAGTGCTGCGGTAATCCAAGACAATTTTCTGATCGCCTGCTTACCATAAAACTCATTGATCACATCGGTGACGAGAAAAACCACCGGCCATGGCAATACCCCAATGATCGTTACGAATGGCCCAACTTCACGGCCGAAAAGCGAAAACGAAAATGGAATATCAATCAGCTTATTGGATATCAATTCAGCAGTGACAGCATTCGTAATAAAAAATCCCGCAAGAATGACAAAAAGCCATTCTCGTCGTGTTGAATTGGTGGTGATCGTCATGCTCCTATTTTAAAGAACCAATTTGATAACATACCTGTCTCCGGTTTGTTCATCAGTCCAGGTTACATGGTACAATCCGTGAGCCCATCCACTGCATGGTATGTTGTACTGATTGTTGACATCAACATTGCTCAATAATTTTCCATGGGCATCTGTGACGATGACATTTCCCTTTTGATGAAATGCATTGATGACAATTTCATCTTGTTTTTTGAAAATATGAACGTCACGTGAATCGGCATTGTCGTTGATCCCGCTCACACCAGTTCGCAATGCAAATGCATATTGACCTTCCAGTACGCCATCGAAGTCTATCCTTCCGGTCCAATTGGTTAAGCCCGGAGTTGTTACTACATCATAGTTCGACCACTCTTGCCAGAGCTCACCGGGGGCTGAACGATAAACCAGAATGATGCTGTCTTCATTCCAACCGAGATTCTCCACTTGGGCGAAAAAGAGTGAGTCGTAATAATTGTTCTGCGATTCATTGCCGTAATATTTAATGGATGCGCTACATACAGGATCATTGCTTTCGCTACTGAGGTAAACATCCCACCAACGGTCAGGAGAAATGAAAAACTCAGGTTGACTTTGTATTTCATCTGCTGCGGCAAAATGATTTTCAACCCTCACATATATGGAGTCATTGCCATTCAAATCATCTACATCGAAATCCATTTCGGCATAATCAAAATCGTGAGAACCTGTGGTGGTGATGACTTGTGATTCACCGAGTACAGCCTGAGAAATTTTTTCATCCACATTGAGAAAAAAAACATCAGGAATAAAACCAGCCGGTAAATTCTCAGTGAGAATGGTTGTTTCACCGTTAAGAACGACTGGTGTTGAAAAAATAGTTCCATCGACAGAACGTGCATACAACTGCATGGGAACCGAAGAATAGTAATCGTTAGCATAATGCTTATGCTGCTCAACAGTTACAGTAACCATGTTACCACCAGTCAATTCCCAATCAACGATTCTGAATTCCGGAAATCCTGGTGCAAAAATCCAGTTATCGAAAAAGGCTGTGAGATCCGCCGTTGTATAATTCTGAAAAAAATCGCGAAGGTCTTCACTGCTTACATCATCGAATGCATATTCATCCATAAAACCCCGAATGGCGTCAAAAAAGGCCTCATCACCCATGTAACCGCGCAACGTATGAGCCATGTCTGCTCCTTTATGATAAACGTGTTCGCCATAAGTCAACGACGAAGGAACACCACTAACCGGATAACGAGCACCATCACTGCGATGAGCATGAAGTAAAACATCTTTGTGATTGTTTCTTGTGAACTCGAGATAAGCTTCTGTGCCATAAATGGATTCCATAAATAGAGCTTCGCTGAAACTGGCCCAACCTTCGTTGATCCACATATCAGATGCATTTCGACATGTGATCAAATCACCCCACCAATGATGCGACACTTCATGAGCATACAAAGTCTCCCATGCCAGCGTTCCATCTATTGCAAACAAGGGATATGAAATATTGGTGGCGTGTTCCATTGCTCCTCCATTAAAGGGAACAGCGCAATATCCAACACGTGGCCATCTGTATGGACCATAGTGCGATTCAGCAGCGACCATCCATTCATCAAGGTTCATCATGCTGTTTTTCATATCAGTCGTATCTATGGCTTTTGCTACAAGCACAATAGGAATGTCTTGACCAGACATACCAGGAAAACTCTGATTCACTTCGACGTAGTTGCAAACAGAAACGCTTGCCAGATATGATGGAATTTCTTCATTCAATTGCCAATGAGTGAGCAGTGAATCCTGCCCTACCACTTCCGTACCTGTGCGAGTGCCATTGCAATATGCTGTGCGATTTTGATTCGTCAATACATGAAACTGATAAGTGCTTCGCTCTACAAAATTGTCGAAACATGGAAACCATGCACGGCCATAATTATGTGGCTCGGAGGTGAAAGCAACGCCCATGTTGTAGGCATAACCTGCCTGAAAATAAAAACCTCCCCAAGACGCATCCTGACCGGGCGTACCATGGTAGTGAACTTTCAGCGAAGCTTCATCATTTTCGTTCATCACAGTAGGCAATACGATATGAAGAAGTCCATTGGTGTGTGAAAAATTCAATGATTGATTTCCCGAAATCACACTATCCACTATCAACGAAATCAAATCTAAATTGATGGAGGAAACAGCATTCATTTTTGACCTGAATGCCACTTCGCATGAGGCACTCAATTCAGCTGAATTCATCATGGTCATGTCCAATGTGATGTTATAACCGAGAACATCCAGCGTATCACTTCGCAGGTTTCCCGGATCACCCAGTGCACTGCCACCAGATTTCGGAATGAACTTCCTTTTCTGACAGGATGAATGATGGACAGGTGACATCTGAGCACTTAACCAACCCGTGATCAGAATCAAACAAAGTGTAGTGATGTTGATCTTTTTGTTCATGGCCTAAATGTACACTTTAGCGAGAAGCCTTTCATTCTGTTCAATATTTTAACCTGTGAATACTACTTGAAGAGGATAAAAAGTCAGAGATTCTCATTTCGGCAAAACATCGAAAGAATACCATTTGAACGATAAAATAAGGCCTATGAACAAGGTGCAGGAAACCTATTTTCCAACTTCTTAGGCTTCACCTATAACGCTGTTTTTCAATGCCTTTCAAAATTTAAAGGAATTCTGGTAGGGTAATTTGGCCAAGTCCAGTAAATAGTTTGCTTGGAATCCTAAAAGAACCAAACTAATTTGCACCATGAAACCGAGTAATGAACTCTTTGATCTGATCAAATCACTGACTAAAAGTGAGAAAAGATTCTTTAAACTCCAAAGTGCTCTTCAAAGCGGAGATAAAAACTATGTGCGTCTATTCGATTTGATCGATAGGATGAGCGAGTATGATGAAGAGGTCGTGAAAAAGACTTTCAAAGGAGAAAAGTTCATCAAACATCTTCCTTCAGAAAAAAATCACTTATATAAATTGATCCTCAAAGCACTTCGCAGCTATTACGGAGAAACATCTGTGAGTAGCATGTTGAAGCAGGAGATCAAAAACATTGAGATTCTTTACAACAAAGCGTTATTCGACGAATGCGGCAAGTTTTTGGAACGTGCAAAGAAGATAGCTCAGAAATATGAGAAGTTTTATTATCTCTTTGAACTGATCAACTGGGAAAAAACATTGCTGGAAGAATCTTTTGAGGATGGGCGTTTTGTGGACCTTGACAAACTCATCGAAGAAGAAAAAGATGTGTTGGAACGACTTCGCAATCTCGCAGAGTACCACGTTCTCTATTCCAAGATTAATTACGTATTCAGAAGTGGCGGCTATTCAAGAACGGAAGAAAACCGCAGGATCATTGAAGACATTGTCAATCATCCATTGATCAAAGGAAAAAACACGGCTCTTTCCATGCGTGCTGCTACCATTTGTTACTATACGCAAGCCTTTTGCAATATGGCCAATGGTGATTCAGAAACGGCGTTGGCTAAATTCATGCGTGTCAAACAAATTCTCGATGAACACAAAGCATTACGTGGCGATTTACCAAAGCGTTATATCCGCACTTTGTCCAACATCATCACTTGTCTTACCGATTTGGGCAGATACAGTGAAGCAAGAGAAATGATCGCTTTGATGAGATCACTGAAAGAGGAAGAAGGATTTGATTTTCCCGATCTCGAAACCACGATTTTCAAAAACACGGGATTGGCCGAACTTGGTCTCAGTCATTTCACCGGTCAATTCAATAAAGGTGTGAAAGAGGTTGAAGAAATTACCCGACAGATGACCAATTATGAAGGCAAACTTCATAAAGAACACGAACTTGCATTCTTCTATCAATTCGCATATATCTATTTCGGCGCTGGCCAACATAGCAAAGCATTGTCATGGTTGAATAAAGTGCTGAATGACAATGAAAACGATTTGCGTCAAGACATCTATAGTTATGCCCGCCTTTTCAATCTCGTAATCCATTACGAATTGGGCAATCATGACTTACTCGAATACACCATCAAATCGACATCACGTTATCTTCAGAAACGCATGCGCGATTTCCCGATGGAGAAACTCATCATTGAACAATTCAAAAAACTGATCAGAACGCAGAGCGTCACTGAAAAGAAGAATATCATGCTCCAATTCAAAGAGCAACTCAAGAAGCTTGTCCTGCAACCTGAAGACGAAGTATTGATGAAACATTTCGATTTTGTGAGTTGGTTGGAAAGTAAAATTTCCGGTGAAAGTTTTGAAGAAATTGTTCAGCGGAGACAGAAGTAATTTCTGACTGCGAAGCATTATTCCATCTCCATCAGAACGAAAAGTATTTTGCCATCACGATCCTTATGTATCGTGATGGCAACTCTTCTATTGCGTCCAAGCCTCTTGTTCATGCCACCATTTCACCGTGCGAAATGCGATGAGGATACATTGATCTCGATGAACAATTTGTTGAATCTTTTGTTATTTTATCACAATATATTTGGACGGATTTCATGTTCTTCTGACAGGTTAAAGGAAATGTAATTGTTGTCATTTCCCTGTTGAACAGAGCACTACAGAACAGGTGACCGCATTTACAGTTTTTTGAAGCTGAAGAAATTTTGTGACTACGATCACATTTTTTCAGCGATAATGATTTAACTTAATCGAGCGATAACTTTTTGATGACAAAAAAATCTTCATACTTGAAGATGATGAATGGTATGGTCAATTGCTGCAATACCAGGTCTCTTTGAATCCAGATTATGAAGTCCACCTTTTCACGAGTGGCTTGTCCTTGTTGAAAAGAGTAAATGAATGTCCGGATATTATCTGCACTGATCTTGGTCTGCCCGACATTACCGGTGAAGCGCTCATTCAATCAATTCTCGAAACAGTACCGGAAACACCGATTATCGTCATCAGTGGTAAAGACGATGTTCGCAATGCTGTGCAATTATTGCGCTCGGGAGCGAAAGACTATATCCTGAAAGACGACCATACCCACGAGATGCTTCGCAAATCGATTCAGCATCTTTTGGAGAATGCTACACTGAAAAAAGAAGTAGCAAAACTCAAAGAACAACTTAGCACCAACTTTGACTCCGAACAAAATTTAATAGGCAATTCAGAAGTTTTGCAGAAGTGTATTGTGCTGGCGAGAAAGGCAGCTTTATCGGATATCAATGTTTCGCTTACAGGAGAAACAGGCGTTGGTAAAGAGGTATTTGCCAAAGCAATTCACCAACAGAGTAAGCGATCTAAGGCCAAATTTGTCTCGGTGAATGTTGCAGCTATACCTTCAACATTGATCGAAAGCGAACTATTCGGATTCGAAAAAGGAGCATTCACCGGAGCCATACAAACAAGAAAAGGTAAGTTTGAAGAGGCAGAAGGTGGTACCCTTTTTCTGGATGAAATCGGAGAGATGGATATCCAACTTCAAGCAAAGTTGCTACGGGTACTGCAGGAAAGAGAACTGAATCATATTGGCAGCAATCAATCCATTCCGATTGATATTCGACTGATCACATCCACACATAAAAATCTTGCGGAAGAAGTAAAAGCCGGTCGATTCCGAGAAGATCTCTATTACCGAATCGTTGGACTGTCGATAGATATTCCTTCATTGCGAAAACGTGGAAACGATATTCTTCTCCTTGCCATCCATTTTATGCATGACTTCTCGGCGAAGAACGAGCTTCCAGAATTCCGGATAACAGATGGCGCGAAAAACAAACTCATGAATCATGACTTCCCCGGAAATGTCAGAGAACTCAAAGCGGTTATTGATCTTGCTTGTGTGATGTGCACTGATCATGTAATTGATGAACAGGACATCAGTTTTTATCCCCTGAATTCTAAAATCAACCACCTAGAAAAAGCCAAAACGCTTGAAGAATTCGAACTTGAAATCATCCTGCATCATCTCAAACATTATGATTGGAATGTTGTGAGGACCGCTGAACACCTTAAAATAGCCAAATCAAGAATTTACTTACTCATCAAAGAAAACAAAATCATCAAGGAATAGCATGTACGGTATCGTAAATAAATCAATCCAGGAAATGGTATTGCATCATTACGGTGAAAATACCTGGTCGAACATCAAACAAAATAGTGGTGTTGAAAACGATTTTTTTGTCAGCAGTGAACCCTATGATGATGAAATCACTTACAAGCTGGCTGTTGCTATTGCTGATGAAACACAAAAACCAGTCGGTGATATTTTACAGGATCTGGGCAATTGGTGGATTCTAAAAACCGCGTCCGTAAAATATGGTTATCTACTTTCAAGCGGAGGAACTTCGCTCAGCGAATTCCTGATGAGTCTGCCTGTATTTCACAACAGGGTAATGATGCTTTATCCTAAGTTGACCCCACCGGAATTCAAGACAACACTGATCAGCGAGAAGGAACTTCATTTGGAATATATATCCAGAAGAAAAGGACTTACCAATTTCTTGATTGGATTGATTGGAGGTCTTTCCGAATTGTACAATACCCCGGTAGAAATTGTCATGTTATCGGAAAATGATGCTCCTGGTACACATCAGGTCTTTAAAATCACATGGAACTAAAGGAAAAACCCATCCTAGAATTTGTAGATCAGCTATTTCCTTTTCACATTGTTTTCAATGAAGGCCTCATCATGGCCTCTACCGGAACGACTTTAAAAAAAATACTCGGCAATATTGCCGGTGAGGCTCTTCTGGATCACTTCGAAATCATTAGGCCTCACTATCACTCGTGGGATCGAGATCAACTCATGAGAACAATCGGTCAACCGATTTATCTCAAACATCGAGTTAGACAAAAATTGATACTACGCGGTCAAATCAGTCACATACCTCAGATCAACGAATTGGCATTTCTCGGCACCATGTGGATCAACTCTGTGGATGCCTTGCAAGAAGACGAATTAATCCTGAAAGATTTTGCGGTTCATGATCCCACCTTCGATTTCCTTCATTTATTGAAACAAGTGGAGATTCATTCTGACGAAATGAATACGCTGATGAAAAGTGTCCATGAAGGTGCTTCAAAACTTCGTCAGTCAGAGTCGCGATACCGCATGATCATGGAGAATGCATCAGAAATGATCTTCGCCGTAGATGAAAATGGTGTACTCGAATCCGTCAATACAAGCTTTGAACATAAAATTGGTTATTCCAATCAAGAATTGATGGGAAAATCAGGGTATTCACTCATGAATGGAATACATGCTGCCGAGCTGAAAAATGCCATTATGCATTTGAAAACAACCGACAAACCATCTGTCAGCATAGAGTCCATTCTCCTCAAAAAAAATCACAATGCGATTTGGATTGCACAAAGTATTCAGAAGTATGTAACCGATCACCATCAGAAATACATTGTTTTTGCGATTGATATCACTTCCCAAAAGAATCATGAGAATGAATTAAGGGAAACCAAACAAGTACTCGAGAGCATTTTGTTGGAAATGACGGATGTTGTCTATACCACGTCTTATCCAGAACATCTTATAACATTTGTAACTCCTTCTGTTGAACAACTCACTGGTTATCCACCAGAGTTTTGGCTCAATAAGGAAGATTGGTGGAAAACAGTTCTCACAGAACAAGATTATGTGTTGGCATATGACTTCCGGGAACAATTGCTTGAAAAAGGTTTTTTTGAAAAAGAACACATCATCATCACTGCTGAAGGAAAGAAAAAGTGGATCAGGCATAAAGGAAAATTGGTCAGCGATCAATCCGGAAATTTTGTGAGAATGGACTGTCACATGACAGACATCACCTCACAACAAATAGCTGAAGCTGCATTAAAAACAGAGATCCTTCAACAGGAATTGCTCATCGACATCGCCTTTCTGTTTTTGAAAAACGAGTACCACAGTGAAGATCAGATCATTCACGAATCTCTCAAAAAACTGGGGACATTCTTCAAATCAGAACGCGTCTACATTTTTGACTATGACTTCACACAAAATTTTGTCCATTTAAAATTTGAATGGAATGTGGATGGAATTACCAGGCGCATGACGCAATATGATAGCCATCCTCTTGAAGGCTTTGAACCGGTTATCAGAAATCACAGAGAAGGAAAGACCTTTTCCCTTACGGATTTCAAATCGCTTTCAGAAAGTGAGCAACTTGGAATGATCGAACGTTATGGAACCTATCGCATCAAAACGTTCATAACGGTTCCCATCATTGATTCTGAAAATCTCGTTGGTTTCATTGGTTTCGATTCATCCATCACAGCAAGAAGGTACTCGGAATCTGAATTGAAGTTGCTTGAGCTCTTCAGCCATATGTTGATCAATATTCGAAATCGACAACAATGGGAACAACAACTTGCCCGTCAGGAAGAGAAGTTCAGGAACATCATTGCCAATATAAATCTCGGTTTGCTGGAAGTTGATCATGATGACCATATCCTTTTTGCCAATCAAAGCATGCTTGACATGTCGGGTTATTCGCTCCAGGAACTCAAAGGACAATTGGCCAGTAAATTATTGACCACAGACGTGCATGCAGAAGTGGTGTATGATAAAAATACGCTTCGGGAAAAAGGAATTTCGGATAGCTATGAATTAGAAATTACAACCAAACAAGGAGAGAAAAAATTCTGGCTCATCAGTGGTGCACCAAATTACGATGACAATGGCAGTCTCATTGGTTCCATTGGAATTCACCTCGATATCACGAAACAAAAAACGCTTGAACGCCAACTAGGAGAAGAAAAGTCATTTGCTGAAGCTGCCAGCAAAGCAAAAGAACTTTTCCTGGCCAACATGAGCCATGAAATCAGAACACCACTGCATGCGATTCTTGGGATGATCAGGCAAATAGGGAAAGAATCACCATTACCCGGACAACTCCCCTATTTGAAACAAGCAGAAACTTCAGCCGTGCATTTGTTGTCCATCGTGAGGAATATCCTTGATATGGCCAAAATCGAATCCGGAGAAATGACCATCCAGGTAAATCCATTCAGCATTCGCGAGGTATGCAACGATCTCTATTCGGTATTTCATGCACAAGCCGAAGAGAAGAACATAGAATTGAAAATTCATGTTGATGAAAAGATAAGCCCATTGCTTCTTGGCGATGAACTCCGCCTCAAACAAGTTTTGATTAATATTGTGGGTAACGCCATTAAATTTACAGATCAAGGTCATGTCTTTCTTTCAGTCCATCAGCTTGCAGAAAATACGACGACGGCCAACCTTGAAATCACTGTGACGGATACAGGTCGGGGAATGTCCGAGACTTACTCCCAGAAGCTCTTCGAAAAATTCAGTCAGGAGGAAGATTCATCGGCCAGGAATTTCGAAGGTACCGGTCTTGGTATGGCCATTTCGCGAGATCTTGTTCATCTGATGAAAGGGAGTATTTCTGTTCGAAGCAGCAAAGGCGAGGGAACACAGTTTACCATTCGTTTATTTCTGGAAAAAGCCAGTAACAACGAAAACAATTCGGCCCCCAAAAAACAAAATGCTCCTTCCCTATTAGGAAAGTCTATTCTCCTTGTTGAGGACAATGAACTCAATAGGTTTATTGCACGACAGTCTCTTCTTCCTCTTGAGTGTTCACTTGAAGAAGCAGAGAATGGACTTCAAGCGATTGAGTATATCAGAGAGAAGAATTTCGATTTGATCTTGATGGACATTCAAATGCCAAATTTCGATGGCATTGAAACCACAAAATACATTCGTGAACATCAACTGACAGATGCGCCGATCATTGCACTTACTGCCAATGCCTTCAAACACAAACTGGAGGAATTCATCAAAATTGGTATGAATGATTACATCATTAAACCATTTGAAGATATCGATATTCAAACCAAGGTGATTGAATACCTCAGTTCAGATCGAAAGATTAAACAGAATAATCCATCGCCAAACCATACACCAGATTTTTCCCACGTTGGTTGGCCTTCCGATATGGAGCCGCAGAACATACAACATCTCAAAAAGCTGTTCAATGATGGAATTCAAAAAGATCTTCTCTCACTCGAAAACTACTTGAAGAATGATCAATTTGGTTCGATTGTGAAGATAGCTCACAAGATCAGACCGGGACTGGCATTGCTCAAACTGCATGACCTCGCTTCGCTTTGCCAGCAAATCGAAAATGAAGCGACCGACTCTCATCTGCCCTCTCGTCATTTGGTAGAGCAACTCATTGACCAACTCCGCTCCATCACCATGTCATCCTTGGAGGATAGCCATTCAGAGAATTGATTGAAGTTCTAGTTGAAGGGTATCAACGTTCACTCAGCGTCTTCAATTTGCCTGTTCAATGGAAAATTCAATGACCTTGTTTTCCATTTTTCGGAAATAAAATACATATTCTGCACACGTATATGGCTCCACGAAATCTTAGCATGCTGATTCCATGAAGATTAGCATTTTGGCACAAGACTCGCTTGCTCGCCGGCAAATTGAAGAACTAAAGCTAATGATGAAAAATAATCGGTTCAGGCATGTACCTAACCTAAAATGCTATGCCCTGTCTAACCAAAAATTGAACAAATAAACATGATCGCCAAAAATTTACTTATTGAATACGGAGCTGTATTAAATGAATATCGCACAGGCCATGTGATTATCCGCGAAGGAGAACATTGTGCAGGATACTTTCAATTGGTTTCAGGCTCCGTGAATTGGACAAATCTTGAAGGTAAGAATAAAGAAACATTGCACGACATCATTATGCCGGAAGAGTGCTTTGGGGAAACATCGTTATTTGATCACTTGACCTACACCTCTTCATTCATAGCCGATGAACCTTGCCGCGTTTATCACTTAGAAACGAAAGACTTTCATCGACTCTTGCACGATAATCCGGAGATTACTCATGATTTTTTAAAACTTCTTTCCACAAGAATTACATACCGCAATTTGCTATTCCGCGAACTGGCCTCGCAATCTCCATCTCATCGCATCAAGACCTTGCTTGATTACTTGCGCAATACTGGCAAAAGCTTCTGTCCCAGAATGCAAAAAGTGACCATGACAAGAAGACAAATCGCCGGCATGACAGGTTTGCGCGTAGAAACAGTCATTCGCGCCATAAGAAAAATGAATGCAAGCGGCGAGATCACCATTGAGCATGGCAAGATCTATTTGAAATCCAATGAAAGAGTATTCCAGACAGAATTCGTTTGATGATGGGTTAGTAGGCTGATCAATGACTATTCGCTATAAGATTCCTCTTGTATCGAATAGACAACTTTCTTTGGGATCATGAAGATGGAATTGGTTACAACGGGTGACCCAAAATTACTATCAACATCAATCCAAAAAATCATTTAGTATTTTGTGTCAGTTTTTTTGACCAAGATCCAATGATGCCATTCCACTACCTCCGAGTACTCATAGCGATTGCCATACTGTTGTGTCATGCTACGAGCAATGCACAGGTCCCCAACGCTACAGAGCAACATCAAGTCATTCGCACATTCTATAACCACTACCAGAATGACGATTACCGTGCTATGCGGAAGCAGATGAATTGGCTGATGCGACTTGTGCTTCCCACATCGTCAGTGAAAGGACTGTTCGAAGGAGATAAAATGATGTTTGGTCAGCCAGAAATCGTTGATATCACTAACAGATCACCAAAATCCGTTTCTGTGAAAATCAAATTTTCCAACGATACCACAGAGGTGATGGAAATGGGATATAGCATCAGCGATAAAAACAAAATCATTGGCATCAGGAAAAGCGGTGTTAAAATGATTTTCCCGAGAAAACCGCAAAACAAATCACTTGATGAGCGACTCGCTTCCATTGACAGTCTCGTACAATTGAAAAAAAATGTCACCAAATTCAATGGTTGTGTATTGGTCATTGAAGATGGAAAAACGGTTTATAAGGCATGTATCGGTGAATCAGACTATACTACTCATGCACCTTTGAATGACAGTTCTGTTTTTGAACTTGCTTCATGCAGCAAACAATTCACTGCCATTGCGATTTTGATGCTTTTCGAAGAAGGCAAACTAGACCTCGAAGATCCCATAACCAAGTATATCCCCGAATTGCCATACAAAGATGTGCGCATTCGCCATCTCCTCAATCACACGGGTGGCTTGCCTGATTATATGGAATTGATGGATAAAAAATGGGATAAAACCAAGATAGCATTCAATAGTGATTTGATCGCATGTTTTGCAAAGTATAAACCCAAAGTTGATTTTAAAGCTGGCGAAAAACATGAATACAGCAATACGGGTTATGCCGTGCTATCAACCATCATAGAAAGAGCATCGGGTATGTCTTATGAAGACTTCATGATGAAAAAAATCTTTAAACCGCTTGGTATGGATCACTCCCGCATTTACAACACAAGAAGGTCTTCATCAGAAAGGGTTGTAAATTATGCTTACGGCTATGTGTATGATACCAAAAATCAACGGTATGATTTACCGGATAATCTTCCTGAACAAGACGTTGTCTTTTGGCTCGATGGCATTACTGGCGATGGCACTGTAAACTCATGTATACGAGATTTGGCTCTTTGGGAAAAAGCATTGCGTAGTCATCAACTCATTTCGGAAAACACCACTTTGAAAGCCATGTCAAACACTCATCTCGACAGTGGTGAAAAAGTTGAATATGGTTATGGATGGGCTGTCCATCAGGACGATAAGAACCAACATATAGCTTATCACACTGGATCATGGCCCGGTTACATCACAATGATCATCCATTTCATGGAAACAGATCGCAGCGTGATCATATTATCCAACAATGAATATTATTTTATTGAAAAGATGGGAGCCAAAATGGCCGACATCATGTCCAGATAAGCTTACTTCGAATCTATTGCAATAGCGACATTCGCTTCAATCCCCTCATTGCGACTCATGTTTTCATTCATCGTGTCATTGTCTTGACATTGTATCACCTCAATTATACAGTCCGACCGTACGAATATTCATCCAATACACCCACTTCTTCATCTCCTCAGTTTACCGCAAATGGTTGACGCAATTTTGATCCAACAAAAGAGATGAAAACCATTACCACTTTTTTGACGGTATTCGCGCTAATGTGTCAATTGCACGCTCAGCAGGGAAGTTTTACTTGGATAGCGAGCGATCTATTCCGAAGTGCAGAACCTGTTTGGGGTACGATGGGTGTTGCTTCTTCATCCAACACACCGGGCTCCAGAGAGAGTGCATGTATTTGGATAGATCAAAACGACAACATCTGGATCTTCGGTGGTGCACCTGAAGGTTATCATGGGCTCAACGATTTATGGAAATATGATCCTACAACGCAGATGTGGACATGGATGAAGGGGACTTCAATTGATATGTCATCCGGCAGTTATGGAACTTTGGGAGTAGAAAGCGCTACCAGCAGACCGGGAGCAAGATTCAGTGCAGCGTCATGGATTGATAACGATGGTAATCTCTGGTTATTTGGTGGAAACAAACCCGTTGAGTCGGGCTCAGCTCAATTCTACAATGATCTCTGGAAATACAATATCACTACCAACAATTGGACATGGATGCACGGTTCAAATGTGATCAATCAAAATTTTGTTCTGGGAACTAAAGGAATAGCCGCGCCAGGCAATACACCATGTGCTTCATCTCATCATGCCTATTGGAAAGGAAATGATGGAAAATTCTGGCTCTTTGGAGGTATTGGTAAAATTTACAATGTGCAGGGACACCTCAATCAGTTGTGGAATTTCGATCCCCTAACACTTGAGTGGACATGGGTAAGTGGCGGTAACCAAAGCAATCAAAATCCGGTATGGGGCAGTCAGGGAGTTTTCGATGAAGACAATGTTCCTTCATCCCGAGCGTCATGTGCAGGTTGGATGGACCTCATAGGCAATATGTATGTCTACGGTGGGTATGGTATCCGAAATCAGGATAACACGGTGAACGATCAGATGAACGATTTCTGGAAGTATGATCCGGTCTCCGATCAATGGGCATGGATCAATGGATCGAATACGAATGGCACCTCTTCTACATACGGAACTAAAGGAATCGAGTCTGTAACAAACCATCCCGGTTCACGCGCGGATATGGCTTATTGGACGGATGATGCCGGAGATCTTTGGTTTTTTGGCGGGCATTCTGAATACAATGGTTTCGGTGTTCGATGTGATTTGTGGAGATTGAATACAGAAAATCACTACTGGACATATATGCATGGTTCAACCACCGTGAATGGTATTGGTCAATATGGACCCCAGGGCACTGCCTCGACACTTTACTATCCCGGAGCAAGAAATCTATTGGGATGTACCAAAGATATCCATGGTGATTTCTGGCTTATTGGTGGCATTGGCAAGGACAATAACAACCTCATCGGTGCTCTTGGCGATGTTTGGAAATATGATGCGGTAGATGCAACACCCCCAATTCTTCTCGCGGTTGATCAAGACACATACTGCGGTGATGTTGCAAACATCACATTCACTGGACAACATTTTACTGGTGCGCAAATTTTTATCGGAGAAAATGAAATCATTCCTGTTTCGATCAGCGATACAGAAATCATCATACAGATCACTCCGAACACAATAGGAGAAATTTTAATCATCAATGAATTTGGACAATTGGGATACAATGGTGCTTCACTTTCTGTGAATGCCTTGGTGAACATGACAGTGAGTGCATGTGAAAGTTATTCTCTGAATGACATCACTTACACTTCCTCTGGTGTTTATACACAGGTGTTGCAGAGTCTTGCCGGATGTGATAGCACCATTGTTCTCAATTTAGATATCACTCATACATCTAGCTCAACCATCCATGTGGAAGGTTGCGAATCTGTGTTGTTCCATGAAGAAATATTTACTGAAAGTGGAACCTATGAAAGACATCTGCTCAATGAATCTGGTTGTGACAGCACCATATTTCTTCAGGTTACCATTCATCCAACCATCCATACAAATTGGAGCACAACTTCGTGTGGAACCTTTTTATGGAATGATATTGCTTACGAGACTTCAGGTATATACGATCAAATGCTCACTTCAGATGTAGGTTGTGATAGTATCGTAACACTAACTCTGAATATCGTTAACCTACAGGCACAATTGAGTTTCGATGAGTCGACCATTGCTGTAGAAGACAATCAAGGTGACTATACCTGGATCAACTGTGAGACGAAGCAGGAAGTCGGATCGAATAACAATGAGTTTACGCCGACTCAAAATGGATCCTATGCCGTAATCATCACTCAAGGTGAATGCGAAGTCACCTCAGAATGTTTGGATGTGATGATCAATGATGTGTTTCATGTTCAGCAAAATCAAATTCTGATTTATCCCAACCCTTTCCAGAATGAGCTCTGTATTTCCGGACCTTCTGGCAGCGCTACAAGTGCTGTTTTGAGAGATGCGACCGGAAGTATGATTGCCGATATCTATACCATTGAAAACAACAAAGTGGATACCAGCTCATGGCCATGCGGCTTGTATCACTTGACTCTCTTTTTCGCTAACACTACCCCGATGATGTTCACTTTGATCAAACACAATTGACGAATGACACACACTAATTAGCAAGCAAGCAGTGAACACATCAAAAAGCCGGAGCATCATAGATGCTCCGGCTTTCATTATTTTGCAACGTGAAACCACTATTACATATATCCATTGGAATATGGTGCTTCCTAACATCAGTCCAGTTGTATGCGGCTAATCCTCGTCATGCCGAAGAGCTTTGGCAAGCACTGAGTCAAGCACAACACATTGATGAAAAAACAAAACTGTATGCAGAGATTTCAAGGGCGTATATCAGTGTAAATATTGATTCTGCGCAATGGATTGCCCAGGAAGGCATCGCGTTGTGCAGACAAGCAGGAAGCGATAAACATCTTGCCAGGCTATACAATGCTCTTGCTGTAGCGGCCATCAGTGGAGGTCAAGGTGATCTCGCGATTCATTACATGGATAGCGCTATTTATTATGACGAAAAAACAGAAAACAATGCCGGACTTGCAGGTTCTTTAGGCAACAAAGGTTCTGTACTTTACATGTTAGGGCGATATAGTGAAGCTCAAAAACTGCAATTCAGGGCTTTGAAACTTTACGAAGTCATCGGGGATAAAAGCGCTATAGCGACCACTTGGAGTAATATTCATGGAACATACTTCATCCTGAAAGACTGGGACAATGCACTCAAATCGGCACATCTCGCCCTCTCTTACTTCAAAGATCTTGGCGAAAAAGATGGCATCGCTGTGATGGCCTATGACCTTGGTTGTGTTTACATCGAAACACATCAAATTGATTCTGCTGAATTCTATGCAAATCTCTGTCTCGATCTATATGAAGAACTTCAGCAAACGGAAGGTATCGCAGATGGCAATCGCATTCTGGCCGATGTCTACAGAGGTAAAGGCAACCTCGATGCAGCAAGACAATTGGTGATGGATGCCATTTCAACCTATGAACAGATAGGCGCCCAGTTCAAAAAAGTTCAATCACAAATCTTGTTAGCCAACATTGAATTTGAACGACAGAATTTGCATGAATCATGGGATTACCTGGAGATGGCATTGCCAGAATGCCGAAGTATGGGCTCCAGACAGTTGATACGCGATATCCTCAAACTCAAAATGGAAATTCTCTCTATTCAAAAAAACTATGAGGCATACCATGCTGTTGCGAAAGAATTTATACCTTTAAAAGACAGTATACTGAATGAAGAGTCTATTGAAGCCATCAAACGTGTTGAATCTGAATATGAACTTGAGCGACACATCAGAGAAAATGAAAGCCTTAAGCAACAACAGGAAATTTTGGAACTGGAATTACACAAAAAAAACACGCGAATTATTGTTTGGTCGCTCTTGCTCATTCTCATCATCCTTTCCGCATATTGGTATACAAGGGCGAGGAAACAAAAACAAATTCAACACACCCTTGAATTGAGACAACAACTCCTGCAATCTCAAATGAATCCGCATTTTGTTTTCAATTCTCTATCGGCCATCCAAAGTTTCATGTATGCCAATGAACCGATGAAAGCCGCCCGATTCCTTTCCTCATTTGCCACACTCATGAGGGGCATTTTGGATCATTCAGCGGCGGGATGGATATTTTTAGAAAAAGAATGTGCATGGCTGAACAAATACCTGGAAATTCAGCAGCTTCGTTTTGAAGGAAAATTTGAATACGATATCGAAATGGATGATCAGATCATTCCTTCGCAAACCAAAGTACCAGCCATGCTCATTCAACCATTCGTAGAAAACTCCATTGAGCATGGATTCAAAAACATACAGCATACCGGAAAAATTCACATCCGTTTTACCAAAATCAACAACAAATTGGAGGTTACTGTGAAGGACAATGGAAATGGATTTGAAAACTCACCAACGCAAGATGCTCAGGAAAAAATCCATGCCATGAAGATCACCAAAGAGCGACTCACCATCCTCAATCGCGAACTTCAAAACCGAATTGAATTGCATGTAAAATCCCTTCCCCAAGGAGGAACAGAAATCAAATTTCTTTTACCACTCATAGAACAATAACATGAAAGTACTGATCGCAGATGATGAAAAGAGGACAGTAGAAGGCATGGCATCATTGCTTCGAAACTCATGCCCGGAAATCGATGAATTGCTTACCGCAGGAAGCCTTGCTGCAGCAACCAAAGTTGTGATTGAACAGAGTCCGGACTTGGTCCTTTTAGATATTCATCTCGGCGATGGAAGTGGTTTCGATTTGATTCCTGAATTACGAAAAAAACAAATACCAGTCGTGTTTATCACTGCACATGAAGAATTTGCGTTACGTGCTTTTCAGGTTGCTGCCCTACACTATTTGCTTAAACCAGTTGACCCACACGAACTCACCTTAGCCGTGCAGAGGGCCTTTATTGAATTTCAGAAAAAAGAACTCGACACCAGATTACAACTTTTATTACAACAATTCGCTTCCAAACAAAATGATACTGGCAAAATTGTTTTGAAGACAAGCGAATCCATTCACATCATCGACATCAAGGATATCGAATACTGCGAAGCTGATAAAAACTACACCACTTTTGTCATGCACGACAACACTAAAATTGTTGTATCCAAATCTATTGGTGAATATGAAGACCTGCTCGGTAAGCAAGGATTCTTGCGCATTCATCAGAGTTTTTTGTTGAATACCATCCACATCAGCAGACTGGATCGTGCAGATGGTGGAATGATTGTCACCACCAACGGAAATCAATTACCCATTGCCTCCCGAAAAAAGGATGTGGTTATGGCTTATCTCAACCGTTTAGGTTAATCATGTTCTCACTTTCTCATTGAAGTGAACAACAACGTTGAACCATATCAATGAACTAACATTTCTCTGATCAGTGCCGCATTCACCTCGTATGATTGTGCGCGTTTGCCGTTTCACCTTTTCATCAAAACCAGTTGGGCTTATCAGATCATAGTTCTTCATACAGACCAATCTTCTAAGGCTAATAGAAGGAAGAAATACTTCTTCGAATTCCAATACTGCGAAGCACTCTGCCCTTAATTCGAAACAATCACTCCATCACATCAGATGAATTCACTTCGTGATTCAATCAGCCTTTTTCATATCCAATAAAAAAGGGGTTGTCTATTGACAACCCCTTTTGATGAAATATCAAGATGATTAATGAAGCTCTTTTGCTAACAGTGCATCCATCTTCTCCTGCTCTTCACGAGCAAGATCAGCATCAACCAAGATACGGCCACTGTGTTCATCAACAATTACACGCTTGCGGGCAGCAACGTCCAATTGTTTCTGTGGAGGCAATTGAATGAAAGAACCAGCAGAAGCTTCGCGTTCAATTGGAACGACTGCCATACCATTTGGTGCACCCGTGCGGATACGCTCATATGCTGCGAGTAATCTCTCTTCTATCAGTTTCTTGGCTTCTGTGCTTTTCTGACGTAGGATTTTTTCCTCCTTCTCAGTGGAAGAAACGATATCATCCAATTCAGCTTTTTTCACCTTCAAGTCATTCTTACGTTCGGTAAGTTTGGTTTCTGTTGCCGTCAGCAATTCCTGTTTTGTTTTCTGAGTGATTTCAAACTCACGGATGCGTTTGTTGTGCAACTGAATTTCCAATTCCTGAAATTCGATTTCCTTGTTCAAAGAATCGAACTCGCGATTGTTTTTCACGTTGTTCAATTGTTCCTTGTACTTTTTAATCAGGGCTTCAGCGTTTTTGATGCCATTTTTCTTGCCGGTGATTTCCTCAGTAACGTTTTTGAGATCTTCCTTCACGTTTTCAATGCGTGCTTCCAATCCGGCTACATCATCTTCCAGGTCCTGAACTTCCAAAGGAAGTTCACCGCGCATAGCGTGAATCCTGTCGATCCTCGAATCAATCAATTGAATACCGTAAAGTGCGCGAAGCTTAGCTTCTACACTCACGCCTTTTTTGTCGTCGCTGTCATTAAACGCGAGACGGGGTGAAGTCTTTGAACTCATTTCGTCCTCTTCCGATTTATTTGGTTTTTCTTTTTCTTTTGGTTTCTCAACAATTGCAATAGGTGCGAACTTGATACCGGGTTTACCGTCCGGTGCAGGTGGCACATATATAGGATTGGCAACTGGTTTGGCTACCGTTTCTGTTGGCTTGGAAGGTGGTTTCGGACGCATTGGCCTGGCCACTTCAGTTACCGCTGGCAATTGATATTTTGGAACAAATAATTCTTCCTTTTGTTTGGAAGCACTGCCTTTGGCAGTTGGTGCTTGATCTGAAGCACCTTTCTCCTGCATTTGTTGTTCAACAGTCTTTACGACTTCTTTTTTCGCTGCAGGCGCTGGTGCCTCTACCTTAGGAGCTGGTGTAGCTGCCTTAGGCGCTTCCTTCTTTTCAGTTGGTTCATCCTTCTTCGGAGCAACAACTGGTTTAGCTTCCTGTTTGGCTACTGGCTTAGCTACAGGTTTGGTATCAGCCTTTTCAGCAGGTTTCGCTGCAGGTTTTGCCACCGGTTTCGCCAATTCCTTCGCGACCGGTTTTGCCGGAGCTTTCGGAGCAGTCTTCGAAACTGGTTTTGATGCAGGTTTCGGCTGAACTTTTGAAACTGGTTTAGCGGCCGCCTTAGCAACCGGCTTGGCCACCGGTTTAGCTACCTTTTTAGCAGGTTGTACTTTGGATACCGGTTTTGCCTTCGATTTGGCAACCGGCTTGGCAGGCTTAACGGAAGCCTTTGCTGCAGGTTTTGCGGCAACTTTCACTGGTGCTTTCGCAACAGGCTTTTTCTTCGCCGCTGTAGCTTTCGAAGGAACTGGCTTGGCCGCCTTTTTACCTGAACTCGCAGGCTTGGCGGGCTTTTTGGCTTTAGCAGAGGCTGCTGCTCCGGCTTTCTTCGCCGGTGCAGGCTTCTTTGCTGCTGCTTTAGCCTTCACTGTTTTTTTAGCCATGGTACTACAGATAATAAACGGGATTAGTGATAACCTCCGTTAAATGGGACGCGAAAGTAGGAAATTTTTCCTTTAACCAATCATTTAATAGCTCCATCGTGAACTGTTCGCTCTCATAATGACCAATATCGGCAATGACAATCTGCCCTTCCGCGTCAAAAAACTGATGGTATTTGAAATCTGAAGTCACAAATACATCAGCACCAGATGATATAGCCTGACGTAGCAAAAAACTGCCACTGCCCCCGCAGACCGCGATTTTCCTGACTTCATCCTTCACAAGACGGGTATGTCTCACTACCCCTGCGCCCAATACGGTTTTCAACATTTGAAGGAAATCTTGGGCAGGCATAGGTTGTGGTAGCTGACCAACCGTTCCTGCGCCAACTTCACGCCACTGGTTTTCAATAGCATAAATATCAAACGCGACTTCCTCGTAGGGATGCGATGCGCGTAAAGCCCGCTCCACCGCTGATTTCTTCCAAACCGGAAACACAACCTCAAGCCTATGTTCACTTTCCTGATGATCTTTCCCAATTTCTCCAACGTGAGGATTTGATCCGACTCCCGCCTTGAACGTCCCGATGCCGGAAACTGACCAACTGCAATGGGCATATTGACCTATTTCTCCTGCTCCAGCTTGAAAAAGTGCAGATCTAACCTCGTTGAGATGGCTATCAGGTACAAAAACAGACAATTTGTTGAGCTTACCTGACAGAGGATCCAAGATGAAGGTATCTTGAAGACCAAGTTTTTGAGCAATTTTTCCATTTACCCCGCCCGCAATGTTATCCAAATTGGTGTGGATGGCATAGATCGCAATGTCATGTTTGATCGCCGCTATTATAGTACGCTCAATATAGTTCTTTCCGTTGATTTTTTTCAACCCTGAAAAAACTATGGGATGATGCGCGATGATCAGGTTGAAACCCTTGCGAATAGCCTCGTTCACGACTTCTTCCGTGCAATCGAGAGCGATCATCGCACCGCTCACTTGCATATCAGGATTTCCAGTGATCAGTCCACTATTGTCATATCCTTCCTGCAAGGAAGGATGTGCGCGCCCCTCAAGAAATTGAATGATGTCTTTCAGTATCATGCGACGAAGGTAATACTGAGGATAATTGTGGCGTCTTCTCTTCAACCCGAATTCCAAGAATTGTAGTTCGACGGAATAGCCTAATTCCCTTGCATCGATTTGCTGTTGTTTTAAAAAACAGAAAAAATAGGTCAGAGAAAAATCAGAACACCGGCTGTCTCATAGCGAATCAACATTGGTTGGTGCTGTTGGACTTTGTGGCAATTCGCGGAAATCCTTACACCTCATTCGAGTATCATGAAGTCTCAATCCATATTCAAAGAATAGCGATGTGATAGCATTGACAATGAATATGAGTCTGACACGTACCCATTGAATGCAATAAAACAAGTTAGATAGAATCATGATGTTGAAAAATGGGTCGGATACATCAAATACAAGAAGGCAATGACTTGATGCTGGACTAAACTCACCTCTTCACAATTCCGATCAATAGATCCGGGTTCAATGTTTTCATGTATAAATCAAGGGTGCAAGTCAATATGCGCAGTGAAACCAAGGTTTTTGTCGAATAATAATATCATGCTGTTTCATCCTTGCATCAGACAGCAAGCCACTCAAGCATTCCATAGTATGTTGTCCTTAAGTTTGTCCCATGCTCCGTTTCTTGAGACTATTGACATGGCCCTTTTCGCTGCTATACGGATTGATTATCCGGATACGGCATGCCATGTACGATGCTGGAATTTTACCCAGCAGAAACGGAGCGCTACCCACCATCATCATTGGTAATTTGCACGCTGGTGGCACTGGTAAAACACCTCATGCAGAATACCTAATAGGTAAACTGTGCCATGAATTCAAACTGGCCTTTTTATCCAGAGGTTATGGAAGAAAAACGAAGGGATTCCACATGGCCAATAGAGATTCAAATGCCCATGAAATCGGCGATGAACCGATGCAGATTCATCGGAAATTTCCCGACCTCGATCTGGCGGTATGTGAAGACAGGCTTTTCGGTATCGAAGAAATCAAAGAAAAAACGAAAGCAGAATTGATTTTGCTCGATGATGCATTCCAACATCGTCGGTTAAAACCGGATTTTAGCATCCTATTGATGCCATACAACCGTCCTTGGTGGAAGGATTTGTTGCTACCAGCCGGCGACCTGCGCGATGTGGTTTCTGCCAAAAAAAGAGCTCATGCGATCGTGGTCACCAAATGTCCGGCAGGGATAACCGAAGAAATGATGGCAGCATTCAGGCAAAAGATTCAACCGTCTGAAAATCAAATCATCGCATTTTCTTCCATCCAATACGGCGAACCACGCCAAATTCATGGCAATCCACTCATTCTCAATAGAAAGTCGAGAATTTTCGGTTTTGCAGGAATTGCGGATACCACTGATTTCCAGCGAAAATTGGAGAAGGATTATACCCTTATCGGATTTCGAAAATTTGCAGATCATCACATTTTTTCACGAAACGAAATAGAAAGTCTGCAAGCTGAATGTGGTAATTTCGCAGACGCAGTTCCGGTCCTGATAACTACTGAAAAAGATGCCACAAAACTGGCTCTGATGAATCTGCCTGAAAGCATTGCCATTTTCGTATTACCCATTGAAATGGCATGGCTGTCCGGCGAAGATGTTTTGAACAAAACGATCCTCGGTAGGTTTTCTTCGGCACGCAACAAGCAATAATAGAAACTAACTTTTTGTTCATTGTCCTTCGAGGTAACCATGAATTTGAATAAGTACATACCTGTGGGTATTGTTATCGGAATCACGATAACTGCCTGCAGCGCAAATCAGCCTAAAGGAACCATTTCAGGTAAAATTGACGGCGCTCAGGGAAAAACCATTTACCTGGAGAGCTTCATCAACAATAGAAGTGTGCGCACTGACTCTACTGTTGCAGGTGCAGATGGCTCATTCGTGTTGGCACCATCGAGAAATCTTGAATTGAATTTTTACCGCCTGCTGGTTGATGATGAATTTGTAACCCTCATCACGGACAGCACGGAATCTCCAGAAATTACAGCCAATCTTGAAGATTTTACCAAAAGTCTTCACCTGAGTGGAAGCCTGGAATCGGAAACGCTTCATGAATTGGAATTAAAGTCCGAACCTTTCGACAACAAAGATGTTGAACTCAAGAAAAAGATGACCGCACCGGGAATCACACCTGAGGAGAAAAATATGCTCAATCAGGAACTGATCACCAATCGCAAAGCGAGGACGGATTACATCAAATCATGGTTAGAAACGCATAGTACTTCACCGGCGGCATTGCTCGCTATCCAGCATTTGGACCCACGAACGGATATGGTCTTGTTCAACCGTGTATTTGCTGATCTGGAAAAACCCATGGGACATTCCATCCTGTATAAAGGTATCAAGCAACAGGTGCAGATGTTTATTTCGAAAGACAAAGGCGCTGATCAAGGAGGAGCACCTTCGGCTTCCAATATCGCACCAGGTAAACCCGCTCCAGAAATTGCCCTGAGCGACCCGAAAGGAAAAACACGTAAGCTTTCCGATCTAAAAGGAAAGACTGTTTTGATTGATTTCTGGGCATCGTGGTGTGGTCCTTGTCGTCGTGAAAATCCAAACGTTGTAAAAGCCTATCAGAAGTACAATAAAGATGGCTTTGAAGTTTTCAGTGTGTCATTGGATAAAGCCAAAGACCCATGGCTCAAAGCCATTGCCGACGATGGATTGATCTGGCCTAATCACGTGAGTGATTTGAAATGGTGGGATAGTGAAGCCGCGGATTTATACGGCGTTCGAAGTATACCATTTACTGTGTTGGTAGATAAAGATGGAAATATTATCGGTCACAATTTTCGTGGCTCTATGCTTGAGGAAAAGCTCAAAGCGATTTACGGCCATTAACTGGCCATATTTGTAACAGTTGAAGGGGACGGCATCCGAAAGGGTGCCGTTTTCTTTTTCATTCATGTAATATTAAATTTCATGTTACCCGGCCATGGAGCTACATAACCGGTAAGTTGTTGACCTTCACAAAGTGTATCTTTGACACCAGATTACAGATTGATGAAAAAAATTACACTAACCATGTGTGCATTTTTCGCACACCTCATTTTGCTTGCTCAATCAGGAAAATACTTCCAACAGGAAGTGAATTATAAAATCAATGTAAAGCTCAACGATAAAGATCATACACTGAGTGCTTGGGAGGAATTCGAGTACATCAATCATAGCACAAATACACTCGATTATATCTACATCCACCTCTGGCCGAACGCTTACAAAAACGCCAAGACAGCGATGTCGAAGCAGCAGTTTGAAAAAGGAAATTTTTTCATGCTGTATGCCAATGAAAAATCAAGAGGCTATATCGACTCTCTCGATTTTCAATCGGACGGAAAAAAACTAAGGTGGGAATTTTTGAAAGAATATGAAGACATCGCTGTGATCTATTTAGATCGCCCTATCATGCCGGGTGGTAGCATCAAAATCTCGACACCATTTTTTGTGAAGCTGCCGAGTGGCTCCATTTCCCGACTTGGACACGTTGGCGAAAGTTATCAGATCACACAATGGTATCCTAAACCTGCAGTCTACGACAAGGATGGATGGCATCAAATGCCATACCTCACACAGGGTGAATTCTACAGTGAATTCGGAAGCTTTGATGTGAGCATCACACTACCCGAAAACTATATAGTAGGCGCAACAGGAAACCTACAAACAGTTTCAGAAATCCAGCGCATGGATAGTCTTTCGAAGCTACCAGCTCCGGCTCCTGAAGGCATTGCATTATTCGCCAAAGTGAAAAAAGAACCAAAATTCCCAGCGTCTTCAACTCAGCTCAAAACCATACGATACGTTCAAAACAATGTGCACGACTTCGGTTGGTTTGCTGATAAGAGATGGATTGTAAGAAAGGGTGAAGTCGAACTTCCTCATAGCAAAAGAAAAGTGACTACCTGGGCATTGTTTACTCCAGAAAATGGTGAGCAGTGGGAAGGTACTGGTATCAAAGCCATCAATGACGGATTGTATTACTACTCACTTTGGTCAGGAGATTATCCATATGATATCTGCACCGCAGTTGATGGTACTATCAGTGCAGGTGGTGGCATGGAATACCCCAATGTCACAGTCATTGGTAATAGTGGTTCGAAAAGCGGACTTGCTACTGTGATCATACATGAAGTAGGTCACAATTGGTTCTATGGTATTCTCGGTAGCAATGAACGTGACAATGCATGGATGGACGAAGGTATCAATTCATTCTTTGAAACAAGAACCATTTTGGCTACAGATAAAAATGCGAATGTGATCGATGCCTTTGCCGGAAACATCAATATTGGCAAATCGCTCAAACTGGATAAATACTCCTATCAATACCTCAGCGAGGAGTTGATGTACCTCATCAGTGCGCGTAACTACAATGACCAACCGATTCAAGCTCCTTCTGATGCTTACAGTGATTTGAACTACGGAGGTATTGTCTATAAAAAAACTGCGATTGCGTTCAACTACTTGATGAATTACTTGGGTGAAGAAACTTTCAATCAATGTATGTCTGCTTATTTTGAAGCGTGGAAATTCAAACATCCTTCTCCAGCAGATATCCGCGGAGTATTTGAACAGACATCAGGAAAAGATTTGTCTTGGTTCTTCGATGAGTTATTGAATACCAAAGGAAGACTGGACTATAAAGTGAGATCTACCCATGGTTCAGGTGATCAGATGAAGGTAACAGTGAAGAATGATGGTGATATTGCAGGACCATTTTGTGTTGATGTGATTCATGATGGACAAATGCAAAGTCGCACATGGTTCGATGGTGTCTCTCCCTTTGAAAAAAAGACAGTTCAGGTAAATGCTACGAAAGGAGACATCATCAAAATCAATCAGGTTCAAGGAATGCCTGAATTCGACCGCAACAACAACATCATTCGCACGAAAGGCATTTTGCGTAAAACAGAACCTCATGTTCTGAAATTTTTCTCGGGTGTTGATGATCCGGAAACGACACAACTCTTCTGGACGCCGTTAGTCGGATGGAATAATTACAACAAATGGATGCTTGGCGTGCAATTGCACAACCAAACCATTCCCCTTCGAAATTTTAATTGGCGTTTCGCTCCGATGTACAGCATATCCACGAAATCAATCGATGGTTTCGCCCGCATCGAATACAACAATGGAAAATTTGGTTTCGGGGTTCGTGGTCAACGATTCGGCTCTGATGCATTTCCATACAATGAGAAGCAATATGTGAGAAGCTATCACTTGATTTCACCCTATGTGCACGCCAAACTTTTCCCAGACCGAATCAAAAAAGATTGGCAGGGAAATATTGATATTTCATTCACCATGATTGGGGATGTGCTTCACGACAGTGACGAAGGCGCCACATCTGGATATAGCAGTGTTGCTCAACCAACAGGCGATGATAACATGATTGGGCACATCAGAATTTCCGGAGATATCACCCGTAAGTTTCCACGAAGTGAGTTTCGATATGCTGCAAGTTTCGAAGGAGGTGATTACACCAATTTCGCCGTATTCCAGCAACACACAGCGAATTTCGATATAGTATATCGCGGCAAGGGCAAGAAAAAAATTCGTTCAAGACTTTATCTGGGTATTGGTGGCGGCTTTTACCTGAATGCTGCCGGGCAATATGGCGGTCTTCGTTACGATAAAAACAGTCCGAACAATCAGACCGCAAGCGACTACCTATACGATGGTCTCTTCCTTGGCAGGAATGAAGCATCGGGAATTTTATCGCAACAATTCATGCGTACACAAGGTGGACTTGCTGCTCCCACGGAGCAATCAGCAGATGGTATTCTGACATCGCTCAATGTAGATGTCGATCTACCCATCGCATTGCCATTCTCCGTTTATGGTGGCGTAGCGATGCTGAAGAACGAACACGAGCAAGCTTATGTTGGTGATGATGTCAACACCATATTGCGCACCAACGATGCCACACGCACTCTGTGGAATGCTGGGGTTGCGTTGAGTATTATTCCCAAGGTTTTCAAGATTTACGTACCACTTGTTTATTCATCAGATATCAGGGAAGAAGTGAAAGCACGTGATCTCAGTTTTGCTGAGACCATCATGTTTGAACTTAATTTGCAGCTGGCAGAACCTATTCGTCTGCTTAGAAACGTCGGCAACTGATGCTGGAGAAAAACAAAAAGATCTATTTCGCTTCCGATTTCCACCTCGGTGCACCTGATCACGAATCAAGCTTGATCCGTGAGAAAAAACTCGTGGCCTGGCTTGAGTCTATTCGTCATGATGCTGCTGAAATTTTCCTCGTGGGCGATCTTTTTGATTTTTGGTTCGAATACAAACGTGCTGTACCCCGCGGATTCACACGCCTGCTCGGGAAAATTTCCGAAATCACAGACAGTGGCATTCCTGTTCACCTATTCACCGGTAATCACGACATGTGGATATTCGACTACCTTCCAAAGGAATGTGGTGTGAAACTCTATCGTGATCCCATAGAGCGGGAATGGAATGGGGTAAAAATGATGATCGGACATGGTGATGGACTCGGTCCCGGTGATTATGGATACAAATTCATCAAAAAAATATTCGCGAGTCAAGTTTGCCAATGGCTATTTGCAAGACTTCATCCCAACTTTGGAATCTGGCTCGCAGGTTCTCTATCACAATACAGTCGATC
>JAIBBG010000104.1 GCA_019694805.1 Flavobacteriales bacterium | reverse complement strand
GTGGCATGTATTTTCTTTTTATCTGAATGTTTGATTTCATAAAGTTCTATCATCGCTTGTTGTAGAACCAAATCACCGGGTGAAAAGACGTCTTCGTCTCCAAGGCCAAACATCAACAACATTTCTGCGGTCCATTGTCCTACACCTTTGATTTTGGTGAGTGTAGAAATTACCTCATCACTGCTCATCGTATGAAGTTTCTTGTCGGTGATTTTTTCCTCCATGAAAAACGAACAAACATTTCGCACATAATTGGCTTTTGCGGCGCTTAAGCCAATACTGCGAAGCGTCTCTACCGGAATTTCCAAGATCATCTCTGGTGTTGGATTTTTACTCTTGAACAACGCCCGGAATCTGCCATGTATGGTAGCTGCAGCTTTGGTGCTGAGTTGTTGACTGATAATAGAAGCACACAATTCAAGATGGATATGTTTCTTTTTCTCCAGCATAAAACCATGATCCTTCTTCATGATTTTGCTGAGCTTTTTATCGCGCTGAAGGTGCTTTCGATGAGACATGGTGTCGCGTAATTGTGGATCGAAAGATAGTTCCCAACATGGGTTTTACGTGAATACAGCAGCGGAATACATCCATACACATAACCTTGCAGTTCATCCCAAATAATTGACTTAGCCTTCGTCTCTGCCACACATTTGTCTTGTAAACACCAAAAACAATCGGATTCTCAACTTAACACTGACTCCACTTCGCTTCCTCCCTTCCACGGGAGGAAGCAGGAGTGAAGACGAACGAAGAGATTTAAATAGTAACTGATTACCTAATTCATATATGTTTTTCGATGTGCGGTTTAGGATTTTGCCAAACATCATTTTGATACACTAAGACTGGACCAGTGGTTTCTTCAATTAACAGTTCAACAATCCAGCCAGGAGCCTCCGCGAAAAACGGGGGCTTTTGGTGTCATGGCGCATTTTCTTTCCCATGGCTTCTTCTTGTATCTTCGGCATCTCTCAGTGTATGAGTCAACTTTCGAAAACATATTTCATAGGTCTATTCAGTGTTTTGACGATGGTGATGTGTGGCGGTTCAGCCATCGCCCAAACAGTGGAACATGAAGTCAGGTTCATTTCAGTGAAACGATTTGATGGAACAATGAATACCGAAGTTGATGAAACCGGAAATGTCATCAAAGAGAATATCCTCGTTATTCATCATCAGGATAAATACATCAAACTCGAAATCGCTGTGAGTCCCGATCCCGGACATCTGTATTATCGATTTGATGGTTTCGATCCATTGTGGTATAACCTGAGTACTGATCCCATTCGAACCGGAACATTACCTGAAGGTTTGTTTCGTCTGGTCATCGCAGCGAAATCCGAAAATGGGGGAATGGTTACGATCAAAGCAATTCCGCTACAAGTTCGCGCACCATTTTTTCATGGTATTCGAGGACATATTGCCACGTTTGTGACCATTGCACTTTTCATCTTTTTCTTCTTTAGCGGAAGATCATGGATCTTGCGCAGAGACAAAAGTCGCACGTTCAAGATGCTTGAAAATACGGTTCAGAAAAGAACCGTGCAATTGCAGCAGTCAGTTTCGCAAAGAGAATTGCTGCTGAAAGAAATTCATCACCGTGTTAAAAACAACTTACAGGTGATTTCCGCTTTACTGGAAATGCAAGTGGCCAGAACCAGCGATGAAAACGTAAGAGCCGCCATCCGTGAAGGGCAAAATCGGGTCTTGTCCATCGCATTTATTCACCAAAATCTCTATCAACATGATGATTTGAAAGGTGTCGAAGTAGGAACTTTTCTGAAGGAGTTGATTTCACATATCCGACAGGTTTTTGAAAAACCAGAATGTCCGGTAACCATCACCAATCTGGTGCCTGAGACTTTTATCGACATCGAATCCGCGACTCCCCTCGGACTCATCCTCAATGAACTCCTCACCAATTCTTATAAATATGCCTTCAACGGAAGAACTGAGGGAAATATCCGGATTGAAATCAAAGATTTGGGCGAAGGCATTTTCTATTTCAATTATCGTGATGATGGTTCAGGTCTTCCTCATAATTTTGACTTCAACAGGAGCAATTCTCTCGGTTTGAAATTGATCAGACAATTGAGTCGTCAGTTGGCAGGGAATATTGTGTACAGATATGAAAACGGAAGTGTATTTGAATTGACTTTTCATAACCTGGAGGCCAGAAGTAAAATGATTTGATATGCAAAAAGAAAAACTGACCATTGGTATCGTTGAAGATGACATGATCATCGCGGGTGCATTGTCTGAAATGCTCGCTGAGATTGGTTATCATGTACCTGACAATGCAACCAGATATAGCGAAGCCATTGAAATGATTGAGCAAGAAAGGCCTGATCTATTGCTTCTGGATATTCATCTGGTTGGTCAAATGGATGGTATTGATCTCGCAGAAACAGTGCGTAAAAAATTTCAAATTCCATTTATTTTCCTCACAGCAAATCTTGATTCGGCAACTGTGGATCGTGCCAAAAAGGTGCATCCGGCGGCTTATTTAGCCAAACCCGTCACCAAAGACCAGTTGTATTCTGCCATTGAAATCGCTTTCAGTAATTTTAATGGGGCTAAGCCTTCTGGAGAACCGAAAGCCGAATCCAGCATGGCGAAAAAGGATTCTGTTTTTGTTAAAGACGGTCACTCCTTCCGCAAAGTGTATTATCACGAATTGCTTTACCTCGAAAGCGAAGCCAATTATGTCGCATTGCATTTGTCAACGGGAAAAAAGATTTTAATTCGAAGTAGTCTCGATGACTTTATTCATCAACTCGATCCAGCCCTCTTTATCAGGGTTCATCGGGGCTATGCAGTCAATACTGAAATGATTGATGGTGTATTTCCAACAGAAGTGAGCGTAAAGGGTGTGAAAATCCCCGTCGGACGCACACACAAGGTAGAATTGCTGGCGCGTTTAGGTATTGCGGAATAAGGGATTTTAACCCTTTTTCAATTCCGGGTGCCGTGAATGAAAATTTCTTTTCTGAAAAATAAAATTTATTCAAAGGATATCCGTTCCTTCGCGCAACCCCAAGCGACCAATTCCGCTTAAACACCAGTATGAAACCTGCATTCGCAACCCGTAGAGCCGTGGCTTTAGCCATGGCATTTTTATTTTCTGTACTGATCATTTCAGGATGTAAAAAGAAAGGACCCATACCATTTGATCCGGCATTTGCCAATTACATTTCTGCATACACCACTGGGACTATTTCTGTGTCGAGTCCTATCCGCATCAGATTGACCGATGCCTTCAAAGGAGATGTGAACACCGCCGAACCTGTTACCGAAGATCTACTTGATTTTTCTCCGTCCATTGATGGTGAACTCTGGTGGCTCGATAACCAAACATTAGAATTTCGACCTAAGTCTTGGTTGGAAAGAGGAAAGGTGTATGAAGGAGAATTGAAGCTGGATAGATTTACGGATGTGCCTTCTGAACTCAGAAGATTCAGATTTGCATTTGTCGCTATGCAACAACACATCAGTATTGAGGTAAGTGAAATCAAATCGT
>JAIBBG010000009.1 GCA_019694805.1 Flavobacteriales bacterium | reverse complement strand
AAAAAAGGCCATCATTATTGATGGCCTTGTATCATTTGAATTTGAAAATTTTAAGCCTTGACACCTGAATAACTAAACAACTTCGACATCATTTCTCCCGTGCGCTTTTCATGTACTTTAGGAGAACCGGTCGCCGGTGATGCGGAGGCTGGGAGAGAAACCACGTCAAACGCAAGGTCTCTCAGCATGCGAAGGATGTAACTCCATCCGCCCATGTTTTCAGGTTCTTCCTGAGCCCAAATGAGTTTTACATTTTTACCATAGCTCGATATCACCTTGCGAATTTGTGTCTCAGGCAAAGGATAGAGTTGCTCAAGTCGCACTACAGCCATATTGCCGCCAATGCCATTCTTTTCTTTGTACTCGAGTATGTCGTAATAAACTTTTCCAGAACAGAAAACCACTGTATCCACTTCTTTTTTATTGATGTTTGAATCATCAATCAATTCCTGGAATCTTCCTTTTGCCATGTCATCCAAAGAAGAAACAGCCTTTGGATAACGCAGCAATTTTTTCGGAGTAAATACAACGAGCGGCTTGCGGTAATCAGTTTTTACCTGGCGACGCAACAAATGGTAAAAGTTAGCTGGCGTGGTGCAGTTGCATATCTGCATATTGTTTTCTGCACACAACTGCAAGAATCTTTCTAAACGACCTGAACTGTGTTCACTTCCTTGTCCTTCATAACCGTGTGGCAAAAGCATCGTAATGCCATTCATCGTGCGCCATTTGTCTTCAGCGGCACTAATGAATTGATCTATGATGATCTGCGCGCCATTGTTGAAGTCGCCAAATTGTGCTTCCCAAATCGTCAGTCCATTTGGAGTTCCAAATGCATAACCGTAATCAAAACCTAAAACTCCATACTCACTCAAAAGGGAATTGAAAACACTGAATTTGGCTTGCTTGTCTGAAATCTGATTGAGTAGGATAAATTCTTTTTCGTGATCCTCATCTGTCTTCACAACCGCGTGGCGGTGTGAAAATGTGCCTCGCTCAACATCTTGTCCGCTTACACGCACCGGATGTCTTTCTTCGAGCAAGGTGGCATAGGCGAGTAGTTCACCCATCGCCCAATCCAACTTATCGTCTTCAATCATTTTCAAACGATCAGCAAATACCTTAGCTGTCTTCGCAAATATTTTTTCACCTTCTGGCAACGTGCTAATCTTCTTAGCCAGTGCAGTCAATTTTTTCTTATCAAAACCAGTGTCAGGTGATTTTTCGAAATCATCAGTTGTTGCTTTGCGGATATTTTTCCAGGTTTCTTCCAGAAAGTGTTTCACTTGAGCAACTTTCATCGTTTTGGCAATCTCGAGTTTGGTGTCGAGCATGCTTTCAAAACTTTTTTTGACTTGATCGCCATAAGCTTCGTCAACTGTGCCTTCGGCAATGAGTTGTTTCAAATAGATCTCACGGAGCGATGGATGTGAGGCTATGAGTTTGTATAACGTAGGTTGGGTGAATTTAGGCTCATCCCCTTCGTTATGCCCGTATTTGCGATACCCAAGCAGATCCACAAAAACATCCATGTGAAAACGCATGCGGTACTCCAAAGCGATTTTCATCGTTTCAATCACAGCTTCCACATCATCAGCATTCACGTGGAATACAGGGCACAGGGTTGTCTTTGCTACATCGGTGCAATACGTAGAAGATCGTGCGTCGAGATAGTTCGTTGTGAAACCTACTTGATTGTTGGTCACAATATGAATGGTACCACCAGTGCGATAGCCATCGAGCAATGCCATTTGCACGACTTCATACACGATGCCCTGACCAGCGACTGCTGCATCACCATGAACAAGTACCGGTACTATTTTGTCCTCACTGTTGAGGTAGTGATCAATTTTTGCGCGTGAAAGTCCCTCTACAACCGGATTCACCGCTTCGAGGTGTGATGGGTTCGGACAAAGGGTCAGATGCACTTCATTGCCATTGGCTGTGGTGATGTCATTAGAATAACCATAATGGTATTTAACATCACCATCGAAATTGCTTTCTTCATCATACTCGAGCCCTTCAAATTCAGCAAAAACCTGTTCTTGTGGTTTGCCCATGATGTTGGTGAGCACGTTCAGGCGGCCTCTGTGTGCCATACCAATCACAAATTCTTTCACACCCATATCACCGCCATGGCGAACGATATAATCCATTGCAGGAACAACCGCTTCACAACCTTCAACGCTAAATCTTTTCGCCCCGACAAACTTTCTGTGTACGTATTGTTCGAACAAAGAAGCCTTGCTCGCCATTTCCAGAAACTGCTTCTTCTCTTCTGCATTGAATTTGGGTTTGTTTACCTGCTCAATGCGCTCGCGCAACCACAACACGCGCTGTGGGTCACGCACATACATATATTCAATGCCAATGTGTTTGCAATAGCAATCCTTCAAATGTTGAATGATATCGCGCAGTTTAGCCGGACCTAGTCCAACTTCTGCACCGGCCTGAAAAGTGATTTCCAGGTCGGATTCAACGAGACCGAAATGTTCCAGATCCAATGTGGGAGTGTGTTTTCGACGTTGTCTCACAGGATTGGTCTCTGTAAAAAGGTGACCACGTTGGCGATAGGCATTGATCAGATTAATGACCTTAAATTCCTTCGCCATTTCTCCAGAAACCACATTTCCGGAACTGCCACCGGGAAGTGCTTCAAATTCCGTCTGACGAAATTCAAATCCTTCGAAAAAACGTTGCCATGAAATATCTACAGATTCGGGATTCTGTTTGTATTGCTGATACAGTGAGTCGATAGCTGAAACGTCACTGTTGCCGACATAAGACTGTTTGTCCATTCGATGATCTTCCTTGATTAGGGTGTGCGAAGTTACGTGGAGTTTGACGGAAAGTTATCTTTTACGTTGGAAGATTGCCAACGTTACAGGTTGGCACTTTTTCAAGCTTTGTATTGAAGCCTAATCCAGACTTTTTGAGCTTCGCGCCTTAGGATCATTCGCGTGAGGATTTCGGGTTTTTCACCGGTTGTGGCCACCATCATGTTGCTTCTGACTTTTTTCTCCGGCAGATCTACGCGATAAATGATTTGACCCAGTGCAGATTGATGGTTGGTCAGCACCTCATGCACCATCCTGGATAATTCCTGAAAAATCCATTCGGGTGATATCAAGCCCTCGGGTTCATCGATAGACGTGTAGGGGTGAAAGTCTTTTCTGATCTGCGTGATCACCCCACGGTAATATTCCTGATAATCAGGCACAGGAAGGCCGGGTGATAGTATTTCTGAGATTTCATCCATGAATTCAGGATACAAAGTTCGCATGGATTGACCTGCCGGAGAGGTGATAATTTCCTTCTTTTGTCAAATTACCGGTTTCGGTATCGTCTGGCCAACCTTACATTCGCGTCGCTTTTTTTTTCTTAGTACCTGCGATTATGGCCAAAATATACCGATTGTTATTTGTACTGGTGATCATGTTGAGCGCAACCCAGGCGGATGCTCAGGGTTCCATCCGTGGATTTGTAAAGGATGCTGCATCCGGCCAGCCGGTGTTATTTATTGTGGTCAGTCTTGAAGGCACTCAATATGGCACACAGACCGATGAAAATGGATTTTATTCGCTCACCAAAATTCCCGAGGGAACATACACCATCCTCATCAAACAACTTGGTTTCAAAGAAGTAAGGGAACAGGTCGTAGTAACCAAAGACAAGTTGCTCACCAAAAACTACATGCTCGAAGCAGATGATCTCATCCTCGACGAAATCACCATCACTGAAGAAGGAGATAATCAAAGGAACAACGTGAACATTTCAGTTGAATCCATGCGGACGAAAGACATCAAACGAATTCCAAGTTTTGGTGGATCTCCTGACCTTGTTCAAGCCCTCACGACTTTACCGGGTATTATTTCTACCGGTGACCAGGGCGGACAGATCTACGTTCGTGGAGGTTCACCTGTTCAGAATAAGGTGTTGCTGGATGGCATGATCGTTTACAACGCATTCCACTCCATAGGTCTGTTTTCTGTTTTTGATACCGACGTGATTTCTAATGCCGACGTTTATACCGGTGGCTTCAGTGCACAATACGGGGGCAGAATTTCTTCCGTTATGGATATTTCTACCAGAGATGGCAACAAACGTGAATTGGATGGCAATATTGGCGTGAATCCTTTCGGTGTGAAGGCACAAATCGAAGGACCGTTGCGCAAACTTCGTCCAAATGGCTCAGGTATTTCTTATATCCTTTCAGCAAAAAAATCATACCTCGATCAGAGTTCGAAGGTGCTATATCCTCAGATCAATGATGGCAATGGGCTTCCTTTCAACTACAGTGATATCTACGGTAAAGTGTCTTTCGGTGGTGGAACAGGATCTAAATTCAATGCATTTGGCTTCTCTTTCAATGATGCTGTGAATAGCTATCAAAATCTGGCCTCACTGAAATGGAACAACAATGGTGGTGGCGGTAATTTCGTGGTAACACCTTCAACTTCTCCAGTTCTCATCAGTGGCAATTTCGCAAGAAGTAAATATGAAATTGTACTCCAGGAACAAAACAAAGAAGACCGTTCAAGTGCCATCACAAGTTTCAACTTCGGACTCGATTTCAAATACAATATTGAAAAGGATGTTCTGAGATACGGTGTTGAAGTAGTTGGTTTTTCGACCTATTATAAAACCTTTGCCGCTTTGGATAATGCAAGAATTATCGAATATGAGCAGAACACGACAGAGCTCAACGGATTTTTCGACTATAAATTCAATCGCAATCGCTGGGTTGTTGAACCAAGTTTAAGAATTCAGTACTACAGCACTTTGGCGGTTTTTTCTCCTGAACCTCGTCTTGGAATCAAGTTCAAAGCGACAGAGCGTCTTCGACTGAAAGCTGCAACAGGTATCTATTCTCAGAATCTGATGGCTACCAATAGCGACCGTGATGTGGTGAATCTTTTCTATGGTTTCCTAGCCGGTCCTGAAAATCTTCAAAAGGAGTATACAACGCCCGATCTGGAGAAAAAAGAAATCAATAATGTTCTTCAACGCGCCATCCATTATATCGCGGGTTTCGAGTTTGATATTACCGAAAAACTCAACATGAATATTGAAGGTTATTACCGCGATTTCCGCCAACTGACCAATACCAATCGCAATAAAATATTTGATGACACCCCAGATAATCAGGATCAGCCTGAGGAACTGAGAAGGGATTTTGTGGTTGAAACCGGATGGGCTGCAGGAGGTGATTTGGTATTGAAATACGAAGACAAGCGCTATTACCTCAATCTTGTCTATTCATTGGCGAAAGTCAATCGCTGGGATGGATTTAATTGGTATCCGCCGGTTTTCGACCGTCGTCATAACCTCAACCTCATTGGCACTTACAATTTCGGAAAAGATCGCGCATACGAGGTAAGCGTTCGTTGGAATCTGGGTAGTGGTTTGCCTTTCACTCAAACCCAGGGCTTCTACCAAAGCCAGTCAGCTAGTGGTGGAATTTCTCTGGACTACCTCACAGGAAATGCTCAATACCTCACGGTTCAATATGCTACACTCAATGGTGGCAGATTGCCTTATTACCATCGCTTGGACGTGAGTGTCAAGCGCTCTTTCAAATTCAAAAATGAAACAGCATTGGATGTAAATGTCGGAGCTACGAACCTATACAATAGGGCAAATGTGTTCTACATTGACAGGATTACTGGCAAAAGAATCGACCAACTTCCTTTCCTTCCTACGATTGGTGTAGAGTATAAATTCTAACCAGGTGTTTATTGAATCGGGATTTTGATGAAGTGACCCGATGTAAGCTCTAAGTCTTGCGCGTTGTCGAAGTTGAACAACGAAGCATGGAATGTGCCTGAAATTGTATTCCCGTCGTTATGGGTAATGATGATTTGTCCATCCGGATTGAATCCTCCATTGAAAATGGTCAGTCCGTTTTGATAGATCACGATATTGTTGTCGAAATCAACTTCGTAGGTGCCTATTTCAAGAGATGCCATCATCAGCGTTACGATATGGCCTTCACTATCCGGCGCTGTAAATACGTGTAGATTCAGATCACTGTCAAATTCATGGGTAAGCATAGTGGTATCTGCCGAGAATGGTGCGCCGTCAGCCATGGCCGTCAGTGACATATAGATACTATCTGATGGATTACCAGTTGTGCCTGTAGTATCAGTATTGCCCCCGGTTGGATTATCGTCTGGTGTGTTCTCCTGCTCTTTTTTACAGGATGATAAAATGCTGATGAATATCAGGATTCCAAGAAAGGTGATAAAACTCTTGTTCGTGCTCATTTGTCAGTTCTTCTAAGAAAAGCGGTTGAACGAAAGTAATCGATTGGTGGTTACTTTTTGCAATATTCTGATGTGAAGCATGAACAGTTTGAAAATCACGATTACTTTCGCCCCCGTTTTAAAAATAATTTTAAAAACTCAATTGCATAATGGCAAACAAGTATCAAGCACAGATTGATGCCTTCATGGCAGAAATCAAAGGCAAGAACCCCAATGAAACTGAGTTCCTGCAGGCGGTGCACGAAGTAGCCGAAGCGGTTATTCCATACATCGAAGAAAATCCAAAATACAAAACAGCGAAAGTGCTGCAGCGTATTGCAGAACCAGAACGTACGATCATTTTCCGCGTTCCATGGGTTGACGACAAAGGTGAAGTACAGGTAAACAGAGGTTTCCGTGTGGAGTTCAACTCTGCCATCGGTCCTTACAAAGGCGGTCTCCGTTTCCACCCAACCGTAAATCTTTCAGTGCTGAAATTCCTCGGCTTTGAACAGATATTCAAAAACTCCCTCACTACACTCCCAATGGGTGGTGGTAAAGGTGGATCGGACTTCGATCCAAAAGGTAAAAGCGATCGTGAAGTGATGGCCTTCTGTCAAAGCTTTATGAGCGAACTCTTCCGTCACATCGGTGCTGATACCGACGTTCCTGCCGGTGATATCGGTGTTGGTGGTCGCGAAATCGGTTTCATGTTTGGACAATACAAGCGCCTGCGCAACGAATTTACCGGAGTACTCACTGGTAAAGGTCGCAACTGGGGTGGCTCTTTGATCCGTCCAGAAGCTACTGGTTACGGTTGCGTTTACTTCGCCGCCGAAATGCTCAAGACCAAAGGTCTCGAGTTCAAAGGAAAAACTGTTGTCGTTTCCGGATCTGGTAACGTTGCTCAATATGCTATTGAGAAAGCAACGCAACTCGGTGCAAAAGTGGTTACAGCTTCTGACAGTGATGGGTACATCTATGACAAGGATGGTATCGATGCGGATAAACTCGCCTTCATCATGGAATTGAAAAATGTGAAGCGTGGCCGTATCAAAGAATACGCTGATAAATACAAGTGTGAATATGTTGCAGGCAAAACACCATGGGGTGTGAAATGTGATATTGCTCTTCCTTGTGCTACACAAAATGAACTCAATGGTGACGATGCCAACGCGCTTGTTGCCAATGGTGTCGTTGCGGTTGCGGAAGGTGCGAATATGCCATCAACTCCTGAAGCGATTACCAACTTGCAAAATGCTAAAGTGCTTTTTGCTCCAGGTAAAGCATCAAACGCAGGTGGTGTAGCTACTTCTGGTCTTGAAATGTCGCAAAACTCTTTGCGTCTTTCATGGACTCGTGAAGAAGTGGATCAGCGCCTGCACAACATCATGAAAGACATCCATGCTGCTTGCGTGAAATTCGGTAAAGAAGGTGATCACGTGAATTACGTGAAAGGTGCCAATATCGCCGGTTTCGTAAAAGTGGCTGATTCAATGCTCGATCAAGGTGTTTGTTAAGACGTTATTTTCAATCTTAATATTCAAAAAACCCGCTGTATTTCAGCGGGTTTTTTCTTGCTTTATGTGGTGAAAAATTTTGCCAAATGGGAAGAGTTGTGAATGTCGCAATGCATCCATTCTCCGTCCGTTGATGCGTCCTTACCTCATCCCAATTTTTTGTTTCCTATGAGAATTTTACTGGTCAATGTTCCGCACCGATCTATCGGTAGCCGGATTCCCAATGAACACCTTCCTCCACTTGGATTGCTTTCCATCGGTGGCCCACTCATCGACATGGGTCATGATGTTCATCTGTTGGACGCAGAATTCGGACCTATGAAAGATGAGGAAATCATCCGGAAAATTCTCGCACATCAACCGGACCTTTTACTTTTTGGTCATTCTGGTTCTACATCCGCACAGCCCATTATTGAACGAATTGCGAACCGCTTGAAATCACTCAAGCCTGATCAATTCATCATACTGGGAGGAGTTTACCCGACATATCATTACAAGGATATTTTATCCAAGCCTAATCCATTCGATCTCATTGTTCGCGGTGAAGGTGAACAAATCATGTTGGATGTCGCGGCATCTTTTCAAACCGGAAAGTCACTACATGATATTCCCGGTTTGGCTTTTATGCATCGTGGAGTCCTGGTTGAAACGCCCAATGCACCTCTCATCAAAGATTTGGATGCATACCGCGTCGGCTGGGAATTGATGAAGGGATATCACTATACTTATTGGGGCAAAAGAAAAGCAGTCGTGGTTCAATTCGCACGCGGATGTCCGTATCCATGCACGTATTGTGGTCAAAGTCTTTTTTGGAAAAAATGGCGACACCGTGATCCTGTAAAATTCGCGGCAGAGTTGGCCATGCTGTATCGGAACTACGGTGTGGAAGTGATCAATTTTGCGGATGAAAATCCTACCACAAATCGAAGGGCGTGGATTGCGTTTCTTCAAGCATTGATCGCAGAGAATGTCAAACTTATTTTGGTGGGTTCGTGTCGTGCGGATAATATCGTGCGCGATGCGGATGTGCTTCATCTCTACAAAAAAGCCGGCTTCGAACGCTTTTTACTTGGTATAGAGAATTATGAAGAATCAACTTTGACTCTCATACGAAAGGCCGGTACAGTGCAAAAGGATCGTGAAGCCATTCGACTACTCAGGAAGCATCACATCATCTCCATGGCGACTTATGTGGTAGGTTTTGAAGAGGAAAAAACCATCGATTTTTATCGAGGTCTTAAACACCTTTTGTCTTACGACCCTGACCAGATTCAAATGCTTTACGTAACACCTCACCGGTGGACTCCCTTTTTCGAAAGCGTAAAACACAAAATGATCATACAGGATGATCAAACGTTGTGGGATTATAAACATCAGGTTTTGAAGATGAAATACCTTCATCCTGCATGGGTCATTTGTTTTGTGAAAATCATCGAAGTGTTCATGCAAATGCGACCGAAAGCAATAGGCCGCGTGTTATTTCATCCAGATAAACGAATTCGTTCTGCCATGCGGTGGTATTACAACATTGGGAGGAAAGTCTGGTTTTTTGAACTCTATTGCTTCTTCTTCAGAGATAAGCTCGCCCGTCAGCGGCGCACATTGGATGAGTTCTGGAGCGTATCCCACAATAACACTCCATCTTCTGTTTCAGAGGGTCAAGTAGAATGGAAAATGCTATCGAAGGGTATGGAGCCTGTTGGTTAAATTTTCCGCAAATTGCTGTGAGTCAGACAACCTTTTTATCATAGTTCGGGTTTTTTCATTACATTTCGCAAAACTTGACCATTGGAAATTTCACCTGTGTGTTTCCATTGGTTTGCTTAACGACCAAACCGACACTTATGAAAAGAACGCTACTACTCTTTTTACTCCTGCCTGTAATGGGTATTTCACAAAACGTCACATTCTGGACCGAAGATTTTGGTTTTGGTTGTAACAATGGACAAGATGCCGATGGTTATTTCTCTATCATGAATGGTGGAACATGGACTGTTGTGACGTTGGGAGCAGAATCGGATACACCGAATCAGTGGTACATCAGCGCGGAGGAAAATGGTAATGATGCCGGCCAGTGTGGAAGCGCATGTGGTGAGGACCCATCACTACATATTGGCAGCCACCCCGATATACTTGGCGATCTTGGCGCCGCTTATTTCGAAGGACTGGCAGATTTCTGCGGATTGATTCCATGCGGACAAACAGACAGACGTGCAGAATCACCTGTGATCAACTGTTCCGGTATTGGCAATGCCGTAGTGAATTTCAACTACATCGAAGGCGGAAATGCTCTTGACAACGCTACCCTTTGGTATTTTGATGGTTCTTCCTGGTCGCTGTTGGTAGATCTACCTAAAACGGATTTGTCTTGTTCTCCTCAAGGATTGTGGACTGCTTATTCCATCGCATTGCCAGCCAGTTCAAACAACAATACGGATGTCAAAATTGCTTTCCGTTGGGTGAGCAACGATGATGGTGATGCTACAGATCCCAGCTTCGCAGTCGACGATATTTTTGTTACTGGTGACTTCGCCGTTGACCTTGTTCCACCTGAGGTAATTTGTCCTCCAGATCTGGTAGTTACTACTGAAGATTTTTGCGCTGTCATGGCCGATTATGCTGGTGATGCCATCGTTTTTGACGACGTAGATCCTTTTCCAACCATTACTCAGGAACCAACTACAGGTACCGACCTTCAGGCCGGAGATTATCCTGTTACCATCACTGCCGTCGACAACTCTGGAAATAGCGCTTCATGCACTTTTATGCTAACCGTCATCGACGATGATAACCCAACCATTGAGTGTCCTGAAGATGTATTTGTGCAGGTTGCTGCGGGTGTCACCACTGCCGATATCGTTTTAGCTGATGCCGTTGCCACCGATAACTGCGGATTGAACGGTATTGAGAATGATGTGGTGGGTTCTGCTAATGCTTCAGGAGTATATCCTTTGGGAGTGACGACCATTAATTTTAGTGTGACAGACCTATCAAATAATTCTGCTGGTTGTTCTACCGTGGTTGAAGTCGTTCAACTCAATGAAGACTGCTGTCTTGCAGATTTCAATTGTGATGGTTTTATCAGCGTTGCAGATTTGCTGTATCTGATCAATGATTTTGGTTGTCTATCGGGTTGTATCGCCGACCTCAATGAGGACAATGTGGTCACCGTTACAGACCTTCAAATATTCACCGGACTTTATGGTACAATTTGCCCGTAAGGCATTTTCATGAATCTGACCTGACGTTTCTGCATTACATTTGCGCGAATTTATTTATCGGATAAATTCAACGTTCATGTCTTATCTCAATGAAAAGCTTGTAGGTGAAGGTCTCACCTACGACGACGTACTTCTGGTTCCAGCTTACTCTGAAGTGCTCCCGCGCGAAGTTGTCATCCGCTCCAAATTCTCACGAAACATCACCCTGAATACCCCCGTGGTTTCCGCTGCGATGGATACCGTTACGGAATCCGAAATGGCGATAGCCATGGCCAGAGAAGGTGGTATAGGTGTGATACATAAAAATATGAGCATAGAGGCTCAAGCCAGCCATGTGCGAAAGGTCAAAAGATCCGAAAGCGGAATGATCCAGGATCCTGTAATTCTGGATAAAAATGCCGTCGTTGGTGATGCCCTCAAATTGATGTCCGAAAACAAAATCGGCGGTATTCCTGTGGTGGATGAGGCCGGTAAGCTGTGTGGTATCGTGACCAACCGTGACTTGAGATTTGAAAAGGACAGCACAAGAGCTATTTCGGAAGTGATGACTTCGAAAGATCTCATCACTACGGACAAACCAAATGATATGATCGCCGCAGAAGCCATTCTGCAGAAATATAAAATTGAAAAATTGCCTGTCGTAGGTAAGGATGGTAAACTCATTGGATTGATTACCTACAAAGACATCATCAAACTCAAAAAATACCCCAATAGTTGTAAGGATTCCTTCGGAAGGTTGCGTGTAGCGGCCGCTGTGGGCGTTACACACGATACCTTGGATCGCGCCGCTGCGTTGGTGAAAGCAGGTGTTGATGCGATTGTCATTGATACCGCTCATGGCCATTCAAAGGGTGTACTCGAAATGCTGAAAACAGTCAAGGCCACATTCGGAACTAAAATTGATGTGGTGGTTGGAAATATTGCTACCTCCGAAGCCGCTAACGCTTTGGTTGAGGCAGGTGCGGATGCCGTGAAAGTGGGTATCGGTCCGGGTTCTATCTGCACGACTCGAATCATTGCCGGAGTGGGAGTACCTCAATTGACTGCAGTGATGGAAGTTGCTCACGGACTTCAAGATAAATCAGTACCTGTCATCGCAGATGGAGGCATTCGATTCACTGGCGATATTGTGAAGGCACTCGCTGGAGGCGGTTATTGTGTCATGATTGGCTCCATGCTTGCCGGAACGGAAGAAAGTCCGGGCGATACCATTATCTACGAAGGCCGCAGATTCAAGGCATACCGCGGAATGGGTTCGGTAGAAGCTATGCAACAAGGCTCTAAGGACAGGTATTTTCAGGACGCTGAAGATGATATCAAAAAACTTGTACCGGAAGGAATTTCTGGCAGAGTACCATTCAAAGGTTCTGTTCAGGAAGTTGTTTATCAGGTGGTTGGAGGACTTCGAGCAGGAATGGGATATTGCGGCGCATCTAACCTGGATGATCTCAGAAAAGCCAGATTCATCCGCATTACCAGCGCAGGTATGAAAGAAAGTCATCCACATGATGTCTTTATCACGCGCGAAGCCCCGAACTATAGCTTGAAATAAATATTTCTCCCCCCAAAAAATTGGCCCGACGGAGGGTCAGTCTGTCATTCGCTGTATTGATGGCCGCGGCATCTATTTTGTTAAGGTTGCCGCGCTTATTCAATTAAATTTGCGCTCCTTTTAATTAATCAGCTTTAAAGAACCGATATGAAAACGGGTAAACTAATCATCACTGTACTTACTGTATTTCTATTCCATTCTTTTTCTTTTGCTCAAAACAAGAATGCTGCTGTTCTCACCGTGGATGGTGAACCAACAACACTCGAAGAATTCGAAAACATCTTCAGAAAAAACAACAGGGATTCTGTAATCACAAAGCAATCGCTGGATGATTACATGGAGTTGTTTATCAATTTCAAATTAAAAGTAAAAGAAGCTCGTGAAATGGGCTTGGATACCGTGACCAAATTCAAGAATGAATTGGATGGTTACCGCGCTCAACTTGCAAGACCCTATCTGACGGATACGGATATGTTGAACGGTCTGGTAAAAGAGGCTTACGAACACGAGAAGTATGAGGTACGCGCCATGCATATCCTCATTAAACTTGATCCCAACGCTCTTCCGGCTGACACTCTGGTTGCTTACAGCAGATGCATGGCATTGCGCGAACGCATACTCGCTGGCGAAGATTTTTCAACCGTGGCCAGAAGTCGCGAAGGCTCAGAAGATCCAAGTGTGAAAGACAATGGTGGTGATCTCGGATATTTTACAGCATTTCAAATGGTTTATCCATTTGAGGAGGCTGCTTACAATACTCCTGTTGGACAGGTAAGCATGCCTGTACGCACCAGATATGGTTATCACCTCATCAAAGTGTCTGATAAGCGCCCAGCTCGTGGAGAAATTCATGTCGCCCATATCATGGTGAAACCCAAAGCGGAAGCCAATGGAGAACAAAACGCTCAAAACAAAATCACTGAAATCCATCAGAAGTTGCTGAGCGGAGAAGAGACTTTTGAAAACCTCGCTTCGAAATTCAGCGATGATCAGAGTTCAGCTAAAAAGGGTGGTGACCTCCCTTGGTTTGGAACCGGTAAAATGGTTCTTGAATTCGAAGATGCAGCTTTTGCTTTGCAAAAGGATGGCGATTTCAGTACTCCGGTTAAAACGGATTATGGCTGGCATATCATCAAACGTATTGGATACAAACCTCACGGCACTTACGAGGAGCGTGAAAAGGATCTGAAAAGCAAAGTATCAAAAGACGGCAGGTCAGAACAAACCAGAAGTTCATTTGTAAATAAACTGAAGACTCAGTACAAATACACAGTGAATGAAAAGGAACTTGCCAAGATCATGGCCAAGGCAGATTCTAATGCATTCACCGGTAAATTGAATATCAAAAAGAGCCAACTGAAAAAGACGCTCTATACCATCGATGGTAAAAACATCAGCGTTAAAGAATTCAATGATTACATGCGCACCAGAGGAAATGCCAGACCTACGATGTCTCCGCAGGAATTCATCAAAATGCAATCAAATCGTTTCGGAGAAGAAAAATTACTCGCTGTGGAAGATTCCAAATTGGAAGAAAAACACACTCCATTCAGATTGCTGATGAAAGAATATCGTGAGGGTATTCTGCTATTTGAATTGACAGATCAAAAAGTTTGGTCTAAAGCTGTAAAAGATTCTGCTGGTCTGGCTGAATTTTACAAAAACAATGCATCAAAATACATGTGGCCGGAACGTGCTGAAACGGTCATTTACACTTGTGCCAATCAGGATATCGCTAAGGAACTTAGGAAGATGCTTGCGCAAGGCATGGATAAAGCGGCCATCGCCGGTGAATTGAACAAAAATTCTCAGCTTAACCTGCAAATCGAAGAAGGTATCTATGCGCGTGAAGACAGAAAAATTCTTGGTCAGGTGGACTGGAAAACAGGTATCTCCAAAGATGTGACCGATGCCGATGGTCAGGTTCTCATCGCCGACATCAAAGTGATCAGACCTGTGATGAACAAAAAACTAGAAGAAGCTAAAGGTCTAATTACTTCTGATTATCAAACCTGGCTTGAACAGGAATGGATCAAACAACTCAGAAACAAACACAAGTATTCTGTAAACAAAGACGTGCTTTACACCATCCATTGATGAAGGGTTCGCTCATTCGCCTCACACTGCTGTGTTGCGCAGCAATTTTTTCCACTACTTGTAACAAAAGGAGTGGTGATGACGCTATAGTGGCTGAGGTCGGTGAAAAGGTTTTGACCAATCAACAATTGAGTGAAGTGATTCCGGACAATACCAATGCCGCGGATAGCATTCAGTTGGCTCAGCGGTATATTCAGGATTGGATCATAGAGCAGCTTGTCATCAACAAAGCCGAACAAAGCCTTCCTGAAGAGAAACAAAATTTTGAGATTCTGATCGAGAATTATCGCAAATCATTACTCACCTACGCCTATGAACAGGAATGGGTGAGACAGAAATTGGATACCTTGGTTACGGATGAAGAAATTGAAAAGTACTATAACGAGAATGAAAAGAACTTTCAGCTGAAAGATTACATTCTCAAAGTGAAATTTTGTGCTATTGCTGCCGATAGTAAGAATGTAAGTCAGCTGCGCAAGGTGTTCACTTCAACCAAACCAGAGGACCTCGTGAAGTGGATGCAGATGTGTGTGGATATAGGAGCAAGTTATTATTTCGATGAGGATAAATGGTTGTTGTGGGATGAGTTTACCAAACAGGTTCCTATCGAAGTTTATGATGTACAGACTTTTCTTCAGAAAAAGAAAACGTTGGAATTTGAAAAGGAAAGCAATCTGTACATGCTTACCGTTACAGACTACCAACTGAGCGGAAGTCGTTCTCCTTTGAGTTTTGAAAAAGATAAAATTAGGAGTATGATCATCAACCGCAGGAAAATGGAACTGTTGGAAAGAATGAGACAAGATCTGTACACCAAGGCTTTGCAGGATAAAGAAATTAAAACATATTTCGAGACACAACAATGAAGTTTTTCGGCATCATCGTCATCAGTCTATTCAGTGTCTGTGCCTTCGCACAGGTACCTGGTAAGGTTGTGGACCGGATCATCGGGGTAGTAGGTAATGAAACACTTCTTCAAAGTGAACTTGAATCCGCCATGCTGGAAATGTCGGAAGGAAAAAGCACCGGTACTGCTCTCGAAAGGTGCAATGTTTTAGAAAATCTGATGTATCAAAAACTTCTTCTGAATCAAGCTAAGCTCGATAGCGTAGAAGTAACTGATGGTGAAGTTCAAGCTCAGGTTGAGCAACGTTTGGATTATTTCATTGGCATGTTTGGTAGTGTGGAAGAATTTGAAAAATACTACGGCAAAACTTCTGCTCAATTGCGCGACGAGTATTTCGATATGATCAAAGACCAAATGCTTGTTCAGCGAATGCAAGATCAGGTGGCCAAGGGCTTGCACATCACACCTGCAGACGTTACAAGATATTTCAATACCATTCCAAAGGATTCAATTCCTCTCATCGGCGAACAAATTGAATATTCCAAAATTGCTATTGATCCACAAATTCGTGAAAGTGAAAGAAACAAGGTGATTCATAGGCTGGATTCTATACGCGCAAATCTTGTCGCCGGAAAATCATCTATGACCCTCGAGGCTGCGAAGTGGAGTGAAGATCCTGGTTCGCGATATAAAGGCGGTTGTTATCCATTGCAACGCAAGGGAACATTTGTCCCTGAATACGAAGCCGCTGTTTACAATACGCCTGAAGGATCCTACAGTACGGTGTTCTCTTCCGTGTTTGGATACCATTTTGTAAAAGTGATCGAGAAGCGAGGCGAGATGTATGAGTCATGCCACATACTCATGTCGCCGAAAGTGCTGCAGTCCGATTTGGACAGTTGTCGATTGAGATTGGAAGCGCTACTCCCGGAACTTAGAAATGACACTTCGAATTTTGCGCGCGCTGCAATTCGTTATAGCACGGATAAGGAAACGAAAAACCAAGGCGGAAGAGTCATCAATCCGGCAACGGGCGGTACAAAACATGAAGTTTCTGGCCTCAGCAGCGAATTGAACCTGATGATGATGGGAATGAAGCCCGGACAAATTTCAGATCCTGTATTGATCACCAACCAGGATGGAACACAGTCATATGTAGTATACAGACTTGATAGACGTATTCCGGCCCACTCAGCCAACTTGAAGGATGACTATGAAATCTTCAGACGGGTGGCTGAAGCTGATGCCCGACAGAAGGTAACAGATAAATGGGTGAAGAAAAAAATTGCAACTACTGCTGTAAACATTCATGAAGACTTTACTTCATGTCCGTTCCAGTTTCCCTGGGTGAAAAGCAAATTATAATGTTGACCATTGACAGCAACTTCGTGGTGTTGTCCTTTGGTTGAAAGGGACATGTTACCGTAGTCGAATCAGGCCATCAGCATAACGAAATTCTCTACCTGCTTGTTAATTCCGATCGGAAACCTTGCGTGATTCCAAGGTAAATTCGCTTTCCGGTCTCTGATAACAGAATTTTAGAATTCCCTTAAACAGTTTGTTTATTTATCACGTATCATTACAAATCTTATTTTCGCCGTCTGGCTTTTTTGATCAGATAATTGTATGACAGAAATTAAATTCAACTCCGATGCTGAAGCATTGGATTCACTGAAAGTAAAGTACAGCACACTCCAGCAGGAATTGCGCAAGGCTATTGTCGGACAAGATGATGTAGTCAAGAATGTACTCATCTCTATCTTCGGTAATGGCCACTGCCTTTTGGTCGGTGTTCCTGGTCTTGCCAAAACACTTTTGGTGAGCTCTATTGGGAAGTCACTCGGACTCTCATTCAACCGCATTCAGTTCACACCTGACTTGATGCCAAGTGATATCATTGGTTCTGAAATTCTCGATGAGAGTAGGCACTTTAAGTTTGTTCGTGGTCCTCTTTTTTCCAATATTATTCTGGCTGACGAGATCAACAGAACTCCTCCAAAAACGCAATCAGCATTACTGGAAGCCATGCAGGAACGACGCGTGACTGCAGCCGGACATACCTACGAACTACCTTCACCATTTTTTGTGCTGGCCACACAGAACCCTATTGAACAAGAAGGTACTTATCCGCTTCCGGAAGCACAGCTCGACCGATTTATGTTGAATATCTGGGTGGATTATCCTACACTCCAGGAAGAAATTCAAATTGTAAAAAGCACTACATCTAATGTGGTTCCAAAACTTTCTCCAGTTATCAGTGGTGAAGAAATTGTTTTCTATCAACAACTCATTCGCAAGATGCCGGTGACAGACAATGTTATCGAATATGCTGTGAAGCTGGTAGCCAAGACAAGACCTGATACTGCTTTAGCAACTCCTATGGTCAGCAATTTCTTGAGCTGGGGTGCCGGTCCTCGTGCTTCTCAATACCTCATCATCGGTGCCAAATGTCATGCAGCATTGAATGGTAAATATAGCCCTGATATTGAAGATGTAAGAGCTGTAGCAGAACCAATCCTTCGTCACCGCATTGTGCGCAATTACAAAGCAGAGGCAGAAGGGTACACCGTAGAGAAAATCATCAAAGAATTATTGTAATCTCCATTTCGGATATACTGAAAAGACCCGCTGCAGTGTGGGTCTTTTTTTATGGCTGCAAACGCAAAAGACGAAGGATGCGTGCTGCAGTTTTATCATGCATGAAAAGGGCATAACAAAAAATCATGGCCAATGCAAAGTCCCACAAATGAAGAAATGTTCCGATAAACAGATGAAAGAAAATACCTGCAATCAAAAAGGCTGTTCTTCCCCTTTTGATCCAAATCATGACCGGAAAAATGAGTTGGTAAAGGAGTCCAGCCCAAGTCAATCCAGTCAATAACCAGTGGTTATTCAGCATGGTTTCTGAAGTCCAGAAATCGGATGCAAAATGGGTGATGTGTACGGTGTAATAAAAAGCATCTCCCGCAAGCCATTGGTCGCCACTGAGCTTGTAAATGGCTGCAACGAAATAAACCAGACTCAATTGAATGATGCATGCATATCGTGCAAGATTGGTAAGTAAAATTCGAAATGGATGTTGCGCTCTCGTATCTATGACACTCGCAAAAAACGCAAGAGAAATCATGATCATCATTCCCGAATTGAACGCTTCTATGGCGGCATAAAATAGCAACCAGGCCGTACACCATGTGATCAGCCTTGGAATCAATGACCACCGGGTTTGAAAAATGCTCAACAGCGAGGCTACGAGATGAGTATAGAATATCATCTTGAATCTCGTGGCGTCATAAACAAGTTGATAGAAAAAATTCTCTATAAAACCATCCGCATGACCATGTCTGTAAAACACATTGTCTACACCCCACAACAAATCCTTAACGTCATAAAGCATGATCACATTCAGCGGAAACCAGAGATAGAGCAAAATGGTAAATAGCCTGAGCGAATCGGCATGTTGCACATCCAAAGTGAAATGATCATATATTTTATCCATGCTCTTCATCTTCAGATGGGCACATAAACTGGGAACTCAAGGTTAGAAATCTGATAGGTGTGCGCTTGTTGAGGAGGTGGGGTGAAACGGAAATTCAATCTGATTTGAACTGAATCAGGTTTTGTCTTACTCACATATAGTTCGTGCATTTTCAAAACATAAAACAAACAATTCGCATAAGCCGGGCTTTGCACCATACGGTCGAATTGTGCACGTCCATTCAATGCATAATAATTGTTCACCACTTGCCAGGAAAGTTGTGTGTTGAAACCTTGTTCGATTGTTTCCATTCTGGTATATGGCCCAAAACCGCATTGTTTGGTGATGTCGGACCAATCGCTCCAAGTTTGGTTGCCAAAATACCTGTACTCCAATTCGGCATTGTATCGAGGTAGATCGGGTGCAAAAAGTTTCCAATTCTGATGAAACATCGGTACAGCATATCGGTCTGTAAGCTTCGTTGCAGACGCCGGTAGTTGATCCCTAAAACTATATCCCAGAATGATGACAAAATGTACAATGAGCGCAGCCATGCCTGTGGCCAGGGCACCGATCAGAAAACTGCGACTGCGGAAAATCGACATCAGCATCAAAATTTCTGTGGTGAAAATACATGGACATTGCCTTTTTCTGCACTGAGAATAACAGGGGTCGGACAAAAGTCATAGATCAGCGATACGAACCTGAGTTCATTCGTGTAAGTTTGTGCCTATGCAAGAAATTAAAGCGAACGATCCTAAACTCAGGTCCTGGGTGGAAGTTGCTCCCCATAGCGATTTCCCGATTCAAAATCTGCCATTTGGAATTTTCCGCACGGAGAGTCAATTACCTCATGTGTGTTGTGCTATCGGCGATAAGCTTATTGACCTGAAAGCTCTTCATGTGATGGGTTATTTGGAAAATCTTCCTTTCACACTGGAAGATATGGTGAGCGATTCGCTCAATCGTTGTATGCGCCATGGAAAACAAGGTATGCGCGATTTGCGCAATCGTGTTTCCAAATTGTTGCGCAGCGATATGCCAGATCTCAGAGATAAAGAACATCATGTAAGACAAGTCCTCTTCAATCAAAATGAAGTTCAACTACTCATGCCAATTAAAGTAGGTGATTACACTGATTTTTATAGTAGTGAAGATCACGCAAGAAATGTAGGCACCATGTTTCGTGATCCGGCTAAAGCGCTACTTCCCAACTGGAAACACTTACCAGTGGGCTATCACGGTAGAGCATCAAGCATCACCATCAGCGGAACGCCATTTCATCGCCCAAAAGGACAAACCAATGCAAGTGATGAGACAATGCCTGTGTTTGGGCCATCCAAACAATTAGACTTTGAACTGGAGGTTGCCTTCGTCACTTTTGATGGTAAACCTCTTGGTGAAAATATTTCTACCGCTGAGGCAGATGATTACATCTTCGGAATGTTATTGTTCAACGATTGGAGTGCACGCGACATACAACGTTGGGAATATGTGCCGCTGGGTCCTTTTATCTCTAAAAATTTCATATCGACTGTTTCTCCTTGGCTTGTCACCCTCGATGCACTTGAGCCATTCCGAGTGCCGGGACCTGTACAAGATCCAGAGGTACTATCATATTTGAAGTATGCCGGCGATAAAAATATCGATATCAATTTGCAAGTTGCTATCAAACCTGAACAAGCAAGCGAAACAATCGTGAGTCATAGTAATTACAAATACATGTATTGGAATATGGAACAGCAGCTTGCACACCACACGGTGAATGGGTGCAATATTCGTTGTGGTGATATGATGGCAAGTGGTACCATCAGTGGTCCACATGAAGGAAGTTTCGGTAGTATGCTCGAAATAGCCTGGAAGGGTACCAAACCTGTTTCGATGAACGACGGAAGCACACGAAGTTTTATTCAAGATGGCGATACTGTGATTATCCGCGGTCATGCTGAAAAGAACGGAGTGCGCATTGGATTCGGAGAATGCAGTGCTAAGGTCCTGCCTTCACTTCCATAATATCGTAAATGATTGTTCTATGAAATATTTTCACTTAACCTTTTTCCTCTTCTCATTCACTCTTGGAGTATTCGGTCAGGAATTGCCTGATTCATCGAATGTCGACATAGAAGCATTCATGGCTGAGTATCAATTGGCCATCGATAGCGTTGAGAAGTCCTTGACGTATCAACATGGAACTGTAGAATTACCCGGTTCTAATGCAACACTGACCGTTCCTTCAGGATTTGGATATCTGCATCCTGTTCAAGCCAAAAAAGTATTGGAGGAACTATGGGGAAATCCTCCTGCAGAAACTATGGGATTGCTCGTACCGGATGGCTTGGGAGTTATGGGTGATCAATCCTGGGCTTTCGATATCACCTACGATGACATTGGCTATGTTGATGACGATGATGCATCAGACATTGATTATGATGAATTGATGACGACGATGAAAAAGGATGTCATGGAGGAAAATAAAATGCGTGCTAAAGAAGGATATCCTGAAGTGACCATGCATGGTTGGGCTTCAAAACCCTATTATGACGCAGACCTGAAGGTTTTGCACTGGGCCAAGGATGTTGAATTTGCTGAAGCTGGTTTTCATTCGTTGAATTACAACGTGAGAATGCTTGGCCGTAAAGGTGTCGTAGTTATGAATGCCATTGGAAGTATGGACCAATTACAGGAAATTTCTGGTGCCATTCCTCAGGTAATGGTCGCTGTGAAATTCAACGATGGTTTCCAGTATCAGGATTTCGACTCCGATGTCGACGAAGTCGCTGCATATACCATAGGGGGTTTGGTTGCTGGAAAGGTTCTCGCGAAAGCTGGCTTATTTGCCTTTTTTGCCAAATTCGCCAAAGTCATCTTGATAGGATTAGCAGCAGCTGCTGCTGGGATTTGGAGATGGTTAAGGGGAAGAAAAAAGGAGGAAATACCTGCGATTCCGGAGAACACTGGTCAGGACAATCCGTTGGTGTAACCTGGACTATCAAGCACCCTCGTATTTGGTGGTCAATTCTGACTCCTGAATGGGCTCGCTGTATATTGGACATGAGTAACTTTTGGCGCTGGGCGTCGTATTCACACGGTTGATTTTTTCATCCGTGTTAATGTCCTGTTATAGCCACATAGATCTCATGAATTCATGTCGCACATTTGTGGCTATTCGGTCTATGACTCATACTGTGAAAATATTCGGACTCGTGCTGGTCTTCGTGGCCAGGTTTATCATGGGTTTCTTTATGCAGGATAAACAAACTGCAGAAACAGGAAGAGACCAGATTCACGCACATCATGCGGGAATCGCACTTCAGGCAGAATTTTGCTGCACCGATGAAAATGAAAACGAAGTAGAGGGTGATGACGATTCTGAAAGCCATCTGATGGATGGTTTTTATCAAGCTCACTTCAATTTCCATACAAAAAATAGCATTGCTGATAAGGCTTCCATTGCCTCAGTAAATTCTCTATCCGGTCTCGATCGGATTATCATGTTGCGGAATTTCCGCTTGTGAGATGTTAGCTGACCAGAAGGTCAGCCATGTGCAAGCCACATGAAGATGACTTTTCGGCCCATGGCCGGAAACATCATAGTCAATCACATCAAAAACATCTTCACAATATGAATCATGAGCACAACTGTGTCTTTTGTTCCTCTGGCTACTTTGCCGGAGCAGGAATCTGCATACGCGCAGTTCAATGAAGATTTGACGTTGCATGAGTTGAGCCACTATCTGCCGGCTCAGGCACCGCTCAAGGATTTTATCCATCACAATACCCTCCATGCGTTTCAACAGAAAAAGTTTTTTGATGCGCTGAGGATCGCTTCTACCAAATTCGGCTACAAGGTCTCCTTGTCCATTGAAGAATATCGCGAATATTTCAAAGAAGGCAGAATCAATGAAAAATGCCTTGAAGAAACCATTGCCAGGAGAAAAGGAAAACACCTTATCGGCATATGGAAGGAAAAACTACTGAACGGAAATTTCCAAACGGGCGCATTACCACGTATCGGAATGCTCCGGGCAAATTGGAAAAAGTGCTATCAGGTGGATATGGATAGTATGGTTCATCCTACTTTATTCCGCCTCGTTTGCAGTTATCTGGATCAAGGAATTTCATCATGGCAGTTTCCCCTTCAGGATAGAAACTTTTTGAATTCTCTCCGTGAAATGGAGAAAAATAGCTTCACCAGTTTTTTCAAATCAAAAAGGGTTTCCAAACTTTTCGTCGAAAACAGATTGGAATTGACTGATTTGCTCAGCATGCTGGTAGGTGATGAAAAATACTTCAGCCAATATCTTTTCGATCAGCAATTCGCCCACCAAGGTTGGTCAGGTATGGTTGCTACCATTGAAACGCAACCACAAACTCTGATCGACAGCAGGAAGATTACACTGAAGGATTTTATCCTATTTGAATTGTTGTTGGAATTGGATGCGATGGACCGTCACCATGGTGTCGGTAAATGGCGACCACTCTCTTCAGTGATGAAGGAAGCACCAACTGATTTATTTTCTGCTGTGCCGCCTACTGAATATTTCGACGCAGTGACCATCTTTCAGGAATCTCTTGAATGGAGTTATTACGACGAAGTATTGGCCGGCCTCGTGATGCAGCAACGCCGTCAGCGACCGAAACACATGAAGTCGTTTCAAGCGATGTTTTGCATTGATGATCGCGAATGTTCATTGCGCAGATATCTTGAACATGAAGATCCTCATTGTGAAACATTCGGTACGCCAGGTTTCTTCGGGGTTGAATTTTATTTCAAACCAATAGACGGTCAGCATCTCACAAAACTCTGTCCCGCACCAGTCAATCCAAAATACCTGATCAAAGAAATAGGACAGGGTGCTAAGAGAGAGGTTGATCCTCACTTCAGCAAACACACCCATTCTATATATGGAGGGTGGCTGATTTCACAAACACTTGGTTTTTGGTCAGCGCTAAAATTGTTTGTCAACATCCTTCGTCCTACAGGTAGTCCGGCGTCTGCATCTTCTTTCAAACATATGAATAAGGATGCCAGCCTGACCATTGAAGCCGATGAGAAGCTCATTCAAGAAGATGGTTTGCAAGTTGGTTTTTCGCTGCAGGAAATGACTGATCGTGTTGAGGGTTTATTGAAGAGCATTGGTATGGTCAAGGATTTTGCTCCTCTGGTGTATGTCGTAGGCCATGGAGCTTCAAGTGTCAACAATCCTCACTATGCTGCATACGATTGTGGTGCATGTTCGGGTCGTGCCGGTTCCGTGAATTCCAGGGTGATTTGTTTCATGGCCAATCATCGTGGTGTTAGAAATATGCTTGCAGATAGAGGTATTCATATTCCGGATACAACCCATTTCGTTGGCGCCATTCATGACACCACCCGAGATGATGTTGATTATTTTGATGTTCAAGCATTGTCTCCTGAGCTCGCAACCATGCATAAAAAATATGCAGCAGCGATGAATAGGGCATTGGATAGAAATGCTAAGGAGAGAAGCAGAAGATTTGAATATGTCGATAGCTCGCGACCAATGGATCGACTTCATCAGGAAGTCAGAAATCGTTCTGTTTCTCTTTTCGAACCTCGTCCGGAATTGAATCATGCCACCAATGCCTTGTGTATTGTTGGTCGCAGAAATCTGACGGAACATTTATTCCTCGATAGAAGATCGTTTCTCAATTCATTCGATTATCAAATCGATCCGGAAGGTAAGTACTTGTTGAACATCCTGAAGGCCGCTGCTCCGGTTTGTGGTGGTATAAATCTGGAATACTATTTCTCCAGAGTTGACAATCAAAAACTGGGCGCTGGTTCTAAACTTCCTCACAATGTGATGGGTTTGTTCGGTGTAGCAAATGGCATCGATGGCGATTTGCGCCCAGGACTTCCATCACAAATGATTGAGGTGCATGATCCGGTGAGATTACTCATCATCGTTGAGCATTACCCGGATGTTGTCATGAAGACCATACAGTCTAATGATGCAACTTGGGAGTGGTTTCGAAATGAGTGGGTAAACCTGGTGACCATTCACCCGGAAACACATGAGCTCTTTGTATTACGCAACGAGGAACTGGTCACTTATGAGCCCACTTCTAAAGTGCACTATGCAGAAAATATCGAACGTGTCATCGAAACGCGTATGGATAACTTACCTGTTTACTCTATCTAAATCAAAACAACGATATGAATACAATACTTCCTGTTTTTATTCTGATTCCGTTGTTGGGTTTTGTGACGAGTCTCTTCGTACAACGCAAAGCGGAAACCGCCATGTCGCGGGTGGCCTTTGTCACATTGGCCACACATTTTACACTGCTGCTTGGTTACTCTGTATGGTGGATATGGAATGGTCATGTGCCTTTTGATGAAAAGGATCTGATCATATACAAATCCGAAGCTTATGAGTTCTTCATTGATTTGTGCTTCGATAAAATCAATATGGTGTACATGCTTACCGGAAGTTTTCTGGTGATGCTTGTCACCATATACAGCAGGTACTATTTGCACCGTGAATCTGGATATAAAAGATTCTTCAATACCCTGTTGTTTTTTTATTCGGGGTATACGATCGCTATTCTTGCCGGTAACCTCGAAACACTATTTATTGGTTGGGAGATTCTCGGTATCTCTTCTTTCCTGCTGATTGCGTTTTATCGTGACAGATATCTGCCAGTGAAAAACGCGGTGAAGGTGTTTTCTATCTATCGAATTGGAGATGTGGGTTTAATTCTCGCAATGTGGTTGAGTCACCATTTATTCCATGAAAACATTACGTTTTTCAAGTTGAATAATTATGAATTGGTCCATGAGCATCTTCAAACGCACAGTCTTACAGGTGTTCTCCTTTCTCTGATGATATTGCTTACGGCTGCGGCAAAATCAGCACAACTGCCATTTTCGACGTGGCTGCCGCGGGCAATGGAAGGTCCTACTCCTTCAAGCGCCATCTTTTACGGATCGTTATCGGTTCACCTTGGTGTTTTCCTTTTGCTACGGACATCACCATTTTGGGAACATCAAACAAGTGTACGTGTCCTCATTGGATTGTTAGGCCTTGTTACCGCGATCATCACCACCAGCATTGCACGTGTGCAGTCTTCGGTGAAAAGCCAAATCGCTTATTCTTCGGCAGCTCAGATCGGAATCATTTTCATTGAAATTTCTCTGGGTTGGTTGGATATGGCATTGATTCACTTCGCCGGCAATGCGTTCCTGAGAACTTATCAATTGCTCGTATCACCATCTGTAGTAACCTACCTGATTCGTGAACAATTTTATAGTCCAATCCTCCGAAAAAAAACCTTCGAAGATTTATTACCAAAGAGGGTTTCTCATACGCTATACATGCTGAGTTTGAAGGAATGGAATCTGGATAATGCGATGTATCGATATCTGTGGAATCCACTCAAACTGGCGGGTAAGAAACTGGACTTCATGACACCGAAAAGATCCGTGATCTTTTTCATCATCACATTTATTTCTGGTTTTCTGTTGCTGATGAATGAGTCCTTGATGTCAGAGGGTTTACATCATTTCTTGCCATTCCTCTTTTCCACCATTGGACTCATCTTGGTCCTGAAATCATTTACTGAAAGAAAGAATGTGAAGCTCGCCTGGATGTTGGTGATCATGAACCATTGCTTCACAGCATTGGCTATCTCTTTCAATGAACACTATACCATGTCGCACAATGTTCTTTACCTGAGTGGTATTCTGTTATGTGGAGGAATCGGATATCTTACCATTCGTCGCCTGCGCTTGAAAGGCAACAATATCGATCTTGATCGATTCCATGGATTCAGTTTTGAATATCCATTGCTCGCCTTCATCTTCATTCTCGCTTGCCTTGGCGTATCTGGTTTTCCGATCACTCCAACTTTTGTGGGAGAGGATTTGATCTTCAGTCATATTCATGAAACTCAAGCCGGACTGGCATTGTTTACTGCTCTGAGTTTTATCCTCGATGGTCTGGCCATCATCCGCATCTATGCCAGAATATTTATGGGGCCTCATGTCAAATCCATTTATGATATGGGCTATCGCTCCAGCTAATTTTCATCAAAACACTTTAAGAAATTTCGTATGAACAAAAATAAATTTTTCGATATCCAAGAAATCAAAGAGAACTGGAAGTCAGATCTCATGTCGGGTTTCCTGGTTTCTCTCATTGCATTGCCGCTTTGCCTTGGCATCGCTGGTGCAAGTAATTTTCCACCTATTATGGGTGTGATGACTGCCATTGTTGGCGGATTGGTTGTGGCATGGTTCGCTGGATCACAGCTCACCATCAAAGGTCCTGCTGCTGGACTGATTGTTATCGTGGCTGGTTGTGTTGACGCTATGGGTGGTGGAGATGCGGGTTGGCACCTCACATTGGGTGTAGTTGTTGTTGCAGCGTTGATTCAAATTCTGCTAGGTGTGTTTAAAGTGGCCAAATTTGCTGATATTTTTCCTGTCAGCGCTGTGCATGGCTTATTGGCTGCTATTGGTGTCATCATCATCAGCCGGCAAATTCACTTATTACTGGGTGAGGATCCGGCAACACTCAAAGGAAAAGAACCCATTGAATTGTTGGAAATGATACCTCATGCTTTCACCGTGTTCAATACTTCTATCATGATCATTGGTATTGTTAGTCTGGTTATTCTTTTCCTGATGCCAATGATCAAGATTTCATGGGTGAAAAAGATTCCGGCTGCTTTAGTTGTTTTAATTGCCTCTGTATTCATGGCAAAGTACTTTCACCTGAATGATCCTGAATTTGCTCAATTGAAACCTCTGATTAATCCTGGTGAATTTCATATAGGCATGAACGTGGATTTTTCGGGCGTGTGGTCTCACACGTTTGTATTTGTTGAATACATCATCATGTTTGTCCTCATCGGATCACTTGAAGCTTTGTTGAGCAATAAGGCCATCGACATGATGGATCCATTGCGCAGAAAGGCCGATAACAACAAGGATCTGGTAGCCCTTGGTTCCGGGAATGCGGTGTCTGGATTTTTGGGTGGTTTGCCTATGATCAGCGAAATTGCCCGTAGTTCGGCAAATGTTATGAATGGCGGAAGAACCCGTTGGGCCAATTTTTTCCATGGCATTTTTCTCTTACTCTATGTGGTGGCACTCACTCCGTTGATTAAAATGGTACCTGTAGCTGCACTTTCAGCCATGTTAATTTATGTGGGGCTTCGATTGGCCTCAGCTAAGGAATTTAGACATGCTTGGGCATTGGGCAAAGATCAATTCGTGATCTTCTTCGGTACAATGCTGATGTGTTTACTCACTGATCTGCTGATCGGGGTTTTCACAGGTGTGTTTCTTGAACTCATCATTCATTTTGTTCGTGGAATGAATGTCAAGGAAGCATTTAAAGCTACCCTGCATATTGATTATGATGATGATGATGTAAGAATAAAGGCTGGTTCAGCTTTGGTTTTTACAAATTTGATGGGCGTTAAAAAACACCTGGCTGAATTACCAGAAAGAAAAAAGATTATCATTGATGTTTCGCATGCCAAGGTTGTTGATCATACCGCCTTCGAAACTCTTCACCATCTTGAAGAAGAATACCGAAGACGTGGTACGGAACTCCACATTGTTGGACTGCATGAACACAAACGTTCTTCAGATCATCATCATTCTGCGGCATATCACCCGCGCAATAAGAAGTAATAACCACTACAAATACGGATGCTATGAAAGGGTATATGAATTATGTCCTAAGCGCGCTATGCTTGTGCGCTGGACTTGGAACTGCATTTTCTCAAAACAACAAGGAATTGAAGTATTTTCTGAATAAGGATAGTACTGAATTCGTTAAACTCACTTTTGTCAACCAAACCTGGATTAGAGAAACACAAAATAATCCCGGCAGTACATTAAATGGTATTGCGACCGATCAATCTTTCGATATCGGATTACGAAGGACAAGGATGCAGTTATATGGGAAGACTTCGCCACACACATTTTTCTATTTGCAACTTGGACAAAACAACTTCAATGGACTGAGTGCACGTAAAACAGGTTTCTTTATCCATGATGCTTTGGGTGAAATTGATGTGAATAAGCATGTGGCTTTTGGCGCCGGTCTTACAGCATGGACAGGATTCTCCAGGTTCTCTTCGCCGTCTGTGGCTTCCATCATGGCCTTGGATGCACCACTTTTTTTGCAAGCTACCAATGATGCGAACGATCAGTTCTTGCGTAAACTTAGTGTATATGCTAAAGGAAAAATCAGTAAGCTGGACTATCGTGTTATCTTGTCCAGACCTTTTGGATTCAGCACTTCTACATTGTACAATCAGGCAAATAATTTGAGTTCGGAATCTCAGTTCTCACCACGACCACCCAAACCTCAATATAGTGGTTATTTGTCGTGGCAATTTTGGGATCAAGAATCCAATGAATTACCCTATCAAGTAGGAACATACCTCGGCAAGAAGAGGATATTCAATATTGGAGCTGGTGCACAATACCAGCAAGATGCAATGTGGTACAATCAACGTGTGGATTCATTGACCATTGATACTTTGCATCACGACATGTTGCTCGCTTCCGTCGATTTCTTCTTTGATGCGCCTTTGCGAAGCAATAAGGGGGATGCTCTGTCCATTTACGCCGTAGCTTCTTATCTGGATTTTGGCCAAAACTATGTGCGAAATCTGGGTCCGATGAATGTGACGGATAATGTGAATGCATCTGCCAGTTACAATGGCACTGGAGTGAACTGGCCAATGATTGGTACGGGAACTTCGTATTATGTGCAGGTCGGCTATCTATCTCCAAACTTGAGTTCTTCCAAGCGCCTTGGAAAATTAATGCCTTATCTTTCGGCACAAGTAAGCCAATATGATTATGCCAAGGATTTGATTGTTTATGGTGATGCAGGATGTTCCTGGTATCTCGATGGCAGCAGATCTAAATTGACTTTTGGCGTGCAAAACAGACCTGTGATGAATAAGGTTGTGCCAGCAGATGGAAGTAAAGCATACCTCAAACAAGATTCCAGATTAAATGCTTTTATTCTGCAGTATCAGGTGAGTATTTAAACCTGATCAAATGGTTTTTCATTTCTGTGTTTTTGGTTCTCGGATGTAAAACCTGCAAGCATTACATCCATATAGTGCAACCCGCTTTAGTTAAACCCAGATCATGCAGTCGAAATCTATAACAACTCTGAAGGCCTGCAACGACGCGCATCCCTTGAGTATACGACATGGGGTTCACGTCCCATTTGGTAATTCAGAGCTTCATCATGATCCCGACTGCACGATCTGGGTTAAAGCGGGTTGTTTTTTTTGAGTCAAGTGGAAATTCTCATGGTGTATTTGTTACAAAAGAAAAGAGATTGTCATTTGACAATCTCTTTTTAATGGGTGTTTGGAATAATCAGCAGTTTGATTTTTGATTCCAAATGTGTATATGAATCACAAACGGGCATTGCCCTTTGCGGTCATTATGCTTTCGATACATTCACAGCTTGTGGGCCTTTTTTTCCTGATTCCACATCGAAGGTTACGGCGTCGTTTTCACGAATCTCGCCTTTCAAACCTGAGACATGTACAAAAATATCTTCACCACCGTCTGATTTGATGAAACCAAATCCTTTGGCGTCATTAAAAAACTTTACTGTTCCTTTTTGCATGTTGTTGTTGTTTGTTGTTCTTGCGAACTGATTTGTTATTGTTTGTATTGAACCTACCAGACTTCTTCTGAGGTAGTTTTTGATATTGTTGTTGGGTATTCTGTTGGATGGCTGTAGCATGTGTAACATCTTCAACATAAGGGTGTTTTGTTACCACATCGATTTTCTGTTTAACCAATTTGTTGATGTCCTTCATGTAAGGCAATTCATCTGTTGTGCAGAATGAAATCGCTTTACCCGTTGATCCTGCACGACCTGTACGACCAATGCGGTGTACATATGTTTCGGCTACTTCAGGAATTTCGAAGTTGATCACATGTGAAAGTTTATCTACATCGATACCACGAGCTGCAATGTCAGTTGCCACAAGCACTCGAAGTGTTTTGTTTTTGAATCCACTCAAAGCGCGTTCTCTCGCATTTTGAGATTTATCTCCATGAATGGACTCAGCTTTGATACCACTTTTATTCAAATCTTTCGCAACGCGATCGGCGCCACGTTTGGTTCGTGTGAATACCAGAGCATGGTCAATCCTGAAATCATCTATGATGTGTTTCAACAATGATCTTTTGTTTTCCTTTGACACATAGTACAGACTCTGTTCGATCAGTGATGTGGTAGAGGATACCGGTGTTACAGAAATGTGCACTGGATTCTTCAGAAGTGAATTGGCTAACTTCATAATATCCGGCGCAGCGGTAGCAGAAAAAAACAGGGTCTGCTTCTGCGAAGGAAGTTTCGCGATCACTTTCTTGATGTCGTGAATGAATCCCATGTCAAGCATCTTGTCTGCTTCGTCCAACACGAAGTATTCAATACGATCTAAGCGAACAAATCCCTGATTCATCAGATCAAGCAATCTGCCTGGAGTTGCTACCACGATATCTGCTCCTTTGCGCAGTTCGCGTTCTTGATTTTTCTGAGAAACACCTCCAAAGATTGTCGTATGTGTCACTTTCAGGTTTTTACTGTAATCCTTGATACTATCGCTAATCTGTATGGCAAGTTCGCGCGTTGGTGCAAGAATGAGTGCCTTTACCACATTGGATTTGGGTTTCTGGCTCGTGGATAAAAGTTGAAGAACAGGAAGCGCAAATGCGGCTGTTTTACCTGTTCCTGTTTGTGCGCATCCGAAGATATCGCGGCCTTCCAGTATCGGTGTGATGGCCTGTTGCTGGATTGGAGTTGGGTTTTCATACCCAAGATGCTGCAGAGCCGTCATAATAGGCTCTGACAATTTTAAGTCTTGAAATGTCATGAATAAATCAATATGTTCTGAATGCAGGGCCGTTATTTGAGCGTGAAACGAATCCCTTGAAATACCTCACAAATTGTAAATGGATTTGAATGGTAGCTGCTGACAGCATTCAGATTTAAGATACAATCCTCAAAAGGATGGTGCAAATGTAGTGATAATCTTTTGTATTCGTGTGAATTAAGTTTTACCGTGAATGGGATACAACCTTTTGACTTTAATTATGCAGCATAGATAGTCAGGTTCATTTCAATCATATTCGATGATGATGTACCTCTTTTTTCAATCAATGTTGTCCTAATCACTTGTGTATGATACTCTCATTTTCAAAATGTGTTACGTTCATACATCTAATTATGGAAGACAAATGTGTCAGTCCAAGATTTGAACCTTGATTATGCTAAGGGTTTCGTTAGTGAAAATCAAGTACTCAAAGAATTTGTGTGCTCGCTCAAGTTTCGAACGAGTAAGCATCATCACCATAACTCGGGCTTAAAAAAGTGGGAAGCAATTGTACCAGTTCACCAAGGGCTTGTAGCAGGTGTCATTCTAAATACTTGAATAAGGTGAGTAATAAACACAGCCAAATCGCAAAATCTTCATGTCATGTTGGTGGTTTTTCATAGGCTGTGAACATTTTCAAGCCTACAAATTCTACAAAAATGAGCAACAGTTTAAAGAGTACGAATGTGTGAAGGGCAATTAAGAACTGAATGAGAATGGGAATGAGAACGATGCCAATTCATTCTCATTCTGTTTCTCATTCTGAATTGTGGACCCGGTGGGGGTCGAACCCACGTCCAAACAAGGAATTTCTAAGTTTTCTACATGCTTATCCTGCGATTGTTTTTCGATGTTGATTAGCCCACAGACAGGCAAACTCAACACTTAGTTTGTGTTTTTTAGCAACTTCCTACAAACTTCAGTCGTCGCGATCTCCCTTTGATGAAGCCTCATTGTACGCTACCAGGAGCAGGGTCATCGTACGAGACAGTGCCTGTCCCAACCTATCGGAAGGGATTAAGCGTAATCACACCCGGTGATTAGGCTGCAAGCGCATAAGAAGTGTTGTCATTTCTGACTTGTAGTTTCAGATTTGAGAGCCTCACTACAAAAGGCTCTGCATGCTTGCCCAGCGATTCTTCTTGCTGTCAAATCCAGGGAACGGGCCCGGTATTTCTGCTTTTCAGCGAAGAATACTTTCAAAGAACTGCCGCAAAGGTACGCCTGTTTATCCCCGATTTACAAGCATGAAGGCATTTATGTCGTTGGTTTTCACGAATTTTCAGAACTAAGGCTCATTTGCATCGTATCAGCGGCCCGCCACATTGCAGATGAAGAAGATCATGCGACGATCTCGAATTCTGACCCTAACTTGGCGGCCGCAAATTTCAGATGTATGAATATCAAAAAAATCGGTGTCATCCGTGAAGGTAAAGTCCCACCAGACTTCCGTGTTCCACTTTCTCCAACTCAATGTATGGAAGTGATGAAGTGGTTTGGCGTGAAGGTAGTCGTTCAACCAAGTCCCATTCGACGCTTTCAAGATGCAGAATATGTAGCAGCCGGTGTGAAATTGCAGGAAGACCTCAGCGATTGTGATTTAATCATTGGGGTTAAAGAAGTACCGGTGGATCTTTTGATTCCCGGAAAGACATACATGTTTTTCTCACATACCATCAAAAAGCAACCACATAACGCCAAATTGCTTCGGGCAATACTCGATAAAAAAATCAGACTCGTGGATTACGAAGTGATCAAAGGCAAAGACAATAAAAGGCTGATTGGTTTTGGTCGTTATGCCGGTATTGTTGGTGCATATGAGGGATTCCGGGCCTTCGGTAAAAAACATGGTCTCTACGATTTAAAATCACCAAGTGATTGCACTGACCGAGTGGAAATGGAAAATGAGATGAAAAAAATTCAACTTCCTCCTTCTATGAAAATTGTAGTCACTGGTTTTGGTCGTGTAGGAAATGGCGCGGAGGAAGTTCTCCGTCTATTGCCCATTACCCGCGTGGAAGAGGAAGATTTTTTCTCTATGACTTTTGATCATCCGGTATATGTGCATTTGGATACGCACGAGTACTATGTGCGCAAAGATTTTGGTGGTTTTGATAAAAAGGACTTCTACAGCAATCCCGAAAAATACATTTCTACTTTGGCAGAAAATGTGCGCAAAGCGGATATGTATATTGCATGTCACCTTTGGGCTGGTGGTAATCCTGTCCTCATTACCAAAGAGGATGTTGAACATAAGGATTGGAAATGTATGGTGATCGCAGATGTAAGTTGTGATACCAACGGACCTATCGCTCCGACCATCAAAGCATCTAAGATCGCGGATCCTATTTTCGGTTATCATCGCTTCAATCATGTGGAATGTGATTGGAATGACAAAGACGCTATTTGTGTCATGTCCATAGACAATCTTCCATGTGAATTACCAAAAGATGCTTCAGAAGATTTCGGAAATGAATTGATCAGTAAAGTGTTTCCTCTGATGCTTCGGGAAGATCCGGATCACTTGGTTTGGAAAGCAACCGAAACAACACTCGCTGGCGAATTGACACCTCATTTTGAGTATTTGCATGATTATGCATATCCACCGGTGAAGTGAGTTTCGAGTATTGAGTATAACGATGGACATGGCGGTCTTTGAATAGGTGAGCGATTGCCGTTATGGTGACGCGTATTGCTTTTGTCCATTGAAATTTACAGATTGTATACATGCCATGAAACGTGTCGGGCAAAGCGTCATATCACCGCGATTGTATGCATATGTAGAGAACTGAAATTTTGAAATAACAGAAAAGAAAGGATGTTGTGATTTTGAATCGTAATAGAAAGGCACTGTATAATCTGGGTTTAAGTTTAAAATTACTCTTCGCTTCACAATTCATACCCCAAATCCCCATCAATATAGATGAGTTCGAAAGCGGCTTTTAAAAATTTCAATTTCAACTCGAGGAGTTTTGCGGATGATTCGAGCCATTTGGTTTCACGTTGATTCAGCAGGAAAAGGGTGCTTTCTCCATTATCGAATTTGAGTCTTTCCGCTTCTACCAATCTTCGATTGAATTCGTTGTTCTCTTGGGCAAGTTTGATTTGTTGTTGTAGTAATAGTATGGCACTTACGGCGTTTTCCCGTTTATTTTTCAGTTGTCGTGCATAGTTGTTTTGCTCCAGTTGAATATTGTCTTGGTAGATCTTGGCCATCTTGTATTCATTTCTGGATTTGCGCAGAAAGAGTGGCATCGAAAACTGGGCCGACCATTTGTAATTATTCACAGAGACAGGATTATCCCAGGCGCCATTTGATGCATGCAATAGATTGTAACTGACATCCAACACCGGTTTAATCATTTCACGTTTGAGTCGTTTGTCTGTGTCTGCTATCTTTTTTTTGTATTCATATTGGACCAGAATAGGATTCGAGATTTCCTGAATAAGCATTCTGGAAGTAGCGGCATTCTTAGCTTTTTCGTAGAGGAGGTCAAACTCAACACCACTGGTATCGGCCAATACGACACTGTTTTGATCCAGTGCTGTGATCGTCTTGATATCATTGTATTTCTTAATGAGATCCAAACCATATCCCTGTAACTCGAGTTGTCTGGTTTGAAGTAGTATGGATGCTTCAATGGTATCGATGGCAGCACGCTCACCGATGTTCGCTAATTCTTTGAGAAAGTTTAATCGATCTGATGCGAGTGCTGTGAATTGTTCGCCAAGTTTTTGCAGTCTTAATGTGTAAAGTAAGTCTGTGTATTGTTGTGAGGCCCGAAAAAGTATTTCGTTTTTCTGTAGCACTGATTCTGCATTGAGGTATTCTTTCAGGTAACCTGCCTTTTGCAAATCGGCACGTCGACTGTCGATTTGTAATCCCTGCAACAGACTTACTTCTATACCTGCATATGGCAATCCATATTGAGATGTTTTATTTTCCGGATTGATGTAGGGACCAAACTGATAGTCATAACCAGCCTTCAGGAATTGTGATGTGTAGAGCTGTTGTTTCAGTCCTGCTTCATGCACCGTGTAGTATTTCGTGCCATCGAGTGATTTTTGAGAACTACCTGAATTGATTTTTGGATCGAACGCTCCCTTGGCAGCGATCCATTGATAATTGGCGAGAAGTGTTGTGTTTTCCGCCTGGTTCATCAATGGGTTTTCGTCTTTTACTTTTTGGATAAATGAATTGTAATCCGTGAGCACCGCCTGACTTTGCATGTCAAGGTGAATACACATGACGAGAAGGGTCCATATGAAACAATGCTTCATCATTTGTCTGATGTGTTTTTGTCTTTGGAATTTGCCGGTTGATAATAATCCGGTGGGAAGGCATTGAGTTTACGCCACAGCTCATAGCCTACTGAAACTCTGTTGAGGAGAGCAATTCCACGAACTCCGCATCCTTGTTGTACTGCCATTGGCCAAGCATCGCCGGTTTGTTTAGCAAGTACTCGGAATTTTCCATTGGTGGAAATGGTACGATCGAAATTCACGACTTCAGCAGAATATGTTCCGTAACTCAATACGGGCCAACCGGAGAATACAAATGCAGGCCATCCATCAAATTCCAATTGTATTTTTTGTCCGGCATGGATCAGTGGAAGGTCTGCAGGTGTCACATAGATCTCCACGGCTTGACCTGATTGCTCTGTTACGATATCGCAAATGATGCCACCTTCTTTTACAATTTCACCTACTCCACGAACAGCGAGATTGCTGATGTATCCTGATTGGGGCACAAGGATGTAATAATACTCATTGCGCATGGAATAGCTTGTCAACTGATTTTGTAGTTTGGTCAATGCACCTTCTGATTCATACAAAAGTGACATCGTGCTGAATTTGTCGGAATCTGCTTTCATGAGCTTCTCATTGAATTCCTGCATGGTATTTCGCAATTCATATTCAGCAGCCATCAATTCATTTTTCGTTCCTGTGATCTTATTGTCAGCGGATGTTTTCTTCAGTTGCGCATCTTGTAATTTCACTTGTCGAGATTCCAAATCAGTTTTTGAAATCACTCCCTTGTTGTACAATTCTTGATAACGTTCAAATTGCTCCTGTGCAACTTGAAGATTGTTGAGCGCAGTCCATGCGTCGGCACTGTCGTTTTGCAGTTTGGCTTCAACCTGCCTGATTTTCGCTCTGAGTTGATCCGATTTCAATCGCAATGATTGATTCAAGGCATCAATTTGTTCGTTGATGGCGTTGATCTTACTCTCATAGGCCATGATTGAACTTTCTTTGGCAATCACTTGATCATTGACACGTGTTACCAAAGATGTATCGAGATATTCTTCTTTGATTTCTGAAAGAAATGCTATGGTGTCATTTTTCTGGACGTACTGTCCATCGGTGATATACCATTTTTCAACCCTTCCCGCAATTCTGGAAGTAACCTGCTGTGGTTTGAATTCGGGCGACAAAGCGCTTACTTTGCCCATGGCTTCTACAGTTTGTGTCCATGGTAGAAACAAAACCACAATGCCGGAGATGAAGACAACCAAAGCCGCAGTGCGCATTTTCTTATTGAGCTGATGCCTGAAAATTTTGGCATCAATATGTGGCGTCACTGGAAGTTCTGAATCCACAAAGGAATCGGGCACATTGCCAGATTTAAATAAGTCTTCTATCTTATACAACGCAGTGATCAGGTCATAACAAGTCCCAAGACTTCCGACAAGCTTTTCCACAGCGTTGATCACAAGCCAAATGATCACTTCTGAAGCTACAAACTGACCAATGGTCAGGCTACCGCTATGAACAAGATAGGCTCCAAGAAAGAGGAGAATGCTGATGAAAATGATTTTGAAGATGAGAATGCCCTGATATTGTTTCTCAACGTTCTTGTAATAATTTACCCGTGTATCGAGGTATTCTCCAAGATCTGAATCGATCCGTTCTTCTGGTTCATTGCGCTGAATGCGATGGAATATCCTGTATTTGAGAGTAGAGGTATGAAGATTACTCTCCTGCGCGTTGCGTCCGTAATAAACGAGAACCAGATAAAATGAAATAGCCAGGAGTAGCGAAAAAAACAAAAAGATGTTGCTATAAATCGGAAGTATGATCAATCCGAATACGATGCTGACAATGGAGAAAGAAAAATCCAGGAGGATTTTACCAATCCCTTTTTGAATGGTCACGACTTCAAAAAAGTGGAGAATTTTCTCGGATGTTCCTCTTGCAGCGCCATTCAGGTTTTTTGTGCGTTGTGTCAACCGACAAAAGATTTGTTGCTGCAGGGTTTCATTCAACCGCATCTGCCATATCTGCAGAATACCAATTCCAGCCACAACGCCAATGGTGAGGGTGCAAAGAAGGACCAACGAGGCAGAGAAGCTACCAGTGAGATTGTATTGCACAATGCTCTGCATGCAGACCGTGAGCAAGGTGTAGAATCCTGCCTGAACCAAGGCAAGCAGGTAGACCTGATAAAGGAATTTTTTTTCCCTCAATAACCAGGTGAACATCAGTTTTGTTTTCGGTCCGAACATCTGTTTTTTTTGCAAAGATAGTTATAGTGTTAAAAATAAAAGTAAAACTATCATAAAAGATAGAAACAGACTCTTTCGCGTTACATTTGCCGAAGAATCATTTTCCATGGAGCTGAACATTAAAATCCGGATGAATGAGAAGTTATTTCTGCGTGACCCACAGGAAAGTGTGTTGGGCAGAAAAATTCTTCATCATGGTCTGATCATCATTAACAAATTGGGCTTCGAACAGTTCACATTCAAGAAACTTGCTGAGGAAATTGAGACCACTGAAGCTGGTATTTATCGCTACTTCGAAAACAAACACCGCTTATTGGTTTACTATGTGAATTGGTATTGGAGTTATACAGAATACAAACTTTCTTTTCTACTCAACAATATTGATGATCCTGAAAAAAAAATCAAACTCATCATTCGCACATTGGTTATGCCTCCCGCCGGCAAGAGTGTAATTTCTGATGCGATCTCTGAAATGGAGGCTTATCAATTGGTAAGGTGGGAGGCTTCCAAGTCTTATCTGACCAGGAATGTTGCTGACTACAATAAATCGAAATTGTTCAAGCCATATAAGGACCTATGTGTGGTAATAGCAGACACCATGTTGGAGTATAATTCTCGATATAAGTATTCGCATTCTTTAGCAAGCACACTCATGGAAATGTCGCATGCTCAAATGTTCTTTATGGAGAATTTACCTACGTTGAGTGATTCACAAAAGGCTGATCCTACTAAGTTGATTGCATATCTGGATCACCTTATTTTTAGCGCACTCGACCATTAATTGGTGCACAAACCAAGTGGATAGAATGGCCTGAGACTATTGCGCGGAAAAAGTAAATGTGATCGTGCCGTCTTGTTTTTTTTGTGCATCGGCTTTGTAGTTGAACTTCCACTTCATAGCGTATTTCTCCGACTCTGAGCGAAGGCATTCATCCAACGATGATTTACTTTCATCGATTTTGGCTTCAGTCACTTGTCCAAGATTATTGATGGTCACCAGCACAATGACTTTCCCTTGCGTTTTACATCGGTAAGTTGGTACAGGATTATCCAGTGCATCCCGACCGGCCATGTTATATGAAGCAGTAACTCTTCCGTTGTAACTTGAGTTATTGGCTTTTTCGCGGTACCAATCATACTCGCTTTTCTTGGGCTTGTCATCACCCGACTTGCCTTTTTGATTTTGCTGAACAGTGTAGTCAGGCCTGCCTTCGTTGAGTTTGGCAAATTCCTGTGCTTCCATGTTCTTGAGGTCATTGTAGACCTGTTCATTCAATTCAGCCTTCGACATGCCGCGATAGCTTTTCTCTTCAGAAGTTCGTTGTGCGTTTTCGTTGGCGATCAAATTTTTGAGTTGACTATCAAACGCTGATTGTTCTTCCGGTTGTTCTTCCGGAGGAGGAATCATTTCAGGTTCGATCATATCCATGTTGAGCTCTTCATAGATCACATCATTTTGTGCCATGCGATTGTCTTGTGTGAGCATTTGGGTCACAAAGAGCAGAAATATGTGTGCGATCAAAGAGACAATGATGGCCTGATATACAAAGGTCATCCGGTCCGATGGTTTCGACTCCATCGATTTCAGGAATTCATCCGTGCGGGCTTTATTGAGCTTCATGGATTTCTCCTGACCCATTGTTGGTGGTATTGAGGGATTGAGGTTTTCCGCCATAAAAAATCGAACCGCTGCCATTCAACGCAAGTTTCACGTTGCGGTTTCCGAATACTGATACAGTTCCGGACCCATTCAGGTTCACCTGCGCATCCGACGATTGAAGCGATAATGCATCAATGTCTCCGGAACCATTGTGTTCAATCGCTATATCATTGGCATTTCCGTTGAGATTGATGTTTCCTGATCCCATGTGATTGACCAAAATCCTATTTGATTGTAGCGTAAGATTCATGTTTCCGGAACCATCTAAATTCAACTCCATTTCATTACCCACTAAACGATGGGTTGACTCAATATTGCCTGATCCTGATAGGGTGATTTCAGCCATTTCATCCACATAAACATATATGGTGATGGTTTGTGTGCTGTTCACACAACCTTCCATATCGATTTCGAGGGTTTCGCCCTGTACGCGGGTGGAGATCAACGGCAATAAGTTGGACTGGGCTTCAACTACCACTTTGTTTTCATCAGCGATTTCTTTGGCCTGAATCACTACTTGGGCGCTGCATTGAAGATCCAAAGCCGTGAAAGCCGGGACCAATCTGTCTTCACGCTGTGTGTTACCTGTGCCAGTGACGCACTGATTACAAGAAACTGTGATCAATGTCACCCAAAAAAGGCCAATAACCAGCAGTAATCGGAGAAAATGGGTCATGTCGGCGAAAATAGGGCTTATTCACCGCCCCTTCGCCCCTCTGATCCTGCACGTTTTCAGGTTTTGTGGGTGCAAAACAGGGAAAATTGTTTTTCAATTGTTATCTGAGGACATTTTTTTGGTGAGGAATCCTTAAATTTGGCACAACGTTGAAACAATTCCCTCAAATTCGGGTTTAAGCGATACGTAAAAACGAAATCCAATAAAACAAAACTCAATAAAATGAAAAAACTATTTGCCATCCTCGCTTTTGTAACTTTCACAGGTGTTGTTGCAAATGCACAAACCAGCTCTACGGATACTAAAGCTCCAGAGAAAAAAGAGCAGGAAGTGAAAAAATGCACTGAAGCTGAAAGAGCACAATGCGAAAAAGATGCTGCTAAAACTGGTGCCAAATGCGAAACAACTGATGCAAAAACTGAGAAGTCTTGCAGCAGCGGTAAAGCAGGTGGATCTTGCTGCAGCAAAGGCACAACTTCTGCCGGTGGTTCATGCTGCCAGAAAGGTGCAACCGGAAGCTCACAGGCTACTGAAAATGCAGCTCCAGCTGAAGGAAAGAAATCAAAAAAGACAAAAACAGTTGCTGCGGTAACTGAGACAGATAAGAAATAAGGATTATTCCTTCTTGTGAGACAGCCCCACCTATTTGGTGGGGCTGTTTTTTTTGCTCTAAAGTTTTTTGGAAGAAGTGTGTGGCATTTTGTTTTTGACTAATCTTGTCATAAATATTGTCACATGAAACACCTTTCCTTTAGCATAATTATCTTAATCACGACCTCATTTTGTTCGGCGCAAAGATTGACTCCTGTTCTTCAACCAGGTGATACATTCCCGTTTCACGCCATCAATGGCGAAGTATATTGTATGATAGAATGGAATGGCTTGCTTGTCGTTGGCGGTGACTTTACAGAATTCAATGATGTGCCATTGCCAAAGCTTTTGGCATGGGATGGACAGAATGTGAGTGTTCCCGGAGGTGATTTACCTTTTGCTGATATTACTTATGTAACGGCTCTTGGCACAAGAAACGATAAACTGCTGGTGGGTTTGAGATCTGCCGGGGATGACTTCATTCTGGAATTTGATGGGAATGCATGGACTCAAATTTCTGACAGCTATTTTTTTGGAAGTAGAGTGGTCCAAATCGCTTCAATTGGCAATACCATTTATGCTGCAGCAGATCAACAAAGTGAACTTTACGTATTTCAAGATGGTATATGGTCAATCGATTTTTTTCTTGAGAATAATGTCATCGTGGATATTGAAGCCTATAATGGTGAGCTATTTGTTTGCAGTATTGAAGAGAGTGATTTCAATATTTGTCGATACGTAAACAGTGAGTTCATAGATGTTGCCGAATTGGACTCAAGCTTTCCGCGTTCGTTCTATACAGATAGCAGTGATTTGTATGTATGCGGATCATTCGAAAACAACAATGCTTCTTCAGGTTTATTGAAACTTGTGAACGGCTCATTTCAACTATTCTCGGCGAATGTTCCCGACAACATTTTATCGATGGTGAAAAAGAATAATGCTTTTTACACTTTAGCTCGGGAGTCATCCTCTTTTGATGAGACTTTGTTGTATGTGAACGATCATTTGATACAATTACTTTGGACTCCTACAGCCTCTCCTTTGAGTTTTGGCATACCTCCAATATGCCTATATAACAATGATATTTATGTGAGTGCGAAGGATTATAAGTCTTTTGTGTTGAACCAAACTTATCAGGAATATCGATGTGATGGGTTGTTTCGCGTTGATATACCTTACGATCGCAATTGGTTGGATGGTTTACATGTACATGCGAAAGTGGATCCAACTGGTTCCTGGTTTCGCGATGCTGATGTGCAAAATGCTGCTTTTCTCGTACCCGGAAATTCATCATTGGCCACCATTTATTCTTCGTCGTTGTGGGTCACGGCTTTGAAAAATGGAGAACCATTGGCAGCTTGGGCCAACTTTGAAATGTCAGATGATGGGTGGTGTTATGGTCCCATTTGTGATGTGGTCGATTTGAATTATGCCAATCGATATTACCAAACCTGGAACGTCACCAAACAGGAAGTGAACACTCATCTTCAGCATTTCAATGATGCTGGTTATACGGCACCTGTGGGTATTTCATTGTGGCCCGGCAATGGAAATACTGACAACGGTGAAGCGCATATCCTTGCGCCTTTCATCGATCAGGATAATGATGGTTGGTATGAACCTCATCAAGGTGATGTCCCGGACATCGACGGTGATGAATCGATGTTTATGATATTGAACGATCGATTTGCTTTTCATCCATTGGTTGACTACGAACCCATGAACATCGAACTGCATGTGATGTTTTCCACTTTGAGTACTGATGTGGCAGCGCCATTGGACAATGCAGTGTTTGTTAAAGTTCACGTATTTAATCGTAGTGAAAATGACTATGAGGATCTGCGATTGTCAATCTGGAATGATTATGATCTCGGTGCCGGTGCGGATGATTATATCGGAGTTGATTCTTTGAAGGCTTATTCTTTTGTTTACAATGGAGACAACTTGGATTCTCCATCTTCTAGTTCGCTGGGATATGGCGAATCTCCGCCTGCACAAGCTTGCATTTTACTGGGTGAATCACTGGGTTCACATCGCTATTATTTCAATAGTCAAAATCCCAACGTAGGTGAACCTGAAACAACTGTTGAGTTTTACAATTACGCACGCGGATTGGACTTAACAGGACAGTCAGGTATATCGAACTTTATGTATTCAGGTAATGTATGCGACAATACTGGTGATACGGAACTCAATGCAAGTAACCAACCTGGTGATAGAAGGAGCGTGATGAGTTCTCTTGGTCATAGCTTGATGAGTGGGGACTACATCTGCTTCAACTATGCATACTTCACTGCTTTGGATACAACGGCTGACAATTTTATGAATGCATGTGCCCTGAATGAACTTGCTGACTATGTTGTGGATTATTACAATGATAACATCAGCAACAATTGTGCATTGGTTACCTCATTGGATGAAAAGGAAATGAGTAGCGTGCGAGTTTTGGTGTATCCAAATCCAGGTCATGACCTGATTGAAATTGTGTTCCCTGAAGTTAAGAATGAAATGTGTTGGATTGAATGTTATGATGCTGTTGGTCATGTTGTTTTCTCCCAACAGCAAAAAATCGACTCGAGCAGCCGTATGACTTTGAATATGGAATCGCTGGCATGCGGGTTATATGAAATCAAACTTTCCTCTGGAAAGCACGTTGCCGGGGCCAGGTGGTTGAAGCAATGACCGGCGCAGAATGGTCAAAAGAAGATTGTCACATGAATTTCACAGATGTTAAATACATGAAATTCCTACCCAAAGAGGGAGGGAATGACGTTGAGCATTTGTAAGAGTAACAACAAAGTGCTTTTGTATCTAACATTTACCCATGATGTTTTGCTTGATTCATCATGGCGCACTACAAGGTTGTTTGGTTTTGGTTATGTCGCGGCCGGTGATGCATTCGCCGGCCGTTGCATTTTATTTCAATCCAAAGTGCTTTTCTGCCATTTCACGAACATTGTCACCAATAGCTAAAGCGGCGGTAGCTGCAGGAGAAGGTGCATTCAATACATGTATGCTGTGATCAGTGTACTCAATCCGGAAATCATCTCTGGTGTCACCATCTTGCCTGAGTAGCAACGCACGAACACCGGCGCGGCCGGGATGAATATCATCCATCGTGAGTGATGGAATCAGTCTTTGTAAAGTCTGGAGGAAAAGTCTTTTTGAAAATGCCCTGCGATATTCGTCGATACCAAATTTCATGTTGTTGAAGAACAACCGCCAAGTTCCTCCATATGTGAGCGCATCAACAGTATCGGTTAAACTGAAATCGGTTTTACCATAACCTTCTCTTTTGAATGTGAATACAGCGTTCGGTCCACATTCAATCTCGCCATTGACCATGCGTGTGAAGTGAACTCCCAGAAATGGAAAATCAGGATTGGGAACTGGATAGATAAGATGTTTGACTTTGTGTTTGGCTTCTTCTGTCAATTCATAATAGTCACCGCGGAAGCCAACCACTTTTTCTTTGAGGTTGACTCCATCTTTTTTTGCAAGTCGATCTGCCTGTAATCCGCCGCAGAAGATGAGTTTGCCCGCACTGTAAATGGCCTTATTCGTGATCACGCGCATGTGATCACCCTCGCGTTCAAATCCAATCGCTTCTTCTCCGGTGTGAACTTCACTTGCAGGTTGTTTAGCGCAGGCTACTTCTGTCATCTTTTCAGTAGCACCGCGAAAATCGATGATGCCTGTGCATCCAACATGTATTCCTGTTGCTCCAATGCAATGTGGTTCAATCTCGCGAATTTCCTGGGCATTTACACGACGCATGTCTTCAATACCATTCTGAATCCCGTGGTCCCAGATTTTATCCAATTGAGGAAGTTCTGTGCTGTCTACTGCAACAATCAATTTACCGCAGATGTCGTGTTTGATATTGTATTCTTTGGCAAACTTGACCAACTCTCTTCGGCCATTGACGCAATTGACAGCTTTAAGTGATCCTGGCTTGTAGTAAATACCAGAGTGAATCACCCCACTATTGTTCCCGGTTTGATGATCTGCTAATGCTTTTTCTTTTTCCAATAAAAGAATTTTAAGATCAGGGTAAGCCGTTTGAATTTTAAACATGGTGGCCGCACCTACAATGCCGCCGCCAATTATCGCGATATCGAAATGTTTTTCCACGATGCGAATATACCAAGTGAAAATGATTGGGTGATGGCAGATTGAACCTGATGCTGTGTTTTTGCTGAAAAGCGTTTATGTTTGAAACCATGAAAGCCACCAAAAAGGAACAAAATGCCTGGGCCATGTATGACTGGGCAAATTCTACATATAACCTGGTTATCGGTACTGCCATTTTTCCGATCTTCTACAGCGCTGTGACAAAGGATGCCTCAGATGGTGCAGAAGGAGATAATGTGCTTTTTTTTGGACATGTCTTCAAGAATACTGAAGTGTTGTCTTATTCACTTGCACTCGGTATGGCATTGGTTTGCATTCTAGCGCCTACGCTTGCAGGTGTTGCTGATTATCTCGGTAGAAAAAAAATGTTCATGAGATTGTTTTGTTACCTGGGTGCTCTATCCTGTGCTTCGCTCTACTTTTTTGATGTCCAACATCTCGAATTGAGTATGCTCAGTATTGTTTTTGCTTGTGTTGGTTTCTGGTGCAGTTACGCTTTTTCCAATTCATTCTTACCTGAATTGGCCGAACCTGAAGAACAAGACAAACTGAGTGCAAAGGGATTTTCTTTTGGATATGCCGGTAGTGTATTGTTACTGGTGATCAATCTCGTGATGATTCAAGTTTTTGATATCAGTGCGAGGTGGTGTTTTGTGACGGTAGGTATTTGGTGGGTCGGATTTGCGCACTACACTTTTTATCATCTCAAAGAGCATCGTCAGGATGTAAAATTCGACGCCAAAGTGATTGGGCATGGCTTCAGTGAATTGCGGAATGTGTGGAGCCAAATGAAAATCACTTCAAGATTGAAGGGTTATCTCATCGCGTTTTTCGTTTTTTCCATGGGCGTGCAAACCATCATGCAAATGGCATCGCTCTTTGGTACGAAAGAGGTAACACGAATAGATGAAAACGGAGTCGAAGTGGTGGGTTTGGCCAGCGGTCAGTTGATAGTTGCGGTATTGCTTGTGCAAATGATTGCGATACCAGGTGCTATGGTTTTTTCATGGGCAAGCCGGAAGTGGGGTAATTTGAATACGTTGAAAGTCGCCTTGTTTATTTGGGCGGGTATCTGTTTGTTCGCCTACTTCATCGTTCATACTCCTACTGAATTCTACATTGCTGCTGGTAGCATTGGTTTCATCATGGGCGGAACTCAATCATTAGCAAGAAGTACATATTCGAAATTCCTTCCGGAAACAGAAGATCATGCATCGTTTTTCAGTTTCTATGATGTCACCGAGAAAGTAGGATTGATCATTGGCTTGCTGGCTTTCGGCTTCCTGGAAGGATCATTCGGAAGCATGCGTGCTTCAGTCTTGGCTTTGATTGTCTTTTTCTTTGTAGGACTCATCCTGGTCTTTTTGATTCCAAAAAAGGAGAAGACCATAGAGGGTAGGGTATTCAAAGTTTGAGTTTCGATTATCGGTAAATCCAGACCAACAAAATCAATCCGGCTAGGATAATGGCTTTCAAAAGGCGGCTGCAGAATTTAAAGTCTGCTGGAGTATGCGCATGATGCAATTTGAACATCACCACCAGAGCAGGGATGACAAGAATACCGGAAACGACCAACGATTCAAGTATGGAATTCATGAGATAAGAAGTAATCGCCACTGACATCATGAATAACGCCAGCAAAACGAAAAGATAAGCTTTCGTTTTTTCTATTCCATATACAATGGGAAGCGTGTGATATTCTCCCTCCACATCGCCGGGTAAGTCTTCCATGTCTTTCACTGCTTCACGGATCAGCGTTAGGATGAATGCAAATCCACTGATCACCAAAATATGTTTCCAGAGATTGGTGACGAAAATGGATGGTTCAATCATCATATCGTTATAATACATCGCAAGCTCATGGGCTTCATACCATGCCGCCCACACAGGGACACTGGCCGTGCAAAGTGCCACAATTAAATTTCCTGTGAATGCTTGCTTTTTAAAAATGGGAGAATACCACCAAAGTGAGGTGATGATGCCAACGGTCATCAATACCGGCCACCAAAATGATGTGCGCCAGGATAACCAAATGGTGCAAAGAATGGCCAGAATGTTCAATCCCTGATGAAGAACAATAGCAATTCTTCGCTTCACTGTTTTCCCAACGATCACTTCATCGGGTTTGTTGATGCGGTCAACTTTTTGGTCGAAATAGTCATTGATGATGTTGCCACCAGCGGTTGTTGCCAAAGCAACAATGATCAACAGGAAAAACTCGAACATGGAAAGTCGGAACTTCATACCAATGTTCGACTGATCCATCAAATGATGCATCACTGAGAACCGGATGATGACCATGGTGATCAGGACGATCAACAAGTTTAGCGGTCTCGTCAATCGGAAAACGTTGCGCAATGCCCCTCTGTTTTGATCCATTGGGGCGAAGTTGGTGCTGATTTGGGTGAAATTGTCCTCTTTTTTCCATGATTTCAACACGAAACCATGTTGATTTCAAAGGGGTTCGGTTTTGATGTAGAATTCCGGTTCTTTCCTTCCGTGTTTGCGTCGAATTCTTTAAATTAGCACCTCAGCATGATGGATATGGAAGAGAACAACGTACAACCGGTGAGCATTTCAGTGAAGAAGCACATCGTGATTTTTGGTAAACACGAATACATTTTGAGAAATGTACAAACCTTGCTGGATAAAGCTGACTTTACATCGGAGGGGTTTGTTCAACTTCCTGAAATTTTGGATTACATCAAAATGAATCCTCTCGATGCTGTGTTGATTGGCGGAGGTGTTGATCCTCACGACAGATTGAAAGTACAGGATTTGATCAGATCTCATTTCCCACATGTAAAAGTGGTGGAACACTATGGTGGGCCTGCAACCATCATTCCCGAACTTCATCAAGCTTTGCGTTGATTATTTCGACGGGATCAAACTACCTGATTTGAATAATTTGTTTTCTCCGTTTTTGTACAATGCGTACGTGAATCCTGGTTGCACAGCGTAAGCACCAATTTCCCCTGCTTTGTTTACAGCGAGAAATCCAACTTGAAAATCTTGGAAATTACGGTGTCTTTTTTGAATGCGTATCACCGCTTCTTCACAAGCTTGCTGTGGTGTAGCGCCCTGGCGCATGAGTTCAACGACTAAAAATGATCCGCAAGTTCTTACAACTGCTTCTCCTAATCCTGTAGATGTAGCTGCACCAATTTCATTGTCTACATATAGTCCTGCGCCAATGATAGGGCTATCACCAACCCGTCCGCGAATTTTATAAGCCAATCCGCTTGTTGTGCATGCTCCGGCAATATCTCCGTTGTTGTCCATCGCGAGCAGACCGATGGTATCATGATTTTCGATGTTGATGATAGGTTGGTACTTACTCTCTTTGAGCCATTTCTTCCAGGCATTTTGTGCCTCTTCACTCACAAAATCATCATGTGGAAATCCTTCACTGATCGCAAAACGATATGCGCCTTCGCCGACCAATTGGACGTGTGGTGTTTTTTCCATAACACGACGAGCCACAGATGCAGGATGTTTGATATGTTCAAGAAACATCACACTTCCGGCCATGCCATTGCTGTCCATGATGCATGCATCAAGTGTGGTATGACCTTCTCGATCAGGAAGTCCTCCAAGGCCGACAGATAAATTCCTAAAATCTGCTTCAGTATCATTCACTCCTTTTTCTGCCATATCGAGTGCTTTGCCTCCAGCGGTCAATGTGTTCCAAGCCGCCTGATTTGCACTGATACCTGCATCCCAGGTCGAAAGGACAAGCCCTCCTTTGAATGGTTCGAGTGGTATTCTTTTTTTCTTCTTGTTTTTTTCGTCATCTGCGTCCGCTGCAGTTGCGTTTATCCCAAGAGAAAGTGCGGCTCCACCCAGAGCGGCAGTCTTCAGAAATTTTCTTCTGTCTGTCATAAAAATGTTCAGGATTGATTAGCCACCATTTCACGCTGCAGCGTTTCAACAGTGTCAGCTGGAAGATTCATCAAATCAAGATACATCAATCCATCCAGTGCATTGTTGAATTTAGGATCGCAATTGAATGCAATGATCTTCGCATTTTGCTGTAAGTACTTTTTCAGCAATACGGGCATGGTGAATGCTGTTGGTTCAATTTCAGAAATGATACGGTCCATTTTTTTCAAATCAGCTTGTGATGATTCTACCAAAGCAGTAGTATCAACATTGGTTACCTTAGGTTTGAATGCATTTCGTGGTTGAACCATTTCGGCCAAAACATGGTCGAAATAATTTTTTGTGATGAATTCTATGATGAGTTCCTTGGAAACATCTTGATACTGGTTGCTGATGGATACCGGACCAATGATGTACCTGAATTGTTGATTGGACAAGAGGTAGTACAATATGCCTTTCCACAACAAAAACAAAGAAAGCCTGTGACGCTGGTATTCTTTGATGATGAATGATCTTCCCAATTCAAGCGATTGAGAAAGCATGGTATCCAATTGTGGGGAAATCCTAAACAGGGAAGAGATATAAAATCCTTTTCTTCCGTAGGTATTCATGATTTGATAACCATTTCCTACTCTGTAGGCGCCGGCAATTTTTTTCGCATCACGATCCCATAAGATGAGATGGTTGTAATACAAATCATACTCATCCAGATCGATGCTATGGTTTGTTCCTTCGCCAACTTCACGAAACGTTACTTCACGCAGTCTTCCAATTTCACGAAGGATCGAAGGGATGTGAGAACTTCCTACAACATAACAATCGAAATTGTCGTAACTCAATGTTCTGAAATCCTGAATGGCGTTGATTTCGCGAAGGATTTCTGCTTCTGGTACCGGTGGAATAATGTCGTCGGCTTTTTTCTGAATGCGGAATACTTTGAAGTAATCGCGTTTAACATCGAATGAACTTCCCAATGCATATGTTTTCGCCCTGATATATCTTCCGAATTGATCCAGATTGGTAAACATCTCTGTGTCCTTCGGTTGAATGGGTTTGCCAATTTTCATTCTGATGACTTTGCCTTTTTTCTTCAACATTTCTGATGGAAGGGCAAGTGTTCTCAGGTTGGCATGGATGAGACCTAACAAATGAAAAATACGAGAATTGGTGCCATCGAAATAAACGGGTACAACAGGCACGCCAGCGTTGCGGATGATTTTTAATGCGGAATTCGCCCATTTTTTATCGGCGATCGTTCTAAAGTCTCCTTGAAATGTAGAGACCTCACCCGCAGGAAACATACCAAGTGGATGTCCATTCTCGAGGTGCTGCATCACCGCTTTAAGTCCAGTCACATTAGAGTATACTTCTTTTCTGCTTTCAAAAGGATTGACTGAAACAAAATAATCTTTGATCGGCTCAACATTTTGAAGAAGGAAGTTGGCCATCACTTTGAAGTCGGGTCGCTTTTTTGCAATGGCATAAAGCATGGTCAAACCATCCAGCGCACCAAATGGGTGATTGGCTGCTACGATGAATGCACCTTGCGCAGGAATGTTTTCCAGTAGTTTTTCATCCAACTCAATTTCCAGATCGAGTTGTCGAAACAACTCATCAATGGTTTCTAAACCTTGTGAATTACAGACCTTGTCATAAAGATCATTCACCTCATCGATCCTCGCAACCCTGGTCAAAAGAGTTACGATCAGATTGTCTTTCGGCAATCTTGTCGCTGAGGCTATGGCTTCATCTGGTATGAGTTTTTTCACGGGCGGGTTTTTATTGAATGATCAATGGGAGAGAATCAAAGCTATGTTCACCACGAATGGTGACCTGATAGGCACCTGATTCAATATGGTTGGCTTGGATAAAATATTTTGAAATACCGGTTCCACTTTGTCCGTCGAAAATTTTCTGAACAACTCTACCGGTCATATCATTCAAGGTTATGCTAATTTTTTCTGATTTCAAAGATTGTAATTCAATACAAGTAATGGCACTTGCAGGGTTAGGATAAATTCTGTTGATCACTGTGCGGTTGATATCGTTCACTCCGGAAATTTCTCCCAGTATGGCGAACGTCCAAAATCCTTCAGGTGCAGGCATCGGTCTGTTCATGGTTTTACCCGAAACAGAAGTGCCCTGAACGTAATAGTTGATGATTGATCCAACAGCTTGTGGTGGTATTAATGCGTGCCAGTTGTTGTTGGCTGAGAATACCATATCCACTTCTGTGAATGTTGTTTCTGTGCTGAGTTTCCAAAACAATTTCGCAGATGCAATCCCGGTGCGGTGATTCATGTAAGCCACCACTTCATAAGAATTGAGATTATCATATGTGTCGGGTAGTGGTTGGTGTGAAATGAGCAATGGATCTTCGACACCTACTGTGTGTGTAATGCAATGTATTGCTCCACTCTGCGAAATGATGTTGCTGTTGTTGTCGTCACAATCGATTCCAACGAGTTCGTATCCTGGACAAACTTCGCCCCAAATTCGGAATGCGGTGGTGTCGAATTCTTCGCGATAAATCGGGAATATGATGGTGTTGTTGACGAATACAGCATTGGTATATGTTCTGTAAGATGCTCCATCATCGGGGTAAAGTCCACTCTGGCTATCCGGCATTGGAATGCGCACAACATGGTAAGGTGTTCCAAACTTGCTCACGTAATTACTCAGGATGTAATCAATGTTGGCATTGATCTGCGGGCCATCAGCAACACCATTTGGATATTCTCCAACTAACAGTGTTTCTTCATCCACAATTTTCATATGCATGTCGATATGGTGGATGCCATCGTAAGGCAAAGTGGGCATTTTGATGTAGGTGTGAATGCCCATGAAGTCTTCAAGAATAGCATCAATTTCTGGAGTGGTGTGGTCAGGATAAAAGATGTTGAAATCTCCACTGCCATCATTTTCATCGAGGATCAATTCACTGGCGAAAGCAGTTCCGAATCCATCGCTCATGTAATTGCCTCCTGTGTACAACAAGTCGTATGGTGCTTCAGATGTTTCATACAAATCGAGATTCAATGCATCAGCAACGAAAGATGGAGAAGCATCGTCCAAAGGTCTTGGTCGGTTGTAGAGCCAGTCTACCAGAATCAAAGAATCCACTTCATTGGTGTAAACAGGGTTGGCCGCATAATCGCGCATCCAAATGCTATTGAGTTCACAGCTGATGATGTTGATGCCATTTAAATTGCTGAATGCAGCTCCGCCGGCATTGGTTGCGAGTAAATAATTTTCAGTTTCGGTTGGGTCAGGAGATAGAATGATCACATTACATTCTTCTCTTGCAGCAGCAACAATTTGTTTGAGGATAGATGGAAAACTAACCCATCCGATGGTGAGAGTTTGAACTTCTTCCCATTCGGCCATGGCCCTTATTTGTGAGCCAACCGGTGGTGTTGTGATAACTTGAGCTTGCCCAAATGCAAAATTCAGCATCAGTATAGCGAGTACGAAACGCTTCATAGATCTACTTCGATATTAAAAATGGAATTGTTTATCCGGTAAATATGCGAATTGAAGGTAAAACGACCATGTTTTTTGTGGGAAGATTCCAAAAAATCTTTCCATAGACTGTTCACAATCAATATTCGAAGTCGAGATCGACGGTCGAAAAGGCTGGGCACCAAATGCTGTCATTGATGACGGTATCCAAATCTGTCGTTACTATTTGTCGCATATACTTGATCCACGTATCGCCATAAAGGCGGCATTCGTAACTGGTATCTATTGATCCGTGGAATTCTTTCCAACCATTGTCGCAACAATTGCAATCAAACTCCGCATTGATGAGTTTGTATCTGAAGAAGTCATCAGGCTGTGAGGTTCCGGAGTTGTTGATGTGCACGCGAATGAAGGATTCCGGGTGAAGCATTACATCGGTCATGATAAAATTATCGGTGGTAAAATCCGTCACAGCGAGGTCTCTTTCTACGGTGATGTATTGATCTTTCGAACATACTAACTGCAGAGCTGCGAAGTTTTCGCGTGGCCATGTCAGTGAGAAGCCTCCATCATTTGCGGTCGTCATGGACGCTGCTGTGGTAAAGCTGTTGGTGAATGTGCCGGATGCCACCACTTGTTTTTTCACAGCAACCTGAACACCACTCAGTTTGTTTTTATTGTTCGCGCTGTATACTACACCACCTATTCGATAATCGGTATTTTCTTTTTTACAGGAAGGCATGAACAGGATTGCGCCAACCACTATTGTTAGAACATACAGAGTTTTCATGCAAGATATTATTTCGGACCAGCTTTATAGTGTTCGAACAGAGCCATGATTTTTCCAACAAAATGATAGGGCTCACGTGCATGACAATATCCATGTTTGACGCAAGGCATGGTGTAGTACTTCTCCTGTTGCTTGAGTAAAAGTGCTTCCGCCACATGCCCGTCCCAAATGGTGTCATTCATGCCCAATTCCTTCGCGAGATTTTGTGCATCTATCACATGTCCCTGTCCGATATTATAACTGGCGAGTACGAACTTATCACGTTCCTGCTGATTTGGTACGCGTTTTTTCCAAAGTCCCTGTAAATATTTGAGATATTTTACACTTGCACGAATACTGCATTCTGCATCAGGTGCGGTATCACAGCCGAATCGCACAGCTGTTTCCGGCATGAGTTGCATAAGACCATATGCACCGCTCCACGATTGTGCCTGTGGATTAAATCTGGATTCCTGATATGCCAAAGCAGCGAGCATTCTCCAATCCCATCCAATTTGTGGCGCGTGCATTTTGAAGAGCGAATCGAACGGCGAAATGGCGCCGGCTCCGAGGGTTGGCATCACAAATTTGGAGCTGTAGCGATCTGTAATTTCTACTTCAAAATATTTTTTATAGGTTGATGCGAGTTTATCGGTAGTGCGTTTTTCACTGAGCCATTTATTGAGCGCATCCAATAACTGGTAGGAGTTTTTGCGCACAGCCCAGGCAATGTCCTGATTGCCCGTTATGGGCACACTGATATCCACATTTTCAAACTCCATCATTTCCATATTTGCCAGATTTTCATCTGTGACCGTCGCAGGAATTTCTCCTTCTTCAACCAGCCTAATGAGATCATCCGTACTGATTTCACCCGGTGCTTCTTCTATTTGAATGGGCAATTGCAGGGTATGGCTCAATTGACTCAGCCTTTCATAAAATGATGAGTATTTGTGCACCCAAATGGGCATTCTGCCGAGTTCTGAAGAGTCACGAATCAGTATTCCCGTTGAATCATTTTCGTAATAAATTTTCCGTTGCGCAATCACTTGTCTGGTTTGATATACGGGTGTGGAAAATGACACCAACTTCGTTCTCGAATCGGTAACAGTGAGATTGGATGCTATGAGATCGCCTTCTCCTTTGTTGAGTTTTTCAAACATGAGGTCCACATCATCCATAGCAATCACTTCAAGTTTTACCCCGAGATGTCTTGCGAATGCTTTGACCATTTCGTAATCGAATCCACGTAGTTGATTGCGGTATAAGTAGTAGGTGGAAGCACTGTTTTCTGTGAGCAAAATGATCTTTCCTCTTTTTCGAATGGAATCAAGATCAAAGGCTACAGGATCACCAGGTAGTACGGGTGGAATTTCTTTTTTGTCTTCACCGCATCCTGAGAGAATAGCCATCATCATCGTGATCACGAAGGAGAAAAATGTGATATGTAATGATGACTTTTTCATTTCAGTCGCAAAATACTTCTTTAACTCAAAACATGTAGCCGAAATTCTATGTCAAGCTGAATTTACCGGTGAATTCTTCATGACCATCTTCCTGCCTTACATTCATTTCATGGTTGTTTTGTTTTATTTGTTCATGTGTTCCGGCTTACGCGGTAAACAAGTTTTCTTTCACATATGAAAAAAAAACCCTGTCGTTGAGACAGGGTTTTTTTAGTAAGTGGGTTGTGTTGGTTTGGTTATAAAAACATCTTTATTTCTTCATGAATTTTTCTGTCATACTATCGAAGCTGATATAGTATTCACCTTTTACAAGGGCCATACAATCAACGGAAACTCCGCGACCTCTTTTCACAATCTGTCCGTAGACATTAAAGAGTTCATACGATGTTTCACTGGAAAAGTTTATGGATTTGGTCTTTTTGTCGTATTTGAAAGTAACCGGAACGACTGAGCTTGTTACTTCGCAAACGTTTGATTTTCTCAGATCACCTTCGTAGCTCTTCTGGACTACGCGGAATTTATTTAGTCCACTGGTTAGTTGCGCTTGGAATTTGTACACGTTTTTAGTTCCGGTACCATTGCCCATCACTTCACCCACATTCACCCATTTGTTCCATTTGAACTGTTGAATGATATATGGAATTTTACCCATCTCACCGGTTGTTTCCCATGTGAGTCCACCGGAAGTGGTACATTCAATTTTGGTACATATAAAAGTAGGAGAAGGCTCAAGTGCGCCCGGATTGAGCACTTTGGGTGTACATCCGTCTTTGTGTTTAATCACTACAGTAAGAGGGTCACCGGTTTTCAAACCATAAATACCGAGATCGATTTCAAACGCCTGAGAATTGATTTCATCTGAAGTCACAAGACCGTTTACTGTTACTTCATAGACGCAGAAACCAACGCCATCGGGTGAAGTGGCATTGATCACAAACAGATTGCGCTGTTGGTAACGACCTTCTAGCACAATGCTTCCCGCCAGACTTTGCATAGCGGAAAAAATCATTATCAGTATGGCGAAAAGCCTCATATCAGGAGTTTCGGTCTAATATCGTTGTTATGAAGGCAAATTAGTTTTAGCCCTTCTTTAATCAAGGCGCAAATGTATCCAATTTGGTTTTAGTGGCGTAAATTAGTTGAGGGAAGAATATTTTAAATACTTCGGTGATAATTTTCTTGTTTTTTTCGAGTAAATCGGGTGCCTGAAGCAGTATTTCTCCGCTGGGTATCCTTCTGGACATCTGTGTGAGAGTCAGGGAAATACCCTCTATAGAGTCATATCTTCCCAGCCAATCTGCTTCCACCATTTTTTTAAAGATATACCTACGTTTTTCCGTCATCATATCCTCGTAACCTGCCAAAATACTATAAGTATTGCGGATAAAATCGGCCCTTTCCTCAGCCGAGTGTGAAGCCCATTCCAATGCGAGGATGTGATCGAAAAACACATCCAACGCCACCCCGGAAAAAAGCCCAAGATCAGGTCGCAGTAAGGCTCTGATTTCCAGACAGCCTGGCCAGGTGTCTGTGAAATGATCCACATGACGATGGAGTAGAATTCCGTTGCGCACACCTTCTGGGTAATCCCTGTACTTGCCGCCTTTCACATCATCTGCGATGAATTGACCCGCCAGCAATTCGGGATGTCCAAAGGCAAGATAACAATGAGCGAGGTAATTCATCTTCCGCAAAGGTATCGCCTGTTTAGACAAACGACAATAAAACCACGCAGCATGAATATTGGCCTGTGGTGTAAGTTGCATGGTGATGGCCTGAGGCTCACCTTATTTTTGACGTGATGCGAATTGGAAAAAGGACTCAGATCTATTGGCTATCTCAGCTCACAGGTTGGGGCTTGTTTGTTTTGGGCAATATCATCAGCGCTTCCATTCAGGCTGAAGTCATTCCCGGCCTTTATATCGTTTCTCTTTTTATCCTGATCAATGGTATTCTGGTGACGCATATCTTTAGAAACATGGTGGTGAAACTGCAATGGGCTTCACTGAACATCCCGCAACTTATTCCGAGAATGCTCTTGTCATCGATCCTGATGAGTTTGGCATTCACTTTATTCAATACGATTCTCACAGATCTCCTGAGTGGAAATATTCCACTGCTGAAAACATTGTTTACAGCTACATTCGGATTGAATGCCTTGAATTTTACCGCTCTTTTTCTGCTTTGGGAAATCATCTATTTTGCAGTTCACACTTTTGAAAACTGGAAGAAGGAAGAAATTTTAAACCTTGAGTTACGTGCGGCAAAGACGGAAATTGAATTGAATAGTCTCCGCGCTCAGATGAATCCTCATTTCGTCTTCAACAGCATGAATAGTATTCGTGCACTTGTGGATGAAAATCCTGAAAAAGCAAAAGCTGCCATTACCATGTTGAGCGGTATCCTGAGAGGTAGCCTTACGATGGGACGTTTTCAAACGATTCCCTTGCGACAGGAGTTTGATTTGGTAGAAAAGTACATCGCCCTCGAAAAAATCAGGTTTGAAGAAAGATTAGAAGTGAATCTCCATGTGGTAGATGAAGTGTTGGATGCTGAAGTACCTCCATTTGTTGTTCAGACCTTGGTGGAGAATGCTATCAAACATGGTATTTCAACCAAAATAGAAGGTGGCAGAATTTCTATTCAGGCGAAGGTGGAAGGTAATCACATCCTCATCACCATTGCCAATACCGGATCTTATATGCCAAAAGAAAACCATGATGGAATTGGAATATCCAACATCCGCACCCGATTGGAAATGATTTTCGGAAATAATGCGGAGATGAACATTCGCCAATCCGGAAATGAAGTGATCGTACAACTGAGAACTCCCATAAAATACAAACCATGAAAACCATCATCATCGACGACGAACGTCTTGCCCGCAAAGAGTTGAACGGCCTTCTGCAGCAGTATTCTGAAATTGAAGTTGCAGCAGAATGCGGTAATGCTGAGGAAGCCAAAAAGGCCATAGAGCAAATGAGACCTGATTTGATTTTTCTGGATATTCAAATGCCGGGTAAGGATGGATTTCAACTTTTGGAAGAGTTGGACTATGTGCCTAAAGTGATTTTCGTGACAGCATACGATGAATATGCTCTCAAAGCTTTTAAGGTGAATGCTCTGGATTATTTGTTGAAACCGGTGGAAGAAGAACGCTTGTCAGAAGCTATTCATAAATTGTTAGGAGAACATGAAGATGATGAAGCGGGTGTCATCGTAAGGACGGAACACAAACTTGGACAAGAAGATCAGATCTTTTTAAAGGATGGAGAAAAATGTTGGTTTGTTTCATTGAAAGATGTGCGCATGTTTGAATCAGAAGGCAATTATGTCAGGGTGTATTTCAATCAATTCAAACCACTCATTTTAAAATCACTCAATAATCTGGAAGAAAGACTTGATCATACTTTTTTCCGCACCAATAGAAAGTTCATTGTCAATCTGCGTTGGGTGCAAAATGTGGAGAACTGGTTTAATGGTGGATTGAAACTTACGTTGAAAGATGGTTCTCAGGTTGAAGTTTCACGACGTCAAAGTGCGCGATTCAGAGAACTGATGAGTTTGTGATGACATCAGAATTCGATACCAATCACGATGATGTCATCTAATTGATCGTGATCTCCTTTCCATTCATGGAATTTTTCGCGGAGGTATGCCCGCTGATCACTCATGGATAAATGTCCCGATTCCTGAATCCAGTTAGCGAAACCACTTCTTTTGAGTTTTTTGCCATCAGTTCCTCCAAACTGATCAGTGATACCATCGGAGAACATGTATATCTTATCTCCTTTTTGTATCCGAAAATCATAGAGCGTGAAATCTTTGTCTTTTTCACCGCGTGATCCTCCTATGCTTTGTCTGTCGCCTTTGATCTCGATCCATTGACCTTTGTGATAAAATATCACCGGTCGATTGGCACTTGCAATATTGAGTATTCCGGTATCCATATGAAAGTCGAATACCGTGATGTCCATGCCATCTTCTACGCTCATTCCTTCTTGTTTATTGAGCATCCTATTGAGTTCACTATCCAAATGAACCAAAACGTCTCGTGAACTTTGTACGACCTTTTTAGATGAAACTTCTTTGAGCAATGTTGTTCCGATGAGTGACATGAATGCTCCTGGTACACCATGACCCGTGCAGTCTGCACAAGATACCACAATGGTGTCATTGAATCTTTCTACCCAATAAAAGTCACCGCTTACGATGTCGCGTGGTTTGTAGTAAACAAAAGCATCATTGAAATAAAGTTTCAGCGCATCGACAGCAGGCAACATGGCTTTTTGAATATTGCGGGCATAGGTGATAGAGTCGGTGATGTCTTTGTTTTTCTCTTCTAACAATTCTTTTTGCTCAACCACTTCTTTTGTTCTTTCATCCAAAGCGCTCTGTAGTTTTTCCTGATCTTCTCTGAGTTTTCTTTCTCTGCGGATAATGATGAAACGAACCAAACCTGCTATGGCAAGCAAACACAGTGCAATGAACCACCATTTTAACCAGAATGGTTTATCAATGAAAATTCTTACGATAACAATGGTTTCACCTCCGTGACCATCCGCATTGAAGCATTTGACTTTGAAGTAATAATCACCAGGGCCAATTTTGTTGTAGTCGTGCTGACTGTTTTTCACCGGACTACACCAATTGGTTTCATACCCTTCGAGGTAGTATTGGTATGTTACATCATCAGGTGCTTTCAGTGAGAGTCCAATGAAATTGAATGTGAGTTTGTATTCTCCGTAGGGTAGGATAATCTGATCACTGAATTGATAAGAGCTATCATTGATATGAATGCCAAGCATTCGAAGAATAGGTTCGGCTTCGTTCTTGCGATCTTTATCCGGCTCATATCTCAATATACCTTCATTGATACCGAAGTATACGATACCTGATGGTGTGCGGTTGATGGCATTTTCAATAAACTCAATGTCATATCCATCACCTGGATCAAAAATTTCAACGGTGTTGTCCAATACATTGATCCGGCTGAGTGCACCACGGTGACCGACCCAAAGTTTGTTTCTTTGATCGCACGTCATGCTATAACAATAATCGGAATAGAGTCCACTCGCTTTGGTAATGATATTTACACTATCACCTACGATTTTCATCAGTCCCAAACCATCAGTCCCGATCCACATATTGCCTTCGTTGTCTTCAGCGAAACATCGGATTTGTATCATCGCACCATCCAGCAATGAAGGGATATTGTGTATTTCGCCATCCTGAATGAATGTGATTTCGCTGTTGCTGGATGCAATCCAAATTCTTCCCTTACGATCAGGATAAAGTGACTTCACCACATTGTGTGCAAGTCCAGATAGAATCGAAAGATGCGAAACCAGTTTATCATCGGCGAAAACGAAGATGCCATAATCAGTCGCGATATAAATCTTGTTCTGAACACCAAGGATCTGATTGATACGTTGACCTTGAAATTCGGAAGTGAGTTTTACCTGAACGAATTTTCTTGATTGTGGCATTTTCTTCAGGAGAATGCCAGAGGCTGTCCCAGCCCACAAAGTGTTTTGTGGACTTTGATAAATGGTGGTGATTTCTGATGGAGGTAAACCGGAAGAGAGATCAAGTGAATCGATTACATTGACCAGTTCTCCATAACTAACATTGATTCTTCCAAATCCTCCTGTCCAAAGGGTGTCGTTTTTTTCATGTATGGAAAATACTTCCGGATGTGCTTTATCCTGATGAAGGGTAAGGATGGAGAAATAACTGTCAGTGAGTTGGAGCAATCCGTCACCCATCGTTCCTATCCAAATATTTCCTTCACGGTCTTCACGGCAAATTCTGATGCTTGTTGTCTTGAGCTCATCGCTTCCCTGAAATTCGATTTTACGCAAAAAGCGATTTTCTATTAGACCAGTGAATTGAAAAAGTCCTTTGTTGTTAGAGCATACCCATAGATTGCTTTCTGAGTCTTTGAATATGGAATTGATGGTGATCTTTTTCATATCCGTTCCTGCATGGATCAACTCTCTTACTTGAAAATCGTTTTGATGAAGTTCAATTTGAAAGAGACCTGCATCTTCGGTTCCTATTATCAGAGCGTTTTCAGATGCGATGATGTCGGAAACCTTTGTTTCGAAAATTTCTGTAACGAAATCAAAAACTGGATTGTCATTTCCATCCAGTTTAGCCATCATCAATCCCATATCGGTGCCAATCCAGATGCGATTTTGACCATCTACATGTATAGAATATAGGGTGTAGTCTTCGAGTCCGGATATGTATTGTTGCCAGTTATTGTTCAGGTCTTTTTTGAGCACACCATTGTTTTGGGTAAGTGCCCAAAGCATTCCTGTATTGTCCTGAAAAACTTGATTGATTTTTGAAGTGGTGTATGAGGAAAGATCAAAGTGCTCAAATTTTCCCAGGAAGAATCTGCTGATGAGTCCTTTGTTATGTCCATACCAAATGGCGCCATCTTGAGCACGGTAACTGCAGGTCAGGAAATTTTCGCTCAGTCCTGACTCTTTGGTCATATCCGTAAAGTGGAAACCATCATAGATGAAAAGACCATCACCTGTACCAATCAAAAGCTGTCCATTTTCATCTTGGTCCAGTGTATAAACAAATCTGCTATTGAGACCATCCTGCTCCTGAAATTTCTTAAACTTGTACGACTGCGAGCTACCCCACAGGCATAACAAGGTGAAGAAATAGATCAGGGTGGATTTTTTCAACATCTTTATTTTTTCTTGATGGGCTTAGCTGAAATATTTCCCTGATATTTAGGTACACCACCAATGGGTACTACATAAAAGGGTAGTAATTCCCCGTATTGATTTCGGATAGAAAATACCACGTTGTTGTTGTTGACCTGAATCTTGTCGTTTTTGGTGAACTGAATATCCAGCGATTTACCTCTTTCTTTGTCTTGAATTTTATAAACGCTGTTTGACCAGGAATTATCAGCGGAGAGTGCAACATCATCACCCAATGTCGCGACAGAGCAAATCTTGATGTAGCCATCAGAATCCCAATCGAAATTCCGCTGTTCTACTGAAATCACTTTGTCATCAATATATGGATAGATGTGCGACGTTTGATAAGCTTCCTTGTGAAGTCGAAATGTGTATTCAAAGGTGAATGCATTGCCTCCTTCTACAGGCACATTTTTTTCAGCATTGGTTGACAAAAAATATCTGTAGAGGTTACCGTCATCGCCTTTGAGACCTTCGCAAATGATTTTGAAAATATAGCCACCATATTTTTGACTGTATTCACCTTCACTTGGATTGAATGGACCGAAAGTGTACCAGCCTCCGTCGTATTCTGTTTTTTGTGCAAATGTTTTTGTAGCGAGCATATTGCCGCTTTTGTAATTGCCAATAGGATCAATTCCCGTTGCATCAGGATGTGTGATGCAACCGGCGCCCCCATAAACAGAAAATTTGGTCATCGTATTGAATGAACCATTGACTTCATCATTTTGACCAGCACATTCGGGATCGTACACCCTAAAGTAAATGGGGTCTTTGAATTCCTTTTTGATTTTGAAGAAAAATGTCTGACTGTAATCATCATCACCCCATTTCGTTCCGGCTTCATTGCCGAACGTGACGAGAAAGGGGATGTTTTCATCGGATGCGGGCACAGGTTGACCATTGGCCAAACCTGCAATAAATAACGATGCAATCGTGAATAGACGTATAGGAGTTGGCATAAACTATTTTTTGATCGAATAGACTACTGTGAATTCAACGCGTCGGTTTGCTGCCCGGCCCATCTCACTTTCATTGGTGGTAAATGGTCTTTCCATTCCATAACCTTGTGGTATGAGTCGTTTTGCATCAATTCCTTTACTGATGAAATAATCCATAACCGCTTGTGCTCGCGCTTGCGAAAGTTGTAAGTTGTATTTGTTGCCGCCTACTGAACATGTATGCGCATCAATCTTCAGTGTGAAGTCTTCTTCCAGAATGAGCATGGATGCGATATAGTTCAGGATCTTATAAGATTCTGGTTGTATTTCTGCACTGTTGTATTCAAACTTGATGTCAGAGAGTTTAGAAAACTCAATGTTGATGCGATCAGCGTCTCCTTGTGTAGTGAAGAAGCCCTTACGTACGAGTTCGGATTGCAGGCTGTTCAAATCAAATGCTTCTGCTTTCGCTGTGATGAGACCATTGGCTTGAATTTCGGTCAATCGTTTATTCAAATCTCTTTCCGCTGGCACACCGAGTATCGTGTATTTATATCCTTTGGCGGTGCGGATCTCATTGATTTCAGATTGAATGGATTTGAATTTTTCATCATTGAAAGAAAGTGGTTGTTCACTTTCGATCAGCACAATGCGGTAAAGTATTTTCTCAGTTTTATTATCTGCTGTTGCATCATGAAGGGTTGCTGAATGGTCATTTCCATCATGCTCGGCGACTTCCTGTTGATTGTTCTGATCGGTAGCTCCAGCAACTTCCGTTGTATTCACCGCGGTGGTCTGATGGTTACTGTCTTGACCGTTCGATTCAGCTGTAGCAACATGGGTGGCATTCTGTTGTGTACCCGCGCTATCCTGACCAGTTTGTTCTTTGTGGTCCTGAATGACTGCTGTATTGTTGGCTGGAATGTCCGATGTGGCCTGGGCTCCAATTGACTTAGGATCGACGGATGTTAGAGACTCTTTTGGCTGTTCTATGATAGCGTGTTCATCAGCTGTTTTGTGCTCTGTTGAAGCGGTTGAGTTCGTCGGTTGTTGTGCCTTTTGAACTTGAGTCGACGCTTTCTGTTCATGCAATGCCAAATTCGCATCAGCTTTATTCGCACCAGGTTTCTTCGCTGATGGGTCTTCTAATGATGTTGTAATCGCATACATGTTTTGAACCCCTGCAGCTTTGAGGTCTGCATACAATGGCAATAGTTCTTGCCATGTGGATTTTTGTGCTACACTATACATATATCCACTATCAGTGCGTGTTTCTTTCACCTTGAGATTGGTCATGTGCAACAGGGGATCATCTGCACGAAGTTTGGTTTTGCTTGTGGCAATAACCAATTCATGAACTTCTTGCAACTTTCCATCTTTTGACTGAATGTTGTCAATCGGAGTCATGTGCTTATCGCTGTATGATTTCTGATCACAGCATGCAATAACTCCAGCCTCAATAGATGATGGATCTGCAGGTTCACACCATACATTTTTGTAAACACACACAAATGGAGTGATACCACCTCTCTTTTTATCTCCAGTCACAGCACATTTGATTTGGTGCAATCCAGAAGTTAGGAATTGATGTTTGAATGATTCACCATGATATGTGGTGCCATCTTCCAACTCCCATTTGATATGCTTCACCGGAAATGCATTGAATGCTGTAAAATCCACCCGGCCTTCGAAGAAGGCATGCTGAGGGACGGAATCGTGACAGTGAATGTATGGGCGATCAGCCTGTAAGATTTCAATGTCAGTTTCACTCACACGTTTGAATACCATTTTGGTGACAGTATCCACAACATTCAATGTAACATGATAATGTCCGTAACTCTTGTAACAGTGATTGATGCTGCTTGAACGCACGATGGTTCCGTCACCTAGATCCCATTCGTATTGAATCGGAAGACTATCAAGTTTGGTCAATTCGGTATCAAAGAGGTGATAACAAAAGTTGGCTTCATAGTTCTCCTGACATTCATTCATGTTGTTGTAGAACTTACGGAACATGAATATGTCGTCTTGTTCTTCATTTCGGTTGCTACTGAAACAACCAGTATTCGTTCCATGTTTTTCCTGATATGCAAATTCATCATATTCGGAATTGATGGTGTTGTTCAATCGTTCTGGCTCTTGGAATATGCCATCTGTTTCTTCACTGTAGTAGATGTCCATACCTTCCGAATCATTGCGTGCGTCTGTCGAAAAATACAGGGTTCCTGAGTCATCGATGAATGGAAAGAATTCATTGCCTTTGCTGTTCACCTCTTCTCCCAAATTTGCTGGCGTACTCCATTGTCCATTGATCCATTGACTGCGGTAGATATCCGAATTACCGCGGCCACCTGGCATGTTCGAACAGAAATAAAGTACACTGTCATTGGGGGATAGTGAGGGGTGAGCATTGCTGAATTTCCCATTGGTAGAGTTGAATGGAAATTCACCTCTGGGTATCCAATGTCCTCCGACGTTTTCTGCAATGAAAATTCCCAACTTAAATTCCGAGGTCTTGTCAATTTTATTATCCAGTGATTTTTTCAGGTTGGCTGTGTAATACATCCATCTTCCATCATGGGAAAATGTGCAATGACCTTCGTTGAAATCGGTATTGACTCCACCTTTGAGTGCTTCCGGATTGGTATAAGTACCGTCTGGTTTTATTTTACTGAGATATAAGTCGGTGTAAAACTGTGTCAATGAATCATCATCAAATGATAAATCCACCCTCGCTCTGGCGGAGCAAAAGACAATGTCATTACCAAGAAATGCTGCGGAGAAATCGGCGTCTTTGGAATTGATTTTTACCGGTATGATTTCATACTGTTGGCCATAACTATGTGGCACGCAGAACAATGCTATCAATGTAGCCATTGTCCACAGAATAGGGTATTTACCGCAATGAAAAGTCATAAAGGGTGACCGTTCTACGGCATTATTGGCCGAAGGTTACTTTTAAGAAAGGGACTGTGGTTGTGGGTTATTTCCGACGACGGCTTTCGTCGGTAATGATCTCGAATTCTACACGACGATTGCGTGCACGACCTTCTTCACTGGCATTTTCTGCCACTGGCATGGCTTCTCCAAATCCCACTGCGATGAGACGTTTGGAATCGACACCGGCATCGGTGAGGTATTTTGAAACCGAATCCGCTCGTTTTTTAGCCAATTGCATATTTCTGGCATCGGTACCTATACTATCTGTATAGGCTTTGATGCGAAGCTTGATGTTGTGGTCGAGGTTCATGATCTCGGCTATGTAGTCGAGGTTGTCAAATGAAGCTGGATTGATATTGTATGTTCCAAAATCAAATCGGATGTCACTGAACTTGTTGAGGTGTGCATTGAAGGCTGATTCCAGCGAATCTGGCATATACCACCACTTATTGATCAGTTGTGCTTCGTAATCGTTGCTCACTTGTTCGCGGATGATACTTTCCAGATAACCATTACTTACCATGTCGCGATAAATGCGCATCATCACCGGCATTTCATTGGTATGTCCTACAGAGTATCTGTACGCCGTTGCCGCTGAGTCATATCTTTCGGTAATCTCATACTTGATGTTGTTGAAGTATGGGTCATCCATCTTCATTCTTTCTGCTGATTCCTTAAACTCTATAAAGTAGAGTGTGCTATCCGGAGCGTATTGCAAATAGGTTGTGCTGTCCTTTTCTACAATAACCATATCTTCTTGCAGGCTCGAAATTTCTGGTTCCGACACTTCATTTTGTGCGATGGCCTCTTGTTCGGCTACCCATTGTTGAATTTCCTCTGCAGCACCAACCATGATGTCATGTGTTGCGCATCGCCTGATTTCACCACCATCGGGCGGAAAGGCAATGATGCCGAGTTGTATGGTGTATTTGCCTGATTGTTTAAAAGGATGCGATGTCTCAAATCCTGATCCATGTGATCCATCGCCAAAGTTCCAGAAGTACTTTTCAGCTTTGACATCACTCATATCGGTTCCATCTGCAGAAAGAAATACAGGAATATTGGGTGATACACTATCCGGTGCGGTGATAAAAGGATAGGGTGATTTTGTAATGGAGACATCCACTTCTGATACCCTTGCAAATCTTGCCTTGGTGAGGCTGTCATAAACATTTAGAGCAACATGATAGTTTCCAAAATCTTTGTAACAATATTCTGTACTGAGTCCGCGGGCTGTTGCGCCATCTCCAAGTTCCCATTCAAATATCATGGGCATGGAATCATTAGGAACTATTTCTGTTTCTTCGAATAAATAGCAGAAAGATGGTTCCTCAGCAGGTGGGCAATTTTCGAAATCAGGATAACTGAGATCATATGCGTAGATATCATCTTGGCCACCTATTCGGTTTGATGTGAAATAGCCGTGTTCGTTGTTTTCCGATATGCTGAAGGCATAATCATTGAATTCCGAGTTAACAGGTGATGGCATGGCTTCACCGCGCAGGAATTTTCCTTTCAAAGGATCTGATTTGTAAATGTCATATTGATTGTTCCTGTCACTGCTGTAGTACAAGGTTCCGTCCTTCGCCATGAAAGGAAAAATTTCATTGTGTTCGGTGTTGACTTCAGGTCCCGCATTCACTGGTTTGCTCCATCCGTCAGTAGTCAATAAGGAATAATAAATGTCCTTGCCACCAAATCCACCTGGTAAATCAGAAGTGAAAAATAGTTTTTGTCCAGTAGCGTCCAATGATGGATGTCCGCAGTTGTAAGTTTGATCTTTGGCATTGAAAGGAAATGGAATGGCCTCGGACCATTCATCGCCCATTTTTTGAAGCATGAAAATACCTTGTGCTTCTGTGGGCTTTAAATGGTCATCACGAATGGCAGTGGTGAGATATAAGGTAGAAAAGGTTGGATCAAAACATACCGGACCATCGTTGCCTCTCTTATTGATGTCATGCCCGAAAGGTTGGGTTTTTTCGTCTTGGAAAAAATAGAGCTGCGATTCAAAGTTGTCTGATTCGTCCGTCCACACGATGCCGTAACTGCTTGGTCTGTCACTGCAGAAAATGAGGCCATTGAGATATGGAATAGGGGCATAGTCCTGAAATTTACCATTGCAGTTCAAGGGACGCACGATCACTTCCTGCGAGAAGAAGTGGTTGATCGTAATCGAATGAATGATCGCTATGACTATAAGGTGGCGGATCATGAATTACATCATACGTGGATCGCGTGATTTGGTTTTATAGATAAATGTGTAGGACAATCCCAACTCATGCGAACCAGAGGAATAACCCGCGAGTGCATGGATGTTGTAGTCGTAACTGTAAGAGAGTCTAAGTTGAGGATTGATTTTTCCTCTTCCAATAAAAGAAATGGCATCGCCAGGTCTGAAGGTAAATCCTGCATCATACAAACCCTGATAACCTCCCAATACCGTGATATCGGGTTGTATGGTTAAATTCTTCTGGTATTTCACCAATGTGGATGCTGAAAGTGTAAAGTTGTCGTTCAATCGAAATTGTTTCCCGGCCATGATGTGGTAAGTGAAATTTTCCATCGACGCTGATGCTTTATAAGTCCCACCGCCGGCATACTTGGCACTCAAGAGTTGTGGAATGGAAATACCAGCAAATGCTTTTTGGTCTTGATAATAAACACCTGCACCTGTTGATGGAATCAGATAATTGTTGTCACCCGAATTGAATACAACATCGTCATCTTCCGTGGTCTTCACTTGTGACCACTCATTTACTCCTGAAGTGATTCCTGCCATGAGACCAAATCCAAGATGTCCTTTTCCCAATGGCAAACGGTAAGCACCGTTGAGCATGATGGTCGATCTAGATGTCACTCCAATCTTATCATGATAAAATTGCATGCCTACAGCAATATTTTCTCTTTTCAATGGTGTGTGAACGGTGACATAATCCGTGGTTGGTGCGCCTTCTATACCGCGCCACATGGTCCTGTGGTTGATGGTTGCATTCAGTGCCTGATGTTGACCAGCTGCACCAGGATTGATGCCAATGGCATTGAACATATATTGGGTCTGCTGAGGATGAATCTGCGCCTGGCAGAATACAATCATCAAAAAGAACAGGTATGTCAGAAAGTGTTTTACCATGTTTATCTTTTAAGTACGACATAACCATGATGTTTTTCTCCATCAAGTGATAGTTCGTAGAAATATGTATCGTCTGGAAGTGCTTCACCTCCAGAATCACGGCCATCCCAATCGTTGTTATATCGAACGGCAGAATAAACGGATTGACCCCATCTGTTCACAATGATCAGTGAGGATTCTGCAATATTCTCAATACCCTTGATGATGAACTGATCATTTTTACCATCACCATTCGGAGAGTAACCAGATGGGATGAAAAGTCCGCCAACGTTGATGATCAGGGTATCTGATGCAGAGCATGTTCCATTCTCTACGAAAAGAATGATCTCATTTTGCCCAAGGCTTAGACCATAAACAGTGGTGGATTGAAGGGTGGAATCTTCAAAATAAATTTGGTTATCGGGTGCAAACCAATGTGCTTGACCAACACTGATTTCAGCACTTTCGACGAGTGAAGATGAGGTGAGGTATATTTCCTGATCATCTCCTGCAAATGGTGTTGCTACGGGTTCATCATATATTACTATAACGCTGTCGACGGTCGTGCATCCGGCGATTGTCAATTGAACGAGAACTTCGAATTCTCCATAAGCAGTGGTTGCCAGTTCGAATTCGTTTTGGCCATGCGATATGACATTCATGCTGGAAGGTATAGACCAGATGTATTGATCATCGGTCGACATCACTTCCATTTGAACTGCTTCACCGCAAATGGCCAATGTATCCGATAGGATATCGATCAATGGCGCATCTACAATTTCGAAGGTCTGTGATACTTGTGCTGTGCAACCAAGATGTTCTGCCTGAACTTCTATCGTGTGCATTCCGGATGAAAGTTCGTTGAAATGGATGATGTTTTGATCAAGCCCAATGTCATCCATATAGATAACGTAATTGTCCGGACCGGAAACTTGTATTTCCATTTCGGTTGCTTCCTGGCAAATGCTATCGGAGAGCGTGGTCCAAACGATCTCGGGCATTTCTTGTACAATAACCTGATAGCTGTAATCTATAGTGTGCGTACCATCGCTGTAGGTGAATTGCAGCAGGTTGGTTCCAACGATCAATGTCGGATTATTATCTTGAACTTGAATCAAATTACCACAATCGTTGACGTAAATTGGTTGTGTAAATGGCAATTGACAAATCGTGGTATCATTGACAGAAATGAAAGTTGGAGCTTCTGTGTCTTGCACCGTAATATGTACTGTGTGAGTTGCACTCTGATTGCCAGATCCATCAACGGCGTAATAGCTGATGTCGTGTTCACCGATCGAATAGATACCGCCATTGTCTTCACTGAGCGTAATAGCAACCAGATCATCACAATCGGAAATTTCGATGAGTGATAAGAGATCTAATTGTGCTCCACACATACCTGGATCCTGTGGAATAACCACATCATCAAGCACACTGATCACTGGTGCTATGGTGTCCGCAAGTTGGATGGATACAAATTGCGAAGTTTCATTGCCCGATTCATCCGTTGCCAGGATGGTTATTCCCGTGAAATTTGGAGTTGGTGTGAATACACCCGCAGGTTGTGATTGCGAAATGGTCACTTCATCGCATGAGAGACTGATGGCGGTGGATGCGATATCTGGCATGTTGTACTGACAATCTTCTGTCTGATAAATTACCATTGGGTTCAAGGGCAGCATCACGGGCGAAATGGTATCGAGTACTATGATGTCGAATAAATATGGAAGTGTTGTTGTATTACCTTCTTCATCCATCATCCAGTATGTGGCATTGATGGTTTGTATTCCTTGAATGACGGTGCCTGCTGTTGGATTTTGACTATACACGACGACGTTGCCACATGCATCTTCATAGCTAATCCATTCGGAGAAATCCGGAATAATCGACTCGCAGTTGCTGTCTAAGTACAGGATGGCATCAGTCGCATTCACCAGTACTGGTGGAGTATTATCTATGACCTGCACAGGTGTTGAGCATGTGTCGCTTGTAAGACCATTGATGTCGGTAATCCAGAATTGAATTTCAGTAACTGCACTATACACCCCAGGTTCAGGAGATTGATGAACAGTGTAATTGCTATTTGGAGGTAATAGCGATGAAATGTCGGATGTATGATCTGTCACCACAATATGGCAATCCGTATCTGCAAAGAATGAAATAATATCCGGACAATCAGGTATGATAGGTGTGTTCGGATATTCTATCTCTATGACAATCGAACATTCCGTTGTATTCCCCGCCTGATCTTGTGCAAAGAATAGAATGGTAGTGTCTGCTTGGATCAAAGTGCCTTCAGCGATTTCCTGCCAATAATTGATCACATAGTTGCAAGTATCGGTGGGCAAAACCAATTCACTGAAGTCTGGCACATGATAGGATTCGCCCAGAAGTAAGGATATCGCGAGGGTATCTGGACAGAAAAGTTCTGGTGCTACAGTATCAATCACCTGTATTGTAGTTGTGCACATTCCTAAATTTCCATTGATGTCGGAAACAAACCAATTGATATCGGTTTCACCATGAGGATAGAAATCACTGGCACTGAAAGCTCCGTTGTATGAATTGGTAGTGGATGAATGTGTACAGTTTTCGAAGAATTCTGGCGTCTCTAATTCAACCCATGTGACACATTCCTGATCTGTGACATAAGCTGTAATGGTGTCTTCACAATAAACGATAGGTGCAAGATTGTCTGTGATGATGCACACAGTGCTGCACGTTGAAGTATTATTGTTGATGTCTGTAACGGTCCATGTCATTGTTGTTATGCCGGTAGGGAATTCATAATACTCACCGTTGTTCATGCCAAGATCATTGGTGATCGTGAGGTTGAGCTCCGAATTGGTTATTTCAGGTTGATTCACCAATACTTGAGCACTGCATAATCCGTTGTCTACAAATTGTGCTATAGTATCTATACACAGTATTTCTGGTTGTATCGTATCTACGACATGAATTACACTGAGGCACGATGATACATTTCCGTGAATGTCAACAACTGTCCATGCCATATTATAACTACCCAAACCAAGAGAAATACCTGTTGAGTTCATCTGGAACAAACTATTGCTGATGCTGTCAATAGCGCAATTATCACTGGTGAAAGGAGTTTCTGGTATGATGTACGCCATGTTTTCACCTGATTCCGTTTGAATGATGATCTCATCAGGACAATTGATCACGGGTGAAATGGTATCCAACACTGTTACGCTGGTAGAGCAGGTGAGAAGGGTATTCTCATTGTTTAAGCCACTCCATTGGACTTGATACTCACCAACAGGATAATATCCGCTGGCATCGATGCTGCCATTGTAATTATTCGTATAGTTTGAAATATTGGTCAATGGCAGTGAGATGTTGATATGGGCGCCACATTCCAATGATGTAACATAGACAATGGTATCGGTTGGACAGATCAAAATTTCTTCTGTTGATGTGACCACATTGACTTCGGTGATACACGTTGCTGTATTTCCACTGGCATCAATCGCTGTCCATGTTACAGGATAGAAGCCTTCGGAATAAAAGCCTGATGCATCTGTGCTGTTGTTGTAATCGTTGGAATAGGAGACTGTGCAATTATCGCTCACTTGAGGTGATGGAATGGTGAGGAAAGTATTCAGCTCATTGAAGTAAAGGGTGTCATTCACCGTGCTTTCACACCAGATCATAGGAGCGATGGTGTCAAGCACCGTGATATTGGCCAAGCAAGCATTGCTGTTGCCAGCATCATCTACAATAGTCCATGTGATCTGATGATTTCCAGTGCCAAAAGTGAAGTCTGTTGTACTGGATGTGATGCTGTAATTGCTGCAATTGTCTGAACCAATGGCCTGGAGTAAAAGCGTCGCTTCACAACTTGCATCGGTGAGGTAAACTGTGGTGTCGTTCGGACAATCAATCGATGGAATAATGAGGTCGACCACTTGAATGTTCTGTTGACACACACTGCTGTTGCCACTTTCATCTGTTGAGGTGAAAGTGATCGCGTAATTGCCAGGAACGTAATTGGCTGTTGCAACATCCCAACCGCTGCTCATGATATTGCAGTTGTCAATTTGTTGAGGGATCACCGGTGTGTATTCGATGTCGCACTGACCAGCGATAAGTTCAAGTATGGTATCGTTAGGACAAACAACGATTGGTGCAATGGTATCTACCACAGTCACACTCACCTGACAGGTATGCGTGATGTTGTTGATGTCATCTGCGCTACACATGATAGTGGTACTTCCCAATGGATAAATGTCACTGGCGTCATGGCCTCCGTTGTAGTCATTGATTGGATTGGCCAAATTGGTGAGCGGTAATGGCAATTGTACATTGACATCACAACCTGTAGCGCTGGAATAAACGATGGTATCGTTCGGACAAATGATGAAAGGAGCAAAGTTTGAAATGACTTCGACAGTTGTCACACATGTCGACTCATTGCCTGAGGCATCCGTCGCGGTCCACAACACTTGATGACTTCCGACATTGTACATGTCGCTGGCATCAGTGGTATTGTTGTATGAATTGCTGAATGAGAAACTACAATTGTCATCGACGATCGGAACTTGCACAGCCATGAAGAGTGACGTGCTTTGATCGAAGATGGTATCAGTTATCAGAGACTCGCAAGTGATGATCGGAGCAATGGTGTCAAGCACTGTGATATTGGCCAAGCAAGCATTGTTGTTGCCAGCATCATCTACAATAGTCCATGTGATCTGATGATTTCCAGTTCCAAAAGTGAAGTCTGTTGTACTGGATGTGATGCTGTAATTGCTACAGTTGTCTGAACCAATGGCCTGGAGTAAAAGCGTCGCTTCACAACTTGCATCGG
>JAIBBG010000103.1 GCA_019694805.1 Flavobacteriales bacterium | reverse complement strand
GGTAAAAAACAGAATCATCAACTCCAAAACAATTCGACCTGGATGCGTTTTGTCTTCAAACCATCGGGCATATTGTTCTACTTATTTCCATTGCTCCTTCTTGCCTTTTTAGAAGAAGGAATTTGGGATGCCATGGTCTGGCAAGACCACCATGAATTTTTCAAAGGTTTCTATGCTTTGCCTTTGCTACAAGACAAAACACTTTTATCCGTGATGGTGCCACTTCTATCTCTCCCTCAAATGACGCACTACGTACTTGATGGATTTATCTGGAAAGTTTCAAGACCAGATGTGAAAGTTGAAATGGGTATTGATTGAATGAAATAGTAAGGGTGACTATTGTTTGACCAAGCGGGTCATTGATTTTTGTTGATTGTCTGTGACCACAAGCATGTAAATCCCGTCAGGCAAATGGTCTGTTGCATATTTCACCGATCTGCGAAAAGCCATGCGATCAACAATTTGACCTGTCATATCCTGTACCTCCAGATATTTCAAATTCTCATTCGCCGTATTGATCTGGAATTGATCATGAGCAGGATTCGGGAATAATTCAAATGTTGTGGTTTTCGAATATGTCTCATCAACACTGGTATAAACCTGTAAATTGTATTTACCCAACAACTCATCTTCATAATGATTCCTGATCTGCGACAACTGATTTTGAGCGTATGTCAACTCATCAAATCCTGAATTGCCTTCATTGGCATACATGTAACAAATGTCCAGATCTACCACTTCACCCGGATCAAGAGTAAATGGTCCCGCTGAGGCCAATCCGCGGCGATCGCCAGGAAGATTGAAAGCTGTTGCTTCACTCCATTCATCCATGACATTTCCATCGGTGGCATAAGATTCTACATCTGAATTGCCGGGAAAAGCATATAAAGTTTCCGTTGTTGTAACACCAGAACCGGAACTTCCATTTCCCCCGTACATTAAATGTGAACCATCTTTCCATTTCCCTGAAAGAAGATTATAGTAGTGCAAAGCAGTAGTAGGTTCACCGGTAACAGGGTTCGTACTATTGTTGTAGTATCTGAACGAAGACATACCTAATCTTTCATTATCAATAACACCATCGTCATATCCTGGGCCATATCCGCCATAAGTATCGTAACCAGCAAGGCTAGCAGGAAGTTCATTGTCTAAACCATCAGCATCCAATGTTGGCCCACCAAGAAAAATGACTGATTGAATTGGAGTTTGAGTTCCATAACCCGAAGACACACTTGAAGCTTCATCATTGCCATCTCCGTTGAAGCCATAATAAAATCCATTGGCCACATCGCAACCGATGTAGTCATCAGTAGGTGTTCCAATATCCAGATCTGTCCAGTTACCCACATAACAATCAGTGTAGGTAGTGTTGGACCTATTGATGATTCTATAGCTTGCGAAAATGGAGTTGCCCAAAGCTCCGATGGCATCATAGGCATATATCATCACATGTATTTCAACACCGAGTGCCTGTCCTCCCGAATTATTGTGAATTCCACCCTTATCGTTCATGATATAATAAATGCATACATCACCGGGGAAGTGCGGGTAATCGCCATTCTCAGGATCATAAAATAAGTTGGAATTGACATCGACATAAGGTGCAAGATTGAACGCTTGATTCTCTTCCGGATTACCGTGTGCTGGCCATTCCATCATCCAATCGGGAATTGTATATCCGTTAGGAAATTCAATATCTTGAGTGCCATTGATCAGAGCTGTATGATAAGCGATATGCATCTCCACATCGGAGTAATGTGCTTCCCAAAACCTATTGTACAACAACATCTGAGTACTATTGGTTGTTGATGTTCCGTCTGCAGTCAATGGGCCTTGATAAAATTCATTGCCGTTGTTCCCGTATTTGTCGGCAACAAGATGCAGGTTGTTTTCATTATCCATTCCCCCCATCCACAATTGAGAAGCGAAAATGGTGTGCAATCCTGTTCCTGAGGGGACTTCAAATCCTGCTAATGAGTTCATGAAATCATTGAACAAAAGTCCTTTCGTATTTACCGTCGCATTGACATTGTTGATGCTCAAATTTGTGGTCTCGAATTGACCTTGACATAAAAGTTGAGTGAGTAAAATAAAAATGAAGAGGAAACTTTTAGCGAGTAAGTTCATTGGGCGAGTAAAGTTTAGCATGTGATTTTTTTTTCAAATATGTAAAAAAAAAGGGACGCCATTGGCATCCCCCTTTTTATTTTCTTATCAATAATCTCATTTCTTACCTAATAATATAATCGGTTTGCGCGATGGACTTGATTCATTCATCAGAACCAATTTTTTCAAATCAGGTTTGCGCAAGTATAGAAACTCTTCTCCCTTGCCATATGCTTGTGGATAGAGATAGAAGCCACGCTTGCGTTCTGGTTTCATCTGCTCAGCATTGAAAGGATGGTCTTGCATATAGGCATCATTTCTTTCAGCACTCACTTGCCATGAAACTTTCAATCCTGGAGTTCCGCCTGAAATCACAAAACGATTTTCAGCAACTTCACTGCTCACATATAATCCCGGAGCAGGCGCTCCAACTGGTGTGAGGATATAACTGAAATTCTTATTTACTTCACTGAAGTAAGCTGGTAATTCAACCACAGCATTTCCTTGTGCGTCACAAATGATGTTGCCACGATACACATTGAGTACTTCATTCGATTCAATGGCTGCATGTCGCAGTAATTTGTTCTCAGGATCAAAAGGATGATCGATGGTGAATGTCTTTAAACCCAAAGCTTCCAAATCACCCAATGAAATCAAATTGGTGAATGAAGCAATACCATAACCTGTTACATCCTGCGAATTACCTGATACTCCAACGAAACCACCATTACCGGTCATACCGGCAGCATCTTCTGTGAGCGAACCAAATTCATCTGTATTCAATCCGAAAACTCCAACACCTGGACGATACTGTGATTGGCCCAGTGTACCATAAAATCCAAGACTGGTGATACCAGCATTCACAATCGGAGTTGCTGCCGTTGGATTGTATCCAACACCAGGAGTTTGATGCAAAGCATACATGCCAGTTCCACCAACGATATTGGTTTGACCTGATACACCATTGTATCCAAAACCATCTACACCAGATCCACCAGTTGTACGCAAATTGTTACCGAATACTGCTGCGAAACCTGTTGCTGTGTTGGTGAGTTGTCCTGCTACCGCGTATGCAGCGCCAGTGGATTGACCAGTGAGCGCAGAATTACCTGCAGTGGAACTATTGGTTTCAACCTGAATAGCAGGAGTAGTGTTCGATGCGCTCAATGAACGAGCGCGAATGGCCACACCAGTGCCATTCAGATCACCATCTAAACCGATCGCTGTTGTTCCATTTGTATTCAATTTGATACCTGTGCGTGAAGTTGCACTCGTACCCGGAATGGTGAGTTCAACCGGACTTGCATCTGTAGTGATCTGACGTCCCAAACCAGCGCCTCCGAAATCGTAAGCTTCATCTAACGTTCCGCCGCCTGAACCAGCAGGACCTTGTGGACCTTGCGGACCTTGTGGACCTGTAGCTCCAGTAGCACCTGTTGCTCCAGCAGGTCCTTGAATTCCTTGCGGACCTTGTGGACCAGGATCACCTTG
>JAIBBG010000001.1 GCA_019694805.1 Flavobacteriales bacterium | reverse complement strand
ATTCTCCACTCACCAATCGTTGGTGGAAATCATTCGTGTAATCAATACTATCGCCATATGGTTTTTGAATGCAGCGGCCAGTGGGAGTGTAGTAGCGTGCAACAGTAAGGCGAAGCGCGCTGTTATCGGCCAATTCCATTTCATGTTGAACAAGGCCTTTACCAAAAGATCTGCGACCAACAGTGATAGAGCGATCCCAATCCTGTAATGCGCCGGCAACAATCTCACTTGCTGATGCGGAATTTTGATCGATCAATACAATCACATCCATATCACGGAATTTTCCTTTTTTGGAAGAACGAATCACATCTTCACCGGTATGCACGCCTCTTGTCATCACGATGGTTCTGTCTTCTGGTAAAAACTCCTCTACCATTTGTGCCGCTTGATTCATCAATCCTCCGCCATTGCCGCGCAAATCGAGCATGAGTTTTTTGCAGCCTTTGTCCGCGAGTTTTTCTGTTTCATCACGGAATTCATCATAAGTTGTTTCAGCGAATCTTTCCACTTTGATATAACCCACACTATCATTGATCATGAATGCTGACGGAACGCTTTCAAGCGGAATGCTTCCTCGTGTGATGGTAAAATCGAGTGGAGATTTTTCTCCCGGGCGGAGAACGGTCACATGCACATCGCTTCCTTTTTTTCCTTTGAGTAGTTTTTGTGCTTTTTCACCATTGAGTTCCTTCCCGGATATCTCTTCATTTTCTACTTTAATGATGCGGTCACCTGATTTCAAGCCAGCATTCGATGCGGGTCCTTCCGCAACTGTTTTCACCACCATCAGTGAATCACGCAATATCAAAAACTCGATGCCGACACCGCTGAATTCACCCTTCATTTTCTCTTTCTCCGACTCCATGTCCTCTGCTTTCATGTAATAACTATGAGGATCCAGGTTTTGAAGAACACTTTGAATGGCGTCTTCGATCAGTTCCTTTTTGTCTACACTGTCTACATAATTGTCTTCTATGAAATCGATAAGACTGACAAGCTTGTTGGGATTTTCTTCCGTCGCGGCTTTTACCTGAAGCAGGTTTTTATCTCCAAGATTGGTACCGATAAACATACCGCCAATCAACGTCAGTGCAAAAAGCAGTGGTTGAATTGCTGCAGGTTTTTTTCTTTCTGTAGAACCAGTTTGAGCAGGCTCGTATTTATTCAGATTTTCGTTGTTCATGTGTTGGATATACGCTCGTATACTGATGCAAATTACGTCAGTGATGAGGTGTTTAGGTCAGGGATAAAGAAATTTTGTGAGAATCACTGTTCAGGTTCAAGATGAACAATATCCACTCCAGCGCTATGAAGAAACTTAAGACCAGTGGTGTCCTTGTATTCACTGATGTAAACCAGTCTTCGTATACCAGCTTGCAGGATGAGTTTACAACATTCTTTGCACGGAGAAAGCGTGATGTAAAGGGTAGAGTCTTTCGCATTGTTGGTGGATCGGGCCACTTTCATAATAGCGTTGGCTTCGGCGTGCAAGACATACCAGTGTGTATCTCCGAGATCATCCTCACAGGCATTCGGAAAACCACTTGGAGTTCCATTATATCCATCGCTGATGATCATGTTGTCCCTCACGAGTAATGCACCCACTTTTTTCCTGGTACAATGGGAGAGTGTGGCCCATTCTACGGCCATTCTTAAATATGCCCTATCGTATCTTTCTTGTTTGGCAATGTCTTTTTGCATTTGGGGAATCAATTCGGGGTGCAAATGAAGTGATAAACCTCCAAAATTGGGCTCCATGGTTTGGTGAATGTTGTGTGTGTATAGGAACTTACCTGAATAGCATGTTCAGTCCCCCTAAAACCTTTCCACTTGTCGTTTTGGCTTCAATGAACGACCAGAATGGAGATCGGTCACAAGTGTGGGAATGGAGGCTGTATATGCAGAGAAATGTGCGAATTGCAAAGTGTCGCGTTTCTGTTGAATGGCGAAGCGTGTACATTTGGGGACATGAAGATTTACACCAGAAAAGGCGATGACGGCACCACGGGATTGCTGGGCGGAAAACGTGTTCCCAAGCATCACAGCCGCATCGAAGCCTATGGCAATATCGATGAGTTAAATTCTTATTTAGGACTATTGGCTGATTTGTTGGATGGCACAACCCACCGGATGGTTTTGATGGAAATTCAGGACAGATTGTTTGTGATAGGCAGTCATCTTGCCCTTGATCCAGAACATGCGGGAAAAATGCAGCTACCTGAGATCACTGCTGAAGATGTGAAGAGACTGGAGGACGGGATGGACAGCATGGAGGCGCAGCTTCCTGAAATGAAGAACTTCATTTTACCTGGTGGACATCCAACGGTATCGCATTGCCATATCGCGAGGTGTATTTGCCGTCGGGCGGAGAGATCTTTGACCTACCTCAATGAACAAGAACCCGTTTCTGGTGTTATCTTGCACTATGTGAACAGGCTGAGCGACTATCTTTTTGTTCTGGCCAGAAAGGTTTCTTTGGAGAATGACGCCCGAGAGATCCCCTGGAAGCCGCGTGGTTAGTGAAAAAAGAACATTTTTTGAAGAATTTCGTTCAGATGTTGTTTGAATAGCTGAAATTTTTACTTTCGCGACTCGATAAGAGTTGGATTCAAATAACCTACTGACACTATGTATTGGACACTAGAATTGGCATCATACCTTGAAGATGCGCCATGGCCGGCAACCAAAGATGAGTTGATCGATTTTGCCATGCGCACAGGCGCTCCGCTGGAGGTGGTAGAAAACCTGCAGCAAATTGAGGACGACGAAGAAGTATTCGATACGATTGAAGATATCTGGCCGGATTATCCGACAAAAGAAGATTTCTTCTTCAACGAAGACGAATACTAAAAGACATTCACCGTAAACAGGTATTTTGAAAGAGATACTTGTTGTTTTCATGGTAAAAGGGAGCTACCCCGGTTAACACCGGGGTAGTTTTTTTATCAGCCGTTATGATTCAGAAGGCCCGAAGGGCCGCACTGAATCATTACGGCTGATTATCCCGATAAGAAAATCCAGCATAACACAATCGTTGTAAACCTGCCGTACAATGATTTTCTGTATCGGGATCTTAGACCTTTAGCAAATCAAGTTTGCGATTTGCCCGAAGGGCCGCACTGAATCATTACGGCTGATTATCCCGATAAGAAAATCCAGCATAACACAATCGTTGTATACCTGCCGTACAATGATTTTCTGTATCGGGATCTTTGACCTTTAGCAAATCAGGTTTGCGATTTGCCCGAAGGGCCGCACTGAATCATAACGGCTGATTATCCCGATAAGAAAATCCAGCATAACACAATCTTGGTAAACCTTCCGATTGAATTTTTCGAAAGCTGAATTTGAATGGGTGAATAGTTTGAACTACCGTGGACTCAAAGTTGATATCCCCAAGTTCTTGAAGTGTAGAGATATCATGACACCAAAACCGTGATCTTGGAAATCCTCTTTGTTTTATCCCTGAAAATCACCTCACCACCATCCTCACCGTTTGCCTGCTTCTTTGCTCAAGCAACACTTCCTTGCCTGCTGTGAGCATCTGAAGTGTTTTGTCATCCCAATGTCTTACCGTAATGAGCGTGAGTTCTTCATTGTATCGAACCTGATAGCTGTGACGCAAAGCTTCAAAAAGATGTTCTAGTTTGTATGGATCTTTATCGGTACAAATGGAAAAACTGATGGCAGAATTTTCCATCAAGCTGATTCGAATACCCAGTTGTGAGAGCAGATCGAAAATTTCTTTCAGATTGTCTTCAACAATAAAACTGAAATCTTTCGGCGTTATCGAAATAAGCACCTGATTGGCTTTGAAAATATAACTTGGCACCAGGTGATCATGATCCATGCTTTCCTGAATGACACTTCCTTCTGATTCAGGATGAATGAATGACTTGATATAAAGTGGTATGTTTTTATTCTGAAGGGGTTTGATCGTCTTCGGGTGAATAACACTTGCTCCATAATAAGCCAACTCGATGGCTTCACGGAATGAGATTTTATCCAACTTCACAGTGTCTTTAAACCATTTTGGATCTGCATTCAGCATGCCGGGTACGTCTTTCCAAATGGTGACGTCTTTTGCATCGAGCAGATAAGCCATGATGGCTGCTGTAAAATCTGATCCTTCTCGTCCAAGTGTAGTCGATAATCCAACAGAAGTGGATCCAATAAAACCTTGCACAATCACAATATCCTTTTTCTCGAATGCTTGTTCCACCTGTCCAATATTGGCGGTACTGTGTTGCCAGTTGATGCGCGCATCTCGGAATCGATTATCAGTACGGATAATTTGTCGAACATCTAACCAGTAACTGGAGATTTTTTCTTCATGAAGAAAGGAATGGACCAATGCTGTGGAAAATAATTCTCCGTGGCAAACCAATTGATCATATTCCATATCAAATTGTTTGGAGCATGGCCCTGCAAGCACCTCATCAAATTTCTCAAATTGCTCATACAGTGCTTTGAGTTGGTTTTCTTCAGAAAGACCCAGTTCCTTCGCAATGTTCAAATGGAAACTTTTAAGTGCCTGTACCTCGCTTTTATAGTCCTGTCCATGAAACCGGTGTTCATGAATGACTTCGAGCGCATTGGTGGTTTTACCCATGGCGCTAACCACCACCACAATTTTTTCGCCGGCAAATCTTCTCAAAATGGAAGCGACATTCTTAACGGCAGTAGCATCTTTTACGGATGCACCACCAAACTTGAAAACGCGTACAGGACTTTTTGAATTCATAACATTAATTCTGTGAACGAAATTACATCTCTCGCGACTCACTTCATGGTTGAATTGTTTTTCAAATCTTCCATCATGCTTCTGGTTAATTTTCCATTGACCCATTCTGGGTCAAGGATGGCATTGTATTTCTCGTAAAAGCGAATAGCGGGTTGGTTCCAATCCAAAACCTGCCAGATCATACCTTCATAATTCTTTTCGAGAGCATGATCTACGCAAACTTCGAAAAGTTGATGGCCGATGCCCTGACCTCGCATGGATTCTGTCACCACAATATCTTCGAGATAAAGCATTTTTCCTTTCCATGTGGAGTAACGGATGTAATGAATGGCAATACCCACAATCCGGTCGTTCACTTCTGCCACGAACATGCCGAACACGGGATGGGCTCCAAAACCATCTTCCAACATCATGGATGCTGTATTAGTCACCTCATGCGGCGCTCGCTCATACAAGGCAAGTTCACGCACCAATTCGAGTGCCTGCGGGATATCCCCGGGTTCGCCTTTCCTGATTTTCACGGGATTCATGCGGCAAATAAACCTCATTCCGATGTGATTCAACAAAACCGGCATCGGCGGTTCTCACGTGATGAGCTGTGTTAACCGAAATGGATGTGTTTTGAGCGCTCAAAACGATGTTGCCGGTTATACATCTCCCGGACTTACTTTTGCACCATGTCCAGCGTCAGACTCGAAAAAATTGGCTCGTTGATCAAACGCGAGCTCGCTATCATTTTTCAGCAAAACATGAATTCCATGTTTGGCGGAATGATGGTGACTGTTACCATCGTGCGTGTTTCTCCCGATATGGGTGTGGCTAAAGCTTATCTGAGTTTTTTCCCAACGGAGAAAAAGGAAGAAGGACTGGCTTTGGTGAATGAAAAAAATCACCAAATCAGACGGCTCTTGGGTGAAAAAGTCGGCAAACAAATTCGCAAAATTCCGGAGTTGAGTTTTTTCATTGACGATTCACTCGATTACTTTGAAGAAATCGATAAACTGCTCAAAGGGAAATAGACCTTTTCGTGGATGTTTCTTTTTTCATAGCACGACGTCATCTGTTCGCGAAAAAATCTCGCGGCATCATCAATCTTATCTCCACCATCTCCATGTTGGTGGTAGCCTTTATCACGGCTGCCATGATCTGCGTATTGAGTGCTTTTAATGGAATTGATGAATTGGTAAAGGACCTTTTTGCCAATTTCGATACACCGTTAACCATCATTCCCAGCGAAGGCAAATCATTTCCAGATTCATTGATGACTGATCAGGCCATACTATCGATTGGTGGTGTGAAGGGGGTCAGCAGAGTGATTGAAGAAGATGCTTGGCTCACTTACAAAGATCACAATGCTGTCTCAACTGTAAAAGGTGTTGATCAGAATTATCTCGCGCTTTCTCCCATCGACACCATGGTTTACGATGGCCAATTTTTGTTAGAAGACGAAAGTTTTTTCTATGCTGTCGTTGGGTTGGGAGTGCGCAGTGAACTTTACATGCCTTTGTACGATTACGCCCCAACGGTGATGAACATCAATGCGCCTATTCGTGGAAGAAAATTGTCGCGTTACAAGGAAAATGCATTCAACCGTGAAGCCATCAATGTAAGTGGCATTTTTTCGGTGAATGCGGAACTGGACGCGAAATACGTGATAGTGCCCCTTGCATTCGCCAGAAAGCTTTTTGAAATGGAAAATGATATTTCATCCATTGAAATTTTTCTGGACGATGAAAAAAATGCGGATGAGATAAAACAGAAGTTACAATCCATTTTGCCAGCAGGACTCCGTATCGAAACACGATATGAAAAAAACGCTCTTGTTTACAAAACAAATGCTTCAGAGAAGTGGGCTACATTTCTGATATTACTTTTCATTTTGCTCATAGCATGTTTCAATATCATCGCCTCACTCACGATGTTGATCATCGAAAAAAAGAAGGATATTTTTACCCTGAACAGCATGGGTATCGATGCTTCTGGAGTTGAGCGCATTTTCGTTTATGAAGGCGTCTTCATCAATCTGATCGGCGCGTTATTGGGTTTAATACTCGGCCTGGCACTTTGTTTTGTGCAAATGAAATTTGGCCTGATTGGTTTGGAAGGTGCAATGGTGGATGCTTATCCGGTGAGTGTGCATGGGGTTGATGTTGTGGGGATTTTGCTCACAGTAGTATTGGTGGGATCTGTATTTTCCGCAACTTTGGTTCGACTGCTGGTTCGCAGGTTTGCGAGCAATGCCATGATGAAGGTAGATTAAAACCATTCATACTGATTCAAATGAAAACGTTCCAACATATTTGTTTGGTGGTCATACTGGCCCTGATGTTGACTTCATGTGAAGAATTGGCATTCCGACAACCCATGCCGCATGATGCACCGAATCTGACTTCTTTTCCACCGGAGTGTATCGGCACTTTCGTATCTGAATCTGATCCAAAGGACACTCTTGTGATCTATCCGGATAGCGTGAAGGATGAACGTTTCATTCTCAATGATGAAAACTTGATGCGCAAGTATGGGAAATATTATATCCTCAATCAGCACAAGCGTGACCGCTGGATTGTCGCCGCCCTCAGGACTCGTGGCAAACGTGGTTTCGACATTTACTGGTTTAACATTGAAGGAGAAAAAAACAAAAATTCACTGTCAAGGGTCACAAAAACCGTGATGGTACAGGATCCGGAAACAGCAAAGGAGTATATGCTGGTTGATCCAACTTCCTCTGAATTCAACAGAATGCTGCATAGTCGTGCGTTCCAACGGAAAGATAAATTCCGTCGGATTGACTCCTGAGTTCATCCACAGAAACATGTCAGAATTCAATCCGTCATGAAATTTTAAGGGGGTTTTCCTGTTCTAATTTCACCACAGCCCCGAAACAGGAAAATCTTGAAAATCCTCAAACGTATATTGGTGATTCTGCTGAGTCTGATCGTCCTGATCGCTCTGGCACTTTTCATCGTGGTGCGTTATTATGAGGATGATGTTGTTGCCTATGCCTTTGAGAAGTCAAAATCAGCTTTTAAGACTGAAGTTGCCATTGGCAAGATAGAATTATCATTCTGGGAAACATTTCCCAATGCTGCGCTACACCTGGAAAAAGTCTTTGTTGAAGAAACATTTGATGAAAGGGATACATTGATCTTCGCAGAATCTGTCTTCCTTGAGTTTAGTCTCATGGACCTGGTTAGAGGTAATTACCAGGTTCATTCCATTGATGTCAATGATGCACTATGTCGCTTCGAACGAAATAACAAGGGCGAAGACAATTGGCATTTTTGGAAAACCGACGAGAACGACACCAGTCAGGTGAGCATTCAACTAGAGGAAATCAAATTAAGTAATACCCAAGTTACGTATGAAGACAACAAATCTCAATTCTACCTGGATTTCACCGCCCATCGAGCCAGTGGTGAAGGAGACTTCCATAGCGCACAATTTGTCATTGATACTGAAATCACCGGGCGTTTGAGTGAGCTCATCAACGGTGAAGATGATTTTACCATCAATAAAAACATAGAGCTTGAAGCCAAATTGAATGCGGATACCGATAAGGGACTTTACAATTTTGAAGAGTGTGAACTCAACATTGAAAAAATTCATCTCCTGATGAGGGGATGGGTCAACACTTCAGATGATTCGGCCATTGATCTTGCTATTGGAGGTGATGATGTTGATCTGGATGAACTCATCTCCATATTACCCGATCAACAAAAAAAGTCGATGGATGGTTATACACCGTCTGGTGAGGTTTCCATCGATATTTCTGTGAAAGGTAAAACCTCAGGGAAAAATGTGCCGATGGTTGAAGTTCATGGTATCATGCACGATGGCGAATTCGAACATACAGAATCGGGAACTTCTTTGCAGAATTTGAGTTTTGATATTCGCTATGAAAGAGGAAAAAGTGGAGATCAGATCAAGATCAGTCAGGCACAAGCCAATTTACATGAGGGCTTAATCACCCTGAGCGGAGCATTGAAGAATTTGAATCAACCCGAGTTCGATCTAAAAGTAGGCGCAACAATTGAACTCGATGCCCTGAAGAGTTTTTTTGCTTTGGATACATTGGAGGTCTTTCAAGGGAATCTCGCTCTCAATGCAGCGATTAACGGCAAACTGGACTACGTCGAATCTGATTCAGCATACAATTGGCGTTCGCTTCTCACCAGTGGTTCAGCAACATTACAGAATGGACTTATCAGGTTGAAGCATTCTAATCGAGTCTTCGAAGGCATTACTGCCGAGGCGGATTTCGACCGCAGAAATGTGCTCATCAGAAGCCTTACTGGAACTGTAAATGGTAGTGACTTCGCCATCAATGGCGCTTTGAATAATCTCATTCCTTTTTTATCCAGCGATGCAGAACACCTGCAATTGGATGCGCAATTGAAGAGCAAGTTGATCGACTTCACGAACCTGGTAGAAACGGAATCAACAACGGCTTCAGACAATAATTATCTCTTTGAACTTCCTATGCGTATCGATTTTGATTTGAAGTGCAAAGTGGACAAGTTTGTATTCAGGAAATTTGAAGCGACAGAGGTGAGAGGAAATGCAAAACTGAATCTCGGTGTGCTCACCATTGATCCCGTGGCTTTCAAAACTGCTGATGGCGAGTTCTCTGCGCAGATTGTCATGAATCGTACTTCTCAAGATTTATATCGCCTAAATTGTCTGGCAACGCTCAATAGTATCAACATCAACAAACTTTTCACCGAATTTGAAAATTTTGATCAGACGTTCATTCAGGATAAACACTTAAGGGGTACAGCCAATGCTACGCTTCAATTCAGAACACCTATTACTACATCTCTCGATGTAGTTACAGATAAAGTTGAAAGTGTCATTGATATTTCCATTGTGAATGGACAATTGATCGAGCTGGAATCACTACAAGACATTGCACAATACATCCGCGACAATAAATGGATCGCTCCATTTGTCAACGAAGATAAATTCGCCGAGAGAATGCGAAATATTTCATTTTCGAAACTTGAAAATGTTATTGAAATCCGCGACAGATTGATCACCATACCAATGATGGACATCCAGAGCAGCGCCCTGGATATTACAGCTAAGGGAAAACACACCTTCGACAATGAGATTGACTATGCCATCGGTTTCAATTTGCGTGATGTGCTGGTGCGAAAGGAGAAGGAATGGCAGGAGGCAGATGACGGATTAGGTAAGAGGTTATATCTCTCGATGAAGGGTACAACGGATGATCCCATTTTTGCTATAGATCGAGAATTGGCCAAAGAAGTGAGGCAGGAAGATATTCAGGCGGAGAAGGCCAATATCAAAGCTTTACTAAAAGAGGAATTAGGTTTGTTCAAGAAGGATAAGAGTGTTGGCCAATTCAAAGAGGAATCGACCCCAACCGGAAGTACCATTACTTTAGAATGGGAAGACAATAATCAACCAGTAAAATCAGATAGCCAACCCACCAATCCTCCTGTGAAAAAGGATGAAAAGAAAAAGGAAGAAGTGGCGCCTCCGGATAAGCCTAAAAAGAAAGTACCAAAATGGCTTGAAGAGAAGGAATGATGTTGGCCATCAAACGTATTGATACACGATTCATGTCGCGCATGTATGTTTGTAGCGCATGGAAAATCTACCCAAGGCATTTATTGAAAGAATTAAACATCAATATCCTGAGCAAGGTGATGCATTGTTGGCTGCATTGGATCTCGAACCAAAAACGAGTATTCATTTGAATGGGGCCAAATCTGATCATGTTTTTTTTCAGGGTGAAAGGGTTCCATGGTTCAATCAGGGATTGATATTGGATGAACGTCCTTCCTTTACTCTTGATCCGTTTTTCCATGCAGGTTGTTATTATCCTCAGGAAAGTTCTTCCATGTTTGTGCATCATATTGCAGAGATACTGATTGCTCATCACCGTGATGCAACATGTCTTGATCTATGTGCTTCACCCGGTGGAAAGTCCTTGTTATTGGCTTCAATACTCAACAAAGATGGATTATTGATTTCAAACGAAATCAGCAAAACCCGCAATCATATTCTATGTGAAAACATCTCAAGATGGTCTTCTGGAAACGTGCTTGTGACTCAGTCATCATCGGACAAATTTTCAGAGCTTCATGATTTTTTTGATCTTGTACTGGTTGATGCACCTTGCAGCGGTGAAGGCATGTTTCGTAAAGACCATGCAGCCAGAAATGAATGGAATGAATCTTCAGCGACGCATTGTTCGCTTCGGCAGAAAAATATCCTTCATGATATAGGACCTTCTATCAAAGAGGGTGGTTATTTAATTTACTCCACGTGCACTTTCGCTCCGGAAGAGAATGAACACCAGTGTCATGAACTCATCGCATCAGGCGATTGGGAAAGTGTAGATATACCCACTTCGGAACATTGGGGAATTCAAATCATTCATGGTGATGGTTATCGAGCCTACCAATTTCTTCCACATCGTGTTCAAGGTGAAGGATTTTTTGTTGCTGTTTTCAGAAAGAAGAGTGGGGGAAAGTTTGGCAGACTTCATACAACGAAAGTGTTTCGATCATGTCATCGCAGTGAAAGTGATTTGGTTAAGACCATGGTACGAAATGCTGGTAACCTCATTGTCACGCCAGATCAACGTATTTTTTCGTCACCTGTGAGTGCGGAGCAATTGAATTCACTTGCTTCAAAACTCTATTTCACCATGCCCGGCATAGAATTGGGAATGGTGTTAAAGGGTCAGTTTATTCCCGCACATGCTTTAGCACTCTCCGATCTACTTCGTGACGATGTTCAATCTGCAGAGGTGAGCAAAGAGGAAGCATTGTCCTATTTGCGAGGAGAAAATATTTCAATTGATTTTCAATCCGGATATTGTCTCATTCAATACCAAACTCATCCACTGGGATGGGTGAAGGCTTTGCCAAATCGAGCAAATAACTATTATCCCAAAGAATACCGTATTAGAATGCGGTAATCTTGAATTCAGTTCTACGGTTGAATTGATGTTCTTCTTCTGTACACTGTACATCATTCTTGCAATGATTGAGGATCATCTTTTCTCCATATCCTTTACCATACAATCGATCAGAAGCTATTCCTTGTGACACGATATAATTGGCAGCAGATTTTGCACGTTTATCAGAAAGGTCCAAATTATATTGATCACTACCACGAGCATCTGAGTGAGATCCAAGCTCAATCTTCATGGTTGGATTGTCTTTCATGATCTGCACAAGCTTATCAAGTTCTTTTGCAGCGTCTGGTCTGATATCCCATTTTTTGTAATCGTAATAGATGTTGTCAAGACGAACAACTTCACCCACTTTGGCTTTGAAGAGTTTGAAGTCATGGGTGTGGATTTTATTCACCGGATCGTTGGTTTCAAAACCATGGGTTTGACGTGCGTAATCTTTTTGTGTAGCTTCGAGGAGATACCTGCGAACTTTGTTCAGGTTGAATTGATAATTACCTGATTTTCCAATGATGGTTGAATCGACCAAAGTGGTGTCATTCCCTGTGATTTCAAAAAGGCGAACCAACGCACCTTCTGCACCGGCATTGTTGTCTTCATAGTACACCCGACCATTCACCATATAGTCGATTTTCTGAAGCTTCATGTCAACATGTTCGAGGTATGCAGATCTTGGATTGGCACGTCCACTTGCTTTTCCAGGTTGGTAGTTTTTGAGATTACCTTCTACCACAACATCTTTCTTATATGGAGCTTTAATTAAATATCTACCTTGTGAATCGGTCATTACCTGAATGAGACTGCCGTCATCAGTAGGCACAGTAATGGCAACATTGGCTAGCGGGAGCATGGTTTCTGCATCTGTAACCACACCTGAAACCAGAAGCGTATCTACTGGATGAAGGATGTATTCATAGATGTCATCATCGCCTTGTCCTTTCGGTCTATTACTGCAATAGAAACCATTGATTTCATCAGAATAGCAAATCAAACTGAAGTCATCTGCATGGGTGTTGAGCGGATATCCTGCATTGGCAACCGGTTTATCATCGAATGGATTGGTGTAGTAAACATCAAGTCCACCCAAACTAAGATGACCATTAGATGAGAAATACATCAAGCTATCACCCGCCATAAAAGGAAACATTTCATCTGCGGAGGTATTGATTTTGGCTCCTGCATTTTGCGGTGTTCCCCATGACTCACCTTGCTTATCACAATAATAAATGTCTGTACCACCTTTACCACCAGGCATATCGCTCACGAAGTACATGCGGTTACCAGATGGTGAAAGCGTTGGATGTCCCACATTGTATTCTTTATTGTTATAAGGGAATTTTTCCAAATCGCTCCAGGTTTGTTCTGCTGCTGTATACTTCGAATAATAAATACCCAGATTTACTTTTCCTGTGGTGGATTTTTCTACTGTGCCGCTATAAAAATTATTTCGCGTCAGGAACAAAGTGTTGGAACCCGGGCTATAAGCAAAGGTTCCCTCATGATACCTTGAATTGATCACCCCTTTGATCATGTCTCCACCGGAAAGATTTTTATCCGCGCCAATCGTGGCTTGATAAACGTTCAAATACGGTTGTTGGGTTCTGGAATAAATGCGTTGATCTTTTGCTAGATTTCCTCTTGCGGAACTGAACATCAATTTTTCATTGAGGAAGAAGCTTGGAGCAAAGTCGCTGGATGATGAATTGATTGAAGAGTTTTTTAAAGTGTACACTGCAGAATCGCGCATGATTGCGTTCGGATAATCTGTGCTCGATGTATATGTTTTTGCCACGTCATCATCAGGAAATTTCGCTAAAATGTCTGCATATACCTGCATGGCTTCTTGGTATTTTTTCTGATACTTCAAAACCTCTGCAAGTGCCCTCAAATCATCTCGTTTTGCCACCCCCAATTTGATGAGCTGTTTGTAATAGCCCTCGGCAGATACCATATTTCCAGTCTTGATATCACATTCTGCAGCTCTTCTCAATGCCGTGGTATCATTGGCATATTTAGCTGTAGCCAAAACATCACGATAAATATTTCCCGCCATTTTGTAATCATATGACTGGAAATAATTTTCAGCCAATTTGATTTTGGCTTTTTGTGATTGCGCACTCACGGCCAGCATCAGAAATGCAGCCATCGTGATCAACTTGTGTATTCTTTTATTCATTTCTTCGCGTGCAGTGGTTGGAGTTAGAAATACCTTGGTGATACATCGCCTGGGAAGCCCTTGATCAAATCAAAACCCAGCATGACTTCGTGTGAACCATCGCTGTATTTGCGGATGTCTGATAATGTATAATCGTATGCATAACCGATTTTGAATCGATTGTTTATTTCATACTGTAACAGAACACCTGCTGCATCTTGCCATCTGTACATGACTCCAGCCCACAATTTTTCGTAGAAGAGAAATTGCGCAGTGACTTCAGCTCCCAGTGGGGCGCCATTTACAGCTTTGATGAGTACAGTTGGTTTGAACTTGGTGTAATAACTCAGATCAAACACAGCGCCTGCAATGAGGAATGCGTGTTGCTTTTCTTTGTTATTGACGAAATCAGGAATCTCACCATCAATCAATTTATTCTGCAATAGTTTCGGAATTGAAGCACCGACATAAAATCTACGGCTATAGTACATGGCACCAAAACCAAAGTTGGGAAGCATCTTGCTTTGAATATTGGTGTTGAAGGTATTGTCGTTTTCGTCGTAAGGGTTCAAATCAATCAAATTGGCGCTGAACAAATTTGTTCCTGCTTTTAACCCGAAGGCTAATCTTCTTGATCCCATGAATATGCGGTATGAAGCGTCAAGATAGAACCCAGTTTGCTTCACTGGCCCATGTGCATCATTCACTATGCTGCCTCCGATACTGATGTTTTCTTTTTTCAGCGGAGCGTGAACGGTGAAAGTTTGTGTTGTTGGCGCTCCTTTGAAATTCACCCATTGAGAACGGTGCAACGCCACGGCAGTCAACCTGTCTGCACTTCCTGCATATGCTGGATTGACAGACAGTGTATTGAACATGTACATCGTGTACATTGGATCTTGTTGTGCCGATATGGTCTGGCAAAACAATATCACCGGAACAATCATGAGATAAATCCTCATCGTTGTGTAGTGTTTGAAATATGGAAATGATTTTTTCATGATCTCTGGTGTTTAGCGTTTGAGATATACGAAACCGGTGAACACTTTATTCGGCTCTTCCTCGTATTCAGAACCAATACTCAACACGTAGTAATAGGTAGAAACCGGAAGTATTTCTCCAATGGTACCTGCTTCATGTGAAGTGCCATCCCAATCTCCTTTATATGGTGAAGCTGAATATACCAGCGCTCCCCATCTATTGAATATTTGAATGTTGTTCTGAGGATAGTGTTGAAGATTTGAAATGAAGAACGCATCGTTCACACCGTCGTTATTCGGTGAGAAAGCATCCGGTATTTTCACGGTCTCACAATCCTGCAACTCGAACATGATCGTGTCTGAGGTACTTCCGCAGACACCATTGTCAATCGTCCACATCAAAGTATCATAGACACTCATCAGTGGCACTGTTATTTGTCCGAGGTAGGTCACAAGCGCATCATGGAGTTCCGGATCTTCTATGTCTGCTGGTCCGCCAATCACAGACCACAGGCCGGTTGCGGGCGCTATGGCTTCATTCGCATTTAAATTGAATGAAACGAAATCACCTTCGCAAATAATAGATCCTTCACCTGCATAGGCCACTTCGTGAAGTGGATCATAAACAGTTACACATACTTCGTCGGTTGAAATTCCGCAAGCTCCATTGTCAACGGTCCAAGTATAGCAATTCACACCCACAGGCATATCAGTGACTGTGGCAGAAGAAGTCTCAGGATTAATGATGGTGCCTCCACCACCTGTCCAAGAACCGGTTGCTAAACCTGAAACTGTACCAACAAGTTGACTGCCTTGAAGTGTGAATGACACTTGCTCACCACAGAAGGAACTGTCATTGCCCGCAAATGCCTGAGCTACCTGTGAGTCATAGATGTAATACCAAACTGTATCGGCAGTTAAACTATTAGGACAAGCGCCATTGTAAACTGTCCAAACAAATGCAGATTCGTTCAATGCAAGTCCACAAGCCGTTGTGATATTAGATGTGCTATCCGCAATATCTGAGTCGATGTCACCAGCAATTTGTTCCCACCAACCATAAGCCGGTGGTAGGGTAGAGGAACCAATAAGATCTACGCATGCTGGCGGATCGCAGAATAAACTATCGCTGTTGGCCGTAGCTGAAGGAGATGCCGGGTCGAAAACGGATACCATCATGGTATCGCTTGAAACTCCGCACGCACCGTTATCGAATGTCCATATGAGTTCCGATTTGCCGATGGCAAGATTTGTAACTGTAGTAGTTGAATCAGTAGGATTGTTGAAGAAAGGATTTCCAGAGACAGTACCCAGCGACCATTCACCTGTTCCTGGATATGTAATTTCACTTCCTTGCATGACCACTGTATCTTGTGGTGCACAGATCTCCTGATCTGGTCCTGCATTGGCAAGTGGTGCGGTGGCATCATACACGAATATGCTTACCGCATCTACACTTTCTGGATTACATGGACCATTGTAAACATGCCATTCCAAAGTGTGCACTCCAACTGTAAGGAAGTTCAGTACCGCTGAAGGATCCTCCACACTGCTGATCGTGCCACCCAATGAAACTGGCACCCATGTCGCAGTAGAAGGAACCGCAGGCATCAATGCTGCGAGAGTTACTGAAGAATCTGGAGTACACAATTGCTGATCAGGACCAGCCAATGCTGCTTGTGGGTTGTCTGGGAATACATGAACCACAATGGTGTCCACAGTGATTGGGTTATCGCATGGGCCATTGTCTATCGTCCATGTGAATACATGATCTCCAACTTCGAGACCTGTTACATTCGTCACACTTGCTGTTGGTGATACAATGTTCGCTGTTCCCGAAATCAATGTCCAATGTCCAGTTGCAGGCAAGATCGGGCTATTTCCAGTTAGTGTTGTATTGGTATCTGGATAGCACAACTCAATGTCTTCACCTGCATTAGCTGGTGGTTGGCTTTCATCATAAACATAAATACACAAGTCATCTGATGGAAGTCCATTCTCACAATTGCCATTGTAAAGTTGCCATTCATAACAATTGATACCAACAGGCAAGTCATCTATCACTGTGACAGGATCACCTTGGGTAACTATCGTTCCACCTCCTGCGATCAGTATCCATGTTCCATAGTTAGGATCTTGCGGAACGGTGGCATCCATAACCACTTGATCCAAAGGTGTACATATAGATTGATCCGGACCTGCATCCACTGTAATTCCCGGGTCAAACACGCGTACACAAATGGTATCTTCTGTGAGTCCTACAGGACATGGTCCGTTGTCGACTGTCCATAAGAAACATTGTGTTCCAAGACATAGTCCTGTTACCTGTGTAAGTGGATTGTTCACATCGCCAATGGCAATAGAACCACATCCATCAAGAATACTCCATTGACCAACTGCAGGATAGAATGGGAATGAGGCATTCATGGTAACTTCTGTCAACGGCAAACAAATTTCTTGATCAAGTCCTGCATCTGCAGGTGGATTGAATTCGTCGAATACGAAAACAGAAATATCATCAAAGGATGAAGTACCGCATGCTCCATTATTGAAGTGCCACAAGAAAATGTGTTGACCAACTGTTAGATTGGTTATTTCAGTATTTGGGTCAGCTTCATTCACCACGGTTACGTTAGGTGAAATGCTCTGCCAGTAACCATATGCAGGGGCTGTTGGCACAGAAGCACTCATGAAGTGTGTACTTGTTGGGGTGCAATAGAAAGCATCAGGTCCGGCAGACGGCTGGGTAATGTTCGGATCATTGATCACAACAAGCACCGTATCAGAGGTCATACCGCAAGGACCATTGTTCACGGTCCACACAAAGCTGTATGTTCCAACAATCAAATTACAAATGCCAGAGATGCTGGTTGTGGTATCGTCAAATGTTGCTGATGATGGTCCAGAAACTTGTGTCCATTCACCTGTTGCAGCACCAGAGAGTATTGATCCATTCAATGTGGTACAAACAGGAGATAAATCGAATGGCGCACATAAAGAATCATTTTCTCCTGCATAGGCATCCGGTAATGTAGAATCGAATACATGAATAGCTATGGTATCGGATGTTTCAGAAGGTATACAAGGGCCATTGGATATGGTCCAACTGAAATATTGTATACCCGGAACCAAATTGGTGATGTCTGTTGTCGGTGAAGTAAGATTCTGAATTTGACCGATACTTGATCCAATGATACTCCAGTATCCTGTAGCAGGGAATACTGGCTCAGTGGCATTCATTGTTGCACTGGTTTGCGGTGTACAGAATTCGAAGTCTGGTCCGACATCAGAAGCTGGTTGATCGTGATCGAAAATATTAATCGTAACGAGATCTGTCGTATTCGTCGATTCACATGGTCCATTGTAAACGGTCCACAAATAAGTGTATTCACCAATGCCAAATCCATTGATTTCCGTTGCAGGATCATTCATGTCAATGATATTGGTGCTATTACCAATCGCAGTCCAAGTACCAATACCTGGAGCAGCTGGTTGATCTGCTGTCATGAACACGCTGGTCACCGGATCACACCAATCTTGATCTTCACCAGCGTATGCTACTGGTGCGAATTGGTCGAACACATCGATGGTGATGGTGTCACAAGTTGATGCATTCGGACAAACTCCATTAGAAATACACCAACTGAATTCATTGGTGCCGATTGGTAGGTTACTTATGGTTGTTGCAGGATTGTCTTCGTCTTCAATGAGTCCAGATCCACTCACAACGGTCCAAATTCCAAATCCTGGTAAGTTCGCAATACTGGCATTCATCACCGCACTATTCTCCGGTGTACACATCTCAATGTCCTCTCCAACTGATGCTGGTTCAGTGCTGTTGTCATAAATCGTGATGGTCATTTGATCACACGTTACCTCTCCGCAAGGGCCATTCTCGATACACCATTGTAGCACATACACACCTGGTATCATACCACAAGCTTCTGCATTCGGATCATGTTCGTTGTTGAATGTAACAGTTGTCAAACCACTGATTTGTTGCCAAGTTCCGACTGCTGGAGAAATGATAGAATTTCCAGCAAGTGTCGTGCAGTTGGTAATGGTTCCGCATACGTCTTGGTCTGGTCCAGCATTGGCTGGTAATTGTTCTTCAGGGAACATAATAATGTCGACGCAATCTGTTGTGGATGGTGGATCACAAGTGCCGTTGTCAATGGTCCAACAGAATGTATTGGTACCAAGTACGAGATTACTTACATCGGTATTTGGTCCTGAAGGATTGCTGATCGTTGCTGTACCGGTGGTTGTCCAAGTTCCGAAAGCTGGTGCAATCGGATCATTACCCACCAATGAAGCGAAATTGTGAGGGGTACAAAATTCTTGATCTTGGCCGGCATCAGCAGCAGGTTGATTCACATCATTGAGGAAGATGAATACCGTATCAACCGTAAATTCTGCTGCAAGGCATGGCCCATTATAGATAGTCCAAATAAGGGTATCAATACCTTGTGCAAGGTTGAATACAGTTGTATTTGGATCGTTTGCATTCACAAAATCTGCTTGTGGTGTAAGTGATGTCCAAGTTCCATAACCTGGTGGAATCACAGCATTAGCATCCAAAGTCGTGCTACTGGTGGGTGTACATAAAAACTGATCTGCACCGGCTGATGAAGGAGTTTGTTGATCACTATAAACGGTGATGGTGACAACATCCGCTTCAGAACCACATGCTGAATAGTTGAGGCTCCACTCAAACTCATATATGCCTATTGCAAGATCACTGATGGTTGCCAGTGAATCGTTGATATTGGAAAAAGTAACAGTTGTTGGTCCACTGATTTGATTCCAAGTACCTTCTCCGGGCGAAATAGCGCCATCTGCATCCATTACGGTTGAAGATGTTGGCCAACACAATTCTTGATCGATACCCGCATTGGATGGTGGGAAACCACTATTGTAAACACAAATTTGAACAGTATCAGATGTAATTGGATTTGCACAAGCGCCATTATTCACCGTCCAAACAAACTCGTAACATCCAACATCTAATCCTGTGACCAGTGAGTTGTGACTGGTTGGAGATGCGATACCGGCCGTGGTTGGACCACTAATTTGTGTCCACGATCCCATTGCCGGACTAATTGGTAAGTTGCCTTCTAAATTGGTTGAAGATTGTGGTGTGCACATATCTTGATCTTCACCTGCATCAGCCGGTGGTTGATTGCTTGGATACACATCAACACAAATGAGATCGAATGTGGTGCCTGATCCGCAGCCGCCATTATCAATGGTCCATTGGAAGCAACTTGTTCCCACAGGAATATTGGTAATTTCAGTGGTCGGATTTGCAGGATTCACAATTGCTCCTCCGCCAGAAACAACGGTCCAGATACCTGTTGCCGGACTCACTGGTGAATTGCCGTTCATGAATACGGCATCTTGTGGAGTACAAATTGCTTGATTATCTCCGGCATCAGCATCTGGCGCATCTGTAAAGAATACCTCAATGATCATCTGATCACACGTATTGGCGTTGAAACAACTTCCATTATCAACACACCATTCCAAAACGTAAGTGCCTACAACCAAATTGCTGATGGTTGCAGTGTTTGAATTGACCGAGCTAAATGTGGGAGTGTTGGGTCCAGAAATGACTGTCCAGGTTCCGGTGGCAGGAGAAATAATGGTATTGGCTGCCAGTGTTGTTGAATTGATCGGTGTACAAATGGTTTGGTCTGGGCCTGCATTGGCTGCAGTCTGACTATCATCAAACACACACACTTGTACATCATCGAAAGTTGATGGTGGCGTGCATGCTCCATTGGTCACTGTCCATCTGAATACATAACATCCAACAACAAGATTGCTGATTTCCACTTGTACAAGATTGGGGTTATTGATTGTCGCAGTGTTTGGTCCACTGATTTGTGTCCAAAGTCCTGTAGCAGGCGAAATCAATGTATTGCCTGTCAATGTTGTTTCCGTAACAGGTTCACACAATTCCTGATCATCACCGGCATCTGCGTTGAGCTGTTCATCATCAAACACCTCTATGCTCATTTCATCAAAGGTCAGCGTGGGACTACATGCACCATTGTCAATCGACCAACGGAATATGTATGTACCTGTAATCAAATTGCTCACGGAAGTAACGGGATCATTGGCTGAGAATAGAGGCGTATTAGGCCCGCTGATAAGTTGCCATGTACCCACTGCTGGACTGTCGGCTGCATTCGCCGCCATGGTTACAGTGTTTTGAGGTTGACAAATTTCAATATCTGGTCCTGCATTAGCTGCAGGTTGATTGTTGTTGAAATAGTCCAAGATCATTGCATCTGAGGTAGAACTGCATGGACCATTGTCAACCGACCAGGTGAAGGTATAGGTTGTTCCTGGTGTAAGATTGGTTACTGTAGGATTGCTGATGGTTGCATTCGAGAAAACTGGACCTGTTGGACTCACCGTCCACAATCCCGTGGTAGGCGTTGATATCAAACTACCATTGAGATTGATAGTTGTGATATTGCTGCAAATGTCTTGGTCTGGTCCTGCAAATGCTGCTTCAGTATTGACACTAAACACATCTATCACAACGTCATCAGAAAGTTGTGCCGGTGAAGTACATGGACCATTGTCAATTGTCCAACGATACACATGATGACCAACTGGAATATTGGTCACTGCTGTTGCAGAACTCGTTGGATTTACAATGGTTCCACCTCCTGTTACGATGGTCCATTGTCCGGTCGCCGGTGAAATAAGGTTATTCGCCACAAGCGTGGTATTCGGATTGGTAGAACAGAGTTCTTGATCTGCACCTGCATTTGCAGATGTTTGTCCCGGAGCATATACCCTGATCACGACTGTATCTCGAGCAATGCCGCATGGACCATTATTGACTACCCATACAAAAGAATGCGCACCAACAGGTAAATTGGTTACCGTGGCGTTTGCTGCAGTATTGGATGAAAGGCTACCAGAATTGAGAATAGTCCAACTTCCTGTTGCAGGTGCAACAGGAGCCGTTGCTGTCATCACGGTTGAAACCAAACCGGATGTAGCACAAAATTCTTGGTCTTGACCTGCTTGGGAAACGGTAGCGGTATTGTCAAAAACATTCACAATCACGTCATCCGTTAATGTGCCGCATCCACCATTGTTGACCGTCCATCTATATGTGTTTACACCAATAGGAATATTGGTAACAGATGCAGTTGCACTTGTTGTAGATGAGAACGATCCACCTCCTGTTATTGTTGACCAAGAACCTGTCGCTGGTAAAACAGGAACTGTGGCTGCCATAGTTGCTGAATTACTTGGAGCACACATGTTTTGATCTGGTCCTGCATTGATTGTGGAGAGTTGACAGTTGAACACATTGATCACCATCTGATCACAAACTGCAGGATCACATGATCCGTTATTAAGACACCATGTGAATGTGTATTGTCCGGGAGTCAGGTTGGTCACCGTAGAAGTCGGATTGGCAGGATTCGTAATGATAGGACCTGCAGGCGATACCGTCCAGATACCCGTACCAGGAGCAGTGGGTGAATTACCAGCCAGCGTTGTGCTCAACGCGGTTCCGCTGTAGTTGAAACTTAAATCAGGACCGGCATTGGCTGCTGGCTGAGATACGGGATATACTGTAATATTGACGTCATCGAAATTGCCGTTGTTGGCACAGTTACCATTGGAAACCGTCCAACGAAATGTATTCACGCCTACACTTAATCCATTGACTACGGAAGTAGGAGAGGCTCCATTCACAAATGAACCGGTACCAGCTACAACAGACCAAACGCCTGTGGCTGGCGCAGTTGGCGCAATAGCAGCCATTGTTGCCGAATTGTTCGGTAAACAAATTGTTTGATCTACACCAGCATTGATCGGGGATGATGGACTGTATACATAGATACATACCTGATCAGTAGTGCTTCCACACGGTCCGCTGGTCACGGTATAATCAAAACAGTAAACTCCAGGTTGCGATAAGCCGGATATGGATGTTGATGAAGTGTTAGGAGAAGATATCACCGGTGTTACAGGTCCGCTCACAAATGTCCAAAGTGCTGTATTGGCGCCGACTAGCGCATTACCGGCTAATGTGACGGAAGTAAAATTGCCTATACATCGCGTGACATCTGCTGGTGCAATCGCCTGTTGAACGGAGGGATATACACTGATCACAAGCGTATCTTTTGTCTCTCCTCCAGGACATGGTCCATTACCAATGTTCCATTCAAAATTGTTGTAACCTGGACACAAATTTGTAACGGGCGCATTGGGATTGTTGATGTTGAATATCACCCCGCAACCACCAAATATTGTCCAAGTTCCTGTAGCCGCAGTTCCGGGATTACTTGCACAAAGATTATAAGAGGTCGTTCCGCATAAAATGATGGTATCCGGCAAATGGCTCACCGTACTCGGATAGCAAATGTTGGCATCAGCTATAGGCGGTGTTCCATTGTACACATATATCGTTACAACATCCACGTTTTGGTCGCACGGATAATCTTGATGCCATATGAAAATATTCGATCCAAGTTGTAAGCCTGTTACGTTTACTGTAGCACCTCCTTGTTGATCTACTCCTGGTATCGCTGGTGAATCAGTACCACCAGAAATGGTACCCGGACCGGTTAATTTGGTCCAATATCCTGTCGCCAATGGATCGGGACTAACTGCTGTGAGTGTAGTGAAGTTTGTCGGTGAACATAATTGCTGATCAGCACCTGCATTCAACGGCGTGTTAGGATTGACAACAATGATTGTAATCTGCAAGTTACTCGACTGACCAAGGTTATTGGTAACAGTGAATGTTATGGTATTCGGTCCGGTAAAGTTGAAAGGTGCTGTATATCGGAAGCACCTTTGAAATGGATTTGATGGTGGCGCTATCACTATAGTACCAGCACTTCCAGAAAAAGAAGTGATACTGTGACTTGTTCCGCCACTGCTTACATTGATACAATGATCGACGCTTGCACCTTGACAAAGTGAAGGCGAAAGTGTATAGCTGGTAGTGGGTAACCCTGAAACCGGATCATAGAATGTAAGCTGTGCATCAGCCAACTGTACAATGAATGAAAACAAAGCGGTAATAAGGGTAATGCGTAGTGAGTTGATCATGTCAATCCGTTTAGCTGCAAGTTTTTCAAAAGGATAGGCCGCAACAGGATAGACTCCAATTGCGGATGTTACAAAAGTCCTTGTTGCTATGTTATACTATCGGTGACAGACGGGAAGATTTCAACACTGAGTGGTGAAAGCAAGAAAGTTGAATGGCTGGATATGGCATTTACCAAGGAAAATGCTACGTTTCATGGGCATCGATTTCATCGAAGGACAGCAATTAAAAGTGTTTTAACCAATCATTGCACATTCAACCACTTCAACAAATTTTTGAGCATAATGGTTCAGTGAGTGCATGAATCATAATAAGGTTTACTCAGACCATGCAGTGAGTTTTGAAAATGATATTCAATCGCCTACACGAGTCATGTACTCATCAAATGAAGTAAGAACGGATTGAATATTCTTGACGGTATGCCATAGAAACAAGCTAATGCATGGTGATATAGAATCGGAATAGAAATTCGACTGCATGAATTTGAGTTAAACGGTTGCGAGTTCGACTATATAAAAATGACTTCAATTGATATAAACAAAAGAGCCGGATCATTCCGGCTCTTCATACCAAACACTACTACCATCAAGGGTGATTTAAGTGAATCAACTGCGTGTTACCATTGGGTCTGGTAACCATAGCTTCATCATCGCATGTTCCATCACCAAAGTTGATACTTCCATTACCATGAGGACCTAGAATTTCAACAACACCTTGCGTGATATATCCACAAACACGATCAATGATCAATGGCGAAATGATGCTTCTTGTTCTCACTGTGCCATCGTCTCGTGTGGTTGTGCCGGAACCGGTGACGAAAAATTTATTGTCGCCACAGGCATCTGTATCGTAACCTTCAAACCATGTGACCATCTCATCAGCTGTCCTTGTGAATGTATTTCCATTTCTGGAAATCACAGTATTCACTTCACGATGGAAAACTGGATGACCTGATTCATCATTGCCGGTATTGGTGAGTACTCTGCTTCCTTCAATGGAGGTATTGTTGATATGATAGTTTTGAAATGTTACTGTGCGAACGGCACCCTGATTCATCATGTCATTTGTGAGCACTATAGTAATCATTCCACTTTTTGTAAAGTCACCTTGTGCGCATCCATCCCCATAATCGATGGTGATGGTTTTTGGATAGGTATCACCACTTTCAGTAACTACTGCACACTCGGGAAGTAGTTCTTGCCAATTGCAGTTGTTTTGTAAACCACCAGTACCACCACGCATTGTAGCGGCATCTTCATCTACAGTAAGACTTTTTTCGACAAATGATGAAGTAGATTCATTGGAGATGTCTTGTGCATCAAAAGCAGCAGTTTGCTGTTCTTTTTTACAGGACGAGATGAAAAGCATCAGGCCTGCGATCGTCATCAGAAAGAATGTTCTCTTTTTCATGGGGAGTTCGATTTGAAGTTCACATTTTGGACAACCAAATTCCAATATGGTTTAAACCAGATCTTGCCATTGGAAGGAATCGCATCTCAGTATGCCTAAAATGATATGCATTTCCTCGATTTTTATTTTCATCATATAAATGACATGCATGCTGATAAAAATCTCATAGAGCCTATTCCTCTACAACCGGGAAGCGTTGGTCTTTTGGGGTTGCTATCCGAATTCCAAGAAATGAGACATGATGGAATAACCCCATGGTGTTACTGTAGATGCGATGAAAATGAATGCAATAATTCTAGTTAAACAGAATCGTGCAGTATAGTTTCCATTCCGACCCAATACTTCTTTGAATGCTCTCACTTGCGCAAGTACTTGTATTCATTGGTGTGTTGAATCTCATGAACGAAATCAACTTCACGATTCGGGTTGAAAGCGTCATCACGACCCCAACCGATGGATGCAGGTTGAACGCTAACAATAAAAAAAGGGCCCCGGAATACCGGAGCCCTTTTCAATGATATGAGTGATTATTTCTGAATAATCACGGTGTGATGTTCAATGTTAGTGTCTGTGAGAATTTCAATCACATAATTGCCCTGTGCAAGCGTAGATACATCAAGCGTGTGGCTATTGCCTTCTGATACTATAATCTGTTCAGACAATACCAAGCGACCAGTGCCATCCAAAATTCTGAGACCAGCCACCGGAGTAACACCGTTGTTGGTCAACATGATTTTATCTTTTGCTGGATTTGGATAAAGTGTGAAGAATGAAACTTCAACTTCTTCCACGCCATCATAAATACATGATCCATCATCAATTGTTGCATCTGGATTGTAGTTAAGAGCTTCTGGATCTGTACAACCATAAATTCCAGGAACAGAACAATCTTCTGTAAGTGGCTGTGACGTCAGGAAGCAATCAATGGTGTTGCTGGTTACGAGAATAACAACAGGCTCTCCATTCGGGAATGGACCCATGGTTACAGAACCTGTAAGACTCATAACTTGTTGCTGATTGTTGTAGCTGTTGGTGATCGTATAAGGTGCACCATTGCCAAGGCTTGTCAAATCAACGTCAATGTAGAATCCATCGAGGTTGCCTTGAGTACAGTGTGAATCGTATGAAACGTTCGGCCATACACAGCTATAAATACAAGAGCCATCGTCATTTGTTGCCAGCGGATCATAGTTCAATGCATCTGGATCAGTACATCCGTCAATCTCCAGGTAGATACAAGAGCCATCATCCACAGTTGCTGTTGGATCGTAGTTTGAAGCATCTGGATCTGTGCAACCAGTACATGAAATGAATTCGCAAGAACCATCATCGATGATCGCGAGATCATTATAGTTACAAGCTGCAGGATTTGTACAACCAACTTGGAGGTTGTAGATACATGATCCATCGTTAATCGTCGCCTGTGGATTGTAGTTGATAGCAGTTGGATCTGTACAGCCCAATACTTCTGACACATCAATACAACCATTGAATGGAGGTAATTGACCATCACACACGTTGTATGGGTCAAAGTTTGGTGCGCCTTCAATATCACCGCAGTCATAACCCCATGTTGAACAGTTGAAGTTTACATATTGGCCTGCCCACTGATAGAATCCATTGTCTGCAAGACCATCACCTAACCATGATGTTACACCAATACTGTGTTGTGTTCCATCACAGTCGCAAATGGTGATTTCATTGTTGCAATCTCCAGTTGTAAAGTCGTACAAGAATGATGCAGCACCATCATCTGTGGTGTAATAAATGGTGTAGTTAGAGTTTGGTTGCAGGTAGTACAACAATCCCTGATCACCACTGCCCCAGTTGTTTGCAGCAACGTTTAACTCAACGAAATCAGCGCCATTTACAGAATAGAAAATTGACTCAACTGTACATGGTCCACTGAAATCAAATACATAACTAATACTTGGCATCAAGTCTCCAGCACCATTCGGATAACATGGTTCTTCGAAAATATTCAAAGAGAGATTATCACAAACTGTCTGAGGTCCTGTGCAGAATTCTCCGGAGAATACAGAAGTGTATTCATCACCATTTGCAAATACAACATAACCTGGTAAGCTGTAATCATAAATTCCAGTGTAACCTATAGAGGCGCAATCGCTGCCTGCCAAACCATCGCTGAAGGCATCTGTGATCATGTATGTATAGCAGTCAGCAGGTAAGCACATACTGAAAGTATACAAGTTATCACTCAGAACAATGAAGTCAGCACTGCTGGCAGTGAATACCTGATCACCATTAGAGTTGAAAACATAAACAGCGATATCTTCCGGATGGCAGTCAGTAGCTACATCAACATCAATGTTGTAGCAGAATTCATCCACACATCCATTCGCTGGTGGCACTGCTCCAGAACAAACGCCATAAGGATCGTAGTAGAAATAACCTGCAGGCAATTCATCACCACAGTCAAATCCATATGCCGCGCAGTTGAAATTCACCGGATAGTCAGGGTTATTGTCCCAGTTGAATGAACCATCATCCAATGTTCCATCGCCTAACCATGCCATAGCCTCGATTGGAATTTGAGTTCCAGCGCAATCACAGATCATCTCTCCACTCACGCAGCTTGGGTTCAAGAAGAATGTGCTTGGTGATGTACTTCCATCACTCAAAACATAGAATACTTCGTAATCAGCATCCTGCACGTTGAAGAATAAGCCAATATCATCACCACTTACAAAACCATAAGCGCTGAGGTCAAGGTATTCATACGCCCCACCATTTACCGAAGTGTAAATTCCTTCAACGGTGCAACCACCGGCATAGAACGGAGTAATTGTTCCATTAGGTGTGTTCGCAACGCAACCATTGTCAGTGTAGAAAATTTGAAGATTGCTACACAAGGTCTGATTGTCACAGTTTCCGGTAGTGTAGGTATATAAATCTGACGTTGTTCCATCAGAAAGTTCGAAATAGTAATCGTAGGTTGTATTGTCAAAAGTCAAATTGATTCCAATTGGATCACCTGAGAAATAGGTTCCTGCAGGGAAGGTCGTTTCCTGCCAACCACCAGCAGTGGTATAAGTCCAAAGTGATGTCACGGAACAAGCTCCAGTGAAGTACACATAGAAATCGAGGTTTTCGTTGGTGTCTACACAACCATTGTACTGATATAAAACATCAGTGACATTGCAGGTGACAATATCGCATGTGCCTGTGGTGAGTGAATAGGTTGCGCTTGTCGCATCATTATCCAACACAAAATAGAATTGATAAAACGTATTGTCGAAATTGAATGGCAGAATGAAAGATTCACCAGACATGTAAGCGTTAACAGAAAGATCAACATATTGCCAATCGCTCACCGCTGTATATACCCACATGCCCGCGATGTAACAAGCACCTGTGAAGTATGGTGTCAACATGATGTCCTCTGCGCCATCTGCACAACCCAATGATAAATAGTCAACATCAGTGAATGCACATGTTGGAGCAGGACATTGCGTGGTCGAATACAAGTAATCTGCGCTGGTAGTTCCATTGCTCAATTCCCAGTAATAAGTGTAAGTGGTATTGTCAACACCAAGAAGAATTCCAATTTCAGAACCTGAAGTAAATCCATCAGCTGTGAGGTCAATGGTTTCCCAACCCAAGGCATCACTGTAGAGATACAAATAACTTACGGTGCAATCACCCGTGTAATAAGGATAGAAATTCACCCATTCCTGATCTCCGAAACATGTAACAAATTCCGCAGCAGAGCTGGTGAAATTGCAGCTTACTGGACAGGCAGTGTTTTGTGTAACAGTGAGTGTAGTGTTTGTGGAATTAGTCAAGCATGGATATTCATCCAACAAAAGTCTAACGGTTCCTGTGAGTGTAGAAGTCCACTCGATGGTACTTGCTCCGCCAAAATCTCCGCATCCATCATCGTTATAAGCGAGCAAAGTGCCAGATGGAGTGTACAATGCCAACTGGGTGTCAAATGTTGCACCGCAAACTGAAAACGTATAAGTAGCACCATTGCAAACACTCACGTTGACGTAGTCTCCACCCCACATCTGCTGAACAGTTGCTGAAGATCCAACACCAGCAGGTGTAGCGTTTACATTATAGAGGGTATTGTTGCTGGCGCAAACTTCACCGCATGTTCCATATTGAGTCATGGTAAGAGTACCACAAGCAGTGTTATCCGTACAATCGTACTGATCCACCATGATATACACCATTCCGGTATAAGTAGCCGTCCAGAAAAGGTCCGAAGGTCCGCCAAAAGTGCCGCAACCATCATCATCATACGCCAGATAGGTGCCGACAGCATCATAAAGCGTTATCTGGCTATCCCATGAAGTCGAGCACATCGAGAATTCATAGGAAACACCAGCACAAACATCTGCAACAAGGTACTCGCCACCGAACACGCAGAATACGCCGTCCTGGTCGCCATTGTAACTTGTCGAAATGTGCAAATAGAAATCATTGTCAGCAGCGCATTGGGAGAATGCCGCATGCGACCCCAGTACAATGGACAAGATAGCCAATGCCCGGGTAAGAGATTTTTGAAGTGTAGAGTGTGTCATAAAATTTATGTGTTTTCGTCAAAAAAAGCCCGCGAAGCTAATGAAAAAACGGTTAAACTGTTCAAGACGTTGGGCATTTAACAATTTAGCCGAACAGGATGTTGAAGCCTTTATTCATTGACATTCTTCAAGGGTTTAATACAGATGATGTTTCGCGTTGAGTCCATGAAATTCCATTGCATGAAGAACTTACTTATAACACAACTTGCGAATCCTCAAGTGTAGTCTTCATTACAGTGAACTGCCGAAACGATCAGGTTCATGTTTTCATATGGATTTTAAATCGGAATAGAAAGACACTCCATAAACAGGATAAAAGGTTGTTTTTATTCCACTGCTTCATAGCGCTACATTTGGCGCCCTGTTGGATACTCTCGACAAAATACAGCGACCGATTGCAGCGGAAATGGATGAGTTTGAACGCTATTTCAAAGCTGCCATGAAAAGCGACAATGTGTTGCTGGATAAAATTACACACTACATCATCAAACGAAAGGGCAAACAAATGCGCCCGATGTTTGTGTTTCTCTCCAGTAAAATTTGCGGCGACATCAATCCGGCTACCTACACTGCAGCCTCTCTCATTGAATTGTTGCACACGGCAACCTTGGTTCATGACGATGTAGTTGATACAGCAAATCTGCGTCGTGGTTTCTTTTCCGTGAATGCCCTTTGGAAAAATAAGATCGCAGTACTCGTGGGCGATTACTTGCTCTCTCGCGGCCTGCTGCTGAGTGTCGACAACAATCAATTCGAACTATTGCGCATCGTCTCACAGGCAGTAAAAGAAATGAGCGAAGGTGAATTGTTGCAACAGGAAAAATCACGTCTGCTTAATATCACAGAAGATGTGTACTACAGCATCATCAGGCAAAAGACCGCCTCTTTAATTGCAGCATGTTGTAAAAGCGGCGCCCACGCTGGTGGTGGTGATTCGGTGCAACAGGAAAAAATGTATCGGTTCGGATTGAATATCGGCCTTGCTTTTCAAATCAAAGACGATTTGCTGGATTATGGTTTTGGTGAAGAGATTGGAAAACCTGTAGGCATCGATATTCAGGAAAGGAAAATGACACTGCCATTGATCTATACATTGCAGCATTGTAATGCCTCAGACAGGAAAAATCTGGTGAATATTGTCAAGCGCCACAACACGGATAAAGCCCGAGTGAACGAACTGGTCCAAAAAGTTTTAGAGGTCGGTGGTATCGATTATGCAAGAGATAAAATGAATCAATTTCGTGACGAAGCGCTCGACATTCTCAATACCTTTCCCGAAAGTGATACAAGATCGTCTTTGCATGAACTTGTTCAGTACACCATTAATAGAAAGAAATGAAATCGGCTCGCAAGTCATTGATCATCTTGTCCGTCAGTTTGTGCTTCGTGTTTGCCTGTCAGGAAAAGCCGAAAGAAGAACCGAAGTCTGACAAAGTAGCTTTTTCTTTACCCAACACCAATGAAGAGGTTCTCTTAAAACATCCCGATGGTACACACCATGTTTCGAGATATACCGATTCATCAACTGGTCAAAAAGTCGCCGAAGTTGAATTTCATCCAAATGGTCAGCCTAAAATTCATAAACACTTCGAACAAGAAGTATTACAAGGTGAATCATGGTGCTACTATGAAGATGGAAAACCATGGAGCCTCAATACTTTTAAGGATGGCAAATACCATGGATTGTATAAGACCTGGCATGAAAACGGTCAATTGCATATTTCTGGTCAATACATCGATGGTCTTGAAGATGGTGAATGGTTTACATATTACCCGAATGGACAATTAAACACACGCGGTATCTACAAAGCAGGTAAAAAGACGGGGGTGTGGAGTTCCTACAATCTGGAAGGAACACTGAAGCGCGAACAGAATTTCGACAAAGAATAACACTTCCGGACATCAACATCAGTCTGTTGGCATCCATTGAGTCACGGGCATTTCAGAGGCATCGTTGAAAATATTTTTGTGTTTCAACGTTTCTATTGCGCATCATGTATCGTTTCATCATCATTGCTCTGTTATCATTTCACTCTTTCAGCCTCTTGGCTGAAAAAGCCATTTCACGCAACGAGTATATCAACCTGTGGAAGGATGAAGCCATATATCAAATGGTCATGCACAAGATTCCAGCTAGCATTACACTTGCTCAGGGCATTCTCGAAAGTGGTGATGGCAATAGTCGACTCGCACGAGAAGGAAACAATCACTTCGGTATCAAATGTCATAATGACTGGACGGGTGAACGCATCTATGAAGACGATGAAACCAAAGGAGAATGTTTCAGGCAATATGAAAATGCCAGAGATTCTTATGAAGATCATTCGGCTTTTCTCCAACGTAAAAGATATGAGACCTTATTTCAACTGGATGCAGATGATTATAAAGGTTGGGCAAAAGGACTAAAGGAGTGCGGTTATGCTACAAATCCTAAGTATCCTCAGTTGCTTATCGGCATCATTGAAGAATTCAAACTTCATGAGTACGATGAGCAAGGATTGGAGTATATCAAGAAAAACAAAGTACCAACAAGATCTTCTGGCCATGAATCAACTCCTTCAACCGTTGAAGTCAAGGAGAAAAAACCATCAAAGGAAAAATCCAACCGAAACAACAAAGAAGAAAGGGCTGAAATCAACATCACGCATCAGCATGAAGTTCTGTTGAGTGAGAACAATATCCGTTACGTTATCGCAAAAGATGGCGATACACAAGAATCCATCGCAGAAGATTTTGATTTGAACGCTTGGATCATCAGAAAATTCAACGACCTCGGCGCGAATGAAAAACTGCATGCAGGAGATATCGTCTATCTCCAACCCAAACGCAACAAATGTGGTGAATCAAAATACGTGGTTGCTCAAGGCGAAACACTTCGCGACATTTCCCAAAAATTCGGAGTGAAGCTCAAAAAACTCAGGAAATACAATCAATTGACAGAAGGTCAAGAACCCGCAATGGGATCAACCATCAAATTGAGGAAATCTACCAAATAAAAAACCCCACACATCGTGCGGGGTCTTTGAGTTGCCCGACCTGGATTCGAACCAAGACAAACTGAACCAAAATCAGTTGTACTGCCATTATACTATCGGGCAATGGCTTTTCTCAAAAGCGGGTGCAAATTTAATCAGCCTTTTGATCTATACAAGTCTTTTCGATGGATATTCTTCGGCAGTTCACCTTCTTTTTTCTGGCAGAAATGATCTGAATCGACTGAATTCCACCTGTTTTATCCCAATACTCTCAATCCTTGACCCAAGACATTAATTTCGCGAAACAATTTCCAAAAGGTGAAAAAAATACTCAATTATATCGGAGGTCAATTGCTGGAACCTTCCAGCGGCCAGTATTTCGAAAACATCGATCCATCAAGAGGAATCGCTTATTCACTCATTCCAGATAGTGCCGAAGCTGATGTGGATGCTGCAGTGGCTGCAGCAAAAAAAGCTTTTCCATCCTGGAGTACAACGCCTGCCGCAGAAAGATCTGCGATCATGGTGCGAATTGCGGATCTCATTTCTAAAAATGCCACAGAATTAGCACGAGCTGAGTGCATTGACAACGGCAAACCACTTTCGCTCGCCAAAATGATGGACATCCCAAGAGCTGAAGACAACATGAGGTTTTTTGGCACTGCCATTCTCCATTGGTCTTCCGAAGCGCATGTCATGGAAAATACGGGTTTGAATTACACCAATCGCAAGCCAATTGGTATTGTGGGTTGTATCTCTCCATGGAATCTCCCATTGTATCTATTTACGTGGAAAATCGCTCCGGCCATCGCGGCAGGAAATTGTGTAGTTGCCAAACCGTCTGAAATTACTCCCATGACGGCATTTATGTTGTCCGAACTGTGCATACAAGCCGGATTACCCGCTGGGGTTCTCAATATCGTTCATGGTTATGGACCAAAAGCTGGTGAAGCCATCATAACACATCCAAAGATCAAGGCAATTTCATTCACCGGGGGCACAGCCACGGGTGCACATATAGCCGCCAAAGCTGCGCCTGTATTCAAAAAACTCTCGCTGGAACTGGGGGGCAAAAACCCGAATATCATTTTCGCTGATTGCGATTTTGATAAAATGCTCAGACAAACCCTTCGCTCTTCATTTACCAATCAAGGACAAATTTGTTTGTGTGGATCAAGGATCATCATCCAAAGACCGATCTATGAAAAATTCAAAGAAGCGTTCGTAGAAAAGGTTCAAAACATGAAGGTTGGTGATCCGTTGTTGGACGATACCAAAACCGGAGCTGTTGTCAGTGAAGCACACATGAATAAAATCTTGTCGTACATCGAACTCGCGAAAGAAGAAGGCGGCAAAATTCTTTGTGGTGGCGAACGCTATTTCCCAGGTGGCGAATTGAATATGGGCTACTACATCAAACCTACTATTATCGAAGGACTGGGAGCCGAGTGTCGCACCAATCGCGAAGAGATTTTTGGTCCGGTTGTTACCATCCAAGTTTTCGACACCGAAGAGGAAGCCATTCATTTGGCCAATGCTACGGAATACGGTCTGGCTTCGTCACTTTGGACTTCAGATTTAAACCGCGCTCACCGCGTGGCATCAAAAATTGAAAGCGGAATAGTTTGGATCAATACATGGTTATTACGCGACCTAAGAACTCCCTTCGGCGGTGTCAAAAATTCTGGCGTTGGCAGAGAAGGTGGTTGGGAAGCATTGCGATTCTTCACCGAAGCCCAAAATGTCTGTCTGGATTTTACGGAGAAGTAATAAACGCAAAATGGCCTAAACAGGCCATTTTATGATTAAACCCGGATGATGAATTGAAATACACTACATCATCTGGGTGAAACTAAATAGTCAAAAAGGACTTATTCGTTTTCCTTCGTTTTCGATCCGTTGGTAAAGAACCAACCAATTCTTTTGTTAAACCAATTTTCGAGTGCAGTGAGATAATTTAAAATCATGGTCGAAGGGCATTATTAGGAAAAACACTTGCTACAATAACTGCATCCGGACGCAAAATGTTGTCCGGAATACAACGATTCACAAATTTTTTGTCAGAATGATTACAGTTCAATCGGTGAAGTTCGTTAGGTCTCTTCACCATTTCCTTATACAGCTTATGACGTAAAAAGTTTGGTCTGGATGGTTTTATTTCTCCCTCTGAATGCGTTTTTTAATGAAAAAATAATAATCAGGCAAGCTCATATAATTTGCCCGGAAGTGACTTCACAACACCCTTAAATTCTAGCTCCAGCAAGATGTTCGAGAGTTTCGTGAATTGTATACCACTCGCATGATTGAGCATGTCAATGTCGGTTTTTCCTTCAATGTGCAGCAGATTGATCACAGCAGTTTCATCCTCCGACAAATCATGAAACAAGGGCAATTGTTTGGTTGTTGTTTTCGATTCAGAATTCCAATTCATGTAGTCGATCAAATCTTGTGGACCAGTGAGTATGGCGGCAGCATTTTTCCTGATGAGTTGATTGCATCCCGAACTGTGTTTGTCATAACAACGACCGGGTACAGCAAAGACATCACGCCCGTATGAATTGGCAATTTGTGCCGTGATAATTGAGCCGCCTTTTGTATCTGTTTCTATCACAAGGGTACAGTCAGATAAACCCGCAATAATTCGATTTCTCATCGGGAATAATTCCGGCGTCATGCGTGTCTGATGAGGAAATTCAGTCAAAAGACCTCCCTGTGCTGCCATTTCAAGCGCCACTGATGTATGCATCGGCGGATATACTTTTTCAAGTCCGTGCGCAACACAAGCCACAGTAGGGAGCTTGGCGAGAAGGGCGTTGCGGTGAGCACAGATATCAATCCCATAAGCAAGACCGCTGATCACAAGTGGTTTGAGGTGCGCTATTCCCTGAATGATTTCCTGACAAACCTGTTTGCCGTAAGCAGTGGCATTGCGTGTTCCCACGATGCTTACCACCATCGGCACATTGAGTTCTATCCTTCCTTTGCCGTACAACAAAATAGGACTGTCTTCGCAATGTTTTAGGCGATCTGGATATTTTTTTTCTGTGATAAAAAAGGTTTGAACATCGTTTTTTTCGATGAATACCAATTCTTGTTCTGCCCGCTGAAACACGCTCTTGTTGTCAATCAGTGATGCAGTATTATGTCCAATTTCTGGAATTTTGATCAGGTGCTTTTTCTTCTCCCGAAAAACATTTTCTGCGGAGCCGCAATAGCTCACCAACTGTTTGGCTTTTACCGGACCAATACCGGGTAAAAGAGTTAGTGCGATCTGATAATACAAATCATTGTGCATAGGAATAGTGAGGCGCTTGGGTGCGCCCGGTCATTGCACAAAAAAATGGAATATCGTATTACTTGATTGAAATAATATATTGCTCAATCGCCATACTCATAGACGGGGCCTTGGGTGTAGGCGCCATAACATCTATTCTAAGCTTGGCATCTTCCACTGCTTTTGCAGTAGTTTGTCCAAAGGCAGCAATACGCGTATTGTTCTGTTTGAAGTCAGGAAAATTCTTGAACAATGATTCGATATCAGATGGAGAAAAGAATACCAGCATATCGTATTTCACATCAGCAAGATCAGATAAATCACTGCAAACAGTTTTATACATGATGGCTTTGGAATACGAAATTTTCTCTTTTTCGAGTGTTTCAGGTATGCTCGGTTTGAGGATATCTGAACAAGGCAACAGGAATTTTTCAGTTTTGTGCTTGCGGATAGGCTCCATCAATTCCTGAAATGTGCTGTGGCCAAAGAAAATTTTGCGTTTGCGAAACTGTATATACTTCTGCAGGTAATACGCAATAGCCTCAGACATACAGAAATATTTCATGGTTTCCGGAATCGAAAGGCGCATATCCTTTGCCAAACGGAAATAATGATCTACAGCATTTCTGCTGGTGAAAATGACCGCAGTATGCTCGAGGATATCAACTCGCTGTTGACGAAACTCAAGCGACTCCAGACCTTCAACATGAATGAAAGGCCGATAGTCAATTTTGAGTTTGTGCTTTTTAGCCAACTCAACATATGGATTTTTCTCTGCACCCGGATCATTCTGGGTGATCAGTATCGTCTTGATTTTCTCGGCCATTAGATAGGTTAATCCTGGTAAAACTGAAATCCTTTTCTAGTGTTGTGTAAGCAAGAGAGCCTTCATGCATACCACAAGGGGTAGAATTTCGAGGGTGCAAATGTAAAAAAAGATGTAGAAAACCGGAACTCCTGCACTGGCGGCATTAAACAATCCCCGTAACATCCGGTAAACAATCATAACTCCGAAGATGACGATCGCTGTAATAACAAAGGGTTCAGAGATTTGAAGCGGGCTGTAAGCCAGAAAAAGAGCAATAGGGAATAGAAGCAGTCCAATGACCCGATTGATCAGAAAAAGATTGTATTCGTACTCGCTCAGGCCAAAATCACCGTCCGACATCAATTGTACGACCCTGATGCCAACTGTTTTTAGCAAATAGGCCAAAAGAACCACGCCCAATATCAATAAATAAAGTAAAATGCCACGAACTCCTTCCGGTCCGGCCTGCAGGTATTTTACCGCGAGATAAAGGACCAACGCTGTTTGAAGAAAAAAGGAGATGTTGAACAACAAGTTGGCCCGAGGTGTATTGGGCTCCTCCCTGATGGCTTGACGAAGTATCCTCACATTCCAGGTGCTATTCCACAACCGACTTATCCTCGCCGGGTGAAATCGCCTCGTGTACGCAAGTGTGACCAGGGCAAACAGGAAGATGAGTATCATCCAGTCTTCCGACAGATTTACCGGGGGCCGTGGAATGATCTCGTTCATGACGTCAAAAGAAAAGACACAACCCAAAATTGAGACGACAATTCATAAAACCTTTCAACCGGATTTTGTCATTACCGAATCATCTTGAGGAAATTCACTTCCTGTTCGGTAAGATGACGGAATCTACCTCGGGGCAAATCCTTTTTGGTTAGACCCGCAAACATGACACGATCAAGTTTTTTTACGGTATAATTGAAATGTTCGAAAATCCTGCGCACAATGCGGTTCTTCCCACTATGAATACGAATACCAACCTGCCTTGGATCATCATTGGCCAAACTGATTTCATCGGCTTTGATAAATCCATCTTCCAATTCAACGCCCTTGCGGATAGCATCCAAATCCGTTCCGCGAATTTTCTCCAAGGTTTCCACGTGGTAAATCTTCTGCACATTATGACGAGGATGTGTAAGACGTTTCGCAAGATCACCATCGTTGGTGAATAACAGCAATCCTGTTGTTTGGCGATCTAATCGACCTACAGGATAAATCCTCTCTTTGCATGCTTCTTTCACCAACCACATGACCGTTTTTCTCTCCTCCGGATCTTCCATGGTGGTGATGAAATCTTTTGGTTTATTCAAGAGTACATACCGGAGTTTCTCGGGCTTGATACTCTTGTCATCGTATTTCACAATATCAACGCGCGGATCAACTTTGTGGCCCAATTCGGTCACGATTTTGCCATTGACCTTGACCAGACCAAGCTCGATCAATTGATCTGCATCTCTTCGTGATGCAATGCCTGCATTCGAAAGGTATTTATTCAAACGCACCAAGCCGTCTTGCTTTTTCGGCTTATAATCTGGTGCCGCCGACTTTCTGAATTTACCTCGCAGATATGGCTTGGCACTTCTGTCTTCTCTTGAATCTCTGTCACGATACGGTTTATTGCCATATTCGGAATCATGTCCGGATTTGTAACCAGAACTTCTATCGCTTCTATCACTTCTGTCTCTGCTCTCACTTTGTCTGTTACCATATGGTTTTTCATAACCCTCACTTCCGCTCCTACTGCGATATGGTTTATCTGAAGATGAAGAATTATTTCTGTCACGATAAGGGCGGTCACCACTGCTGGTGCGGCCTTTTCCGGAATAGGGCTTGTCTGTGCGCTCTGTTCTGCCTTTGCCGCGATATGGTTTTTCTTCCCTGGTGAACTTAGGTTCGGGTTTACCCGCCCTCTTTGGACGTTCTTCCATTTCTTTCTCTCCGCTCCTGCTGTTGCGGGAAGAGCCTCTCTTGCCTTTATTTCTGTCGGCAGGTATAGTTCTCTTTTTTACCGCTGAATCTTTCTTCGACGGTTTTTTACTTTCTTCCCGTTTTGCCATGGATCATTGAGTTTGTTTGATTGGCACAAAGGTACGCCTTGTCCACGCAATAAGGCATCAGCAAAAAGGATAGAAAGCACCTTCGAGATGTAAGATTTCAGTTTTGCGATTCTCCTGAATGATTGAGATGATATCAAAACGTGGCTCTTTCATGCATTTCGTATTTCTGATGAATGCATCAGCACTGATCATAATCTTTTTCTGTTTTGTTTTATTTACAGCTTCCCAAGGCTCTCCATAAACACGACTGTAGCGGAGTTTGACTTCTACAAAAACAATGAAGTCTCCTTTTTCAGCAATCAGATCAAGTTCAAAGCGTTCATATTTCCATTTGGTGTGTGTAATCATATATCCATGCTCGAGAAGGTACTTTGCAGCAAGTTCTTCGCCTATGTCTCCCTTGGCTTTGTTCTGATGTTTGTCATTTTGCATTCGTCATAACTTTACCTCAAAGTTTCATGACATGAAGTCAATAGTCTTATTCCTGTTTGGAATATGTTATGCCATCGCTCCCGCCCGGGCACAGGAAACTGCACCTGGCTCCGATTCTGATTGGCCGCAATGGCGCAGCTTCTATGTTACCTGGGGATATAATCGCGCTTACTATAACAAGAGCGATATTCATTTCAAAGGCGAAGGTTATGATTTCACATTGTATGACGTGAGGGCAGAGGATATGCCTGAAAAGTTTAGTCCGGATGTGTACTTCAATCCAACACAATTCACGGTGCCTCAGTTCAATTTTAGAGCAGGATATTATTTCAAAAAAAACACCGCCATTTCATTGGGTTGGGATCACATGAAATATCACATCATCCCAACGCAATTGGTCAAAATGAATGGATTTATCGATGAAGGAAAATCCAACTTGAGTGCTTACACGGGCCAATTCAACAATGAATACATCCTGTATACATCATCCTTCATGGATTACCATCACAGCGATGGTTTCAATTTTATTCGAATAGCATTGGATAGACGCGCTGAAGTTTTGAGTCTCGGTAAAAAAAATCGCCATGCCATAGCATTCAATGGTTCGGTCTCTGTTGGTGCCATGATGCCTTGGACAGATTTCACTTTCTTCGGAGTTAACCACCGGAATAAACCGCATTTTGCAGGTTATGGCTTCAGCTTGCACGCAGGATTGAGATACGAGTTTTTGCGTTATTTTTTCTTTCAGGTGGCTGCACAAGCCGGATGGTCTCACTTACCGGACATCATGCTGGAAGATCACTTGCCATCACGAGCCAATCAGAAAATTGTGTTCTTCGAGCGCACCTGGGCACTTGGTGCATACATTCCTTTGAAAAAGAAGAAGAAAGAATAATAAAAAAGGATGCCATGAGGCATCCTTTCTTGTTGATGAAATATTTTCTACTATTTGAGTACGAATGTGGAACTTCCGATTTGATTGCCGCTTTCGTAAATCAGAATTTTGTAATTGCCTTTTTGGTATTCATAACCTTCATTGGCGGTGTAATAAACACACACGTCGGTATCATTCTGTTGGTAATCTACTTCACGTGTTACGCTATATGGGGTGTCTGCACCACCAACACTAACAGTGCCTGATGATTTTCCTGTAAGTACTTTACCATCGGGTCCAACAACACTCATATACAATGTGCGTACACCTGGTTTTGCAATGGGGTTTTTACGAATCTTGAAGCAGGACTTGATCATTTCTGTCTTCGAAGCACGTTCTGTTTCGACTTGTTTTCCGGTATTGCGCTCGAACAATGCAAGATTACTGAATTCTCCTGTCGAAAGAATTGAACCTTTGGCATTCATTTCTTTCGAAGTACTGAGTTCGTTTTCGAGTGTTTTTCCTTTAGCTTCAGCTTCGTTGGCGCGCATAGCTTCTGCATCGCGCTCCATGGTCAATTGCTTATTCATTTGATTGAGAGAATCAATCTGATGAATATAATTCTTCATGATTCCGCGGAGTGTTTCCGCTTCTGCACGAAGTTTAGAGATATCATAATCTCTGTTCTTAACCTTCTTCAAAAGGATGGCGAGCTCATTTTCTTGCTCGTCAATTTTGGCCTGCATCTCTTCATTTTCAACTGAAAGTGTGTCATAATTGAGTTTCATACCTTCCAGCTCAGCGGCCAACTCCTTGCGGTCCTCATCCAGATTGGCGTACTCCTGTGAAATATAGACATATTCTTTGTCTTGGTTGTTGATTTTTACAGCCATGAAGCCTACTACACCCAGCAGCAGGGCAATGATGACGATATACACTTTGTTGCTCATAGAAATTGGTTTTTATCGGTTGTACCTTGCTGTGCGAAGGTAAAACGCCGGTTTCAGGTATTGGAACGGTCGATTTGCCAATTTATTAAATGGGGATTGTGTTTATGTGTTAAACCGGTGAATAACGCTGCTGGCCGACGCATTTTGACTTGGGAACGGAATATTCGTGGTGGAGAAAATAACAATGACATCTAACGAGCCTTGAAAATGAATGGAGTGAATACATTTTTTCGTCAAATATTCAATTCTGTGAAACCCTATTATATTTGCACCCCGTTAAAGCGGACTGTTTCTGTTTACACGGAAACAAATTGAAATAGGGTCCTGTGGCCGAGCGGCTAGGCTCAGCTCTGCAAAAGCTGCTACTCCGGTTCGAATCCGGACGGGACCTCTTCCAAAACCCATCATCACTGATGGGTTTTTTTGTTTCAATCACTGTGCTTAAGTCAAGCGGAGAACAACCCAAACAAAGCGAATTAAATTTCTCTTTCAGTTCCCCGAATTCAAACCAAGAAACTTCAGGTCAATAAAAAAGGCTGCCCTTTTGAGGCAGCCTTTTCATCTGAAAAATCAGAAATTATTTAGCAACAGTCACGCGGCGGGTTGCAGTGTGACCTTCAGCTTCGATCAGGATGGTGTAGATACCGCTACCAAATTCAGTAACGTCAAGAACGTTCTGTTGGCGGATATCGTTGATCTGACGGTTGAGAACGAGCTCACCAGTAGCAGAGTAAACACGAACATCAGCCTGACGAACATTCATCATGTTAGACTGGATGTTGATGATACCATTGCTTGGGTTTGGATAAACAATCAAAGAATTGTCAAGTGATGGAACTTCATTCACCTGGATAGTGAGTTCAGAGAACTTAGCGTTCACGATTTCTCCAGTAGAAGCATTGATAACCAATACAACTGGTTTCATCCAGCCAAGGTTCCAAGTTGCATCAACAGTAGTAGTGTACTGATAAGTGTAAGTGTTACCAGCAGTTCCGCTAGCAGGAAGACTTGAAGCAGTACCAGTAGTACCACCGAGAAGTGCGCGACCTACGTGATCATAGAACAAGCCAGATACAGAAGCACCAGCTTCATCAAATGAACCCATTGGGCCATTACCACCACCAGAGTAGTAGTTAGTTTGTGGCCACTGTCCACCAGAACCAGTAACGTGATCTTCAACGAGAATTACGTTGAAACGGTAGTCACCGCTGAGGTTTTCGTTATATGTTGCAGATACATCAACAGTAAGTGTTGAACCGCTAAGGCTGTGTGTAACGTTACAAGTAACAGCTGGAGCATCTTGTGCTTTAGCAACAACCTGATCTTCCATATCGAGTGGATCGTATACAGAACCATCACGGTCAGCAAGGATTGAAGGATAACCTGAAATCTGACCGCCCATCCATGTGTCATAAGCAGTAACAGTCATTGGGTCTGCATTGTGTACAGCGATACCAATGAAGTTGTTCGGATATGTATCAGCCATGTAATCCATCATAACAGTACCACGTGGGCACCATCCGCACCATGTACCAGTTGCTTCTTCGATCACAACCGCTTTGTCAGGGTGTAGAGTTACACCAGCGATTGCCTGACTTGCAGCGGTGTTATCACCAGCATTGTCATCAGAACCACCATTGATGTTAGAAATAGTAACGTTGAAGTTGTTGTTACCAGCATTAGCTGCAATAGCGTTGTCAAGCACAACTGATTCAGCAGCCAACCAAGCCATGTTCATACCAGTGAACGATTGTGTCACGGTTTGTGAACCATTGCTTACTGTAACGTCGAATGAATTGATCATTTCACCGCTGTTGTTCACGAGGTCAACAACGAAGTAAAGTTCACGACCTACAACCACTTGGCTAGCATTCACCAAAGTTGGAATAGCTTCGATCAGTGGAGCGGCAGTGAAACCAGAAACAGCGATGTTCAAACCTGATGGTTGCTCCTGAATAGAAGCATTATCGATACCGAAACCATACAACCATCCGCCGCCGTCATCATAAAGAAGCGACACCAATACAGCAGCATCACCAGCATAGTCAGCAAGTGAAAATGCAACAGTCTGCCAGCCGTTTACGGTGTTTGCAGGAATTTCTTGAAGCTGAGTCCAAGTAGTACCACCATCGGTTGAAACTTCAAGGAATGTAGTTTCAGTAGCACCTTGATAAGTCTGGTTGAAATAGTACTGATCAAATACTAAAAATGGTGAAGTTCCAGTGCTCAGGTCTACAGAAGGGAAAATCAGACGGTCAGCACTCTTGTTACAGTTGCAACCATCGTCATTGGTACTCATAATTTTGGTACCATTGTCAGGGTAACCCCATGCGTTACTGGCAAGGTTGCCGGCAACATCTCTCAACCAACCATCACTGGTTGCGTCAGCTGTGGTTACAGACCATCCGGCTGGAAGTGCAGTTCCTGCGCCGTCAAAGTTTTCGCTCAGATAAACCTGAGCGCTGAGTGCGCCGCAGGTGAGCAGTGCAAAGACAAAAAGTAATTGTTTCTTCATGTGAATTTGGTAATAAAAAATATTAGAGCAGCAAATCAACAATAGATTTTCTGTTTCCCGACGGTTCAAATCAAAAGAATGTTTAATTCCTAATTGTTAAGACAGGGGGAAGTTTGATCATTTTTCTGATGGAATACCTGTTTGATCCAGCATATAGGCGAGCGACGCCATGGCCGCAGCACCAAGTTCCAGTTCTCTTTTGTTTACATTTTCGAAAATATCATTGTTGGAATGGTGGTAGTCAAAGTACCGCTGACCTTCAACAGATAAACCAAATAAAGCAATCCTTCCGCCTTTCAATGGTCGAATATCGACTCCACTGCCTCCTCTTCGAAGCCGCAAGAGATTATAGGGATCAAAAAGACCTGACCAGCTTTTTAGTAATTCATATTGGTGGTCATTGAGGTCGCATTCAAAGCCCACCGGACTGAATCCTCCTGCGTCACTTTCGATGGCTGCCACATGGATCTCGTCTTGTTCTTTAGCACATCTGGCATAGGTTTGTCCACCGTCATTGCCAAATTCTTCATTGATAAACAACACAATTCTGATGGTATGTCTGGGTTGGTATCCCAAAGCGCGAAAAGCCCGCAATACTTCGATCGATTGCACAATACCCGCCCCGTCATCGTGAGCCCCTTCACCAATGTCCCAAGAATCAAGGTGTCCGCCAATTGTGATGTATTCATCAGGAAATGCTGTACCACGAATCTCAGCAATGACATTGGCCTGCATGGTTCGTGGAAATGCCTCGCATGAAAGCTCTAAGTTGAATTTTAGCCCAGGATTGGCTTTCAGATCCTTACTGAGTTGCCTGGACGCCACGGCACTAAGCGCAGCTGCAGGTATTCGAACCACTCCCTCTTCATATTGGGTTGCTCCGGTATGTGGATAATTGTCATCTGCTAATGTGAGTGATCTGATCAAACAAGCTACAGCTCCATATTTTGCAGCTTCTGAAGGACCTTTCCCACGAATAGGATAGGCACCGCCATAAGCAGCTCCTGTATTGATCAATGCTGCGTCCATCGCCTTATTGAAGAACACAATCTTTCCTTTGACTCTCTCTTCACCCAGTGCTTGCAACTCTTCAAATGACTTGACTTCTACGACTTCAGCCGTGATGGTGCCTCCAGTTCCAACCGAACCTCCCAGAGCCGTAAGAGCAACCGAAACCGGCTTGAGCTGGCCATCTTCAGCCATAGCGGAATAAGTACCCGACTCATGTTTGCCTCTTGTCCAATGTGGAACTTCAACAGGCATCAGATATACGCTATCGGGCTGTATTTCTTCCAGTGTTTTTTTTCCCCATGAAATGGCTTTGGCTGCACTCTCACTTCCAGCAAGCCGCTGACCAATTCCTTTGCACAGGTATCGGAGATTGTCATAACATTCGCCACGCAACAGAATTTCTTCATGGATTTTTGAAAGCATCACGGAATCCTTTTCCTGTGCAATTCCAGTCACAAAGAAGAATACCAAAATTGTGGTAAGCCTTGTTTTCATCATATCATGTATGATCCATTATTGATATCAATGCCTTGTCCGGTCATGGAAGTTTGTCTGTCAGAGATTAAGAACGAAACCAATTCAGCAATTTCACGAGGTTGTGAAATCCTGTTGAGAGGCACGTACGACATCTGTTCGTCAAAACTCTCTTGATAACTCTTGTGACCGCGATCAGCAAGCTTTTGAATTCCTGCCTTCGCCATTTCTGTCTCTACCCAACCCGGACAAATGGCATTCACCAGAATTTGGTCAGTAGCGTATTGAACTGCCAGTGATTTCGTCAAACCAAGTAAACCTGTTTTTGCCGTGCAGTAAGCGGTATAATTTGGAACACCGAATCTGGCAAGGCAAGAGGAAGTAATGACGATATGCTTGAATGCCTCGTTAGAATTTTTAAGGTATGGTAGCAATTCCATGATGGTCACATATGTTCCATCAAGATTTGTAGAAATGATTTCATGCCAGCGATCATCTTTTCCATAGTGGTTTTCGCCCCCGATTCCGGCATTGGCAAAGACCGCAGAAATATTGAGTTTTTCAGCGCCAATTTGATGGAGTGCTGTTTTCCAGGAATCGCCATTTCTAATATCCATATCGAGCACAAAATGCTGATCAGGATGTTTCATCATTGAGAGGGTTTCTTCAAGTAGTGCTTTTCTCCTGCCCACCAGCACGATTCGGTGCTCATGATTTTCTGATAATAACTGCGCAGTGGCGCGTCCCATACCGGATCCAGCTCCGGTAACCACAATAGTTTTCATAATAGATCGAATGTTCGGAAGTAGTAATGTCAGGTATACCCCGGATTCACGGCAATGATAAGAAATCCTTTTATTGTCTCTCACTTATGGCATTCTCAATAGGTTGTAGGTTTGCATTCGTGAATGCAAAACCATCTTATGAAATATAATTTGAGTGAAATAACACATCTGATCAGAAACCGCAGATCAGTGGCGCCGGAACAATATTCTTCAAGAAAAGTCCATCGGGAACAATTGGAATTGATCCTGACCAACGGCACTTGGGCACCAAATCACGGGATGACTCAACCGTGGCGCTACAAAGTTTTCATGGAAGATGGAATGAAAAAACTGGAAGATTTTCTCCCGGATTTATACAGGAGCAAAACTCCTGCAGAAAAATTCAAAGAATCGAAATTCGAACGATTGAAAAGCAGATTGGCACACGTTTCTGCAGTCGTCGTGATTTGTATGGAACGTGATAAATCGGGAAAAATTCCTGAAAACGAAGAAATAGAAGCCGTAGCTTGCAGCGTACAGAATATGATGCTCACAGCGGTTGCATATGGTCTCGCTTGCTATTGGTCCACACCGGGTTTCATCTACTCAGATGAAATGAAACAGTTTTTAGGTCTGCAAGATCAAGACAGGTGTCTTGGATTGTTCTATGTAGGCTACCCGGGAGGCGAGTGGCCACAAAGCCATAGAAAACCACTTGAGTATGTGACAGAGTGGTTCACGGAATGAGTATGTTCAAGGATATAAGATTGAAATGTTTTTGTCGTCTGCTGACATGTGCTTTGCTCTGTTGCCAAAGCACTTTGTCGGCACAAGAAAATGTCACCACCCTGGGAATTCAATTGAAACCTATGGTGCCAAGCAATTACTTCAATACTGGCACTGAAGGCATTGAAAGCGATACCATCAACATTGGAATACAACCCAAATTCGGATTGAATTTCGGAATGATCGTGCGACGAGGTCTCACGAAATCTTGGAGCCTGGAAACCGGTATTTGCTTGGTGCAGAGAAATTACTCCATGAACATTGATATTCCGGAAATTGGTTCTACACAACGCATGTCCTTTAGGTATATATGCTATGAAATTCCGTTACAGGGGATCATTTTCGTCAAACTGACTGATGAACTTTATATGAATGGCAGTGCAGGACTTTCAATCGATCTCTATCCATCGAATATCGAAACTTTTTCTTCGATAAGAAAGGATACTGTTTCGTATGATTTCATGCAAAAGACCTGGCGTAAAAGCTGGATTCAGGGGGCAATTCTGGCCAACTATGGATTCGAATACAGAACCAAAAGTTCAGGCTATTTTTATTTGGGTGCATCATATCACAGACCTTTCAACGAAATTGGTATTACTGCTTTTGAAGTCGAAAAAAATTCTAATCCAGATAGGTACACTTTATTACTCAAAGGAAATTATCTGACAGCCGATTTTCGGTATTTTTTCCATGAAAAGCCTGAACGCAGGAAACCCAAAGAATAATTTTTCAAGCCATCAACGTAACTTATTCTGATGTATTCATCTGCATTTTCTCAGTGACAGATTGATAAGGATTTGAAACCTTCTCATGTCTCTTAAGTATAAGTCAAACGAATCTAACCCGACTTAAGACATGAAAATCACTACTATGCTCCTATTCCTGTTGATGATTCCAGGTGTTTTGATGTCACAAAAAGACATCAAAAGTTTCACCTTTCATGGGCAAGTCTTCGAGCTATCACTCAAAGACTCCTCTGAAAAAGGTGTTATGGGTATTCCTATCGAAATCTGGTCCGGAGATGAATTGATTGCGACCATTGAATCAGGACCTAAAGGAAAATACAGTGTGAGTTTGGTGTACTACCCAAACTACCGAATCAAATTCGGAAAAGCACCGTATGTAAACAAAATTGTTGAAATTGATGCCAAGGGCTTTTCACGTGCTGCTGAATTCGGCGTCGTGAATTTGGACCTCGATATCCAGTTATTCAAAAATGCAGGATACCTCGGCATGGATTTCATGGATTACACGCCTGTGGCCATCGCAAGGTTCAACAAGAAGAAAGGTACGGTGGAGTGGGATCTTGAATATGCAGACCAAATATGCAGACGCGTGAATGGAATTATTCAAGCAAACAAAAAATAAGGCTAAACGAAACTGAAGTGAACAACTCAGTAACACCATAAACCTAGTTCATCAAGAAGAAAATGAAAAAAATTAGCGCCACCCTTGCGATATTGCTGTGCTCTGTCATAGCAGTTTTTTCTCAGAAAAAGGATACGAACGCCGATCATTACCTCATCAAAGGAAGTATCTATCAGATTGATATGTTCAATGAAGGCGAAATCAAAGCTTCAAATGTTCAGATTGTCGTTTATCAGGAGAAAGAACTCTTTGTTGCTTTCTTCACCGATGAATTGGGCAATTATCAATTCTACCTCCCCAGCGGACACGTATATGAAGTTTGGTATGGCGGTAGCGCATTCGTAAATAAGAAGGTATGGATTGATGCCACTCAGTTTCCTATTGAGAAAAAGCCCAGAACAGTGCCATTGGATATCGGTCTCTTCCGTCAGGTTGAAGGATTCGATTTTCCAATTCTCAATGAGCCATTCGTCAACATAGGATACAATCCTGAATTGGATCAAATCGCACCAGATCTCGAATACACAGAAAAGCGCGAAATGGAATTGAATAAGTACATCAACAAAGTGAAAAAGGAAGTTGCCAAACGCAACAAGAAGAAAAAATAATTTTCCTACCAGCGAAAAAATCGCAGAATCAGGCAGCTTTGGGCTGCCTTTTTTGTTGTTTCACCGACTGAATGGTAGCGATGATGTCGAGCGGTGAATCTCTCACCGCGCAAGACGTTAAATTCGCCAATTCATTTATCAGAAGTTGGAAAAAGACAAGAAATCAGAAAAGAAGAAGGTCTCCAAAGAATCTTTCAGAAGAGCTCTGGGGGTTTTTCGTTACCTCAAGCCACACGCTTTTTTATTTTCAATTGGACTGCTGTTGCTGGTGATTTCCGGTTTACTCGTTATCGTGATTACCGCATTGCTCGGGCAATTGGTGAATCCACAAGCGGGAAGCGAAATTGCAGGTGGAGCCATGACTCAAACCATCATTGATTCTTTACAATTCAGTGAAGGATTTGGCACAAGTGGTCAGGTGCTTACTGCCTTAGTCGGACTATTGATTATCCAAGGAATTTTCTCATTTTTCAGGGTTTATATTTTTTCTTATGTAACTGAAAACGCCATGTTGGCGCTACGTCGCGATGCTTTTTCAACCATCATCCGCATGCCAATGCAGTTCTTCAATGAGCGTCGGGTAGGGGACTTAAGCAGCAGATTGTCCAGCGACATCACCACCATTCAGGAAACACTCACTGTAACCATGGCTGAGTTTATCCGCCAAACTGTAATCATCGTTGTTGGCGTAGGTTGGCTTGTTTCTTATTCGTACAAACTAACTCTGGTGATGCTCCTGAGTTTACCCGTTATCATCATCGTGATGGTGCTTTTTGGAAGGTTCATCCGAAAACTGGGTAAAAACACCCAGGATAAAGTGGCAGAAAGCAGCGTTATCGTCAATGAATCGCTCACCGGTATAGTGAATGTGAAAAGTTTTGCGAATGAATTTTATGAAACCACACGTTTTGCCAAGAGCATTTTTTCCATCAAGGACATAGCCATGAAAAGCGCTGTTTGGCGCGGCATGTTCGGCACTTTTATCATCATTTTCTTGTTTGGCGCATTAGGTCTTGTGATGGGTGTTGGCGCTCATCTGCAATCAACCGGAGAACTTCCGGGCGACGTTCTCGGTAAATTCATTTTTATCACAGGGTTAGTTGCTGGTTCCATTGGTGGTCTTGCTTCTCAAATGGGAACGCTGCAACGCAGCATTGGTGTCATAGAAAGCGTCATGGAAATCCTGAGTTTTAAAACTGAGGAAATTTCTTTGGATCAACAACAGATCAAACATCCTCTCAAAGGCGACATCACTTTTTCGAATGTAAGTTTTCACTACGAATCACGACCAGATGTTCCAGTATTGCGTGATGTATCTTTTACAGCGCAATCAGGACAACAGGTGGCATTGGTCGGGTCGTCCGGTTCCGGCAAATCGACCATTGCAGCTCTCCTTCAACAGTTTTATTTACCCATCGAAGGAAAAATTCAGTTCGATCATCGTCCGGCATCAGACTACTCACTCACAGAGTTGAGAAGTCAAATGGCTTTCGTTCCTCAGGAAGTTATTTTATTCGGCGGAACCATCAGGGAGAATATTGCCTATGGTAAACCAGATGCAACAGAAGAGGAAATTATGCAGGCAGCTTCTCAGGCCAATGCGCTTCAATTTATCCAATCATTTCCAGAGGGTCTCGGGACGATTGTAGGAGAGCGTGGAATTCAGCTCAGTGGTGGTCAGCGGCAACGCATCGCCATCGCTCGCGCGGTCCTTCGCAATCCTACCATCCTCATCCTCGACGAAGCCACAAGCTCTCTCGATAGCGAAAGCGAGCGTCAGGTTCAAGATGCATTGGATAAACTCATGAAAGGCCGCACATCGATTGTCATCGCTCACCGACTTTCTACCATCAGAAACGCAGACAAAATTCTGGTTCTCGAAAAGGGTATGATTCGGGAAGAAGGCAATCATGAAACCCTCATCGCACGAGGTGGACTCTACAAACGCCTCAGCGAACTTCAGTTCGAAAAAGATACGGAGTACAATTCGCCAAACTGATCCCGTTTGGTCGCTTAGGCATCATACGGGCTTGGATTCCTTACTTTTGCAACAGTTGTTAATTCAATTTGCACAGGGAAATTCCCTGAATCAACATGAAGAAAAAGGCTCTTATTACCGGAATCACCGGACAGGATGGCGCATATCTCGCTGAACTCTTACTTAGCAAGGGATATGAGGTTCATGGCGTAAAACGTCGCAGCTCATTGTTCAATACAGACCGCATCGATCATCTCTATCAAGACCAGCATGAGAAGGGAGTAAACATGTTCCTTCATTATGGAGACTTGACAGATAGCACCAATTTGATCCGTTTGGTTCAGGAAACAGAACCAGACGAAATCTACAATTTGGCAGCACAAAGTCACGTACACGTTTCTTTCGAAACTCCAGAGTATACTGCGAATGCTGACGCTACAGGCACGTTGCGTCTTCTTGAGGCCATCAGAATATTAGGACTTGAAAAGAAAACACGCTTTTATCAAGCTTCTACCAGCGAACTTTATGGTAAAGTGATGGAAGTACCTCAAAGCGAAGACACGCCTTTCTACCCACGCAGTCCATATGCTGTGGCAAAACTCTATGCATACTGGATCACCAAAAATTACCGCGAAGCCTACGGAATGTACGCTTGCAACGGCATCCTCTTCAATCATGAATCTCCTTTGCGAGGTGAAACATTCGTGACAAGAAAAATTACTCGTGCAGCTGCCAAAGTGAAGTTGGGACTTCAGGAAAAACTATTCCTGGGTAACGTGGATGCGCAACGCGATTGGGGACATGCAAAGGATTATGTAGAAGGAATGTGGATGATGATGCAACAAGATACCGCAGACGACTATGTCCTCGCGACTGGTGAAACCCACAGCGTAAGACATTTCTGTAACCTGGCTTTTAGCCATGTTGGCATTACCCTCGAATGGAAAGGAACTGGTGTGGATGAAAAAGCGCTGGATGCCAATACTGGTAAAGTGCTCATCGAAATTGATCCTAAATATTTCCGCCCTACTGAAGTGGATCTTCTCGTCGGTAACCCAACAAAAGCAAGAGAAAAATTGGGATGGACTCATAAACATTCTCTCGATCAACTTGTGGAAGCAATGGTCAAGGCGGATGTTGAACTTTTCACACGCGACCGTTACCTCATGGAAGGCGGACACAAAGTGATGAATTACCACGAGTGATTTGTACTGCTTGATTTTTCGGACTACAACCAGCCGGAATTAGGAGATCTCAATTTCTATACGTCAACGAATACAGCATTTCATTGCCCCAGACACGAACATTTTTATATGCGATACTGAAGCCTTGGGTAAAAATGGGTGCGCGTCTTTTCTTTCGCCGCATCGAAATTGATTTCATCGAAAAATTGCCGAAGGATAAGCCAGTCATTCTGGTCGCCAATCACCAGAATGCCATGCTGGATCCCGTCATCACATGTTTATATAGCAGCAAACAATTGCACTGGCTCACACGTGCAGATATTTTTCAAAAACCATTCGTCAATCGGCTTTTGAGAAAACTCAATATGCTTCCTGTCTACCGTGAGCGCGACCGCGTAAGTGATCTTGCAGAAAGGAATGCCGCAACCTTCAACGAGTGTTATGATAGGTTGAAAAATCATGCTGTTATTTGCATTTTTCCAGAAGGTACACACCGAGGTAAAAAGCAACTTGTGCCTTTGAAGAAGGGCGCTTCTCGATTGGTTACTGGCGCTGTTGATGCCGGGATTCACGACATACACATCATCCCATTCGGATTGGATTACGAAAATTATTATCAGTATCGAAAAAATCTTTTGGTGCGATTCGGAGATCCGATTGAAATAGACCGCGAACAACTTCTATCAGGGAATGATCGCGCGAAAATGCAAACCTTAATCACTGAAAAAATCAGGACAGCCCTGTCTTCTGTGATGATTGATATTCGCAATGATGATGTGTACGATGAAATGATCGGCTTGAGACCTTTGATCGATAAGTTATCCTCAGATCAATCTCTCGGAGCTCAATTCGACCAATTCAAGAAATTTACGCTGGCCGTGGAAAAGCATGAGGAACACTTGCCATTTCTCAGACATGAAGTGCACGATTGGTTAGCGCTAACTCATCGACTAAAACTGAACGAAGAATTGTACTCGGAAAAGAGCAATCCCATTCTTCCAATGTTGTTACTTCTGGGTTTACCATGTGCTTTGCTTAGCACATTGATCTTTTATCCGATTTATGGATTCACAGAGAATTTTATACGAAGCAAGGTGAAAGATCCACTTTTTAAAAATTCAATCCGACTTGTATTCTGGACTTTTCTTACTCCAATTTTCCTCTTGATCATTTTTTCTCTGGTGAAAATATCGGGATGCAACAATGAGGGTGCCTTGATCACTTCGTTGTCTTCATTTTTGGCAGGCGTGATTTCCTTGCTGTGGTGGCAAGGCTGGAAGAAGTGGAGGCATCACAGACATTGCAAATCCTTGAAGAAAAATAAAAAGCATGAATTTGAACAATGGGCATCTCAGAGGAGCAACATCATGACTTGGGTGAAAAAAATTAGTGCGTGATGGGTCATTGTTCGGATATTTTCGCATCGTAAAAACGCATCGGTTATGTATAAAAGAATCAATGGACTGCAACACATCGGAGTGGCTGTTTCAAACATGGATCATTCCCTGAAGTATTACAGAAAATTTTTCGGGTTGGATATACCGTTTTTTGACAGTGTGCAGCCTGCGCCATTGATGGATGTCTACACGCGCAACAAGACCATTGTGAAACGCGCCAGCATGATCATGAATCTACAAGGTGGTTGTGCCATTGAAGTCATACGACCAACTTCGTTTGAACCAGTCGGCCCTAAACACCCTGTGAAAATGGGCGACTTGGGCATTTTCATCACTCAGGTGAAATGTCGCGACATCAATCGCTCGTGGGAATTTTGTAAGAACGAAAATGCAGAACGTGTTACTGCGATTCAGAAGGATCCCGATGGTCGCGATACCTTTTACATCGAAGACCCGGATGGCAACGTGTGGCAATATCTTCAAGGTGATTCTTGGTACACCAGAAACAATCATCACAGTGGTGGTGTTATCGGATGCACTACCGGTGTGAGTAATATGGAGAAGGCCCTGAAACTCTATGCAGATGTGTTGGGTTTTGATGAAATCGTTTATGATAAAACCGGGACATTTGAAGATTGGAATGAACTGAGATCCGGTAAGGAAAAATATCGTCGCGTTTTACTCACCCAAAAGGCACAACCCGGTGGCGGATTTGCACGCGTTACCGGGAAAACATATATCGAGCTGGTTCAAGCATTGGATCGAAAAGCGGATTTTATATTCGAAGACCGTATCTGGGGTGATACTGGTTTCGCACACATCGGTTTTGATGTGAAAGGGATGAAGGCACTTGGTGAAGATTTGAAAAAAGCAGGCTATCCTTTCACCTGCGACAGCAATGACGCACTGAGCATGGGAACGACCAAAGTCCATTGCACTTACATCCATGATGATGACCGCACATTGATCGAAATGATTGAAGTTTACAAAGTGCCCATCATGGAAAAGTGGGGCATATTCCTCAATGTAGAAAAGCGTGATCCACTCAAACCTCTGCCTGATTTTATGCTGAAGGCCCTTAGATTTTCACGAGTGCGTGACTAATCACTCGGATCATTCACCTTATCTGGCTGACTTTTTCCGAAGTATTTGATGAAAGAGCTCTGGGAAAAACCTGCGAACCAGGAGCCCGTTGATTTCTTTACCACCCACTCCGAATTCCTTTTTCTTGCGTGATACTCCATCGAGAATTCGTTGTGCGCATACTTCCACGCTGATGCCACCAGCCTGATTGGCATCCATATGTCCAGTTGGTTTGCCTTGATCATCAAAGGCGTGTTTCGAAATTTCTGTGGCTATAAAACCAGGCATGACCATCGTGATCACAATTCCTGCTTTTTCTGTTTCAAATCGAAGCGATTCATAATAACCATGTAGAGCATGTTTGGTAGCAGCATAACTGGAACGCAAATGGAAGCCCCATTTGCCGAGCAAACTGGAAGTGATGACCAGATGACCACCACCATGTTGAATCATCGAAGTGGTTACGAGTTTACTGAGTAAGACATTTCCAAAATAGTTGATCTCAAAAATTCTTCTTTCCAATTCCAACGACGTTTGTAACGCTTCTGCACGTTGACTCACACCACCATTATTGAATAAGATGTCTATTTGCCCAAAAAGAGCAATGGCCTGATCAAACGCTCGCCGTACCTCAGCCTCAATACCCTGATCGAAAGGTATGATATGCACAGTTTGAGGCTCTTTGCAGGCCATCTTCACCCGTTGCAGTTCATCCTGTCTCCTGGCGGATATAATCATTTTAGCTCCTGCTGCCGACAATGCATACGTCAATGCTTCCCCAATTCCGGAGCTCGCTCCAGTCACCCAAACAACTTTTCCGGTGAAGTATGTCATAGATTGAAGTTTTTTGTTGTGCAAGTTGCAAAAGAACCGCAACTTTACAGCTGATTATTTCAGAGATTCATCTCTGTAATCCTATCATTGAAAAAGTTCCTCAATCCACATTGCTAATCAGGGTTTAATAGATGGTTAACCTTCCCGTAACTTCTGCTAACGTGCTTTGCATCACTGAAAAAAAATCAGAAACGCATGAATAAACAGAAAATCCTCCTGGTAGATGATGAAAGGGATATCCTGGAGTTGATCGGATTCAACCTGGAGAAGGAGGGTTATGAAGTCTACACAGCAGAAAATGGAAGAAAAGCAATCGAAGTAGCGAACAGAGTCATTCCTGATCTCATCCTTCTCGATGTGATGATGCCTGAAATGGATGGAATGGAAACTTGCCGCGAACTGAGAGAAAATCCCAAGTTTGCCCAAGTGCTTATTGCTTTCCTCACCGCCAGAAATGAAGACTACAGTCAGATTGCTGGATTTGATGCTGGTGCGGATGATTACATTTCAAAACCGATCAAACCAAGGGTTCTGGTTTCGAGAGTGAAAGCTCTTCTGAGAAGACAAGGTGCACAGGAATTGGAAACCACACCGGTTTCAAACAACGGTATCATCATCGATAAGGACCGTTATCTTGTCATTCGTGATGGTCATGAAATGTCATTGCCGAAAAAAGAATTTGAATTGCTCGCCTTGTTGGCTTCTGCACCTGGACGAGTTTTTACCCGAGAAAATATCCTGACCAATGTTTGGGGAAATGATGTGATCGTTGGTGACCGAACCATCGATGTACACATACGTAAACTTCGTGAAAAATTGGGTGACGATTACTTTAAGACCATCAAGGGTGTAGGCTATAAATTTGAGCCGTGAGCAATTTTAAAATCAGGACTCCGGTTAGTGTAGCACTCGCCTCGGCATTGCTGATCACCGGTTTGCTGGCTGCCACATATTTCCTGCTCATTTATATTTTGGAAAAAGAATTCGAATGGCTTTGGCTGTTCCTTCTTCTGATCTTGGGATTTGCCATCTCATTTGGTATTGTTTACTATTTCATCGAGAGATTTCTATACCATAAAGTCAAGATCATCTATAAAACCATTCACATGTTGAAGACACAAGGTGATGGTAAACCAAGAATCATGATGAGCAACGACGTTTTGAGCGAAGTCAATAACAGAGTTGCTGATTGGGCCGATGAAAAAATTCGTGAAGTCAAGGAATTGCGTAACGCAGACAATTATCGACGCGAGTTTATCGGTAACCTGGCTCATGAATTGAAAACTCCGGTCTTCAATATTCAAGGCTATATTGATACCTTGCTCGATACGGAGTTGAACAACCCGGAACTCAATCGCAAATTTCTCACCCGCGCAGCGGATAGTTGTGATCGCTTGGCCGATCTGATTCAAGATCTTGATCAGATCAATAATTTTGAAAGTGGCAACATTCCTCTTGATCTCAAACGCATCGATGTTGTCGATCTCGCTCGCCATGCCATTGATCAACTTGAAGCGCAATCGAAATTGAAAAACATCACCCTGAGGTTGCGCAACAATAACGAAAAACCAATTTTCGTTGAAGCCGATGCCAAAAGAATCATGCAGGTCTTTGTCAATTTATTGAGCAATAGTGTAAGCTATGGCGTGGACGGAGGCGAAACGCGCATCCGGTTCTATGACATGGGCGATAATATTTTGATCGAAATCGCCGACAATGGTATCGGCATTGCGTTAGAACATCTTCCTCGAATTTTCGAGAGATTCTATCGTGTGGATAAAAGCAGATCTCGTAATGAAGGCGGCTCAGGCCTTGGATTGGCCATTTGTAAGCACATCATCGACAGCCATAATCAAAGTATCTCAGTCCGAAGCACCGAAGGTGTCGGAAGTACTTTTTCTTTTACCTTGAAGAAAGCCAAATAAGTAAGTGGCGCAAAGGCGCGTTTTACAATCCACTCCAATCCGCTCTCACGAACATATTGTTTTCTTTTTCTTCCCCAATTGTAGTTTCTGGCCCATGTCCGGGATAGACAACATAATGATCGGCTAGTTTATAAAGTTTTTGCTGGATAGATTGAACGAGATCGGCAGCATTGCACCCCGGTAAATCAACCCGACCAACACTTCCGCGGAAAAGCACATCTCCTCCGATGATCACCTGTTCGTCATGTTGAATAAATACCACATGCCCGGGTGCGTGACCAGGTGTAAACATCACATCCAACACTGTATGGCCGAACTTGATTTGATCGCCTTCATTTATAAAGTGATGAGGAGTGGGTGTTTCCCGATATGGCACTCCCCACATGAGGCTGGCAGCACCTGCCCGGGCAATTACTTCAAGTTCATTTTGGTGCGCATACAATTCAATGCCGAATTCATGGCAACTGGAAGCATTTCCCAAGATGTGATCAATATGGGAATGTGTATTCAACACCTTGACTGGTTTGAGTTTTTCATCACGGATAAATGAAAACAGGATGTCATCCTCATCTTCATCCGTCATCCCCGGGTCAATGATGACACACTCCATTGTTTCATCATAGAGGACATAAGTATTCTCGGAAAAAGGATTAAAAGTGAATTGGGCTATTTTCATACATGTGATTTTCGGCTCAAAATTGGGGTTTAATTTTCATTTTGACCTGCAACTTTTTGTCAGAAATTTTGTTTTCCGACAGATAAAAACGAATTTCCTGATGTCTTAAGCTTTTCAATGTTGGGAGATAACGGTTATTTTAGCGCGTTACAATTATCTGGAACGATGAGGAACTTGATCGGAATATTGTTTGTGTTAGGTATGCTGGTATCGGCAGACTTGACCGCACAATTCTATCAGGGAACCAATGTGGAGTTTGGTAAAAACCGCGTTCAGTACCGCGAGTTTACTTGGTTTTATTATCCATCAGAACACTTTGAAGTGTACTATTACATCGGAGGCGAACCTCTTGCGCAATACACACTGCTTTCCTGCGAATCCAACTTGAAAGAGATTGAGCAGTTTTTTGATTATACCCTCGATGACAAAATTCAGGTTTTGTCTTACCTCAATCAAAGTGAATTTCGTCAAAGCAATATCGGAATCATGAGCGATGATTACAATATTGGTGGATCTGCAAAAATCATCGGTAGCAAAATGTTTACCTGGTATGATGGTAGCCACGACAAACTGGACCTTCAGGTGAGAGAGAATATTGCGAGGGTATTGTTCGCACAGTTGATGTATGGCGGCGATTGGAAGGATGTTCTCAAAAGTTCTACCTTACTCTCTGTGCCCAAGTGGTACGAAGATGGTCTGGTGACATATGCTGCACATGGAACCACTCCTGCTTGCGAAACTTATGTCAGGGATTTAGTTCGAAATGGTAAATTCAAATCCTTCAATCGTCTCGAAGGGCAGGAAGCTGTTTTTGCCGGTCAGGCGTTTTGGCATTTCATCGCTGAAGTTTATGGTCAGAATGTAATTCCAAATATCATTTATATGGCGCAGGCCAGCCGCAATGTGGAAAGCGGATTCCTCTATGTGCTTGGTTTAAACCTCCAGGAATTATCTGATGAATTTATTCGGTTCTATAAAGACCGCGCTGCCATTGCACGTCTTGAAATACTTCCGGGTGATCAGGCCAGACCGGACGGTACAGACAAAAAGAAATTCAAAACCTGGAATAAAGGCCAGTTGTTGATGGGTGAAATCAAAGTGAAATACAACAGCAACTACCACTATTCCCAATTCATGCCATCCCCAGATGGTAGTCGCATAGCATATGTTACCAATGAATTGGGCCAATTCAGAATCTGGATATATGATGTAGAAGAAAAGAAGTCGAAATGCGTCTTGAAAAAGGATCACAAACTCGAGAGAATTGTTGATGAATCATTTCCCGTCTTGGCATGGCATCCATCAGGAGAAATCCTGACATATGTGTATGAAAGAAAGGATGATGTTTGGATCGGAAACTATGACCTCAACAAAAAGAAGCACAATGTGAAAGTCATGTACCAAATTGAAAAGGTACTTGATATGTCTTACAGCGAAGATGGTAAGCGCATGATTTTTTCCGGAGTGAACAAAGGCCAGACGGATCTTTATTTATATCAGGTGATAGGAAATAACCTTGAACAAATCACCAGAGATGTATGGGATGATATGCATCCGGAATTTATTGATCATGGAAAAAAAATCATTTTCACCTCTGATCGTCCGGATGATACTTTGAGACAAGAAGTGCCGCTGGAAAAATATTCGCACATCCGGGATGTATATGTATTCAATCTGGAAACACGTTCGAAAATTCTCGAAAGAATTACGGCTACACCAGACATCAATGAGGATGAAGCATCTCAGTATGCTGATAAACATTTCACCTTTCTGGCCAATACTGCCGGTTATTACAATCGATATCTGGCGACGGTGGACAGTGCGATCAGTGCCATCGATACTGCTATACATTATCGCTATTTTACTGTGACCAATTCACTTTCTGGCTGGCACCGTGATGTTGTCGATTATCGATTCAATCCTGTTACTGGCGATTATCTCGTGACATTCAGAAAACAAAACCGACCATGGGTTTGTCTCGGAAACCGCAATGGTGATGAAAGTTTTTCTTCTGCCCTTCCTGAAAATGGCATTCCAAAACATACTGCGTCCGGCAGCTCCGGAGAGTCTTTGCAACTCTCACAGGATACTACACAAACAGGGGAGGTGGATATAGATCATTATGTTTTCGAAGATGAAAGAAAGGATTACACGTATGAAAAAGAAACCGTAAGGGTGGTTGAGATCGGCTCGGAAAATCCAGCGCCGGGTGATTCAGTCGCGCCCTTTATCGTGCCCAGATCAAGAAATTATCGATTGAATTTTTCAGCCGATAAAGCCGTGTTTTTACAAATTGGCAATTCATTTCTCAATCCAATCTATCAGCGTTACACAGGGAATCCAACCAGCATTTCACCGGGTTTTTCTTTTTTCAATCAATTCGGAATTTCTGATCTCTTCGAGGACTATAAAATCGTAGGCGGATTTCGATTCAATCTCACATTTGATAACCTGGAATACGGAATTAGCTTCGAAAACATCAAAGACAGATTGGACAAGAAAATTATCTTCTCCCGTCAAACACAACGTATTCAAGACAGTTTTGATATTTACAAAATTCAAAGCAATGACATCGCTTATAGCATTCGCTATCCATTGAGTGAGGTGAGCAGTATTCGTTTACGGGGTGATTACAGAATCGATCAGAAAGTGCATCAATCAAACGAACAAGTAAGTTTGAATGATCCGAACCAAACGGAAATGTTCATTGCACTAAAAGCTGAATACATCTTCGACAACTCTATCAGTAAAGGATTAAACTTATATCATGGCACCAGATTTAAGGCTTGGGCAGAACGCTACCAGCAAGTTGATCTGAACAAACGAACTGATGTCAATGTCATTGGCTTTGATGGCAGATGGTACAAGCGGATTCATAGAAGCATGATCGCCGCTGTTCGCTTAGCGGGTACCTCTTCTTTTGGAGCGGAGAAGGTGATGAATTATTTTGGAGGTGTGGACAATTGGATGATGCAAAAAGTGGATGAAAGCACCCCCATCAGCGATAATGTGCCTTACCGTTTCCAATCTTTCATTGGCCCAGTTAGAGGCTTTTATGTAAATGCAAGAAATGGGAATTCAGCACTTGTAGCCAATGCCGAGGTGAGACTTCCACTATTCAGATACTTGTTGAATCGCCCAATTAAAAGTGATTTCGTAGAAAACTTCCAGGTCATCACATTCATGGATGCTGGTAGCGCTTGGACTGGCTTCAACCCTTATGCAGATGATAATTTATTCAACCAAACCACAGTATTCAAAAATCCTGTCACTGTAACCATAACCAATAACCGCGAACCATTTGTTTATGGATATGGTTTCGGTTTGAGGTCCAGACTTCTTGGTTACTTCGTACGCGCAGATTGGGCTTGGGGTGTCGACGACGGTCGTGTTCTGGATCGTGTTTTCTACTTGTCCCTTAATCTTGATTTCTGATCATTGGTTGTAAACCACGTGCATCAATGTTTGTCCAACTGCTTTGAGTGTGTTTTTATCAATCACATTTAGATTGTCATTATGTGTGTGATGATATCCTCCAAATTTATATCCACCTAAGCCCATCGCTACGGGTTGTGGGCGAGTATCAATGATATCAATAACCCGCAGACCACCACGGTTGAGCATGACGTGGTCATCGATAACACCCTCTACATCTTCGTTATAGAAGTATTGACCATATCCTAATTTGGAAGCTGTTCCCCAAACCAAATTGATAACATCTGCGGCGATTTCAGACGAATATTTTTCTTTATTGAACATGGCGTCGCCACTGCCAACCATGTCAAGCAATATACCGAATCGTGGATTATAGGGTCTTACATGCGGATTCTGAATGAAGTGCTGAGACCCCAAACACCAACTGCTGATGAAATTAGGATTCAAAACGTCGGGTCCTTTGTCTTGCTTAAATTCAGGAGTGCCATAGTCTTCTGAGTCGAAAAAAATCAAATCAACACCAATTGCCGGAGCTTTGTCCTTGAACTGTCTGGCCATTTCCAAGAGAACACCAACACCGCTCGCACCATCATTCGCGCCGTCAATCGGCTTGCTCCATTTTGTTTTATCCGGATCCTTATCCCCGAATGGTCTTGTGTCCCAGTGTGCACATAACAAAATGCGTTGAGGATTTTCTGGAGCGAAGGAAGCTATGATATTGCGTGAGTGTAACACTGTTCCATCAAATGCCTTAAGATCTGCTTTCTGTTCTATCACTTTTGCGCCATAATTGTGCAACAGTTCCACCATCCAATCACCACACGCAACATGGGCTGAACTATTGGGCACGCGAGGACCGAACTTCACCTGACTTGCTATATACGCGAATGCACTGTCAGCAGAAAATTCAGGAGCTGTGATTTCCTGCTTCTGCGTTTTAGGATCAGGCGTGACCTTCTTGATAGGTGGATTGTCACCCTGACAACCTACATAAGCGATGGAGAAAAGCATCAGCCCAATAAGACCAATACCAATAATTTGTTTTGCTTTCATGTATGAATCAATACAGTTTGGGTGGATGATAGGATTTCGGCATTAACCTTCGTAGGTCCATGTGGCTCCTTCTTTGGTGTCTTTTATTTGTACATGAATCTTGGCAAGTGCATCGCGAAGTTTGTCAGACGTTGCATAATCTTTATTCGCCTTCGCATCAGCGCGCATACCAATGATCATTTGCATGAGTGCTTCTGTAAGTTCTGAATTTCCCGATTCTTCTTCGTCTTTCATGCCCATTACGGAATAAAAGAAGTCTTGAAATATTTGTTGCAAATCACCAATTTGTTTTTCGGCGAGTTTGACTTTTCCTTCTTTGGCTGAATTAATCACTTTAACAGCTTCAAACAATTCTGAAATCAAAATAGGTGTATTGAAATCATCGTTCATCGCCGCATAGCAAGCATTTCTTAATGCCTCGGTATCATACTCTCCGATAGAAGAAGGTGTAATCTGTTTCAAAGTCTGTATGGCAGCTTGCATGCGTTTATATCCCTTTTCTGCAGCCTGCAATGCTTCATTGCTGAAATCAAGTGTACTCGCGTAATGCCCCATGAGGAAAAAGAAACGTACTGTCATAGGCGAGTAACCTCTTTCGAGTAGTTTGTGATTGCCAGTGATCAACTCTTCAGGTGTAAAACCATTCCCCTCACTCTTTGCCATCTTGCGCCCGTTCACAGTAAGCATATTGCCATGCATCCAATAGCGCACAGGTTCATGACCGGTAGCACCAACATTTTGTGCAATTTCACATTCATGGTGGGGGAATTTCAAATCCATTCCTCCACCGTGAATATCAAATTCTTTCCCGAGATATTTGGTACTCATCACAGAACATTCAATATGCCATCCCGGGAAACCTTCGCCCCATGGGCTATTCCATCGCATTAAATGTTGTGGTTCTGCTTTTTTCCACAGGGCAAAATCAAGCCCGTCTCGTTTTTCATCCTGTCCGTCAAGATCACGTGTATTGGTCATCAGGTCATCAATCACCCTTCCTGACAATTTTCCGTAATTGAATTTTTCGCTGAATTTTCTAACATCAAAATAGACAGATCCATTGCTCTCATAAGCGAATCCATTTTGAATGATGTCCTGAATCATTTCGATCTGCTCAATGATATGGCCCGTTGCAGTTGGCTCGATGGACGGTCGTCCGATGTTGAAGATACTCATCACATCATGAAATCCATTGGTGTATTTCTGCACCACCTCCATGGGTTCCAGATTTTCAAGCTTCGCTTTTTTGGCAATCTTATCTTCACCATCATCACTGTCACCCGTAAGATGACCGACGTCAGTGATATTGCGGACATAACGAACTTTATATCCGATGAATTCCAGATACCTTCTGACCATATCAAAGGTCATAAACGTGCGCACATTGCCGAGGTGTACATCACTGTAAACTGTTGGTCCGCACACATACATGCCTACGTGACCAGGTACTATTGAAGTAAATTTCTCTTTTTCTCGCTTGATGCTGTTGTAGATGTACAGTGGTTGTTCCATACGTTTGGTGGAAGGGTGAAATATTAATGGGACAAATTTACACGTTGATGCATGAACTGAAATGAATCGAAAAGCCATCGCGCTTCGCACGATGGCTTCCTTCAGTAATATTTAGTTTGAATTTTGGTATAGCTTATTTTTCTTCCATCACGCCAAGGCCGACGTATTTGCCACCCTTGTAGATTTCAATCCTGATGAGTAAACCATCTGAATTGTACCTGTACCATTTTCCATCGTACAGCCTACCATCGGAAAATTCACCAATCTGTGTTACTTGTCCGTTTTTGTCATACAGGGTATTGAAACCATTTGGCTTAAATGGTTGAGCCGTGTTGGTTTTGTCTGATGTAACCTTACTTTCTTTTCCTACCGAATCATCGTAAGGGTCTTTGGCTACGACAGGTTGTGTTTCTGTCACTTTGTATTTTTTGTTGCTGCCTTGTTTGAGAACTCCGTTCTCAAACGTCTTCTCTTCAGCAATGGAACCGTCAGGATTATACCTGCGCATGACACCGGATTCCTGTCCATTTACAATGTTGACCTCCATAGCGAGTTTACCATTGTCGTGGAAATACTTCTGCATACCATTTCGCTTTCCATTATCAGCAAATAGAAAATCTTGTTGAGGGTTTCCATTCTCATAATATCTCTTGAATGCACCTGTATTTTTACTGTTTGTCCAAGTGCTGTGCTCTTCTAACTTTCCATTTTCATAGAAAAGCTTGTATTCCCCTTGGGGCTTACCATGATCGTAATTGATTTCTGAGCGAATTTTGCCATTGGGCCAATACTTTTTCCAAAGCCCATTTTTCCTGTTATCGAGGTAGATTCCCTCTTCAACTTTGCTTTCAGGTTTATATGCATGATCATCAATCATACTTCCTTTGATGATCCAATAGCCCTGGCGCTGCCCTTTGGCATCTGTTTGGTTGATTTCACCACCAGAGGCAAATGACTGCAACACGAAAATGCTGAGGGCCGTCGTGAAGAGGATTCTCATCCGGGTGTAAAAATTCTGGTTCATTTCTTATAGACGTTAGGTTTCCTCGCAATGGAAAATAGGCATTGCGGTGGCGTCTATACGTGATGAATCCTTAGCGGGTTACAAGCGACTCAGCTTTTTTTTTAAGGCGAAGCTCTCGCAACATGGTCGAAGCCAATCTGGTTGTATCATATTCAGCCTGCCAGTTCCAGTCTTTTCTGGCTGCACTATCATCGATGCTACCAGGCCAGGAATCCGCAATCTGTTGTCTGAAGTCTGGCTTATATGAAATGGAAAATTCTGGAATCTCCTGCTGGATGAGTTTTGTTAAGTCTGCAGGTGTAAAGCTGCATCCTGCGAGATTATAGCTGCTGCGAATTTTGATTTGTTCAGCCGGTGCTTCCATGATGCTCATGGTGGCGCGAATCGCATCTTCCATCATCATCATCGGAAGCATGGTTTCGGCAGAAAGAAAACACTCATAGCTTCCTTTGTCAATCGCCTGATGGAAGATATCCACAGCATAATCTGTTGTTCCTCCTCCGGGATCTGATTTATAGCCGATCAGCCCAGGATACCTCAAACTGCGAACGTCAACACCATACTTCTGGTGGTAGTATTCACACCACCGTTCTCCCGCAAGTTTAGAAATACCATAAACACTATTGGGCTCCATCACTGTGTATTGCGGCGTGTTCTGTTTCGGAGTACTCGGACCAAATACAGCAATGGAACTTGGCCAGAATACCTTTTGTATCTTTTTATTTTTAGCCAAATCGAGCACATGGAAAAGACCATTCATATTCAAATCCCATGCGCGTTCTGGGTTTTTTTCAGATGTAGCACTCAATAGTGCTGCAAGCAAATAAACCTCTGTAATCTGATGCTTGTGAACGATTCTGTCCAATTCATCCACATTCAGCACATTCAATACTTCAAATGGTCCATCGATGAGCTCAGGAACTTCCGTTGCCCTGATGTCTGAAGCCACAACCTGATGTGTGCCATGTTTCTTACGCAATGCCGTGACGAGTTCAATACCAATCTGGCCAGATGCGCCAATAACGAGTGTTTTTCCTTGCATATGATTACAGTTTCATTCACTGTCCAGAGCAAAAATAATCATAAGGAACGGCCTTCATTTTCGAAAAAACAAAATATTCCTTGTTAGATGTATAGATGGGTCATGGTCGGGTCAACGTAAAACTCAAGTGGTGAAAATCAATGCGTTCGGGATGATCACTTCGCTTGGAATTCCAATCTTTTGCGTTATGCAATAAGGGCAACATGACATATTTGCGCGTTTATAGGTATCATTGCACGGGTTGAGTCATTATCGGCACAACTTCATTTGCTTGTGTTGTTTTCGATTTTTAAACCGGAAAAAAATTTAGAAGAACTGAGCGACGCGGAGTATCAGAAAATATTCCGTGACTACTATAAGTCCGTCCGTAATTTTATTTGGTTCAGATGTGGCGATGCTGATCTGGCTGAGGATATCACCCAGGATACTTTCGTAAAACTTTGGGAGAACAGAAGCAGAATTGATAAATCGACCGTCAAAGCTTATCTCTATAAAATTGCCCAAAACAATACCATCAACTACCAGAAACGTCAACAACTTCTCCTGAAGTTTAAAAAAAGACCGGGCAATGACAGAGAATTTGATCACCCGGAAAAACTCGCTGAAATGAATGAGTATGAAGAAAAATTGCAGCGTGTCATCTCCATGCTTCCAGAAGGTGGAAGAGAAGTTTTTCTGATGAATCGGCTTGAAGACATGACCTATCAGGAAATCGCAGAACGCCTGGGTTTATCTGTCAAAGCCATTGAAAAAAGAATGAGTAAAGTGCTGAAACTCCTTCGTGAACAACTCGGTACGGAGATATGAATCATTAGCGGTCAGAAGACTTTTCCTCTGCCTGTTGTTGCTGTTTTTTACAGCACCTGTTTTTGCTCAGAATCAACCGCTCATCTCAGGTAATTATGTCTCAAAGTCCGCCGGAGAAGTGCTCAAAGACATCTCTTCGCGTTACAATCTGAAATTCGCTTACGATAGTTTTGAACTCGAAAAATGGAAAGGTTCATGGAGCTTCGATGAAGTAACCATTGTTCAATTCCTCGATCTGCTTCTGTTGAAATCTGGTTATGGTTACAGAATGATCGATGACGTGATCCTGATCTATTATGAGGCAGATGTCAAAGAAGAACTTGTACCGGATTCAACGCTTGCGAATGAAACCGTGAAAATTTCTGGTGTAGTTCGGGACGCATTCAATAGTGAATTATTACCATTCGCTGTGTTGACGTTCAAAAGCGGCATTCAAGGGGCAACTACCGATGGAGATGGAAGATTTTTTCTCGAGGTTCCTTCCAACTTAGATGATACCCTTGTTGTGTTTTTTGTCGGATATGAAACGATGGCATTCCCATTTCGTGTTGGTGAAAAAGACAAAAAAATTGTCATCAAAATTGAACCTCAACGGAATTATTTACCGGATGTCATGATCGAAGCAGAAGGGGTGAGATCTCTTGAATCAACCGGTAGTGCTGGTATTTTCGTTCTGAATCCGGCTAGCATGACAACATCAAATGGAACGGGAGAATCGGACATCATGCGCGCTGCACAAATCCTACCTGGTATCGGTGCCACCAGAGAATCCAGCAATGGACTATTCATTCGAGGCAGCAACAATGATCAAATTTTGTTATCTCTCGATGGTTTTAATATTTATCACCAGGATCATTTCTTCGGAGCATTTAGTGCGGTAAATACAAATGCGGTGAAGGCTGTTTCTGTTCACAAGGGTGTCACGGATGCAAGGTATGGTGGGCGAATCGGTGGTTTTGTTGAAGTCATCGGTCGCGAAGGAAGTCTCAACAATCGAAATGTTCAGATTGATTTGAGTCCGCTTTCTGCAGGTATCGTTTTCGAATCGCCAATGGATACTGCAGGTAAATCTTCCTTTTTCATCACTGCAAGAAGAGCATACACTGGACTGTTATATACCCCAACCTACAAGTCCCTTTTCAATACAGCATATCAAGCGGCAATCATCAATTCGGATAGTGAGAAAACCCAGGCATTTGGTAACCAGAATCCGGAATTTTATTTCCAAGACCTCAATGCGAAATTCTCTTTTCGAACCAATGCGAAAAACACATTTAACCTGAGCGCATTCTTATCTCGAGATGAACTTTTTGTTCAATATGCTGATACAACAGATCTGGAATTGGTCGATCCCAGAGATGTTAACTACGAGGATGAGAGCACGAAAAAAAACAGCGGTGTGTCTGCCCGTTGGCTTCATGAATTCAACGATGTGTGGGAATCAAACGTAAGAATTGGAGTGAGTAGTTTTAATGGCGCCTATTTTTCATCCGACTCCATTCGAAATTTGTTATTCGATTTGGATAGTGTCAGATTTTCATCTGAACAAACACTCTTGAAAGATTTCGATGCAAGAGCAGAATGCACGGGTAAAATGAAGTCAGGAAGTTTGACTTTTGGTCTTCAATTGAATCAACTGAGTTCATACCTCAAACAAAATGAACAAGGAAATATTCTGGCTGATTCTTCAGTAACCGGACAGGTGTTATCCGGTTATTTTTCCTTTACATCATTCAAATACGGTAAACTACACCTGAACCCGGGTTTGAGAACATCCTATTTCTCCAGAAATCAGAAGATCTACGCAGAACCGCGTCTGATCATAGATTATGAAGTGATTCCTGATGTTTGGAAAATAAAATCATCTGCTGGTAGAACGAATCAATTCATCCAAAGAACCAGAGATCAAAGTCTCTATCAGAATACCCCGGATTTTTGGCAATTGGCTGAAAGCGGCGAGGTACCGGTGTTGAGCTCCAATCAGATTTCAATTGGCACGGTGTATCATCACACGGGATTCACACTGGATGTAGAAGCTTATGCAAAACAAAATTCTGGTGTAGTCACTTCACAATGGTTTTACTCAGGCCATGAACTCTATGTTGGAGATGCAAAAATTTTTGGTGTTGATCTCCTATGTATGAAAGATTACCGACGACATCATTTCACCGCAGGATATTCATGGATGGATGCAAAAGCTGATTATCCGGATGCAAATCTGACAAACATTCCAATGAATTATTGGATCAATCATGAAGTCAAATTGAATTATGAATTGAAATTGAATGTTTGGTCGTTCAGTGCTTTTTGGGTCTATGGAAGTGGCGCGCCATATACTCCTTTGCTGGGAACATGGATGATGGATTTGCCCGATGGCAACACCAAAGAAATTCCAGTCTACGGGAAATTCAATAGTGGTCGTCTTCCGGATTACCACCGTCTGGATATCGCGGCAACATGGAAAAAGAACTTTCGTAAATGGAGATTGGAAATTGCTGCTTCTGTATTTAATACTTACAATCGGAACAATATCCGTAATGTGCAATATGTTGTACTGAGCAATTACAACGATGAAGGAAGATTGAAAATCGGGAAGAGAACAATTGGTATGTTGAATGTTTTACCAACAGTAATGATCAGATTGAAATTTTGAAATCGATTGTCAAATATGGAATGTTGTTTTTGCTCATTTCTGGTTGTGCCAAGGAAGATACGGACCTTTTGAGAAAAGAAACTCCGGTTCTCACCGGAATGATCAGAAGTTTGATACCAGATCAGCAAATCAGTTTTTTCACCATGAGTGAAGAATACGCCGGTACACCATCATCAAGAAAAGCTACCTTGAGCTTATTGCACGACGGGCAATGGACAGATTGGACACCGGATGTCTATCATTATCGCGCTCCTGATGCATTCACGTTCAAACCGGACTCAACCTATAGCATTAGGGTGCATGATGACCTCATCCAGGAATTGGTTCAATGCACCTTCAAAATGCCTCCGGCGATCAACTTGCTGGTGGGAATTACTGATACAGTTCACATTTCAAACCCCGGAAGTGTGGCAGGATTGATTTCTTGGAATGCGCTCGACGATGAAAAATACTCCTATGTTTTCAAGTTGGAATGTCTGGAATCGAACCCAGTAAACATTCCCGGACAATATGGTTTCTTTGAAGAACGATATGATGGTCCTCAACTGTCGCCTCAATTACTGATGTTAAAATCTGATTTTAAATATTATGGAAGGCATAAACTGACCATTTTGGCCATCGACAGAGCTTTGGATGCTTTATTTTTCTATGATGCTGCCGACATGAGAAGTCAGCTGAGAAATGGACCAGACAACGTTTCCGGAGCTGCAGGTTTCGTAGCCGGGGTTACCGGATTTGAAACGGAAGTGATTATTTGGCAATAAATAAATATGAAACGGTAGGGGGGATCAATGTTTAGATGTATGGAATCCCGTATCGGAAGATGAAAGTGATGAATAAATTTCAGGAAATACTCAAAAACTGGGAAACACCCATGAGCAAGAGCACTGAAGAGGCTTGGATGGAGATCCAACCTAAACTCAGTGCAGTGAAGCAGGAAACCAAAGTTGTTAAATTCAGCTGGAAGCCAATGATTTCAGTAGCGGCAGCTGCTGCCGTCATCGTGGCTCTGGTGGTCTTTTGGCCAACCACTGAATTGATCCGTCACGAAACGGCGAGTGGTAAAACCCTCGATGTAGAACTGCCAGACATGTCTATCGCTCACCTTAATGCTTCCAGCATGATGTCATATAGCGACGATTGGAGCCAAGAAAGAACGCTCACTTTAAATGGTGAAGCCTTCTTCGAAGTGAAGAAAGGAAGCCGCTTTAGCGTGGTCACTGAACAGGGAATCGTGGAAGTTCTGGGAACATCTTTCGATGTAAAATCCAGAAAGGATCAGTTCCGTGTAGAATGTAGGACCGGTCGGGTGAAGGTAAGCCTCAATGCTGGCAAGAGCGTAGTGGAAATTACTCCCGGAAAAGCCGCTGTCATGGCTGGTAAAACATTGGTCATCTCTGATTTCGACTTGAACAGAGGCGATTGGAGAAATGGCGAATTCACTTTCAATGAAGAACCGGTTGAACACGTCTTCGAAGAAATGGCCAGACAATATAACATTGGAATTCAAATGAATTTCAAAACAGGAAGGCAGTATACCGGTAGTTTCAGAAAAGATCATTCATTGGAAAACGCGCTGAAAATCGTCTGTGTTCCAATGGGATTTGATTATGAAATCAAGAATGGTAATGAGGTGGTGATCACTGATACGGCCCGTTAGAAAGGCAATAGTTTTGAAAAAAGCTGTTAAAAGAAAGTGTTAATGCAACATTTCGAACAGAAAAGTGTTCTCACCTTTGCAAGGCAAGGAAATTTTGAGGTAAGTCTGTTTAGTACTTACACATATACAAATAAGTAACACACAGTTGAAGTGCCCGATCTGGGCACATCAAATAGTATAGTTAGTTTTAGTTAAGGTTTAGAATTATGGCTGGAAACGTCCAGCCATGATTTTTTTATGACTGTATCTTTCCACCGTGAATTCTAACCCCAGAGATATTGCAATCGCAGATTACAACTATTTCCTACCTGAAGACAGGGTTGCACAGTTTCCGTTGCCTGTCAGAAGCGATTCAAAACTGCTTTTGTTCAAAAGTGGCTCAATTTCAGATCAGTTTTTCTACGATTTGCCAGATTTGCTCGACAGAAATGATTCACTTTTCATGAATAAAACCCGGGTAATCCCGGCAAGACTCCGGTTTCGTAAATCTACCGGTGCCAGTATTGAAATTTTCTGCCTCGAACCAATTGGACTCGACCATCAACAAGCTATGACGGCAACCGATACCTGCACTTGGAAATGCCTCGTTGGCGGTGCCAAAAAGTGGAAGGGATTTGAGATATTGAATTGCGAAATCCCTGGAAGTGCCACCCTATTCGCAGAGATGGTTCGAAGAGAAGACGACGCTTTTGTCATCAGATTTTTCTGGAAACCCGAAACGATTTCTTTTTCATCAATCCTGCATGAGGCCGGTAAAATTCCATTGCCACCATATTTTCATAGGGATCCTGAAGAAAGTGATCTCAATCGATATCAAACCGTTTTCGCGGAAAAGGAAGGCTCTGTAGCAGCGCCCACAGCAGGACTGCATTTCACTCCGGAAGTGCTCGACAAATTGGCTTTAAAAGGTGTTGACCTGAACACCCTCACCTTGCACGTAGGTGCCGGAACATTCAAGCCGGTCTCGGTTTCAAACATTGGCGACCATCATATGCATGGCGAAGTCTTCAGTATTTCTGTAGATGCTCTTCAAAAATTAATGGAACATGTTGGACGTAGAAGAATCATTGCAGTGGGCACAACTTCCATGAGGACTTTGGAAAGTTTATACTGGTTGGGTTTGAAAATTTCGAAAAACCTCATTGAAAGCGGACAACAGCCTTCACTTGGTCAGTGGGAATCGTATGATATGGAAGCCAATCTTTCATTGCAAGAAAGTCTCGATTCCATTCTCCAGTGGTGTCAGGTGCATCACATGAACGAGTTCTCTGCAAATACTACGATTATGATTGCGCCTGGTTTTAAGTTTAGAATTTGTGGAGGATTGCTTACGAATTTCCACATGCCTCAAAGTACACTGTTGGTTCTGGTCTCCGCTTTTACGGGGGAAGATTGGAAAAAAATCTATAACCATGCATTGTCTGGTAACTACAGGTTTCTGAGTTATGGCGATAGTTCATTATTGTTGCCATAACCTGCACTGATCATTTCGATCGCATGGCGTCCACTGGATTCAGTCTGGCAGCTTTCATCGCAGGAAATATGCCGGCAATCAATCCTACAACAATGGATATACTCAGTCCGGCTATAATCCTAGAAAAGGGCAGAATAAATTCGAACTCTACCAAAGAGCTGAGGAGTTGAACTGTGCCCCAAACGAAAAGCAGTCCTACCATTCCTCCAATGATACACAGGGCAATAGACTCGAATAAGAACTGCATGAGTACAAAATAATTTTTCGCCCCAAGTGCCTTTTGTATGCCTATGATGTTTGTCCGCTCACTCACAGACACAAACATGATATTCGCTATGCTGAATGTGCCAACGAGAATGGCAAAAAAACCAATGATCATTCCGACAATATTGAAAACGTCGATAATGCTGTCCACTATCTCATTGATCATGGACGATTCAATGATCGAAAAATCATTGCTGTTACCGGGTTTGATGCCCCTTACTTCCCTAAACGTTGCAATAACAGCGTCCTTAAGTTCTTTGTTGGTTACGCCTGTTTTGGCTTTCAGCAAAATATTCGCGTTCTCATTGTCAGGAGGAATGAGGCGTTGTGCAAAACCAATGGGTACCATAATGACCATGTCAAACCCATTCCCAAACAATGATGTACCTTCCTTTTCAAATACGCCTATGACCACAATTTTTAATCCACCAACCTTCATCTCTTTGCCTATGGGATTGGTTTCTCCAAATAGTTGTTGTTTGACGGTATGGCCTATGATGGCGTAGTTCTTTCCGGATTCGCATTCGTGTTCTGTAAAATAACGCCCGGATTGTAAGTTAATCGCTATTGTTTCACGATATTGATACGTCACACCATTAAGATCGGATTCTTTCAGGTGGTTGTTTTCATATTCACAAGTGGTTACAGTTCCGGAGGAATAAGCTATGGCCTGTGCCTCTTCCATGCGTTCACCCAACTGTTCCATGTCTTTCAGGCCAGGTGGTCGACGACTCATAAATTTCCACCACTCATAATCTTCCGCGCCGTCTTCAGGTCCCATAGGCCATTTTTGAATGAACAAAACATCTGAACCAATCATGTCAAAGCTGGATTTCATATCCGCTTCCATGCTGTCCACAATACTCAAAACCAGAATTATGGAGTAAATGCCAATGGTAACGCCCAGCAGCGACAGCAACGTTCGAAGCTTATTCGTCACCAAAGCCTGCCAGGCAAACACGAAACTTTCTGCGATGAGTCGGAAAATCATGACTGGACGAATCTAATCCGAAAAAAACGGATCAGCCGAATGGATTGTGATGAATGGTCTCAATCGTCTACTTCATTTAACTGGCATGTATAATTTGACTATGCATTATTCGTTAGACAGGCCGCGTTGACCATCATTCCACCCGTATTTTGCACCTTCCTTAAGACTTGCTGAGTATTTCCAAACGATATCATTTTTTATGCAGACGGATCTGGGCCGTCTGTTTATTGTTATGGGTTGGATTCTCGGCATCTGCCCAAATCAGCAACTTGCGCACAGTGAATATTCCGGCGGGGCAGGATACCATCGTATTGGATTCGCTGAGTATAATCCCCGGATCTTTCGTTATGCTGTCCGGTAACGACACAGTGCCTTCCACGTCTTATTTTCTGGAAGAGATATCGGCGACATTGATCATGCATGTTGATTCGACGAACGACGCTCTCGTCTGCCACTTTCGGGTCTTCCCTAAAAATTTTTCAAATCCATATGAGCACAAGGATCTTTCTATCATGACCAGTGGTAAAGACGATACCTTCAAGCCATATGTCATTGGTGGAGCAAAACAGACCGAAAGCATTTTCGATGATAAAGGATTGCAGAAATCAGGTTCTGTTTCGCGAGGAATTCTATTTGGCAACAATCAAAATCTGTCAGTGAATTCAACTTTGAACTTGCAACTCAGTGGTAAGATCAGTGACAAGTACAGCATTCTCGCATCTGTTACAGATGATAACATTCCCATTCAACCTGATGGCAATACACAACAACTTCAGGATTTTGATCAGGTTTTTATCCAGCTCTATGATGAGCATTCCAAATTGATTGCAGGGGATTTTCAATTGCGCCGACCGGTAGGTTACTTCATGAACTATTTCAAACGAGCTCAGGGTGCTTACTACAACCAACAGTGGAAGCCGGGAAAAAATGGCTATTCCGTTTCTACGGAAGTTTCTGCTTCTGTATCCAAAGGGCGGTTTTCAAGAAATGTCATTCAGGGAATCGAAGGCAATCAAGGTCCTTATCGCTTGAGAGGTGCCGATGGTGAACTATTCATCATCGTGCTTGCAGGCACAGAACAAGTTTATATCGATGGCAAACTGCTGCAAAGAGGTCAGGATAAAGATTATGTCGTCGATTACAATGCATCTGAAATCACTTTCACCACGAAACAACTCATTACAAAAGATAGAAGGATTGTGGTGGAATTTCAGTATTCCGAAAAGCGTTATGCTCGTCCATTGATACAATCTTCAGTGGTTGTGTCGAACAATAGGAATAAATTCTATATGAATGTTTATTCAGAAAATGACGCAAAAAATCAACCTCTTCAGCAGGATCTTTCAGATGAAGACAAATTGATTTTATCTCAAAGTGGTGATGCATTTCTGAGCGCATTCCGATCTGGAATTGATAGCGTGGGGTATTCGAATATGAATGTCCTTTATGCCATCAAAGACTCTTTGGGTTACGATTCTGTATTCGTTTATTCTGTTGATAGCAATGCGGTGTATCGAGTATCATTTTCTTATGTAGGTGCCGGCAATGGTGACTATGTGGAAGATGGCTTTACTGCCAATGGAAAAAAGTACAAATGGATCGCTCCATCCGAAAACAATGGATTGATCACCCGTCAGGGAACCTACGCGCCGGTAGTCCTTCTCGCTGCTCCAAAAAAGACTCAAATGCTCACAACAGGAGCAGAAGTGACATTGGGCTCATCAGGAAGATCTGTATTCAGCGTGGAGGGTGCTGTTTCCAACAAGGACTTGAATACGTTTTCTTCCCGAGACGCTGGTGATGACGTTGGGTTTGCCGTTCGCACTCTCTACAAATGGAAAAAACCAATGACGATGAAGTCAGATGCCTTAGCGGATTCATCACTATCTAAATACTCGCTGGGTTGGAATACAGAGCTCTATTATGAATATACCGGACAATATTTTTCGATGATCGAAAGATTCCGTGAAGTTGAGTTTTCGCGCAATTGGAACATTTCACAAATAACAAGCGCCGCTGATCAGCATATATCATCGGCAAGTGCTACTGTGACAGCCAAACGATTGGGCTCAATACAGGTTGGAACAGACATGTTCATTTCAGGAGAACAATACCATGGCATCAAAGCCAAGTTGAATACCAATATTTCCACGCCAAAAAAATTCAAGGCCGTCATCACATCGTCTTTGCTAAACACTGCCGGAGTCATCAACTCACAATTTCTGAGACATAAAGCATACATCAGCCAGGAGATTTCAGCTTTGAAATTGTATTTTAGGGATGAACACGAAAACAATCTATTTTATCGCAACGGCACGGATACGCTTTCTTCAGCAACTTACCGTTTTTATGACTATGAAGCAGGCGTCGGAACAGCAGATACAACCACCAAAAGTATTACCCTTTATTATCGGGAGAGAACGGATTGGAAACCGCAAAGCGATCGGCTTTCTGATGCCGCCAAAGCTGATCAATATGGTTTAAATGTGGGGTTGAAAGGAAAAAAAGACGCGCGTTTAAATATCAATGTTAGCAATAGAAGATTGCGAATCATCAATCCCGAACTCATATCACAGGAACCAGAAAACACTCTTTTGACCAGGGTGGAATATTCTTTTAAACTCAAGAACGGTTTTATCCAAAATACAACGTTCTATGAAATTGGTGCAGGGCAAGAACAAAAAAGGGAATTCATCTATCTTGAAGTTCCTGCAGGACAAGGATCTTATGTATGGAACGACTATAACGGCGATGGCATTCGGGATCTCAATGAATTCGAAATCGCTCGATTTGGATATGAAGCCAACTTCATTCGATCAACAGTTCAAAGCAACGAGTACATTCGAACATACACCAACCAGTTCATGCAGTCACTGGGCATCAATCCTGCGAAAGTGCTCGGTCGGGATCAAAAATGGCAGCGTGCACTATCGAGATTTACCGATCAGGCTACCTTACGCATCGATCGCAAAACAACACACGAAAACAAAGAAGACAGGTACAATCCTTTCATCATTTCTCCAGCCGACACTGCTTTGCTCACGTTCAATGGCCTCTTTAGAAATGTCATTTTTTTCAATAAGGCCGATCCGAAATTTGGTCTGGATTACACCTATCAATACGGCCGCAATAAAAATTTATTGAGCAACGGTTTTGAGACGCGGGGCGACGATTACAATCAGTTTGGCTTGAGATGGAATTTTTTCAGAGAATGGACTTTTTTCCTTGAAGATAAACTGGGCAAGAAGGTAGCGAGTTCCGATTTCCTGTCTGGAAGAAATTACGAATTGATCTACTTCTCCATTGAACCCAAACTGACATGGCAACCAGACAATAAAGGAAGACTTAATCTTCTGACGCAATACGCCGAGAAAAACAATAGACAAGGACAAGAACTGGTGGTGATCAGGAAACTTGGTGCTGATTTTACTTTGAACAGTATCGGAAAGGGAACACTTCGTGCAGAATTGAGTTATTTCCATATTTCATTCAATGGCAATGCAAACAATTCTCTTGGATTCGAAATGTTAGAAGGACTCAACGCTGGAAATAACTTTACCTGGTCTGTTGGAGTGCAACGAACTGTAGCAAAAAATCTCCAATTGAATCTGTCGTACAATGGCCGAAAACCCGATGGCATGAATACCATTCATTCTGGTGGTGTTCAAGTGCGCGCTTTGTTCTAATTCCTGAATGGAGCTTTTTTTTAACGACTTCAGTGTATAGAATTCGAAAAAAGTGGTCAGCCCAATCCAAACACATTGTCCTATATTCACCACCACCAACCAATACATCATGAGTGATAAATTGAAGGCAGTCATTGTCGACGACGAAGAATTTGCGAGAGAAAATCTCCGCATGCTCGTAGAAGATTTTTGTCCCGATGTAGAACTGGTTGGTATTGCATCGTCGGCTGCTCATGCACGACAGATCATTGATGAACAAAATCCAGATCTCGTTTTTTTGGATATCATGATGCCCGGTGAAGATGGTTTCATGTTCTTACAAAGCCTGGAGTCTAGGAATTTTCAAGTGGTATTTACCACCGCATTCAGAGATTATGCATTGCGAGCGATCAAAGAAAGCGCAATCGATTATCTCGAAAAACCAATCGATATTGACGATTTGCAAAAGGCAGTAGAAAAAGTAAGAGCAACCATGGCTCAAAAAAAAACGGCCAGAGTGAGTGATGAACGCCTTACCAAGATTCTGGAAAATATTGCACTGACCAATACGGTTGAAAAGACAGTGGTGCCAACAAAAGACGGATTGGCAGTTGTGAAGAACAGTGATATCATTCATCTCGAAGCTTTTGAAAACTATACCACCTTATATCTTGTTGGTGGAAAGAAATATGTGAGCAGCAAAAGCATCAAAGCATTTGAAGACAAACTCGATCCTCATATGTTCTTTCGTGTGCATAAATCTCATATCATCAACCTCAGTCATCATTTGAAAGAACTTCACCGCGGCGAAGGAAATATTGCGGTGCTTTCCGATGGGACTCAGGTTCCTGTGGCCAGAAGGAAACTCCAGGAGTTTCTGGATAAACTCGCAGGAATTTGAAACAACAGAGAACAAAAAACCAATCGCTTGAAATTCACTTTTCGGGAAATAGCTTTGAATGGTCACACTGATGTGACATTTGAAATGATGTCCAACAAAAGTGAATGGAAGACAGTGAATCTGAAAATGATCGCTGCATTGATATGGCTATGCCTCTTATGGAATGGCCTTTTCTCACAGCAGTATACTTTCATTCCATACAATCTTAAAGAAGGCTTACCACAATCCCAAGTGCGTTGCCTCCTGCAGGATAGCAGAGGTTTTATTTGGATCGGAACATTGGGTGGGCTTGCCAAATTCGATAGCCGTCATTTCACCAATTACAGCAGACAAGATGGTTTGTTGAACAATCAAATCAACGCCATCATAGAATTACCAAATGGCACTGTTGTCGCCGCCTCCAATGGAAGTTTGGCTATGATCAATGGCAGTGGTGTAAGCTCCATTCAATTACCAGAAGGCTTTCATGAATCTACTGTGAACACCCTTTTTTGTGATGATCAAATTTTATGGGTAGGGCTCGAAAATGGTCTATTGGCTTACGATATTCAACAACAACAATGGACAGATCTCTCACTGCCGGATGAATTATCCAAAGCACACATCAAAGCAGTCCACAGAAAAAGGGATAAGACATTGTTGGTTCTGACGAAGGAAAAATTATACAGCTTGAAAGAACGTCAACCTACAGTGATCTACGATCCGGAAGACGTTGAAACTACCTTTTTCGATCTGGCAGAAGGAGCCGATGGAACCATTTGGCTGGCTTCAAAAAATGAGGGATTGATCAGAATAGATCATCAGAATCATTACCAAGGAAATTATCTCCAACATCAGGATCTCACCACCAATCTGATCACTGGGGTCATGGTTGATCAACAAAACAAAGTTTGGATGACTTCACGATATGGATTCTTCTCTTTCGATGGTGAGAGATTCGATGCGTATTCTGAACGCAATGGACTCGATGTTGCAGATGTAAGAGACATCTTGGAAGACCATGAAGGCAATATCTGGATTGGCACTTATGGTCAAGGTTTGTTGCGATTTACCGGAAGAACATTTAGCAGTTATACCATGAAGGATGGTTTGACAAGCAACGCAGTGATGTCAATTATTCGGGATAAAGACGCCAACTTCTGGTTCTCAACTTTCGACAAAGGCATCTGTACTTTGAACGGTGATACGATTGTGCAGTTCACTTTAAGAGAATGGACAGATAACAATAGGATTTGGACGAGTATGCTCGATCATGAAGGCATGTTGTGGTTTGGATCATCCGATGGGATTTTCAGATACAACAACAACAAATTCGAACATTTTACGGAAGCCGATGGACTCAGTCACACCATGGTGCTTTCCATTTTTGAAGACAGCAATCAAAACATTTGGATAGGAACAAACAAAGGCGTAACTATGTATTACAATGGCGTTTTTGTTCCCGTGGTTGCAGAAAATGCACCACAAAAAAAAGTAAGATGCATTCGCCAGGATAAAGGTGGCCATATATGGTTTGCTGCGATCGACGGTGTTTACCGTTTCGATGGACATCATTTCAAATTGTACTCACAAAAAGACGGGTTACCAGAAAACTCTACGAACTGTGTAGAAATTGATGATCAGAATAGAATATGGGTTGGCACTCAAAACGGACTTGCTGTGTTGGAAGGCGAAAACTTTGTGCACCGCCAGGTAGATGTTGGATCCGGTTCTAACGTGATCAATTTCTTACGCGCAGCCGCCGGAAGAATGTGGATTGGGACCAATAACGGTCTCTACAGCGCTGGTGCAGAAAGCTCGTTGCGACAAGAGGATCTTGCTTTTCTTTCATATGGCTTGTACGATGGTTTGAGAAGCCTTGAAACAAATCTCAATGCGGCATATTTCGACAATGCTGGTTATTTGTGGTTTGGCTGCACCGATGGAGTCACCAAAATGGATCTCAAAACATTCCAAAAGTCATCGGCTCCCGTGCTTCCTCAATTGAATCTGACAGACATTCGTGTCAATCTCCAAAAAATCGATTGGAAGGATAAAAAAGTCGAATTCGAACCGGTAAGCGGCTTGCCATGGCACCCGGAATTCAATCATAAGCAAAATCACATCACTTTTTATTTCACAGGAATCTCCACCACATATCCAGAGAGTGTGGAATATCAGTACATGTTAGCTGGATTGGATGATGATTGGAAAGCCCCGACAGCGGCGGATTTCGCTACATATAGCAATTTACCCTATCGTGATTTCATTTTTCGGGTGAGATCGAGAACGGGTCGCGGGGAATGGGGTGGTGTAACCGAATATGCTTTCTCTATTTTACCTCCATTTTGGCTCAGGTGGTGGTTTATCACTTTGGAAATATTGCTCGCATTATCCATCCTCGGAACTATTCTCTTGAGTCAGCGTAAGGCCAGAATTGCCAAGCGCGAGAAAGAATGGTTTGAAATAAGGTCCAGAATGTTGGCTCTGGAGCAACAGTCGCTGAACAGCAGCATGAACAGGCATTTTATTTTTAATGCACTGAATTCAATTCAATACTACATCAATCGACAGGACCGGATTGCAGCGAACCGATACCTGAGTGATTTTGCGAGATTGATCAGGAAAAACCTCGACAGCAGTCAGGATAACCTTACCACTCTTCGAGATGAAATCGAGAGACTTGAACTCTATCTCAAATTGGAACATATGCGTTTCCGCGACAAGTTCACCTACGAAATCCACATCGATCCGACATTGCAACAAGATCATATCAAGGTTCCTGCGATGCTGGTGCAGCCTTTCCTGGAAAACTCCATCTGGCATGGACTGTTGCCGAGAGATCAGGGAGGAGAAGTGGTCGTGGATATCCTAGTTAAAGACGAATTTCTTGAGTTTGTTATTACAGATAACGGAATCGGTATTGATAATTCACTCAAAAACAAAACAACCGCGGATAACCACATTTCTAAGGGCATGGAAATAACCCAAAACCGCATAGAACTGATAAGAAAGACCACGGGAAAACTCATTGAACTCCGCGGCCCATACCAACTTTATGATGAAAAGGGGCAAAGCGCAGGTACCCGCGTAGAGATATTAATGCCGGTAGATTTTGGCGAACTTTTTTCACAATAATGTTGTATAAGCCAATAACTTAATTACATTTGTGTTGTATTTCCCGTTAAGACACTGATGAAATCGTTGAGATACATACTCGGAATTTTTGCACTCATCTCTTTGTTCACTGCTTGTACAAAGGACGCTGACTTGTTGGCGCCTGCAAGTGAATCACAGTATTTCGAAGAGAAGAAAGCAAGTGATTCTGAAGATGGCGACATCCCTGGTAAGCCGGGTGGTGGATCTGACGCTGAAGAAGGTCTTGCATCGGATGCGGGCAGCACCAGTGGTCAAACTGGCGATCCAGACGATTCTGGTATCTCTGATGACGATGATGATGAGAGTGATGACGATTCTTCAACGCGCTCCAAGTGATTCCTAATCACATTCTTCTTGCACTTCTGATACTTTTTTGATTTTATTACGACACAAGGCAACAATCCTGCTTTTCGCTGTGTCTACCACTTGTTAACCTTCCAGGCCAACTCATATGAAAAAATTTGTTGTCAGAGTATTTGCCGCATTGTGCATGTTTCCTGTTGGAGCCATCGCACAAGACACCACTTTTCATGAAATCGGCCTAAACGCTACTCCATTTGTCAATCAATATCTGAATCTCGGAGCAGGAACCAATTTTGTCGCTAGTCCTTATATGCTCACCTACGAATATCGATTCGGCTGCATGGGTGGCAGATTTGGCATCGGCGCTACGGCTACAAAAAACACAACCAACCCAGTAAATGATAAGCCCACCGAACCGGCTTTACATTCTACTTCGAATACCATGAATCTGCGTTTGGGTGTTGTTCTTTATAAAGACTTATCCAAAAGATGGAGTTTGAAGTATGGAGTAGACGGCGTGTTCTCTCAAAGCGCTACTAAAAACTGGACAGTCGTGAGCGATCTTTTCGGTCAGGAAATTACCAGCACAACATCCAACAAGAACTGGCGCGCAGGTGGTGCTCCATTCATTTTTGCCCAATGGCATATAACAGATCATTTCAGTCTTGGTACCGAAGTCATGGCTGTAGTAACTGTTGGAAATGATGTAACGAAAGTGACCAATACAGCTTTTCCTGAATTCGATACAAGTCAAAAGTCATCGTCAGTCAATTTTACCATTGATCCTCCCACAGCCCTTTTTTTTATTTTTAGATTCTAAATCTCTTTCACCATGAAAACAATAAATATCCTGATCCTTGCTTCACTTGCCGCCACAGTTAGCATAATTTCTTGCAAAAAGGAATCGGCTGCTACCGTTGCCCGCACCCCTCAGCTCCCCGATGAAGTATTTAAATATGATGAAATCTCTACAGGCTCGAATGGATTCAATCCTGCAGGAAACTTCGTCATCGACAATAACAAATCAACGTTGGGTCGTGTGCTCTTTTATGAAACACAACTTTCAAGAAATAACCGTGTAAGTTGTGGAAGTTGCCACTTACAATCTGCTGCATTTGCAGACGTGGCCAAGCTAAGTAATGGTTTTGAAAATGCGAAGACCATTCGTAATACTCCTGCTATCATCAATGCAGGTACACAAACTTCGTACTTCTGGGACATGCGCGAGGCCAACCTTTCCGCCATGGTTACCCAGCCCATCGGAAATCACATCGAAATGGGACTGGATCAGCCAGAATACATTTTGGCCAAACTGAAAAAACTGCCCTATTACGAATCACTGTTTCAGAATGCCTACGGTTCATCTGAAATAACTATGGATCGCGTTGGTGATGCTCTTTCCAACTTCGTGGCATCTATGGCTTCTGTGAAAACCAAATATGACGCAGTGGTTATGGGTCAAACTTCATTTACTGCTGAAGAAGAACGTGGCAGAACACTTTTCTTCAATGATCTTCCTTGTGGAAGTTGTCATGGCGGTGAAAACTTCTCTGGATGGGGAAGTATGACTCAAAATATTGGACTGGAGATGGATTACGTGGATGATGGTGAGCCTGGTACCGATTGGATGACTGGAGCTCAACGTGATGGTTGGTTCAAAGTGCCTTCTTTGCGTAATGTGGCTTTGACAGCTCCATACATGCACGACGGAAGATTCGCAACATTGGAAGAAGTCGTTGATTTCTATAATGAAGGAATTCAACCACATGAACAACTCTCCTTCATGCTGCGTGAAGGATGGAATGGTGGTTTCGGGCCTTTTGAAGGTGATGTTTTAGCAGGTGGCGATTCAGTCTCAGGTGTTCAGCCATTAAGACTAAATCTTTCGGATAATGACAAGCATGCTCTTGTCGCTTTCCTGAAATCTTTATCTGATGGTAACATCACTTCAGACGTCAAGTTTTCCGATCCTTTTGTTGCAGCCTCGAATTAAACAAGATGAAAAGACTATTGGGATATTTGATGCTGTGTTCTGCTATCGCTGTATGCTCACCATCTTGTAAAAAGGATGAGGACACATCACAGGAGCAAGAGTTCCCTCAGTACATCGTCTTCGGTAGATTCATTACTCCTGGTTGTTTCGGAAATGAAACATGTGTTGAAATTTTCAGGTTGGATGCTTCTACTTTGAGGGAAGATGTCAATGATCAAACTCCCGCTCAATCCGACGTTTATGATGGCAATTATGCGACTCAACTCTCCAAGGAGGACCAGACATCCATTGAGCAAATGTTAAGAAGTGATATTCCCGCAACATTGCTCAGTAAACCCAATGGTTTTGTTGGTACTTCACCATCATGGAATACAACCTATTATTATTTCGAATACAGGACGGAATCGAAACACGGTCATTGGGTCATTGATGGTTCATTCGATGGAAATCTGGGTCAGGAACTGACAACTTTTATCAATCTGCTGAACTCGGCCGTCAATACCGCAAGTTTTTAAAAATATAATCGATTGAAAAACATGGGAAGAAGGAGTGAACTACTGGTAAATGTGTTAAAAGTGTAACCTTTAGGCCTCCTGCTTGCGTTCAAATGGGCGTAAGTTCTCATGTAGAGATATTAGATAGTTTAATTGTTTTCATTTATTACAAAAAGGCAGCTCAACGGAGCCGCCTTTTTGTTTTTTACACATCATCATTCATTAACCTTTATTATGCTTTGTTGAAGGGGTAATCTTTCAACTTTGAGGCATAACACATCACGACATGAAAAAACACTTGATTATCCCCCTTGCACTTTTAGGTTTGGCCTTGACTGTTGCATTCCAAACTACGCCTGAAACTCTGGCTATCGGTGCCAATGCCCCAAAAACAGATCTGAAAATGATGGATATCTCTGGTAAAAAAATCACATTGAAGGATATCCGGAAAGACAATGGCCTGCTGGTCATCTTTTCTTGTAATACTTGTCCATTTGTCATAGGTAGTGAAGGATCTGAAGGTTGGGAAGGTCGTTATGCCGGATTGAATAAAATCGCAACGGAACACGGAGTGGGTATGGTGTTGGTGAATAGCAATGAAGCGAAAAGAGATGCTGGTGATAACCTCAGTGATATGAAGGATCGTGCTAAGAACCATGGATTTGCTGATTGTCATTATGTGTTGGACGAGAAATCAGAATTGGCCAATGCCTTTTTTGCCCGCACTACTCCACACGTATATCTTTTTGATAAGAACATGAAACTGGTTTACAAAGGTTCTATCGATGACAACGTTGACGACAGTAAAAAGGTCACACAACATTATCTCACCGATGCCATCAAAAACCTCAGCAAGGGATTAACCATTGATCCTGCCGAGACAAAACCCAAAGGGTGTTCCATCAAACGGGTAAGTTAAAATCATCTACCATAAAAAAAATGCCTCGGAATTCCGGGGCATTTTTTTGTAGTGATCATTTTTGATTATGGTGCCAATAGTTTGAAACCTCGGCCGTGAATATTGATGATTTCAACTGCCGTATCTTCTTTCAGGTGTTTGCGCAACTTGGCGATGTAAACGTCCATGGATCGTCCATTGAAGTAATTGTCATCACCCCAGATGGCTTTTAATGCATAGCTTCTTTCCATCACACCATTTTTGTTTTTACACAACAGATACATCAACTCGTTTTCCTTGGTTGTCAACTTGATTTCTTGCTCACCAAGCGACAATTTTTGTTTGTTGTAGTCGAACTCATAGCGGCCAATCTGATACTGAACTGCTTCATCTGCATTATCGGGCAATGCAGAGGTTCTGCGAAGAATCGCATTGATTCGAGCCAATAGTTCTTCCATACTGAACGGCTTGGTGAGATAATCATCACCACCAGCTTTGAATCCTTCCAACGTATCTTCCTTCATACTTTTTGCTGTAAGAAAAAGGATAGGCGTGTGTTTATCGTCCTGCCTGATTTCCTTGGCCAATGTGAATCCATCTTTTTGAGGCATCATCACATCAAGGATGAGAAAGTCATAGGAACCTCGCTTGTACATCTTGGAACCTTCAAGACCGTCTGTAGCGAGATCGGTTTCAAAATTCTTGGCATTGAGATATTCTCTGAGCAATGCCCCAAGATTGGGGTCGTCTTCACAGAGCAATACTTTAGTTTTCTTTTTCATACTTATATGGTAAATGGATTGTAAAAGTGCTTCCTTTTTTAAGTTCGCTCTCTACTTCAACATAGCCTTTGTGTTTTTCAACTACGCCTTTTACATAACTGAGGCCTAATCCAAAGCCTTTTACATTATGAATGTTTCCAGTAGGTACGCGATATAGTTTATCGAAAATTTTCTTCTGGTTTTCTTTGCTGATACCAATGCCATTGTCGCGGAATGAAATTGCAATTCCATTCACTTCATCGCGGGTGAAAATTTCAACATGCGGAATGCCGTCGCAATACTTAATGGCATTATCGATAAGATTGTATATGAGGTTGGTAATATGCAACTGATCTCCTTCGATCATGTCATGTGATGCGTCCAAATGGGTTTGTATGGTGCCATTTCTTTTTTTCACCTGAATATCAATATTCCCAATTACCTGATTGATGGTTTGATGCACGTGAATGGGCTGCAACCTGAGTCGCATCTCGCCTTGTTCAAAAACAGAGGTACGCAATACATTTTCAACCAAGATGCCGAGGCGTTTGTTTTCGTCGCGTATCATACCTACATAGCTGTCCATAGCCCTCTCGCTCTTCCGCATATCAGGATCATGCAGTGCTTCACACGCAAGAGATATGGTTGCAATGGGCGTTTTCAACTCGTGGGTCATATTGTTGATGAAGTCGTTCTTAATATCACTAAGCTTTTTCTGTCGGTAAATCGTCCTGATGGAGTAAGAGAACAAAAACATGATGACGATTAACAATACCGCAGAAGTTGCCAGCATAAGCCACATTGTGCTGAAAAGATAGCGATTTTGATTGGGGAACCAAACGCGCAGAAAGTTTTGATCAGCTATCGGATCATTGGGAAATAACTGGGATTTATATCCTTCTGTCAAAAACCGGTCTTCAAGCCCAACAGCAGCTTTGGGCAAAAGTTCAGCTTGTTGAAGTTTATTGAAAATGGCATACATGAATTTTGCCTTGATTCCTCTGTGGTCCAGCTCAGCCATAATCATGCTGTCCAACATGGTGGTATCAATGCGGTCTTCAATACTCTTGTAAATGTCCAATTCGAGCAAACCTCCCATGATATCATCGAGAATACCTGATTGTGAAAGTATCTCTCCCTGATCCAAGCCTTCCTGGCCCAATCCACTATAAAGTGATGAATCAGAATCAGTCATGGTTGAACCAGAACCCTGTACCACATCCACGCCACGTTTCCCGTAATCAAGGATCAATGTACTATCGCTTTGAGCACTGATGGTAACAGAAGGAACGGATACTTCGTTCTGAGCCAGTTTCTGCAATTCCAGTTTCTCGAGTTTCAAACTCACAGCATTCAAAGCCTTGCTCACAGCGCTCGCAAAATCTTGTTCCCGCAAGGTGAAGGTATTGTTCACCCAATAGACCTGTATCGCAATAAGTCCAATGACCGCAACGGTACTTACTGCTATCAACAACTGGATGTATCTTTCCTTCATGTGAGCTTGGATGCTTTGCACTCAATTCGTGCAAAGAATGAAATTTCTTCAAAGGAAGACCAAAATGAAATTTGTTAAAAAAATGCTTAACGACTTTTAACTCCACTTAACGGCCAGTTAACAGCAATTGGTCAGTGTCGCGGATACTTTTGGCCACGTTAAACGGTGCAAGTATTAACAGACTCAAACGTGAGTCTCTCATGATGATTAAGGTTTAAAAAGGTCTAAAAGACATTACAGGTTTAAATTGTTCCATTTAACATCGAAACAACTTGAAGAACCCCCGCTAGTCGGGGGTTTTTCAATTGTCATGCTCAATAGGTATATTTCATCAACTGATTGTCTACCCTGTAATGCAATTCACCATTCAATTTTGTCAATTCATGGCCAAAAGCCAAAATGATGCGAAGATCAGATTGAACATTTGCAACGTAATTCCAAGATCATGAAACAACATCTATTTTTCATTTTGTTTTTGTTCCTGTTCACACCAGTATGGTCGCAGGAAGAAATTTCTGTTACAACCATAAGAGGCACCGTGGTTGATAAGCAAAGTCAATATCCTTTACCAGGTGCTACTGTTGTTCTGCTCAATTCTGATCCGATAAAGGCAACATCAACCAATGCAGACGGTAATTTTCGACTGGAAAATGTCCCAGTAGGTCGCCAGAGTTTTCAAGTGACCATGATGGGTTATGAACCCATGGTATTTACCAACTTGTTGCTGAATTCCGGTAAGGAATTTACACTCAATGTGCAACTGGTTGAAGCAGTAACAGAACTGAATACCGTTGAAATCTCCGCGACCAATAATAAAAGTGAAAGCCTCAATAAGATGAGTTCTGTTTCAACACGAACCATTAGCATTGAAGAGGCACAACGTTATAGCGGTACACTTCAGGACATCGCCCGTATGGCTCAGAATTATGCAGGCGTAAGCAGCGCCAACGACGACCGTAATGACATCATCATTCGGGGAAATTCGCCAACCGGTGTACTATGGCGCCTCGAAGGAATTGACATTCCGAATCCCAATCACTTTGCAACACTCGCCACTACGGGAGGTCCAATTTCACTGATCAATACCAACAACCTTTCAAATTCTGATTTTTCTACAGGTGCATTTGCCGCCGAGTATGGAAATGCTCTTTCCGGCGTGTTTGATTTGAAATTAAGATCAGGAAATAATGATAAAAGAGAATACATGGCGCAGATGGGTTTCAACGGTTTTGAATTGGGGGCTGAAGGCCCATTCAAAAAGGGGAAACAGGCCTCGTATATGTTGAATGCAAGATATTCCTTTCTCGGTATCATGACCAAAATGGGGATTGACTTTGGAACCGGTAGTGCAGTTCCGGAATACCAAGACATTACTTTTAAGGTGGATCTACCAACCGAAAAAGCCGGCCGTTTCACTTTTTTCGGAATTGGTGGAAACAGTTTCATTGACTTTAAAGCCAATGAAACCGGTGAATCTAATTTGTATAACGACGGAAAACAAAATCAACAATTTCAGAGCTCGACGGGTATCGCTGGACTCACCCATACTTATTTCTTCAATGAAAAAACATATGGTAAATTGATTCTGGCTGCAACAACAGGAGGCACTGAAGGCTGGATTGATACATTGAACGTGCAAGATGTTGCTACCAAAATTTACGGAGTCTATCAAAGACAAAATAATGGCCGTGGGCACTATTTCGTGAACTCAAAACTGAATGCCAGTCACACTCTCAAAGTCGGATTGATGTACGATTATTACACATTCGATATCGAGGATAGCTCAAGGTATGTCGGTAACTATTTTTTCAAAGAAATGGATTATCACGGTAATACGTCACTCAGCAGAGGATATGCTGAATGGCAATATAGACCTGCGGAAAATTGGACCATCAACTCAGGAATTTACAGCCAATATTTCGCATACAATGGAAGAAGCACTGTGGAGCCTCGAGTTGGTGTAAGGTATAAAGTGAACAATAGACAAACGCTCAGCTTGGGAACAGGAATGCATAGCCAACTTCAACCGATCACCATTTATTTCAATCGTGAAGAAGGTGAAGATGGTCAGGTATATCAGAACAACAAAAACCTTGATTTCAACAAAGCAGCACACTTCGTTCTGGGTCATGATTTGCAAATTGGAAAAAACATGAGGATGAAGACAGAATTGTATTATCAATACCTCTATGATATCGCTGTAGATCAGGATTCAAGTTCTTTTTCTGTACTGAATGTGGGAGCCAATTTTGTAATACCCAACAATGGTAATCTCGTCAATCGCGGATATGGTGAAAATTATGGTTTAGAAATTACCTTGGAGCGTTTTCTGGATAAAGGATTTTATTTTCTGTTGACCACGTCGCTATTCGATAGTAAATACTCAGGAAGTGATGGTGTTTCCAGAAATACAGCTTTCAATGGTAACTATGTTCTGAATCTATTGGCGGGTAAGGAATGGAAAGTGGGCAAAAGCAATGCAATCACATTCGACTTGAAATCATCATACGCTGGTGGCCGCAGATATTCTCCAATTCTGATGGATGAATCTATTGCGGCACATAAAGAAATACGTGATCTTACAAAGGCATATGCGGAACAATACAGTCCTTATTTCAGAACAGACATGAAACTTGGTTTCAGGATGAACGGTTCTAAAATCGCACAAGCATTCTATCTGGATATCCGTAATGTGACGAACCACCAAAATGTATTCATCGAAAATTTCAACAATAGGAATAACAAAGTGGAAACCGTTTACCAGACAGGATTCTTCCCAATCTTCCTTTGGCAATTGTGGTTTTAATCTTATTTGACCGTTAGGGATATTGCAGCTTATTTTTGATCAACTTGAAGTTAAAACTCTCCACATATAACAAATACGTTGGCTTCAACGATTTGCCTTTCATGTTGGCGGGTATTCCCATACTCTCAATCATTGTGAGCATGATCTTTTTCGGGCTCACCATCAAAGAAAGTGTGATTTGTTTTTCTCACAATCCGGTTTCGGCGATGGTTGCCACTGCGTTGTTCTGGATGGGCGACAGGGCCATCATTGGTTTTGTCAGAAGAAAATACCCTGGTGTAGCTCAAGATTCTAAAAGACTTTATGTACAAGGAATTCTGGTCATCATTTTTACGGCATTCATGTCTGTGGCCCTATATCATGCAGAACCACTTTTTGAGAAAACCTTTGGTGCGAAACCTCATCCGGGCTACATCAAGTCTTTTATTACGTGCTTATTCGCAACTGCGCTGGTGACTGCGATTTACGAAGCTGCTTACTATATCAGCCGTTGGAAAGAATCCATCGCTGAGACAGAAAAGATCAGGAAAGAACATACCATTGCTCAATTGGAGTCACTTCGCAATCAGGTCAACCCACATTTTTTATTCAATAGTTTGAATACCCTGGCCAGTATCATTCCGGAAGATCCAGTGAGGAGTGTGGAGTTTGTTCAAAAGCTTGCCAGCGTATATCGATGTATTTTGGATATCACAGATAGGGGAGTCATTTCTGTGGATGAGGAATTGTCTTGTTTGCGCAATTACATCTTCTTACTCGAAACCCGTTTTGGTGGAAATCTTCAGGTCGATATCAAGGTAGATGAAAACGCTTTGCACAAATACATGGTTCCTATGTCATTGCAGATGCTTGTGGAAAACGCCATCAAACACAATATTGTCTCTCAGAAGAAACCGCTTCGTGTGGTTATATATGCAAACACTGAAGAGGTAACAGTTGAAAATAATCTTCAACTCAAAGAACAAGTCTCTGATGGAACTGGAACAGGACTTCAAAATATTTCGAATCGATATCGGTTGCTGTTTAGCAGGGAAATAGTGATTCAGAAAAATGATGGTAAATTCAAGGTGAAATTGCCATTGATGGAAATTGGAGACTACGACAAATTGATCAACAATTCTACACCCACAGCATGAAGATACTCATTGTAGAAGATGAAGCTCCGGCAGCAAAAAGATTGATTCGGCTGATTTCAGAAGTGGAACCAGACGCCAGAATCATTTCGCATGTGGACTCCGTTGAAGATGCTGTCTCTTTTTTTGAAGGGAATCCTGAAATTGATCTTGCTTTCATGGACATACAACTTGCAGATGGTATCAGTTTCGACATCTTCAATAAAGTAAAAGTTGAAGTTCCTGTGATTTTCACCACAGCTTTTGATCATTACGCAGTAAAGGCATTCAAGGTAAACAGTGTGGATTATTTGTTGAAGCCGGTAGAAACCGATGAGCTAAAAAGTGCATTACATAAATACAGAACACGGCACTTGAAAACAGATACACAGAAGCTTGATCTAAAGGAGATATTAAACGCCATTCATGTGAAGAAAGATGGCTATAAGAAGCGCTTTCTCATCAAAACGGCGGGTAGATTAACCTTTATCAATACAACGGATATCGGCTTTTTTTTCAGTGATGAAGGCAATACATTTTTGGTGTCCAATCAAAATGATCGCTTCCTGCTTGATGACACTTTGGAGGAAATAGAATCGCAAATTGATCCAGAACAGTTTTTCAGAATCAATAGAAAGATGTTGTTGTCACTGAATGCAATCAAACGTATAGAGCCTCACTTCAACAATCGTTTTTTGATTCAGACAGAACCCATGTTTAATGAAGAAGTGGTGGTAAGCCGTCAACGCAGCGCAGATTTCAGAGAATGGCTGGATAAATAAATCAGAAGCGATACCTTACACTCATAGCACCGGCATCCCATTCGATGTAGTTGCTGCCTTTCAGATTAAAACCAGGTTTCCAGTCGACGGTGAATTGCAATGGAAATGACCTCAAGTAAAACGCCATACCAATGATACCATCCACACCGAGTGCATAAGAATTTTTAATCATTCTCATTTCGTTTAACACTGAATTCTGATTGTAAAGCCAAGCGTGTCCGCCAGCACCCAAATACCATTTGAGCCCGCGTATATCGAACATTTGCTGATGAGTTTCATAGAGAGCCGTCACATTCACTCCGCCGAACCGTTGGTAGGCAATGCCTTCGAAAACGTTTCTATCTGTAAAAAAATGCTGATATGTAACTCCGGAGCCCAGACCTACTCTCACTCCAAGGGCATTGTCCAGCATACCTCGTTGTGAGAAACTGAAAAGTGCACTACACACCGCAAGGGTGAAGATTATCGATTTTTTTATCATCAGGTTAGTTATTCAAACTCCAGGTGGAACTTCTTGCCGAAGTCCAGCTGCGCGTTCAAAAACTTATCCTGAGCTATCTTGCTTTGAAGATGAATATGATTCTGAATCGCCAGATTGGAATCGACAACTGCGATACTTACGGATTCAGGTGCTAAAAGTTTTATTTCGACGAGTTTTTTATAGTCATGATCTACAAGTTCCTCATAATTCCTGAACAAATCACGGGCAGAAATCTGCAAGGAAGGGTCTTTTTGAAATGGACCAATACTATCGATGGCCAGGATTGCCAGTTTCACTCTGGATTGGAGATTGGCATATGAATACCCCAATTTATCACGCGTGGCATTTGAATCTGCGAATAGAGAATCCATCTGTACCAACGCATCGATGATACTTTTCTGATAGTTGATGATGCTGTCGTTGTATTCAGCTGCACGTTCTGCACGACTTGAACAACCACTCAATGCGATCCAGGCACTGATAGACATGATCACTATACTGCGTTTCATGGGAGTCAAATCTATTACACTTCTTGTTGTTTGCCAATTTAAGTTATTGCGGCCGGGTATGCATGGTTTCAATCAGGACTTCATAATAAGGTCGTTTGAGCATCTTACTTTTTAACCAACAAAAGAAGGTAATGGCTTGAATGTCTTCCCTGTGTTCTTCCCATCCCATACGCGCCTCTACCACTTCTTCTGCAAATTGAGGAGTGGGGATGGTCGTTGGTGAATGGATGACCCTTTTGATGAAACCCAGGAAAAGACTAGCCCTGAGATACGCAGGATGTTCTAAAAATTTTTGAAAGTACTTTTCTATACTCCTGATGCGCTGGAGAGCGAGATCTTCCTCATGGAGTTCATACAACACAATCAATTCGATCATGTTTTTTTTGAAACGCCATTCTTTACCCATTTTGCCTTCCAGAAATCCATCCGTGTGCCCGAAGCTTCTCAATTGACTGAGGGCTTTGCGATATTCAGTGGCTTGAAAATAATACACCGCAAGATTCAACTGCATATTGAGCCTTTCTTCATAAAGGATGTGTCGGTTGTTTCCTCTGAGGGTTTTGCTGATCACTTCAATGGCTTCTTTATTTTTTCCACTGAAGCCAGAAATTGCAGCTCTAAGCTGAATATATTTTGCATAATAAACCGATGTTCGGAATTGCACAGGATGAAGAACCTCATTCATACGATTGACCCACTCAATCGCTTCTTGAAATTTCCTGTTGCGGTAAAGAACATGTGCAATCATGTAAACGAAACCCAACTCAATGAGTTCATCTTTTCGACCAAATGAACGCGTTTTTTTGAGCCTCGTATATATACGCAACAACATGGGCTCCATCACATAGTATCCTTTTGAAGAAACAATAGCTGACCTCGTGAAGGAAACAATTCTAAACATGAAGGAAGGATTGTTAGCTTCGTGAACAGAAATGTCAAATTCACGAAATACTGTATGTATGACCTGGTCCGGATCAAGAATGTCTCCATGCCGGCGGGCGTCTGACAGTTGTTTTCGAATTACGGCATAAGCAATGTCCAGCTTTTGACGGAGTAGATATTTTTCTTGATTCTGTCTCCATTTTTTCAAGAGTTGATCAAGGTTGCTGTTGAATTCTTGTGCGTAAGCAATTTGCAGGTTATAGACATTTTCAAGAATGTCGTAGTTCTCATTTTTAAGTGCAGCTTTCTCGGCCTTTTTCAAATAGAATGAAGCAATATCGAATTGCGTTTTTTCTATCATAAACCTTGCTACTGCTAACAGACCAGGAGCGTATTCCTCACCACTTATGGACGCTTGCATGCTGCGCATGGAAATGAATCCTGTAAGAAGCAACATCAATCTTTTGCGCAAACTATGATAAGCATTCATATTGGATGTTGAATAGAGCTTGCGAACCACTTCTGCTGCTTTGGCATTTGGGTTCTTGCTTAACAAGAGAAACAATTCAACATCCTTGCGGTTATTTCGGTTTTTTTTTAGGTCAAGCACAAAATCATCACGCTCTTTATTGTCCAAAAGCAATATGGTTTGTTCAAGGAATTTCATAAAAACAAAAATACGTTTTCTGAGATTTGTATTTTGGAAATGTCTATAAAATAAGGATTGTATGGTTGAATATGTAGAATATGTTCAAAAATGAGAGTACGTAAAATGGAATATCATTGGATTTGACACCCAAGAAATGGTGTTCATTTGTGACATCAATAATTTGAAAATGGAAAAGTGGATGTACAAAATTCTTGGGTGGATTCTTCGCGGATTTGTTCGATTGGTAGGGAGGATTGTTTATCGATTGAATATCCGTGGTATTGAAAACATACCGGCAGAAGGCGGTGCCTTGCTTGTGGCGAACCATGCATCATACATGGATTTTGTTTTGGTGCTGAGTTCTGTCAATCGTCATGTGAGTTTTGTGATGAATTCCGACGTTTACAACAAGCCAACTTTGAAGTGGCTGCTGAAAGGATTACGTTGTATCCCTATTTCACCGAGAGGTGGAAAAAACAATTTCGATTCATTCAATCAAGCCGTTTCGGAACAAGTCAACAATGGCCATGTTGTCGTGATTTTTGCGGAAGGTACAGTTACCAGAACAGGTCAATTGCTCGAATTTAAAAAGGGAGTTGAACATCTTTCAGGAATGATTAATGGTCCAATCATTCCAATACATTTTCACAACGTTCAGGGTACACCATTCACTTTCAGGGCTGGAAAAAAGGGGGTAGAAAAGTTTACGTGGAAAACAATGAGAAGGGAAGTATTGGTGAATATCGGTGGGCCTATTGAGGGTAAAATCTTTGCCTTCTCCCTGCGTCAGCGAATCAAAGAACTTGAGGTAGAAAATTTTGACCTCATGCTCCGAAGAAGTCGTCCATTGGACGAACTCATCAGAAGTGAATTGAGCATGAATAGCAGTGGATCATGGATATGCGGTGAAAGGGAATTGTTTTTTCATGAATTGAATCAGAAGTTGGCACAGTTGGATGAAGCACTGCTTCCCCTTGTCAAAGATGAAGATCGTATCGGGTTGTTGTTACCCAAAGATGAAAATGCATACTTACTGAATTTGTGGTTGTTGTTGAATAGAAAAACCATTGTCAACATCAATCCTGAATTCACCAATGAAGAACGTTTTTTTGTCATCAAAAGGGCAAGGATCTCTACGTTGATCACCACCATGGACCTTGAATTTTCGAGATATTCTCCCAATGCGGAGAAGATCATCTACACTGAACATCTTGCGGAAGCCATCGCAAAAGGTCAAAAGGTACACGTGATCTGTAGGCGATTGGAATCATTCAGCAAAAGGGTTTCATCGGCATTTAGGAAAGCGGCCGATCCAGAACAACCCGTTACCATTGTATTTGAGCGAAGCAAAAAAGGAGATGAATTGAAATGTGTGGCACTGAATCATCGCCAAATCTTGTCGGTTGTATTGGGGCTGCGTCAGGTATATTACTTCGGGGAAGAAACCTGCATGATGAGTAATTTACCATTGCATCATGCATATGGCTTTGTGCTTGAATTCATTCAACCACTATTGTATCAACTGCACGTAGACATTGTTTTGGAAAATATCAAAGCTGATCAATTCATTGCACGTTTGATTGAAAGAAAACCATCGCTGGTCATTGCCACACCACTTCAATTGAAAGCAATTGCAGAACTATCACAATTGAAGAATATTCCCTTTCTCACACACATTTTCACAGCAGATCTCCATCCCGAACATCATGACATACAAGTGTTGAATGAAAGGGGAATTGATGTCTTTGTCTGCGCAGGAATGAATGAAACGGCATCGGTATTTGCGGTGAACCTGAGCAATTATCAGGGTAAGGACATTGCAGGGAAAATGATGGAGCAGGAGAATGAAGAAGAAGGAACGGTAGGCAAGCCATTGCCGGGAGTAGCGTTGAAAGTTTGCGATGATGCCATGCGGGAGCTAGGTCATGATGTAGCTGGTAAAATTTGGATCAAAAGTCCGAGCATCAGTACCTCTCTTGATCCGGAACACTGCAGGATTACATTGAGAGATGGATGGTTCGACAGCAAATTGATCGGCAGTATCAATCACAAGGGCTTCGTGCGAATACACTAACATTCAAATACACACTCATTCTTTTGACATGCAAAAAATCTCGTTTTCCCCATCAGGGCATCAACTTATCGCTCAGGAATTGAAGGAGCGTATGAAAATCTTGAATAAGGACGGTTCAATGCTACGAAGGGCATACGTCGTGCTTTGGATCAAACTCTTGTTTTATCTCGTTGCATTTGTGTCTTCTTTTATTGGTTTAGTATTCGCAGAATATCAAAACCCAATGGCATTTTTAACTCACTATATCATCTTTGGCCTGTTGGGTATCCTACTTGCTTTTAACGCAGCGCATGATGCAGCACATGGTACATTTTCTAAGAACAAGGTGATCAATTCGGTAATCTTTAGATTCACCTTTAATATCAATGGTGTGAATAGTTATTTATGGAAAATGCGTCACATTGCTTCCCACCATCTTTTTCCTAATGTGGATGGTACTGATGCAGATCTGGATGAAAGTGTTTTACTCCGACTTTCACCAACACATCGCAAACGCAGGCTGCATAAGTACCAGCATGTTTATGCCACTTTCCTTTACATGTTCTATACCCTGCATTGGATTTTTTATAAAGACTTTATTTATCTCGGCAAAAAAGAACTCTCCAATCTCAGAAATATTCAGCATAGCACATTGGAGGTTTTTCGTTTTTATTTCTGGAAGTTGATTTACTTGCTTTTCTACTTGGGTATTCCTGTTTATTGTGGCTATTCGTTCGGACTTGTTTTATTGTCATTTGTTTGTATGCACCTGGTGATATCGGTGTTTTTTGTCTGGACCTTGATCATATCACATCTTACTTGTGAGACAGCATTTCCGATAAAAAATAATGAAGGTGTTTTGCCGATGAATTATTTCGAACATCAATTGGCAACAGCGATGGATTATCGTCCGAAAAGCATCTTGATGAATTGGTTTCTTGGCGGTTTTAATGCACATGCGGCTCACCACCTTTTACCGAAATGGCCACATACCATGAACCGACATATCACATATTCCATTCAAAGGATCGCTGTGAAATTTGGTTTGCCATATCATAGTTCAACCTTTATCGGTGCATTGATTTCTCATTACAAATACCTAAAAAGAATGGGCGCGGCCTGATGACTTCAACCCAGATCATGCAGTCGAATTTCATTTTCGATCCAAAACACCTTTGAATACTCTCATCCCGCTTTGGCGTTACAGGTTTTGCTCGTTTCGGGTGCCCACCACGGGAGTGAAACCGTTCAGGGTTTCCATGTTTGTGCGCCCGGAAATTGCGCGAGTGTTCTCATTCGTTGGTGTATTGAATCTCATTGACGAAATCGATCGCATGATCTGGGTTAAAGAATTAAGTTTGCCGCGATGCAGGAATCTGAACATATTGAAGTCAATCGCATTGATTCTGTCGTCCACTTCATTGAAGGCACAGTACTACTCATTGATAAACCACATGGGTGGACCAGTTTTGATGTAGTGAATCGCATCAAGGGTTATGTCAGAAGAAATATCACCATTCCTTTGAACGCGCAAGGAGATCAACCTCGCTTTAAAATTGGTCATGCCGGCACGTTGGATCCTTTAGCAACAGGACTTTTGGTAATTTGTACTGGCAAATTCACCAAAAAAATCGATCAATTTCAGGGTGGCGAGAAGCAATACACTGGAGTTATTCGTTTTGGACAGACCACACCGAGCTATGATTTGGAGACGGCGCCGGAAGGAGATTTTCCCACCTCACACCTCAATCTTGAAGTCTTGCGTGAGGAAGCGAAAAGGATGACCGGAGAGCAGTGGCAAAAACCACCGGTTTTTAGCGCCAAACAGGTTGATGGTAAACGTGCCTACGCCTCTGCCAGAAAGGGAATACATGTTGAAATCCCGCCTTCCAGAATAAACGTTGCAAAATTTGAAATTCTGGATTTCGTAGAAAATCAATCAAGGTTTCTCATCGATTGCTCAAAGGGTACCTATATCCGAACACTTGCCCATGATATTGGACAACGTCTTCAATCGGGTTCCCATCTTACGGCATTAAGACGGACAGCAAGTGCGCCATTTGGTATTGAACGGGCTCTGACAATGAACGATTTAATGAGTAAACTGGACGAGATTTGTGGCCAAAATCAGGTTGTAAGTAGTTGAAAAATAACGCATTGCATTTTGTTCTTTACATTCGTTGTTTAAAATCGTACATTCGGCCCCCAATTTAAATCGCAGACCATTGATTTCCATGATGAAGCTAGGGCAGTTTAGGTATAAACTGCCAGAAGAGCTGATCGCTCAGTATCCAGCGAAACACCGTGATGAAAGCCGCCTGATGGTGGTGCATAAGCAGACTGGTAAGATTGAACACAAAATGTTCAAAGACATCCTTGATTATTTTGATGAAGGGGATGTGTTTGTCAATAACAACACGCGTGTTTTTCCGGCCAGGATGTACGGTAATAAAGAGAAAACCGGAAGCATGATCGAAGTGTTCATGCTCAGGGAGCTCAATGAACAAAGTCTATTGTGGGATACCGTAGTGGATCCAGCTCGTAAAATCAGGATAGGCAACAAGCTTTATTTTGGTGAAAATGATGAACTCGTAGCTGAGGTTATCGATAACACCACTTCAAGAGGTAGAACGCTGCGTTTCCTTTACGATGGCAGTCACGACGACTTTAAGAAACTCGTATACAAACTGGGTGAAACTCCCGTTCCCAAATACATCAAACGTCCGGTAGAACCTGAAGACGAAGAATGGTTTCAGACCATATTCGCCAAACATGAAGGTTCTGTTGCTGCGCCAACAGCTGGTTTGCATTTCAGTCGCGAATTGCTGAAGCGTTGTGAGATCAAAGGTGTAAATATGGCCGAAATCACGATGCACATTGGCTTGGGTACTTTCCGACAGGTTGAAGTAGAAGACCTCACCAAACACAAAATGGAAAGTGAGCAGTGCATCATTCCTGAGGAAACTGTAGGTGTTGTCAATAAAGCACTGACTTCAGGTCATCGTGTTTGTGCTGTGGGCAATACAGTATTGCGTGCGTTTGAAAGCAGCGTCAGCACTGAGCGTCTTTTGAAGCCATATGATGGATGGATCAGCAAATTCATTTATCCGCCATACGAATTCAATATTGCAGATAGCCTGATCACCAATTTCCATCAGCCGGAGAGTGCATTGTTGATGTGTGTAACGGCCTATGGCGGTTATGACCTCATCATGCATGCGTACAATGAGGCGATCAAAAACAAGTACCGTTTTTGGGCATATGGCGATGCCATGCTCATTTTAACCTGATAAGATTGAATTGCAGGACGTTAATTCCAGCAGGGCTTTGATCAGAATACTCATTTGCAGTGCCATCATTTTGTTGGGTACTGCATCATTACGCGCCCAATCGCGCATTTCAGAACGATTGGAATCTGTCACGGGAAGGCTATTTTTCCAACAACAGGGTGACCAGATTTATTCCATCAGAAATTGGATTGCTTCAGATGATACAGTCAGACAGGAGAATCCAAGATTGGTGGCTATTGTTCTCGATATTACCCTGGGTGTTTTAGGAATGCATAGGCTTTATCTCGGCACGGAATTGAAGGTTCCGGTATTTTATGCCTTATCACTTGGCGGTGGTGGAGTTTTATGGCTTGTCGACCTGGGTTTGCTCATTTTTTCCAAAGACATTGAAAAGTTCAAGGACAATCCACGTCTATTTATGTGGGCCGAATAACAGTTCGGTACAGACCTTTTATGACGCCTGAAAAGGCCATGTTCCGGACGTTCGAAAAAATCATTGAAGAAAGCCGGAGAAAAGTTTTCAGAAACCCTTTCCGGTGATTACTTTCGCGGCCGAAAATTTAACCCGTAAGGAATGTCTCAGAACATCGGCAAAATTGCCCAGATCATTGGTCCTGTAGTGGATATCAGCTTTCCGGCAGGCCAGAAGCTCCCAAATATTCTTGATGCCTTAGTGGTGAAGCGTCCTGGTGGCGATCTCATCCTGGAGTGTCAGCAACACATCGGTGAAGATACCGTGCGTGCCATTGCGATGGACGCAACAGAAGGTCTCCAGCGTGGTCAGGAAGTGATTCCGACAGGAGCTGGTATTACCATGCCAACAGGCGATCAAATTAAAGGTCGTTTGTTCAATGTTGTTGGAAATGCCATCGACGGTATGCCGGAAGTAAGCAAAACCGGCGGTGCTCCAATTCACCGTCAGCCGCCGAAGTATGAAGATCTTTCAACGTCAACTGAGGTACTTTTTACAGGTATCAAAGTCATCGATTTGATTGAGCCTTATGCGAAAGGTGGTAAAATTGGATTGTTCGGTGGTGCCGGAGTTGGTAAGACCGTATTGATCCAGGAATTGATCAACAACATCGCGAAGGCATATGACGGTTTGTCTGTATTTGCCGGAGTTGGTGAAAGAACACGTGAAGGAAATGACTTGCTTCGTGAAATGATCGAAGCTGGTATCATCAAATATGGTGAAGAATTCATGCATGGCATGGAAAAAGGAGACTGGGACGTTACCAAGGTTGATAACAAAGAATTGGTGAAGTCGCAGGCTACTTTCGTATTCGGTCAGATGAATGAGCCTCCTGGAGCCCGCGCACGTGTGGCCCTTTCAGGTCTTACCGTTGCGGAGTATTTCCGTGATGGAGATGAAAAGTCTGGTGGTCGTGATATCCTCTTCTTCATCGACAACATCTTCCGTTTCACACAGGCTGGTTCTGAGGTATCGGCACTTCTTGGTCGTATGCCATCTGCGGTGGGTTATCAGCCAACATTGGCTACTGAGATGGGTGTGATGCAAGAGCGCATTACTTCTACGAAGCGTGGATCTATCACTTCTGTGCAGGCGGTTTATGTGCCTGCGGATGACTTGACTGACCCAGCACCGGCAACAACATTTGCCCACCTTGATGCAACAACAGTATTGAGTCGTAAGATTGCTGAGTTGGGTATCTATCCTTCGGTTGACCCACTCGATTCTACTTCACGAATCCTTACTCCACAGATCGTTGGTGAAGAACATTACCGTTGCGCTCAACGCGTTAAACTCGTTCTTCAGCGATACAAAGAACTTCAGGATATCATCGCCATCCTTGGTATGGATGAACTTTCTGAAGAGGATAAACTCACAGTATTCCGTGCACGTAAAGTGCAGCGTTTCCTTTCTCAGCCTTTCCACGTGGCCGAACAGTTCACCGGTATCAAAGGAACTTTGGTAAGTATCGAAGATACCATCAAAGGATTCAACATGATTCTCGATGGACATTGCGACGATATTCCTGAGGCGGCATTCAACCTGAAAGGAACCATTGAAGAAGCGATAGACCACGGTAAGAAAATGCTTGCTGAGGCTGCTGGTAAATAATTAAGATTTATAAGAGACCAAAAATGAAAATTGAGATCATCACACCAGAAGCAACATTATTCGAAGGAGAGGGTAATTACATTTACCTTCCTGGAAGTGATGGTAGTCTGGGTGTATTGAATCATCACGCACCGATGATTTCTTCATTGAAGAAAGGTGTGGTACGTGTCAAGGATAATGCAGGTAAGGAACATAAATTCGATGTGAAGGGTGGTACAGTTGAAGTGTTTAAGAACAAAGTGACCATACTTGCTGAGTGATATTTAACCAAAGTCATGAATGAGCCCCTCAAATTTTTGAGGGGCTTTTTTTATGATGTAAAATTTATAAGCACCTTCACATTTCAGATATTCATGTATCAACAGCAGTGATGCAAAATCAGGTATTCTTTCAACTGATTAAAGATTAAACGCAACAAAGAAACAGAGCGGTGATCATGATCACCGCTCTGTTTTTTTCATGGTAAAAGGATTGAATATTTAAATCACTTGATCACGATCGTTTTGACATTTTGTTGAGATCGGCTGGTAATCAAATTGACAGAATATGTTCCTGACTTCAAAACAGATGCTTTGTTCAAATTGATCATGTTCACGCCATGTGAATACGAGATTTTATCTGAACTTAGTACTGCACCATGAAGATCGCGAATTTGAATGGTGGCAACACCATCTGTTGTGCTGAAGAATGAAATATTCATATCACCTACATTGGGATTTGGCGTTACTTTGAAAGCTTTGATCTCTTCTTCAGGAGCCATGTTGCTTTGTTCGCCACACTCTGCGTGCCAACTGAAATTAATTGGACCAATTTCACAGAAGTCGTGAGTAACCATATTCACAATCACCAATGTCAATGTTCCATTATAGTTTCCATTCGATGGCGCTGAATAGATGATGGAGTTACCAGTGACATCGTGCCCTCCATCGGGTAGGTTCCAATGACCTGCGTACAATGAAAAGCAGTCTGGCACACCCGAATAGGTGATGTTGAATTGGCAGTTGCCGATATTGGTAATGGTAATGTCAATGTCATCAATTGATGGACAGGGGCAATCATCCATGACGGTCACTTCTTCGCAATAGGTTCTTACGCAAGTGAACTCAGGGCAATACATGGTTACTGTGAGGCAAACTGTATAAGTACCTGGTGCGGCATAAGTGTGAAAAGCATCTTGTGTTGCAGCTGTAGAGCCATCCCCAAAATCCCACAACCAATCAAGCGTGCAAGTTGTTGTTGGTCCAGCAGACCCATGAAACTCATAATCCAGATTTCCCGGATGACCTGATTCATAGTTCATATCAGGAGACAATGGACAATTGCAGTCGGAGTATGTAACAGGCCAACAGAATTCTGAACTACATTCTTCTGTACCATTGGACGCGGTTACTGTGAGGCAAATGTCATAAGTGCCTGGATTGTTAGCGACGAATACCGGTGTAGGATCTGTAGAGAATGGTACACCATTCACTGTCCAACTCCATGACGTCACGGTATAGCCATAAGCAGGAGTGGAATAATCCCAAAGGATGAATGCATAAGGTGCTATTTCTTCGACAACGAATACGGCATTGACAGTACAAGGTACGTAGCAGAAACATTCAACGACAATATCGTGTTTGTACGATTCACATCTGTCGGGATCTTCAACACAACATACTTGCATGTTAACGGTGTACGTTCCACTTTGTGAATATTGATGGCAAGGAGAATAATCAGTAGAGGTAATGCCATCTCCAAAATCCCATGACACTGTATATTGATTAACCGGACAATCACCAATAGGATCAAGACAAACAGAACAATTGTTATTGGTGTATACAAAGTCTGAGGGAAGACAACAGGGTATATCTTCAGCCATAGCTGAGAATGACAGCAAACTCAGAATGCTCAACAGTGCGAAATATCGCGCTCTTAAGAGTTTTTGTAGATTGGAAAGGTTTGTTTTCATGGTGGGGAGGAGTTAAGAATTATGAATTAAGAATTATGAATTATGAATTATGAATGTTGGATTGGGTTTAACAGGGTGCGCTTGGATTGACTTGTGTTGCTTCCCATGTACCATTCGATGTGGGTATTGTCCACAGACCGGTGTTGCGGTTGAAGGAGAATGTTACGTTCTTATTGAAACTGGTGGAAGTATAACGGAATTTCAAAACCTTGTTAACCGGAGGTTGAGTACCGCTTGTGACAGGCGGTGTAACAAAGACCCATTCTCCAAGGTTGAAATTAAAGTTTTGAAAATTGATATCTTCAACACCCATTTGGGTAGAAGAGTAGAAAATTGTTCCATTGGATGTGGTAACCAAATTTGTGTAAGCATTACACTCGCTGATGCGCTGAAAAAGAAAAGTTTTTCCGCCTAATTTTGGGGAAGTTGTGATAAAAGGCGCGGTTGCAACTTTCTCGAAGTTCTCCTGTTCAGTTTGTTGCGGATTACTGATTTCTTCTGTGATTTTTTCTTTGGTGCAACTGTAGTAGAAGACAGAAAATAATGTTAGGGCAAATAATACAAGCCCACTTTTTAATGAATAAGTTCTCATAGTAATAAAAAATAAATGCCTACTCTGAAATTGGTTTTCGGCTTAGCCCAGCAACCACTTTGTGTTGTTGCATCGCAAAGTTGAATTTTTCAGTAGGGTGAAATCGTCATCCAAAACGCGTAATTGACGATCGTCTTTTTGTATGATGATGGGGATGCGTCTAGAATTTTGCTTTTCCTGTTTTATTCAAAGCTTCGACGCGTGACTGGACCTGTAATTTTTCGTAAATATGTCTGATGTGTGTGCGAATGGTATTGACACTCACAAACAATTTATCTGCAATTTCTTTAATGCGTAATCCTTGTGCAAGCAATTCTAAAATTTCATTTTCACGCATGGAAAGCAACGAAATTTCTGCAGCTACATGTTGTGGTTGCTGAAATGATGCAACCACTTTTCTGGCTATTGCAGGACTCATTGGAGACCCACCATTCAGGACCTGATGGATGGCATCGAAGATTTCTGATATAGGCGCACGTTTGAGCATATATCCATTGGCCCCAGATTTTAATGCGTCGAAAATCTTTTCATCGTCTTCATATACCGTACACATAATCACCTGAATATTCGGGTTCAACTGCTTTATTTTGCGGGTACATTCAATACCTGACCACTCGGGTAAATTGATGTCCATGATTACAACATCGGGTGCTGAACTTTGTATATACTCTATGGCTGTTTTGCCATGGGAATAGGCAGTACAGAACATGTCAGGATTAGAATTCAGCAAGAAGTTCATGCTGTTTCTGTATTCATCGTGGTCTTCTATCAGAACTATTTTAATCCTGTCCATGGGTAAAGTGTTAACAGTTTCAATTTACAATATTGTGTTGGTGCACAAGAAAAATTATCGCATAAAAGGATGATTATTTTTCGAGCAAAAGGGTGATGGTTGATTTTGTACCGGAACCATTTTGTGATATGATCTGAAATTTTCCACCGATTTGTTCCATTCTTATTGCCACATTTTTAATCCCATTCCTGCCATTAGATTCTTCACCGAGGTTCATGCCTATTCCATTGTCTTGAATGATGATCTCGAGTGTGTGTTGGTGCAATGAAATATCTAAGTCAATCCTTGTGCATTGTGCATGTTTAGCTGAATTGTTGAGCACTTCTTTCACCACAAGATATAGACTTCGGCGAATGTGAGCCGGCATGGGATATTCTTTGAAGTGGCCAGTAGCGTTGAAATTTCCCTCCAGAGAGAGATTGCTTTTGAAGAGCATGAAGTACTTTTCAAGATAATTCACCAATTCTTCCAAATTGTCCTTACCAGAACTCAAGGCCCAAATGATGTTGTCGATTTTCTGTACTGATTCTTTCGTTAATTGTTCTAACCTTGAGAATGCTGTGAAGTCGTTGCCTGATTCTTTGGCTTGTTGGAGACCAATCCTTGTGACCAGCAGAAGATTGCTTAAATCAGCACCAAGGTCATCATGCATGTCGCGTGCAATTCTGTTTCGTTCCTGATTGATAGCTTCCCTTCGTTCCAATGCAATGGTTAATTTGCGTTGATTTCTTAAATGTATAATTCGTGCCACAAACCAAATCAGTGCTATGGAGACGAGTATCATGAGAATTCTGGTGAATCTGTGATTGTACCATTCAGGAATGATCTTGAATTCATAGCGTGCGGCAGGTCCCCAGCTTCCATTGAAATACCGGGCTCTCACTTCGAACCATTGATCTCCTGATTGAAAAGAGGTAAAGTCTACAAAATGAAATGTCGTAGGATTCCATGTGGTATCCATTGATGTTCTATATTCCAGGAGTATCAAATGCGGATTGAGAAAGGAGAGTCCCGAAAATGAAAACCTCATTCGTGTGAAATCTGCCTTGATGTCTGGCTTCACCAGAGATTCTATGAGATGATCATCTACGAATACGCCTTGGATGTGTGTGGTTACAGGAATGGGATTCGGAACGAGCACGGGTAGATCTCTTTTGATTCGGAGAAGGCCTACATCGCTGGCAATGAAAATATGGGAAGATGTAACTGATATTTTTCTCAAATCAGCGGTGGGCAATTCTTCCGGTGCATGTAGTGACTGAAACTTCCATTGATTTTCGTTGCGGTAAAACAGGGTTAATCCATGAGATGATATAACAAAAATGGTATCTCCAACTATGGACATGTCACGACAATAGTTGCTGCAAAGGCCATCTTGTTCTGTGATGTGTTCCACGAGCCTGCCTTGTTGTACGAGCCATACACCACTTCCGTTGGTGGCATATACCAATGTGTTTTCATCAAGTCTGAGAATTTTTGTGATTTTTGTTCTCAAACTATCTTGAAGTGTTTCATCAATTGTTGTTCGGACTCCATCAAAATGTCCGAGAATGGCTGAACTGGCGAGAAACACATCATTTAGCTCAGACATATAAACGGCATCGATACTTTTTGCTTCTGCCTTTGCAAGTGTTGTCACTGTAGGCTGATCCATTTCACCATGCACCTCATAAATACCATAAGATGCGGCGATCAAGTGGTTATGATTTTGGGAAAAGCGACGGAAGTTGATACGGTCAGAAACCGTTCCATCACTATTGATATACTGTAGGTTCTTTGATTTTCCTGTTCTCGGATCAACGCAATACGTATTGAGTATTCCCGCAGCATAGATCCTTTCTTTGAAAAGCGTAAGGTCAATGATGATTTCTGTGTTCTGCCCAATTTGATATTGTTGTGAACCATTTTCTTCAAATCGATAGATGGTGCCTTTTTTACCCCCGCACCATATTTGACCATCAGGAGTTGTAAAGACAGAAGTGACAGGGAATTTCTCCGTTTCGTATAGATCAGGCAAGAGGATTTCAATCTCTTGATTGGCTGGAGTGATTTGTATAATGCCATATCCCATGGTCGTTATCCAAATCGATCCCTCTTTGTCCTCATATACATAGTTTGTCAAATGATCACAACTGAACACCAATTCAGGTCCTTTTGTCTGATCAGGTTTCAATAAGTAAACACCATTCATTTGTGTGTTGAGCCACAACCTATTTTTTTGGTCAACACAAAAACTGCGGACATCGGGTAGCACTGGGTAGTCCAATGAAGCGAATTCTTCAACACCATTCAGGCCAAATTGAACAATACTTTTTTGCGAATAATATTTGAATCCGTCATAATCAATTTGACTATCAAAAGCATTTCCTCCTGGATAGGGATAAGAGGAGTTGACCAATCTATAGTCCTTCCCACTAAATTCATAAACACCATTCTCAGTGAGCAATTGGACTTGGTTGTTCAGGTATTGAAAATAACAATGTGTTTGAGTAGGAAATTGAAATGATGCGGTGGACATGTTTGGGAAAAGTATCCTCAACTCACCCGTGACGCTGATGAAGTATTTGGTGCCATCGGGAGCCTCGGCAAAAGAAATGAGTCCAGATCCGGTTCTCAAATCTCTAAGGGTTGGTATTTGTTTGCTGCTGTAGAATTTATTGTTCTCGAAATAGCAGACCGTTCCATTTTGACAAAGGCACCAAATTTTACCGGACCTATCCTGATAGAGCTTCAATACCTCAAGGTCAGAAAGTCCATGTTCAAGTCCGAAATTGGTGAAAGTTTTGCCATCGAATCTGGAAACACCAGAACTGGTGCTAAACCACATATATCCCTGATTGTCCTGAAGTATGTGATAAGCCGAATTACCCGGCAAACCTTCTTGCATGGTGTAGCGCCTGAATGGCAACCTTGCGGACACGGCAGACAGGCTCAGCACGAAAACGGAGAAGCATACCAAGACGCACTTCGGGTGCAAGAAGTGAAGAAACATTTCGCTAAGCTAACAGAGCATGTAAAAGTCTGAGTATCGGTGAAAAGAACCAAGTCCGAAACATCGTCTGATAGGGTGATTTTCTACTGCTATTTTGCCTGTTACGCAACACATGGGGGGGTAAAATGGTCAACATATTGGAATCAAAATGGAGTTGAATGAGCTTCTTGTTGGATCAAGTTGCTGATATTTAGGATTTTACACCCGGCGTTTAGACGAATGACGGAATGTGGTAGATGAATTGTAAAATAATTTAGACAAAAGTGTAAATTATTTGTTGGTTTTGATTATCTTTGTTGTCCTAACTGACTTACTTTAAACGATTCTGCTGATGCGTATTCTAAGGATTGCAGCGCTGTGCCTTTTGGCATTGGGTTTCGGGGTAATTATCCCTGCCCAATCTCCTGTGTCTACTCAGGGTACAGATTTTTGGCTGGCCTTTATGAAAAACAATGAGGCGAGCAGTTCTGAGTCTCTTACCATTTTCATTTCTTCTTCTGAATCAGCATCTGGAACCATAGAAATTCCTGGCCAAGGTTGGAGTCAAAGTTTTGTTGTTGCCCCTGGGATTACAACCTCGGTGAATATTCCGAATGCAATTGCGGAAATGCTGAGCAGTGAAGTGGTTGAAGAAAAAGGCATTCATGTCATGACTGACCAACCGGTTTCTGTTTATGCTCTCAGCTTCGAGCAAAACACAAGTGATGCGACGAAAATTCTTCCGCTCGATGTCTTAGGTACTGAGTACATCATTTCCGCATATGCAGGAACGATGGATCACGAATCTGAATGTGTGATCGTAGCGACAGCTGACGCTACAACGATTGAGATCATTCCATCTGTAAATACCGTTTCTGGCAATTCGGCAGGATCAGTATTTTCAATTGAACTCAATGCTGGTCAAGCTTATCAGCTCAAAGCGGCAGGCGCAGGTGATCTCACCGGTTCAATCATTCGTTCTGCAGAGAATAGTGGTAGCTGCAGACCATTTGCTGTTTTTAGCGGAGCAGGATGCAGCACAGTACCCGCTGATTGTTTCGCATGTGATCATTTGTATGAGCAGAATTTTCCGGTAAAATTTTGGGGGAATGAATATTTCGTTTCACCGTGGGTTTTTGAATTGAGCACCGAGTGGCCGGTGACTGAACCCAATTACACATACAGAATTCTCGCATCTGAAAACGGTACAGTGGTGAATATTGACGGCGTTTCAGCAGTGAATCTCAGCGCAGGTCAATTTGTAGAATACAATCATGAAACCACAGCACATTGTATCGTATCCAATAAGGCCATTTCCGTGATTGAATTCATGGAAGGTATTGCCTGTGGAGGTAATGGAGATCCTTCCATGGTGATCCTTGATGACAAAGAGAACACCATGCAAGAGGTTACGTTTTCTACAGCAGAGTCCAATGTCATCACTTCGCATTATCTGAATATCATTTTGAAATCTGATGAAATATCTTCATTGACATTGGATGGTAGTGCTATTCCTTCGGTTGAATACCATTCATTTCCATCATGCGGTGATTATGTGTGGTGTTCATTGGAAATTGCTCCTGGTAGTCATACCATTTCCGCGGGAACTGCAGGTTTCAATGCATATGTCTATGGAAACGGACCCAATGAAAGCTATGCTTATTCTGTTGGTTCCTATTTTGAAAAGGTCATTCCAGAATTTGAGGAAGTACTTTGTTCTAATGTGAGCAATGCTCTTGTTCTCGGGGCAGAGTATACTTCGCCTGAATGGTTTAACATAAACAACGAAAATTTAATCCTGAGCAATACCTCATCGTACATTCCACCAAGCCCAGTTGAGAATGCAGTGTATGGCGTCAACTGTACCGAATTGATTTCTGGTTGCCCTAAAACATTTTACTACAGTGTTGAATCTCCTGATCCCATGTCACTCAGTGTTTTTCCCGGTAACATCAGTATTTGTCAGCATCAAGAAGTGCAATTGGGAGTTGAAGTAGCGGGTGGAGAAACATTTTACGAATATCATTGGACTTCATCATCCGGTGATGACGAATGGGATGTGGCAAATCCAGTGGTCCAACCTGATCACACCACCAGTTATCATGTTGAAGTAACAACACCTGGAGGATGTGCTATTTCTGAATCTGATATTACTCTCATTGTCAATGATGGCAATATTGTGCATTTCAACGCTGATCCTGAAGTAGTGGCAATTTGCAGTGGCGAACAAACATCCTTGGTTGTTGATTTTGAATCTCGACTTTGGTTTGATGATTTTGAGCCTCAGATTTCTTGGGGTGATTGGGAAGAAATACTCGGAGGTGATGCTGACGATGTATGTGGAGCAGAAGAGGGAAATGGACTTTATTTCAACGGTGTTTATCCAAGGCATGCCGTAACTGTTCCTATGGATGTATCATCAGGTGGAACGATAAACTTTTCATTGAAGATTGCAGATGGTACAGCACCTTGCGATGATGCTGAACCTGGCGACAACATTGTCCTTTCATACTCTGTGAACAATGGTCCATGGACTAATATTTCTACCTACAATGAATCATCATTTCCAGATTTTGTTGAAATCACGGTAGATATTCCTGCTGGTGCATTATCGAGTGCTACAAGATTCCGTTGGAGACAAAATGGATCATATCTCGCAAACCAGGACAACTGGGTATTGGACAACATGTATGTTGGTGTCAACAATACATCTGCATATTCGGTAAACTGGACACCAGCTTCAAGTCTTGATAATCCGCAAGCACTAACAGTTCAAGCTAATCCTACTACGAGTACATTTTATTACGTAGAATTGAATGACGCAGGAATGGGATGCACTTACAAGGATTCCGTCTGGGTAGAAGTTGGTCAGCCATTTACTTTGGATATGACTGACGACTTGACACTTTGTGATGCACAAGGAGTGACGCTGTCTGCGACACCCTCTGTAGTTGGTGAATATGATTATGTATGGACGCCTCAACAAGATATTTCAGGAGTTTACTCTGCCAACCCATTGGTTACACCGCTCAACACCACAACCTATCACGTTGATGTGACTTCTGCAGAAGGTTGCAATGCATCAGGCGATGTGGATATCGTGGTTGGAACGCTGTTGGATTTGACCATTACTGCCGATAATGATTCTATTTGCGAAGGAAGTGGAACCATATTGCATGGTGTTGTCGCGGGCAATCCGTCTGGTCTTTCATTCGACTGGGCCCCAGCGATAGGCTTGAGTAATTTCAATGGAGGAAATGTTTCTGCTTCTCCTTCCGCCAGCCAGACATATACCTGCACTGTTACTGACAACAATAGTGGTTGTCAACTATCAGAAACAATTGCGATTGACGTAACGCCGACGTTTATTGTAACCGTTGTACCTCCTGAAGTAAGTGAATGTATTGTGAGCGGTACAGCGGTTAATGCATCTGCAAATTTTGCGGGTGATCTGGATTGGACCTGGACGCCGGCAGTTATGGTGAGCAATGCAAGTGTGTCAGGAACTACACTTTCAGGAATTCAAACCGGAACACTAACCGTTACTGCAACGAGTGCTGCCGGTTGTAGTTCTTCTGCTGAGATTATCGTCACCGAAGAAGATGAAGTGACCGACTTGGGTGAAGACACAGGTCTTTGCGAAGGCGATATCATGTTACTTGACACCGGTTGGCCTGAAGAGTATGATGTGCTGTGGAACAATGGATCCACATCATCATCCATTGAAGTAACTGAACCAGGTGTTTATCATGTGCAGGTTACAAGTCCTGATGGTTGCTATTCCGAAGATGAAATTGTCATTACAGGGTTCACCTATCCTGAACTCGAATTGGGTGCAGATACTTCATTTTGTGCTGGTCAAAGTGTGACGTTGCATGGTGTTGATGGAGGTGCAAACAATATCTGGAGCAATGGTGCATCTACACCATCTATTGAAGTTGCGCAGTCTGGTGTTTATTCTGTCACAGCTGATAACGGCTATTGTCAGACTACAGACCAAATCACAGTACAAGTGAATCCGCTTCCTGCCAAGCCATTTTCTGAGGAGTTTAAACATTGTTTTGATTTTGAACCAGAATTGGTACTGACCGCGCAGAATGAGGGGTGTTCTTATCTGTGGAGTGATGGAAGTGTTGATCAGAAAATGTTGGTGAAGGAATCAGGTGACTATTTTGTAGTCGTGACAACCGCAGAACATTGCGAAAGTATTTTCGACATCACAGTTGAGGATGATTGTCCGGCATATCTGTTTGTCCCCAATGCATTTTCACCGGATGGTGATGGTATCAATGATTTCTGGAAACCAGAAGGCACACGTTTGAATAAATATGAATTGCGCATCTACGATCGTTGGGGAAGTATTATTTTCGAGACGAATAATATTGATACACCTTGGTTAGGTCAATGCAGAGGTGGAGAATATTATGTTGAGCCCGGTGTATATTCTTACGTGATCATTTACAATGTGAAGAATGAAGCGGGTATTGTGACTGATGACAACCGCATGAAAGGCAACGTAACAGTCATTCGTTAAACTGCAACAAAAAAGGGTCACACAGTGACCCTTTCTAAGTTAAATTTCAGATTAATTTCCTTCTATCAATTTATACAATTCATCCAGTTTAGGTTGAAGAATGATTTCGATTCTTCTGTTTTTTGATTTATCTGCATTATCTACAGGATGAAATTCACTACGACCGGAAGCGCTGAGCACTTGAGGTTTAACGGTGGAATTGGCAAGCATAATTTTTACCACTTCTGTCGCTCTGAGAACGCTTAGATCCCAGTTGTCCTTTGGATAAGATGCTGAAGCAAGTTTGTCTGTGTCTGTATGTCCTTCTACGATGATTTCCATGTCGGCTTCGTTTTCAATTGCTTTAGCAAGATCAATCAATGCCTTTTTACCATTTGGATCAACAGCTGTAGAACCTGTCGCAAAAAGCAATTTGGCTTCCATGCTTACATACACTTTTCCATCTTTTTCAGTAACTGTGAGGCCTTTGTCCTTAAATCCGAGTAAGGCATTCTGCACTTTTGTTTTCAAGGCTTCACTGGCTGCTTGTTGCTCGGCGAGGAGTTTCTCCATGTCATCAACTCGCTTTTGTTTTTCTTCGAGTTCTTTGTTCGCGAGGTCGATTGCAGCTTGTTTTTCGTTGAGGTTTTTTTCTAACCCTTTGAGCATATCTTCTTTTTTCTGCAATGCTTCTTGTGTTTTATTCAGTTCATCTACCAGCTTTTTATTTTCTCCGGTGGCCTGACTGAGCAGCTCATTGCTTTTTTTGGAAAGGATATCATTAAGCTCATTGATTTTGTCATACTGCATCCTAAGCTGTCGGTATTCTTTACCGAGGTCGGCCGTATCAGCACTTAACTCTGCAATAGATTTTGCCTGCGTTTCTTTGGTAGCGGTTAATTCCTTATTCTGGGCTTCCAATTGCTCTTTGGCTTTGCGCAATTCGTCGTTCTCCTGTTCAGCTGCTTCTTTGCTGGTTTGCATTTCAGCATATTTTCGCTGGGGTACGCAAGCTTGAAAGATCAGTAGTGATGCTGCGGCAAAAAGCGTGAGTATTTTTTTCATGGCGTTTAAGAATTAATTCGGGTTCAAAGATCTCAAAGCAAAGATCATGTCCTGAGAGGACAGGATGTCATTTATACACGAATAGGTGTAAAGTAATGTGAACAATATCAGCCAACCCAAACCTGCACATCTTCCAGTTGCACGGCAGGGATTTCAAGCTTGTTTTTCTTTCGGTATCCGTTGAGTGTTTGGTGGATGGCCGTAGGTTTTGCTCCTTTCAGTTTTTCTATACTGTCGTATCCAGCGCGGATGACATGTTCGGCCCACACTTCAGGAATTCCAATGGCGATGAAATCTTGAGGATCAGGGCCGGTTTCAAACTTTTCCGGGCGCATTTGAGGGAAGAAGAGCACTTCCTGAATGGTTTCATTATTCGTCAAGAACATCACCAATCTATCAACCCCGATGCCCATTCCGGAAGTTGGAGGCATACCATATTCAAGTGCACGGAGAAAATCCTGATCAATAAACATCGCTTCATCATCGCCTCTCTGTTGTAATTTGAGCTGTTCTTCAAATCTGTTGCGTTGATCGATTGGGTCGTTGAGTTCGCTATATGCATTTGCGACTTCTTTTCCATTGATCATGAGTTCGAATCGTTCTGTGAGTTCTGGATTCGAACGATGTCGTTTGCACAATGGTGACATCTCCACAGGATAATCTGTGATAAAAGTGGGTTGTATGAAATTTCCTTCACATTTAGCACCGAAAATTTCGTCAATCAATTTTCCTTTACCCATGGTATCATTTACTTCGATACCAAAGCTCTTACAAAACACAGCCAATTCCTCTTCGGTTTTTCCCGTGATGTCGAAGCCTGTGTATTTGATGATCGCATCAGTCATGGAGATTCGCTCAAATGGCTTACCGAAGTCGATGATTTTATCACCGAATATCACAGATTGAGTACCAAGAGCGTTAGAGCATACACTACGAAGCATTTTTTCGGTGAAGTCCATCATCCACAGATAATCCTTGTAGGCAACATATATCTCCATCACAGTGAATTCAGGATTATGGGTTCTGTCCATACCCTCATTGCGGAAGTTGCGACTGAATTCATATACCCCTTCGAAGCCGCCAACAATCAGCCTTTTGAGATAAAGTTCGTTTGCGATACGCAGGTACATGGGAACATCAAGGGCATTGTGATGGGTGATGAACGGACGTGCAGTTGCACCACCAGGAATGGCCTGAAGAACAGGTGTATCTACTTCGAGATAGCCATGACTATTGAAAAATTCACGCATGGCATTCACGATTTTCGTTCTGAGGATAAAAGTCTCACGGACTTTTTCATTTACCACCAGATCGACATATCTCATACGATAACGCAATTCGGGATCGGTGAAGGCATCATGTACCTGACCATCCTTATCAGTCTTCACTACTGGAAGCGGCTTGATGGATTTTGCCAACAAGGTGAGTGAATCCGCATGTACGGAAATCTCACCCATTTTCGTTGTGAATAGTTTTCCTGTTACTCCAACGAAGTCGCCGAAGTGTAGGAGGTGTTTTACGACTTCCTTATAAAACGATTTGTCTTCACCTGGACAGATTGAATCAATATTGATGTAAACCTGAATTTTTCCAGTAGCATCTTGAACGTGAGCAAAAGAAGCTTTACCCATATCTCGGATATTGAGCATTCTTCCCGCGATGGTTACTTCTTTTCCTTCCACGTAATGGCTAAGGATTTCCTGTGCAGTGGTATTTACTGGAAATTCTGGAGCAGGAAAAGGATCAATACCTTTTTGGCGGAGTTTATCAAGAGACTCCCTTCTTACAATTTCTTCAGGTGACAGATTCTGAATCATGGTGCGAAATTAAGGTTGGAAAGAAATAAAAAGGGCTGCAATTCGCAGCCCTTTTATATTTTGATGATTGAATTATTAACGTCTTTCGAAACGATTGTCTTCAATGTTGGCTGACTCGCGGAATGCGCTAAATATTCCTGAAGCGGCGCGTTGTTGCCAGTTCTTAATGGTGCGATCCTGATCAGAAAGATAATTGTCGGCAGAAGTGCCTGGAACAATATCGGCAGTTCTCTGAATCACGTAAACGCCACCTTTACCAACAATAGGAAGGGAAACTGTTCCAGTTTTCAGACCCATACAAGCTCCAATGATGACGTTTTCCGCAACACTTACACCAGAACCTGGGATACTTCCTGACTTGAAAGTAATGTTATCGCCTTTTTTCACGGTTGTACCAAGTCTTGTTGCAAGGTCCTGAAGTGATTCATTGCCCTTCATTTCTTCAACGAGTTTCTGTGCTTTTTTCTCTTTGATCACTTCTTCCTTCATCTTATCATAAACGTTTTCCAGAGATGGAACGCCTTTCTCGCGGATCTCGGTGAGTGCAGCGATGATGTACTGATTTTCTGCCATCATCGGCTGCGATACTTCGCCAACTTCAGCGCTATAGGCCCAAGAAACCAACTCAGAAGCTTCTGGAAGTCCAGATACGCTTGTAGCATTTGGTTTGATGTTTTTAGCAACCGTAACGCGGGTTCCACCATTCAAGGTATCAGCAGCGTTTCTGAAAGCAGCGGTGTCAGCATAGTTGATGGTGAATTCTTTGGCCATGGCATAAGCTGACTTGATAGTAGCCGGACTTGGTTCAACCACTTTCTGGATTTCTGCCACTTTGGTGTAAGGGAAGTTTTTACCAGTAACTTCGATAAGGTGCCATCCGAAATCACTTTCCACAATTTGAAGTGAACCGACTGCTCCGTTAAAGCAAGCATCTTCGAATGGCTTCACCATAGCGCCACGGCCGAATTTGCCGAGTCCTCCGCCATTAGCTCCGCTTCCTGGGTCTTCGCTGTACTGTTTGGCCATTTCTTCGAAGTTTTTATTCTTCGCGATCACAGTTTTCAAAGAATCGAGCATGGCTTTGCCATTCACTTTGTCTTTGCGAAGAATGTGGCGTGCTTCAACCTGATTGTCCAAACCTCTTTTAGATATTTTGATCAGTTTGTATGCATTACCAACGAGGACAGGGCCAATGACACGACCTACTGAATCTGTCTTGATTTGATTTTCGTAGTCAGGGATAGAACCATCGATGTAGTTTGCATAAGCAGATGAAGGCACCGCAGAATTGGCTACTGCGAATGAAGAGTCATTTGATGCAGTAAGGAAGTCTTGTTTTAAAGTTCCAATGGCTGCCAGAATTTGAGCGCTATCCAATGAAGATGGCTTTACAGGAAAATTAATATACTCAACTGTGCGGCTTGTTTCCTGTTTGTATTCACGGTCATTCTTATGCTTGTTATAATAAGCACGGATATCACTTTCAGACCAAGAGATTGTACTGTCTGGAATTTCAGCGAATGTTTTTACAACATAGTCAACAGAAACTTTGTCCGACATTTCTTTGAATGCCCACTTGGCGTCGATGCTATTGGCATAGAGGCCTTTCTTGAGCATGGCGTCATACTTTTCTTTTTGACGTTTGGTAGAAATAAGTTTCTTCCAGCTTGCAGCCTGACCCGGATCCATTGAATCGAATGATTTTCTCACTTGTTCTTTGAAAGAAGCAGAATCCTGACCACCATAGATGGTCTGAAGTACGTATGGAGAAAGCATTTCACCGAAGAGGATTTCATCGTACTCTTCATTGGTTACCTGAAGACCTGCAGCTTCAAACTCATCATTGTACATGAAGTTTTCCGTGAGCTGATTCCAGGTATCATTTGAAAGGTTGGTTTGATTTCCCTGATATTGGAAAAGCGGTTCGCGATCCTGCAGGGCTTTTTGCCATTCCTGCGCGCTAATGCTGTGGCCGTCAATTTCACCGATGGTATTGTTACCACCGCCAAACATGGACATTACCGCGTCATAAGGAACGAGGAAAGACAATAAACCAATTCCTACCATTGTCAGAAGAAGCCAACTCTGTCTTCTGATTTTTTCAATCATTGCCATAATTCAGTGTATAAGCTTAAAATTTCGGGCTGCGAATATCGTAAATTACAGGCATAGTTCAGCGTTCCAGTGGTAATAAATTGAGCAACAATCACATGACAGTCATTTTGACTGGTTTTCAATACATTATTGGATGGATTAGTCCTTGATTTCGATCCGGACGAGTTCAATTCGGGTCTCGCCAACCTGCAAAGGCGTAAGGACGAATTGTTGATAGGTAATGATTTCATTTTCTTCAGGGATATCGCCATAAAGAAATAAAATCAAACCGCCAAGGGTATCGTATTGCTCGTCATTCACTGGAAGACCGAGATTGTATTTCTCATTGAGGTAATCAATTTCCAGTCTTGCGGAAAATTCGAATACCCCGTTACCGATTACTTTTTCAGAGGTTTCTTCCTTGTCGTGTTCGTCTTCGATTTCTCCGAAAATTTCTTCCACAATATCTTCCATGGTAATGATACCAGCAGTACCGCCAAATTCATCGACAACTACAGAAACACTCTTTTTTTCGCGAATGAATAACTCAAGAATTTCGTTGGCCGGCATCGGTTCCGGGATAATCGATACAGGACGAAGGATGTGTTGAATCTGTTGTGGTTTCTTGAACAGTTCAAAGGAGTGCACGTAGCCAATGATGTGGTCAATGTTTTCTCTGAAGACTAAGATTTTTGACAGCCTGGTTGAAATGAACAGATTTTTCAAATTTTCAATGGAATCTGTGATTTCGATTGCGACGATTTCATTTCTCGGAATGAGGCAATCCCTGGCTTTTACATTAGAAAAATCAAGGGCATTCTGAAAGATCTGAATTTCATGATCGATGTCTTTGGAGTGATCAATATTCCCTGTGGCTTGTTCCAGATAATTATCCAAGTCAATTCGTCCGAATTCAACCTCTTCGGGCTTGACTTCCTTACGGAAGAAAAAGCGCAGGATAAAGTCGGAGATACCTGTAACGATCCAGGCAAAAATGTATAGGGCGACGTACCAGATGGCAGTGGGAATAGCAAACACATTCAGCCATCGGTTAGGATTGATACTGAAAAGTGCTTTTGGTATGAATTCAGCAAAAACCAAAACAATGATTGTGGAAATGATGGTTTGGATGAAAACCACTCCAAAATTTCCAATCGCGGGTTCCAGAGTCGGGAAGGTATGGGCAAGACTACTTTCGATGACTTCTCCCATGTATAAACCATATACCACCAGCGCGATGTTGTTTCCAACGAGCATTGTCGCAATGAACATTTTTGGATGCCTTGTGAAATGTCCAATGATACCTGATGCAAAAACGCCTTGCTTTTTGTCCAGTTCGATCTTGAGCTTATTGGCCGTAATAAAGGCAATCTCCATTCCGCTGGAGAATGCTGAGGAAATAAGAGAGAGGAAAATAATCAGTGGCCAGTACGAGTCCATGGATGCCGTTTTTGTGTCAAGATCGGCGCGGCGAAATTAGTGAAAACAAAAATGATGGTTGTGGCGGTGAAATGGCCTACCGTTGCTGATTTCCGGAATTCATGTTTTTGTCCATTCGTTTTCTGAGTGATCTTCTTACCAACCACCAAAAAAAGGCGACAGCAGGAAAAAAGAAGTATACATAACCCTTCGCCCAACCGGAGATGAACAATACTACATAACATGCATAGATAAATGACGCGATGGTGAAGATGAGCCAAAATTGTTCAGCGAATCGGCTTGCTTTGTACATGGGAACTGTCGGTTTTTTCGTCAAAATAAAGATCGCCTGTAGGCTGTATGATTCGGTATTTGGTAAAAGCATCATTGCTTTCAAGCCCTTTTCCTCTGATCATACTTCCATTGGATAAAGTGATGACAACGGATTTATCAGTGAATATTCGTGCGCTGTCTTGAAGAAAAGTTAGCTCGCTTGTTTCGAGTTTTTCACCTTTTGCATTGGTGAGCAATACCTGATCTCTGGCGACGAGTTTTTTTTCACTTTCTGTATATCTGCCGGTATTTGCAGAAAGTCGAGCTTCTTCTTGTTCCAGTGAGTCAAAAAAGATCATGGTGAAACCCCCAGTAGCCTCGATGAAGTCAGTTTCACCATCATATTGATCAATTTGTGCAGCTATCAGTTTATTGGTGATCTTACCTCTTTCAGTGAAAACATATTCTGCTTTATAGCTGGTTTGAACGGGTTTGAGGTTCACATCTGTAATAGCGCGGATTTCCGAAATTTCATTTTGACAAGAGTTCAAAAAAAGTACCGTCATCAAGGAGATTGATGTTGTAAACAAGAATTTTTTGGTCAGCGCATTAATCATATTTGATTTGTCTGAACCACTTGTCGAATATGGATGGTGTTAGGGTAAATCCGACTGAAAAATTCAGGTATTTTTCCTGAACCAATCCAGCATCAGTCGTTCCCATCACACCGTATTCAGCGGCCAAATGAAATTTACTTGTTGACTTGATCACTGGAATGCTCAACCCCGCAGTAACGCCCTGCTGAATGATTTGATGATCAGATAAAATCAGAGAAGAGTTATATTGCCTTACTCCAAGTCTGTAATGCATGCGATGCAACAAATCAGAATTCAGATCAAGAAGTGGTCTGTATTCCATGCCCAGCGAAAGCTGTGTAGAGCTTTTTAATCCATCATCCAAGTTGAAGTCAGTTGGAAGAGCCAATTCATATTGACTCCAATCCTGCAATTTCACATCTGCGGAGACGATGAAAGTACCCGCTTTCTTATTGTAGTGTTTCCAAGTAATACCGGCAGAAATTTTCTGTGGAATTCTCAATCTACCCCTTTCTCCTGAAATTTGATAGGAGGTATCGATAAACAATCGGTTGCTGATGGTGTCATTCAATGTGATCAGTTTATCATAAGTTGCCAAAAGGCTACAATCCATGGAGTAATTCAATCCAAGGGTGAGTGAAGAACTTTTATTGATTCTCTTCTTTTCCTCAATCTGAGTTCCGAAGTTAAACTTGTAAAGCAATCCGCCTTCTACAAAAAAGCCACGAGTATGAAGATTGTTATAATCGTGCGTAGCGAAATATTGGTTGTAGTCTAAAAAGACCGTATTGGTTCGGTTGATATTTCCAAAGAGGCAATTGAAATTGAAACCAACAGCAAGTTGATGCAGAGCTGTTGAAACAGAATCCGAATTGGCCGTGCTGGTTTGATTTTTTTTCTCTGGTGTTTTGCTCAGACGAAATGATCGAGAGATCCCAATAAGCGCCCTGTTTAGACCGCCAGAACCTTGGTAGATGGTTGATGCCGAAACTGAATCATTGAGGGTTGTTTCTGAGCGAAATTGATAGTCAACTACAGAATATGGTGTAACCGCCATGGCAAAGCCATACTTACTTCCTGCTTTCTTAAACCCGAATCCCAGCTCTGAAACCTGTCCGTTGGCCACCTTGGTTGAGTTGTCTGAGGTATACATTGACGAAAAGCTGCCCCTGGCGCCTATTTGCAACGTGGTAAGTTCAAGGAATGAATAGGTTGCAGGATTGGCATAGTTGATTGAAATGCCATCGGAGAGTGCGGTACAAGCACCGCCCATTCCAGCGTGTGTGAAAGTACCGGAAGGTTGGAGAAGTCCGATACCGTAACGCGAATACGCCGAGTTGACCGAACTTTGAGAAGCGGCTTGCACTGAAATGATCAGTGCAATGATGAGGAAAAGCGATTTATGCTTCGTTGAGCAAGAGTATTTCATGAAGTCCTTTCGGCGTTAATAACGGGGCGGCAAAAATGGTGCTTTTAAGATGAGGTTCAAAAAACGGATGATGACCACCGGTTATGATGACGTTTAATTCGGGAATTTGACTACAATAGTTTTGGATCATACCTTCTGTTTCAGCAACTATCCCGTGTATTACGCCGGATAGAATCGAGTTTTCTGTCGTGTTACCCATCAGTTCTGGCCACATTTCCTGAAATTTTACCCAAGGTAATTTTCCGGTAAAAGTTGCCAAAGATCTTAACCTGATATCCATGCCTGGTGAAATAGACCCTCCTTTGAATGCACCTTGAGCTATGACGCTGTAGGTAAGACAAGTTCCAAAATCAAGCACCAAACAATTTTTTCCAGGAAACATTTTAAGTGCACCAGCAGCATTTGCTAATCTATCCGTTCCCAGCGATTCGGGTGATAGGTAGTCTATCGTAAAAGGGAAACGTAGGCTGTGTTCCATCCTTACAGTGGGAATGCCGGAATCGCGCATGATTTTTAACCCATCATCCTTTTCCCTTACTGAAGAATAAATGGCAGAATGAATCGGATAGCGTTTGATGAAGCCTTCCAGAATGGAAGACAATTCGTGGTCTGCTGCAACGGCATGGTCCAAAACATCTGTTTCGGAGAAAATCGTACACTTGGTCAGGCTGTTGCCTTGATCAATGGTGAGGCGAAACATGGCTGCAAGCTAGCACCAAAACAAAAATTCCGGATAAACTGTCCATAGGGGTATTGTGAACATCTTGGCATTTTATAACGATTCTGATCGAGCTTCATTTATAATTTGGCCGATGAATTATTAAATAAAGACAATGATTACCAGAAAAGAATTTAAAAAATATGCAACCGGTGTATCTGGCATCAGTAGTTCTGCTGTTGATGATGTGATCAGTCACATGTATGGACCAGAAAACATGACACGCACCGTGATTGAAGAAAGAAACATGCCATTCCGAGAGGTTGATGTGTTTTCAAGATTGATGGCAGACCGTATCATTTTTCTCGGAACAGAGATCGATGATTATATCGCGAACATTATTCAGGCCCAGCTCCTTTTTCTCGAAAGCGCGGACTCGAAAAAAGACATTCAGATCTACATCAATTCTCCGGGCGGTAGTGTGTATGCAGGATTAGGTATTTATGATACCATGCAATACATCAATCCTCACGTTGCTACCATTTGCACGGGCATGGCAGCTAGTATGGGTGCTGTTTTATTGTGTGCTGGTGAAAAAGGAAAGCGCACAGGATTGAAACATTCTCGTGTGATGATTCACCAACCGTTGGGAGGAGCAAGAGGTCAGGCAAGTGATATCGAAATCACAGCGCGTGAGATTCAGAAATTGAAAAAAGAACTTTATGAGATCATTGCTTCACACAGCGGTAAGACATACGATCAAGTGTGGAATGATAGTGACAGAGATTACTGGATGATTGCCAATGAGGCGAAGGAATACGGAATGATCGACGAAGTATTGGATAAAAAGAAGTCATAATTTCTGTAAGATATGTTCAAAAGGCCCGATTAACGGGCCTTTTGTGTTTTTGCCTCAGCTGCTTAATAGATCATTAATGGTTATTCCTATCGTCAACAACTTAGTTAATAAGAAATATCAGGTGTTTGGTCGAAATATTCGCAGCAATTCACTTTATTTGTAGTCAAGGGGTGGGAATCGAACCTGCTCTGGAAAACAATTTTATTAACCTAATCTTTACTCGCGTGAAAACGTCTCTATTCGCTATTTATTCCCGCGTCTCATTTGCTATGGCGGTTACTTTAACCATAGCATTTCTGGCCTTTGGTCTGAATCAGGTATCTGCGCAATGTCAACCACAATTCAGTGGAGATCCGGAGGATCTTTCAGTCAATTGCGGTGAAGCCATCCCTGAATTTTCAGATTGCCAGGCAACAAGCACATGTTGCGATGGACCGGTTACCGTGACATCATTTACCAGTGAAACTGGTGCCATTGTACACGATTGTGTGATCTCCACAGCCAATGGCCCTGGGATTGACTGGGCAATTTGGTTGCCCGAACTTGGTGCTCCCTCGGTGGCCTGGAACTTTGTAGGCGAGGGTCATTTACAGGTCTATGCCGATGGCACAGGTCATTTGTGGGGTCTCGTTGCCAATGCAGGCGACCCATCTCTTCAATGGAATGTCGATCTGTGGTTACACAATGGTGCTGATTGGGCAGCATGGTCAGCCATGGGCAGATCTTATAAAAACGATTTGGGTTATGCCGGTCAGAATTATATCGATTGGATGTACTATGAATTGGTGCCAGGATTTGCTGACCTTACCGGAGCAGGAGCTTTAGAAGGCAGCAGATTAGAATTGTCTCATTTGCCCGCAGATTTTTTCTATGGATTTCAAATGGGTATTGGCGCCAACAACAAGAATGGAAATGACGGTTTTAGTGGATGGTTCACCTATACCGGTACATACAATGGTGCTTCTGTCAGCGGACATGGAGACGTGAATGTAAATGAATCATGCATCGACGGTAACGTTGGATGCGCTGCTACTGCCTGGACAAAAATATGCCGGGCAGAAGACGAGTGTGGTCATTTGGCCGTACAGACGCAAACAGTGAGTGTAATCGACAATGTTCCGCCGACTGTTGATCCATACGAACCCGTTATCACCATCGCTTGCGAATTTGCCAATGATATTTTTATTACAGCAACTGACAATTGTTCGTCAGTCAATATCACTTATCAGGACGAAATAATCACTCCCGGATGTGGTGGTTCACTCATCAGACATTACGCCATTCACGATGGTTGTGGTAATACTTCATATGCAGATCAAACGATTTACTTACTTGGAGAAGGAGAACCAGAGTTCACCGTTTTTCCAGAAGATATTACCATCAGCTGCGAATTGGCAGATGAGTTGGCTGATCCACAAGTCGAGTGGTTACCTGGATGTGCGAATACGCAATTAAACGTTGTGGAAGAACTAACACCTGGAACTTGTCCGGGTAGTTACACCATGGCATACACATACACCCTTACAGATGCTTGTGGTAATGAAGTATCACAAGTGTGGGTGGTGACTGTTGAGGATACCACACCCCCACAAATTTTCGATGTGCCAGCAAACATGACCATTTCTTGTGGACAGGCAATTCCACCAGCACTTCCTTTTGCCGCCGATAACTGTGATGGAGAAGTCACATTGTCTTTATCAGCAACTACTGATTCATCTTCATGTGGATATTCTTTTATCCGCACATGGACTGCAACTGATGCTTGTGGTAATTCAACTACTGCTATTCAAACCATACACGTTTCAGATGCGATGGATCCTATTTTCACATTCCTTCCAGAATCTGTTACTGTCAACTGTGATCAACCATTCGAACTGGATTTGGCGCTCGTTGAAGACCAGTGTTCACGTGTTGAACTCACTTGGACAGATGTGCCACTTGGAGATTGCGCCGGAAGTTATATGCGTATCTGGAGAGCATTCGATGGTTGTGGTAATCAGGCTTTGGAATCTACCGTTGTCACATTGGTAGATGCCAATGCACCGGTGATGACATCATTCCCTGAGGATGTCACCGTGAATTGTGATGAAATACCATCCGTGTCTGAAGACATGGTACAATATCATGACAATTGCGGAACAGTTGAAACAACATATGATGAAGAAATTGTTCCGGGCAGTTGTGGTGGTTCTTATGAAATACATCGCACATGGACATTAACAGACGACTGCAATAATTCATCAGAGTGGACTTGGACAATTACAGTAGTAGATAATAATCCACCCGTGCTATTTGGAATTCCTGAAAACACGACATTGAACTGTGGTGATGAGGTTTCAGAAGCTGTCGTTGATGCTATCGATGATTGCGATGTTTCAGTGAATGTAAGCTTAACTGCTACAACTGTTCAGAATGAATGTGGCTATGATTTTATTCGCACATGGATTGCAACAGATGATTGTGGCAATACTTCTTCTGCGTCTCAAACAATCACTGTATTGGATAATGAAAGTCCAGTTTTCACATTCGTTCCATCCAATATTAGTCTTGGATGTGATGGAACAACAGGAGGAGATCCCATGGAAATGGCAGAGGCAACTGATGCTTGTTCTGAAGTGACCATCACTTTTGAAGATGAAGTTGGTGAAGGCGGATGTTCAGGAGGAATCATCAGGCATTGGTTGGCTGTAGATGGTTGTGGAAATACAGCAACCGCCGATCAAATTATTTCTGTAAGTGATCTTTCTGCTCCAGTGATTACATCATTCCCAGAAGACATGACAGTAAGTTGTGGCAACATCCCTTCATCAGATGATGCGGGTGTTTCATTTGAAGATGATTGTGGCAATGTGATCACAGAATTCAATGAAGTTCAACTTGCGGGCGATTGTGCCAATGAGTATGTTTTGGAACGTACTTGGACGTTTACGGATGCATGCGGAAATGCCGTTTCAGATACATGGGTGATCACAGTCATCGACGATGTAGCGCCTCAAATTATTGGCGTTCCGGATAATTCAACTTCTACTTGTGGTAATCCTGTTGAGGAAGCAGTAGTTGCCGCCATAGATAACTGTTCTGCACCGGAAAATATTCAACTTTCACTGAATGCTTACACGGTGCCAAATACTTGTGGATACACTTTTGTTCGCGAGTGGACAGCAATAGACGAATGCGGAAATCAAACAGTGGCATCACAAACTATTGAAGTATTTGATAATGTTCCTCCGGTTTTCACATTTGTTCCTGGAGACATGACGTTGTCATGCGACGGAGGTTCTTCTGATCCTATCGAAATGGCAGAGGCTACTGACGAATGTTCTGCTGTGGTTGTAACCTTCGAAGATGAAATTGGATCAGGTGGATGTTCAGGAGGTATCATCCGTCATTGGATAGCAACTGATGGATGCGGAAATAGCGTTACGGCCGATCAAAATATTTCGGTGAGTGATCAGGAAGCACCGGTTATCACATCATTCCCAGATGATATGACAGTGAGTTGCGATGCAATTCCAACTATTGAAAGTGCTGATGTAACCTACTCGGATGATTGTGGAAACTTGATTGTACAGGTCAATGAAGTTGTCATACCTGGTGAATGTGCGAATTCAAGCACCATTGAAAGAACTTGGTTAATAACCGATGGTTGTGGCAATACAGCCACGGGTACATGGGTGATTAACGTTGTGGACGAGCAAGGACCAACAATCCTGGGAGTACCTGAGAGTACTACCATCAGTTGTGGAGAAGAAATTTCAGAAGCGGTAGTTAGCGCTATTGACAATTGTTCTTCTCCTGAAAACATTGAATTAACACTCAATGCATTTACTGAACCAGCATCTTGTGGTTATGTTTTTGTTCGCGTATGGACAGCTACTGATGAGTGTGGAAATTCTACTGAGCTGACACAAGAAATCACGGTGACGGATAATGCTTTGCCAATTTTCACATTTATTCCTGCAGATATCTCTGTTTCTTGTGGTGAAGCATATGAATTGTTAGATGCGACTGCAACTGACGTTTGTTCCGATGTTACCGTAACCGTGACTGAGTCTGAACCAAATTGTGCAGGAGGATTTACAAGAACATTCACGGCAGTGGATGGTTGTGGTAATGAAGCCACTGCAACTCAGCAGATCACCATTACAGACAATATCGATCCTATTGCTGAATTCGTACCTGAAAATTTGAACACCACCTGCAACAATGTTCCTGTTTACAATGCAACTGACGTAGTGTTCACAGACAATTGCTCTGCAGTGTCCGTTGAGTTCACTTCTGCAATCGTCGCTCAAGAATGTGAAGGAACATATTTAATTCAGAACACATGGCAAGGTACTGATGCTTGTGGTAACAGAACGACCGTTACCAATTTGGTGCAGGTTACGGATAATGATGCTCCTCAATTCAATGGTTTACCGGAAGACCTCTTCTTGGAGTGTGGTGATATCACACCACTGCCGGCTCAATTGACAGCAACAGATGACTGCAGTGGTGTTACCGTTACTTCTGTGGATGTGACTGTTCCGACGGATTGTGGTTATGTGATTGAAAGAACATATACAGCTACTGATGATTGTGGCAATAGCACGGAATACATGCAGAACATTACTTTCACGGATAATGATGCACCCGTATTCTCTTCACTACCTGCTGACATGATGTTGGATTGTGGCGAAACTGTACCGGATGTGGAATTCATTTCTGCTGAAGATTTTTGCACTGGTGCGGTTGAAGTTACCATAGCGGAGATCATTACTGCAGGGAACTGTCCGGCCAACTACACCATCACCAGAACATATACTGCAACAGATGCTTGTGGTAATACGGCTGAACATGTTCAAATCATCAGTGTATCTGATGAAACTGATCCGGATTTCTTTGATTTTGCATCGCAAATCACTGTGTCTTGTACAGAATCGGAAGGTGCCTTTGTAAGCAGTTATGACGACTGCAGTGAAGTTACACTGACCTATGCTGACGAGTTTTTCGAAGATTCTTGCGCAGGTTATCTTGTTCGTACATACACCGCCGAAGATGCATGCGGTAATACTGCAAGTGCCATTCAAGTGATGGATATTGTTGATACAGAGTTGCCATCTTTCGTCCCTGAAACATTGCCCGCTCTCAATAGCGTGGTAGATTGTTCTGAAATTCCGGCGGAAGATCAGTATTCGATTTTCTTTACTGATGATTGTTCGAATGCTACATTGAGCATGTCCGACAATATCATTGATGGTGATTGTCCAAATTCTTACACCATTGAAAGAACATGGACAGTAACTGATGGATGCAGTAATAGCAATACATACACCATTCAGATTGAGGTTCAGGATAATGTTGCTCCTCAAATTTTGGGTGTTCCTGGTGATTTGACTTTGGAATGTCAGGATGCAGTTCCATCTGATGTTGTATTTGCTCTTGACAACTGCGATGTTGATCCACAAATCGCACTCGAAGCATCTACAGAGATCTTCGGTTGTGTATCCTATTTCACCAGAAGATGGACAGCAACGGATGCATGCGGTAATCTTTCTCAGGAAATTCAGGTGATCACATTTGTAGACAATACCGCTCCTCTTTTGAGTGATTATCCTGCTGATCTCACCATTCCTTGTGGCAGCACCCCACCAACTCCGCCTGCAATCACAGCAACTGATAATTGTGATACCGATGTAGAAGTGGGATACTCAGAAGAAACAGTAGACAATGGTGGTTGCATTACTTGGTTGAGAACGTGGTGTGTATCTGATTGCACTGGCAACTCCACTTGTCATACGCAAACCATCACCAGCAGTTCTCAAAATGCATTGGCTGGGCCGTTATTCCATGTGTGGATGGCAAACTCAGGTTTGATCTCGATGAACGCCCGTGCAAGTGAAACTGGACGCTGGATCGTTGATGTTTTCGACATTACTGGTAGGAAGGTGGATAACATAGTGAGTACAGATTTCGTTGCTGGTGAAGACAAACAAATCAGCTACGATATATCTGAATTGAAAGATGCCGTTTATTACTTCAGATTCTCTAACGGCGAAACAGAATTGACACGCAGTATTGCGATCATTCGTTGATTGTAAACAATATGAGATTGAAGGCTGTCCAAATGGGCAGCCTTCTTTTTTTCTCACCCTTCATTTGGTTTTAATTTGCATTTATGATCAATCAAGAGGTATACATAGATGTGATATTGCCACAGGCATTACCGGGCATGCTCACTTACCGTGTACCTCAGCATTTGGTAGAAAAAGTGGGTAGGGGAAAAAGAATAATTGTTCCCCTGGGCCAGAATAAACTATATACTGCTATTGCAAGGCACGTCCATCATAAAGCGCCAACTGCATATCAGGCAAAACCGATTGACTCAGTATTGGATGATTCACCGGTGGTGATCGAAGATCAACTTCTGATGTGGGAGTGGATCTCCACTTATTACTGCTGCACAGTGGGTGAGGTGATGAATGCAGCTTTACCCGCTGGATTAAAGCTCACAGGTGAAACAAGATTTTTATTACTGGATGACATAGATGACGTTGTCTTATCAGAGCGAGAACTTGTGATCGTACATTCGATCAAAGCACGAGGAAGAATTTCTGTGAATGATGTCAGCGATATTTTGAAGTTGAAAAATGTGATGCCATTGATGAAGGGTTTGATTGAGAAGGGCGTGATTAGGAGTGAGGAGGAGATTCGCGAAAAGTACAAACCTAAAATGATTGAGATGATCAGATTAGGTGACGAAGCAGATAGTGAACATAAACTACAAGCGGTTTTTTCATCGCTTGAAAAAAGAAAGGCAGAAAAACAAACAGATGCACTATTGCTTTTTTTAAAGCTATCTGAATGGGATCAGGGTAGAAGAGTTGAAGTTGAAAGAAACAAATTGACCAAGCAGAATATTCAATCTTCAACCATAAATGCAATGGTTGAAAAAGGCATTTTTCATTCATATACCAAACAAACGGGTAGACTTACTTCAGGTCAAATTGTGCAGGAAGCTGCCAAAGCGTTGTCTGAAGCTCAGGAAAGAGCTAGAAAGGAGATATTAAGACAATGGAAGGAGAGAGATGTTTGTTTGCTCCATGGGGTAACATCGAGTGGTAAAACCGAGATATATGTCAATCTCATTCAAGAGACCATAGCACAAGGCAAACAAGTCTTGTTTCTACTTCCAGAAATCGCACTAACGACACAGATCATTCAACGAATCAGAAAGTTTTTTGGAAAACGTGTAGGAGTTTATCACAGTGGATACAGTGATCATGAAAGAACAGAAGTTTGGCAAAATGTACTTTCAGACCTACCAGGTGAATGTGATATCATACTCGGAGCGAGAAGTGCGTTATTTCTGCCATTTACAAGACTTGGACTTGTGATTGTGGATGAAGAACACGAGCAGAGTTATAAGCAGCACGATCCGGCACCACGATATCATGCAAGAGATACCGCATTGTGGTTAGCCAGAAAATTCTCTGCCAAAGTTCTTTTGGGTTCTGCCACGCCTTCATTTGAATCTTACTGGAATGCCTCGAGCAGTAGGTTCGGCTTGGTGAAACTAACCGAGCGATTTGGGAATATGGAATTGCCTGAAATTGTGCTCAGCGATCTAAGACATGAAATCAAGGCGAAGACAATGAAAAGTAATTTCGGTTCATTGTTGCTGAATGAAATTCAGGGAGCTGTAGAACGTGGTGAGCAAGTGATATTATTTCAAAACCGACGAGGATACTCACCACTATGGAAGTGTGATCAATGCGGTTGGATACCAACATGTACCAGATGTGACGTTAGTCTGACCTATCATAAACGCGCATTGGTATTGAAGTGTCATTATTGTGGCTACAGCACTCCTCCCGTCGGTTCTTGTCAGCAGTGTGGTAGTCAGGATATGAAAATGCTGGGATTCGGTACAGAAAAAATCGAGGAAGATTTGGATTTGTTTTTACCTGGTGTACGCGTGCAACGTATGGATTATGATACTACCCGATCAAAATCCAGCTATCAGAAGATCATTGGCGATTTTGAAAGTGGCGTTACCAGTGTACTGGTTGGTACACAAATGGTCACCAAGGGCTTGGATTTTGACCATGTTTCGTTGGTAGGCATCATGAATGCAGATAAAATGATGAACTATCCGGACTTCAGATCTTTAGAGCGCAGTTTCCAAATCATGATGCAAGTGGCCGGAAGGGCCGGTAGAAAAAACAAACGGGGAAAAGTGATCATTCAGACCTATCAACCCGATCATTGGATTTTCGGTATGATCAAAGAAGGTAACTATGATGCTTTGTATCAAAAGGAAATTGCAGAACGTCGTCATTTTGCTTATCCACCATTTACACGTCTGATGAATGTGACATTTAAACACAAAGACGAAGGTGTTGTTGCGAATGCGGCAATGGCTGCTTCTCGGTTGCTATTACCCATGTTGCATGATCATATGTTGGGTCCGGAAGCACCTTATATTCCGCGAATCAATAATTACTATCTGCAACAAATCTTGGTTCGCTTTGAGAAGAAAGCGGAAAGTGAAGAACTCAAACATCAAGTGATACAGGTCATTCGAAAACTCTTACAAAAGGATGAGTTCAGGCAGGTGAAACTCAGTTTGGACATCGATCCGATATAAAATAAGAAAAGGTCATCCACGGATGACCTTTTCAATTGGCGAGATGTATAGTTTACAGGTTGCCAACCATTTTCGCTGGCACTACCCATTCATCATATTGTTCAGAAGTTACATACCCAAGACGTATAGCTTCTTCCTTCAATGTTGTTCCATTCTTATGTGCAGACTTGGCAATCTCTGCTGCTTTGTAGTATCCAATTTTTGTGTTCAATGCGGTCACAAGCATCAGAGATTTGTCCACGAGTTCTTTGATTCGATCGTGGTTGGGTTCAATGCCCGAAGCGCAATGCACATCGAAAGAGACACAAGCATCGCCCAAGAGTTCAGCGCTTTGCAAGAAATTGTAAGCCATCATTGGTTTGAACACGTTGAGTTCATAATGGCCTTGTGTTCCACCAACAGTAATGGCTACGTCATTTCCCATGACTTGAGCACATACCATAGTGAGTGCTTCACATTGTGTCGGATTCACTTTGCCTGGCATGATGCTCGATCCTGGTTCATTTTCTGGAATGAAAATTTCACCAATACCACTGCGCGGACCACTTGCCATCATCCTGATATCATTTGCAATTTTGTTGAGGGAAACGGCAAGTTGTTTCAATGCACCGTGCGCTTCAACAATACCATCATGTGCGGCAAGCGCTTCGAATTTGTTGGGCGCCGAGGTGAAAGGCAATCCGCTGAATTCTGCAATTTTTTTGGCAACGAGTTCGGAGTAACCTTGAGGCGCATTGAGTCCGGTGCCGACAGCTGTGCCACCGAGAGCGAGTTCACCCAGGTGTGCGAGTGTATTTCTAAGGGCGCGCAAACCATGATCAAGTTGCGCCACATATCCGCTCAATTCCTGACCCAATGTTACAGGGGTTGCATCCATTAAGTGTGTGCGACCAATTTTCACCACGTTCATGAATGCATCACTTTTAGCCTTTAGGGTATTGCGCAGTTGTTCAACACCAGGTATGGTCTTTCGAACCACAGCTTCATACGCAGCAACGTGCATTGCTGTAGGATAGGTGTCATTAGATGATTGTGATTTGTTCACGTCATCATTGGCTCCAAGCAACATATTGCTGTCACCAAGTTTACCTCCACTGAGCACGTGAGCGCGATTAGCAATGACTTCATTCACGTTCATATTGCTCTGAGTTCCGCTACCTGTTTGCCAAATCACCAATGGAAATTGATCATTGAGTTTTTCTGCGAGTATTTCGTCACAAACAGCAGAGATAGCATTTCTTTTATCCTCCGGTAGAACGCCCAGTTCAAAATTGGCGTGTGCTGCGGCTTTTTTCAATATGGCAAATGCCCTGATGATTTCTTTCGGCATGGAAGCTTCCGGGCCGATTTTGAAGTTGTTTCTTGAACGTTCAGTTTGTGCTCCCCAGTAAACATCAGCGGGAACCTGAACCTCACCCATGGTGTCTTTTTCTATGCGATAATTCATGGTTGTATTTTTTGCAGGTGAAATATTCTGAGCAGTTATTATTGATCTTGGGCCGCTTTACCTTTTTGCATCAAGTAGCCTTTTAGGAAATCATCGATGTAGCCATCCATCACTCCATCGACATCCGATGTTTCAACGCCGGTACGTACGTCTTTTACCAGTTTGTAGGGTTGCATGACGTAATTCCGGATTTGTGATCCCCATTCGATTTTTTTCTTGGTGGCTTCGATTTCGCTTCTGGCGGCATTTCTTTTCTCAAGTTCCATTTCATAAAGTTGGGACTTGAGGAGCTGTAAGGCTTTTTCTTTATTCTGAAGTTGCGAACGGGTTTCAGTGTTATCAATGATGATTCCTGTTGGAGCGTGGCGAAGCCTCACCCCGGTTTCAACCTTGTTTACATTTTGTCCGCCCGCACCACCACTACGGAAAGTATCCCAGGTGATATCACTTGGATTGATTTGAATATCGATCGAATCATCAACAAGTGGATACACATACACACTGACGAATGATGTATGTCTTCTTGCGTTCGAGTCAAAAGGAGAGATACGTACAAGACGATGAACACCATTTTCACCTTTGAGCATACCAAACGCAAACTGTCCTTCGAATTCCAGAGTGCATTGCTTAACACCGGCCACATCGCCTGGCTGCATATCCAGTTCTTTCACTGAATATCCATTTTTCTGCCCCCACATGAGATACATACGCATGAGCATACCTGCCCAATCGCAGCTTTCAGTTCCGCCTGCACCGGCAGTAATTTGTAATACCGCACTCAGTGAATCTTCTTCAGCACTGAGCATGTTCTTGAACTCAAGGTCTTCTATTTTTTTAGAGGCGACATCAAACTGATGTTCAAGCTCCTCTTCGGAGGCTGCACCTTCCTTAAAAAAATCATAGAGAACAGTAAGATCATCTACTGCAGAGGAGCATTCTTTGAATGCATCAGTCCAAACCTTTTTATTTCTGATTTGGCGCATGACCTGCTCGGCCTTCTTGGCATCGTTCCAGAAATCAGGATCTTGTGTGAGTTTTTCGTCTTCTTTAATCTGAAGGAGTTTTACCTCCACGTCAAAGATACCTCCCGAGCGCATCAACGCGCTCATTCAGCTCACCGATAGCATCGCTTGTAATTGCCATTGTGTATTTTAATTTTAGCTGACTAAAAAATTGCGGATGCGAAATTAGTCTATACCGTTGGTCAACCGATGATTCCGATAACGTATTTTTTTTACCAAAGCGAATACATGTTGATACGGGTATTGTTTTTTCTGATACATTTCGCCGAAATACCAAAAACCACAAGCTATGGATGTAATCGACCAAAATATTTCAGGAAGTCAAGGCAAATCACTTGAGCAAGTGCTTTCGGAAGGTTATGAGTTCAAATTCGGAAATTACCTCAATGCGGGTTTTAAACTTTTCGGAGGCGATGCTGCTATTTACATCGCTTTTACCCTGCTATATTTTGTAATATCCATGGCCGTTGGCGTCATTCCTTATGTTTCTTGGTTGGGTGGGCTCATATTGACTCCAGCCCTCACGGTAGGCTGGTTTATCTATGGAAGAAAACAGAATCAAAACAGAAACCGATCGTTCAATAATTTTTTCGATGGTTTCAATAACAATTGGGTACAGTTGATACTGCAAAATCTGGTCACAGGGATATTCGTTTCCATTGCTGCAGCCATTGTTATTTTGCCATTTTTCATGGGGTCATTTTTTGACTTAATTGGGCATATCGATGATCTGGAAAGAGCACAAGGTGATCAGGAAGCTGTTCGTGAAATTGCCTCTGAAATTTTAGGTAGCGGTATCTTGACCGGAATATTGTTTGCGATGCTTGTGGCTTCTGCTGTTTCGGTTTTGTACATCTATGCTCCGATGTTTATTGTCTTTCGTGGTATGCCATTTTGGGATGCGATGGAAGCGAGTCGTAAGGTGGTGAGCAAACGATACCTTCAAACAGCATTATTTCTGTTAGTCCTTGGATTTATGGTACTGTTCTCGTTCCTGCTTTGTTGTATTCCGATCCTTGCAGGTGTACCCATTATGTATCTTTCAATGTATGCAGCATTTGAAGATATTATGGGCACAGGAGATGCCGAGTAAAATTCGTGGGTGATTTTAAGATTCGCTTCCAGAGTCTCCCAATAATTTCCTGAGGCATTTCTCTGCATCTTCCCTTTGGTAGCCTTTACCAAGCAAGTATTGCATCAACTTATATTTTTTCTGCCATGGTTGAAGACCTTTGAGTGAAGGCAGTTTTTTATGGATCAGTTGGACTATGGAAGTCTCTACATCTTCATCTTCAATGGTCATCAGCGCTTCCGTGATGTTGCGATCCGAAATACCCTTAGCCTTAAGGTGAACACGAATCTTCACTTTGCCCCACCGATTGAATTTGGATTTGTCATGCGCAAAAGCACATGCATACCGTTGTTCGTTGAGTAAATCCATGCCGATCAAATCGGCAATGATGTTTTCCCTTTCCAGTGAAGGAATATTCCAATCCATGAGTTTTTTTCGGACGTCCCATTGAGATCGTTCGGCTTTGTTGCACCAATCGACCATTTTTTGACGTGTGATTTCCGGGGGGTATTTTCGTCCTGGTGAGGCCATTTTTTGGCAATACTAATAAATAAATATGCCGATATATACCCGTGATTTGTGTGGGGAGCGCATTGAACAACGCTTGAAATGACCGAGAACAGAGATGATATTCGTCATAAAATCCTTGAGAAGTAACCCTGAATCGCGAACATCCGTTTAAGGCCTTTTTACTTGAATTGGCTTTCATTACATTTGCGCTCCCATTGAAAAATGGGGGCGGAATTAAGCCGACCTATAGAATTCTAAATGAAGAACCAACTGATTGAAAAACTGCGCGAGCTGTTAAAGACGGAAGACATTATGTCTATCCGTGATGCAGTGCGTGAAATCCGCGGCGAATGGAAAGCGGAGTCTGCAAAAGAGAGACAAGTTCAACTTGAAGCTTTCAAAGCGATCGAACATCCGGAAGGAACTGAATTCGTTTATGTACCGGATGAACTCGAATCTCCTTATCAGGAATTGCTCAAAGTATATGAAGATCGCATTGAAGAGCAGGGTAAAAAGCTTGCTGCAGAGCGTCAGCGCAATCTTGAGTTGAAGCAGGAAGTGCTCCACGAATTGGAAGCACTGGTGAAGGATGAGCAGAATATTGCCAAAGCTTTCGGAACACACAAAGCACTAAGTGAAAAGTGGAACACCATTGGTGATGTACCAGGTGATAAATACCATGATATTCACGAGAAGTGGGTAAAACTCAATCACGAGTTCTTCTATAATATCAATATCTACAAGTCTTTACAAGATCATGACCTTAAAATTAACCTTCGCAAGAAGGAGGAAATGATTGAAGAAGCGAAGAAACTTGTCGAGGTAACTTCAATCAATGATCTTGAAATCATGGTGAGAAAATTTCACCGTGAATGGATGAATATCGGCCCATCTCCACGTGAAAGTTTCAAGGAACTCGGAGATCATTTTTTCGGCATTTTGCGCGAAGCACAAAATCGCATTCAAGCTCATTACGACGAGATACATACGCACAGCGAAGAGAATCTGAATAAGAAGAAGGCGCTGGTGGCGAAAATGAGTGAGATCTTAACGATGGAGATAACCAATGCTGCTACTTGGAATCGCTGGACGGATGAAGTCCTAAAATTACAAGAGGAGTGGAGAACCATCGGTTGGGCGCGCAAAAAGGAGAATGAAGAAGTATGGCAGGAATTCAGAGGTCTTTGTGATTTGTTTTTTAGCAAACGCAAAGGTTTCATGGACCAAAAGCGTTCTTCATACAAAGAAAATAAAGATAAAAAGGAGGCATTGATTGAAAAGGCCAGAGCACTGCAAAACAGTGATGACTGGAAGGCTGCAACCGATGCTTTGAAAAAACTTCAGGAAGAATGGAAGGCTGTTGGTTCAGCTGATCCTCGTGATGAACAAAAACTGTGGCTGCGTTTCAGGTCTACCTGCGATCATTTCTTCAGCCGCAAGAAAGAAAATTATGCGAAAGTGATCGATGAGCAGGCTCAGAACCTGACATTGAAAGAAGATATGCTCCGTGAATTGGAAGCACTTGAAATCACCGGAAATAAAGGGGTTGATCTTGCTAACCTGAAAGCATTTGGCGAACGCTGGCATGCTGTAGGTTATGTGCCAAGAGAGAAAGTGAAGGAGATCATGGACCGCTACAATCAGTTATTGGATGTGAAATACGGACAAATCAATGCAGACCGTGAAGAGAAGGAGATGTCCAATTTCCGTAATCGTTTGTCTTCTATCAAGAGCAGTGGCGATGGTGATATGAGGCTCAAAAGGGAGAAGAATTTCATGAAGGAAAAAATTGAAAAGCTGAAACACCAAATCGCTCAGTATGAAAATAACATGGGTATTTTCACGGGTAAAGGTGCCGAAGCTCTTCGCAAGGATATCGAAAAGAAAATCAAGGCCACAGAACGTGAAATTGATGATATCAAGAAAAAACTCGATTTGCTCAATGCGTAATGCAGAGTAGACAGTCTTCAATAACCCGGTTTATCCGGGTTTTTTTATGACTGATTTTTGAGCTTGTTGACCAATCCGGTCGTGGAGAAGCCATCAACCAATGGGATGGTGCGTACAACGCCACCATGTCGTCTCACTTCATTTGAGCCAACAATGAATTGTTTGTTAGAAGGATCAGAGATTTCTGGATCATAGTCGCCACCCTTTACAAGAACATCTGGCAATGTAGCTTTAATTACAGCTAATGGAGTGTAATCCGAGAAAATGATGACGGCATCTACACATTTCAGTGCGTCGAGAACAAAGGCTCTTGCTTCCTGAGGATTGATAGGCCTTTCTGGTCCTTTATGGAGACTTCTTACAGAGGCATCGTCATTCATACCTACTACTAAAACATCGCCAAGTGCTTTCGACTTTTGCAAATAATCTACATGACCTGCATGTAGGATGTCAAAGACGCCATTGGTGAATACCACCCTCTTTTTTTCGGATTTCCATTGGGTAACCCAATTTTCAAGTTCGTCCAGTGATTTCGCAATCATCAGATTTTGATTTTACGGGATGTCACGATGAAGAAACCTACAGCACCGATGAGTATGTCAAAAGTTGTTTTTATCGACCAGGAGATCAGTGCGTAAATTCTTCCTACAGCGCCATCATATCCGAGTGCTTCAAAGCCGAGCACAGCCATGCCATGGAATGCACCAGCCCCACCGGGAGTTGGTACGAGCATGCCCAAACTACCGGCTGCCATGAAGAAGATGGTATCCGAAAATGTCATGGCTTGTGTTTCTTGAAGCGCCTGCATCGAGCAGAATGTCATCAACAACCAGGCACCCCAAATCCCCAAAGAATAAAGCCAAAATAATCCTTGCTGTCGAAGTCTGTAGATGGTTTTAATGCCATCGCCCATGCCGATGAAAAAATGCCTCACTTTAGCTATGAACGGATTGCTGCTTAAGAATTTGAGCGCAGCCAAGAAGACAACCAAACCAACTACACCAGCGATTAGAAGATAAATGATGAGTTTTCCTTTACCAGCGTCCACCTGATTGAGCAGAGTGCTCAAGGCGTCAGCTTTAACAATGAATGCAGCGAGTAATAATGTGCCGAGCAACAACACATCAACAATCCGTTCAAGGATAACTGTACCAATGAGTTTATTCACAGGAATCTTTTCGGCGCGGTTCAAAAGCGTGCATCGGGCAAGTTCACCAGAACGAGGAACCAGGTTATTCATACAATATCCGAATGCGACGGAATGAATGGATGTCCAGTTATGGGCTTTATAACCCATGGGTTCGAGCATGAGATTCCAGCGCAAGCCACGTATGACAGTGGCGCTATATCCAATGAAGAATGAGATGACTATCCACCACCAATTGACGTGTTGAAGTGAGGGTTTCAGATCTTTTTCCCAACTGATGTCCTTATATAGAAACCACATCAGCACTGCTGCGAGTGCTAAAAACAGGATGTAGACTGCTACTTTTCGGAAGTTGGAATTCACTGAGAATTGGGGAGTTTGTCAGACCAGTTTATTGCTTTCCGTATCCGGAAAAATAATGGTTGGTTTATAGGTCAGGGCTTCTTCGCGACTCATGTGGGCGTAAGTAACCACGATGACAACATCACCAGGTGCAACTTTTCTGGCAGCAGGCCCATTCAGGCACACCGTTCCACTTCCGCGTTCACCAGTGATGATATATGTTTCTAAGCGCTCCCCGTTCATACAGTTCAGCACTTGTACTTTTTCTCCTTCAATCATATCCGCGGCCTCCATGAGTAATGGATCGAGCGTGATGCTTCCGATATAATTCAGGTTAGATTCTGTCACCGTTATGCGGTGAATTTTTGATTTCAGCACTTCAATCAACATGGTGCAAATGTAAATCAGGACAATGCCGGTCGCAGAAAAAATGGCTGAATGAAGGCATTTTCGAGCCATCAAGTAGTGCTGAAACGCAGTCATATCAGGCCTGAGGGGATCAACAGCAGATGGAATCAAATATTCAGTTTCATGGTTGTTTTGCCAAGGTTCGTGATGATTGGACTCATTTTGGTCGAAAAGGCTAAAGACGCTGTTTACTATTTGGAACAAGCCTCGTAGAAATCGTCTATGATCCTTCGTTACAAGAAACCTAAAATCACCACTACCCTCGTTGTTTTCCTGCTGTCATTGATCGGCGCACGGGCACAATGTCCTCACGTGTTTGATTTTTATGGACAGGTTAACGACAATCCGTACTGGTATTCCTGCAGTGGGAATAATTTTACTTTTAACCTAAGCACACCAGATACCTGGAATGGGTATTCGATTGATTGGGGTGATGGCACACCTGTAACTTCGGGTGCGAGCTGGAGTCCACCAACCTTCCAAAGTCACGTCTATACAGCAGCAGTCGATACGTTCGTGGTCACCATCACTGAAACTTCAACGGGATGTGTGACAACAGGCGTAGTTATCATGGAAGAAGCTTCAAGTGCTTCCATTCAAATTCCTGTAGGTGGACTCACACAGGCTTGTGCTCCGCAGATGATGGAGTTCATTAACTCTTCTACCAACGTTTCCGAAACAACAGTTTTCACCTGGGATTTTGGTGATGGATCACCAGTGCTCGTATTTGACTACACCAACTGGAATCAGACCATACAACACACCTATGAAGTTGGAACGGTTACTTGTGAGACAGAAGTAACATTGACTGCAGAAAACTATTGTAACGTTGTTCAAGGTGGTCATTCAACAGCGACCTTCAATCCAATCAGAATTTGGGACCTTGATGATCCTTCCATTACCGCTTCTTCAACTCTGTTGTGTTATCCGGATACTACAGTCACTTTTACCAATACGACTTATCGCAATTGTCTGTTTCAAGGGAATATTTATCAGCGTTATGAATATTGGAATTTCGGTGATTATTGGGGACTTGGACATGACAGCATCATTGATTGGACTCCATGGCCACCAACATTTCCGCATACCATGCATTATCCCGGTATCGGTACATATACCGTCGAATTGTTGGATAGTAATTTTTGTGGTATTGCTCCAACCAGCATTACCATTCAAATTGTACCGCCGCCAGTAGCAGCCATAGCTGCTACTCCGGATACTGTTTGTGTTGGCGAGTCAATTACCTTCCTCCAGCAATCTACCGGTGGTGCCAATGTATATAAGTGGAATTTGGGAACCGGCATGGGCTGGATGCCTACAGGATCTGGTAACATAACTTATGTATATACTTCTCCTGGAACATATAATGTAGGCAGCATGGTAGGCATCAATGGGGCCAATGGATGTACAGATACTGCCTGGGTGCAGGTAGTCGTACTGCCCAGTCCCACTGTCGATATCACTCCAGATATGAATCATGGCTGTGACTCACTTACCACCAATTTATCCGTGACTACCACCAACGCCATTACCTGGAATTGGACGTTTGAAACAACACCATTTGCATTTAGTGGACAAAGTCCACCGCCTTTGTTTATGAATGCGGCTGGGAATTATGATGTAGATATTGAGGTAAGTAGTGCCAACGGATGCACCGCCACCGATCACATTGTGCTTCATGTTTATGATTCACCTATAGTGGATTTTAATGTCTTCGATTTGTGTGAAGGCGAAGTAGCGACTTTTCAAGATATGACGACCTATACACCAGGGGACGACATTACTGATTGGAATTGGGATTTTGGTGACGGAGGCACATCTACTGATCAATCTCCAGATTATCTATATCCCAATGCCGGAACATATCTCGTTACATTGAATGTGAATACTCAACATTGTAGTGGTACCGATACGATGTCTGTGCTTGTTGATCATGCTCCAGTGGCAGCGATCAGTTCGAACATCAATACCGGTTGTTCTCCGCTTACAGTACAATTCTTCAATAATAGTGATACTGCATTTGTGTACCAGTGGTCATTCAGTGATGGATATTATGAAGAGACCTTTGAATTGGATCACACATTTCTAAACACATCCAGTACAGACACAACTTATATGATCACACTTACAGCAATGAATGCTTTTGGATGTGGATCTTCAGATACGATGTATGTAACCGTTCACCCGGGTGCCGTTGCTTCATTCCTAGATAATGCAAATCCGCCCGGTTGTAGTCCATTCGAAGCATTTTTTACCAATACATCACAGAATGCTGTAAGCTATCATTGGGATCTTGGTGATGGTACAACGTCAAATCTGGTGAATCCTACCAATATGTATATCAATACATCCGGTGTACTCGATTCATATGATGTAACACTGATTGCGTATAGTCCAAATGGCTGCAATGACACAACTACACATACCATCATTGTTTATCCGTTGGCTGATTTCGATTTCACCATTACAGGCGATGAAGGTTGTGGACCACTGACTGCTACAATGCCTTTTATTCAGGGGGTTCAGGTATTTCATTGGGATTTCGGCGATGGCAGTGTTTCGCCAGTAGCTATGCCCACGCATGTTTTTCAGAATAACTCAGATACCACAGTAAATTATACTGTAGAATTGATTGGTACATCTGCGTTTGGATGTATTGACACCTCGTCGGCGGTTGTTACTGTATATCCATCTCCGGTTGCTCAATTTTCTGTGGATCAAAATTCAGGATGTGGACCACTCACGGTGACATTCACGAATTTGTCCATCCATGCAGATTCATACGTTTGGGATTATGGCGATGGCACATTTTCAACTGATGCTTCCATCGCGCACAGTCATACTTATTCCAATCCCGGTACTACTGTGATCACAAGAACAGTAGTGCTCACTGCTACAACCACTGATGGTTGCACCAGCACATTTTCTTTGAGTATTCAGGTATATCCCGATCTCGTAGCTTCTTTCAACGACCCGGATGTCTATTGTTCTCCTGTGACCATTAATTTCGTCAACACGAGTGTCAATGCGACATCATTTTCTTGGGATTTTGGAAATGGTCTTCAATCAGTGACTCAAAATCCGGCGATAGAATACACCAACAATACAGGTGCTCCCGTAGATTATACCATCACTCTTGTTGCTTCATCTATGTTTGGTTGCAGCGATACCATCACGCATGATATCACCATCAATCCATCACCTCTTGCAAATTTCATTGTCGATGTGATCGCTGGATGTTCGCCAGTTGTTGTGAACATTGCCAATCAAACAACTTTCGCTTCAGGTATGCAATGGGACTACGGTGATGGCACCAATTCAACAGTCACCGACAGTCTTCAGCAACATACCTATACCAATTCCGGATCTGTCCCTGAAGACTATGAAATAATACTTACCGCAACTTCAGCTCAAGGATGTTCATCTCAACATAGTGTCACTGTAACTACCTATCCGGCGGTTATTGCAGAATTCAATGAACCTGGTGTTTTTTGTTCACCTGCAACAGTCACTTTTATCAATCAGAGTACAAATGCACTTTCATATCAATGGGATTTTGACAATGGTATTGTATCTGTGATGTCTTCGCCCACATCAGTATTTGACAACAATACTTCTGATGTGAATATTTATGATATCACGCTTATTGCCACTTCATCGTTTGGATGCGTGGATACTGCAACACATCCTTTGTTGATCAACCCAACACCAATTGCGGATTTTGTTCCGAATATGTTCTCAGGATGTTCGCCATTGACCGTAGAATTTGCTAACAATTCCGTTTTTGCGGATGTCAACCAATGGGAATATGGTGATGGTGTTATCTCATCCGTTAGTGATTCATTACACCAACACACATTTATCAATACATCATCTTCTCCGGTAACATACGATGTGGTTTTGACAACTTTGACTGCAGAAGGATGTAGCGATGAAGCTACAGTGTCCATTGTAGTATATCCTGCAGTTCAGGCTGGTTTTGGTGATCCCGGTGTTCACTGCTCTCCAGTTTCGGTAAGCTTCACCAACAATAGTATTGGTGCGGTGAATTATCAATGGGAATTTGGTAATGGTTTAACTTCGGTATTGCCGCAGCCTACAAGTTATTACACCAACGAAACTGGTGATCCGATTACGTATCAGGTATCGCTGATTGCTATGTCACAATTTGGCTGTACAGATACACTCACCCAACCTATTGTCATCAACCCAACGCCGGTGGCAGGTTTCACGCCTGATATCATCGGTGGTTGTTCACCATTAACCGTTACATTCCTCAATACATCGCAGAATGCTGATGTAGTGGAGTGGGTATTTGGTGATGGTAATACATCCAATAGTAATGCGACTTCTATAACACATATTTACGAAAACAACACGGCAGATGTGGTCAATTACAATGTCACACTCACAACCAGTTCTGCAGAAGGTTGTTCATCTCAAACCAATGCAGTCATCCAGGTTTATCCAAAGGTATCTGCGTCATTTATGGATCCTGGTGCACACTGCTCACCGGTAAATGTCAATTTTATCAATACCAGTGAAAATGCCATCGGTTATCAATGGGATTTTGGAAACGGTGTGCAATCTATCATGGAAGATCCATCGGTATACTTTGCGAATGTGTCGGATACTGTTTTGTATCTCAATGTTCAGTTAATGGTCACTTCGCCATACGGTTGTTCTGATGTTGTAAATGATACTTTGATAATTTATCCAACACCTGTCGCTGACTTTACGATGAGTGAAAGTGCAGCTTGCGAACCTTCGCCGGTAACCATTACCAACAATTCAACCATTGCTACGATTTTCAACTGGAATTATGGAGACGGATTAACATCTTCAGAAACTGCAGCACAGCACGTGCATGAATTCGCTGAACCATTGAATGGAAGTTCTTCTTACAATATTGTTCTAACGGCAACTACGGAGTACGGTTGTGTTGACACGTCAGCACAGGTTTTCAGCCTGTATCCAGTAGTGATTGCAGAATTCGGTGTTGATACCATAGGATGCTCGCCTTTCAATGCTTTGTTCAACAATTTGAGCTCAGGGGCTGTTTCATATCAATGGTTATTCGGTGATAGTCAAGTGTCGCAATTGACCACACCAGCACATACCTATACAGCCGGAAACGAGTTTGATCAAGACTTTACAGCAATGCTCGTTGCAACCAATTTGTATGGTTGTGTGGATACCGTTTCACACGTGATACATGTCATGCACTCTCCTCTTGCTATTGCGCAAATTGACACCGTTGCTGGATGTTATCCAACTGTTGTGACGTTTTACAATGGATCAATTGGTGCTGATAGTTATTATTGGACATATGGCACTGGTCAGACTTCAACTACAGATGCTGAATATCATGATTATCAATACATCAATGTCACGAACAATGTTTACACTTATCCAATCACATTGCAGGCAACCACTTCTTATGGCTGCACAGATCAAACGAATTTGACCATCGATATTGCTCCGGAAATTACCGCGGATTTCTATTCTATAGAGGAGGGATGTTCACCACTACAAATCACATTTGACAATACAAGCGATGGTGGTGATAGTTACTTATGGAATTTTGGTGATGGTGATTTTTCTACTGATTATGAACCAACGCATACATTTTTCAATTGGACTACAACCGACACTACCTATCTCGTCACCTTCATACTTTTTGATAGTTTCGGATGTTCTGATACCACGTCAACGACAATATATGTTTATGCCAATCCAGCTGTTTCTTTTGATGTTACACCGGATGTACAGCTTTATCCTGAATCTACCGTTACTATTGATAACACTACCATTGGTGGTAGTCTCAACTTCACCTGGAATATGGATGATGGAAATGAATTGTATGTAGAGGAACCAGGAACATATACTTATGAATCATGGGGCGAGTACACGATACAGCTCATAGCAACGAATGGATCATGCAGTGATACTTCATATCGTACCATTGAAATTCTTCCACCACCGCCAGTTGCAAACTTTGAAGGTCCGGCAGAAGGGTGTGTTCCATTAACTGTAAGTTTTACCAACCTCAGTGAAAACAATATTTTCTCCAATTGGCTTTTCGGTGATGGCGGAGCATCAACCGCAACCAATCCGGTGTATACTTATTATCAACCTGGAACCTACACTGTTTCGCTGATTGTTATGGGAGCGGATGGTACCACAGACCAAATGGTTCAGGAACAAATCATCCATGTATATCCAAGAGCACAAGCTGCGTTTACAGTCAATCCGAATGAAGTAAATGTACCTGGTGAACCAGTTTACTGCCTCAATCTCTCGCAGAATGCGAATTCTTATCAGTGGGATTTTGGTGATGGCAATACCTCTGTTGAAGAAAATCCTTTGTATTACTATCAGGCCGAGGGTGACTATGATATACAACTGATTGCTGATAACGAATTTGGATGCCCAGACACCATTTTATTGCCTGGCGTTGTGCACGCTTCGGCAGCAGGTATGATCAATTTCCCTAATGCCTTTACTCCGAATACCATTGAAAGTTCAGGAGGTGTATATGATCCGAAAAGTTTTGATAACGATGTGTTCTTCCCTATGCACAATGGTGTTGTGAAGTATCAACTTCAAATATTCAACAAATGGGGAGAGCTCCTATTTGAAAGCAATGATGTGAATAGAGGGTGGGACGGATACTATCGTGGTTCTGTTGTCAAGCAGGACGTATATGTGTGGAAAGTACGCGCCACCTTCGTTGATGGCCAGAATGTCGAACAATCCGGCGATGTGACGCTCATTGTGAAATAACCTAACCAGCACAACAATGAAAAAAATTATATTCCTCATATCGATACTGTTGGTGCAAATGCATACCCGTGCACAAGATCAACAATTCACTCAGTTCTACGCAGTACCTACAGTGGTAAGTCCGGCATTTGCCGGCGCCAGTGTCCAGAGTCGATTGAGTGCCCAATACCGCAATCAATGGTCTGCTATTCCGGGTGGATTCTCGGCTTTCAACATGTCCTATGATCAGTTTTTGCCAAACATCAATAGTGGGATGGGTCTTCTCGTGAACTATGATCGCGCAGGTACCGGTGCTTTGAGAACCACGGCTATGTCTTTTCAATATTCATATGAAGCGAGGATCAAACGAAACTGGTATTTCAGGCCTGCCTTGCAATTTGGATATGTCACCAAAAACATTGATTTTGATAAACTGACCTTTTACGATCAAATGGTACGCGATGGAGCTGCGGTTTCTCTTGAACAAGGAACTGTGCGTCCTGTCAATTATTTTGATATGGGTGCAGGCTTACTCACATACGGACCCAAATTCTGGTTCGGCTTGTCAGCGTACCATAATAACTCACCTGATCAGTCATTTTATAACACCAATGAGAATCCCCTGGCGCGGAAAATTTCCGCTCATGGTGGAGTGAGGCTGCGTATCAAAGGAAACTCACTGATGCGACTTGATCACTACGTTGTTCTTGCTGCCAACTATTTATCGCAGCAAAACTTCGACCAGCTGGATTTCGGATTTTACTACGAGTTTTCTCCGATAATTCTTGGTGTATGGTATAGAGGTCTTCCTATGAAAAGCAATAGTTATGGCTACATGAATCATGATGCCGTAGCAGTCCTTCTCGGTTTTCAAGCATCGCGATACAAATTCGGCTACAGCTATGATATTACGGTATCAAGGCTGGGAATTGGAAGCTCATCTGGATCGCACGAATTGTCGCTCACTTATCAGTGGTCGAATAAACACAACAACAGATCAAAGAAGATCAGGATTATGCCTTGTGCGAAATTCTGATACTTAAATGATGTTTACTTCACGTTCTAATTCAATGTTGAATTTTGAACGAACGTCATCGATGATCATGGTACTGAGTTGGTAGATTTCATGTCCGGTCGCACCGCCATAATTCACCAGCACAAGCGCTTGTTTGTCGTGAACTCCATATCGGCCCATGTTCTTGCCTTTCCAGCCAGCTTTTTCGATCAACCAACCGGCAGGTACTTTCACTTCATGTTCATTGACAGGATAACCCGGTGCATTGTTGTGGTGAAATTGAATGTTTCGATAGACTTCAAGTGGCACAACCGGATTTTTGAAAAAACTACCTGCATTTCCAATCTTGCTTGGATCTGGAAGTTTAGATGATCGAATATTGATCACAGCTCTGGAAATATCTCTGATGGTAATGTTGTCGAGATTCATTTTATCTAATTCTTCTTCGATGCTTCCGTAGCCTGTGTGTAATACTGGTCGCTTATTCAATCTGAATGTAACATTCAGAATAATCCAATTGTCTTTCTCTTTACGTTTGAAAATACTTTCGCGATAACCAAATTCGCATTCTTCAAGACCAAATGAACGGAGAGTTCCATCGTGAATGTTTATGGCTTCGAGGGAGTGAAATACATCTTTGATTTCAACGCCATAAGCACCAATATTCTGCATAGGACTGGCTCCTACACAACCCGGTATCAGCGATAAATTTTCTAAACCTGCGTATTGATGTTCGATACAGAATAATACGAATTGATGCCAAACTTCTCCACCTCCAGCTGTGACGTAATAGTGCATTTCATCTTCTTCTTTGAGCAAGATTCCGTGTATTTCATTCTTGAGAACAATGCCATGAAAGTTCTTTGTAAGCAGCATATTGCTGCCACCACCAAGCACCAATCTTGGGTTCCTTTTGCAGATATCGGTACGAAGAAGTTCAGATAACGAATCGATGTCCTGAAATGCGGAGAAATACTTCGCCGAAGCTTCTATGCCGAACGTATTGTAGTTTCTGAGAGAAATGTTTTCCTGGATAGTCATGCGCTTCAAAAGTGCAAATTGGATCAACTCCTGCCCTCGAAATTTGAGAGACTTATGAGCAATTGTTTGAAGATTATGTACTTTGTCCGTGAAGGTTGATACAATCAGTTATTTGCTATTGGACCGATGACTTCGACAAACTCTGCAGCAGAGGAGTTTTCATATTGTCCATCCAGATTTTCAATGATATCTGAAATCAACAATCTTTCAGGCAGAATTTTGGCATGTATTTCATGAACCAACCAGTTTTTACCCAGTTTCTGATATTCTTTCATGCGATCAGCGGCAAGAATGATGTAATAACTCTTGCCATTTTTTAATCTGCGATAGATTGGAAAATTCATGCTGCAAAAATCGTAGTCATTTGTTTCTTTGCTGCTATGATCAGTGAAGCCCGGAAAAATTTTCTCCGTTCAGTGGCCCTTGAGCTCATTCAAGCGCATGGCGACCAATTGCAAGAAGTTGTGGTGGTGCTGCCTTCAAGGAGATCAAAGATATTTCTGCTCGATCATTTGGCTACTGAACTCAAAAGACCTTTTTGGGCACCGCAGTGTATCATCATGCCACAATTGGTTAGTTTGATATCTGGAGAAAAATTATGTGGAAAAACAGACGCCTTGTGTTTGCTCTATGAGATGTACAAAAATGTGAGTACTCACCCTGATGATTTTCGGGATTTCTTCAAATGGGGTAAAATACTCCTGAATGACTTCAATGATGTAGATGCATCGCTCACTGATCCGGCAGCTCTTTTTTCTGACTTAAGGGATGTTCGTGAAATTGAAAACTGGAGCTTCAACGAAACAGAATTGAGTGAAGGGCAGCAGGCATTTTTGAAATTTTGGGCTGAAATGGGAGAGCTTTATCAAAGCTTTTTTCATGAACAAAGACAGCGTGGACTCATGACATATCATGCCATGGTGAAGTCTATGGTACAGGAACCTCAACAAAAGCTGGGAAATTTAAAGGCCACCGAACTCGTATTTGCTGGTATTTCCGCATTTTCCAAAGCAGAGGAGAAGTTGATCTACCGTTTGATGGATATCATGCCCGTGAAATTGTATCATGATTTGGATGAATACTATGTCGAAGATGAATTACACGAAGCTGGTTTACTTATTCGTAAATCCGGATTGCCAATTCACTCTTTCGTGGATCGCTATTTTCAAAACATTCCTAAGAAAATATTCGTCAATGAATGTTCAACGGCCACAAGTGAAGTGTTGGCAGTTGTGCATGCTCTTCAACAAAAGCAATCAGACGAACTCAATGAGACTGCAGTGATTCTTGCTGAATCATCCTCTCTTGAACTGATGATGAATACGCTTTCACAGCATGATGCTGCCATTCATGCTGCAATAGGAATACCCATAAAAACGCATGCATTTTGGCGTTGGATGCATGTACTCGTAAGGACTTATACTGGAAGGAACAAAAGAGGAATTCACTATCGCGATTTACTCGAAGTGATTCAAATGTTCGTTGATCCAGCGTCACTACTGGATGAACAAATTTTCAAGCGGATCAGTACATCACACATGGTGTACTACCAATCAAAGGATTTGGATAAATGGCTTGATGGATTTTCAGTCAAAGACCGCATCATGGGTATTTGTAATCGCGAACAATCTGCTGAAGATTTTGTTAGGCAAACGCTAAGTGTCGTTTTGGAATTACCTGTGTCCAGTGATTGGGATCGAGCTGCGTTGGATGGACTTAGAAGGATATGTGAATCAATGTCAGAGATGATGTTGAGATATCCATATTTCAATCACAGTGAAACTCTGGGTTTGCTTTTTCAGGAAGTTTCCGGAGACGAGCACATCAATTTGGAAGGTGAGCCAGTGAAGGGATTGCAAATCTTGGATATGGTCGAATCGCGAGCCCTGGATTTCAAAAATGTAATCATTGTGGGGGCCAATGAAAATAATTTGCCTGGCAAAGGTGATTACCAATCCATGATACCTTTCGACCTGAGGCAACATTATGGATTGCCAATGCCACAGGATCGAGAGGCCATGTTTGCTTACAATACTTACCGCCTCTTACAACGCGCAGAAAAAATTTCATTTTACTATGCCACTGTTTCTGGAGATTTCCGAAGCACAGAACGCAGCCGGTATATTACACAGTTGGAATACGATCTTCCTCGTTTGCATCCCGATCATCAATTTGTACATGCCAAGTTGAGGGTCAAAGAATTTGTAAAGAATGATCGAAAAATTTTCGCGGATTCATTTTCGGAAAAAAGACTAGATGCATTGTTTGCCGCAGGAATTTCTCCATCTGCCATCAATAAGTTCAAGCAATGTCCGCTGGATTTTTATTATCGGTATATTCTGGGGCTGGGGGAAGAGGAGTCACCGGAAGAAAACATGAGTGTTGCTGATTTTGGCACTTTGATTCATGATGTCTTAGAGGAGTTTTATAAACCTCATATGGGCAGTTATCCCTCCTTGGATGAATTGAAAACGCTTTCTCAGAATTCAGAAAAACTTTTGAAGGCTGCTCTCGAAAAAAGAGATAAAATTCAGCATGTGGATGGCGGATACAATTTACTTGCTATTCGCATTGCTCAAAGTATGATTGAGCAATATGTAATACAGGAAATTGCTAGATTGAATCAATTGAAGGAGTCGGGCCTTCAGCCTAAAGTGGCTGCCGTAGAATCTGTTTTATTCAAACAAATCGATCATGAGCATTTTGGTTGGCATAAACCCGTTGCGCTAAAAGGTAAAGCAGACCGTATCGATGAAATAGCCGGTAAATACCTCATTGTAGATTACAAAACCGGAAAGGTGGATCAGAAGAACACATCAATTAATCAGAAAAAATCATTGTTTACTTCTTCGGACAATGGCAAACAGCTTCAACTGGCATCCTATATTCTGATGTACGCCTCCAATGGTATTCCTTTAGAAAATATCGATGCAGGATTTTATAGTTTTAGAAAGTACAAGTCCGGCTACCAAACTTTGACCAGCAGTGATATTTCTTTGGCTGAATTCATTTCCAATTTTGAAGCAGACTTCATGGATTGGGTTCGCGGGGTCTATGCAACAGAATGTTTCGAGCATCAATCTGGTAGCGACTTCTGTCAATTTTGTGGGTGATCTTTTTTACCCAGCAACATTCCAGAGTATTTTATCAAAGTCACATTGAAGTCCATTGCTAAATTTGACTTAAACACCAAGAGCACAAACAATCCACAAGCTATTGTGCCTCTAAGAAAGATATTCAGATATGCCCAATCCGTGGCAGGAATGATTACTGCACTGAAGTAAGCAATGGTGGCAAAGAATAGAATTTTAAGAAATGAAATGTCATAGGGCTGCATATTGAATTTCTTCCATATGAACACATATCTGAGAAAATTATAACTGGCATATGTAATCACAGCAGCCCATGCTGCGCCTGTTAATCCCATAACAGGTATCAGCATCATGTTGGTGACAGCTGTCACGATCATAAGCAGGAGCATAAAAAATGTATCATAGCGATAGTATGCGGAGGTAGAAATGATAACGCCATTTACACCTGTGGCAAGATCTATCAGATACGCAATCGACATCAGTATGATGACCCATCTGCCTTCTGCGTATTCCGGAGGAAGTAGCAGCATGATGTTGTCCATATTGGTGGCAATTCCCAAAAAGATAATCAAACCAAGAATCATCTGATTGAGACATGTTTTATGATAAACGCTCCTGATGTTTTCATGATGGCCGGATTTCCATGAATCAGAAATTACTGCGGCTGAAATACGTACCAGGGATCTACCCGGAATTTGGATAATGGTACCAAAATAGGCAGCCAGTGAAAATACGCCTGCAGCTTGAAGACCGATTTGATCATTCACAATGATCTTGTCCAACGATGTGATGAGCAAACTACTCAGTCCGGTAATAATCGAAAAGATCGCAACACTTCTCATTTCTCCAGACAATTTTGGGGTCACGAAATTTTTGACGGGAACAAGATGCACTTCTTTTTTCCAAGTCAGATAGATGCCAAGTGCGACACCGATGCTGCAGGTGAGTGTGCAGTAAATGAAAAGGAATGACTCGAAGTTATACCAATCCAGATGATAAAGAAATGCGGCGATCAAGATGCCAATGCGCAGCAACACCTCTTTGATGACAATGCCTGCCGTCGGCAAATAAATGGATCTAGAATATGTATCAAAGATGTAATACATCGCGGTGAAAAAAGTCAATGGCAGCAGGTATCCGATGTGTATACCAAAAAGCGAAGATTTTTCTGCATTTCTTGCGATCACTTCATCTTTCAGGAGAAAAAAGATCACTGTGAATATCAGATAACCGACTAATGTGATGATGAGTGGATAAAATAAAAATCCGTGATGTTTTTTCTCTTCATCGCGGAAATAAGGAAAAAAGCGAAGTGTGACTCCGGTCATGCCAAGATTGCTCAACGACCCAGTAATGGCAGAAATGGATATAAGTAAATTGATCAATCCGTTTTGTTCGGGTGTCAGCCATTTTCTGTAGACAAACCAAACAGTAAGAAATCCAAGCCCTGCGCCTACATAGGAATAGACCGTAGTTTTGAATGCCTGTTTGATCACAATGCCCATGAAGGATAATAAAGCTATCTCTTATACTTTGTGTGGGCAATTTAAACGATCACTTTTATTCGGGTATTGCTCCAGAAAATACTTTTCAGGATTCGAATGGTGAAGAAGTCGAAATACTATTTGATTTTGATGCGATCAAAGGCATCGATGTAGGATTTTTCGCTGGCATTGTATATTTTGGTGCCAACACTGGTCGCGTAAGCTTTCAATTGATGATAGGCATGGAATACTCGGGCCCAAATGTCAAATGTTTCGTCAATTCTGTGGATTTCTACTCCTTCAAGATGTTTACTAATGGGCATGTGGACTATTTTTTCCTCATTGTCATAGAAGTGAACCATGCGCACAGTTAAGATATTGTCATCAGTCACATGAACTTGCTCGTGCCAACTGTGATCTGCTCCGAAAACCTCAATTCGTTTGTACCCGAGGTTGATAGCAATAAATATGGCTGCAACTAGCACATTTCTGCTCTGCATCATTGCTCTGTTTCTTCGATAAAAGAAATGCGCAACTGATGGAAATCCTCGAAAAACGATGTAATTGGTATAATGCATTCGGATGAACTTGTTTTTCTCGAGGTCCTTTATTGCATCAGTGTTACGAGCTCCGAATGGAACGATAAGGTCGAGAGGCCACGATGTATGATCTCGAATAGCATCTAAAGCTTCTGTAATAACGGGCTTTGTACTTGTCCAAAAGTTTGGATCCAGAATGATATAAATACTTGGTTTGAACGTGCTGTATAATGGCGAAACAGCAAAGCGATTCACACACATGATGGTGTGAGCATGGAAGTATTCGGGATATTTACTCAATGAATCACCTAATGAAGGACCATTTCCAAGAACCAAACATCGATCTCCAATAGGTTTAGGAAGCGATTTGACTGTTTTTGATAACATCAATACTTTCAACACAGACACAGTTGTATTTGCGCCATTGATTAAAAAATCTGCAAGAGATTTATATAATTTTTGAGATTTGCTCATCCCGCCAAAATTACTCATGAATCACAACAACTGCGGTCTTGTTACTTTTGGAATCTCTAAAACAGCTTCATGTCAGGTCAGCCGGTTGTATCCATTATTACAGTAGTCTACAATGCATCTGCAGTGATCGATCGTACGATGCGAAGCGTAGCAGCACAAACGTGGCCTGAAATTGAGCATATCATCATTGATGGTGTATCCAAAGACGACACTTTAGAGAAAGTGGCTCAGTATCTTCACCCAAACCTTCACGTTTTTTCCGAACCCGACAAAGGCATCTATGATGCCATGAATAAAGGGATCAGACGGGCCACAGGCGATTACATCATTTTCATGAATGCTGGTGATGAATTTTATTCGCCAGACGTTTTACAGAAAATCTTATCCATGCCTGAAGGAGATTTCTATTACGGAAATACCATGGTTGTGGACGATCATGGAAAGGAGCTTGGTGAAAGAAGACTTCATCCGCCAAAAAATCTCAATTGGAAAAGTCTGCAATTTGGCATGTGCGTTTCTCACCAATCAATTTTGGTGAAAAGGTCAATATGTGTTTCCTACGATTTGAATTACAAGATCAGTGGTGATATCGACTGGACGATCAGGGTTTTGAAAAACGCTAAGAATGTTATTGATTCGGGAATATTCGTCTCCAAGTTTTTAGAAGGCGGAGTTTCCACCTCTAAGAGAAAGCAGGGATTAAAGGAGCGTTTTGCTATTCTGTCACATCACTACGGCATAGTTCGAACTATTTTCAATCACATGTTTATCTTGTTGCGATTCATCTGGCATAAGCTAACGCGCAACAACATGACGTGATTAGTAAGTTCTGTTCCAGGTTTGTGTGCGATAAAAGAAACCCCAATATCCGCGGACTTGAAGTTTATTGGGATCATTAGAGTCAATCCAGAACTCACATTTATAGATTTTTCCGTTCTTCGGGTCGCAGATTGTTCCATCTTGGTAGTAACCATCCTGAAGTTTCATATCGCGGACTATTTCCATACCAATGATTTGTTGGCCTTTTCTATCATCTTCACATTTTTCGCATTTCGGATTTTGATCCTGATCTGGTTCGCGATACAGTTGAAGAATTTTACCATAAATCTTTCCGTTTCTTTCAAAAATTTCCACCACTGATTTGGCTTTGCCGGTTTCGTCATCAATGGTTTGCCATCTGCCAATTACTCCTTGGCCGAATAGGAGCATGGAGGAAAGTAGAAGCGAAGTGGTGAGAATCAGTTTCATTCTTTAATGGTATTTCTAATGATGGGTTCTGGAACAGGTACACTTTTTCGGGCATGTCGAATGCTCACATTGAGTTCAAATCCCATAAGCACAATCACACAATTGATGTTGAGCCAAATGAGCAATACCAGCAACGTTCCTAATGACCCATACAGTTTATTGTACGAAGCAAAGTTGGTAACAAAGTATGCGAATGCGATAGATGTAACTATGAAACTCAACGTAGCCAATGTGGCTCCGGCATTGAAATAGCGGAATTTTCGAATGGGACGTTTTGCACCCACATTATACAACGTTGTGATGATAGAGTACATCAAACTAACCGATACAACCCATTTCGCAAAATTGAGTATAGGTAGATATCCGCGATCACCGATGATTCTCTTTTCATGCAAAAACTCGAACAAAGTCCCGCTGAAGACCAATATCAATACGGCCATCAGCATAAGTAGTCCAAGCACGAACATCAAAATGAGACTTGAAACACGCATCATGATTGGATTGTGTTTATCATCGAGATAATAACTCGAATTGAAGCCTATGAGGATCGCATTGATGCTGTTCGAAGCATAGTAAATCACAAGAATAAAACCAATGGACAGGAGCGTACTATGCTTTTGGTGGATCAGGTCGTTGAGCGTTTCTTCGAAAAGGGAAAAAGTATCACCGGGGAAGAAACCACGGATGCTGTCGAAAAGGGATTGCTGAAAGTCATCGACTGGGATATACGGAATGAGCGTAAGCAGCATAATGATTGCAGGAAAAAAGGCGAGAAATAACCTGAATGAAATTGCTGAAGCCCTTGTCGCAATTTGTCCTTTCATCACCGCTTCTGTGAAAAATCGAGAAACATACCAAAGTGACAGTCCTGAAAATCCCGGAGGGTGAATGCGGTCAAGGAATGCAATGCTGCGTCGCACCGGCCACCAGCGAAGAATAATAGCTACCCATTTCTTTTGTTTCCCTGCCATGTCGGCGAAGATAAAATTTACTGATCGATCAAAACCTATGTTGTATCGGAATAACGAAGATCATGCTGTCCGAATCGTCACCACGGGTCTGCACCAATGAATTTGATTGTTCTGCAGGATCAGGTCAGTCATTTGTTGCTTTCAGGCTCAAATCGAGACTTTGTACCTGATGCGTCAATGCTCCCATCGAAATGTAATCAACTCCGGTCTGAGCATAGCTCAGCACGTTCAGCTCATTGATACCACCGGATGCTTCCGTTTCCACACGATGATCAATGAAATGAACGGCGTCCCGAAGCTGGTCCGGCTGAAAATTGTCTAAAAGGATGCGAAATGCAATTCCCTGACTCAGTATTTCTTCAACTTCTTTTAGATTTCTGGCTTCAACTTCTACCCGCAAATTGCGACCGCTTTGATGGAGGTATTTTTTAACCTGCTGCAAAGCAGGAATAACTCCACCACAGAAGTCTACGTGATTGTCTTTCACCAGAATCATATCATAAAGTCCAAATCTATGATTGACACCTCCGCCAATTTTTACTGCGAGTTTTTCGAAATACCTGAAACCTGGAGTGGTTTTTCTGGTATCTAACAATTTGCAAGAGGTTGCAGCGATCAATCCTTGTATGCGGTGGGTTTTTGTCGCAATTCCACTCATGCGTTGCATGATATTGAGCAGAAGGCGTTCCGCTGTGGTAATGCTTCTGGAAGAGCCAGAGAGGTAAAAGGCGATATCGCCATATTTGATGGGATCGCCGTCTTTGAGTTTTTGTTCGAAATTCAGTTTGTCATCTACCAGTTCTGCAACCCGTTTTGCTATGTCGATGCCGGCAATAATGCCATCTTCTTTGACCAGTAGTTTTGCCTTACCGCGAGCATCTGCAGGAATTGTAGATAGGGTAGTGTGATCGCCGTCGCCCACATCTTCTGCAAGAGCACGTTTGATGAAATCGTCCAGATCAAAAGTGTTTTCCATGGAGCAAAGGAAATCTGTCCGTGGGTATAGCAACAATGAAAAGAATAAAAAACTTCAGGAATTCGGGATTATTCAGCAGGTTCGATCTTTAACTGTCTGATCTGCATTGAATTTCCTGATTTTTTCATGAAAAACGTCACCCGGAAGTTGCCTTTTTGTGTGGTGAGGTCGCCAATTCGGTATTGGTCATCGAGTTTAGAAGTGCCTTGGTGTTTGATGTTAAAACCGGTTACTGGGTGATCTTTAAAGAAAGTTGCCAGAGCCTTTTGGGCTTCGGCTTTACCGAGGTTATTGTCCTGATCATTTAAAGTGAGTTCGATTTGTGGCATCATGTGCGCGGCAATACTTGCAGCATCACCTTTTTTGAGTGCTGCGGCAACTTCTCCGGTGATGTCATTTTGAGCGAAGCCAGTAGCAGCAGCAAAAACAAGAAGTATCGATATCAGGAATTTCATGTGTTAAATATCTTTATCAGATTCCGGTCTTGGTTAGCAACCATCGCGCCAAACATGAGAACTTACCTCTCTGGAGGCAAGCGAACATACGGCGGAAGTTGCACTGTTCAAATTTACAACAAGCTGGCGTGTTTATAACAAGTCACAGATGTTGATTTTTCGGGAAATATGCTTGTCAAATTGAAAAAAGGGATTACTTTTGCCGTCCGTTTTTAACAGCCGCCGTGTGAATACCTTGAAGGAATACAGGATTCCGTACCTCGGGTTGAAGTTGGGTAAACACCAATTTGAATACACGCTGGACAATAGGTTCTTTGAAAATTTTGATTCTTCTGAAATCCACGGAAGCAGCATAAAAGCTGATGTTGAGTTGGAAAAACAGAGCACCATGCTCATTCTGACTTTTCAGCTGGAAGGCAACGTGGATTCTACTTGTGATCATTGTGGTGATGATCTGAAAATTTCAATTGTGGCCTCCCACAGATTGATCGTAAAGTTCGGCGACCACACAGGTAACACGGATGACGAAATATTGGTTCTTGGTCCTTCGGAACATGAAGTTGACATAAGCCAATATTTGTACGAATACGCTCATTTGGCATTACCTGCCAGACACATTCACGAGAACACGGCCGATTGCAACCAAGAGTCACTGAAACGCCTGAAGGAATTTCAGGTTGATCAGACCGCTGATTCACAGTGGGCGGCATTGAAGAATCTCAATTTTGATGACCCGGAAGAACGGGAGTTTTTTGAAGAAGAAGAGTAAAAATTTGTTTTAAAACCATACTGAAATGGCACATCCCAAACACAGGATTTCGCAGACCCGCCAGGCGAAACGCAGAACACACTACAAAATTGAAGCACCTAACGTTGCTACATGTCCAACTACGGGTCAGCCTCACCTGTTCCACCGTGCTCATTGGCACGAGGACAAGCTTTACTACAAGGGTAAAGTGTTGATGGAAAAGAATTCAGCTAAGGAAGATTAATTCCTCCAGCAACTGATCAAATATCAGCCGGTGCACTTATGTGTACCGGCTTTGTTATTTATGCCTGTGGAACCGCAAAAGTGGTGCTTGGCTACGTTTTAACCCAAATCTTGTGGTCAGGATCGTGATGAAGGCTTTCAACGCTGTAGCAGATTTCGACTGCATGATTTGGGTTTTAAGAGTTATTTCGGGCACCAAAATGAATAGCGTTACATTAGCGCCCGTTTTTTCGATAGGATTAAATCAGAAGGAAATTCATGACACGCACAACAGCGGCGATTACAGCAGTTCACGGATATGTTCCGCCAGATCTACTGACCAATTTCGACCTTGAAAAAATGGTCGACACGACAGATGAATGGATCAGGACTAGGACGGGTATAGAAACCCGTCATATCTTGAAAGGTGAGGGATTGGGAACAAGCGATATGGCGGCAGAAGCCGTAAAAGGATTGCTCAAGAAACGAGGCATCGATGCCTCTGAAATCGATTTGCTCATTTGTGCGACAGTTACCCCTGACCATGTATTCCCGGCGACAGCCAATATCATTTCAGATAAAATTGGAGCAGTGAATGCGTGGAGTTATGATATAGGTGCAGCTTGTTCCGGCTTCATTTTCGCCTTAACCACAGGCGCTCAGTTTATTGAAACGGGTAAATACAAAAAGGTGGTCGTGGTGGGAGGAGATAAAATGTCCAGCATCATCGATTACACGGATCGTTCTACTTGTATCATTTTTGGGGATGGTGCTGGTGCCGTCCTTCTTGAACCCAATCAAGAGGGATTGGGTATTGTCGATAGCATTTTGAAGTCAGACGGCAGTGGAAAACAATATCTGCATCAAAAGGCAGGAGGTTCGGTGAAGCCGGCCAGTCATGAAACTGTGGACAAAAGGGAGCATTATGTGTTTCAAGATGGCCAACCGGTATTCAAGGCCGCTGTCAAAGGGATGTCGGATGTTTCCGCAGAAATTATGGAGCGAAACAACTTGAAGTCAGAAGATGTCGCTTGGCTTGTTCCCCATCAGGCAAATTTGAGAATTATTGATGCAACCGCTAAGCGCATGGGATTGGACAGCGATAAGGTCATGATCAATATACAGCGATATGGCAATACAACCGCCGGTACACTTCCTTTGTGTCTGTGGGATTGGGAAAATCAGTTAAAAAAGGGAGATAACATTATTCTTGCAGCCTTTGGTGGTGGTTTTACCTGGGGTGCTGTTTACCTGAAATGGGCATACAACCCGAATTAATATCGGAAATATTAAAGTAAAGAGCGTTTAACATTTGAATTCTTATACATTTGGCAAAACCATCGAAACCCAAAACATCAACAAATGATGTTGCTGCAAACGATAAGAATGCAGATATACTCAATGAAAAAATGGATATGAACTTAGCGCAAATTCAGGAACTCATCAAGTTCGTTGCAAAAAGCGGTGTAAGTGAAGTTTCTCTCGAGCAGAAGGACTTCCGCATCACCATTAAAGCTCAGGAAGCAAAGAGCAGGGTTCAGGAGGTCATTCAAGTAGCAGTACCACAGGTTGCTGCTCCGGTTGCCACTCCGGCCGCACCAGCTGTAGCAGCAGCGCCTGCACCAGCACCTGCTTCAGCACCAAAAGCCGAGGAGCCCAAAGGAAATCTCGTCGAAGTAAAATCACCGATGATTGGTACCTTTTACAGGTCCTCATCGCCGGATAAACCACCGTTTGTGGAAGTGGGAAGCACAATCAAACAAGGTGATACAGTTTGTATCATCGAAGCCATGAAGCTGTTCAATGAAATTGAATCAGAAGTCAGTGGAAAGATTGTGAAGGTTCTCGTCAATGACAGCACGCCGATCGAATACGATCAACCGCTTTTCCTTGTAGAACCTGCCTGATCAAACCCTGATATGGCATCTTTTGATGCATTGTCAGGATCCATTTCATTCAATCCGGAAACAATATGTTTAAAAAGATATTGATAGCGAACAGGGGAGAGATTGCACTTCGTGTTATCCGTACCTGCAAGGAGATGGGTATCGCTACCGTTGCCGTTTATTCCACGGCAGACAGAGACAGCCTTCATGTGCGTTTTGCCGATGAAGCCGTTTGTATTGGTCCTCCCCCAAGCAAAGAATCCTACCTTAAAATTCCAAATATCATTGCAGCGGCAGAAATTACCAACGCGGATGCCATTCATCCGGGTTATGGGTTTCTTTCGGAGAATGCCACCTTCTCTAAAGTTTGCAAAGAGAACGGAATAAAGTTCATCGGAGCTTCACCAGAAATGATTGAGGCTATGGGCGATAAATCCAGCGCCAAACAAACCATGAAGGACGCTGGAGTGCCTACCATTCCAGGAAGTGATGGTTTGCTGGAGAGTCTGGAGCAAGCTTTGGAAATTGCCAACAAGATCAAATACCCGATCATGATGAAAGCCACAGCAGGAGGCGGTGGTAAAGGAATGAGGGTATGTAAAAACGATGATGATGTTCGTGATGCATGGGATAAAACACGTCGCGAAGCGGCTGCTGCTTTTGGTAATGATGGCATGTACATGGAGAAGTTCGTTGAAGAACCTCGTCACATCGAAATCCAGATTGCAGGAGATCAATACGGCAAAGCGTGTCACTTGAGTGAACGTGATTGCTCTATTCAACGTCGTCACCAAAAATTGGTGGAAGAAACGCCTTCACCATTTATGACCGATGAATTACGTGAAAAAATGGGTCAGGCAGCGATTAAGGCTGCGGAAGCCGTTAAATATGAAGGTGTAGGAACTGTGGAGTTTTTGGTAGATAAGAACCGTGATTTCTATTTCATGGAAATGAACACCAGGATTCAGGTTGAGCATACCATTACGGAAGAGGTGATCAATTATGATTTGGTGAAAGAACAAATCAAATTGGCTGCAGGCGATCCAATTTCAGGTCGTAACTACTATCCAAAAATGCATGCGATTCAGTGCCGCATCAACGCGGAAGATCCGTTTAAGAATTTTGCACCGAGTCCAGGTAAGATCACTTCATATCACTCGCCGGGAGGCCATGGTGTGCGTTTAGATACACATGCATATGCCGGATACGTTATTCCTCCTCATTATGATTCCATGATCTCGAAGCTTATCGTTGTTGCTCAAACACGAGAAGAAGCGATTACCAAAATGGAGCGTGCGTTGGACGAATACATCATTGAAGGCATCAAAACAACCATTCCTTTCCATCAGAAACTCATGAAAAACGCCAAATTCAGAGAGGGCGATTTCACGACGAAGTTTATGGAAACGTTTGAGATGTGATTGGGAAATTATAATTTAAGATTTAAAATTGCTGTATTCGCGGGGGTTCGTGAGTGCGTAAAGGCTAATATTAAATTTTAAATCTTAAATCTTGAATTCTGTGTAGTTCATTTCCCAGTAACAATTTTCCTAATCTCGTTCAATTTCATCAAAGCCTCAATAGGTGTGATCGTATTTAGATCGAGGTTCATGATTTCTTCACGGATTTGTGCGAGGGAAGGATCATCAAGTTGGAAGATACTGAGTTGTCCTACTTGTGTTTCTTTGGCGGCTTTGGCAACTTGAGGTGAAACACTATCGCCGGAGAGATTTTCTCTTGAATGTGATTTTTCGAGTTGCTGCAATATATCTTTTGCTCTTTCTATAACTTTCACGGGCATACCCGCCATACGGGCTACATGAATTCCGAAACTATGGTTACTACCACCTTGTGATAGTTTTCGCAAGAAAATCACTTTGTTACCGACTTCTTTGACGCTCACATTGAAATTATGTATGCGCGGAAAGAGTGAAGTCATTTCATTCAACTCGTGATAATGAGTTGCAAAAAGTGTTTTGGCTCGAGCCTTCTGATTTTCATGAATGTACTCAGCTATTGCCCAAGCAATGCTTACACCATCGTATGTGGAAGTGCCGCGACCAATTTCATCAAGAAGTACAAGACTACGGTCAGATAAATTGTTGAGAATACTGGCCGTCTCATTCATCTCTACCATGAACGTTGATTCGCCACTGCTGATATTATCACTGGCTCCAACACGAGTAAACACTTTGTCGACAATGCCAATGTCTGCCGCTTTAGCCGGAACGAAACTACCCATTTGTGCCATGAGCACAATGAGTGCCGTTTGTCTGAGTACTGCACTCTTACCGGACATGTTTGGACCGGTGATCATCATCACTTGTTGGGTGTCGTTGTCGAGATAGACATCATTGCTTACATATTCTTCACCTTGAGGCAATGCTTGTTCTATGACGGGGTGTCTGCCTTCCAAAATCTTTAGTGTTTTGGAATCATTTACAGTAGGACGCACATAGCTGTTTTTCACAGCAACTTTGGCTAAACTCATCAGCACATCGAGTTGTGCGAGCACTTGTGCGTTGAGTTGAATTGCCGCTGTATAATCTGCCACAGCTTGCACGAGATCATTGAATACCTTAAACTCAATGGACGCAATTTTTTCTTCTGCACCAAGAATTTTTTGCTCGTATACTTTGAGTTCTTCCGTGATATATCGTTCAGCCTGAGTAAGTGTTTGTTTTCTGATCCAATCCGCAGGCACTTTGTCTTTGTGGGTATTTCTGACTTCCAGGTAATATCCAAACACATTGTTGAATGAAATCTTCAACGATGGAATACCTGTACGTTCACTTTCGCGTTCTTGAACTTGTTGCAGGTAATCTTTACCATGGAATGCAAGTTGACGCAACTCATCGAGTTCAGCATGAATACCATCTGCAATGACATTTCCCTTATTGAGTGCGATAGGCGCATCGGGATGCAATTCACGCGCAATGCGATCACGAACTTGGTTGCACGGATTCAATTGGGCGCCGAGAGCTGCAAGACTTTCGCACCCGCTGTTTTCACAATACAATTTGAGAGGGCCGATAACATCAAGTGCACGTTTTATATGTTGCAATTCACGAGGTGAAATGCGACCTACAGCAGCTCGAGAAATCAGTCGTTCAAGATCGCCAACATGTTTGAGTTCGCCGTAGTTGCGTTCCATGTCATCAATTCGCGCACTGAAAAATGCAACAGCTTCATGGCGACGTTCAATTTGTCTGATGTCTTTAAGTGGCAGGAGTAACCATCTTCTGAGCAAGCGCGAACCCATGGGTGTGACAGTATGATCTAGGATATGCAATAGCGTTTTCCCTTGATCATGGGCGCTGGTGACCAATTCCAGATTTCGGATGGTAAATCGATCGAGCCAGACATGACTATCTTCTTCGATACGTGAGATTTGTGCAATGTGAGCGACCTTGTCGTGTTGTGTTTCTGCGAGGTAATGCAAAACAGCACCAGACGCAATCACAGCGTGTTCCATTTCATCGATACCAAATCCTTTGAGGTTTTTGGTATCGAAGTGTTTATTGAGAATTTCGTATCCGAAGTCTGAACTATAAACCCAATCATCCAACCGAAAGGTGAAGAAACGATCACCGAACATTTCTTTAAAAGCTTTCTCCTGAGTTTTTTGAAAAAGAACTTCATTGGGTTTGAAACCTTGAAGAAGTTTATCAATGTACTCTGCGTTGCCCTGTGCAGTGAGGAATTCACCTGTGGAGATATCCAAGAAGGAAACTCCAATTTTTTGTGAAGTGATGTAAACTGAAGCTAGAAAATTATTGCTTCTCGATTCAATAGTCTTCTCGTTGTAAGAAACACCTGGAGTAACCAATTCGGTGATCCCACGCTTTACAATTTTTTTAGTGAGCTTCGGATCTTCCAATTGGTCACAAATGGCGACGCGGTTTCCTGCTCTCACCAATTTTGGCAAATACGTGTCGAGCGAATGGTGCGGAAAACCGGCAAGTTCGATGTATGCAGCCGCACCGTTTTTCCTACGGGTAAGCACGATGCCAAGAACTTGCGATGCTTTGATGGCATCTTCACCGAAAGTTTCGTAAAAATCTCCAACACGAAACAACAACAAGGCATCAGGATATTTTGCTTTGATGGTATTGTATTGTTTCATCAAAGGGGTTTCCACCACAGTATTTTCTTTCTCTGCTATCATGTCCCCGGATTTGCTCATTCTGCGAGGGAAATTACGAATTGAATCTTGTTTTTACCGAAAAAAAACTGACCAGTTTTATTGGGATAAAAAGCAAAACTGCCGTTTCATTTCTGAGAACGGCAGTCCTGCAATCATGTAAAAATCGTTTCGAGGCAAACGTATTTATTTGCGGGTTGTTCTTCGCGAAGAAAACCACGAGTTTATTAACTCAAAATCTATTATTATGAACAGTTATTGAGTGCTACGCAGCTTTCAATTGGCTCAATTTACTCTTAGAGAATTTCTCTTTAGCGTATGGAAGTGTGATTTTGAATTCCTTCTCCGCATTGGATGGCAGTTCAAACATGGCATCGGTCATGATCGCTTCACAAATAGAGCGAAGTCCGCGAGCGCCAAGTTTGTATTCAATGGCTTTTTCCACAATAAAGTCCAGTACTTTTTTATCAAAGGATAGTTTTACTCCATCCAATTCGAACAAGCGAACATATTGTTTGATCAGAGCATTTTTCGGTTCGGCCAGAATCCTTCGCAAAGTTTCTTCATCCAATGGATCGAGGTAGGTGATGACCGGGAAACGACCGATCAGTTCCGGAATCAATCCGAATTTTTTGAGGTCAATTGGAGAGATATAATGCAACAGATTCACATGCTGATCGTGATGAGTGCTGCTGTTGTAACCAATTGCCGACGTGTTTATTCTTCTATCGATTAATCGGTCGATACCATCAAACGCACCTCCACAGATAAACAAAATGTTTTTGGTGTTCACTTGTATCAGCTTTTGTTCAGGGTGTTTGCGGCCACCTTGTGGAGGTACACTCACGATAGAGCCTTCCAGAAGTTTAAGCATAGCCTGTTGAACACCTTCACCGCTCACATCACGTGTAATGCTTGGGTTGTCGCTTTTACGTGCAATCTTATCAATTTCATCGATGAAAACAATTCCACGTTCTGCTCTGGCCACATCGAAGTCAGCATCCTGAAGCAGTCTGGAAAGGATGCTCTCAACATCTTCACCAACATAACCAGCTTCTGTCAGTACCGTTGCATCTGCAATGGCAAAGGGTACATTCAGCATCTTGGCGATGGTTTTGGCCAACAATGTTTTGCCGGTACCTGTTTCGCCAACAAGAATGACATTGGATTTTTCAATTTCTACCTGATCGAGGTTGTCTTTTTTGCCATATTGGGTGATGCGTTTGTAGTGATTGTACACCGCAACACTCAGGAATTTTTTTGCCTCGTCCTGACCAATCACGAAATCGTCCAGAAATCTCTTGATTTCTATTGGTTTCATGACCTGAAGCTGAAGGTCAGCTTTTGGGTCATTTTTAGATACCCGTGATTCTTCGCTGATGATTTGATGCGCCTGAGACGCACAATCATCACAAATATGACCGCTTATACCGGCAATAAGGATGGAAACTTCACTTTTCTTTCTTCCGCAGAATGAACAAGAGATCTCTTTCATGGACAGTGATATAACCCAGTCGAGGGGGGTTGAATCGCAAATATAAGTCATTGGGAACTCTAAGAGTTATGACATGGATAATGAATACTGAAACCCAGTGGAGGTTTTGGCGTAAGAGCATCCGAAAACAAATCTGATAAAATGAAACTACTGATCACTTCGTTCCTGATTTCGGCCTTCACTGTGGCTCAAATTGATCCCGACAACCAATACGAATTTGTAGACTTTTTTAGGATGGCATTTTCTAAAAGCTATGTCGGTCTGGACCAATTGCGCGATCCACAAAGTGGAAAATGGCAATTTGAGACCGCAGTTGGTGATTTTGACCGTTGTACCATCAGATATGACCTTGAAAAGGGCGTGCATGTGATTGATCTGATCCGTTTTACCGAAACCGAATCGGCGGCCACCCAGATCATGAATCGTATGGCTGGTCAATTGGCTGAAGCCATGCCATTAGAGCAATTTAAACGTTCGGATCTTTCCCATTCGGGAAAAAAGGAAATTCACTACATACACAAAAGCACCGATGCGTCAGTTCGGGCGAAAAATCCTGAAGTAACCTTGACCACTGACTCCCGCGAAGGCAAAAACATGCTGGTGATTTCGCTTTATGAGCCTATTCAGAAAACAACGGGCAAGTAATCAGGTCCAGGATTCGCCTTTGGATATCTTCACATCATTGACGAACTGCTTGATTTTTTGTTCGTCTTCCTTCTTACAAACCAGTAATATATTGTCTGTATCTACCACGATATAGCCATTGAGTCCATGAAGCACTGCCAGCTTGTTGTTCGGAACATTGACGACATTGTCTGCGCAGTTGTATAGCACCACGTTTTTACCAACAATACCATTCTGATGCGAGTCGTGTGCGAGGTGGGTATGTAATGACCCCCAAGTTCCCAAGTCGCTCCACCCGAAATCGCTCAGAACCACATTGACATTCTTGGCTTTTTCCATGATGCCATAGTCGATGGAGATATTGTCGCAGGCTGGATAGATTTTATTGATGAAAGCTTTTTCCTCACTGGTACCATAGATTCCTTGTCCTTCGGAAAATGATCGGAACATTTCTGGTAAATACAGTTCAAAAGCGTTGAGGATAGAATTCAATGTCCAGATAAAAATACCTGAATTCCAGTAAAAGTCGCCACTGTCGAGAAAATCTTTGGCCAACTCCAAATCCGGTTTTTCAGTGAAGGTTTTTACCTTTTTGACCTTTTCATCGATGTCATTTTTCACGTCCGCCCATTGGATATAGCCATAACCCGTATCGGGTCTGGTTGGTTTGATACCCAGGGTTACCAGATTGCCGCTTGCTTTGGCCTGTCTGATGCTGATATCAATGATGCTTCTGAATTCATCATCCTTGAGGATGAGGTGATCACTTGGCGCGACAATGATGTTGGCATCTGGTTCCCGATCTGCAATCCAAAATGCTGCATAGGCTACACAAGGTGCCGTATTACGCATGTAGGGTTCGCAGAGCACCTGTTCGGGCTTCAGTCCGGGAAGTTGTTCTAATACCAATGATTTGTAGCGCTCATTGGTGACCACCAAAATGTTCTCCGTTGGGCAAACGGGCAGGAAGCGGTCGTAGGTCATTTGGAGCAACGTGCGTCCAACACCTAAAATATCGTGGAACTGTTTGGGGAAAGCCGTACGGCTCATAGGCCAGAAGCGGGATCCAATACCGCCGGCCATGATAACACAGTAATTCTTCTTGTTCATGAAATTCCTTTAGGTCATTCCCATGTGCATGCACATCGGTTTGGTTTTAGGGGCTGCAAATATCCGATACTCAAGTCAAATCCTCATGAAAGTGAGGATAAGGCTCTTCGGAGGCTGGTAATGGCCGATTCCACATCGGCAACGGTCGCGGTTCCCACAGAAAGTCTGTACCAGTGACTTTCTTTGGAAGCGCCAAAAGCGCTAAAGGGCACCACAGCAAGTTTGGCTTCTTTCAATAGGAAGGCAGTGGTTTGTTCTGTGGTTTCAATTTTACCGAATGTTGGTGATGTGAGGCCTTTCAAATCAAATTTTACGGTGAGATAAATGGCAGCCATCGGCGCAATAGCGTCCACAGCAAAACCATCCTGCTTCAAAGATTGTATTCCTTGATAGAAGCCATTGAGTCTTTGAATGACTTCTTGTTTGAATGACATCATGAATTCTTCTACTGCGGCTTCATCTTGAAGGAAATGGGCAGAGGCAACTTGTTCTGCTTTTGGTGACCATGCGCCGACGTGACCGAGGATGCTCTTCATTTTATCGATCACTTTTTTCGGACCGAAAGACCAACCAACACGAACACCAGTAGCCGCAAGCGATTTAGAAATGCCATCCACATAAATCACATATGGTTTCATCTCAGGACGAAGGTTAACCGGATCGAAGTGTTGAGTATCTCCAAATGTGAGTGCAGAATAGATTTGATCATACATCACATAAAGAGGTTTTTCACTTGCGTTGCGGCTATTATTTTCAGCAATCACCAAATCGCAGATTTCTTCGAGTTGAGTTTTCGTAAAAACTGTACCGGTAGGGTTGAGAGGTGAGCATAAAGCGAGTAAGGTGGCACCAGATAAATGCGGTGCAATCTCCGCTGCCCCCGGCATAAAGTTGTTTTCAGGAGTGGTCTCTACAAATACTGGTGTCGCGTGTGATAAGTGTGTATAATGGTTATTGTTCCAAGAAGGCACTGGGAATATCACGCGATCACCTGGATCAAGAATAGCTTGATAAATGGCGTAGATCAGTGGTCTGGCTCCTCCGGCAATCAGGATTTCCTGCTCGCCATAGTTCAGATTTTGCCATTTTTGAATGAGCGCAGCAACAGCTTTTCGCAACTCCGCGATGCCGTCTGCAGCAGGATAATTGGTTTCGTTTTGGATATAAGCTTCAATAATTCCATCGCGGAGTTTCGTTGGAATGGGGAAGATCTTCGGATCAAAGTCGCCAATGGTAAAATTGTAGATTTTTTCACCTTGAGCCATCAGTTGCCGGATTTCACCAGCGAGCTTGATGATTTCTGAACCGATCAGGTTTTCGGCCATGTTCGAAACACGGAGTTCCATGGTCGCAGTTGAGGTGGCATTGCTCATACTGTCAGGTTAATTTCTTTAAGAATTTATTTCGGCCGCGAAGGTAGGGCTATTTTGAACACTGCGTTACCGAGTTTTTTTGTGAAAATGACACTCCGCAGTCTGAGAAAAATCCATATTGGTTATTTGTTCTTGGAATCCGAATTTTCCAATAATAGGTTAATCGTATTTTTCGAAGAGGAAATCGTTATATGGAAACCGTTGGATATGGATTTGGCGCACCTTTTCGTACATCATTTCCTTGAGTTTATCCAGGTTTTCCTTTTTGTGGGCAGAGATGAATACGACATCATGTTCATTCAATCGTGACATCCAGGTTTGCTGTAATTCTTCCAGGGTGATATTTTCTTTTTCTTTTGGCGTGAGATCATCTTCTGCCTTGGGTACATGTTTATAAGCGTCGATTTTGTTGAACACAACCATAATCGGTTTGTCGCCCACCCCTATTTCTCGCAAAGTTTCATTCACCACCCGAAAGTGATCTTCAAATTGGGGATGTGAAATGTCTACAACATGCACGAGAAGGTCAGATTCACGAGTTTCATCCAAAGTGCTCTTAAATGATTCAATGAGTTGATGTGGAAGTTTACGGATGAAGCCAACTGTGTCAGTGAGCAGAAATGGAAGGTTGTGGATGACCACTTTTCTCACGGTTGTATCCAGTGTAGCGAACAACTTGTTTTCGGCGAAAACATCACTTTTAGAAAGCAAATTCATCAAAGTGCTTTTGCCCACATTCGTGTATCCTACCAACGCAACTCGGACAAGAGCACCTCTGTTGCCGCGTTGTGTGGCCATCTGTCTGTCGATGTCACGAAGTTGATCTTTCAGCAATGCAATGCGATCCCTGACGATACGTCGGTCGGTTTCGATTTCTTGTTCTCCCGGTCCGCGCATACCAATACCACCACGTTGTTTTTCAAGGTGACTCCACATGCGGGTGAGGCGGGGAAGTAGGTATTCATACTGGGCGAGTTCAACTTGTTTTTTAGCATGGGCTGTTCTTGCGCGACTGGCGAATATGTCGAGGATGAGGTTGTTGCGATCAAGAATTTTTACTCCGGATTCTTTGAATTCACTTTCGATATTTCGCAACTGTGAAGGAGCGAGTTCATCGTCGAAAATGATCATCGATGGTTTGTGTTCGGCCACGAAATCTTTGATCTCCTTCAGTTTTCCGCTACCCACGAAAGTGCGAGTATCCGGCTTATCCAAATTTTGTGTGAATCGTTTTAAACACTTTGCATTGGCAGTTTCTGCAAGGAATGCTAATTCATCAAGATATTCAGTGAGTTGTTCTTTCGACTGATCTTTGGTGACGATACCGATCAGTATACAGGTTTCCTGTTCACTGGTGGTTTGATGCGAGTTTTTTTTCTTTTCTATCAAGCTATTGTCCGCGTATTATGCCGGCGGGCTGCAAAATTATTTCGGACGCAGTGTTAAGACAAAATCAGCCAAAGCTGCAATTTGTTCCGGTCCGAGGACGTCTTTTTGTGGTGGCATGGTGCCTTTTCCTTCTGCAATCTGCGTGATGATTTGTTCACGTGTCATGGTAGAAGCCCCAAGGTCTTTAGCTCCTGCGTATTGTTGTCGCCCATCAAATCCATGACAAATAGCGCATTTCATGTCATAAATTTTTTTGACGAGTTGAGGATCAACAGGTCCTCCGGGCGTGGTGGATACCGGATATTTTTCGTTGGGTGATTTTCGATGACACTGAACAAGTGCGAAGCACATGATCGAAGCGGCGATCAGAACCAACCTCTTCCTGCTGCGATTTCTCTGAATGGCCATGGAATACTGATGAGTATAATGATAAGCGCTGAGAGGTAAAAGAAAAAGATGATGCGGTGCTTTGACCAATGTTCACTTTGTCTTTTCGCTTTAGAGTAACCCACGGTGACAAGAATAATAGCCAGAAGCATCAAAGCAGCATGCTCTACCATGAAGAATCGGCTATCCGCATTTTTCATGATCAGTCCTCTCTCCATATATGTCGCAATGACTGGGCTAACAAAATAGAGTATCACTCCAATCAGCAATTGGGTGTGTAAAGAAATAAGTGTGAATAGTGCCAGTTTTTTTTCATTCTCCTTGAATGGTCGATACATTCTGACGAGACTATCGATAATTGTAATGACAAGAAGAATGAGTGCGATCCAACGCAACCCGGAATGAGCATGAAGTAAACCGTTGTACATATTTCAGGAAGTTTGAGTGCCAAATCTAAGATGACTCACCTTTATCTCCTCATGAATCTGTCAAAATCCTGAATTTGTCTGGTCTTTAACCCGAATTATACTCTGTGAATCATCATGAAACCATTCAAAGCAGTCATTGATTTCATCTGTGTGATCTGGTTTTAAGATTTGGATTTGTCTGAAGGCCTGATTTGATGCACCTTTGCAATGTATGAATCGTGTTCTCTATAACGTAACTTGCAGTGTCGATCCTGATATTCATGAGGAATGGCTGGACTGGATGATGTTTAAACACATACCTGAAGTCATGCATACAGGACTTTTTCTGGAGTATCGCATTTGCAGAATTCATGAATTTGAAGAGAACGGAGTTACATATGCCATACAATACATCTGCAAGAGCAAAAACGACTTGGATCGCTACCAGCGCGATTATGCACCTGCATTGCAGAAGTCACACCTCGACAAATACGGCATGAAAGTTTCAGCTTTCAGAACGGTGCTCGAAATTCTTCACGAGTCGAAAGCGCCTTTTGCTGATGTTTATCCGAATTGATGAATTCTCGAGGCCGGCAAGGAAATTTTCAGCCTTCTTCAAAAAATGATTGGGTGTTGTTTTCCTCGTCCATTTCCGGGATCAGATGATCCGGGTCGATGGTGATTTTCAGATTGACATTCGGATTATAAGCCCTATAATCAGGAATAAAAATGTCTTGTTCAATGGTCTCACCGGGAGGAATCATAGGCAATTTGTCTCTAAAAATCTTTTGTCCCAGACCTTCCACTTCATCGTCAAATACAAGCTCAATATCCACTTCAGGCATTTTTTCTGATCCCGGATTCATGATCAATATATGAATACGAGTGCCTTTGTTTTCATCATCATAGAAGATAACACTATTAAAAAGTTTTGATTCGTTTTGTTTTGTCAAAAGATATGCATCAGGACCACTTGAAATAGCAAGATTGCATTTTGAAGATCCTTCTTCGAAATAGGCATAAATGGATTTCATCGCATCGGGCCTGAATTTGTCTTGAGTGAGTTTATCGTCTTGTCGAATGGACATCATGTGTTTGTAGCAATCACACCAGTTGTATTCTGCTTGAGTTTGAGCCATGATAAGCCCAAGCACGACGGCAGCGCATTCGCTATGGGGTAAAAGGAGTGCTGACCGATAGGCTGATTTATAGGCGAGAATGGGTCTTTCGGAGTTGCTCAATACTTGTAAGTAACCGAGAATACACAAATCATGGGCTGAAATTTTCAAAGCACTAAAACAAAACTCTTCATCTGGATATAGTGGATCTGTGAGCACTGAATCTAATATGTCATGTTTAAGAGCATATTTGGTTTCAAGGTGTTTTCTAAAAACTTCCAGGTTCTTTGGTTCTCCCCAACCCAAAGCATTAACCAATGCAATTTTTTGATCGAGCGAAGTATTTTTTTGATCCAGAAATTTGAGGTGCTCTTGCGCAAGCATCACCTTGGCTTCAGCTTCTTTACCTCTTTTTACAAGCGCTGATTTGATCACTGCCACGTCTTGATAGGCATTGGCAAATAATATTCCAGCAATGGGAGTATGGGCTGCAAAACTATTGATGCAGAAAAAAATGAATAAAAGGAAAAGAGATGACTTGAACATGCTGATGATTTGAATGCGTGAAATTAGTCATTTCAGAGACAACTTCTGGGCCACATCACGACGTGTCACCGATTATTGATGGATCTTCATGAATGAAGTGACAGCTTTGTTGTCTTGTGAATAAAGAACAAGTTGATAGTTGCCGTCTGCAAGTTCGCTGATGTCGATGAAGTATTGATGAAATCCTTTGGGCACTTCTTGTTCAGCAATCTGCATCACTTTGGCGCCGCGGATATCATAAATATCAACACCCACATCGCCTTCAGTTGGTGTGATAAATCGGATGAACATCCGGTCATCACCTGGATTAGGAAAAGGAGGGAACAATTCCAAACCACTATTGCCAATGGGTTTGCAAATGGTGTTGTCAGTTTTATTGACTTCAGTGTGTTCGATGGGTGAAGGTTCGGCTTCTATACAGATATATGGATATTGTTGACCTTCGAGTCGCACCAAAGCATGAAACAAATATTCTATTGTTGTTCCAGGCTCCATTACTCCATGCCACACTTCAGTAATGGGGGCATCATTTCCTACTTGCCAGCTCAACATGATTTCTTCAATCCGGATATTTCCTGAATTAACGAGCCTTGCTGTGATTTGATATCCATTTTGTGTGTTGCCCCAATCTGCGGCGGTCAAAGCCAAATCATATTCTGGCTGTGCAACATGAATAATTTGTGATGTAGTATCACGACATCCTGTTGCTGCGATGGCGATCAATTGCGTGAGATAAGTCCCGTTAAGCGTGAACACATGCGATGGATTGATTTCATCGCTTTCGTGTGTATCTCCAAAATACCAATGCGCTGCGGTGAGGTCTGTAGATTCGTTGATGAATTGTGCGTCGAAAGGTGCTTCGCCAATTTCGGGTTCATGTGTGAAGCTTGCTACCGGCGGATTCCAGGCGGGTATTTGTTGAAGAATGAGATCTGTGCAACCGTGTTCAGTTGTGATTTGCAAAGAGATTGGGTGAAGTCCATCCTGAGAAAAAACAATGGATGGTGTGTTTGTTTCGAACGAATATTCTTCATCCACAATCCAATGCCACATCACCACGGGGTCGCCAGTATCAGAATGTGATTCATCGAGTAGATTAAATTCAGTACCAACGCACGCGTTGCTGATTTCAAAGTCTGCAAAAGGAGTGTGATATATGGTTACAGGTTTTGTGATTGCGTTATTACAGCCGTTGGAAGTTGCCGCATAGAACCATACATCATAAGTGCCGGGTGAAGCGAAGAAATGCCCTGGATTGGCCAATGATGATCCGAAATTATCATCGAAATTCCATAAATAGGTGATGATGTTTCCGCTTTGGGTCGCATCTACTTGAGATGTAAAAGCAGTGAGGCTTCCTTCACATGTACCTGCAGCGGTAAAATCAACCATCGGCGCTGCCAATACTTCAGTAAATCCTGAAACCTCTGCAGAGCATCCATTCTGATCGGTCACAGATAAAATGACATTTGTAAAACCTGACTGACTGATATTGACGTTGATCACCGATTCGTTATAGAAGTTACCATCAATGAGCCATGACCATTCCGTGATGATGTTTTCGGGTGTAGAAGAAATATCTGTGAAAGTAATTGGAGCATTATTGCAAGCTTGTCCAGTGACATAAGCAGGAGAGGGCTTGTTGAAAATATGCACTGTTTGCATGAGAGAAGCAGTACAACCTGTCGCGGCTACAACCTCCAACTCAACAAGAAAATCTCCACCTTCTTCATAGGTGTGGCTTACAGATGCCCCATTGGCCTGTTGTCCATCACCAAAGTTCCACGTCCATGTAGAAATGAGATCTGTTGCATTGCCTACGAATGATGTAACAGCGTCTTCGCAAAATCCTGTGGTTTCAAAAGATATTTGTGGTGCAATTCCTGGAACAAAAATGTGCACGGTATCCATGGCCATGCAATTGTTCTCATCAGTCACGATCACACTATAGTCGCCGGTAGTATTTACAGTGATATCATTTGTCGTGTCTCCGGTATTCCATTCAAAATCCAATGATTGAAAAGACGTTGGTAAAATGGTAATTTGATTTCCGGCGCAAAGTGTAAGATCTGGCCCGAGTGATATGAATTCTGACAATGAATCCACTTCAACAGTCAAATGATGTGAGATGGAGCATGCTGATGCGTCGGTGATATTCAGTTCATAATCTCCAACATTGCTGATGCTGAAATTGGATGTAATCTGATTTCCATTCAGTGTAGTTGTATATCCATCCACCGCATCGAGTCCGGTATTCCAATCAAAAGTTTCGCCTAAACATATTTGCACAGAATCGGGGAGCAATAAGTTACCGGGATACGACACGTTCACGGTGTCATGAATGATTCTGCCGAAAGGATCTGTTAGGGTGAGAAAATAATTACCAGGATTTTGGACACTTATGCATGGCGAAGTTTCACCTGTGGACCACTGATAACTTGAGAATCCGGTCATGGCGCATAGTTCAACTGGGCAAAGTCCTGAGCTGATATGGACATCTGGTATTGCTGTATAAGCAGGACCGTACTTTTCTGCCAGATAGTTTTCTACACTTTCCATTTCTTCGACGTTGAGTACTTCGCTATAAATAATGATTTCAGCAATTTCACCCCACCAGGTTCTTCCGTAAGCTTCAGCTTCCATTGTGATATGTGTAGCTGGAACATCTTGAGAAGTTTGTAAACAAGCCATAAAGTATCCCCATGGGACAACGGTTTCGATGCCATTGACTTCTGTGCCATTGAGTCTTGTTGTACCTCCCATCACACCTGGGTGTGCGGATTCACCAGACCAGAATTTTCTATCGTTGCCACGCAAGAAATAGACACCTCCGGTATATCCGAGCAATGGTCTTTTCCAGGCGGGATCAACATTCGGATTTTCGCGCATGACCCAAAAAATGGTCCGGCATGCATCAATTTGTGGAAAAGCCATGAAGTCATATTGACCGTCAAAAGCAATGACCTGATGCCCATTCAGTGCATTGGGAAGCACAGAAGGTCTGATAGAATTTGCCCAACTTGTAGCGTGTCTTGCATGTGAACTTTGATCGTCCCATTGAGAAACGGAATCACCCGTAAGCGTAATGCCCTCATCGGCAATAAACCATGCCTCAAGTCCGGACAGATCATCGGGGCTGAACTGTCCACCCATATTCTTCATTATTATGAAGAATATCATGGTCAAAAAAGGAACAAGATATCGATGAAAAAGTGCTCGCATGAGGTTGTTCGAAAGTAGAATTACCCAAGGAAAGATAAAGCAGGAAGTTCCGGCTTTATCAACAACTATCTTTGAAGATTGAATTGGAAACCATACGGGACCTATATCAAAAGATCAGGACATCTCTCAGGATGGAGGGTTCATTCGTGCGGAACTCCGCCTGGATGTTCACGTCTTCAGGCATTTCTATTCTGATTCAATTCATCTTTTTTACCATTTTGGCGCGCATTTATTCCCCTGAAGTGTATGGTATTTATGGGATTTTCAACCTTTATGTCAATACACTGGGCAATGCTTCAACTTTTGGATATCATCAAGCCTTCGTGATTCCCAGAGAGGAACGGGAGTTTTCCGCTTTGCTTCGACTAACCCTTTGGATTGCTTTGTTTTTTTCTCTAGGTGTTACCTTATTTACATTCATAGCTGGTCCGCAAATGTTGGTTTGGTTTCAACATGAGAAATTAGGTAACTGGGTGTATTGGATTGGTCCAACCGTATTTCTGCTGGCATTGGATAGGATTACTGCTGATTGGGCGATCAGGAATAAAGAATTCAAAAAACAAACACTATGGTCCACTACCACCATGTTGATTTCGAAAATATTTAATGCTTGTTATGGAGCATTCATATCAGCAACTGTAGGCGGTCTTGTTTTTACCACGATGATTCAACATGGCATGAGAGCAATTACCTATGCTGGATCTGTCATTCATGATTTTGGATATCAAATGAAATTGCGATTCACGCGTAGGGAATTGCTTCAGATTGCCAGAGATTACAAAGAGTTTCCTCTTTACATTTATTGGGGCAACGTCATCAATATTTTTTCCAATAATCTTCCAGCGGCAATGTTATTGTCGTTGGGGTTTGGTTTGGATAGCATTGGGTTTTACTCATATTCACTCATAGTGCTTGATTTACCTATTCGCATGTTGGGCGCCGGAATTTACTCTGTCTTTTCTCAAAAAGCAGCAGAGTTAGCGAGAGATCGAATGCATGAGTTGGCTAACCATACGTGGAAATTGTATCAAGGGATAGTCTTGGTGTCGTTGTTCTTTTCTCTGGTTGTTTTTTCATTTGGCGAAAAATTATATCTCCTTTTGCTGGAAGAAAAATGGCAAGTTGCCGGACAGGTTGCAGAAGTACTGGTCATCTTCTATTTCTTCAGGATGATCTCTTCGCCATTGTCGTCCTTGTTTACGACATTGAGAAAGGAAAAACAGTTTTTTGCCTTTCAGCTTTTTCTCACCATACTTCGTTATGCTTCGTTGGTCATCGGCGCATGGTGGACTGATGATTTCGTTATGCTCATGTGGGTTTACACCATAACCAACGCACTGGCCTATTTTATTTTCTGCCTTTGGATATTCAGGTTGATTCATTTTTCAATTTGGAAAGTCACCGTCTTCACCTTGGGTACCACCATTCCAGTTTTTGTGTTGGGATGGTTGATTAAAATGTGGGTGAAGTAAATGACTACGAACCCATCATAGAAAAGCTTTGAGAAATTGAAGTCATAAAATAACAAAGGTGCCTTCCGGCACCTCTGTTCTTGCACTCGCTAAGCAGCCGGGTTACTTCCTTCGCCCGCTGCAGATCTTTATCATGGGTTTGATGTGTTCTGCATCTTTGACGTAAATATACCTTCACATGTTGTCTTACCCTACCATCTATTTTCTGGAAAGAACATCAAAAATCACAAGTCCATGAATGGCTTTATAAAGCTACTGCGCGCCAAGAATCTATGACATGGCTGAGCATTCTTCAATACAAGCTTCATGAGATTTTCTATGATACGTGGGCTTTTTTTCATGACTGGATAGTACGCTGTAGATGTTAAAAATTTTCGAGGTCAATAGGCCGCATCACTCCAAACCATTTCAATATCCTTTCACCAACATCCGGTACTTTGATGTGGATGATATATGTGCCACTTGATATCGGAATGCCTTTGTGATTTTTCAAATCCCAATTCAGCGAAGTAAGTGGATCTGATTTATTGTATTGCCGGATGAGGGTACCTTTTAGGTCATAAATACTGATCACACATCTCTCTGGTACGTTGGTGATTTTAACAACGTTGTCGAGTTTATTCTTTTCATAAGATGAAAATGCATAATATGGATTCGGAACAACATTGAAATAGGGCAACGACTCTTCGAGAGCTGTTATCTGATCTGTTTGAACGAACAGGTCACCAGTAGAAAAGCGATATACCGGGTTCCAATAATTGAGTGCATTGGTATAATCATTCAGCACAGGATTGGTAACATCGTATTTCTGATAGGTTTTACTCACACGCAATGAAATTCTTGTTTTCGTTGGAATGAGACCATCGGCAACAGATTTCCACGATGTGCCAGGAATTCTTATCGCTGAACCCACCCATGTGCACGCGCTGAACAGTTTCTTCAAGTTAGCCGTGTTCATGCTTCCATTGTTTGACCGCAGACTATACACATAGTTTCCGGCATCATAGGTAGGCATGAAGTCTTCACCATTATTGAGATGAGTCATGTTTTTGAAAACATAGATCCAATGTTGTCCTGCTGCAATGGGTGCTCCATTCTGGCTCACCATATTTTCCGATGGATTCCAAATCATGTCACCACCATTTTCGCTGATTTGCCATGAATCTTCACCAAAAGCCATGTTCAATCGTTCACCAGTATTTACATCGATAGCATAACCAGGAAACCATGACATACCCTCAGGTTGAGTTCCGTTTTGTGTTGCTTCATTTTCATTGCAGCCGGATTGTCCACTTGCCAATCCATTTTTATCCAATGAAGCATGTTTGCGCATTTGCATTTTTTCTACATGACCTTCTGATAGTTCTGTTTCTATCTGCATTTCGAAAACAGGACATCTGGTCCATTTGGATTTGTCATCTGTGAGTACAATATCCACATTGTTCAATCCTATGATATTGTTGGTGTATTTCGGCATGAACACGTTGGTGATATCGCCAGTGTATGCTTTGATGGTCGGAGCAATTCGATCCCTCCAAAGATTCATTTCCGTATCGAATTCAGTACCACTGACAAGACAATAAGGAGACCAGGTTCCATTCAGCACACTTTCATATTTCTGTTTGCCATCAGTGAAAACATTAGGAGTTGCTGCGCTGTCAAGAAGGTGTCCGTCGGTATAATCGTTGTAGCTCACTTCAATAGGATCACCCGTCGCAGGATCTTTATAATTGCTTCCACTGCGAATCCAGTTGTAATCACCGTATGAATCATCATCAGGAAAACCTGTGAGCCATGCGAGCGATGGATCTTCATAGATGATTGCTGCTCCGATGAAATCAGTAAAATGTTCATCAGTACTATCTTTCGACATCACCTGTTTCCAATATACCGATAAACCCCAATCAATCATCAATTCCTCATATGGCGTGAGAATGGCATGATATGAATTGTAGTATTCATCAGTTGTCAAATTATGAAGCTGCCAGAAGGCAGAATCGCTAACTAATCCTTGATTATCCGGCGCCAGTTTTAATTCGAAATCGGCTGCAGGAACCCTGAGAGGATCAACCACTTTTACTTTAACTGGACTTGCCCCGGCGTTGTATTGAATATCTTCAATGGTGTTTTGAGCAACAATTTCTAGTTCGCTGGTCTCATCCATTGCAATCCAATGATCACCATTGCCAATGCCTTCATATTGTTTAAGTGCTAATTCCTGACCATAGGATGAATGCGTATAGGTTCCATCTGCTTGCGGTAGTACTTTGTGAGGAATACCACTCACCGGTCTGATGGTTCCAAAACTTCCTTTTCTGGATGCAAGGAAGGCTTCGTCTTGTCCGGAATTGGTAGAGATGTCATAATCTCGGTAGTTGTTATATCCATATGCAATGACCATAAAGTAGTAAGTTTTATGGTTGATAAGGGTTTTGTCTCCTAAAGCGAAAGCATCTTCTGTAATACGAAGTGAGTGGTAGATGCCTTCATTGGCACCATCCACTTTTAGTGCACCCGCAATGATGCCGGTATCATCATCACGCTCGTAATTGATGATTGTACCCACTTCATCTTCCACATCACATTGACCAATCAATCTTGCAAGGTTGACATCTGCCAATTCGGTAATGGATACGTTTTCATCCGCAAGTTGGTATATCATGTAACCCTGAAAATGGTAACTCCTTTCCTCTATGGAATAGGTATTGCCATCGGCGTCAACTTCGGGAATGGTGGGATCAATCGTGCTATACAATTCATGATAATTCGAATTGAATGAATTTTCATTCGTCCACATCAGGATAAGTTCGTTTTCGAGCTCACATATTTCTACATCAGGCGCATCGGGTCCAGAGATGAGTTCGAAACAGTTGTCAAATAAAGCCTGTGCTTTATCATCAGCTTGCCTCAATAATTCTACGGATGCAAAAGGATCACCGGAGGTTGCGCGTGCATATACCACACCTACAGTGATATTGTTGTAATCACCAGGTTCAAGTGTAAATGGTCCTGCACTTTGCATAAATCTTCTGTCGCCCGGAAGGTTATCACTACTCACTTCAGTCCAAGGAGCCACATCAATGCCATAGGTTCCGAATCTCAACGGATCGGTATCTCCCGGAAACATATAATCCGCGGGTATACTGGGATCGGTTCCTGTGCCGACGGTGAGTGCATTTCCGCCATAGGTCATTCGTTGGTTGTTTTTCCAATACCCACGGAGATAGTTGTAATAGTGTGATGCTTGGGTTGGTGGTCCATTTGTTCCGGTTCCTGAGATATGGTAAAGAAACTTTCTCATACCAAATCTTTCATTGTCCACAATGCCATCGCCATATCCAATACCAATTCCTTTGTATGGAATACCTTTTTGTTCAAATGCAATATTGATGTCATCCGTCAGTGGATTGTCCATGCTGTCTTTATCCTGATATGGACCTTCGAAAAAATCGACCCCTACAGCGGGAGGATTTTCTCCATAGCCAAAAGATAAAGCTGATGGGCCATCGTATGAGTTACCGTTGTATCCATATCCGAGTCCGCGTTGAACATCACAGCCAACATAATCATCTACGTGCCCACCGATATCGCAATCAATCCAAGTTCCGAAATAGGTGTCCTGAAGTTTTTGTGTGCCTTGGTTGATGAGGACATAATTGTAAAATGTCATGTTGTTGACTTCGTCATTCGTACTAAAGGCGAAAGCTTGTGCACGTATTTCCATGCCGATGGCTTGTCCTCCGGATTCGGTATGAATATTTCCTTTATCGTTGAATACCCAAAAGAGTGTTTGATCTCCATACAAAGGCACGGGGTCATCACTTTTTCTTTTACGACAATTGACAGATTTATCGATGTCGTACCATGGATAATCTCCTTTGGTTGGGTCGTAGATTCCATTGTCGTCGAAGTCATAGAATGGTGCGATATAAAAATCCTGTCCGGCGGCCAGGTTGCCATGTGCAGGATAATCCATGAAATAAGAAGGAATCACGTAGCCATTTGGAAGTAAATCTGATAAATCACAGTTAGGATCATTCTGACATTCAAAATAGGCGCGATGCATTGCTGCGTCGGTTCTAAGTGATACACTGAATTTGTCCCATGATAAACAAGATGACGAAGTCGTCTCTGCTGTCCCATCTGTTGTGAGTGGCCCTGGCCAATAATCACTACCTGAATAGCGATATTGGAGTGCTGCGAGTTTCAGCTGTTGGTCTGGAGAAACACCTCCAAGCCAGAGTGATCCTGCGAAGAGAACGGAGTTGACACCGGATTTTGGTGCATAGTAATGTGATCGTCCATTGGCTCGATCTTGCCATAGTGAACCCCCCGTTTCTATCAGCGCATCAATGTTGTTCCATTCCAGATCGCGCAATGCCGTGGCGGGAGCGCACGATGCTGCTTTCGGTCGTGTTGTGGGCAATGTAACGCCAGCCATGTGTTCAAGTTTACCGCTTTGAAGAAATGCGGCATCCTGTGCTGTTACGTTGTTGCTTAAACTTACAATGACGAGTGCGAGCAAGAGTGGTAGTTTACTTTTCACAGGCGATGATTTAGGTCTATAAAATGAAAAGCGATGACTCACTTTTCACAAGTAGTACCACAAATAAAAGAATTATTGAGAAGTAAGACTTCTAATTTCCTTGTAGGTTCTTACAATAATTTCAAGTCTGCGATGCTATTCCACTTTGACAATTTCACCAGAACTGGTATACACAACATATCCTCTGGCTGGTATTTTTTCAATTTGGGATATTTCATGCATGTATGATTTGAGTTGAGCAAAATGTTGTTCAGATGGTTGGCCTGTTTTGTAGTCAATCACATCAACATAACCTTCAAAAATGAGAACCCGATCTGGGCGCAGAATTTTTCCTGATGATGTCACCAACTCTCTTTCTTGCAATAATCTTCCAATTCCCTGAAACCATGTTGAGGCCATTGGGTGGAGAATGATCTTTTCGATGTCTGTTTTGATTTGCGATTCAAGATGTTGATGCATGGAATTCTTAATCACGTTTGCAATGGCTGCAGGAATATCTCTTGCAGTAATGATGAGTTGCAAACAACGATGAAGAAGATCGCCGTAAAGAGCAGCTTTGTTTTGAGGTCCGGTTTTCGATCTGATTTGCCATGTTCTTGCAGGGGCATTTTCAAATGGTATCAGCATCGTATTGTCGTCTTCAGGTTCTCTGTTGTTTTTTTCTTTTACACCAAACACATATGGTGTTTCAGGAAAATTTGGTGAAATCTTTTGAATGGTCGATTGGATTTGTTTTGTCAATGCGCTTTGACTTCCACCTTCAAGAATCATGTATAGTCTGTCCTTCGGTCTGGTTGTTGCGACATAACAAACATTCATTTCATCAATTGCTTGTTGTTCTGATTCATTGTTGAATTCAGTTTGCTCAGAATCTTCGGCACTTTTCATCGAACTTGAAATCAACGTTGCAGGCAATCCATATTCCTTCTCATCGAGATTGATCCAAATTTCATCAGGCGTTTTTCTTCTTGTCATACGAGCGTAGATGACAACAGGAAATTCAAGTCCTTTGGATTTATGTACAGTCATGATTTGTATGGCACCTGAAGATCCAACCGATGAGGTATACGTCTTTTCGCTTTGATCTTTCCACCACGTTAAAAATTCAGTGATGGTGCGATGATCTTCAACGCAATGTGTCCTCACTTTTTCCAGAAGAAGCTCGAGTCCGCTGTCGGGTTCTATCTTAAACATGCGAATCACAGAAATGACTGCTTCTAATGGCGGTGTGGTGAGTGTGATTTTTCCCATATCACCGAAATAATCATTCAGGAATCGCCAATGATCGAAACTCAGTTTTTTACCGGATCCAACGGCATATTTTTCATGAAATTCTGTGAGTGAAATTTGAGGATGAAGTTTGCACAATGACTGAAGAAGCAACGTCGGAGCAAATTTGTCTGACAGGTTGAACATCATGTTCAAATAGGAAATGACGACATTGACTGCAGGTGAGTGATCAGCGAGTAAACTCTCTTTGGTTACCACCTGATATCCTGCGTTGAGCAATGCAGAGGCTACTTCATCTGCTTCACCTTTTCCTATTCTGGTAAGGACGGCAATATCTCCAGGTGGATAACCATCTGCCAAGGATTCTGCGATGCACTTTAAAATGATCTCCATCGTTACTGGCCGATATTCTGCTCTTTTACTGCCTTGAGCATAGTGAACACTGACCATCCCTTTTCTGGACGCACTCGTGGTTTGTTCAAAGCCATCATAAACGGCATGCAGATGTGGTTGCGACTCAGTAAGTCGCTTGTAAAGCATATTATTGAATTCGACTATGGCTTCTGCACTGCGATAACTGGTGCTGAGATTTTCACGATGAAAATGATAAGGAAGTGAAGTGATTTGTTGGGAACTTTCGGAGCGCAATACTGGAAGTTCTACAAATTGTCTTGCATCACCTCCGCGCCACCGGTAGATAGCTTGTTTGGCATCTCCAACGATAAGGTTCAAATGATTTTCTGCAAGGGCATTATCGATCAATGGCAACGCATTTTCCCACTGCAAAATAGATGTGTCTTGAAACTCATCAATCATGATATGGCGATATCGAACACCAATCCTTTCGAAGATAAATGGAGCTTGATTACTTCGCACAATATCATTCACCATGCGATGAAAATCCGCAATCAGGATGATGTTTTCATCGATGCGGATTTCCGCAGCGATACTGCTGAGTTTATTGATGAGTCCAATCGAGTATATATTTTTAGCGATGGCCTTTCGAATACGATATTTCAAAATAGCCTCTTCATTCAGAAAGTTGATGAGCTCTTGAAGACATTCTCGAACCGGTGGTTGAATTTGTTTGATCCTTGCCACCAAATCCCGCTCTGTTTTTTGGTTGTACCACTTGTCATCATCAACGAGCAATTCAAGGGTTCTGTGTGAAGCAGTGACATAATTCTGATCTACGCCTATTTTTTTCAAATACATCAACCCGCCTGATTTGCCGTATGCAAAATCAAACAATGAAAGTTGTGCCTCCGCTATCACATCAAGTCCTTTTTGGGCGATTGAAATTGCTTTGTGCTCAAATTGTGAAATCGCTTTGTTGACTTCATTCGCTACCCTTCGAAAATCTTCATCACTGAATGCACTCAATTTATCCAGGGATGGCCATGCAGATTCACGAATCATTTCCTTGGATGTCTTGAGTACTTTTTCCTTAAAATTCCAATCTGCCTCATCTTCTGCGTTTCTTTTGGCGTAGTCTACGAGCCAGTTAGTGAGTGCTTCATCTTCACCGATCAGACTGATGCATTCATCAACAACTTTTTCAAGAAAAGTTGTCGAATCAATTTCAATATTGAAATCGTATTTCAGATGAAGATCTTTGGAAAAACTTCTAATGAGTTTGGAAGTAAAACTGTCGATGGTAAGAATGCTCAGTTGACCATAATTGTGCAGCATGTGGTGAAAAGTGCGCCTTGCCCGGTCTCTTACTTCGACTTCTGTCAGGTCAAGATTTTTGGCTACTTCTGTGAGCAATGCACATTGATGGTCATTCTGGGAAAAGAGCCTCAGGTTTTTGAGGATTCTTTCTTTCATTTCAGCGGCTGCCGCGTTGGTAAAAGTGATAGCCAATATGTGCTTATAATACCAATTTGTGCCATTTTTTAAAGCCAATTGCAGGTATTCCTTCACCAGGGTATAGGTTTTCCCTGTACCGGCACTGGCCCTGATGACTTTGAAGTTTTTAGTGGTCATGAATGGGTGATTATTATCACATGATTGAACCCAAATCCTGCAGTCGGGATCGTGATGAAACTCTGGAAGTCAGCAATGACGTGCACCCCATGTCGTAACCACATGGGGCAAGCTTTCTTCGATTTTATTTTCACCGTATGAATGATCGGCTTTCAAATAAATATCTTGCAAGCTTATCCCAACATAGACGGGGAGCGCGCGTCTTTTTTGGCTTTCAGAGGTGCAATAGTTTTCGTCTGCAGATCTGAGTTCAAGCAATAAGGGACGAAAGTAATCCGTCTTAGCGATGGATGAAGGTATATCCCACGAGAATTCCCTTGAGGGTAGTTTTGGGTATTTCCTGTATAACGTCTAAATTTGTATCAGTTCAACCGTTGAAACCATGCGTAATATTCAGTTTATCGTTCTCTTTTCTGCTGTATTTGTTTTATTCTCTTGTAAGGATAAGAACAAAGAAGAAGAAAATCAACCTACGCCAACCACAGCGAAAGTGTTGGTTCACTTCAAACCAATGTGGGGTGATCAACCATTCGTTATGCAACAAGTTTATCATGATGATTTTGGGAACAGAATTCGTTCGGATAAATTCATGCAGTACTACTCCGGAATCAGATTGCGGAATACGGCTGGTGAAGATGTTATCATGAAGGATTTTTACCTGGCAGATTTTTACAACAACATAGATTTTGAATTTGACGTGCCACCGGGAAGCTACAATCGATTCAACTTTGATATTGGTATTCCTGAAGATTACAACAAAGATCAAGACCCTGCACAGTATGCCAATGACCATCCTTTGAGTGTAGCTGGCTCGCAGGGTATGTTCTGGACATGGAACACGGGATATATCTTTTTGAAGTTTGAAGGAAAAGCTGACACCACTGGAACCGATGGCGCGGAGCTGCTGGAACCTGTCGCCATACATATTGGTGATGATCCTATGTTTACCCGTTATTCTTCTCCATTAATGGATATTCAGCTTGCTGCTGGAGACACCAGAGAAATCAATGTATTGATCCACGTCGATCAAATTTTTGCCACAGGCGCTGCGAATGATATCGATTTAGCTACAGATGCCATCACACATACCAGCAATAATCTTGATCTCGCAAATCAGTTCATGGAGAATTATACCTACGCCATAACGGTAGAATAGTTTTGAATCGGAAATACTTATTGGTTCTGGTTGCAGCTTCTCTGATCGCCTGCAACAAATCCGCGAGTTATCAGGATGAACCCGTAAGACTGCGCATCCCTTACAAATTTCCTGAAATTCGTTTTCCTGAAGGCAATGAGCCTACCAAACTTCGCATTGGTTTGGGTAGGATTTTATTCTATGATAATCGTCTTTCGACCAACCATGATATGAATTGTGGATCATGTCACGTGTTGAGTTCTGCGTTCACAGATGGCAAAATGGTCAGTACAGGTCGAATGGGTCATGAGGGAAGACGTAACGCACCAACACTTGCCAATATCGCCTGGATGCCACGATTGATGATGGAAGGCGGTGTGCCAACATTGGAAGCGCAGGCTTTAGCCCCATTGCATGATTCACTTGAAATGGGGTTCAATATGATGGCTTATGTAGATGAACTCAACGAAGATGAAGAGCTTCGAGCCATTGCGAAAGCCGCTTACGGTCGCGATTCTATCGATCCATATGTTGTCACCAGGTCACTTGCAGCTTTTCAGCGAACATTCATTTCTGGCGATTCACGTTTTGACCGTTACAGAACTGGGTATAAGGATGAATTGACTCACGATGAATTCGAAGGAATGAGATTGTTTTATTCAGACAGAACGAAATGTGGCGAATGTCACAGTATGCCGTTTTTTACTGACTTCGAATATTACAACATCGGTTTAGAAGAAGAGTACACGGATCACGGAAAGGAAAGAGCAACCCATTTGGCAGGCGACATTGGGAAATTCAAAACACCCACATTGAGAAACATTGAGCTTACCGGTCCTTATATGCACGATGGTAGAATGAATACACTTGAAGAAGTGGTTGCCTTTTTTAATGAAGGTGGCAGAAATCATGTCAATAAAGACGAGCGCATTGCGCCAATGAATCTCACGGATGAAGAGCAGAGGCAGTTGGTAGCTTTTCTCAAAACACTCACAGATTGGAACTTTGTTCAAAATGCTGATTTATTACCTTTGGTGAAATGATAACATGGAAGAGAAATAGCATTGTCGTTTTGATGGCTGTGATCATGCTTTCGGCTTGTCGTAACGATCGCGAGGATGAAACGCCGGACATTCCGTTTACTACCACGCCTTATGACCTCGTGATTCCACCGTTTTTTCCACCTATGGATATTCCTGCCGACAATCCCTTAACTGTCGAGGGCATTACCTTAGGAAGATATCTTTTCTGGGAAAAAAAACTCAGTGGCAACAACACCCAAAGTTGTGGTACATGTCATTTACCTGAACATGGTTTTTCTGATCCCAGTCAATTCAGTGTAGGGATTACAGGTGAGGTAGGCAATAGGCAGGCTATGGCGCTTGTCAATCTCGGATGGGCATACAACTATTTCTGGGATGGACGCGCTGAGACTTTAGAGGATCAAGTACAAATGCCTGTAGAAAATCCCATTGAAATGAACGAAACGTGGGAGAATGCCATTGTCGAATTGCAAAACGATCCTTTGTATCCACCTTTGTTTGAAGATGCATTTGGTACACCGGAAGTCACCCAAGAACGTGCTGCTAAAGCCATGGCTTCTTTTCTTAGAACACTTATCAGCGCAGATTCCAAGTTTGACCGTGAAAGAATTGGTGAATACACCTTTACACCTCTTGAGGATGCCGGATTCAATTTATTCATCACGGAAGGTGGAATCAATGCAAATACTGGTCAACCATGGGGTGGAGCAGATTGTTTTCATTGTCACGGACATGCTGGTATGCAAATGGGCGATTACTTGATGCATAACAATGGCCTCGATTCTCATTTTGATCAAGATCCCGGCTTGGCCGCCATCACAGGTAATCCATTGGATAGTGGTCGTTTCAAAACTCCATCATTACGAAATATTGAATTGACCGCTCCATATATGCATGATGGCCGTTTTCCAGATCTTCACGGTGTATTCTTACATTACAATTCGGGAGGAAATGTTTCGACAACCATAGATCCATTTATGGAAGCTGCCGGTGGCGGACTTTATCTTGATGAGCTCGATGAACTCGCGTTGATTGAGTTTTTGAAAACACTCACAGATACCAGTTTTATTCACAACCCAGCATTCAGCGATCCATTCAACTGATGTCGCCATTACCTGCTCCTTTTGCCACTTTGCTTGCGAAGGCAAAACAATACAGAAAGGAAAATAAAAAATTCATTCTGGGACTTGCGCGCAGAAAGGACCTCGATCCGCTTTTTCATGATTTGCATGATGAGGTTTTTGCTCGGGTAGATTGTCTTACTTGTGCAAATTGTTGCAAGACGACCTCACCTATTTTTCGCGATGTTGATATTGATAGAATTTCCAAGCATCTTGGAATTCGCCCTTCCATGTTCACCGAAAAATATTTGCATATCGATGAAGATCAGGATTGGGTGTTGAATGTAGCTCCTTGTCCTTTTTTGGGTGATGACAATTATTGTAGTATTTATGATGTAAGGCCAAAAGCGTGTCGTGAATATCCGCATACCGATCGCAAAAACATGTCGCAGATTCTTGAATTGACATTTCGCAACACCATGGTATGCCCAGCTGTCGCAGATATGGTAGAGAAGATCAAAGAGAAAACGAAGTGATTCATAATTCGAAAATTTTATTCCACATAACACATATTTTATGCATCGCTTGATGAGGATTTATTTTGACCTTCATGAAGGCGGCCATTTATGCATCTGATTTTTTTTCACTTTTCTTTCCGGCATACTGTGCCGGTTGTCATCGTTCTTTAGTCAAAGGCGAAGAAAGTATTTGTTTGTACTGTCAGTCGCGACTGCCAAGAACTTCGATGCACGATGAAAGTGGTAATAAATTAGAAAGGCTTTTTTGGGGTAGAACGGATATAGAAGCTGCAACAGCATTTTTGAAAATGCCAAGAGAAGGAACTGTTCATCGTTTGATCCATGAATTGAAGTACAAGGAAAACAAAAACGTGGGAATTCGTTTGGGAAAGTTGTTCGGCACTGAACTCGGTGCATCGAAGAGGATGAACCAATATGACTACATCATACCGGTACCACTTCATCCTAAGAAACTTTATATGCGGGGATATAACCAATGTGATTGTATTGGAGAAGGTATGGCCTTGACATTAGGTGGTGAGTTAATGACAAACAACTTGCGACGCATTGTTTTTACACAAAGTCAAACCAGAAAGTCGAGATATGACCGATGGAAAAATGTTGAGACCATATTTGGCTTGAGTCAACCGGACATGTTGGAAGGAAAAAGAATCTTGTTGATTGACGATGTGATCACCACCGGCAGCACGATTGAGGCCTGTTCACTTGTATTGAATCAAATCAAAGGTTTGAAATTATCGGTGGCTTCGCTGGCGATGCCTGTATAATCCTGACAGCAGATTGTTGTCATCTTCATTTTCATTTGACGAAAAGTCGTTTGAATATCTCATCTTTGCCGAAGACCATTTTCATATGAGTAAAATTATCATTCATTCATTTATCGGGTTGATGTGTTTGATTGGCGCCTGTGAGTCCGCTCAGGCACAGGATACGCTTTTACTGATGAATGGTCAAGAACTTCATTGTCGTATTGTGGGAGATAGTGGCACTGTATTCGTTTTTGAATTGGTGAAAAAAAATGGTAGGGTGAAAGTGCGAGAGATACACAAGAATGAAGTATTCAGTGTGACGAAAAGCGGGGAGGAAGAGGTGATTCTTTATGCTCAGGATGAACCTCTGGGCAATATCTACACGGTAGATGAAATGCATTTTTATTTGGCAGGAGAACGCGATGCGAGAAATAATTTCACCGCCTGGCCAACATTCCTTGTTGGTTTTGCAATCTGCGGTGTTACCGGTTTTATTGGTCAGGATGGATTGATAACTGCATTGGGACCTCCGCTGGTCTACACCCTTGTTCAGCTTTTACCGAAGATCAAGATCAAAGAGAGCACCATGAGCAATCCTGATTACAAATACAACGATTTCTATGCCGATGGATATGAGCCACCGGCAAGGTCCAGAAAGTTGTTCAGGGCTATGGAAGGATCTTTTGCAGGTTCTGCAACGGGAATACTATTGTGGGTACTTACGAAAAAGTAATTACGCCCCATATATTTCGCAAACACCGCTTACCATTGCGTCTATCGTGGCATCCAGATGTTGTGTCGTATGAGCTGCTGATACAAATCCAACTTCATATCCACTTGGCCCTAAATAAATGCCGCGTTCAAGAAGATGTTTGTGAAAGGGTGAGAATTTCGACATTCCCACGGCATCAATTTCATCACTACGGTGAATCGATTTTTTATCACTGAATGAAACCCAAAAAATACTTCCAACACTGAACATGTGGAAAGGAAGATTCTTCGATTGCAATCGCGTCATCACATTGTTCACCAAATAATCAGTCTTTTCCTTGAGCTCTTCATAAAATCCGGGACGAAGACATTCGGTCAGTTGAGCAAATCCGGCGGCCATAGCAACAGGGTTTCCTGAAAGTGTGCCCGCTTGATAAACAGGTCCTTCAGGAGCAACATGATTCATGATTTCAGCTCTGGCGGCATAGGCACCAACCGGCATACCACCGCCAATTATTTTACCGAATGAAAAAAGATCGGGTGTGATGTCATAATATCCGGCAGCACCTTCAAATCCTACCCTGAAACCACTGATGACTTCATCGAACATCAGCAGAATACCTTCTTTCGTGCATACTTCGCGCAGGTATCTCAGGAATTCACCTTCCTGCAGCAGCAAGCCATTGTTAGCCGGAATAGGCTCAATGATGATCACTGCGATTTGGTTTTTATAGGTCGACAGAGCTTCGTCTAATGCAGCTTTGTCGTGGAGAGGAAGTACGATGGTTTCTTTGGCATAAGCTTCAGGTATTCCAGCTGATGAAGAAGTGCCCAATGTAGCGAGACCGCTTCCGGCTTTCACCAGCAAGCTATCTACATGTCCATGATAGCAACCTTCGAACTTGATCACCTTGTCTTTTCCTGTAAAACCTCTGGCGAGTCTGATGGCACTCATGACAGCTTCCGTTCCGCTACTCACGAAACGCATTTTTTCAATACGGCTATGATTGGACAGGATGAGTTCTGCAAGTTGGTTTTCAAGTTTTGTTGGAGCGCCAAAGCTTGTTCCATTGGCAGCGGTATCGGCAATAGCCTTTACCACATGGTGATTGGCGTGACCGAGAATGAGTGGCCCCCAGGAACAGCAGTAGTCAATAAAAGTATTGCCATCTTCATCGGTGAGAAGTGCACCTTCACCCTTCGCCATAAATAATGGATTTCCGCCGACAGATTTGAATGCCCTTACAGGGGAATTCACCCCGCCGGGAAAAAATGTACGGGCTTTTTCAAAAAGTTTATTCGATAAAATCGTATTCATGGCTTTGATGAAAAATTATTTCTTTCCTTGCCGGCGATTTCAGAATTCATCTTGCCGACGGAGCGCAAGATAGTTCTCTATAAATTGCACGATTGTCATGAAATATGAAAATAACCTTGATTTTGCGCTTGTTCAGGATGAACGCGACATTCTGAGAGCCTACAGGTCGCAATATCTTTTCCCGAAGCATGAAAACCTGGACATGTTGTATTTTACGGGGAACTCTCTTGGTCTCCAGCCGGTTGGGGTTCGTGAGGCACTCATACAGGAGTGTGACGATTGGGCCAAATATGGAGTAGAGGGGCATTTTTTGGCGAAACATCCATGGTACAGTTATCATGAAGACCTTGCAGAGCCATCAGCACGTATTGTCGGTGCATTGATTCATGAAGTGGTGGTGATGAACCAACTCACAGTGAATTTGAATCTACTCTTGATTTCGTTTTATCAACCTCAGGGTAAGCGCAGGAAGATATTATTTGAAACGAAACCATTTCCTTCTGATCAATATGCATTTGCATCACATGCTAAATTGCATGGGTTGAATCCGGATGATGTTCTGGTGGAAATGCAACCACGGAATGGAGAAGTCACATTGCGCAACGAAGATATTCTTGCGAAAATTGAAGAGCTGGGAGATGAACTTGCACTGGTGTGTTTCGGTGCGGTTAACTATTTCACTGGTCAGTTTTTTGATTTGAAAAGCATTACTGAAAAGGCACATCAGGTTGGTGCATTGGCGGGATTTGACCTTGCGCATGCTGCAGGTAATGTTCCACTAAGACTTCATGATTGGGAAGTCGATTTTGCATGCTGGTGCACTTACAAATATTTGAATAGTGGTCCGGGAAGTGTTGGTGGTGTGTATATCCACGACAGCCATGTCAGAAACAAGGAATTGCTCAGACTAGCTGGTTGGTGGGGAAACAACAAGAAAACACGCTTCGAGATGAAGCCTGATTTTGACCCGATGATCACTGCGGAAGCTTGGAGCATGAGCAACGCTCCTGTGTTCAGTATGGCTGTGCATCGCGCTGCATTGGTCCTTTTCGCTGAAGTGGGTATGTATGAATTGCGCAACAAATCAGTACAGCTTACAGGCTATCTGGAATTCATACTTGCAGAGGTACAGAAAGAAACAGGTCAGAAAATGCAGATACTGACACCGAAAGAGGCCGATAGCAGAGGCTGTCAATTGTCTATTGTGGTTGAAGGAAGCGACAAGTCACTGGTGGCAGAGTTGTTTCGACAGGGAGTCATCGTTGATTGGCGTGAACCCAATGTGATCAGAATGGCACCTGTACCGATGTACAACTCCTATGAAGATGTTTACCAGTTCGGCGTGAAGTTCACTCAAATATTGAAGAAAAGAATCGGCAAATCTTGAAAACCGGAATCTTTACTTGGTGCGCGATAGCCTGAAACCTACATCATAAATGCCTTGTAGTTCATCAGTGCGCATGCCTTGGCGGATGTCAATTTTATACAAGCCAGCCATCGGAAATTGTTTACCATGTTGATAGAGAAATCTATTGTCGTGGATGTCGCCAACACCTGTTCCTAACCACTTGCCGGTTTTATCTGCGAGAAAACACTCTACAGTATCTATGGATTTTTTACCATTGGGAAATTCCATATCGATGAAAAAATAGATATTGCTGTAAGGATAATTTTCCCCGTTGCGCAAGTTGACGTAGAAATTGTGTAATGTAATTGTATCAGAAATCTCAAACTCAAAGTGAGCAGGTTCGACGGTTTTCCAAACAGCGCCTTGAATTGGTCTGTTTTCTTCAAAGATTACCGTTGAATCGCAAGAAACCAAAGTCATACCTAATATCAGCATGCAGACAACAAACAGCATGAATCTACCTGAGTATGATGGACTATCCGTTTTCATCATCACGTTTGTGGTGGATTGTTGGGTTTAGGGTTTTGTGGATTGTCTTTTTTCGGCGGTCTGTTTTGAGGAGGGCGATTGCTTTGCGGTTTGCCTTCTTTTTTGCCTTGATCATTTCGTTCTGGGCGCTTGTTTCCCGGAGGTCTGTTGGGCCTATTGCGGTTTTCCTGTTTATTGCCTTGTTGTGGTGCCTGACCTTCAGGTTTTGAGCCTGGTTGTCCAGGACCCTTTAATTCTTTATGGGGTGCAGGACGAGACTGACCTTGTTTTTGTTGATCGCGCTGTTCGCCTGATCTTGAGCCTTCCGGTCGACGATCACGATCACGCCTGTTCTGATTACCACGGCCTTTGCCTTTTTTACGGTCGAAACGTGTGAGACTATCTTGTCCGACCACTTCAGCGAAATCTGTTTCTTTTTCTGCGATTTCATCTTCGATAAAATCTTCGATGGCTTCAACAGCAATGCCCTTTCGATTGCGTTCGATGATTTCATGTACAGCCTGAACCCCCAAAGGAAATGGTGCTTCTCCAGGTTGCCCTTCATAAATGAAATACATCACGCGCTGAAAAATATCTGTCTTGAAATGAACTGCAGTGCCTTTGGGCAAATGCAGTTTCACATTCACAGAAGGGAAATCCTTCATGGCCTCTACATATTGGTCGAGCTCATAATTCAGACAGCACTTAAGTTTGCCACATTGGCCGGCGAGTTTGGCTGGATTGAGGGAAAGTTGTTGGTAACGTGCTGCGCTTGTACTCACAGCTCTGAAATCTGTAAGCCAGGATGAACAACACAATTCGCGACCACAACTGCCTATGCCACCGAGTCTTCCGGCTTCGAATCGATAGCCTATCTGGCGCATATCAATTCTCACCCTAAACTCTTCCGCATATTTTTTAATGAGTTCACGAAAGTCAACCCTGTCATCAGCGGTATAATAGAATGTTGCTTTGCTTTTGTCTCCCTGATACTCTACATCGCTCAGTTTCATTTCCAGTTTGAGACTTCGAGCGATTTCACGGGCGCGCATCATCGTTTGTTGTTCGATTTTGCGTCCTTCTTGCCACTTCACAATATCCTCTTCCTTCGCTTTTCGGTATATTTTCTTGATCTCGTAGTTGTCTTTGATGTCTTTCCTTTTCATCTGAATCCTCACCAATTCACCGGTTAGGCTCACAACTCCGATGTCGTGTCCAGGTGAAACTTCAACAGCCACAATGTCTCCCGGATAAAGTTCCAGATTGCTGGAATTTCTGTAAAATCCTTTTCTGCTGTTTTTAAATCTGACTTCTACAATATCAAAAGGTTTCTGACCATCAGGCAAATCCATGCCTGCAAGCCAATCGAACACTTCTAATTTATTGCAGCCATAGGTGCCGCATGCACCATTGTTTTTACAGCCTTTTGGCAGGCCATCGCTGCCTGAGGAACAACCTGAACATCCCATTTTTATATCTCCCGCGCTGCTCCTGTGATGGAGCAGGATTGTTTTTAAGTTTATATATGATAGACACTTACCGGTCAATATCCGGTTCGTGATGATGGTTCAAATTTACGAGGAATTGCGCAGCAATTTGCTGAAGTCGGGGAATGTATCCCCAATGCACCGTGAATGGTGATTATTTTCGGATCAACATGTAGTGCACTTTCATGGAAAGGTCAGTGAACACAAGCTTGGAATACACGTTCTGACTGATATCCCTGTATGCTGCATTGAGCTCATCCATCAGATCTTCGGCGTTCAGATCATTGATGAAGGGTGCGAACTTGTCCGCAAAAGCCTTTTCTCCCTGATTCATGCGCACGATAGCATCACCGGTATAGTTGAGGATCAGGTTTTGCCTGATTTGATCCATGGCATACTGGATGAAGTGTTTTTGATCTTCTCTGGTTTGGGCATGCATCATGTCCGACCATTTCACCAAGGCCACGACATCTTTCTTGTAACAGCTTCGCATCCAGGTTTGAAATTGCATGGCATAATTTTCATCCGGATTTTCTGTGGCGAGCAGCCTCATGGCTTTATTCCAGTCACCATGAGCGAAATGAGCGATTTCTCCTGCACGCTTTTCCGGTGCACCGAGTTGAAGCAATCGACTTTTTACTTCTTCGTCGGTGATTCGTGGGACGTAAATCACCTGGACCCTGGATATGATGGTCTGCAGGAGATTCTCCATACTCGATGCAATGAAGAGGAAAATGGTATTCTCCGGTGGTTCTTCCACAATTTTCAGCAATTTGTTTGCTGTGTCAGGTTTCAGAAATTCTGCCATCCAAATGATCTGAAACTTATATCCACCCCGGAAGCTCTTAAGCGAAAGTTGATGAATGATGTTGGCAGCTTCATATACTGAAATGTGAAGTTGTTTATTGTCTTTGGTGATATGATCTCGCCATTCATCAAGACCGCCGTAATGTGAGTGTTGAAGAAATTCGCGCCAATCTTTCATCCATTCCTGACATGTAGTGGCCTTGTCACCCACATTAAAAAATGGAAAGGTGTAGTACAAATCCGGGAATTGATGATTGGCATGCGCGCGACAATTGGTACAAGTGCCACAGGAATCATCGTCACTTCTGTTTTCACACGAAACGTATTGGGCAAATGCAAGAGCAAGCGCCAGATTACCACTTCCTTCAGGACCGAGAAACATCAGCGCATGTGCGATCCGTCCTTCACGAAAAGCCATGCGAAGCCTGTGTTTGACGTCATCCTGACCTATGATTTCTGCAAATCTCATCGGATGGCGAAAATAGTAGTACGGACGAAAATTGTAGGATGAAATTTCTTCACGGCATCATTTGCGCGAGCACGCTTAGTGAAACACCTCGTGGAGGATGTCCAATGATTTGATTTCACGCTGGTTTTCAAGATGAAGCTGGATGTATCTGACCAGCGCATTCAGTAAGTTTTTGCGCAAGGTTCCGTGCAATGGCATTTCTTGCATCTGAGGCCATTCGAGTTCAAGGATCTGAAAGAGATGAGTCGACTCTTCTTTTTCTATATAGAATGGATGAGGTGGAATCTTATCACAAAATGCACTTTGACTGAGATCAAAGAATGCAGTTGATCCATGGGTATCGACTTGAGGGTAAAAGCCATAATGCCTGCAGATTTCGAGCAGGCACCACAAATGAAAATTTCTGGGGTCGATGGCATCATCGAGTAAGATCATGGCATTGCTCAGGAATTGGTAAAACCTGTCATTGACGTATTCGTCTGCCATGGTTTTGTACAGCACCTCGTTCAGAAACATGACCATGGCGCTTTTCACTGGATCGATATAAACGTGATGCAGGGGATGAGCCATCCTCATATTGCGCAACGTTTGTATCTGCTGATTTTCCCGAATGGAAGACTCAAACTCCACCACATTCATTGGTTGGAGCATGTGCAACTGTCCTGAATTGTTTTTAGATCCAGCATTCACCATAAATGGTTTTAATCCATAGGATCGGCAAAATATCCGAACGATAAACCGGCTATCGGAGTACCGAATACTGTGCAAAATGATGCCCTGTATGACCTGTTGCATAACTTGAAACCCTCTGCCAATCTGAATTTTCTGGAATTCACACACTTTCGTTAACATCTCGTGCTGAACACTTTTGAGACATCAACGAATCTTACTCACTTTTGACCCATTCCTGATCTGAATTATAAACGTTGTAAATGTATATCCACCCTATACACTTCGCGTTAGGTCAAGAGTCGAAACTAGATTGAAGACCAGCGAAGTCACAAAATTGAAGATGAAGCATCACCCGTGCTGGTGATGTTTGTTTAAAGTTAGGTTAGGCAGGGCAATCCATGTGGTTGCCCTGTTGCTTTTTGGGACATTTTATGATCCTGATCACAAGCGAATTGCGGTGTCCACCTAGCATTTTACTCCTCCTTCCGAAACATTTCACAGACCGTGGGCGTATAGGCGACTAATAACCTAAACAAATCCCTATTGAAATGTTGACCCTATTTCAAATTAAGGCCAGTTTACACATGAAAAAAAAGGTACTTTTTATTTGGACTTTATTTTCGGCAGCACTGGCAAGTACAGCACAATCTCCCGGTGGCGTATCTGCCGGTCTCGAAATCTGGCTCAAAGCAGATGCCGGAACTTCATCAACTGTTGACAATGCATACCTCGACTCTTGGGCAGACCAAAGTTCAAATGGCAACAATGCCACGCAAGCAACGGTAAGTGCAAAACCACAATATCAAGCCAATCAAATCAATGGTAATCCGGTCGTGAAAACAACCGGACCGAGATATTTTAATGTTGACCTTTCAGGGATCGACAATATTGATTACACCATTTTTACTGTAACGAAAAGACAAAGCGGTAATAACTTCCAGCACATCATTGGTGTGCAACAAGGAGGAAGTTATGTCGGCCTATGTTTGGGATATTCGGGATCATCATTGATCCGGTATTTTCAATATGGTAACATTGCGAGTCTTGGTTGTACAGCCTATTCTGCATCTACAGAAGTACCGACCATTCTGGCAGCGCAGTTTACTGCGGCAGCAGGAAAAAAGGTATGGCACATCAGAGATGGGGTGATGAATTCCAGAAATGGTACCAACAAATCACATTACTCCATGATTGGTCAAGGAAGAATTGGCCGAGGTAATGATAACTATGGATTCAATGGACAAGTTGCAGAAGTGATCGTATACAATAGATCGCTTTCGGATGTTGAAAAAAGACAAGTGCATACTTACCTCGCTGTTAAGTATGGCATGTCAGTGCCATTGTCTGAACACTTGTATTATGATGATCCAACTTATGTCAATGATATTTTTGGTGTTGGTCGTGATATGGCTACTTCAGGTTTGAATCAATTGTCAAGTTCCAGTGTGAACGGTGATGACATCCTTGAAGTGAGAAGCCCATCTTCAATCGATGATGGCGAATACCTGATTTGCGGAAATGATAATGGAACCGTCGGCTTTGGAGCATATGGCGGATCGAACTGCTCACTCACACAAATTTTAGGAAGAAAGTGGAAGTTTCAGTCTACAGGCGATCCTGGGAGTGTGACGCTGCGATTTGATATGACCGGCATTGCTGGCTACAATAGTGATCAATTGTTATTACTGATTGATGATGAAGGAGACGGCTTTGATGATGAAACCCCAATTCAGGGAAGTTTTGCTGCGCCGTATTTTGATATCACCAATGTTACGATTCCGGATGGAGCAATTGTTACCATCGCTGATGGTTATAAAACGCTTTACGCTGTAGCAAGTGGAAACACTTCTGATGCTATTTGGTCAACCACGCCAGCAGGAGTTCCACACACTGTAGCATCAATTTGTTCTGGTACTGATGTAGTAATCAACACTGGTGTTACAGTGAACAATGATTGGGCGTCATTTGGAACCAGAGATTTTACAATCAACCTTGGTGGTATTTTTAATGCATCAACTGGTGACATCACAGTGGAAGGTGATCTCACGATCAATGGTACTTTCAACGCGCAAACATCATCCATTGAAATGAGTGGAGATGTAGAACAGAATATCGATGGATTGAGCATTACCAACGTTTACGATCTTACTATCAATAACGCCCAAGGCGTTGTAGTCGGAGTTGGTGCTGGTGGTGTGAGAGCCCGAAATATGGTCAACGTTACTTCTGGAACACTCACAACCAATGGAAGGTTTACATTGATTTCAGATGTTGCTTCAACAGGTATGATTACTTCATTGGCGACTGGAAGTGTTCATGGCAATGTGACAGTGCAGCGGTACCATGCCGCCAGTGCTCAAGGCTGGGTCAATTTATCATCACCTGTGATGAGTAAAACGCTTCAGGATTGGAATGATGATCTTGTCACCACAGGATTTACTGGATCAGATTATCCATTGTATTCATTCAATAGTATTCAGAGCTACACTGAAAGTACCGCCGGTGATATCAATGCCGGATACACAGGTGCTACCAACATTACCAATGTTATTCAAAGTGGTAAAGGCTATTTTGTATTCATGAATGCAGGTGTTTTGAATCTAGATGTAGATGGCACCATTCACTCGGGTGATATTTCACTTCCTGTAACTTATACCAATAACGGCAATGCCGCTGCGGATGGATGGAATCTTGTAGGCAATCCTTACCCATGTACCATAGATTGGAATTCGGCTTCATGGACAAAGACCAATATCAACAATGCGGTTTATGTTTGGAATGCGGCCACTGGTCAATATGCGAGTTATGTCGGAGGTGTCTCATCGAATGGTGGATCACGATATATCGCACCATCACAATCATTCTTTGTTGTTGCTAACGCCGCCGCACCGGTACTAACCATAACCGAAAATTGCAAGGCTGCACAACAAAGCACTTTCAAATCCACGGAGCTCACTGAAGGCATGTTTACATTATCGATTGCAGGTGAGCAATACTCTGATGAAACAACGATCGCACGAAATCCACAAGCAAGTGTGATGTTTGAAACAGAATTCGACGCATACAAACTAAGAAGCCCACTCACGGAAGCACCATACATCGCCACCATTTGCGAAAGCGGTGAGGATCTTTCGATCAATGTATTGAGTGAATTGACACATGAAATGATCATTCCTGTGCGCATGGAAGTGGGTACGACTGGTACTTATACTATTTCACACAAGGGTCTGGCGTCGTTTGCCAATGGAGCTTGTGTAGTTCTTGAAGACCTCCTCACTGGTAATGTTTATCCGTTGAACCTTCAGGATAATATCGAAATTACTCTCGAAGCAGGTCAGGAAGAATTAAGATTCCAATTGCATATCAGTGGCGCTTCAGTATCAGCAGTAACTAGCGCTGGTTGTCCTGGCATGGAGAATGGCAGTGTGGTTGTGACCAACAACACAGAGAATCCGGCAGATTTTATCTGGATGAACGCTGAAGGTGAAACCATACTTACAACTCCAGATTTAATCGGTAGCGATGAAATTTCAGGTCTTGCACCCGGCACGTATTATGTGAATATTGATCAGGGTACTGTTTGTGGCACAACCACGGCAGAAGTATTTATCGAAGAAGATGAAGCCATTTACGCAAGCTCTATTGTAAAGCCTGTAAGTTGTCTCAACGACGACGATGGTGGCATAGCCATGAACATTGCGGGTGGTACTGCTCCATATCAAATCCTTTGGAGCAATGGTGAAGTCGGAGTTACACTGGATGCATTGCAAACGGGAGAATATGTTGCTTTTGTTACTGATGCTAAAGGATGTCAGTCACAATTCAGCGTGCATGTACCAGTAAATAGCAAACTCAATGTAGGATTTGAAACCTTGAACGACCATTTCGAATTGATGAATGGTGCCGCGGAAGTCAATTTCTTCAATACCAGTGAAGGTGGACACACTTACCTCTGGAATTTTGGTGATGCCACACAAATTAACACAGATGAAAATCCGTCGCATCTTTATAACAACAAAGGAGTTTACGAAGTGACACTCAAAGTTGCTGACGATGATTGCGAATCTGTTTTTACCAAAACTATTCACATAGCCAATCCGAAGGACGATGGCTCTGGGTTGGGTTCCGAGTTGATCGGCACGTTAACAGATCAGGGTGTTCAAATGATGTTCTACTTTGATCATGAAAGAACGCTCAGCATAACAGCTTACAATGTGCTTGGTCAACAGTTGATTGAGCCTATTGTAGGTCAGTATGAAAGACAAACCATAACATTTAGTGAAAGAAGATATGCAGCCAATGCTCTTATAGAAATCATCGACATCAATACCGGTGAAAGAGCGTTGCTCCGAATGGGAATTTAAACTACATCATTCCCCGATTGTGATTTGTGAACCCGGTGCCGAAAAATGGCACCGGGTTTTTATTTGATATGTTGAAATGAGATTTATGAAGTTGAAACAATATTCGAAGCTTATCTTCATTTTTGCAGCACAATTCGAAAACTATGGAAGGATTCACCAATGAACAATATGTATATGCCGGGCTAATCGTTGTTCTGCTTTTTGGAATTTACTATTGGTATCGGAAAGATGTATTATTCATGTTGCGGAAAAAGTCAGCTAAAGGTATCATCATGAATTGGATGGCAGCCACCGAAGGAGGTAAGCGGTACTATTATCCTTTGATTGATTTTATCCCTGAAGGCGGACAGAAAATTTCCTTTAGAGCAGATGAGAGATGTGAAGGACAGCCTCTATATGAACCCGGAACAACTGTTACTATTTTATACCTACCTTCTGATCCAGAATTTCGGAAAGTGATTTATCCATCATAATGCCTATTGGACTTTCCCTCCAGCTAACATGGAGTTCAGTATTCTCACTGCCTTTTTCAACTCAGTGACGTGATCAAAGGACATCCTCAGGCTATTGTCTTTTTCGTACATTTTTCCTGCCGTGGGGTTTTGTTTGATGAACTCCAGAACATGCGAGAATTTTTCACTTTGGAAGAATGGCGAATCTTCTTTATTGATGAAATAGCCAATCATTTTTCCACTTTTTAAAACCAATTTCTCAAAGCCTATTTCACGTGCCATCCAGCGCAGACGCATGGTGTCAATCAACGCAAGAGTAGGTGCGGGGATCTCTCCAAAACGGTCAACAAGGTTCTTAGAAAAATCTTCCATACCTTTTTCCGAATTGATTTCATCCAGTTCCTTATAAAGCGCAATTCGTTCAGTAATGCTGCTTACATACTCATCTGGAATGAGTATTTCGAAATCGGTTTCGAGTGTTGTTTCTTTGACCCAATTCTCGGTTCTTCGAATCTCTTCTTCGTACAAATCCTTGAAATGTTCTTGCTTAAGTTCATCGATGGCTTCGTTGAGAATTTTCTGATACGTTTCAAATCCGATATCATTGATGAAACCGCTTTGTTCGCCGCCCAACAAATTGCCTGCTCCACGAATATCCAAGTCTCTCATGGCAATATGCAATCCGGACCCCAGATCGCTAAATTGCTCAATGGCCTGTAGTCTCTTGCGCGCATCTTCAGTGAGGAGGTGAAGCGGAGGACATAACAAATAACAAAATGCGTGTTTGTTATTTCGACCTACACGACCTCGTAATTGATGGAGATCACTCATGCCAAAGTGATGTGCTTCATTGATGATGATGGTATTCGCATTCGCTATGTCGATACCGCTTTCAACGATGGCGGTACTTACCAATACGTCGTATACACCTTCAATGAAATTGCTCATTACATCTTCTAATTCATGACCGGCCATTTGTCCATGAGCAATTCCCACGCGAGCGTCTGGACATAACCTTTGAATCATGCCGGCGATTTCACGAAGATTTTGGACCCGATTGTGCACAAAAAATATTTGTCCACCTCGTTGTATTTCATAACTAATCGCATCTCGAATCACTTCTTCGTTGAATGGCCGCAATTCTGTTTGTATGGGATGGCGATTTGGTGGTGGAGTTTGAATGATGCTTAGATCTCGCGCGCCCATCATCGAAAATTGTAATGTTCGCGGAATGGGAGTTGCAGTGAGGGTAAGCGTGTCTATGTTGGCGCGCAATGTTTTGAGTTTGTCCTTTACTGCCACGCCAAATTTCTGTTCTTCATCAATGATGAGCAAACCTAGGTTTTTAAATTTCACCTTAGGTGCAACTAAGCCATGCGTACCAATAATGATGTCTATATCACCCTTCTCGAGTTTCTTTAAGGTTTCAGTTTGTTGTTTTGCACTTTTAAAGCGATTGATGTAGTCAACAGTCACGGGAAAGTCTCTGAATCTTGAAGCAAAACTTTTGTAATGCTGAAGAGAAAGAATAGTTGTCGGCACAAGCATGGCCACTTGCTTACCATCGGTTGCTGCTTTGAACGCTGCTCTCATTGCCACTTCAGTTTTACCAAAACCAACATCTCCGCACACGAGTCTATCCATCGGTGCTTCACTTTCCATGTCTTCCTTCACTGCGATGGTCGCCTTCAATTGGTCCGGGGTATCTTCATACATAAACGACGCTTCCAATTCTGTTTGCAGATACGAATCAGGTTGGTAAGCATGACCTTTAGTGGCTTTTCTTTTCGCGTATAGTTTTATCAGGTCAAAGGCAATTTCTTTAACCTTCGTTTTGGTTTTTCTCTTGAGGTTTTGCCAGGCATTACTTCCAAGTTTATCCATGGACGGTGTGGAACCTTCTTTGCCGACATATTTCGATATTCTGTGAAGAGAATGAATACTCACATATAGAATATCGCCACCTTTATAGGTTAGTCTAATCGCTTCTTGTTCTTTACCATTCACATCTATTTTTTGGAGACCTGAAAACTGTCCAACACCATGGTCGATGTGAACGACATAATCTCCTGGCTGAAGGGCCATAATTTCTTTTAGTGTAATCGCTTCCTTGTTTTTCTTAAAACCTTCTTTTAGTCGGAATCGATGATATCTTTCGAAAATCTGATGATCTGTGTAAACCAGAAGTTTATTCCTTCTGTCAATGAATCCTTCAGATAATTCTATGGAGAGTGGTGTGAAGTGAACCTCGTGGTCTTTGTCTTGAAAAATCTGATATAGCCTTTCGATTTGTTTTGGTTGGCCGGCGGCAATCACATTTTGATATCCCTGTTTGTCATGATTGGCGAGATTGGTTCCAAGCATGTCGAAGTTTTTGTTGAATGCGGGTTGAGGATCTTGTTCAAACTGTATGACTTCACCTTCCGAAAACTTGCGTTGTGAGCCGAATTCGATAATACGTCTGACCCCTAATTCTTTCCAAAGTGCGTTCTTGTCGAGATACAGCAGCTCAGGCTCAGGATGATCAAACATGCTTTTGATTTTTTCATATTGTACCCTTGCTTTTTCCAGCATGGTATCCATCATAGCCAATGCGCCTTCAGTGTCTTTAATCCAGACGACTGTTTCTCCAGGCATAAACTCCATCAATGAAACCCTTGCTTCTTCAGATACTCGATTGCTCACATCCGGAACAATTGTAGCCCTTGTCATTTTCGCAACACTCAGTTGTGTATCGGGTTCGAATTTTCGAATACTCTCTACCTCATTGCCAAACAACTCGATGCGGTATGGATGATCAAAACTAAAAGAAAAAATATCAATGATTCCGCCTCTTACAGCGTATTGACCTGGTTCATAAACATAATCCACTTTATGGAAGCCATAAGTATGCATCCATTCGTCTACAAATTCTAAATCCAGAGTGTTTCCTTGTTGAATTTCGAAAGTCGCACTTTCCAATTCACGTCTGGTGATCACTTTTTCCGAAACGGCTTCGGGATAAGAAATCACAATCACAGGTTTGCTTTTTTCTACTTCTTCAATGCGGAGCTTGGCAAGATCATTCAATACTTCTGCCCTCATGGCAACATTGGCATTGTCTGTTTGCTCTGGTTCGTATGCTACCCTCGCGCTACGAGGAAAGAAGAGTAGTCGGTACGGAAGTTCATGTGCGGTTTTTTCATCTTTGTTTACTCCACTGATGTACTCCAAATCATTCAGGAAATACGCAGCCTCCTCTTTATCATTCAGTAGGAACAAATGAAATCCTCCATTTTTTGTGATTACACCATCAGCTATAAAACTTCTGGCGGATCCAACTGTTCCTCTCAGATGAATTTTTACAGCAGGATTCATCAGTTGATTAGCGAGGTGTTGACACGTTGGGTCAATAGAAAATATTTTGCGGAGATCGGAAATAAACATGGATGTACATCAAAACGTTTAGCCCCCATTCGAGCGGAAAGGGGGTTTTGTTTGCAAAATTAAGGCGTTGATTAGATTTGCCCAATGTCTCAATCGGAATTGCCTGAACATATTGTCCTTATGCCTCCTGGCGATGGTCGGGATTATTTCCTTGCTGCCTTGGGAATGAGGTCGGAATTCTTGGTTCAAATGGCTGTTCCGAATTCATGGCTTGAATTGGATGCGTGGATCAAAAGCCAGTCATCGTGGATTTTTGGGTTTATTTCTTATGATGCTAAAAATGCCATTGAAAAACTCTCAACCCGACATGAGGCTGCCATTCGTGTACCGGATATTCATTTGTTTGTTCCCGAATGCGTTATCAAGTATCGAGAAGGTAAAACGGAAGTGTTGCATGGTGATTGGAATGCAGAATATCAAGGATTGTTTGAAGATTTGATCGTCGACGATGCATTGCGTATTCAACCAAAACCTGTTCAATCCAAGGCCGAGTACCTCAGTGCAGTCAAAGCTCTCCTACATCATATTCATCTTGGTGATATTTATGAAGTCAATTATTGTCAGCAGTTTTTGGCGGATTTCGAGCTACATGCTCCATTGAATCTTTTTAAGAGGCTTCACAGCATTACGAATGCCCCTCATTCGACGTATCTAAGAATTGGCGATTTACACCTGATGTGTGGATCACCTGAGAGGTATCTTGCAAGAAAGGGAAATGTAGTTATTTCTCAACCCATCAAAGGAACAATTAGACGTGGAAAGACTGAAGAAGAGGACGCGCGGCTAAAACAAGAGTTGAGCAATAGCCCGAAGGAAAAGGCTGAGAATATCATGATTGTTGATCTGGTGAGAAACGATTTATCAAGGTCGGCTAAGAAGGGAAGTGTTGTGGTGGAAAAGCTGCTCGAAGTGCAGAGTTTCAAAACGGTGCACCATCTTGTGTCAACAGTTACTGCAGAAATGGAACCTGATGTTTCATTCGGACGATTGATTTGTGATACTTTTCCAATGGGGAGTATGACAGGAGCGCCAAAAGTGCGTGCGATGGAACTGATAGATCAGTATGAGTATTCAGCACGTGGACTGTATTCAGGCACGGTAGGTTTTATCACGCCGGAAGGCGATTTTGATTTTAATGTGGTGATCAGAAGTTTGATTTATGATAAAAACCAATCAAAACTCATTTTTAGTGTGGGAGGAGCCATCACGGCAGGATGCAATCCGGAAGCAGAATACGACGAGTGTTTATTGAAGGCTGAGGCGCTTCTGAAGGCCTTGTCATGACGAAATATGCTCGGCGTGCTGTTCTTTCTGTTCTGGTTTTTTGGTGTGATAAATATCTATGGCAACAAGAATGGCCATGAATCCCCAGAAGGGAATAGAAGCCTTATCCGTATCCAGGTAATTGTTGAGCACACCATGTATGAAATAGGTCATCAATCCGAGATATACCGATGCAACGATGGTTTTAAGATGAAAATCATCTAGTTGATAAAACAAACGAAATGACAAGGACGAAATGGTGTACAACAAAACCAAAACGAGAATGGTTCCGGGGAATCCTTGTTCACTTAAGGGGCCGAGATATTCACTGTGTGCATTGCCACCGTCACCTTGATTGGTGCTGATGATGGTGCGGTCTTTACTTCGTTGGAATGGAGCATAAACAAATTGATAGGTACCTGGTCCCCATCCAACAACAGGCCTTTCTTTGAACATTTCGTATGCACAATTCCACCTGTTCAATCTTTCAAGATTACTGGCATCAGACGATACATTTGAAATGGATGAAACGTGTTCATCAAGTTTGTCGCTACTTTCTTGTTTGTTTTGTTGAAGTGAAATACTGATGTCTTCCCACCCAATAGCCAGGAACGCCGCTATCATGACTATGGCTGCAAGTAATGTTCTGAGCTTTACTTTGAGCAATAACATAGAGAGAATACCTGCCGCGCCCAGAATCGAAATCCATGCTGCACGTGTATAGGATAAAACGAGTCCTGTGGTGAGGATGATAAAACAAATGGCCAAAATCACACGAAGGAGGAGATTCATTTTTCTGGTCATCAACATGCCAATGAGCACAGGAAAAAACATAGCCAATACAGCACCATAGCTGGTATGATCCTTAAAAAGTGGTTCCATGACCCAGTGCGATGAGTCTTTATCAAAACCATATTGCGCATGCCTGGTGACAGTGTAAATGATCACAGCCATCAATGGTAGGATATAACAAAGGAAGTATGTTCTAATCTTACCGGGATTACTGAAAACGTGAGTGGCAATGAAATAAAACGACGCAATAAACCACATTCTGGTGAGTAGAAATTTTAAACTCACTATAGGCAATTCACTGGTGATGCATGTGAGCGTCATCCATGCCAGATAAGCATATATGACATAACTCACAGGATGTCGGAAGATCTTCTTATCGATACTCTTTCCTGTGAGTAGTTTAAAAATAAAGAGCAAAAGGATACCAAAGAGAAGCGGTTCTGTTGGCAAATACATGCCAACTCCCGCAACTTCCATTTCTTCCAAATTGATGGAAAGTGGTGTGAAAAAAACGATGAACATGAGCAAATGCTCAAGTTTGAAGAATGCTGTCCATAAGACCACCAGGGCCGCCGGAATGAGCAGAAAATACGGAATGTCAAAATAGAGTCCTGTCGCAAACAGCGCAATGAATGCACCGGATGCGATATATAACCAACGAAGTGTAATCGCGTTAGTCATAGCGTCATTAAATTCTTCCTTCGCTGCGGAGTTTTTTTATGTTGTCCCAAAACAACAGAAAGATAACAGTGAATACAAAAGCAGATGCGGTACTCATCGTTACAATGAGCCAGCGAATGGGAAATGATTTTTTATCAGCGGCGCTGGCATAGTCTACTATTCGCATGACTGGAATATTGCTTTCAACGTCAATTTTCATCAGGTCATAACGTTTACGAAGTACAGCAAGTTTTTCGTAAGATTCCTGTAATCCAGTTTCAAGTCGGTTAAATGTGGTACCATATCTTGAAAGAAAATCCAATTGAACCTTGATTTGTTGAGCTCGATCAGGATGTCCTGCAGCAATGGCTGTTCCGTACATTTCAGTGAGCGCGGCTACCTGATCAGTATAGCTATACACGCCCATTTCACGTAAAACCCTCATGGAGTCTTCCATGATCCTCACTTCTGTTTGAAGGTTGATCAAGGAGTTCTCAGCGTAACGAAAGGCTTCAGTTGCGCGGGCACTTCTCATTTTGTTGGATACAGAATCGGTGAAGAGTGCGATATCATTGGCCATATCTCTTGCGCGATCTGGGCTCTCATCAAGCACTGCTACTTCTACTGAACCGAATTTGGTAAGTTTGGCTGAAACGTTATCTTGGTATTCACGAGCGATAAGAGTGTTCGCACCTCTTTGATCTTTCTTGATATTGTAGACATCCCAGAGTTGATACTTTTCAATGATTCGATTTCTGACCTGATCGGAATTGATCACTTGTAATAATCGTTCAGCATCTTCTTCTTCACCGAAAGTGAGAATGTCTTCTTTCTGCACATCTTCAAGAAGTTGCGCACCGAAAGAGTGCTGTTGTTCGGCGTAAAGCACCACGGTACTTTTATATCGTTCTTTCATCACTAGGCTCACCACTGCCGAAACTATGGCTGCCGCTGCACAAACAACGATGATGGGCTTTCTCCATCTGTAAAGCAATACGATCAGGTTAGTAGACTCTAAAGAGTCTGCCATTTTTTCTTTTGATTCACTCATATGTTCATTCATAATCGTTGTTTGCAAATTTAGGTTTTATAGGCCATCAGACGGCAGTTTCTTCCTTTTGAAATCTGGTTTTGAGCAATGTGATGAGCGATTGATATTCCAGCATTCCGGTGATGTACGCAATAGCCAGACTCATTGAGCCTATGGCGAGCAGCGCAAGTATGGGTCTGCCATCAAACCATTCCTTGAAATCAGTGTACATCCACGGAGATGTAGTCAGAAGTGTAAAAATAAATGCCCTCAAGAACAAGGGGATCAAAGGCTTTTTATTGAAATGAATATTGATGTAAAGCACCTGACTGAAAAACATAAGGCCTTGTGTAATCGCACTGGAAATGGCACAACCTTGGGCACCCATGGTTGGAATGACGATGAGGTTCATGCTAAAATTGAAAATGAGACCCGCAATGGCTATATAGATGAGGACTTTCAATTTGCCCGACGCTGTGATCAACGTTCCTGTAATGTATTGCAGAGAGAAAAACAGTGCGCTTATCATTAGCCAGAAAAAAGGCTCATTCGCTTCTTGAATATGGTGATCGTAAATCATTGCAAGTAGGTCCTCGCCAAAAAATAGAGCAATCAACACGGCCACCCAAGTTCCGGTGAACATGAGTTTTAGGCCGGAGTGAATAAGTGGAGTGACATCTTGTTTCGTTGAAAGTAACCTGGTGAACATGGGTAGAAGAAGCACAGCAAACAAATATGAAATCATGTTCACGGCTTCGAAGAAACGAAACCCCATCGCATAGATCCCCGCATCTTCCGAACCACGTATGCGTTCTAACATGATGGTATCAGTTCGATAGGCGAACATGGAAATAATGATCAATGTTGCATACGGTGATGATTCTTTGAGGAGTTGTACCCATGATGGTAAGTCACCATCATGTGGCTTGTTGAAATTTTTGGAGATCAGCAACCAAGCAACAAAACAGGTGAGGCCATATGCAATGACTTGACCGTAAACCAACCATTCAATCTGGAATGTGCCGGAATGGGACAGGAGGAGACCTGACATGAGTACGATCAGAATCAATTTATCAAGAATGGAAATCAAACTATCATGTCGAAATAGATGCATTCCGGTTAAATAGGACCTGAGGAAAAGAATGGTAGCTGATAAGATCTGTCCGATTGCCAGCCAAAGTAAGAGAGTGATTTGACCAGATTCGTATTGCAATATCCACCCAGCTATAAAAGTGGTGAATAGAAATATGAGCGCAAGAATGGCTCTCAGCTTCATCATGTGTCGAAGTTGCTTCGACTGTATGCTGGCCTCACTTGCAATAAACCGCGTATTGTGATTGGTCAGTCCTAAATCTGTGAGGATGTTGAGAATGAAAGTGATGTTCAAAAGTGCGAAGTACATTCCAAATTCATCTGCACCAGTGCGGTTTTGTATTTCTGCTTCGACCACCAATAAGTACAGTGGTTTTACAAGCAGATTTAAACCTACGAGTACAATGAGATTCGAGATGAATGTCTTTTTCATGCTCCTGTCATCTACTCAATGCGCTGGTCCATCCTGCGCATTCAGAAAGATTCAGTTTGAATATTAATTGTTCAGACTAAAGCGGAGAGAAATACCAGTTGAAATATTTGAAGTCGGGAATGAAGTTGAAATTTTTGGTCTATTTAACTGATGATCGTAGAAGAAACGGATAGTGAGCTTGTCGTTCACCGCCATATCAGCGCTTGTCTTCAGACTATACAATCTTTGACCAGCCGTAGGTTGTGAAGTTTCCTCCACCATTTTGCGAATAATAGTCACATTATCCCGCACCGTAAGGTCAGCCCTGAAGTTGATATTCGTATTCTTCATGATCTTGATAGGAAGTTTACTTCCTTTTTTTCTGCCAAACGGATTCGGCACTTCCATGATTTTGTAACCCAGTCCGATCGTGATGGAATTGCTCTTCGTTTCAGTAATCTGATAGTTGGTAAGTCCAAGACCCACTGTTCTGTCTTTCTTGTACTCAAATTTTACTTGAGGTTCATTTGACTTCTCAGGGTTCTTCGACTTTTTAGTTTTCAAAGTCATATCAAGACTGAATGGTGTGAATTGCTCTGCAATGGCCACATTGTTGATTTGCCTTTGTGTGATATAATTCGGGAAGTCGCTTTGATCCAACGTTGTAGGTAGTCCTGCTTCACTACCCACAAAATTGAGGTTGCTCACGTAATTGGTAGTGATGGTTGATTTATAAGAATGTTTGACATTGAACTGCTTGAAGTACTTTTTGATCGAAGGCAGTTTTGACAAACCGTCATATGTCACACTCCAGTTAGGCTGAACCTTAGTTTTGAATGGATTCGTAGAAACATCTTTCGGATCTCTACCAGTATATGCAGCAATGAATGCAGGAATAACAACATTCTGACTCGTTGGTCCCCATCCGGTGTAATAGCCATTGGTTTGTGGACCGGATTCATTGTAGTTTTCCGTATTCAACACTTCGGAGTAAGTGGTTCTGTTTCCAAGAAAGTCGAGGAATGCCTGATTATTCCAGCCGTTGTCTTTGTCATCCTTCATGAATGCTGATGCCCATGTGATAACAGATGCGCTGAAGTTTCCTGTTTCCATTGGAGAGTCGAAGACATAAGCATCAGTCAGGTCATCTTGTCTAAAGAAACTGGTGAGATTTCGTCCTTCTGTTCTATTTGCAGTAATCTCAACTTTGAAACTCTTAATAGGTTCGAGATTGATCTTGTAATTCCAGGTTTCAGTATAAGTTTCGTTGTACTGGGTGTTCAATGTAGGAAGATGCACCAGCCAATTATTCTGTGCGGCATTCACAGCAAAGTTGTCACCGGTATCATTGCCCCAGATATCTGTGTTTTGTTGTCCAAAGATGAATGGATAACCCGGTGCTTCGAAGTTAGGATCCATACCAATGATCTGTGTTTTTCTGGCATAACCAGGTAGCAACATACCCTCTGTTCTGGAGTATGTACCGGAAACATTTCGTACCATCATCAGGAACCTCAAACCTGCGTGCAGTGGATTGATCGGTTCTGTTTTTTCATCTTTATCTTTTTCATCTTTTCCGAATCCATCTTTTTTAGTTGGATCATCCTTGGTCTTCCCTTTGTCTTTATCCTTCTTATCGTCTTTAGGTTTTTTGCCGGTATTGATGGCCTTGAGCAATGGAACCTTATTATACAAAGTTTCAAGGTTCGCTTGAGCATTCAATTGAATATTTCTGGAGTTTTGAATGGTATTGCCCAATGAGTCTTGTGTGAAGGGAGCTCGATCCCATCGATAGGTTGCTGCATATCTTGCATCACTGCTGATGAAGTCGATCAAAGGAAATTTATCAAATGGCAACTTGTAACTCACACTTGCATTGTGGTTGTACATGGTTGTGGTACCACCATTCTGAATATTGGTCCACACTGTGTCTTTGTAAGCATTATACCAATCAGTATTTTCTTTATCAATTACACCGCGAGGTTCACCCACTAACGCAACATTGCTCGCCTGGAAATCGAATTTCAAACTTTTCGTGAGATCGTATTTAAAGGTGTATTGACGACTCCAGTTCCAGGTTTTCTGCACCTGTGTAGTGAGAATCAAATCAGAATAAACACCCGTAAGTTCAAGTGTATTGTTTCTGATTCTGCTCGTTTCATAACTGCGATTCATTTCAGTATGGAAACCGAGTTGTTTATAGCTTGGATAGAAATTGAATTCTTTCAGCCAGCGTAAATACTTGGAATCTTTGATCACAGGTATTTTATCGAAAGGTTTGATTTCTTTCGGTTTATTCTGGAAATTATAATCAAAAGCTCCAAGGTATGTTTTGTGTAAACGCCAATCGATGTTGATGTCGCGTTTGTACTCTTCATTGTAGGCGTATGTCACGGAGAAATTCTGAAGATTGTAGAATCGCTCTTTTTTATTACCACCGCCGCCGCCACCGCCAGGAGCAGCGGGAACACCAGCTTCAGGTGGTGCTCCTTTCTCGTCTTTACCTCCACCTCCGCCACCATCTTTTTTCGGAGCTATTTTTACATTGGTGAAATTGATACTTCGGCGTTTGACGTAATCCTGTGATTTTTTCTTTAAGGTCTTATTGACATTCGGAAGATCATTCATTTCCAAGTCGGGTTGGAGCGGACTGTATCTCGGAGTATTTACCGTTTCTGAATAACCCACGTACATCGGCAATGTAACACCCCATTTTTCAGGGAAGAATTTGCCCAATTGTAAAGTGGAATTGGCATCAAAACCCATGACAGTTTTTTGCTGACGCTCCATTACTGTTTGTTCGAGTGTGCCCCAACCAGGAGTGGAGATGTTACCCGCAACGGCAACGGTAGCAAAATCTGCAAGTTGAGCATTCATTCTGGCAACGGCTGCCCATCCACCTTTTTCATCGAATTCGGAAAGCCTCAATTCATTTACCCAAACAATGGCACATTCAGATCGGCCATCATCATTGGTTTCGAATTGATTCTTGTCTTTCGCTGGATTGCGAACACCTATCATGAGCACAGTTACGTTCGCAAGGTTTGGATTACCACGAACTGAAATCAAAGCATTGCCCGATTTCACTGTGGTGATTGCAGTCGATGCAGTTCCGGGAGGTCTGTTCGCTTTGAGGTTCTGTAGGTCTTTTAAAAGAATATCGAAATTATTGGCTTCCGGCCATATTGCTTCATCATCGGTGCTGTACCAAGGAGTGACTTTCATCGGTACTTCGTACTCATAATAATTGTCGTTGAAATCAGATCCTAATCGGATAAAGACTGTGAGGTCATTATCTGCCAATTCACCTTCCACACCCAATGCTTCAGCGTGAGCAAACATGCGAATGCGTTTATACTGACGAAGGTCGAAATTGACATTGCGATAAGCTGCGCGTGCATCACCATCGGATAAATTGCAAATTTGATAAGACAGAGACTGTTCGTTCAGACTACGAAGGTTTGCACTTGCTACGTCTTGCTCACGAATGATGCCTGGAGGTACCACGTAATTCACAGGATCACGGTCACCATTTTCTTCAATATTAACAGCTGCGATATTGAAGATGGTTGGTGGTGGGTCTCCCATTTCAATTTCATCTGGCGCGCTCAGTTTGCCTGCAAACTTTCTCCACTCACCACGAATCAATTCCAACCTTGCAAAACGAAGTGTAATTGGTTCTTTCCAACCTTTGAGGAACATCCTCATATAGCGGATTGAACGAAAATCAGAGATGCCTCCAACTCTTTCATCAAATTCTTTGATTGGAATTTTAAATTGATACCAGCGGATAGTTCTTTCAGTTCCATCAGCAACAACCTTTGTTGTTTCGAAACTATCTGTGATGTAATTGCTACCAATATTATTGGGTCCTAAATCACCAGGTTTCAGACTCACTTTATATTGGAAATAACTCTCAATGGTGTTGAGTGTAATGTCCTGGTTTATGTCTTCACTATTCGGAATGGTAGTAGCAGTTATGGGGTAACCATCAGGTGTTTCCGTATTCGAATTGCCTTCGTTGTTGTTGTAGAATTTATAACGTTGAACCGTATTCAGATTTTCGTTGTCATTTTGCGCACTGCGGAAATAGCGGTAATCATCATTGGATGGATCTGCCAAATATTTGGTGTAAGCTGAGTCGGTAAGGAACGGTTGAACCTGATTCAGCCAGGCTGAAAAGAAGGATTGCTCGCCTGCACTTGTCAATCCATCTAATCCAATGTCCTGTTGTGCATAGCTTCCGGTTGAATTGTCAAATGCATTGACAACGTTGAAGTTGTTTGGTGAAGGATAAAGTCCCCATGTCGCAGTATCAACATCCAAAGCAGAGTTGGCACTTGGATAACCATTTTCATATGACCAATTGTTGTCATTGAGTACGTCTTCGGAAACGTTTCCAAGATTGAAATAAAGCTCACCACCGTTGATGTTTTCACTATCATCATTGAAAGGATCCATCAACCAGAATTGGATGAATTGAACGTTGCTGGCTTCGAAGTCAGTAGTGGTCAATGATCTTTGAATACCTCCCCAACGAGACGCTGGGTCTATCAGTTTACCTTCAGCAGTAAGACCTGCGGACTCATTGGTTCCATTGGGCAATTCAAAGTTGTATTGACCGCGTTCAGATGGATCGAACGTAAGGTCGAGTGTGGCAATATTACTTGGTGTTCCACTTGGCAATTGTTTGTTAGGAAATACTTCGCCTTCCAATACTTCACGCATGCGGTGATCACTATACCAATTATCATCAATGATGTTCTGCGGTGTGAGGTTCGAAGTAGCGCGGTAGAACAATGGATCAATCACGTACCAACTTAATCTCGCACGGTTATAATTGTAGATCAAGCTATCCTCGAAATTACCTTCCGGGAAAAGGTTGAGTTGTTGTTTTGGCGTACTCGCCATAAACCACTGGTTCAAACTTCTTAAGTCAATCACACTTTGACTACCTTCAAAGTCGTCGAGGTATGAGTTACCATCTTTTGAGATCGCTCTGCTGTGACCTGGGAAAAGTTTAGCGGCTTCTGCAGAAAATGTCACTGTTGATTTCGCCTTGGTGTCAATGAGTGGAATGCGATCAACAAGCGAAGTCAGGAATGGGGTTTCTTTTTGGAAATTGATGTCCGCACCAACCACAGTGTTATTCACCGGCTCATCTCCGATATTTACTTTTTGAGTGACTGGTCTTTCGCGGAGGTTCAAGAAAGTAGCACCAACTGAAAGATTATCATTGAAGGTATAGTCGAACCTGCTTCCAATCATCGTTTTGAATTGCAGATTAAACAACGAGTTACTTTCAACAGAAACCTTAATGGGTTGACCGCTGCTCATGATACCATCATTGAGTATTCGCACTCTTCCGAGGTTATAGTCTACGGTATAGTCTACACCTTCCTGTAATTTAATTCCACCTGCCGTCACAATGACCGATCCTTGTGGAATATTCAGCGCGTTCAAAGAAATTTCTGAACCTGAAGCTGATTGATATTGACCACGAATTCTGAATCGATTGAGATTTGGAAAAAGAATTTGAGCCGCTGTTTTGGTCGAATCATAAAGTGGTTGATATGCTACTTGTGATATGATCTGATCCGCCAATTCATCTTGACCAGGAAGTCCATCTCTGATCTTTTTCGCGAGATGACTGCCGAATGGTTCAACGACTGGGAAATAGACTCGACCACTTTGTGCATCGATCAAACCGCCGCTGGTTGAGGCATTCGGAATGAAATCAAAAAAGCCATCTGGATATGGCATTTGCTGTGCGTCAATACGGTCGAGATTCAAGACTTGCAACAGAATTTTTCCGTCAAGGGGTTCTCTAGGAATGTAGTTTTGATAGATACCCGTGGAAGGGTTGTTGTACCAAACATCCAATCTGAAATTTTCTGGTGCAATGCCAAAAGCTCCGAGACTATAGACGTTTTTCATCATGTTGTCCCAAAGTGGAGCAGGATATTTATCAGCGAGTTTAACGCGGGTGATGGATGGTTTGAGGAGCTTCAGTACAAGTGATTGCGGAGCTGCAAAACCATCTTGTGAAATAGTACCCACCTGATATGTTTGACCATTCAAAGTATATTCATAAGCAACAGCAAGAACCTCTGCATTATTCAATGATTGTTTGAGTGAGATAAAACCAAGTCTGTTGTTATATGTAAATTCAGAAGTTGTGAGTTTCCTCATGTTGTTCACACGTTCAAAGTGTGTTCCGTTCACCATGTTGGAATATCCATCCGTAGTATTGCTTGAAAGTGCTGAAATGGCCTGACTACCACTGAGGATCTGTTGTGAGAATGCCGAATTCAGGTTTGAAGGATCCGTTCCGGTAGTTTCAATGTAAATGTCATTGTTTAGGTTGGAAGGGTTTCCTCTTTGCGTAACGGCAATATTGCCATTGTTATAAAAGGTATTGTCGAGTTGAGTCACACCGCCTACATCAGTGAGGTCACCAGAGATATACTGTGGAGCTTCACCAAGGTCGGTGAATGCTACAACATTTCGAACATCCTGGGTATTGGATTGCAGGTTAACAAGCCAAACTTCAATACGTGTAATATTCACACCGCTGTTTACCACAGGCAATGATGCAAGAGCTTTATCGTATTCTTCGCGGAACCATGACGACAAGAAGTAGTGTCTGTTTGCTTCGTAGCTATCGGCAGTGATATCGAAATTTTGTGTTTGAGCTCCGCCCTGAACGGTAATCTCTTTTCTTTCTCCTTTTTGTTGTGAGAATACAGTAGTGTTTCTCAAATGGCCCCACTTGGTGGAAATTTTCGCACCAAACAAACTGCTGCTTCCCTGAATCAAAGAGCCAGTAAGTGGCAGACTGACATTACCGAGTTCAATACCTTGAATGATTTGATCTTCATCACCGGTGTATTGCAGCTTCATCTGGTTTTCAAAATCAAATGTGCTTTCTGTGTTGTAGTTCACATTCAATTTCATCCTCGTGCCGATATTACCAACCACATTGAGCTGAATTTTCTGATCAAAATTGAAGGTGGTAATTCTCCTTTGTCTTTCGGGAATACGGGGGTTATTGGTTTTGGAGGAATTCACACCAAAGGTGAGTTCGGCAGAACCTTGTGGACGTATCTCAATTTCGTTTGATCCAAAAATGCTTTCAAAACCTTCGCTTCCGATTTTGATGACTTTGGAGTATTCTCGATTTGCCTCATCTTCTTCTTCCTGAATTTCTTTCCAGTATTTGCTGATGTTTTCTGTTTGCTGGGAATTCATGTATTCCTCAAGCGTCATACTGGTCCGTGGTCGATAATCAATATTGTCGCCGATGGTTTGAACAACTTCGTATTCCCCGGTTACCGGATTGTATTCGACATGATACTCAATATTATCAGGAAGCGGAATATTGATGCCTCCGGGATCTTCACTTGGGTTGGGATTGTCTTCTACCGGCCAAATCAAAGCAGGTTTGGTGGTATCGGGTTCTACCCCAGCTTCGGTAGGGCGTGAGTATTTGGTTGGATCGATGTAATTGAAGTGTGTATTAGCAAAGCCAAGCCACACAACGGCGCTCAATACCAGGAAGAAACATAGCCGGGCAGCAAAGGACATCCAATTCACGTTATTCACTAGTCGGGTCAGAGTTGTTTTAATACTTGCTTGATCAGGTCTTCCAATGCAATTCCAGGTTGCATTACCATGATCTTTTCTAGGATTTTTTCGGTTTTGGATCTGTCAAGTCCCAGCGAGGTCAGCGCCGCTAACGCCTCATTCCGCACGGTATTGTGCGAGACAGAAACTTTTTCCGGAATAAAATCACTTCCCTTGGAAAGTTTGTCATGAAGATCAATAATAATACGCTCGGCTGTTTTTTCGCCGATACCCTTAATTCGCTTAAAACCAGCCACATCTTTGGTCAAAATCATGTTTTTGACCTCATCGGTACTCAGGCCGCTCAATACCATTCTGGCCGTGTTAGGCCCTACCCCTGATACTGAAATTAATTTTCGAAAGAGATCTCGCTCTTGCTCTTCAGCAAAGCCAAAAAGATTGATACTGAAATCGTTGGAATTGATGGTCAAATGGGTATACATAGTAACCTTTTGATCATCACCGAGTTTTCCGAAAGTGCCCAGAGAAATATGTAGGAAATAGGCCACCCCGGATGCAGTCTCAACAACGGCATGAACCGGGCTTTTTTCAACCAGATTTCCCTTAATATAGTGTAGCATGGTGTAGCAAAAAATCTAACCGACTGAAATGCAGTTGGTTAAAAATTTCATTGGGTCTTTATAAAGCGGTTGCAACAGTAGTCATGAAACGTCGATTTGCAAAGGGATTTCCTACTGAAGTTTTACGATGGTGATGTGAATTTCAAAAAATGAAAAAGGGCCGGATTGCTCCGACCCCAAATTCAGGAATGTTTCTGGTCCAATTATCTTACAATGTTGAATTGCTTGTTGTAAACTTTATTACCTACCACCATTTTCACCACATATGAACCCGGTACCAGGTTTTTGAGCTCATCTTTCCATTCATAAACCAAAGCTCCCACAGCAACACCATTGATCAATCCAACTACGCGTCTGCCTGAAGCATCATAGATGGCACCTTCTACGTTGGTGTCGTATGCAACACTGAATTGAATACGCACATTCGAATTGGTACCCGGATTCGGATAAACCCTGAAGTAAGCAGATGATTCAACTGGATTGATCACATGTATCACCTGACTTCGCGAAACTGAATTGCCACATTCATCAGTTGCAGTCCAGGTTCTGATCACATTATACGGACATGTGCTACCGGTTTGCGACTGTGAAAAGTCGATGTCTACATCATCATCAGAGCACTCGTCCAGTGCGATGATATCATCTGGAATTTCCGGCAATGCTTGTCCACACTGGATGAACAACTCATTCGGTATATTGTGAATGAGCGGAGGAACAGTATCAACCACTTCTATCATTTGCGTCACCGTGTTTACATTACCGCATTGGTCGGTTGCACTGAAGACACGTTGAATCAATTCACCACATTCATCGGATGTATTCGTGACTGAAACAAGAGTAACCGTTGGTTGCTGCCCACTGTTGTCAGTAGCAGTTGGCATATACTCACTCAATTGTCCGCATTGTACCTGAACAGTTGGACTGAAGTTGGTAAATGTTGGTGCTGTTTGATCAATAACCGTGATGATTTGTGCTACTTCATTCGTGTTACCGCACGCATCTGAAGCTGTCCATACTCTTTTGATCAGGTAAGGACAACCGCTTCCCATGATGGATTCACTAAACGTGATATTGAGGTTGCCATCACAATTGTCTGTCACAATCATTTCTGGTGCACCAGGAATATTCCCACTTTCAACGGTCAAGTTTTGTGGAATGATTGCGAACTCAGGAGCCGATTCATCTACGATATAAATGGTCTGTGTAGCAGTAGCAGTATTACCACAGTCATCTGTTGCTGTGATGGTGCGAGTAGTAATCATCATGCAGTCAACAATTTCTGAAATTTCATCTACAGTGATGGAAACATCAGTGTCACAATTATCCGTGGCATAAGCATTACTTTCAGGAATGAGATCGCTGCATTCGTAAACCTGCTCATCAAAATTTCCATGAAGCACTGGCGCAACATGATCCTGAAGACCGAATGTTCTTGAGGCAACCGTCGTGTTGCCGCAATCGTCGGTCGCTGTCCAGGTGATTGTCATGCCATCGCTACAGCTATTGTTGCCATTCGTAACATCATATTGAACCACTACTTCCTGATCACAGTTATCACTTGCGGTTACCATAAAGCTTCCAGGATCGGGCAATGCTCCACATGAGAATGTCCCTTCTGTTGGAAGATTATGAAGTACCGGTGGGATATTATCTGCAAACGTGGTCGTCTGAGTTGCAGTGGTTGTGTTTCCGCAATTATCTGTTACACTCCATGTTCTTTGCATAGCATACCCACATGGCACTTCAATAGTTGTAGCCGATAATGTAACATTGAGTTCAGTGTCACAGTTGTCGATTGCTTCAACAACTGCAGGCGGAACTGGTGCTCCACAATTGACGGTCACATCGTCAGGGACGCCTATCAGAATAGGAGATTCGCTATCGTTGCTGATGAAAGTTCTGGATGCTGAAACCTGATTGCCACAGTCATCTGTCGCTGTCCATGTAATGGTGCGTGCGATGTGACAACCTTGTGATTCATCTACATAGGTTGACGTGATGTTTACAGAAGCATCGCAATCGTCTTCGGCTCCAACTCCTAGTTCATTTCCGGATGGAATGGATCCACAGTTGACCAAACCTCCTTCAGGAAGATTCAGAAGAACAGGATCTGTTTCATCACTTGCTTGGAAGACACGAGAAACCTGTGTCGTATTACCACAATTGTCTACTGCGGTCCATGTGATGGTGCGGATAACATTGCATCCACTACCTGTGTCGGAAATAGATGATGTGACCTGAACATCGTTGTCGCATAAATCAGTCGCAGTAACTGTGAAGTCATCTCCTTGTGGCAATGACATGCAGGATGATGTTGCTCCTTCTGGTACGCCATGAAGTTCCGGCGCAATGGTGTCTTCGAATGTTGTCGTTTGTGATTGCGAAGTGGTATTGCCACAAGCATCAGTTGCCGTCCATGTGCGAACGAGTGAATAACCGCATTCAGCTTGAATGGTTTGAGCAGACATAGATACCACTGGTTCAGCATCGCAGTTGTCGATGGCGCTCACCACAGCATTTGGCACCGGCTCACCACATTGCATGGTGGCATTGGCTGGCACACCGATGAGTTGTGGATCTACATCATCATTAGAAGTAAATGTTCTGGAAGCTGAAGAAGAATTGCCACACGCATCTGTTGCCGTCCATGTGATGGTACGTGCAACATTGCATCCGACATTTTGATCTGTTTCAGTGTAAGTGATAGTCACCGCAGGATCACAATTATCGTTGGCAAATACAGCGAAGTCATCACCAGCAGGCAAAGCTCCACATGCAACAGTAGCATCATTAGGCATACCGGCAAGTACTGGAGCAGAAAGATCTTGTGATGTAAATGTTCTTGATGCGGTTGAAGTATTACCGCAACCATCTGTTGCAGTCCATGTGATGGTGCGAACGATGTTGCAACCAGCACCTTGATCTGAATAAGTTGAAGTCACGGTGACAGCATTCACACAATTGTCTGTAGCAGTCACTTCAAAATCTTCACCGTCTGGAATTGCACCACAGTTTACTGTGCCTCCATTAGGAAGTCCAACGAGTACTGGATCAGTCGTGTCTTCAAAAGTTGTCGTTTGTGATTGCGAAGTGGTATTGCCACAAGCATCAGTAACAGTCCATGTGCGAACGAGAGAATAACCACATTCGGCAGGAATGGTTTGAGCAGACATAGACACCACGGGTTCTGCATCGCAGTTGTCGATGGCGCTCACCACAGCATTTGGCACCGGTTCACCACATTGCATGGTGGCATTGGCAGGCACGCCTATGAGTTGTGGATCTACATCATCATTAGAAGTAAATGTTCTGGAAGCTGAAGAAGAATTGCCACACGCATCTGTTGCCGTCCATGTGATGGTACGTGCAACATTGCATCCGACATTTTGATCTGTTTCAGTGTAAGTGATAGTCACCGCAGGATCACAATTATCGTTGGCAAATACAGCGAAGTCATCACCAGCAGGCAAAGCTCCACATGCAACAGTAGCATCATTAGGCATACCGGCAAGTACTGGAGCAGAAAGATCTTGTGATGTAAATGTTCTTGATGCGGTTGAAGTATTACCGCAACCATCTGTTGCAGTCCATGTGATGGTGCGAACGATGTTGCAACCAGCACCTTGATCTGAATAAGTTGAAGTCACGGTGACAGCATTCACACAATTGTCTGTAGCAGTCACTTCAAAATCTTCACCATCTGGAATAGCACCGCAGTTTACTGTACCTCCATTAGGAAGTCCAACGAGTACTGGATCAGTCGTGTCTTCAAAAGTTGTCGTTTGTGATTGCGAGGTGGTGTTGCCACAAGCATCAGTAACAGTCCATGTGCGAACGAGAGAATAACCACATTCAGCAGGAATGGTTTGAGCAGACATAGATACCACGGGTTCTGCATCGCAGTTGTCGATGGCGCTCACCACAGCATTTGGCACCGGCTCACCACATTGCATGGTGGCATTAGCAGGCACACCGATGAGTTGTGGTGCAGTATTGTCTTGAGTGGTGAAAGTTCTTGTTGCTGTAGTTTGATTGCCACAGTCATCTGTAGCGGTCCATGTCATGGTTCTAACAACGTTGCAACCTGATCCAACATCTTGAGCAGTTACATTGATGGCAACATTTTGATCGCAGTTATCAGTGGCAGCAACAAAATACTCTGTAGTATTAGGTAATCCGCCACAAGCCACACTGCCGTTTTCTGGTAATCCTGAAAGCACAGGTGGAATGTTGTCTTGAGAGGTAAAAGTTCTTGAAGCCGAAACAGAATTACCACATCCATCCACAGCAGTCCAAGTAATTGTTCTGGTGATATTACATCCTGATCCTTGATCTGATTGTGTCGAAGTGACAGTGACTTCATTCACACAATTGTCTGTTGCAGTGACATTGAAGTCACCTGCCTCTGGAATGGTAGTGCAGTTCACCGTACCACCTGCAGGAAGACCTACAAGCACAGGATCGGTGGTATCAACAAATGTTGTCGTTTGAGATTGCGAAGTGGTATTGCCACAAGCATCAGTTGCCGTCCATGTGCGAACGAGAGAATAACCGCATTCAGCAGGAATGGTTTGAGCAGACATAGATACCACTGGTTCAGCATCGCAGTTGTCGATGGCGCTCACCACAGCATTTGGCACCGGCTCACCACATTGCATGGTGGCATTGGCAGGCACACCGATGAGTTGCGGATCTACATCATCATTAGAAGTAAATGTTCTGGAAGCTGAAGAAGAATTACCACACGCATCTGTTGCTGTCCATGTGATGGTACGTGCAACATTGCATCCGACATTTTGATCTGTTTCAGTGTATGTGATAGTCACCGCAGGATCACAATTATCGTTGGCGAATACCGCGAAGTCATCACCTGCAGGTAAAGCTCCACAAGCAACAGTAGCATCATTAGGCATACCGGCAAGTACTGGAGCAGAAAGATCTTGTGATGTAAATGTTCTTGATGCGGTTGAAGTATTACCACAACCATCTGTTGCAGTCCAGGTGATGGTGCGAACGATGTTGCAACCAGCACCTTGATCTGAATAAGTTGAAGTCACCGTGACAGCATTCACACAATTGTCTGTAGCAGTCACTTCAAAATCTTCACCATCTGGAATAGCACCACAGTTTACTGTGCCTCCATTAGGAAGTCCAACGAGTACTGGATCAGTCGTGTCTTCAAAAGTTGTCGTTTGTGATTGCGAAGTGGTATTGCCACAAGCATCAGTAACAGTCCATGTGCGAACGAGAGAATAACCACATTCGGCAGGAATGGTTTGAGCAGACATGGATACCACTGGCTCTGCATCGCAGTTGTCGATGGCACTCACCACAGCATTTGGCACCGGCTCACCACATTGCATGGTGGCATTGGCTGGCACACCGATGAGTTGTGGTGCAGTATTGTCTTGAGTGGTGAAAGTTCTTGTTGCTGTAGTTTGATTGCCACAGTCATCTGTAGCGGTCCATGTCATGGTTCTAACCACGTTGCAACCTGATCCAACATCTTGAGCAGTTACATTGATGGCAACATTTTGATCGCAGTTATCAGTGGCAGCAACAAAATACTCTGTAGTATTAGGTAATCCGCCACAAGCCACACTGCCATTTTCTGGTAATCCTGAAAGCACAGGTGGAATGTTGTCTTGAGAGGTAAAAGTTCTTGAAGCCGAAACAGAATTACCACATCCATCCACAGCAGTCCAAGTAATTGTTCTGGTGATATTACATCCTGATCCTTGATCTGATTGTGTCGAAGTGACAGTGACTTCATTCACACAATTGTCTGTTGCAGTGACATTGAAGTCACCTGCCTCTGGAATGGTAGTGCAGTTCACCGTACCACCTGCAGGAAGACCTACAAGCACAGGATCGGTGGTATCAACAAATGTTGTCGTTTGAGATTGCGAAGTGGTATTGCCACAAGCATCAGTTGCCGTCCATGTGCGAACGAGAGAATAACCGCATTCAGCAGGAATGGTTTGAGCAGACATAGATACCACTGGTTCAGCATCGCAGTTGTCGATGGCGCTCACCACAGCATTTGGCACCGGCTCACCACATTGCATGGTGGCATTGGCAGGCACACCGATGAGTTGCGGATCTACATCATCATTAGAAGTAAATGTTCTGGAAGCTGAAGAAGAATTACCACACGCATCTGTTGCTGTCCATGTGATGGTACGTGCAACATTGCATCCGACATTTTGATCTGTTTCAGTGTATGTGATAGTCACCGCAGGATCACAATTATCGTTGGCGAATACCGCGAAGTCATCACCTGCAGGTAAAGCTCCACAAGCAACAGTAGCATCATTAGGCATACCGGCAAGTACTGGAGCAGAAAGATCTTGTGATGTAAATGTTCTTGATGCGGTTGAAGTATTACCACAACCATCTGTTGCAGTCCAGGTGATGGTGCGAACGATGTTGCAACCAGCACCTTGATCTGAATAAGTTGAAGTCACTGTGACAGCATTCACGCAATTGTCTGTGGCAGTCACTTCAAAATCTTCTCCATCTGGAATTGCACCGCAGTTTACTGTACCTCCATTTGGAAGTCCAACGAGTACTGGATCCGTCGTGTCTTCGAAAGTTGTTGTTTGTGATTGCGAAGTGGTGTTGCCACAAGCATCAGTAACAGTCCATGTGCGAACGAGAGAATAGCCGCATTCAGCAGGAATGGTTTGAGCAGACATAGATACCACTGGCTCAGCATCGCAGTTATCGATGGCGCTTACTACTGCATTTGGCACTGGCTCACCACATTGCATGGTGGCATTGGCAGGCACACCGATGAGTTGCGGATCTACATCATCATTAGAAGTAAATGTTCTGGAAGCTGAAGAAGAATTGCCACACGCATCTGTTGCCGTCCATGTGATGGTACGTGCAACATTGCATCCGACATTTTGATCTGTTTCAGTGTAAGTGATAGTCACCGCAGGATCACAATTATCGTTGGCAAATACAGCGAAGTCATCACCAGCAGGCAAAGCTCCACATGCAACAGTAGCATCATTAGGCATACCGGCAAGTACTGGAGCAGAAAGATCTTGTGATGTAAATGTTCTTGATGCGGTTGAAGTATTACCGCAACCATCTGTTGCAGTCCATGTGATGGTGCGAACGATGTTGCAACCAGCACCTTGATCTGAATAAGTTGAAGTCACCGTGACAGCATTCACGCAATTGTCTGTAGCAGTCACTTCAAAATCTTCTCCATCTGGAATAGCACCACAGTTTACTGTACCTCCAATAGGAAGTCCAACGAGTACTGGATCAGTTGTGTCTTCGAAAGTTGTTGTTTGAGATTGCGAAGTGGTATTGCCACAAGCATCAGTTGCCGTCCATGTTCTAATCAAAGAATATCCACATGAAGCGTTCACTGTTTGTGCGGATAGTGATACAACGGGAGCATTGTCACAATTGTCTGTTGCTGCAACTACAGCATCTGGTACTGGCTGACCGCATTGCATAGTAGCATTAGAGGGTACACCAATTAATGTAGGAGCAATATTGTCATTAGAAGTAAATGTTCTTGATGCACTGCTGCTATTTCCACAATCATCAGTGGCAGTCCAAGTAATGGTTCTGATAATATGACATCCACTTTGTACATCTGCATATGTTGATGTAATGGTTGGAGATGAATCACAAAGATCATTGGCCACAACCCCATAAGACGTGCCTGTTGGCATAGCACTGCAGATTACAGTTTGATCATTCGGCAATCCTGCTAAGACTGGTGCGGTATTGTCAACCACGGTAATGGTTTGACTGACGTTTGCTGAGTGATTGCCGCATGCATCAACAGCTCTCCATGTTTTAGTTCTTGAGTATGTACCTGGGCAGCTTCCTGGTGTAGTAACATCACTTACAGTTTCAATTGTCGGATTGTTCGTGCAATTATCAGTAGCTGTAGGCGGTGTGAAATTGACAGCCTGTCCGCATGAGATGGTGGTATTTGATCCGGGGCTTCCAATGATTGGAGCAGTGTTGTCTTGATATGTAAACGTTTGTTGGCATTGCCCGATATAACCACAATTATCCTGAAGTCGGTAGGTACGAACAATAGAGCCATTGCAACTTGTTCCTGAAGGTTGATCAGATAACCAAGTAACGCTTCCTCCTTGACAAAACTGTGATGCAACTTGCACCTGTCCCGGATTCGGAGAAGGCACCAATGAGGCACATTGTAGAGTCTGGTTTTGTGGACAAGTTAAAGATGGATTACATGCTTGTCTGCTCACATTCAATGGTGCAGTGAGGGCAAAACATCCGTTGTTGGCACTGGCATTGATTGCTGAAATGTTATTTCCAACTACAAGTCCATTCACCTGACCTTCGAGCGAAATACCATAGACTTTGAATGTGCCTGTTCCCAATGAGCTTAAGTTGAAAGATCCATCATTGCTGATTGCAAGAATCACATTGGATGTATTGGTCAAGATGTACTTGTAAACATCAGTAGGTGCATCGCTGTTATTGGTAACAGTGAACATGTCAGGGATCTGATCATCGGAACAAAATGTAGGCGGCGTTGCAGAGAAACTCAAATTACCCGCGTCACATTCATATGCTGCGAAGCTGTCAGCTTTGATGAAAATACCGGCATCCCATAATCCATCGGAAATATCAGCAAGTGCAAATTTGAAGTGGTATGATGCTCCGGGAGTAATGGTAAGGTGTGATGACATCACTACCGTAAAACCATCATAGCCTATAGTAGTTCCACCGGCATTGTTCACATAGTATTGTGAGTTCGATAAGGATTCGCAAATTGGGGCACTACCATGTGAACCAGGACTACCATTGTTGATAGTGTTGATAGAAACAGGCATATTGGTGTTCGGCACCAGTGCAATGTTCTGACTGTTGTAATTACCACCATATGGATTTGGACCAGTTACAAAAAATGCGAATAAGTCATTGTACTGTGTACATACCCACTCGTTGTACTCTTCCGATGCAAATACATATTGCACGTGAATTGAATTTCCCGTTGCCACGAAATCAAATTCGAGTATGCACTGATCTTCCACGCTATAACTTGATAGCGCATCGAGATCAGGATCATCTGCGAAGTTGTTTTTATCTTTCGATGTCTGGTCGGAATTGTTGGGTCCGATGGCATCAACAGCATCTCCTGTGGTCAGTAATATTCCATTACCTAAACCGATGTTGGTTGTTCCACCATTGGCAAATATGCCCGTACCACCTGAAGCGCTATGTAGCGAGACATTCGTGACTGTAACTCCTGGTCCCACAATTTCTGCTGCAAGTTGTGCAGCAGTTGCGGACGTATTTACAGTGAGCTGTGAATAGCCGAGGATGCTCACAAACAGGGTCGTTACAATCAGTAGTGATCGAAGTAACGTTTGGTTAAGTATCATCGTGATGGGTGTTTGTTTAAAGTTAGGTTTTATGATGATCTCGTTTGATTATTGTCGGAGTGGTTTGGTCGTCGATTCTTTCATGACTTTTTCGCGCCACTGTTCTTTGGACCTGTTGGGGTTTTCCGGTATCTTAAGCACCATGATCGCAGTTTTTGGAGTTGAACCTGCCCTGAGCAAATAACTGTCGCCATATTTATCTTTGATAAAGGCGATGAGCTCATCACTTGACTTCAAATTGAGGTGGCTCACATCAAGATAATATGTTGTTTGTAGGGCCTGATTCTCCGGAAGTCGGATAACTCCATCTGCTTCAACCTTAATCACAGGGTAATTCTGCGCGTTGGTTTCTGGAAGCAGTAGCACAAACAATAATGCGGTGAGTGAGATTTTCAAAAAGGGCATAGGAGTCAGGGTAAAGTGTTTCATGCAATTTGTTTTTGTGAAATGATGAGAAGTCCCATGCAAAATTTTGCGTGGATTGAATCAATGGAATGGCCAGATTGTCGCTGAGAATTTTGGCGATAACATGCTTTTATGGCACTCGGGTGCAGGGTAAAAATGGCATTAGCCATAGGGTCAGTTTTTGGTAATTCAGTTATCTCGGTTTACGTTATGAAAGGACATCATTCCATCCAACTCATAAACTGAGATTATTGGTTGATTGCGCTTTTCTACGCCTGAAGTTGCGTTATGTTTCGCTGTAGGTTCCTTTTGTGGGGTTAAAAGTTCATTTAACCAATAGGAAACCGCTGATAAAGTGGGAGGTAAGTGAGTATCATATCGGATCTTTCAATCTCGTCACCTATTGCAAATGGATAAAAAAAACGAACCGATTCGTGAGGAATCGGTTCGGTGCGAGATGTGTTCTTATCAGCGACACAATCTCATAAACCAACAAGAATTATTTTTATTCTTCTGAATTTTTTAACTTCATGAGTATGGAGTATGCTCCAGGACCAGCAATTTTCAAAGAGTCTATTGCTATGGCGTTGGCGAATTTGATGGCTGATTCTTGGTCATGCTCACTGACGAGTTCAACTTCAGTCATGATGAATTCTCCGGGTGAAGATGTGATGAAGACAAAATTTCTATTTTCGAAATTTACCACCGATTCAGAAGGCACAAGTAAACCATCATTCAAACGAATTTCAGTTTCTCCTGTAAAATACTCTCCAGGACGTATATCAACCGGCGCACTGACAAACGCGCAAACAACTGAGATACTTCTATCGGAATCAAGCTCTCTTCCAATGGTTTCTATTTTGCATTCAAGTGTTTTACCAGGAAAAGCACTTGAAATGGCGAGGACCTTTTGTCCTACACTTAAGTAAGCAATGTCTTTCTCAAAAGCCTTGAGTATGAGATAGGGTTGTTCGTTATTGGTAATGCTGAGAATAACATCTGTTGGATTGATGTATTGTCCAATTTTGGCATTTAAGTCTGAAGTAAAACCTGATATTGGTGCCTTTAAAGGCAAACTTCGTGAAATGTTATCTTCATTGAGTTTTGACGGATCTACCCCGATCAGTTTGAGTTTTTCTTCGAGCGCTTTGAATGAAATTTTCCGAGTGACATACTCCGTTCTCGCCATTTCAAGCACCTTGTCACTGGAAGATTTAGTTTTATTCAATTGATTTTGACGTTCATATTCAGCATCACTCAAAGCAAGTTGTGCCTTTTGCTTGAGGTATTCTTCTTGTATCTGTATGAACTGTTGGTCTTCAAGCATGGCGATGACCTGTCCTTGCTGGACAAATTGGCCTGGCGTGAGAGTCGTCGATTTGAGAAATCCACCCAATGGTGCACACACCTGAACCTGATTCATTGGAGCCGACTGCGTAGTACCATTCAATTTGATTGTAGCAGGTATGGATCCAGGTACTGGTTGTATCAAGTGAATTCCAGCCTGGGCAATTTGTGCTTCGGTGAGTTGTATGGTTGTCGATTCTACCGCGATAACTTCAGGTGAAGTTTCGTTGGTTTGTTTTTCGCTGCATGAATGCAATGCTAACACGAGCACGACAGCGACACTGAAATATTTGTTTTTCATTTTGTCAGAAGGTATTGAATTTCGATCACTGTTTTTTGCAATTCATATTTGGTGTCCAAATAATTGGTCTTGATGCGGACATACTGATTGATCATCAAACTCCATTCGGTGTATGTAATTTCACCGGTGGCCATGAGCGCATTAGCGGATTGGATGATCTGTTCAGCTCTTGCCAGTGATGCTGTTTCGTATTTTTTATTGATTTCAAGAAGTTGTGTATGCTTTTTTCTCGCAGCTTCGAATCGTTTATTCAATGATTGCTCAGCGATGTAAAATTCATGACGGGTTACCTCTTGTTCTAACTTGGCTGCTTTTGATTTTGCAGAATTGGACTTGTAGAATAGCGGAATTGATAGTCCAAATTGCACTGTATTGAATCGTTGTGATGGAGTGTAGAATACATCGTTGGCTCCAATACCTTGAATGGTCGACGTATATGCACCAACAAACAAATCTGGTAGCGTAAGTGCTTGCTGCAGATGATATTGATGTTCTGCGATTTCATTCCGCTTTGCGGCCTTGAGTATCATGGGATGATTCGCAGTTTCATGGGTATTCAAGTCATCCATGATGTCTGTGTCCATATTTTCCATAATGGGCATGTATAGAACATTTGAACCGAGCAGAAGAGCAAAATTGTAAAGTTCTGAATCCAATTCAGATTTGAGCAGAGATAGCGTTACTGCGGATTCATTGCGTTGTTCTTGCGCCAGGGACAGTTCTACAATATCAGCAACACCTGCTTCAAAGCGCGCTTGTATGTGTTGAATGTGCTTGTCATATACACTATCCAACATTTCATGCAATGCCATTTTCTCATGGAGATAATTTATCTTACCAAATGATTCCTTTACTGTTTTTTCAATCAAGGCCTCTACTTCTGCCGTCGCAATAGACTGTTCATCTTGTAACGATTGTAGAACAGCCTTTTGATGTGCGTATACTGTTGGGAATTGAAAGTTCTGTGAGATGCCAATTTTATTGTCCTGATAATATGAGTTAAATTGACCGTACTCTGCGCTGAAATTTGTTTTAGGAATATCGAGTGCTGTACCTTTCAATTGACTTCGTTGTTCGCTTCTCAGTTTCGCTATCTTCAGTTGCGGGTTATTTTTCTTTGCCAAGTCAAGCGCATCATTCAGCGATATAGTTGACTGGGCTTGTATTGAAAGTGCAGCTGTGAATACAACGACGATGGTTAAAAGTGTTGGCGCAGGATGATGTCCTTTGCTTTTCTTTTTCCTTTCGAAAAGGATATACAGAATTGGTAATACAAAAATGGTAAGTAAGGTAGCTATCAGCAACCCACCAATGACTACCGTTGCGAGCGGTCGTTGTACTTCGGCGCCGGCTCCATGACTAATGGCCATAGGAAGGAATCCCAATGAAGCAACGAACGCAGTCATCAAGACTGGGCGAAGTCTGTGTTTGGTTCCCAAGAGTACAATTTTCGAAAGGTCTTGTTCACCATGTTCTTTGATTCGATTGAATTCAGCCAATAGCACGATACCATTCAGTACGGCCACTCCAAACAATGCAATGAATCCAACTCCAGCACTTATACTGAATGGCATACCTCTGAATACCAAAAACAAGATTCCACCAATTGCAGATAATGGAATTGCTGAATAGATCAACAAGCCATGCCGAATCGAACTAAAGGCAAAATAGAGCAGAATCAGAATGAGAAGAAGCGAAATGGGCACGGCAATAGACAGCCTTTGTTTCGCCTCTGCAAGATTTTCAAAAGCGCCACCGTATGTGACATAGTAGCCACTTGGTAAATTCAAATTATATTCGGTAATTTGTTTCAAATCATTGACGATGCTTTGCACATCTCTTCCGGATACGTTAAAGCCAACGACAATTCTGCGTTTTGCATCGGTTCGCTGTATTTGATTGATGCTTTGTTCAGTCGTTACATCTGCAACCAAATAAAGAGGAATCTGTGTGCCATTCACGGTTGGTATGAGCAGATTTTCTAAATCACTTTGGTTCTGCCTTTTTGATTTTTCCAAACGAACAACGAGGTCATATCTTTTTTCTTCTTCAAAGACTTGTCCGCTATTTTGTCCTGCAAATGCCGTATTGATGATGCGGTTTACATCCTGAATGTGTACTCCAAACTGAGCCATGCGTTCTCTATGATACCTGATGATCAATTGCGCGGTACCATTCAATGGTTCAACGTATATATTGGTAGCACCTTCGACCCGGGATACAAGTTCACCTAGCTTGACTGAATATTTTGCCAGAGTATCTAAGTTTTCACCGAAAATTTTACATACCACATCTTGTTTTGCTCCTGTCATCAATTCATTGAATCGCATGGCAACCGGATATTGGAAACTATATGTCACACCGGGTATTTCCTCGAGTGTTGTACTCATTTTTTCGGAAAGTTCCTCCCAACTGTCTGCCGATGTCCATTCGCTTTTTTCTTTTAATATGATCATCATGTCAGATGCTTCCATAGGCATGGGATCTGTCGGGATTTCACCACTTCCGGTTTTTGCAACAATTTTTTCAATCTCTGGGAATTTGCTCAGGAGTAAATGTGATGATTTAGTTGTCGCTTCAACTGAAGTTTGAATATTGCTTCCCATCAAAACGCGTGTATCCACCGCGAAATCTCCTTCCGGCAATTCTGGTATGAATTCAGCACCAAGTTTGGTAAAAAGAAACATACTGGTCAGAAACAATACAACCACACTGGTAAGGATCAGTTTGGGATATCTCATGAATGAATGCAACATCTTTTGTTGCCAACCAATGAGTGCATCCATAATTTTATCTGAAAGAGTCTTCCGATGATCAAGTTTTTTACTTAGGAAAAAGGCACTCATCATTGGAACGTATGTGAGTGAAAGAATGAATGCACCCAAAAGAGCAAACGCCACTGTCTGAGCCATGGGTTTGAACATTTTTCCCTCAATGCCCTCTAAAGTGAATATAGGAAGGTACACTACAAGGATAATGATTTGACCAAACACTGCGCTGTTCATCATTCTGCTTGCAGAATGACTCACCGTTTCATCCATTTGATGCTGATTAATTCTTGTGAGTCCTGCGAAAGATTTTTGATGAACGATGCTGTGCATGACCGCTTCCACAATGATGACTGCTCCATCTACGATCAATCCAAAGTCCAGCGCTCCTAAACTCATCAAATTGCCACTTACACCAAAGATGTTCATCATGCTTACTGCGAAAAGCATCGACAATGGAATGACCGATGCAACCAAAACACCTGCTCTGAAATTACCAAGGAAAATGACAAGAATAAAAAGCACGATCAGTGCACCTTCCATCAGGTTTTTGGATACTGTTCCGATGGCATTGTTCACCATTTTGGTGCGATCCAGGAAGGGTTCCAGAATTACACCTTCTGGTAACGTTTTTTGAATTTCAGCGATGCGTTCTTTGACTCCAGCAATGACTTCATTGCTGTTTTCTCCTTTGAGCATCATCACAACAGCGCCTGCTACTTCACCCTGATCGTTGAAAGTGATCGCGCCATATCTGGTGGCATGACCTGTCTGAACTTTGGCAACATCCCTGATCAGGACTGGGGTGCCGTCACTCAATGTTTTTACTGTGATGTTGCCGATATCATCTAATGATGCAATCAATCCTTCACTTCTGATGTACAAAACCGATGGACCTTTTTCGATGTACGAGCCACCTGTATTCTCGTTGTTTTTTTCCAGTGCAGTGAAAATCTCCGGTATGGACAATTGAAATGAGTTCAATTTTTCCGGGTCTATGGCTACTTCGAATTGCTTCACCAAGCCACCGAAACTACTGACATCAGCAACGCCCTTCACGCTGAGAAGTTGACGCCTTACTAACCAATCTTGGATTGTTCTAAGTGCCACCGGATCGTATTTTTTCTCATAACCCGGTGCTGGTCGAACAACATATTGATAGATTTCACCTAAGCCGGTTGTAACTGGTGCAAGTTCTGGCGATCCAACTCCGGGCGGAATGAGTTGTTCAGCCATTTTTATTCGTTCTGTCACCTGTTGTCTGGCCCAGTAGATATCAACATTGTCTTCAAATACAATTGTGATCAGAGACAATCCGAATCTCGAAAAACTTCTGATTTCCTTAAGCCCCGGTATGTTGCTGTTGGCTTGTTCAATAGGAAATGTAATCAGACGTTCCACATCCGGGGCTCCTAGTGATGGAGAAACTGTAATCACCTGAACCTGATTGTCTGTAATGTCTGGTACTGCGTCTATTGGCAGTTTAGTGACTTGATATGCACCAATCCCCGTCAGTGCAATAACCCCCAAAGCCACAATGAGTTTGTTTTTTATGGAATACCCAATAATTTTTGATAGCATATGCTCTTGTTTGATCCTTAGAAAAATGGATAGTGTTTCTGGAAACAATCAGAAACTAGCAGGACTACAATGAGTCCCTGGATCAAATAAGTTGAGGTGGCTGCCAAATACCTTTTTCGGCACCGTTGTGATCTCGCTTTTGATAGCTGGAAATGTAGCTGAGAGAAACAGGAAATGATTGAAACTGCAAATGAAGATTTTCCGAAGGAATGACAGTGCTTAGTGAAACATGGTGCATTCCATCTTCTCTGGATTTGAAGGGCAATTGTGCATCTTCATCTGAATCCGCATCTTTACTTTCCGATGAATAGTGCAATACCAAAAAATCCAGTAGTCCAAGATCCCCGTTCGTCTCTTTGTGATCTAAGAAATGTTCAATGAGCAGTGGGAGTCTGAAGAGTTCGTGAAACTCTGTCAGTACATTGACCTGATAACTGATGAATATGATGAGTATAAGCCTGCTCACTATGCAAATTTAACTTCGATTCATGTGGTGTTTTTTTCAGCGTGACTTACATCACGTTAGCTCACCAGTATATCCATAGTACCATTTATTGAATCATGGATTAATGGGTCATGAATCTTACGACATCAAAAGTGCATACAATATACTTATAGGGCACAATGAAAATCTTCCATCAGGTTACTTCGGTGGTCTAACAAGAAAAAACCCCTTCCAATCTGGAAGGGGTTTTTCATATCTAATGAGAGAATCTCTTAGTGATTCACCACAATACGTCCAACTTCTTTCGCTTCAGCATTGTTGAGTCGGTACATGTAAACACCCGTTGCCAAAGTGTCAACGTTGTAGTTCACTTTGTATTCAACTCCTGCTTCAACCACACCGATGAATACATCTGCAACTTTTTTACCAGCCAGATCATAGATCTCAAGGGTTGTTTTTCCTTCAAGAGCTGGTGTGAAAGTGAACAATGTATTATCGCTTGTTGGGTTCGGAGCAACATTCACAATAGGAGCAACTTCAGTTTGTTCGTCAAGCTTAGCTGGCTTGGTTACTACACCTGGTGTTCCTGCATCGTCACTGCTGAATGAAATCATTTGTGAGCAGCTCGAAGTGTTACCAGAACAATCGCTTGCGGTCCACTGGCGGATGATGTGGTATTGTGGGCAGCAGTCCAATTCAAATGCAAGGTCACCCGCACCTGAAACTGTTCCGTTGTTGTTACCAAATGGCACCTGATTCACCTGGAAGTATCCATTATAACTGAACCAACCACCAAATCCATCATCTGCAGCATTGTAGTTGTTTGCACCATCTCCAAGTTGGAAACCGAAGTAGTGGTTTGATGGAGCATGTGTCAGGTTCAATGAAGATCCTGAATAGCCACCGAAACCAGTCAACTCTGCTCCAGGAGCAGCTTGAAGGATGAAGTACAACCAGTCGAAATGGTTAGCAGCAACACCGCCGCAATCCGCTTTGAAGTTGGTTGGGAAGCCTTGTGAGCTCCATGCACTCCAATCCATTTCATTGCCAAACCACACATCAATATGCCATCCATTAGCAACGTTTTGTACGTTGTGAAGATCAGCGACCAGATGTGCTGTTCCATTCGGGAATCGAACGAGACTTCCATTTTGAACAGTGTAGAACTTATGTGCAGTTGGCATACCGAACATTGCCATTGCCCAATCGTAAGGATAGCCACATGGGTTTCCTGCTGGACGAATTGGCGTAGTAAGGTTGCAATCTGCAATAGAACCTTCTGTTGGTACATCACCAAAGTAGAATTCTTCATAGCTTACTGTGATGTCTTGATCGCAGTTGTCGGTTACAGTCACATTTGCAGGAGCAGGAATTTCCTGATCGCATGCAAGGATGATGTCTTCCGGACAGCCATCAAGTACTGGCTCTACATCGTCGTTTACGGTGATATAGTATCCGGTATAGTTCACATTGTCGCAATCGTCATGAGCAGTGTACTGAACATAAAGTATCTGATTTCCACAAGTATCAATTTCAACTTCTAATACTTCAACAGATACATAAGCTCCTCCACAATTGTCAGTAGCGGTTACGTCTACTGGCGCTGGGATATCTGATGCACACTGTACAGTAACATCACTCAGTTCCTGATCGAATTCAGGAGCAACATTGTCATAAACTGAATAGTAACTGAGAGCGGTGGTTGAATGACCACATGCATCGGTTGCAATCCAGGTACGAACAATCTGATAAGTGTTATTACACTCATAGCTTGGCGTATCAAAATGATCGTAGGTCACTTCACTGCAATTATCAACTGCTGTTGGTGTGCCAAATACGATATCGTCTTCGCAGCTAAACTCAGCTGGTCCTGGAACGAACGTGAACACTGGGAAATCTTCATCTATGATAAAGATGTGTTGAACATACTCCGCCATGTTACCACAATTGTCCGCAGCAGTCCATGTACGTTCAATGGTGTAATTACTTGGACATTCTCCAGGGATGATGATATCGGTGTGCTCAATAGTTACCTCATCGTCGCAGATGTCAGTAGCGGTTACTTCAGCAACCGGTACAATGGCATCACATGAGTAGTATTCATCTTCAGGAAGTGAATTGAATTCTGGCTCAGTGGTGTCAGTAATGGTGATCGTTCTTCCAGTCGAAACCGAATTGTTACAATCATCCGTTGCTGTCCATCCTTGAGAGATGTATGTAGTACAACCATCTTCGCTGTATGAAATTGCTGAGATCATGGTCACCGCTAATGAATCATCACAATTGTCAGCAAATTCAGGCTCGAATGCAGGTATTTCATCACCACACTCAACTTGAATATCTACCGCTGGAACAACCACAGTTGGGTTTGTTTCATCGATGAGATTGATCAATTGAATGAACTCTGTGGTATTACCGCATTCGTCACTTACAGTGTAAGTACGGATATAACGTCCAGCGCAAGAACCAGAAACTTCTTCATCCACATGGTCAATGGTCACTTCATTACAATTATCTTCTGCTGTGATATAGATTCCTTCGAATTCATCACACAGAAGTGTGATTTCAAATTCACCTGTAACAACCGGAGCTGTTTCATCATAGATGTAGATATACTGGTTGAAGTAATTGCTGTTGCCACATTCGTCAGTTGCAATCCAGAACCTGGTGAAACCACTGTTGCAGCCTTCGTTCCAGAAGTTGTCATCATAATGATCGTAGCTTACAGTTCCGCAATTGTCAGTAGCTTCTGGTTGTACGAGTGTAATTTCTTCGTCGCACTCGAAACTGAACTCAGATTGGTTTTCACCGAATACAGGTCCCTGTGTATCACGTACGTGATACACAACTGATTCTACTGTTTCATTTTCACAATGATCCCAAGCTCTCCATGTGTAGTAAATGTCGAAGCTATATGGACAATCTCCTTGCATGGTATCAACACTGTATTCCACAAATGGAGTTTCCATGCAGTTGTCAGTTACTGTAGGCCAAGCCGGAGCATCAAATGACTCATTACATTCAAATGTCATTGACTCTGGAAGGTTGCTGATGATTGGTGATGTTGTATCAGTAACAGTAATAACTGTAGTTGCTTCACTGAGGTTTTCACAATAGTCAATGGCTTCCCAATGCCAGATAATCTGGTATGTGCAAGCATCGATAATGACAATTTCCTGTGTCGCTTCTAATACAGTTACTTCACTGCAATGGTCATAAATATTGATTTCTGGCATTGAAGTCGGAGCATCCTGACATTCAACCGTTGCGTCGGCAGGATTTTCAATCACTGGACCATGAGTATCCTGAACTGAAATAATTTGCTGAGCAATGGCTTCATTTCCACAATCGTCAGTAACAGTGTATGTGCGTACAATCACACCAGGACAACCACCAGAATAGGTGTCATCTGTGAAGGTGATATGTACTTCACCGCAATTGTCATGCGCTGTGATACCAGTGAAGTCAAATGCTTCTTCGCATTCAACATGCTGATAGATCACATAAGGATCGATCACAGGTGCTTCATTGTCTGTAATGGTGATGTTCTGTTCTGCAGTCACACTATTACCACAATTGTCAGTTGCTGTCCATGTTCTGTGGATCATATATCCGCAATCGAGTTGAACAATACTTGATGCCGGCAATACAGTCAATTCATCATCACAGTTGTCTGAGAAAATTGGATCAACCGCTGCAGGGATTTCATCTTCGCAATCGATGGTAAGGCTTTCACCTACCCATTCAATTTGTGGATCTTGTGTATCACGAACGTGAACAACTTGACCGAATGATACTGAGTTGCCACAGTCATCAGTTGCAGTGATAGCTCTCGAAATGTCATATCCACATTCTAGCGGAGCTGAAATTGTGCTGATTGCAGTGTAAGTGAGGCTGTCATCGCAATTGTCATCGAAGAGAACTTCGAGCGATGGAACTTCTTGATCACATTCTACCCATATTTCTGATGCAGGTGATTCTACAATCCAAGGATTTGTGTTATCACCAACAATGATAATCTGTGATGCACTCACCGAGTTACCACAATCATCTGTTGCAGTCCAGGTGCGAACGAGGTTGAAGTAGCAGCCATCTTGGGTGCCTTGCTGGCTGAATTCTACGAGAACATCTTCATCGCAGTTGTCGAATGCCAAAACATCAGCAACCGGAGGCAATTGTCCGCATTCGGCTTCAACATCATTTGGAACACCATAGAGTGTTGGAGCAATAGTATCCAGAACAGTAATGTTTTGTGTTACTGTAGTTGAGTTTCCGCAATTATCTGTCGCAACCCATGATTTGTGAATCAAGAATCCACATGGCTCTGTCATTACGATGCTCGATGCAGGTGTAATGGTGAGGTCAGTGTCACAGTTGTCTGTGAATACTGGTTCATCATTTACAACATCTGTATAGCACTGAACATGAACATCTGCAGGGGCATAAACCACCTCAGGATCTTCATTGTCACTCACTGTAATAACAGTTGTTTCAGAGCTAGTGTTGCCGCATTCATCTTCAGCAGTCCATACACGCGTAACGGTGTATTCGCATACGTTCTGATTGCCGCCATCACCACATAGTAATGCTCCGCTATTGGTAGTACCTTCATGGAAGCTCAGGTTGATATCTTCCATAGCATCAAGAAGCGTCTCTGGGTTGTATGCATTGCTGCATCCGCCAATGACGTTATTCGCAATGGCGATAACTTCATTTGCAGTCATTCCTGCAAATACACCACCTGCAAATTCGAGATCACCGAGGTTACCATTCGATGCGCCGAAGTCTGGATCATAGGCATCGAAGGTTACGTTCAATACAGCTGCAACCAACTGATCAGCAAAATTGTTGCTGGTGTCGTCTGAAGTTGGGTTTACCGTATTGCCTTCTGGCAAAACAGATGCACCACCACCTGATGGGAGGAAGTCTTCAATGGCTTGAGCTGAAGTGAAAGTGTAACTTCCAGTATCACAACCAATCACCAATCCATCAGGGAACGCAAGGTCAAAGTTCGCATCGCGATATGAACCAGGTTCGCTTACTGATGGTGATCCCCATCCGCCTTTAGAATAAGTAAAGTATTGACAATCTGTTGTGTCAGAATTACCATCGGTGAAGTCTTCCCATGTAATGATTACTTCGCCACCACAATTGTCAATGGCTTCTGCCATTCCGAATTCGATGGTCTCGCTGCAACCTGCGCTACCCTGAGGTACGAAGGTGAATACAGGAGCAGTTTCATCATACACAGTGATGATTTGTTCACATGATGTGTTATTGCCACATTCGTCATACGCAGTATAAATGCGATGAATCAGGTAGCGATTAGCACATTCGAAATCAGAAGTGTATTCCTCAACAAGTACCGTATCAATTGCACAGTTATCATCAACGATGACTGTGTTGATATCAGCTGGGAATACATTGTCTGAACAAGAAACAGTGTAATTATCAGGACAGATAATAGTTGGAGGTGTTGTATCACCAACCTGTATAGTTTGCGTGAACACTGTTGTGTTGCCTTCACTATCTGTTACTGTCCATGTTCTTGTTACAATCAACAGACAACCATCTACGAGGCTATCTTCAGCGAAGTCAACATCGAGTTCATTACCGCAATAGTCAGTACCGAATACAATGGCTGGCTCTTCCAACTCACCACATTCAATAACGACATTTTGTTCTGGTAATCCAATAAGAATTGGATCATTCTCCAAGAGGATAATGATGTCAGCATCATCTGTTACACTGTTTCCGCAATCGTCGGTTGCAGTGTAATGACGATGGATGATATAGCCATGAGCAAGTACTACAGTGTCTTGGCTGTATGTAATTGTAAGCTCTTCGTCACAGTTATCATCAAATGTAGGTATGTCATAATTGATTTCACCATCACACTGTACGAACTGATCTTGCATAGCGGTTATGATAATTGGATCAGTGCTGTCAGTAATGTGTACTGTGCGGTAAATGACACCAACGTTTCCACAATCATCTTCTGCAGAATATGTCTGATAAATGATATATCCACAATCTTCTGGGCTAATTCCAGAGATAGCATGTACTTCAAGTGAATCGTCGCAATTGTCACTCCAGATTGGCATAAACGCTGGAACTTCATCATCACACTCTACCCAGATTTCTTCAGAAGAAAGATCAGCAGTTGGAAGGGTAGTGTCACGAACAGTTACCACTTGAGTAGCACTTGTTGCGTTTCCACAATAGTCTTCAACATACCATGAACGTGTGAAGTGATATCCGCAATCATCATCGATAGGATCTGATTCGGTAAATTGAATATCGAGATCAAATGCGCAGTTGTCTTCAAATGTTACTGAAGCAGCCGCAGGAACGCTGTCACACTCTACTGTAGTATCAGCAGGAACACCCAACAAAATCGGATCGATGGTGTCATCAATCACGATGGTCTGTGTTTCAGCATGGCTATTACCGCAGTTATCATAAGCAGTCCAAGTGCGAACGATGGTTACTGGGCAGAACTCAGATTGTTGTTCTTCATCATAATCAACAAATACATCGTTGTCGCAATTGTCAGAACCAGTAACAACAGAAGGCAATGGAATTTCACTGCACTGTCCGATGATGTCATCCGGAACATTGTTCAGGGTTGGTTCAACAGTGTCAACAGTCCAAGTGAATGTCTGCTCACATGTTGTTGAATGACCACATGCGTCAACAGCGGTGAAAGTTCTGGTCTGGCTGCGGAAACAACCATTTTCATCGATATCGCTATCAGAGAAAGTGAGGTTTGGCAATCCACAGCTATCCAAAGCTACAGCGTAAGTGCTGAAAGGAATAATTTGAGGATTACATCCAAGATCACCACCTTCTGGGCAATAAGCGAAGTAAGGATCGTTGTTGTCTACAGTCCAAGTGAAAGTCTGAGCACAAGTGGTAGAGTTACCACATGCATCTGTAGCCACAAAGTAACGGGTTTGGCTATGGAAGCAACCATCAACCACTTCATCAGAAGTAGAGTAGGTTACGTTCGGAGTACCGCAGTTATCAGTAGCTTCCAGAGTTTCACTGAAAGGAATTTCAGCAGGATTGCAACCGAGATTCACCGATGCAGGGCACAGAGTGAAAGCAGGGTCTTCAGTATCAACAGTCCAAGTGAAAGTTTGTGTGCAGAATGCTTCGTTGTCACAAGAGTCAAACGCTCTGTAAACACGAGTAAATGTTCTGTGACAGCCATTAGCAACGATATCACTTGGAAGAACTTCAACATTTGGTTCGCCACAATTGTCAGTTGCAAAGGCACCACCAGCAGCAGGAATTTCTTGTGGATTGCATCCGAGATCACCTCCAACAGGGCAGATGGTGAATACAGGAGCAATGGTGTCCTGAATATGAATGGTGCGATAGATGATTCCAATATTTCCACAATCATCTTCAGCCGAATAAGACTGATAGATGATAAATCCGCAACCATCAGGGCTAATGCCAGAGATTGCGTGAACTTCGAGTGAATCATCGCAATTGTCACTCCATGTTGGAGTGAATGCAGGAACATCGTCGATACACTGAACAGTAATTTCTTCAGAAGCGAGATCAGAAGTTGGAAGGGTAGTGTCACGAACAGTTACCACTTGAGTAGCACTTGTTGCGTTTCCACAATAGTCTTCAACATACCATGAACGTGTGAAGTGATATCCACAATCATCGGCGATAGGATCTGATTCAGTGAATTGAACATTGAGATCAAATGCACAGTTGTCTTCAAAAGTTACTGAAGGAGCAGCAGGAACGCTGTCACACTCAACAGTAGTATCAGCAGGAACACCCAACAAAATCGGATCGATGGTGTCATCAATCACGATGGTCTGTGTTTCAGCATGGTTATTACCGCAGTTATCATAAGCAGTCCAAGTGCGAACGATGGTTACTGGGCAGAACTCAGAGAGTTGTTCTTCATCATAATCAACAAATACATCGTTGTCGCAATTGTCAGAACCAGTAACAACAGAAGGCAATGGAATTTCACTGCACTGACCGATGATGTCATCCGGAACATTGTTCAAGGTTGGTTCAACAGTGTCAACAGTCCAAGTGAATGTTTGCTCACATGTTGTTGAATGACCACATGCGTCAACAGCGGTGAAAGTTCTGGTCTGGCTGCGGAAACAACCATTTTCATCGATATCGCTATCAGAGAAAGTGAGGTTTGGCAATCCACAGCTATCCAAAGCTACAGCGTAAGTGCTGAAAGGAATAATTTGAGGATTACATCCAAGATCACCACCTTCTGGGCAATAAGCGAAGTAAGGATCGTTGTTGTCTACAGTCCAAGTGAAAGTCTGAGCACAAGTGGTAGAGTTACCACATGCATCTGTAGCCACAAAGTAACGGGTTTGGCTATGGAAGCAACCATCAACCACTTCATCAGAAGTAGAGTAGGTTACGTTCGGAGTACCGCAGTTATCAGTAGCTTCCAGAGTTTCACTGAAAGGAATTTCAGCAGGATTGCAACCGAGATTCACCGATGCAGGGCACAGAGTGAAAGCAGGGTCTTCAGTATCAACAGTCCAAGTGAAAGTTTGTGTGCAGAATGCTTCGTTGTCACAAGAGTCAAACGCTCTGTAAACACGAGTAAATGTTCTGTGACAGCCATTAGCAACGATATCACTTGGAAGAACTTCAATATTTGGTTCGCCACAATTGTCAGTTGCAAAAGCACCACCAGCAGCAGGAATTTCTTGTGGATTGCATCCGAGATCACTTCCAACAGGGCAGATGGTGAATACAGGAGCAATGGTGTCCTGAATATGAATGGTGCGATAGATGATTCCAATATTTCCACAATCATCTTCAGCTGAATAAGACTGATAGATGATAAATCCGCAACCATCGGGGCTAATGCCAGAGATTGCGTGAACTTCGAGTGAATCATCGCAATTGTCACTCCATGTTGGAGTGAATGCAGGAACATCGTCGATACACTGTACAGTAATTTCTTCAGAAGCGAGATCAGAAGTTGGAAGGGTAGTGTCACGAACAGTTACCACTTGAGTAGCACTCGTTGCGTTTCCACAATAGTCTTCAACATACCATGAACGTGTGAAGTGATATCCGCATTCATCGGCGATAGGATCTGATTCAGTGAATTGAACGTTAAGATCAAATGCACAGTTGTCTTCAAAAGTTACTGAAGGAGCAGCAGGAACACTGTCACACTCAACAGTAGTATCAGCAGGAACACCCATCAAAATTGGATAGATAGTATCGTCAATCACGATGGTCTGTGTTTCAGCATGGCTATTACCGCAGTTATCATAAGCAGTCCAAGTACGAACGATGGTTACTGGGCAGTAATCAGAAGTTTGAACTTCTGAGTAATCCACAAATACATCGTTGTCGCAGTTGTCAGAACCTGTAACCACTGAAGCAGCTGGAATATCAATACACTGTCCTGTGATATCATCCGGAACATTATTCAATGTTGGGTCAATAGTATCTACTGTCCATGTGAAAGTTTGTTCGCATGTCGCAGTGTTGCCACAAGCATCTTCAGCAAGGAAAGTTCTGGTCTGGCTACGGAAACAACCATCTACTACAACATCACTATCAGAGAATGTGAGTGTAGGTAAACCACAACTGTCAAGAGCAACAGCATAAGTGCTGAAAGGAATGACATCCGGATTGCATCCGAGATCACCACCTTCTGGGCAATAAGCGAAGTAAGGATCGTTGTTGTCTACAGTCCATGTGAAAACTTGCGCACAAGTTGAAGTATTACCACATAAATCTGTTGCTACGTATGTTCTTGTTTGAGAGCGGAAACATCCGTCAGACACAATTGAACCAAGTGATGATGTAATTACAGGAACGTCGCATTCGTCAGTAGCCATGGCTTGTCCGGCTGCCGGAATTTCGGTTGGATTACAACCAAGATTAGCTCCTTCTGGACAGTAGGTAAACACTGGATCTGTCGTATCAACTTTCCAAGTGTAAAGTTGTTCGCATGTAGCTGTATTGCCACAAGCATCAGTCGCAGTATAAGTGCGAACTTGAGAGCGATAGCAACCATCTTCAACAACAACACCAAGTGCTGATGTGATGACTGGTGTGCCACAATTATCCGTTGCTATTGCCTGACCAGGACCAGGGAATAGGATAGGATTACATCCGAGATCAACACCTGCTGGGCAGAATGTGAATTGCGGATCAATGGTATCATGATAAGTGATGGTTTGTGAAGCAGTTTCACTGTTGTTGCAATCATCCACCACATACCACGTGCGAACTACAGTGAATGGGCAACTATCACTGATTGTGTCCTGACTGAATTGAACAGACAAGGTTTGATCACAATTGTCGGTTGCATAAACACTGGTTGGAATCGAAGGAAGTTCACCACACTGCGCAGTGATATCCTGAGGAATGTTGTGCAGTGTAGGCTTGATATTGTCGTTCACATAAATGATCTGAATGCAGCTTGTAGAATTGCCGCAATCATCAGTAGCCACCCATGTTCTGGTTACAACATTGTTGCAAGAAGAACCAGGATTGCTTTCATCCTGTGAATAATCAACATCGAGTATACCATCGCAATTGTCGCTGGCTTTAACATCAGCAACAACCGGGAGATCATTCAAACATGTTGCAAAGGCAACAGCATCTGGACAATCATAAAGGATAGGATCTGTAGTGTCAACTTTCCAAGTGTAAAGTTGTTCGCAAGTCGCTGTATTTCCGCAAGCATCTGTTGCTGTATATGTGCGTACCTGTGAACGGTAACATCCATTCTCAACAACAACACCAAGTGCAGAAGTAATGGTTGGAGTGCCACAATTATCTGTAGCTACTGCTTGACCAGGACCTGGGAAAAGTATTGGGTTACATCCGAGGTCACCACCAGCAGGACAGAATGTAAATTGTGGATCAATGGTGTCATGATAAGTGATGGTCTGAGTTGCTGTTTCACTGTTGTTGCAATCATCAACTACATACCATGTGCGAACTACAATGAATGGACAACTGTCACTGAGCGTATCCTGACTGAATTGAACAGATAATGTTTGATCACAGTTATCAGTTGCAAAAACACTGGTTGGAATGGACGGAAGTTCACCACACTGTGCAGTGATATCCTGAGGAACATTGTGCAGTGTTGGTTTGATATTGTCATTCACATAAATGGTCTGAGTGCAGGTTGAAGAATTGCCGCAATCATCAGTAGCAGTCCATGTTCTGGTAATTACATTATTACATGATGAACCAGGATTGCTTTCAATTTGTGAATAATCAACATCGAGTATACCATCGCAATTGTCGCTGGCTTTCACATCAGCAACACCTGGAATTTCATTGATGCATGTTGCATAAACAACAGCTTCTGGACAATCATAGAGCGTTGGGTCTGTAGTGTCAACCTTCCATGTAATACGCTGCTCACACGTTGCTGTATTGCCACATGCATCCGTTGCAGTGTACGTGCGAACCTGAAGACGGTAGCAACCGTTTTCAATGGTATTGCCAATTTCAGGAGTAATGGTTGGGTTACCACAGTTATCAGTTGCTGTAGCCACACCCAGACCCGGGAAGAATGTAGGATTGCATCCGAGGTCGGCATCTGGCGGACAGAAAGTGAACACCGGATCAGTAGTGTCTACAGTCCAAGTGAAAACTTGTGTACATGTTGCTGTGTTGCCACAACCATCTGTTGCAGTATAGGTGCGTGTTTGTGAGCGGTTACAACCGTTCTCAGAAATCACACCCAAAGAACTTGATATAACAGGCGTTCCGCAATTGTCAGTGGCAATAGCATCACCAGCAGCTGGAATGCTTTGTGGATTGCATCCGAGGTTTGCACCTGCCGGACAAAGCGTAAATATTGGATTCTGATTATCTGTCTTCCATGTGAATGTTTGAGAACATGTCACCGATTGTCCACAATTATCAGTTGCCGTATACGTGCGTGTTTGAGAATATTGACAACCATTGTTGCTGATAGATCCAAGTTGCGAGGTCACATTCACAGGACTGCATCCTCCGGTAGTTGAAGGATTTACAGCTGCCGGAACACCACCTTGTGGATTGCAACCTAAGTCAACATTACCTGGGCAATTTGTGAAACTCAATGCAGGAGCTGCAGGAACTGTGAATGTTGCCTGACATGTGATGGTCTTTGGATCACAGTCATTGGTATAGGTGAAAGTAACTTGTTTCGTTCCACCTGTGCAGGCATTCGGTGCAGATCCTCCATTATGCGTGAGAACACCATTGCATCCACCAGAGGCAGTTGCAGAATTTAACCAATTCGTATAGGCATTATTCACTGCAGTCTGCGACATACATGACTCAAGGGTCATGTTGGATGGACAATTGATAACTGGCGCACCTGGTGCAGTTACAGTGAACGTTGAAGTGCACTCGAGATTTGCACCACATGAATTCACATAAGTAAACGTTGCAGAAACAGTACCTCCATTGCATTTTGTTGGAATGGATGGTGTAGTATTCGTAAGATTACCAGCGCATGGTCCACCTGCACTTGCAGCAGCGAGCCAGTTGTTGAATGCTGTATTGATTTGTGCTTGCGTTTTACATGCTTCAACTACTACTGATGTTGGGCATGTAAGACCTGAACAACGATAATCTTCAACTTCACCATTAGAAGCACCTGCAGTTGATCTTTCGTCAACTGAAGTTGTTGCCGGGTTATCGATGAGGCCATCGGTGGTCAATCTAAATCTTACATAGTGATTGCCGCCAGGTCCACCAACTGTTACGTTGTTCCACGTCAGTGTTTTTGAACCTATATAACCATTAGCAACGGTTGTTGTAGCTACTTCATCTGAAGAAAAATTGCCATCACCATTAAGGTCAATCCAACCATATAGATTCGCTGTGAAGCCAGTTGTGTTTTTAAGTGTATTCACTGTAATGCTGAACGTCTGGTTCACACCGGATGTCAGATTAGGCAATACAGTCACACCGTCTTCATCATCTGAAGTAAGTACATCATCGCCGTTGGCATTGGCAGATGATTGATGACTTGCTTCATCATCTACAAGACTACCCAAAAAGAGATTAGGGCAATCCAAAATATGTCCAGGAGTACCATAGCTGGCAGGAGCATCGCCATAATCACTTCCAAGAAGTGAATTGAATTGGATGGAGAAAATGAGGTGAGTATCATCACTCGCTGGATTAGCATTGTTTGTTTTCACAAGGTCAAATCCACCTCCTCCTGTAAGTGCAGGACTGTGCGAAGCACTGTGTGTAGTTGTACCAACATACACGTTTGCTCCGGCAACCCAAAGGTGGTTTGCTCCGCGTGGAGCACCGGTATCGCCCAGATAGTCATTTTCATCACCACCCATATAAGTACCAAATACAAGCGGACCGGTCATGTCTGATTTAAATCCACCAAAAATGATATCCAGTCCACCATTATTGGTGCTGTCGAAAAATGTTTCACCATTGATATTCTGTGTTGGTAGGCCGCTACCGGAAGTATCACTAGAACCGAAAACAAGAAGGAATGTTGTAGCCACTCCATCGCAATCCGTTTGTGTAACCAGACGAATACCGCTACCAAGGTCATCACCTGAACCTCCGTAGAACGTGGATTTGTAGGCTGCGCTTCCACCTGTTGAAGAACAGGTACCAACAATAATATCATCTGCACCATTATGTGATGTATCGTATGATCCGGCAGTAACCGGGAATCCAGATTGAACATAACCTGTCCAATACAATGTTTCTCCTACAATTTCAACGTCAGTAAAGCGATCATCATTAGATCCACCTAACTCATCGAGGTAATTGAAAGTTGTACCTGTGCTGTTCAGCACACCGAGAATACCGTCTTCATTATTGGTGTTCGTAGAACGTCCACCTGCACTATTGGTTTCAGTTAACTGTCCAGCACCGAAACCAGCAAAGGCAACTCTGCCATCTGCAAAAACTTCCACATCATTCAACACATCCACATCAGATCCTCCAACATAAGTACCCCATGAAATGGTTCCTAATGCAGAGAATTTAGCAATGTAGAAGTCGCTTGAACCACCGAAGCTATTGTCAGCGACACCTGCAGTGATATATGCTGCCGGCAGTGAGCCTTCGGCTGTCATACCAACAACATATGAGTTATCATTGATTGCACGAATAGAAGTTACTCCAGGATCTTCATCACCGGAGCTCCCCATATATGAGCTATAAACAAGCGTACCGAGGTCTCTGCTGAATACGGCAACGAAACCATCGTATGCAGAACGGGTATTGTCGAAAGTTGAACCAGCCATAGGCAGATTCACATTGGTTTTACCACCAATGAAGACTCTGTTTGGTGATAGGCTTAACGCATAAGCAATGGCATTGTCGTCTGCTGAACTTCCATTGTCTGAAACGGTAGCAGGACCAAATAATGTCATATCAATAAGGTCAGAACCATTAGCGCTAATGCGATATATGATTGGCACACGGGGTGTAGCACTTGTACCAAAACCAGTAACGTTATTCAAATAACCATTGGCATCATAAGGTGCAGAACCGGTTTGAATCTGACGATTTGTTCCACCTGCGCAATAAACAATACCATCAGCAGGATCTACTTGAATGGCGAAAAGATATTGGTCGAAATCTGCATCATTGCCATCGAAGAATGTTCCCCATGATAGCGTAGGGTCGATGATCACCGGATATCTCGAATCAATTTTAGATGTCGTTGTGAATTGTACATGTTTGTCATTCTTCTTCATAAAGCTCATGTTCAACGCACTTTTTCCCGCAGGCGTCGCCTGATATGATTCTGGAATACGGAACTTCACTGAAGTGAATCTCAGATCTACTTGAAGGTTTCCTTTTTCATCTACCACAACATTATCCTGTCCTTCAAAGCGCATATCAATTTGATTGAAGTCAGCTCCAGGCTTCACGATCCAGTCGAATTCGAAAGTACCATCTTCATTACTGTAGAGGCGAAGATCAATGCCATGATAAATGTTGCGAATGGTCAACTCTTTAGCCGCACTGGCTCCTTTTACCCATTGCGATGGATCCGCACTTTGGAAATAATTGTAAGTCGTTCCAAAGCTCTCAGAAGCATCAATGTCAGTGAGCTTTTGGCCACCATCAAAGTAGATGGAGAATACATGTGTATTCTTAATCTTTGCTTCTTGACCAGCATCCAATGTGTTGAGCGATTTGAAATCGGTAGGCTTTTGTTTGTCCACCATTTCAATGTCCTTAGCCACAAATCGGATACGACTTTTTTCAATATAAGTCGCTCCGCTTAATCCTTCATAATAATAGAGGACTTCGCTGTTCGCTATCTGTCCGCTGTTTTTCATAAAGCGAATAGACTCACCATTTTTTCGAATGGTGCTACGAACGAGCTTCTCCATAGCAGGATCAGCAGATTGTGAATTGGACAACGCTCCATTTGATGTTGGAGTGGTTTGTCGTTGGGCTTGTGTGAAGAGCGTGCTAATAGACAACATAGTCATCAGCAAACACCTTCCGGCGTGTCGCAGAAATGATAAATTACCCGACACATTCAAAGTAGAATGGTTCATTTTGGTTAGTTAATAAGTGAATCTGTTTGAGCAGAAGTTTGACCTTCTTAAAAAGCAAATGCGAAGATATGAACTACTTTGTTAATAAATTGACATTTTAACAAATGCGGATTATTTAATCGAAAAATAACTGTGTTAAATTGGGTGTTATAGCGGTTTTGTCGAATGACATATACAAAAAACAGTTGATGTGGTAGATTACTGATATTCAGTTAAATAAAAAGGAGCCCCATCGATGAGGCTCCGACAATTTGAATAGGAGAAGTTTCTTATTTCATCTGTGCATCAATGACAGCAATCCTTACCATGTTCAGGATCTCTCTTACTGAACATCCCATTTGAAGTATGTGATAACTTTTTCGCATGCCGAGTAATACCGGCCCTGTAACTTCAAGCTGCCCGATTTCTTGCAGGAGTTTATAAGCGATGTTTCCAGCAGCAAGATTGGGAAAGATCAGAGTATTTACTTTTTCATTGCTCAACCTGCTGAATGGAAAATTCTCCTTGAGCATGTCATTATTCAGTGCGAAGTTGGCTTGCACCTCTCCATCAACAATAAGATCTGGGTGATCACGATGAAGTATGGCCACAGCCTGAGCAACTTTGTCCGTGTCCTTTCCACTTGCAGAACCAAAGTTTGAATAACTGAGCAGAGCAATACGCGGTATGATTTTCATTTTGGAGATGGCTTCAGCTACCCGAAGCGTAATCTCAACCAGATCTTCAGCTGTTGGATCAACATTTACTGTAGTGTCAGCAAAGAATAGTGGTCCTTGTTTGGTTTCTACGATATACATACCGCAAACCTTCTTTACACCGTCCGCTGTGCCAATGGTTTGTAGCGCCGGACGAATCACGCGGCCATAATTTCGGGTCATCCCGCTGATTAAAGCATCTGCTTGTCCCATTTCAACCATCAACGCGCCGAAGTAGTTGCGCTCGCGCATTGTTCGTATCGCTTCTGTTTCTGTGAGTCCTTTTCTTTTTCGTTTTTGAAATAGACAGCGACCAAACTCCTCTCTCGTCGAAAGCCATTCATCGGATCTTGGGTCAATAATCTGAACGCCTTCCAACTCCAGTTCAGACTCTTGAATCATCTTTCTGATTTTTTGCTCATCGCCAAGTAGAATAGGAGTGGCGATGCCTTCATCGCGAGCCTGTTGTGCAGCTTTGAGTATTTTGTAATGATCGCCTTCTGCAAAAACAACGCGTTTAGGCGCTTTGCGCGCACGTTCGGCTATACTTCTGGATAGTACATTATCTCTACCCATCCGCTTCTGAAGTTCTACAGAGTAAGCTGACCAATCATCTATCATTACTCTCGCAACTCCGCTTTCAATTGCTGCCTTAGCAACAGCTGTGGACACTACAACAATGAGTCTTGGGTCAAGTGGTTTGGGAATGATGTAGTCTTTTCCGAATGACAATGACTTCAAATTATAAGCCTCTATAACTTCTTCTGGAACTGATAGTTTGGCCAATTCCGCAAGTGCTTTCACCGCAGCTAATTTCATTTCATCATTGATGGATCTGGCACGCACATCTAATGCGCCTCGGAAGATGAAAGGAAATCCAAGCACATTGTTGACTTGATTGGGATGATCACTTCGGCCAGTTGCCATGATGATATCTTCTCTGGCTGAAATGGCCAATTCATAATCAATCTCCGGATTGGGATTGGCCATGGCAAATACAATCGGATGATCTGCCATGGATTTTACCATGTCCTGTGTCACAATATTGGCCTGGGATAATCCAAGGAATACATCGGCACCAACCATAGCTTCTGCTAAATCGGAGAAGGAACATTGGCTGGAAGCGAATTTTCTTTTTCGTGCATCAATATCTGTTCGCGATTCATGCACCAACCCTTTCGAATCAAACATGAAAACATTTTCCTTCTTCACGCCGAGCTTCACCATGAGGGCTACACAGGATAGCGCTGCAGCACCGGCACCACTCACAACCACTTTCACCTTCCCAATTTCTTTTTCGGCAATTTCAAGGGCGTTGATCAGTGCTGCACTCGAAATAATGGCTGTACCATGCTGATCGTCATGCATAACTGGAATGTCCAATTCCGCCTTCAAACGTTCCTCAATTTCGAATGCTTCCGGTGCTTTGATATCTTCCAGATTGATACCACCAAAAGTGGGAGCGATATTTTTGACTGTATTGACAAATTCATCGACATCAGTTGCTTTCACTTCGATGTCCATACCATCAATATCTGCAAATATTTTGAACAGCATGCCCTTACCTTCCATGACTGGCTTGCTGGCTTCCGGACCCAAATTTCCCAATCCAAGAATAGCTGTTCCATTTGAAATGATGGCCACGAGATTTCCTTTGGCCGTGTAGCGATAAACATCATCTGGATTTGCTGCGATAGCCAAAACGGGTTCTGCTACTCCTGGAGAATATGCCAGTGAAAGGTCACGCTGCGAACTGTGCGGCTTGGTAGGTATGATTTCAAGCTTGCCTTTTCGTCCCTGTTCGTGATAGTCCAGGGCTTCTTTCTTTCTTACATGTGTCATCATTTCATTTTGCAGGGGCGGTAAATGTAGTCACCTCAGTTCATGATCAGTATGAAAATAAAAAACCACCCCGAAGAGTGGTTTTTGCGAGTGCATGAACAGTATCTTTTATTGATGAGATATCACCAATTTTTTGGTCTCAAAAACTTTTCCTCCATCCTGAATCGAGCAGAAATAAATTCCACTTTCAAATTCACTTCCATCAAAAATCACCACACCTGATTTTTTATTCAAAGTGATTTCTTTCACCATTTCTCCAAGTGCATTGTAAAAAATCATCTTGCCCTGATGAGGCACACTTTGGAACTGATAAGTGATATTACCAAGGGATGAAACCGGATTCGGGCTGATTGAACTGATCTGTGCATCAGCTACTTTTTCAGAAACACTTACAATACATTCTGAATCCACGCAATAATTTACATCATAGCAGAACTCAGTTGAAGTGTTGTTAGCGTCAAACCAGCAATATCTGATCACCGTTTGACCAGCAATACCATTTGGCCTGAAGTGCGCATAAAATGTGTTGGAATAGGCTCCTGGAGCCAACGGTACAATCTCAGAAGAAGTAGCGTTTCCTGTACCGAAAGGCGAGCAAATGATCCCCCAACAAAATTGTGAAGTATGACCAGGTGTCTCTTGAATTCCTACGCGCTTACAACCGAAGTCAATAGTCTGGTCTGTGGCATTAACCACTTCCCAACCGGTAACATCAATCTGTGAATCAGATACAGTGCCCGTGTAGATGTTTTCGTTGTTGTATAATGTCACAAGCTGGCCTTGTGTAAGCGATGCAGCAAATACAAATGCAATGATGGATAAAATTCTTTTCATGGATTTCTTGAATGTATTCAAAGGTAGTGATGATCATCGATGATCCGGCGATTATTCTCACACTTTGTTGGTTTTTCAACCTTGAAAAATGGTTGGGGTCATGGTGAACTGGTTTTTTCTATGAAGCCATGTCATGATCCGGGAATAGGCCTATGGACTTATCTTGCGCCTGTTATCTATATCATGAAGAAGTTTTTTATCATTCTCTGCACAGCACTCCTTACTGCTAATCTCCATGCACAATTGCCCGATGGCAGCCTCGCTCCGGATTTTACGGCAGAGGACACCAATGGTAACTCATGGTCTCTTTACTCTCTTTTGGGAGAAGGAAAAATTGTGGTCCTGAATTTTTTTGCCGCTTGGGATGGTTATTCGTGGCAATACCAGCAAACCGGTGAATTGGAGAATTTCTATGAGGCTTATGGTCCTGATGGAACTCAGCAAGTAATGGTCTTGAACATTGAATCGGAGCCGCTGAATACCTTGGAACAACTATCTGGTCCAGAGAATATTTCTGGAAATAATTCAAATCAAACCTTCGGAAATTGGCTTGAAGGTTCTGCCATCCCATTTATAGATCAGTCATTTCTCGCAGATTCCTTTGCGATTGACTATATACCCACCGTATTGATGATTTGCCCAAACGGCGCTATTCATGAGATCAGCCAAATGTCAGCACCGGACCTGTTTGACGCATTCACTGGACTTGCTTGTCCATCCATTACTGAAGGAATAGATCCTGCTGTCAATGCCATGGAGGTTGTCAACGACTGTGGCAGCAACACGGCAGATCTCATTGTTCATATTCAAAACACAGGCTCAGTCCAGTTGACCACTTTTGATTATGAAATCACGGGATTAGCCAATCCTATGATGAATACTTGGAATGGCTCACTCAGTACCTATCATGCAGCGGATCTTTTGATCGAAGATGTTGAACTCGGTTCTGAAGGAATGGTATATTTTACGATAACTTCAGCGGACAACAACAACCTGAACAACGCTGCATCTGCATCGTCCATTGTGAGCGAAACTTCATTGCTCCTGCAACTGGAACTGAATCTGGACAATTGGCCAACTGAAGTCTCTTGGGAGATCAGGAATTCGAATGATGAAGTGGTTTTTTCTGATGGCGATTTTGCAGTTTCCTATGAATACTTCAACGATCAGTATACCTTGCCTGCAGATGGCTGTTATTCCTTCTATCTCTACGATACAGGTGGTGATGGATTACATGGTAGTCAATGGGGTGGATTCGATGGTAGCTGCTATCTGCGCAGCCTCAATGGCAGTGGTGAAGTGATTGAAACCATTTATAGTTACGACGGCTCATACAATTTTTCACAGGTCATTCCTTCTGCTTCTTTTCAAAAGGCTCAATTTCTTGGGCTTGATGTCCTAAATGTGAATGAAAAATCTTCACCATCTTTTACTTGTTATCCGAATCCGGCAGATCAGCATATCCAAATCAATGGTGGAGATATTGAACTCGCTGATATTTCCATTGACGTCTTCGATCTCAGTGGCAAATGGGTTCTCTCTAAACCAAAAGGGACATTTAAGCATGGTCAGAAATCCATGGCTATCGAAACGAATGAAATCGCTGAAGGCTATTACCAAATTAAAATTACATCCGGAAACAGTACAACGGTAGTACCAATGGTGATCGTACATCAGCGTTAAGTATTGGTATAATCATTGCCTGTCGCCACATCAAATAAGTTTGAACGCATGAAAAAAATTCTTCTCCTTGGCCTCATCGCGCCCCTTTTTCTTTCTATGAATACCCGCCAAACGGCGTCAATTCCCAGTATTGTTCTGAAAGATCTCAATGGAAATTCAGTGGATACAGGGCACCTTACCAACGACGGGAAACCAATAATGATTTGTTTCTGGGCCACTTGGTGCAGTCCATGTAAAAAGGAGCTCAATACATACGCTGAATACTACGACGATTGGAAAGAAGAAACTGGAGTAAAAATTTATGCTGTAACAATTGATGACCAAAGGACTGTAAACAGTGTGAAGCCTTATGTGAACTCTGTTTCATGGGACTATGACATTCTGTTGGATGTGAACAAATCCTTTTCTCAGGCTATGGGCGTCAATATGCCGCCACACACCTTCATCCTGGATAGTAAAGGCGAAGTGGTTTGGCAGCATGTTGGTTACAATGCAGGTGATGAAGAAGAAGTTCATGAACAACTCTTGAAATTAAAACAATAAGATATTTTGATTGTTTCGAAGAACCCTCCGGTCAATGGCCGGAGGGTTTTTTATATCTAATTTGCGCCTTCAAAAATCCAAACAAGTTATGTCGAGATTGAAATCTCTGCTGTGTATTTTGGCAGTTCTACCGTGTATTGCAAATGCCCAGACTACGGAAAGCACTCCTCCCGCGACGGAAACCAAAGGCCAGCTCCATGGTAATTTTCAAGTACTGTTTCAGCAATATAGCCCTGACAGTAGCATTGGCGCTCAAGTTCCTGACGCAAAGGCAGCCATGAACGCATTTGGCAATTTCACTTATACCTATGGTGGACTTACCGCTGGTGTTCGATTTGAATCTTACCAGAATGCAATTCTCGGTTTTCCTTCCAGATTCAAAGGATCGGGCATTGGTAACAGATATGTTCGCTACGCAAAAGACAACTTTGATATCACAGTAGGTAACTACTACGAACAGTTTGGCAACGGTATGACCCTACGATCATATTGGGAGCCCAACCTTGGTATTGACAACGCATTGGATGGCGTTCGTGTCATCTTCAGACCAGTGAATGGAATCACTTTGAAGGGTATTTATGGCCAACAACGCTTTGACTTCGACAGTAAAATCATCAATGGTTCTGGAATCGTAAGAGGTGTGGATGGCGAATTGACCATCAATGATCTCTTGAAATCACTTGCTGAAAAACCATTGCGTGTCACCATCGGTGGAAGTTTCGTAAGTAAATACCAATCCGGATCAACTGTGGAGCGGGATTCTACCATTTTTACTTTGCCAAACAATGTCGGTGCTTATGGTGGTCGTCTCGGAATTATCTATAAAAACCTGCAATTCACCGGAGAATATGTCACCAAGATCAATGACCCGAATGCAGACAATAACTACATCTATAAAAATGGAACTGGAATATTTGCCAACCTTGCATACAGCATGAAAGGCTTTGGTGTTACAGCAAGCGCCAAATACATTGATAACATGGCATTCAGAAGTGATCGTAATGCACTATTGTTTGATGTGCCAATTAATTTCCTTCCTGCCATCACCAGACAGCATACTTACAATCTTGCTGCTACATTATATCCATATGCAACAGTACTTAACGGTGAAAGTGGATTGAGTGGTGAAGTATTTTACACATTCAAAAAAGACAGTCCACTCGGTGGTAAGTACGGGACGTATATCTCTTTGAATGTTGCTGCTGTAAATAGTTTGGATACTACGCACATGGGTGGTAGAGACGAACTCATCAACGGATATCAAACCAATTCTTTCTTTTTCGGTGATACCAAATTTGTTCGTGATGTGAATTTTGAAATTCGCAAAAAAATCAACAAAGCCTGGAATATCAACTTGGTTCACTACTACTTTGAATTTAATACGCTTGTTACACCAGTGACCCAGGATTTCAAAGGTTTGGTTTATGCCAACATCGACGTGGTGGATGTGCAATGGAAGTTCAAACCGAAACATGCAATTCGCATGGAGTTGCAGTCATTAATGACCGAACAGGATAAAGGCAATTGGGCAACTGGTCTTCTTGAGTATTCATTCTCTCCTCATTGGTCATTGGCTGTTTTAGATCAATATAACTATGGCAACGATAATGCGGATAAACGCGTTCATTACTTGTATGGCAATCTCGGATACAGCACCGGGTCTACAAGAATCATGATAGGTTATGGTAAACGTCGTGCGGGAATTTTCTGTATTGGTGGTGTCTGTCGTGCAGTGCCTGCATCCAACGGCATCGAAATCAACCTCACCAGCAGTTTTTAATTTTGAAAAACAAACTTGATATGAATTCATTTCAGAAAATATCACTTGTAACCTCGATCGCCATATTATTCATCGGGTGTGATATAGTTGATCATCCTGTGATCGAATTTGGTGCGTACAGAACTGATCTATATGGACCTGCGCCGACATTTGTTCCGGCTGCATCGGTAACGAAAAGAGTGCTGCTTGAAGACTTCACAGGTCATGATTGCGGCAACTGTCCCATCGGTCACCAAATAGCGCATGATATACTCGTTGCAGATAGCGAACATGTTGCGGTGGTCGCTGTTCATGCTGGTTCATTAGCCGCACCACTACCACCTGAATTTCCAAATGACTGGACAACACCAGAAGGTGAATATTATCTACTTACTCAAGTAGGTGTGGATGAAATGCCTAAGGGTAGAACAAATCGTGATCCATCCGCCAATGTGGCTTTTTCTCCTACAGTTTGGGTCAACAAAGTGAACACAGCGCTGTCTGTTGCTTCACCGGTTGATCTGCAAATGGAAGTTGAATACGTTGAAGAAAACAATCACCTGAATGTGCATGTGTTCAATCAATGGTTTCAAAGTGCAACTGGCAATTACAGATTGGTTATACTCGTCACAGAATCACACATCGTCGCACCACAACTGTGGTACAACCATGATCCTGAATTCGTGGAAGAGTATGAACATGAGCATATGTTGAGGAGCTCACTCAGCGGTGCCACTGGTTTGACCATAGCTGAAAATCCTGCTGCAGGTTCGTCTTCAACATACAGTACAACCTATAATTGGAATGCGGAATGGATTCCTGAAAACTGCGAGATTGTTGCTTTTATCACAGATGGTGAAAATGGTCAGGTATTGAATGTGGCCAAGTCAAAAGTGATCAACTGATGAAAAAGATTATTATTGGTTTCATTCTGGTGTTCCTTGGCTTGTCTTCTTTTTCACAGCGTGAATTTAAAGGCGGTATTCTTTTGGGTGGCGTTACTTCTCAAATCAGTGGAGATGGTTTAGGCGGATGGGACAAGTTTGGATACACTGGTGGAGCTTGGGTGAACGCACCTTTGAACGAAAAGTTCGGATTGAACATCAGTATGAAATACATCACCAAAGGCAGTAGAACTAAACAAGATACTCTTACATTCAATTCATTTGGTTTTTATTTGAACTACATCGATGTGCCTGTCATGTTGACTTATGACATGCAACGAAAGCAATCAAAATTTACCATTTCTATCGGGCCCTACATAGGTATTCTTCTGAAACAAGAAATGAAAATCAATGGCGCTTCCTACGATGTCAATCCAGCATTCAGGAAACAGGACATCGGCGGACAACTGGGCTTTGCATGGTGGCCCACAGAAAAATTATTCTTTGAATTGGATATGGCGACATCTGTAGTACCAACAAGACCGGCCCCTGCTGTTGTGAATAAAAATAGTTACTACGAACAAGGCAATTACAATCAGGTGCTGCAATTGTTGATGGGTATCCGATTTGGTGGTAAAGCCAAATCTGAATAATGTCTTGATTACAGTTTTCTGATGTCGGGAATAATTTTCGGATACACGTTTTCGGTTTGATTTACCCAGGGTAAATATCCCTTTTCAGTGAATGATTCAATTTGAGCTGTTACCTTTTTCACCTCCTTCTCCAAATAATTCAAGTAATTCTCCTCATTCGATCCAATCGAATTGTTATTTACGTATCCGTATCCGGCATAAAGTTTTGAAACCAGTTTATCAGAATCGTCTTGGATACCTCCTTTGCCATCTATGAAAAAATACAACTCCTGTAATTTGCCGATCTCTTTTTTTAAGGAATCTGCAACTTTGCGGAGTGACTTTATGGTGCTGTCTTCAGAAGATTCCGTGAGACTCTCAATTCGCTCAATCCATTTTTTCATGGATTTCAGTTTTTCCATTCCTTTGGTAGCTTCTTCCACAGAGGATTTCATGCGACGCTCGAGTTCCTTTCTTTTGTTGTACTCTGTGTCATCCCAAGTTAGGCGCGGATCATCTTTCACAATAAAATCTGAACTATCACGGTATTCCTGGTAAGCATATACAACACGGTATTGACCTGGCGCCACAGTGATGCCGCCACCTGGTTCTTCTTCATCCTTTTTCTTCTCCTGTAAAGAAGGGAATCTCACTCCTTTGGTATCATAATACCAACTCAGAATATTGATGCCTGTATCCGGTTCGTGTTTGAATGTTCTTATTGTGTCTCCTGCCAGTGTTTTTATCATCACTGTTACTTTCTCATCTTTTTTCTCCTCAGTCTTCGACGCACTACTTTCTGCTTTTTGGGCTGTGTCAGTTTTCGAATTTTCTTTTTTCTCTTTCTTACCCTTACCACTTTCGACCTTTTCTATTTCCTTTTTCGGATCAACGCGGAAGTAGTACATCAATCTGGCACCTCCTTGTTTGTTTTCGCCGCTGTAGTGCATATCAGCAGGGAATCTTTCGCCTTTTGGTTGCATATAAGCACTCATATATGCATCAGAAGTGTGGAGTGCCGTGATTTTTTTCTGAAATGCACCGAGTCCTTCTCGTGCATACTTGCGCAATGGTGTGATGTCATCAAGTATCCATAATGCTCTTCCGAATGTTGCGATGATGAGGTCATTTTCCCGAGGATGTATTTTCAAATCCTGTGTGGCAACCGATGGATAGTTGCTGGTCCATTTGTGCCAACTCAATCCATAATCAAAGGATAAATACAATCCGTTTTCAGTGCCGAGAAATAATAATTTTGGTTCAACCGGATCTTGAACAAAACTGAGACAATGTCCGCTGATACTTTTTTCACTCACCAGATTTTTCCATGTCTTTCCGAAATCCTGGGTATGAAACAAGTAAGGTTTCCAATCGTTTTGTCTGTAATTATTCACCACTACAAATGCCTCTCCTTCTGCTTGTGTACCGCATATGATTTGTGGCACCCATCCATTTTTTGGCATTCCAGTGATTTGCATCGTAAGGTTTGTCCATGATTTGCCGTGGTCTTTGGTCAGTTGTATTTGTCCGTCGTCAGTACCTACCCAGATACAGTTTTTATTTTTCAAAGAAGGAGTTATGCAGAGTATGGTGCAGTGATTTTCTGCTGCAGTGGCGTCGATAGTGAGTCCTCCACTTTGTGATTGCTTGAGTTTTGTGCTGTCGTTTGTGGTCAGGTCTGGTGAAATAATTTTCCATGACTTTCCACAATCTTCAGAATAGTGCACAAACTGAGATCCATAATAAACACCACATGCTTGATTTGGATCTTGTGCCAATGCTGCATTCCAGTTGAATCTGAGTTTTAAACCATCAGGATGAACAGGTTTGATATATCGCGTGTCGCCAGTCTCAGAGTCGATGTAATTCAACTCACCACCCTGATACATGGCATATACATACCTTGAATTATCAGGTCGGGCCATCACATCAAAACCATCACCGAATAAGACTTCTTGCCAGTCTGCGTCGCGAATGCCGTCTCCATGCCATGTGTAAGCTGGCCCTTTCCAAGAACCGTTATCCTGCAATCCACCATAAACATGGTAAGGCACATCCATATCGTAATTTACATGATAGAATTGTCCTAGAGGAAGGTTATTGATAAAGGTCCAAGTCTTTCCTCCATCTCTCGTAATATTCATACCTCCATCATTGCCCTCGTACATTACATGTGGATTGGTTTTACTCCACCACATCGCATGATGATCGGGATGAACGCCAAAATATGGCAGGATGGTCTTCCATGTTCTGCCGCCATCAATGGATTCACTCACCACTGAATGAAGGTAAATCAGATGATTGCTATTCGATGGGTCCACATAAATTTCATGATAGTAAAAGGGTCGATCTTTCACATCTTTATCATTGACCATTTGCCAATGATATCCACCATCTTCAGATTTATATAAGCCAGTTGATTCAGATTCTATTAGTGCGTACACAATTTGACTATTTGTATGCGAAATGGCGATTCCAATGCGACCGTAATTTCCTTCAGGTAACCCTTGATCTTTACCAAGTTTCTTCCATTTCTTGCCTCCATCAGTCGTAAGATACAAACCACTTCCTGCGCCACCGGAAGTAAAATGATATGGTTTTCTTTCATATTGGTACATGGCAGCAAATAATTTTTCCGGGTTCTTTGGATCCATTACAAGATCAGCACACCCGGTGCTGTCATTGACAAATAAAACTTTTTCCCAGTTGACACCACCATCGAATGTCTTATACACTCCACGGTCTGGTGTAGGTCCCCAGGCACTACCATGTGCTGCGGCATACACGACATCAGACATACTTGGATGAACGATTACCCGATGAATGGTTTTCGTTTTTTCTAGACCTTTTTTCTCCCAAGTTTTTCCGCCATCTCCACTTCTGTAAATGCCAGCACCACTGGTGTGAGAATTGCGTGGATTTCCTTCCCCAGTTCCGGCCCAAATCACATCGGGTATAGATGGATCAATGCAAATGGATCCAATACCCTGCACATCCATTTGATCGAAAACAGGTTCCCATTCAACTCCACCACTGTATGATCTCCAGATTCCTCCACTAGCCGTGCCGGTGAAAATGATATTTTCATGGCCTTCCACGGCGTCGATAGCCGTCACTCGGCCGCTCATTACTGCGGGACCAATGGAACGCATACGCATATTGGAAAATTTTTCCATGACAGTGTCCTTTTGAGAAAACACTTGAGCAGCAGAGATGAGGAAAAGTGAATAGAGGAGTGCTTTTTTCATATGATCTGATCTGGTTCAAAAGTATTCCATACAACCAGAAATCACTTACCGTTCATAAAAGGGCTGGAGAGCGTTGAAAATGGGTCCTTAGATTTTATCTTGCGGCCATCATGACATTGAAGACTGACCTCAGTTCATTCAACAATAGTTGGTATCATCCCGGTGGTAGGTTTAAACGCTTGCTCTGGTATTTTTTCAATGCGTGTTTTTTCAGATCCGCATTTCCTTTAAACAGCGTGAAAATCGCTCTGCTGAGAATGTTTGGAGCAAGTGTTGGCAATGGTGTCATCCTCAAACCACACATCAATATCAAATATCCGTGGAAATTAAAGATAGGCAATCATGTCTGGATTGGCGAAGAAGTCTGGATTGATAATTTGGCAGAAGTTGTAATTGGCGATCATTGCTGCTTATCTCAAGGAGCGTTTTTACTTTGTGGCAATCACGATTACACCAAAAGTGGATTTGACCTGATCATTGGTAGCATTCATTTGGAGGAAGGAACTTGGATTGGTGCAAAGAGCATTGTTTGCCCCGGTGTTACTTGTCATTCTCATGCGGTATTGGCCGTAAATAGCGTTGCAACCAAAAATCTGGATAGTTATTCGGTATATCAGGGTAATCCTGCAGTGAAAATTCGCGAAAGACAAATCAAGTCATGAAAGTTTCGATCATCACTATTGCATTCAATAGCGCTGGTACCATTGAGGATACTATCAAAAGTGTCATTGCCCAAAATTATCCGGATATTGAATACATCATTGTCGATGGTGCTTCGAAAGACCATACCATGGATATTGTTCGCTCTTATGGTTCAAAAATCACAAAGGTGATTTCCGAAAAGGACAAAGGGATATATGATGCCATGAATAAAGGCGTTGGTCTTGCCACAGGTGATGTAATTGGAATCTTAAACAGCGATGACTTTTACGCCGACGAACATGTCATCAGTGATGTAGTTCAAGCTTTTGAAAATTCTGGTGCCGAAGGTTTATATGCTGATTTGGTTTATGTGAACCGCGAATTGGCCAACAAGGTTGTGCGCACATGGAAGGCTGGTGCATATAGACATGGCCAGTTTCTTAGTGGTTGGATGCCACCTCATCCGACATTTTTTGTCAGGAAGAGTTGCTACGAAAAATTCGGGAGCTATACTTTGGAATTGAAATCTGCTGCAGACTACGAATTGATGCTTCGTTTTATTCATAAACACCAGATTGCAATGACGTATCTACCTCGGGTCATCACCAAAATGAGAACCGGAGGTCAAAGCAATGTCACCATGATGAACCGCATCAAAGCAAATATGGAAGACAGAAAAGCCTGGAAGATGAACGGTTTGCACCCGAACTTTTTGACACTTACCCGTAAACCGGTCTCAAAAATTCTTCAGTTTCTCAAATCCTGAACGACCTTTGCAAAATCGTTTGACGATGCCCCGGTACTTATCCGGGCTTAATTTTTTCTACAATGATCAACGTTGCAAAAAGACCGGAAGTCATGTCTCCGGCTGGTTCTAAAGAAGCTATGATGGCCGCCATTCAAGGCGGTGCCAACTCTGTTTACTTCGGGGTAGAGCAATTGAATATGCGCGCTCGTCAAACCAATAATTTTTTGGTTTCTGACCTCGATGAAGTGGCCAGACTTTGTCATGATCATCAGGTAAAAACATATATCACACTAAACACCATTATCTACGATCATGATTTAACGCTCATGCGACGAATCGTGGATCAGGCAAAAGCAGCGGGCATCACGGCTTTGATTGCTTCAGATCAGGCGGTGATGAACTATTGTCGTAAAGTGGGAATGCCTCTGCATATCTCAACCCAAACGAACATTACCAATATTGAGACGGTAGAGTTTTATTCTGCATTCGCTGATGTGGTTGTGATGTCGCGTGAACTCACATTGAAACAAGTCTCTGATATTGTTCGTGAAATTCAAAGAAGAGAAATTACAGGGCCTTCCGGTGAGCAGATCAGGGTTGAAATATTTGCGCATGGCGCCCTTTGTATGGCGGTGTCTGGTAAGTGTTATCTCAGCTTGCATTCACACAATGCATCTGCCAATCGTGGAGCATGCATACAAAATTGCCGGAGGACATATGTCGTTACAGATAAAGAAGAAGGTTACGAACTGGAAATAGACAATGAATACATCATGTCGGCCAAAGACCTCTGCACAATAGATTTCTTGGATCAGGTTGTTGCAAGTGGTGTTGGTGTTCTCAAAATTGAAGGCCGAGGTCGCGCTCCTGAATACGTTTATCACACCACCAAGTGCTATCGTGAAGCTGTAGACGCCATCGCTGATGGTACATATTCGGAAGAAAAAATTGCAGATTGGAAAGAGCGACTTTCCAAAGTTTACAACCGAGGCTTTTGGGATGGATATTATCTCGGACGTACCATGGGTGAATGGAGCAATCATCACGGTTCAGCGGCAACAGAAAAAAAGATTTACCTCGGTAAAGGCGTAAAATATTTTGATAAAATCGGTATTGGAGAATTTCTGATTGAAAACCATGAGATCAGAAGAGGTGATAGATTGATGATTACCGGACCCACCACCGGTTACCATGAATTTGTTGCCGAAGAAATCCGAAGCGATGATGGCCATTCGCTCGAAAAGGCCTCGGGTGGCACAACAGTTTCAATTCCTGTTGGAGTGAAAATCCGTCACTCGGACAAGCTGTATAAAATTGTGAATGCATGATCAGTATACAACAGTACAGAGAACGTTGCATCGGATGTCACGCCTGCGCTGAAATTGCACCTGATTATTGGCGTTTATCACGTCAGGATGGAAAGGCTGTATTGGTGGGAGGGAAAGAGAAGAAAGGTATTTGGAATCTCACGCTGCCTGATTCCGAATGGGAGATCAATGAACAAGCGCGCAAAGCCTGTCCCGTGAATATCATTCAAGTCAGAAAATCATAATCAAAAAAAAAGAAACGTTTGATCTCTTTGCGCTCGCCGATATCGTTCGTATCGGTGAATCTGTCATGCGCTGTGGAAATGGTAGAGGCAAAAAAAAAGAGGTCATTCACATGGAATGACCTCTTGAATATTTACGGTACTAAGTATTAGAACTTAGCTCTTGATCTGCGCACGTTGCGGTTTTTAACCCAGCTGTATTTGCTCTTGTAGAATTTACTTCTTCCTCTGATTACTTTACCTACTGTAATCTGAGTTGTGATGTAGTTGTCTTTTTTAATCAACGGATTGGCTGGATCATGCAATCCGCGTGGTGATTGATTGTCTTGATCAATGTTTTGTTGTCCCGGCTGATAACGGAAGTCATTGATGGTAAACGAAGGCGCAATTCCTTCATACAATGGATTATCTCCCTCAGCTTTCAACAGGATGTTTTGTGCATCAACCAATTCTTGATAGGTCTGCGATTGAAGGGCTAAAGCCATGGCATAATCGTCATCACTTGCTGGATCTGGTTGGTTGTAATAGGTTGAAACATCATCCAAATAATCAGAGAATGTTTTGCGCCATGAGATTTCCCATCCCACACGCCATTCCTTATTGAATGTAAAATACATACCAATACCAACAGGAATTGCAAATCCGAAATTGCTGTATGTTGTACCTTCAGTTCTGTACTTTCTGAGATTGTACCAAGTATTGTCTACCAGATCACCTGCTTTGAGATCACCGGGATTATCAACGATGATGTGTTGTCCAGTAGATAAAGTATCGTCTGGATCATAAACCAATTGTGCCTGAGGATTGCTGTAGTAAGCAGCAACACCAGCAAAAGCATAAAGTTTGTAATCAGGATTATAGAATCCACGGTTACCTACGTCGTTGTCATACCAAAGTGTGAACTCAGCCCTCGCACCGAATTCAAACATTCGGTTTCTGAAATTCAGATTTCTTGTTCTTCTGGGAATGTATGTAGTATACATATCAGCATCCTGAATCAGGAGGTGATCGAAATTCGCACTGACTGCTAATCGCTTTGAAAACTTATATCGGCCATATGCACCAACAGCATAACGCGTCTGTTTGATGTGCATATCGTAGAAATAATCACGGCGCTGGAGATTCTTTCCTCCAATATCTCCGAGATAATTGGCTGCACCAATCTTGATTCCATAATCGATCTGATACTGCGCACCCGCAGAAACAGAAACGAAAAGGATCAACAGGAATATTAGTCTTCTCATGTGGATTAGCTTTAGGGCTTCACTACCAAGCCGCTAATGTAAAAATTATTCAGTCCTGACCAATAATTTATTTATCAGTCCGTGTCTACGTAGTTCAGACGCCACGGTTATCGGTATTTCATAAAAAAAATGCCCCTAAAGGAAAATTTTCATCAATTTTTGCCGCCAAGCATGAAAAACAACCGAGTTATAAGCCTTTTTGGAATTGAATTTCCGATCATTCAGGCAGGCATGATCTGGTGTTCTGGCTGGGAATTGGCCAGCGCCGTAAGCAACGCAGGAGGACTGGGTCTCATTGGCTCGGGATCTATGTATCCCGACATTCTTCGGGATCACATCAGAAAGTGTAAAGCCGCTACAAACAAGCCTTTTGGAGTGAATTTGCCCTTGTTGTACCCACAGATCAGTGACCATATTTCGATCATATTGGAAGAAGGTGTCAAAGTGGTATTCACATCAGCCGGAAATCCGAAAACATATGCCGGACTTTTTAAGGAAAATGGTGTAACTGTGGTGCATGTCGTGTCCAGTTCAAAATTTGCTATCAAAGCTCAGGAAGCGGGTTGTGATGCCGTTGTTGCTGAGGGTTTTGAGGCAGGTGGGCACAATGGAAGAGAAGAAACTACGACTCTTTGCCTGATTCCAGCTGTTGTAGATGCTGTGAAAATTCCTGTCATCGCCGCTGGTGGTATTCACCATGGACGTTCCATGGCAGCCGCTTTTGCTCTGGGTGCCGAAGCTGTTCAGGTAGGTTCTCGGTTTGTAGCTTCTCTGGAGTCTTCTGCACACCAGAATTTTAAAAATTCTGTGATTCAGACCTCTGAAGGCGACACCCGACTGACACTGAAAGAAATCACTCCGGTGCGTCTGATCAAAAATGCCTTTTACCAAAGAGTGGAAGAGGCCTATACGCGCGGCGCTGGAATCGATGAATTGAAAGAACTTCTTGGTCGGGGCAGAGCCAAAAAGGGCATGTTTGAAGGTGATTTGAACGAAGGTGAACTAGAAATTGGTCAGGCATCTGCCATGTTCAACGATATTCTGCCAGCCGCCGATATCGTCAAAAACATGATGCAAGAGTTCAAAAATGTGGTCTCCCAAGCTCCGCGCTGGTTGGATGATTTTTAGATAAGTAACATTGCCGGGTTAAAACGCCGATGTAAGATGCAACCATTCTGTCTGGTTGTGCGTGTAATATGGTGTCGGAAATGTCGTTAGCCACAGGCTGACTATTTTTGCCGCCCTCTTTACACTTGGAAAAGCTGAAAAAATACGGTTTACTCTGCCTGATAATCCTGCTTCAGGGAATTGGACTTCGAGCGCAAACGCTCGATCCTCCAGTACTGAATTGTCTTCAGGTGGATAATACAGGTGATGTGACCATGGGTTGGAATCCGGCATCTGACCCGACTGGTGTGTTCACTGAATATCAGATCTACACTTCCGTGAATCAAGCTGCAGGTTATTTCCTCGCGGATACTGAAACCTCACTGAATGTGTTCTCTCATGTCCACACCACTTCTGCAACGCTTACAGATAATATTTACTACTACGTTCAGACCATCTCAACTGATGGAACGAACGTGTATCAATCGATTTCTTCCGACACACTTTCTACCATTTGGCTAACAGCCACACCTTCTCCCACTGGTTTTGCGATCCTGGATTGGAACTCGCCTTTCCTTCCTTCATATCCTGTGCCGGATGGTTTGATGTATGAAGTCTGGAGAGAATATCCAATGGGTACCTGGAACATGGTTCAGAGTATGCCCTATGGAGTTACAGGAAGCAATTACGAAATCGTGGATGTCTGTGGTGACAATATGAATTTTATGATTCGATTGACCATGCCTGGTGGATGCGTTTTTACCAGCAACATCGATGGTGATTATTTCGAAAATTATGCCCCTCCGGTTATTCCTACCATCACAGATATATCCATTGATCACCAATTGAACCGTGCCGTCATTTCTTGGGAGCCCAGTTCTTCTCCAGATACTGAAGCATACATCATCTACAAATGTGTCAACGGCAATACCCTGATCGTCGATACCATTTGGGGCATCAACACAACTACGTTTACTGATTTACTGAGCGGTTCGGCTGTTTCAACCGGACAAGTGAGTTATACCATTGCGGCATTTGACGGTTGTTATCATGGTGTTCCTCCAAGCCCGAATACAAGCGCATTGCCTCCTTGTCATTCTTCTGTATACGTTCCAAATATTGGATATACAGTTTGTAATCCGAATGTGAATTTTCTTTGGGAAGCTTATGAGGGTTGGGGAGATGGAGTGGATGAGTACATCATCTACCACGCCATTGCACCTGATATGGCTACGCCTTATGCTGATCTGGCATTTACTCCTATTGATACGGTTGAAGGAAACGTTACGAATTATTCCTACGCCATCACTGATTTCAACGTTTACCACTGCTTCTATATCGTCGCTGTAGGATCGCTCACAGGTTATCAAGCCACTTCCAACTATACGAGGGTACTTACCCCATATCCGGTATCTCCTGGATATATTTATTTAGGGAGTGCTTCTGTGATTTCCCAAGATTCCACCTTGGTTACCTTGTTGGTTGAACCATCTGTAAACACCTATGAAGTAAAACTCGAAAGGTTCAATCCAATCACATTGGTTTGGGATGAAGTGATTGTAATGTCAACCGATGGAACCGGTTCACTGACCATTCCGGACTCGCAAAGAGCTACTGATGCGTTCAGTTATACTTACAGGATCATCACGTCGAATTATTGCGGTGATGTCATCGATACCACCAATATGGGCAAGACCATTCTCCTGAACGGATTGGCCAACGAGCAACGATTGGTCAATACCTTGGTCTGGACCAATTATGGTGATTGGGATAACGGAGCGGAAAAATATTTAATTCATAGGATCATCGGAGATTTCGGTACTGATGAGGTCATCGCTGAAATCTATCCAGGTGCAGGTTTTTTCTATGATGATGATGTTTCCACACAACTTTTCACCGATGGAAAATTTCAATACTACATAGAAGCCATCGAATCCAATGGGCCTTATGGACAGAATTCTTCATTCAGCAATACAGTGATCATCACACAGAAGCCCGTTATCTGGATTCCGAACGCGTTCATTGTTCATGGATACAACAATACTTTCAAACCTGTCATAAGCTTCGCTGATTTCTCAGAATACCAAATCATCATTTACAGCCGATGGGGAGATGTCATTTATCAATCCAATGACATCAACATGCCATGGGATGGTAAGATGAACGGCGAAGTAGTGCAGGAGGGAGCATATACCTACTATCTAACCGTGAAAGATGGTAAAGGAAAAGCTTACGATTACACCGGATATGTGATTGTTCTGGTAGAAAAGTAGCAAAAGAAATCTCACCAAACAGTCCAGCCACCCTCAACCAACATGTTGTCGCCGGTGACATAACTGCTTGCATCACTCAACAAATACACAAGAGCAGGCGCTACTTCATGATTATAGCTCAGGCGTTGCATTGGTGAAAATCTTGCGAAATTTTCTTCGAATTGTTTTTCATGATTGTTCCAAACGCCATGTGGGGTAATCATATTAACACGAACATTTCTGGAGGCCCAATAACTCGCCAGATATCGCGACAAGGCATCAATACCGCCTTTACTTGCACTGTAAGCAGCAGGACAACCAAGCGATGTCCCGGTGTATAGATTCTGATTAGGGGCCACTACACTATATGTACTTGGAATGTTGATGACGCTTCCCTTGCCTTGCTCTGCCATATAACAACCAATCACTTGACAAAGCAAAAAGGTACCACGAAGATTGATTTCCACGACAGTGTCCCAATTGTCTTCACTCACACTTTCAAATGGTTCGAATTTGAGATGTGATTTATTCTGATGCCCGCATACCAGACCGTCAATTCTGCCAAATTCTTCAAGCACACGATCTTTTAGAGCAATCACTTCGTTTTTTACTGCAACATTGAGCGGATAACCTAGCATCTTTCTGCCATGTCTTTCGCTCAGGTGTTGTGCAAATTTTTCCGGATCAGCTTGCGGAATGTCTGCACATACAATATGAGCACCAAATTGAGCAGCAGCTTCACAAAATGCTCTGCCAATGAGTCCACATGCGCCACTTATCACAATGACTTTATCGTGAAGCTCGAATTTTTTTCTGAAGTCAATTTGTTCGGGATCGGTAGTTCTCATATTTCAATTTCCAGGATTTCGATTTTTTCTCAAAAATTTCGGCAAAGATGTACGCAACAATATTAATCGCGACATAAATCATGATGAAATGATTCAGGTCTTTTTCAAAATTAAAAACAGTGGTGACGAAATAAACAATCGAGTAGTGTATCAGGTAGAGTGAATAAGAATAACCTGCTGCATATTCCGTAAGTTTTTGAAGCCCTACAGAAATTTTGATCGGTTGGTTTTGTGTTGACTGCAATAAGAGAAATAAACCCAATATAAAAATCAGGATGGATACTTGAGGGCCCAATGATTGAAAACCAAAAATCCCAATGAGTATGAGTAGAAGTGAAAAGTAGAAAATGAGACGATGATTTAAATAGAGCATCGTACCGCCTGCTGTGAGCAGTACGCCTAAGAACCAATAGAGTGTTAGTCCTTTTTCCATTCTTGCACTCACCAATATGTAATAGACGGGTGTAATGGCGAGCATCATCAGTACAGGCACCCTCATCAATTTTATTTTTTCATGGGTGAAAAAGAAAAAAATCAGGAAGCCGTAAAACATGTACAACCACCATTCAATCGCAATGGTCCATAACGGTAAATCAGTGCCGAAATAATGAAAGCGAAAAAACTCAATCATGTATTTTTCGTTCAGCCATGTTGCCAGCGGAAATTCCTGCAATTGCAAACTGTTGATGAAGAAATTTCCGATATATATCGTCCATGAAAAATATTGACCGGTAAAACTGAATCCAATAAGATCAATCGCAAAGACAAAAACCAATGCTGCGATATATGGTGGGAAGATGCGAAAGAATCTATCCAAAAAGTAGTCACTGAATTTGTAATCAGGATTGTTTTTCTTCTTTTGGTGCAGACTATGTGAAATCAAAAATCCGGAAAGAACAAAAAACATGAGCACACAATAGCTTGCCATATTGACGAGATACGGACATGACAATCCGAAGAAAACAACAAGATGACCCGCGAGAACGCCCTGGCTGCAGATGAAACGAACTGCATTCAGTACAACAGACGCTGGTTCTGTGATTTTTATCAAATGGATCAGATGTATTTTCTAAATACCGGTTTAATCGGCTCTCCTACCAGATACTTGTCATAGCCTTCTTCCAAGCCTTTTTTATAAACTGCACAGGAGTCATTCATCGCGTCTAAAATGTGTTGCACGTCTTCCTCGGTATGGGAATAGTGCGGACAGAATATTCCTTGAAACAATACTCCTCTCGCAATCAATTCTTGATGGAATAGTGTTCGGAGGCCAAATGAATTGTTTCCTTCCTGATCAAAATATCCAAGCGATGCATGCCAATTGAATTGCATGTTTTTGATGGAATGTGATAACCCATTCGACGCAATCACATCTTTTGAGCCATCGATAAATTTCTGACCAAGTGTTTGGTTGTAACCAATCACATCGTTTTGTTCGAATACATCCATGGTGGCCAGTGCTGCTGCGATGCTGCAAGTTTCGCCACCGTGGGTAGTGCTCACAAGAAATAGCTTTTCATGACCGGCTTTGCGTATGCCGCCTAACTCCATCACTTCCTTTTTGCCAGTCATACAGCAGAATGAAAAACCATTGGCTATTCCTTTGCCCCAGGTGATCATATCCGGTACTACTTGGTATTTCGCGTATGATCCTGGAAATGCAGTTTTGTAACCCGTGATCATCTCGTCCATGATCCACAATGCACCATTCTTGTGAGCAAGGTCTATGGCATCTTTCAGGTAGTTTTCTGGAAGCACATTGAATTTCTCAGGCTCAGAGATGACACATGCAATCTGGTCGGGATATTGATCGAATAACTGACGAAGTGATTCAAGATCATCTGCTTTGTAGGTTACTGTGAGGTTGCTGATATCATTCGGAATTCCACTTTTTACATCTGTGCTGCCGATAAACCAATCGTCATAAGAATAAAAGGGATGTTCAGCCGGTCTCGCAACGAGTTTTCTACCGGTATATGCTCTGGCGAGTTTTACGGCAGCCGTCGTGACAACAGATCCGTTTTTCGCAAATTTGATCATATCGTGTACGCCAACATTTGCAAGAAAACGTTCCGCAATTTCTTTTTCGATGATAGATGGTCGACTGAAGTTGTTTCCTTTTTTTAATTCCGCAGCTACCCGGTCAATGACCGGTTCATAGGCATGTCCAAGACTAATGGATGCCAATCCACTCAGACATTCTATATATTCATTGCCATCAACATCCCATACATGACTTCCTTTACCATGTGTAATGGCTGCTGGTGACAAAAGCGGAAATTGATCATCACCTTTAGAATAGGTGTGTGCTCCACCGGGTATGAGATCATGAATGGTATTTCTGTATTCGTCGCTTTTGGAAAAATTCGTGATTTTTTGCATGACCTTGGTTTCCATTTTACACCAATTTTTTTATCACTTGTGATACTTCATTTCACTTGTCGATCTTCTCGAAGTGATTTTTGATATCCTGAGTTGATGGTACTTTCTTTATTGATTTCCAGAATTTCTGGTTTGCGTTGAAGCAAATCTACAACGTCGTCAATCGAAAAATCAGGGCGATCTTTCAATTCTGAAAATATCCGCTCCACGGTTTCAAGATCTTTTTCCGTGTCTACACTCAGTTTGAATAAATAGGCTGGATTGGCCTTTCTCCAACCCAAACTGAACTTACCTGAATTTTTAATGTAAGGCATCACGTGCTCTCGTTCACTCAACAACTTAGCTTCCTGGTGAGCTTGTTTCAAAGCTTTGAATGATGTCACCTCAACATCGAATCCATCCTCAAGAAAATCCGGTTCCTGATTGCTATTCGAAAAGTAGTCTACGCCGGATTGATGGTATGACTTCAACACAAAATCAAGCACCTTGTATGAGTGAATAGGATTATCGCAACAGATCCGTACAATATGATCTTCATCCCCTGCACCCTGAGAAGTTGCCGCCTCATAGAAGCGCTCTAAAACATCCCAATCACTGCCTCGATAACAAAGGATGTTGTTTTTCTTGCAAAAAGCTTCAATGGCATCGTCTTCTGCATTGGTAGTTGTAGCAACGACAAAACGGTCGACGAGTTTGGAGGCGCTGAGTCTTTGAAGCAGCAATTGCAGAATCGGAATGCCATTCACTTCACGCAGAACTTTACCAGGTAACCTGGTCGAACCCATCCGGGCTTGAATGACACAAAGATTCATTTGAGTTCCTCCACAAAAATGCCCATGTAGAGTTTGTCGAAATACTGCCCGCCTTCAAATACCTGCTTGCGCAATCGACCTTCATGTTGAAAGCCTAATTTTTCATACAGTTTCACCGCTGCCGGATTGTTTTCATAAACAGCCAGAACGACTTTGCGGATATTGAGATCCTGAAAGGCGTATTGGATGGTGAGTTGACAAACTTCGAAACCAATGCCTTTTCCCCAATAACTTTTATTGCCGATCAATATCCCCAGCTCGCAGGTTCTGCTCACCCAATCGAAATTATCGAGTTTGATATTGCCAATATGTTGCCCATTTTTTTTGTCGCAGATGGCGAACATCACAACATCTTTTCGGGCCGAAATTCCCTCAACAAATTTTTTTAACGCCTCAATGGATGAAGGGAAAACACCGGATGCCAATCCACGTGTCGTTTCTTCGTCATTCAACCAGGATAAATACTCTTCATTGGCGTCGCTTTGAGTAAGTGCGCGCAAGTAAATTTTTTCGCCTTCAAGAAATCGGCTCATTGATTGTGCTTTGATTTCAATAGCTCACGATGCTTTTCCATTTCATCGTGATTTTTAGTAAGATTGGATTCATGCATCCTATATCGGTACAATGGTAGGATGATGTTGTAGATGTTGTATTTCTCGCGCCAACGTATCCTCAAATCCTCTTCCTCTCTTGCCCTGAATCCTTCATCGTACAATCCAATATTGTAGAGGAAATCTTTTCTGAACATGATGCCACATGCAATTGGATTTTCTTCCGCATTCACATGTTGCATGTGTTTGCCTCTTTCATCTACGAGGTAATAATCTACAGATACAGCATCGAGGGTATTGTTTTCTTCCAGGAATAATTTCTGTACGCGCAACAAATCTTTGTGGATGTAGTCATCGGCATCGAGAAAAATGATAAACTGACCTTTGGCTTTTTTAATCCCGAAATTGCGAGCACCAGCCAATCCAAGGTTTTCCTCAAGATTGTAAACACGAATTTCGTTGGAGAAATTTTCTAGAACTTCTCTCGTATTATCAGTTGAACAATCATTCACAACGATCACTTCATAGTCCTCGTTGCCCATTGTTTGATCTATCGCGCTCCGAATGGCACGTTCAACATATTGTGCGTAGTTATATGTAGTGATGATCAAAGAGACCATTAGATACCGTTGCCTTTCTGTTTACTCCGGCGTTTCGGTTTGTTGGTCGAATCATCCGAGTAATAAGTATTGCCGTAGGTATAGCTTCCATAGGAATTGCCATAACCATAACCATAACCATAACCATATCCGTAACGATAAGCATACTTACCGTAGTAATACTTCCAGCGTTTCTGTTTGATGTTGTTCAGCAGAACTGAATTCTTCATCAGATTATTCTGGCGAAGGACATCTTCAAGGTGGCGCAAACCAGCCTTAGTGGCCTTATCCGTATTCATCACGAAAATACCGAGGTCAGTCTTGTTGAGCAATACCAAAGAGTCACTGATCAGCATCAATGGAGGAGTATCCACGATAAGATAATCATACATATCTTTCAGTTCATTGAGCAACTGATCAACACGGGCATTCAAAACAAGTTCCGATGCATTCGGAGGAACAGGACCAGCAGTAATGGCGTCCAGATTTTCAATCTGTGTGGTGATGATGGTATGTCTGAAATCCGTTTTTCCAATCAGGAAGGAAGAGATACCACTTACATTCTCAAGATTGAATGTCTTATGCACTTTCGGTTTGTGCATGTCAAAGTCGAGCAGAATCACACGCTTCGATGCCTTGGCAAGAACAGCAGCCAAATTCACCGACACAAACGTCTTTCCTTCTCCAGGGTGCAGCGAGGTGATCAAAATTGTTTTGGGTCCTTCTTCAGGAAGAATGTACTGGAGATTCGTTCGGATAGAGCGGAAAGCTTCACTCACATTGGACCTTGGATTGCCGGCAATAACGATCGGCTCCATATCGATATCCTGATAGTTGGGCACACCGCCAATGAGCGGCAATCTGGTGAGTGATTTAAGTTCTCTTGTGTTTTCAATACGCTCGAAGAAGATTGCACGGATGAATCCAATCAACAAAGCAAGGAATAATCCTACACCGATGAATGTCCATATGGTACCGGATTTTTCAGGGCCTACTACACCCAGGGATCGAGCTGCCTCAATGACGCTGGTTTGTGGAATAATCGCCGCGCGGGCAATGACAGTATTCGCTTTCTTTTGGAGAAGGAATGTATACAGACCTTCGTTCACTGTGAGTTTTCTTTCGATGCTCATCAGATCTCTTTGTGATCTAGGAATATTGATGAGCTTGGCCTCAGCTTTATTTCGTTCTTCCTGTAAATCGCCGATACGTTGATCGATGGCTGTCTTGTTGTCTGTGGTGTATCGGAAGACACTATTGCGAATGGTCTTTACAATCGAGTCTAATTTTTGAACCCTTCGATCGGTCGGTTTCATATCCACCAAGAGTTCTGTTCTTCGCTGACGAAGATTAAAAAGATCCATCACCATGCTGTTCAGTGAGGCGTCTTCTCCTGATAAATAATTCATCGGAGGAATAACCGATACGTCCTTTTCCTTGGTGAGGAAATTCTCCAAATCCTGAATGGCTTGTTTACGAAGCTTGAGTTCTCGAATTTCAGTTTCGGTCTTGGACAATGCTTCAAAAGCATTCTTTTGCTCCATTGTGAGGTCAAGAATGTTACGCTCGTCTTTGAAATTCTCCACCACCTGTTCCAATGAATCGATAATCACCATGATTTCATCAACCTGACGGTCGATGTATGCCTGTGTGTTTTCATTCACTGCAACCTGATTTTGCAGGGTGTAATCAATGTATACAGAAGCCAGGGTGTCAAGGAAAATTTTCGCCCTGCTCTCAAGCATATCCTTCATCGTAAGTGTGAGGATACTTGTGAATTCCTGATTCGCAATGGCCAATGATCCTTTGAATTTGTTGATCAAATAATCCGGATGGTGCACCTGAAACTGGAAATTCTGTTCCTGTATGCTGCGCAAAACGTTTTCATCCAACTTTGGACTTACATCAACTCGAATACTGAAATTGACATCTTCATATGCCTTACCAAATTCAAATTCATGTGTGAGTTTTTTTCCGGCAAGAACATAGCTAATGGTATAATGCCCTAAATCAAGAATCTTGAGGTTAAAAGGTTTATTGTATAGGTTGATGTCCAACTTACGCCAATCACACTTGACGTCGAAGTAGGCAAATCGATCGATTTCTTCAGTTTTTACACGCCCCACCAAATAATAAGTTTGTGTAAAATCAACCTTATGTAAAACCTTTTCAATCAGGTCATATGAACTTAGGATTCTCTTCTGGTTGGTGATATCCTGCATCAGAGAATAATACCCAAGGTCTTTATAAATCTGGGTTTGATAGTCATACGTCTCGGATGATTTCAAAAGGATCTCAGCACGCGCGGCATAGATATTCGGAAGCCTATGCGTATACAAAAACGCGAGCAGCATACCGATGAGCGAGAACAAGATCATCAGGTACCAATTCTTACTGATAAACTTGATAATCGGCCTTAAATCATCCGCATCAAGAAAATTGGTCTTCTGAGGTTGGGTTGTCATATATTGGGGAACACAAAATGAACAGGGGGTGGCAAATATAGGCAAGCAGTGCGATCTGCCGTGGTATATGAGTACCTCAGAAGGTTTTTTCCACAATTATGCTCAGTAGTGCTTCGGCTGAAGTCGTAAATCTCCATAATTTTCATCAACATTTATGGAAAAACCTAACGGTTGTCATCTGTATGGGTCAGGACGGTGATAAATGCCACAAGTATTTTGACCAATGATGCTATCATTACAGAAAATCTTGTTTTACATTTGTCCTCGAATTGAATTCAACCAAAAAACAAAAAATGAATCCAACCTTACGCAGGATATTGCTCGTTTTGATTGTGATGATTCCAGTCATCGCATTCGCTCAACCGGGCCCTCCTGGTGGTGGTAGCCCGCCGTGCGGACCTCCTTTCGGTCCGGCATGTCCAATAGATGGTGGAGTTAGTTTACTGATTGCCGCAGGCTTGGCCTATGGCGGTAAAAAGGCATACGATTCCGGCCGGAAAAAAGCCTGATCTTGAAGTCATTTTTGAAAAACCCTTTCATCAGGTTTATTCTAATAGGTTCAGCCATTTATCTTGGCTGGTATTTCCTTTATGAATACTATTTGAAGCCTTCGACTCGCTTCGATGATTATATCATCGATAGTCTTGTGCGTATTGCAGAAGGTGAATTGCAGTTTTTTGGATACCAAATCACCGATTACGCATCCATAGATGGTCCTCTCCGTGGACACGTGGGCATCGAAGGCTCAAAAGGAGTAACCATCGGTGCTCCCTGCGACGGATTCGTTCTTCTGGCTTTATTCCTTGCTTTCATCGTAGCATTTCCTGGACCGTGGAAACATCGCGCTTGGTTCATACCAGTTGGCTTGATCTCCATCCATCTTTTCAATTCCTTGCGCGTGGCTGCTCTCGCAATCATTGTCCATATCAATGAAGCTTGGCTCGCTTTCAATCATGACTATACATTCACTTTGATTGTTTATTCCTTTGTATTCATGTTGTGGTGGATCTGGGTGAAAAAATTTTCCGGAACGGATAGCCGGAAAAGTTGATCAAATGAAAAAAATAATTTGGATATCTGGTCTTCTGATCATTGCCATCGTCACTGGGTTTTTGCAGGAAAACCTCAAGGTCAATGTCAATTACATCCTCGAAACAGGAGATAAGATCAATGGCTTTTTCAACCAAACTCCGGAAGTGAAAAGGGATTGGCTGCAACAAGTCAAAATCGATGCTCCCTACGATTATTATCACAATCACCGCCGCTTAGAATTTCTGCTGAACTTCACAAGAAGTCAGTTGGTCATCGCGAAATGGGTCATCACAGTTTTTTTTGTAGCATTATTTATGATTCTCAACTCGACAATCATATTTCTTGTCACCAGCAACACATCGCTGCGAAAGTGGACCATCAGGCTATATATCGCTTTCTTTCTATTGTCATTTTTGGTCTACATCTTTGGTGTCATTACCGGATCAGGCACTCAAGCATACGGCATCAGTCGGAAGGTGGTGGGTGGCTTGCAGTCATTGGTTCCACTGATGATTCTGCTGCCAGGATATTGGATCAATAGAACTTATTTTCCCGAGAAGAATGAAAAACCTTGAAAATATGCCCGATGAATCCAGGATATGGATTTACGCAGCAAACCGAGTATTGAGCCATGAAGAGGTTGGTGAAATCACCCTCATGCTGAATGATTTTATTCAGGAATGGTCCTCGCATGGTAAAAATATGGATGCTGCAGGTGCAGTGCTACACGATCGCTTTGTGATCATTGCCGCGGATGAATCCAGGGCGTTGGCCAGCGGTTGTGGCATCGATAAAAGTGTTCGATTCATGCAGGACCTGGGAACAAGATTCTCTGTTGACTTCTTCAAACGAACGTTGACACATTACATAGAGGATGATCAAATCCATCAGAAGGACCTGCATGAATTCTGGGCGATGAGAAAGGCCGGATTGATCCACGACCAAACTGTCATTTTCGACAACACGATTAAAAATATTTACCAGCTAAAATCTTCGTGGCAGATTCCGTTTCGCCAAAGTTGGCATGCAGAAATGTGGTCCAGGTAATTAACACTCAGGGAATAAGGCCGAAAATGCAAAATGATGGTCAGAGGTTTCCAACCATGTTGGCATTTTTTTCTCACTTTTTATTCGGGGCTTGCAAAACTCCTATATCTTGCGCTCACTTTTTTAACCGCATTAACTACTACTGAAGAGTTTCTATAGCGTCGTATTTACGCTTGTCCAGCTTGTCTTTAATGGTTGGTGGTTAAAGAATTCAGGGAGTGTCCCCTGTAAGCGATACATTTTAAGCATCAAATTAATTAAAGTAAAAAGAGTGTATTAACCAAAACCAAATGCTTGATGAAAACATTTACAAGATTTAGTTCGGTATTAGCCCTGGCACTTGTTGTCTGTTGGGGATCAGTGAGCGCGCAGAATACGTGCGATGCTCCGCTGACGTTGAATTGTGGTGATGTAACGTTTGGAAGCACCGTTGGTGTTGCCAATGACAATGCTACTTCAGGAGCGGGTACCTGTATTACAACAGTAGGAACTGCTGGTCAGTTCTGGTATTCTTTTACCCCACCTGCTGATGGGACAGTAACCCTTTCTCTCGTTAGCGCTAACACCGACTACGATACAAAAATTCATGTGTATACCGGCACATGCGGAAGCCTCGCTTGCGAAACCGGTAACGACGACTTTGTAGGTCCTCAATCTGAAGTAACGTTCGCTATTACCGGTGGTACCACTTACTTGGTGAGAGTTGGCGGTTATCTGGACAATGAAGGTTCTTTCGAACTTTCTTGCGTATGTGATTTGGTGACCGATGGTTGTACAGACCCGGCTGCCTGTAACTACGATCCAGTTGCAACCAACGACGATGGTTCATGCTGTCTCGGTTATTGCGAAACACTCGTTGTAGATGGTGGTGGCTTTGATGCTGAAGTTAGCTGGAATCTCTATGATTCTGCAGATAACCTTCTCGCTTCTGGTGGAGCACCATTCTCAGGTTCAGTTTGTATCCCAGGTCCTGATTGTAACTATCGTATGGAACTCATCGATGATTTTGGCGATGGATGGAACGGCAACGTTTACACATTCACCAATCAGGATGGTGGCATTGATGCAACAGGAACCCTCACAACTGGTACCGGACCTGAAAACCAAATTATCGCTCTCGGTGGCCTGATCTCAGGTTGTACCGATATGCTTGCAACCAACTATGATCCTTCTGCACAATGTGACAACGGTACTTGTATCACTTGTACTGGAGGTTCTCAAGTATTCAATATCGTAATGAACGATTCATTTGGTGATGGCTGGAACGGCGCAACTTGGATCCTCCTCGATGAGGCTTCTGCTGTTGTTGCTACTGGTACTCTCGATGATGGTGATACTGGAACTTACACAGACTGTTTGCTTCCAGGTTGTTATACCCTCAGCGTTTCTGATGGTACTTTCCCTGATGAAGTTAGCTGGGCTATTACTGATATTTCTGGTAACGAAATTCTTACAGGTGGTGCTGGCGCTAACGCTGGTTTCGCTTGGGCTGGTCAAACAGGATGTATTATACCTGGTTGTACCAACTCTGATTGTAACAACTACAACCCATTCGCTACTGACGATGACGGATCTTGTATCTGTCCTCCTTCCAACGACGATTGCGTAAACGCAACTGCAATTGGTTGTGATCAGTCTGTTGATGGTACTACTATCAATGCTAACGCTGAAGGTACACTGGAAGCTTGCACAGGTATCACAGTTACTTCTCCTGGCGTTTGGTACACATTCATTGGTACTGGTGACCAGGTGAACCTGACAACTTGTAACTCTGCAAACCTTTCAGATACTAAAATTCACGTATATACCGGTGATTGCAACAACCTCGTTTGTGTTGCTGCTAACGACGATGCACAGGGCGATTGCGGTCTGTCATCTTCTATCACTTTCACAACCATCAATGGTTTCGTTTATTACGCACTTGTTTCAGAATTCGGCGCAGGTAACGGAATTGATTTCACATTGACTATGTCTTGCATCGATTGTAATGGTGCTGCTATCAATGATGATTGCGCTAACGCACTTCCACTTCCAACTGGTGTTGACTTCCCAGGTAGCCTTTGCTGTTCTAACCCGGATGGCGACATGCAGCCTTGGGCTGGTTTCGGCACTCAATACGGTATCTGGTATGTCATCAACTCTGGTGATGCAGATGCACTTTCTATCAACTTCTGGAACGGTACTGGCGAAGGTCCAGATGCTGCTGACGGAACTGATGTAGGTATTGGTATGTTCGATGGTACTGATGGTTGTGGTGCTCTCGCTCCACTCGTTGGTGGTGTTGGTTTCGATGGTAACCCATTGGATGGTTTCATTTTCGATTCTTATGAATTCGGTCTTCCAATTCAACCTAACACTGATTATTACTTCTGCCTATGCACATCAGATCCAGTTAACTGCGGTGACTTCGTATTGAACGTATCTCTTGCTTACACTGGTTGCACTGACCCACTCGCTTGTAACTATGATGCAGCGGCGACCATCGATGATGGATCTTGCGACTACTCTTGTGGTGGTCCTTTGAATGACCTTTGTGATGCTGCGATCTTACTCGATTGCAACACTACAGTATCTGGTACAACCGGTGGTGCAACCAACACAGGTGCTCCAACAGTTTGTCCTAACGGTGCTGGTGATGCTGGTGTTTGGTATACTTTCACAGGTGATGGTCAGTTTGTAACCCTCAGCACTTGTGGTGCTGCAATTGACTCTCGTATCTCAGTTGTGAGCTCAACCGATGCTTGTAACGGTCCTTTCACTTGCGTAATCTCTGAGGATGATGATGCAACCGACGCAGGTTGTGGTTTCTTCAACGGTGATGATGCTTCTGTTGGTTTCGTATCAGAAGTTGGTACCGTATACTATGTATACATCACTGCTGGTGCTGTTGATACAGACGGCGATGGTATCGATGACCTCTTTGATGGTGGTTTCGACCTGTCATTCAACTGCGCTCCTGTAGTTGAAGGTTGTATGGATCAGTGTGCTTGTAACTACAATGCCTCTGCTAACGTGGAAGACAACTCTTGCGATTACTTCTCTTGCGCTGGTTGCGCTGTGGGTAGCACTGCAGTTATGATGGATATGGTAGATGATTTCGGCGATGGCTGGAACAACAACACGTATTCTATCGAAGATCTGGATGGCAACGTTGTTGCTGAAGGTGATCTCGATGGCGCTCAGTGCGGTGATGGTGCTACTGTAGGTTTTGATGTATTCTGTCTCGCAGATGGTTGCTACAATATGACTGTAGGTGGTGGTGCTTTCGCTGGTGAAGTTGGTTGGGAACTCGTTGATGCTAACGGTAACGTTATCTCAGCTGGTCCTGTAGGTGCTGGTACCGGAACATTCTCATTCACTATCGGTGGTGGTCTTTGCGGTTGTACTGACAGTGGTGCTTGTAACTACGAGCCAGCTGCAACTACAGACGATGGCTCTTGCGAATACACAACTTGCGCTGGTTGTACAGACAACACTGCTTGTAACTTCAACCCAACTGCAACAATCAATGATCCTACCCAGTGCTGCTTCGAGAACTGTGTAACATTGCTCATGAACGACTCATTCGGTGATGGTTGGAATGGTGCTACTGCACAGATCGTTGATCTCGCTACTGGTATCGTTGTTGCAACTGCTGGTTTGCCAACAGGCTCAACTGGTACTGCTAACCTCTGTCTCGCATCTGGTTGCTACACTATCATTGTTGGTGGTGGTACTTTCGACGGCGAAATCAGCTGGACTCTCGCTGGTATCACTGGCGGTGTCCTCAACGGTATTTCTAACGATCCAACAGGGACAGACTTCAGCGTAGGTGGTGCAAACTGCACACCTGGCTGTACTGAGCCAGTTGCTTGTAACTACGATCCAACTGCAGGTATCAGTGATTGCACACTCTGTGAATACACTTCTTGCCTTGGTTGTACTTACCCAGCTGCTACAAACTACGACCCTAATGCAGGTATCGACGATGGTTCTTGTATCATTGTAGGTGGTAGCTCTTGCCCATGGGATTTCGACGAAAACGGAATCGTGGGTGTTAGTGACTTGATCGTATTCATTGCTCACTACGGTGAGATTTGCCCAGGTGGTTCTGGAGCAAACGGTAACAACGGAAATAACTAATCCGTATTCAATACATTCTTTAAGGAAGGGCTGTCGTAAGACAGCCCTTCTTTTTTTGAGCATCATTGAATATCCTATCAAAATAGTATGACACAAATGATCATGCTTTCCCAATCAGGAGCCGTATGTAAGAATGTAGATTCGAAAGGAGTATGGGAGAATTATCTCACCTTAAGACCATCTTCATGAAAGAAGATGGGAAGAAGTTGTTTGATTCCTTCACATCGATAAATTTTTCCTGACCGGCCGCGCATAATCACAGCGATGGGTGATTCCTGGTTGAGTTCATACTCAAGCATGGTCTGTCGGCATGCGCCACATGGCGCTATGGGATGGTCGCTTGCAAAATCCAGAGAACCTGCGGTTATCGCGATACTGATAATTCTTATTCCGGGATAATTCGCACCGCAAGCATAGATCGCTACGCGTTCAGCACACAAACCGCTTGGATATGCTGCGTTTTCTTGATTGTTTCCTTTGATAACCACGCCATTCTCCAATAATATGGCCGCGCCAACTTTGAACCGACTATATGGAGCGTAAGCATCCCGCATGGCTTCAGTTGCAGCCTCCAATAGTTTTTGCTCTGTAAGGGCCAATTCTTCTGGCTGATCAAAAGCAAAAACTTCTGTATGGATGACGAATTTTTCCATCAAGACTTATTGGGATCGGTCATTTTCTGGTTTTGACGAATATAACATGACTACGGCATACGCAGTCACGCCTTCCTCACGACCAATGAATCCCATTTTTTCATTCGTTGTGGCTTTGATTGAAATGGATTGCGCGCTAATGCCCGCAGTATTCGCAATCGATTCTTTCATGCGATCAACATGAGGCATGATTTTCGGCTTCTCTAAACACAATGTAGAATCGATGTTGCCAATTTCCCAATGATGTGCTCGCATCAGCTCACACGTCTTGTTCAGCAGGATTTTGGAATCTATGTTTTTGTAGGCTGGATTTGTATCCGGAAAGTGTTTGCCAATGTCTCCAAGATTTGCAGCGCCGAGAATTGCATCGCATATAGCATGTAATAAAACATCGGCATCGCTATGACCTAAAGCTCCTTTAGGGGCTGGAATAAGAACACCTCCAAGCCATAATTCTCGGTCTTCGCGAAGTTGATGAACGTCAAATCCGAATCCTACGCGAAATGGAATCATTATTCTGTGACGTCTTCTGTTTCAGATTTGCCAGAGCCTTTGCCCAGTGCAAGCCTGAGAGAAAATCTAAGGGTGTTGGCCAATGGGTTTTGGTTCGTCGTGCTCACCAGATAAGACATATCAATGGTGAGGACTTCGTATTTCAAACCAGCCCCAAGCGTAATGAATTGTCTATTACCCTTGGTGTAGTTTTCGTAGAAGTATCCGCATCGGAATGCAAATTGTTTGTCGTACCAGTATTCCAATCCGCCACCGATATTGATCTCACGGATTTCTTCTTTCACTACACTTCCACCAATCAAGTTACCTTCATTGTCTACGTCTCCGGGAGCATCATAAAACGACTGCACCATTCCGGTCGCAGTACCCACGTTGGGATCCAAGCCTGCAACCAGGCTATCACCATCAGCCGAGTATCGGGGTGGGGTAGGCACCAAGAGTTTATTGAAGTCAATGGTCATACCTACCTGATTGAATTTGTCCAAATCCACCATGTAGGCGGTTCCCAGTTTCAGGTTAGTTGGGATAAAATCTCTTTTGTCAGAATTGGTATAACGCATTTTGTTACCAATATTCGAGATGTTCAATCCCAAGTTCCATGTGGCATCCTTACCTGCCATTTTAAGGCGAGGCTTGGTATAGAAAAGTGAAACATCAGCAGCTACTGACTGACCAGGTTTGCTATCTGCACCAAGCACGTTCATTCCGCCTGTAAGGTTCGAGTAGATGTAACGCAAAGCAATACCACCACTGAAATTATCACTGAATTTCTGACCGAAAGAACCATCGATGGCGAATTCATTCGGTTTAAAATCTCTGATATTGGTTCCTACCTCATCCGTAAAAGTGATATTACCCAATGTAAAGTAGCGCAAAGACGCACCTACAGTTTGATTTTTACCGAGGCGCTTATATCCGCAGAGATAGGCGAGACTCATGTCATTCACCAATCTTCTCAACCATGGAGAATAAGAAAGTGAAAACTCCATATCTTCTTCAACAAAGGCGAGTTTTGCCGGATTCCAGAAGGTGGAGTTGGCATCTGGGCTAAGCGCTACGCCTGCATCGCCGATAGCACCTGACCTAGAGTCTGGTGTAATTTGAAGGAATGGAACAGCAGTAGTGATGGTATTCAGCTGCCAAGTGCTTCTTACCTGGCCGCCCGTATTGCCCAATTGAGCCTGAGATACATTAAACCCTAGCATGCAGGCCAGGGCCACGAAACAATATTTATACATGATTTTGTTTTTCAACGGGAACGCAAATATACGTATCATTATTCATAAGGTTTTATCTGAGGATCACCAGCTTCTCAAATTGCTCTGCTGTTTCCCCCAACTCATTTCTCACTTCCAGTTTATATACATAGACGCCTCTTCCAATTCTATCCCCAAAATCATCGGTGCCATCCCATGCAATAGGTTCGGACCTAAAACCATTCTGCATGACCTGCTGTTCAATGGTTTTTACCAGTTTTCCACTCACGGTAAAGACCTGTAAACGCACATCCAAGGCAACACAAGCTTGGTTATGCTCAAACATGAATTCCGTATGTGTTGTAAAAGGATTCGGATAATTCAATACATGCTCCAAGGCAATTTCACTACTGGAAGCCACTACAAAGTCAAGCGAAGCATTGGAAGAATTATTGTGAATGTCCCAGGCTTTTAATGAAATAGTATGATTTCCCTCCGCCAATTCCGGCATCTGATATGAAATTCGTCCTGATTTGTACGTGTCAAGATCGGTCTCATAATATTCATTCAACACGACAGGATTTTGACTATCACTATCAATGACAGCCAAAAGATCATGGCCTATGCCATTGCCCACGGTATTGATACCGTTATCGTCCTTCAGAACAGCAATGAAAACAGGTTCTGTATCAGTTACACCCCCAGATACAAACGTGGTGTCATTCATGAAAAGTTCAATCTCTGGTCCCACCGTGTTAAGCTGAGCTCCATTCAATGAACTACCGATGACGAAGTCTTCACAATATCCATGGGCATCGATGTTACCAGAAACGGCATAATAACTTACCCGTCCTGTATCTACTGTATAACTGATATCAAACGGCACCACAAACTTGAAAGAGAAATCTCCATTCACAACGCTGGCCTTGCCTTTAAAAATGTTTTTGTTGAATACATCATATTCCTGCACCTCGCCATCATCGCCGTCAAAGTCATTGTTCTGAGTGTAGACGTGAGTCATTTTATCATAGACCGTTGGGAAAATGATACCATTGAATTCTTCCATCTTATTGCCGCTTGCGCTGGCGATGTATCCTTTGATCTCTACCTCTTGCAAGGCCTTAATGGTATCATTGAAATTTGCCAAGTCTATGTTATTGATGGATGTAGTGACCACATTGAATTTTGGATAGGTCATCTTCAACATCGGATCACCCAGAAGACTGAAATTGGGTTTACTGCTATTGGATGCAGGAACACCATTTTTAGTGAGCATGTTGATTTTGCCAAGCGTCAAATTGGAAATATGATCCTCTTCAAGGGCTACATCAAAGAATGCCAAATCGAGCTGCATATTGGAACCGGCAAATACAATTCGGGTTGTAGTGAGCATTGCGATAGCGCCACCATTGGGATTCATGACGATTTGTTCACCCGCTGAATTAAAAGAAGGATCATCATACCTCGCCAACTCGCAAGTTGCCGTTAGAAAGACTGGCAGCCTGTATTTATTCGTCCATGAATTGATGGTATTCAAGTCAAGAATGCGTTCATGTGCCCAGCCTCTGCCACCACCATGACCAAGATAAGAAACGATGAGCGAGCCATTTTGAACTCGGTTTTTGATGGCCAACTCGCCTTCTGGATAACGCTCACCACCGGGTGTTGATTCCTGTTTATAAGCATCCATATAGATTTTTACAATGTCATATTCTGGATGTATTCGGCGCATGATGTTGGCCAATGAATCTGCATCTTCCAAATGAATCTGCTCAGTGGGATCGCCGCCACCGTCTTGGTCATCGGAAATAAACGTCAATAAATTTCTCCATGAACCGAATGCAGATTGCACTTGATCATCCAAACACATATTGGTGGTTACCTGCTGGGTGTTTTGAGAAATGTATGCATTGATTTTGTCGACATAGCCTTGTGCTTCCGATAGATCTGTTGCAGGGATTCGACCTACACCGGCATCGAGCATATTCAGGTTACTTCCATCATCATCATCTCCGAGAAAAACAAAATAATCATCGCTTACATAGGTAAATGCAGGACTCAATGATTCACTGGATTCAAAAACCATCATGTTCTCATTGAGGAAAGATGCTGTGCCTTTGTTTTTTTGGTAGCTGCCATCACCTATGAGCATCAAGTTTTGAGGGAGTTTGCTCTCATCACCAGCTGCTCTATCGTAGAGCATTTTCATGAGCATGCGTACTGCAATGACATCAGGATTTCCACTCGAAAACTCATTGAAAATTTCAGTTAATCCGGTGACTACAACAGTGTGCCCTTCGGCCGCATGAATCTCCGCAATGGAATTTGCAACATCACGAAACAACGGAGCTGTGAGAATAACCAGATCTACATCTTGTAGCGCATGTAAATCCTGATTGGCAACAGAACCGATGGCTGTCGGTGTAAGAAAGCCAGATGCATTGAATCCTATATACTCATGAAGGGAAGAATTGTCTACGGTCCATTGTGCCACACCTCCGGATGAGTTGAATCCAACCGACTGGGGATGCATAAAATCCGAAATATCCCAAATACGCATTCCGCTGGTTGCTCCTCCCAATTCATATGAGGTAATCATACCCGGACCTGCAGAAAGCGTATCTCTGAATTTCATCTGCGATCCATTCATGAGCAAGGATCTGGTTGCATTCAGTCGGATGTAATCAATATACCCTCGCACACCGGTTGTATTGCTGTATTTGTTGAATGTGTAATTGACTGTAACAAAATTACCCGATGGGTTGAGGCTGAATTTGACGGTTGAGGTGCTGGCAACGTTGGCCAGAGCGTCTTCCGAACTGGTAACCGCTGTCGTCTCTACCGTGTTATCACCTGCTGAAATGGTGAAATTGCTAGGACCTCCCAATGAGCGAACGGCAACCCGCGTCTCGAAGAGGGCTGGCTGATCACTTACCATGTTTGGTAGGGTAAGGTTATAACTAGCATTGGTATTCAGGTAAAATTCGTCGCCAAAAAATTCCCGGCCGGATTGTCCGAGATTGTAAACATCATTTTCGAGATAGGTGTAATCTTGAAAAGTGGTACAGGTGTGATTTGAAGGCTCCAATGACAAGGGTGCATCTTGGATACGCAGTGGATCAACATCGTCAACCCGAATAAAATAATAAGCAGAATCGGAATAATAATGTTTGTCATGTACCCACCTCTTGCGATCTTCACTGGTATCATAGGTGAGATTCCATGTATCTGGGCCTTTGGCATAGAACAAAATGTAATCGACGTCATTGAAAACACCATCAGACTCTCCCTCCACTTTTATTGCACATTTTTGAAGGTCATCTGGTCGTGGCAAATCATTTTGTTCTGGCAGAAGTTGGCCGCCATTACCGTAGATATTGATGTTTTGAGGATTGATCGATGCCGTGTTGATACCAAGCTGAGTAAGCAAGTTTTTGTCAATTTTATACACGCCATCGCGCGAAGTGGCGATTTTATACCATGTTCCAGTCGACAATTGAGAGTGTTCAGCAAAATTCAGCGAGCGAATATTAGGCCTGGCCGCGGGCGAAAGAGTAATTCGGATTTCGAATGAGGTTAATCTGATTAAATCTTGACCTTCAGACAAGTGAATGGGAAGAAGGGAAAAAACCAAATAAGGAATTCGCCCGCCCTCGGTCACACGGGCTTCAAACTGCCAATCCCGGGTGATCCTTGAGATATCATCTGCATGGACAGCAGCCATACCAAAGCTTTCAGACTCAAAGTTCAGCCACTCTATGGATGCTACCTTGCTGTATTCTTTTAACTCTTGGGTGTGTACAAACAGCGGCAAATTGCCGGAATCCTGATTTCTCTGGGAAAATTCGAAATCAGCAGAGGTTCCGGAAGGGGTAATTCCGGTATTCAGATCTTTCCATTGTAACTTTTTACTGATCAAAACAGTTTCAATAGCTTTTACCGGTAATGAGTAAAAAGCAAGGAAAATGCAGATTATCAGTGGTTTTAGTCGAAGTAACATCACAAAAATTTGGGGTTGAAGCAACGGCTTAAACATAGTGTTAGTCTGAATATTGCGACGGGTAGGAATTTTTATCCTGCAAATTTGTCGTACTATTGCTAATTCTTTTTTTACCCTATTAAAAGAAAATCGTTTCAGATGAGAAAAACTATTTACTTTCTGATTGCTGTTGTTGCTCTGCTGAGTTATTCCGGGGAATTGAGGGCGCAGGACCCTGAATTTACGCAGTTTTATGCGAATCCCCTCTACCTCAATCCTGCATTTGCAGGTACTGCACGTTGCCCCAGATTGGTGATGAATTATCGCAATCAGTGGCCATCTCTTTCAGAAACTTTCGTTACCACCAGTGCCAGTTACGACCAGCACGTACCTACCATCCAGGGTGGTTTGGGACTGATTGTGATGAATGACCGAGCTGCTCAGGGCACATTGAATACAACCACACTCAGTGGAATTTATTCATATCAACAAGCCATTTCAAGGAAGTTTTCTGTAAAAGCAGGTTTTCAGGCCACTTATCTTCAGAAATCCCTTGATTGGAGTAAATTGACATTCGGCGATATGATCGACCCGAGAAAAGGCTTCATCTACAACACCAACGACGTTCAACGCGGTGGTACAGTAAAAGCAGTTGACTTTTCAGCGGGTGTTCTCGGCTTTAGCGACAAAATTTATGGCGGTTTTGCGGTGCATCACCTCACAGAACCCAACGAGTCTCTGATTGTTGGTACCAGCCGTCTTCCTATGAAATACACCGCTCACATCGGTGCTGTGATTCCCATCGAAAAGAAAAACAGAGATGCTGATGCGAAATTGTCACCAAACATCCTTTACCGCCGTCAAGGCGAATTTCAGCAATTGAACACGGGTCTTTATGTAAGTAAAGGTCCATTGGTGGCTGGTATTTGGTTCCGCGGACTGCTTTTTGGCCAGACATACCGCGATTCTTTCATTGCCACCATCGGTATTCAGACTGAAGTGGTTAGATTTGGCTACAGTTATGACGTTACAATCTCGGAATTAACGCCTTCTACAGGTGGTTCTCACGAGGTTTCACTTGGAATTAATTTCGAGTGTCGCCAGAAAAAGAAGAAGTTGCGCACAATAGCATGTCCTTCTTTTTAGTTTAGCAGAAAATTTTTAGGACGATAAATCAATAGGAAATCATGAATTACGTTTCAAAAATCTTTTCTGGTCTGGTCGCGATAGCGGCTATGACCATTTTCACGTCCTGCGACAAAGAACGCTCGGGCGCTACCGGTTGGTCCTACAATGAAGAGGAAAACGGTGGTTTCGAACGTCAGGAGTACGTGGAACAGGAAACAGGTCCAGGTCTTGTGCTTGTAGAAGGTGGTACATTCACCATGGGACGAGTAGAAGATGACCTGAATTTTACCTGGGACAACATCCCGCGAAGGGTCACTGTTTCATCATTCTATATGGATGAAACCGAAGTAACCAACCAGTATTGGCTGGATTATCTTCATTGGCTGAGACTCGTCTACAGCGACACCTATCCAGAAATCATCAACCGTGCTTTGCCTGATACCAATATCTGGCGTGAAGTCACTGAGTACAACGAACCACTCGTTGACTACTATCTCCGCCACCCGGCGTATAGAGATTACCCTGTTGTGGGTGTTTCTTGGTTACAAGCAAGCGACTATTGCGTTTGGAGAACCGACCGTGTGAACGAGGTAATCCTGATTCGTGAAGGTCTCATGAACTATAATCCTACAGGTCAGGCTGACGAAGAACACTTCACCACCGATACATATCTGGCTGGTCAATACCAAGGTGATGCTTCGGCCGGTGGATTGAAAGACTACAACCCAAAAGGTACTGGCTCACGTAATGTGACCATGTCTGATGGTATCTTATTGCCACGTTACCGCCTGCCTACTGAGGCTGAATGGGAATATGCTGCGTTGGGTCTTATTGGAAACTCTTTCCAGGAATTGATCACAGATCGCAGAACTTATCCTTGGAATGGACACTATGTGCGTAATGACGATAATGGTGGCCGTTTCTTCGGTACTATCCGCGCGAACTTTGTTCGTGGATCAGGTGACTATATGGGGGTTGCCGGTTATCTGAACGATAACGCTGACATCTCAGCTCCGGTTTATGCTTATCCTCCAAACGACTACGGTCTCTACAACATGTCTGGTAACGTTTCTGAGTGGGTAATGGATGTTTATCGTCCACTTTCACCGGAAGACAAGAGTGAGTTCCGTCCTTTCCGTGGTAACGTATACAAAACTCGTGTATTGAACAGCGATGGTTCTGTTGCAGATAAATATGACAAAAACATCTATGATGTAGATGGTGTGATTTATTTCCTGCAGAAGTATCAAGAACAAGCAGGTGCGAAGCTCACAGCTACTGACTTAACCCTACTCGAACAATGCAATGCGAAAGTTGCAGCAGCTGTTGAGAAACAAAAAGAGCGTAAAGAAGATGAAGCTCAGGACATGATGCAAGAATGCATGGACTTGATTACGGATTCTGAATCACCAATTGCTCCGGATCTTCGTGATGGAGTATCTGACTACATTCAGAATGCTCCTGGTGAATTGCGTACACGTAACGTAACTGTGGAAGAGAACATCGATCGCAGAAACTATCGTAAATCTGACTATATCGATTATGTGGATGGTGACTTCAACAGTTCGATCTACTATTACGAAGCAGATAAAGAGCAGGATAAAAACAGGATGTACGAATGGGGTGTTACAACCCTCATCAACGACAGGGCACGTGTTTACAAAGGTGGCAACTGGCGTGATCGTGCATACTATACTATTCCTGGAACACGTAGATTCCTCGATGAGCGTCGCTCCATGTCTACACTTGGATTCCGTTGTGCGATGGATCGCCTCGGTAGCCCAACAGGTATTGGTGGTAAAGAATAAAATCTGATTGTTTAAAGATAAAATGGAAGCCCCGGACATCAGTGTCCGGGGCTTTTAATTTTGAATCATGATGGACCGTATTTTTAATCAGTTTCTTCAATCCGGATTGGTTTCAACCGATACCAGGAACATCACTCCGGGGTGCATATTCTTTGCATTGAAGGGCGATCGTTTCAATGGAAATGAATTTGCACTAAAGGCCCTGGATCAAGGCGCCGTGATGTCTGTTGTGGATGATGATATTCATGATGATCTAGGCAGAGTAGTGCGTGTGGATAACGTGCTTAAGGCTTTGCAAGATTTGTCGGGCATGTATAGGGATACTTTGCATATTCCATTTCTAGCGATCACCGGAAGTAACGGAAAAACAACCACCAAGGAGCTTATACGCGATGTTCTCCAAAAGAAGTATCGGGTTTCGGCCACGAAAGGAAATCTCAACAACCATATTGGTGTGCCACTAACCTTACTCTCCATTCCGCGAGATTGCGAATTTGCCATCATTGAAATGGGAGCGAATCACCAGCGCGAAATTTCAGGCTATTGTCAATATGCGAAACCAGACTATGGGTTGATCACCAATATCGGCAAAGCACATCTTGAAGGTTTTGGAGGTGAAGAAGGAGTATTCAAAGGAAAAAAGGAATTGTATGATGACGTACACCATAGAGGCGGAAAGGTTTTTGTGAATGTTGAGCTTGAAAAATTGGAACTGGCTTCTCGCGGAATGAACCGCATTGAATATGGATATCAAACAGGTGGTATTTCCATCCAATGTATTTCTGAAAGTCCTGCTGTGAACTACAGCAGCAGTTTTGATGGCGCAGTGAAAACATATCATACTCATTTGGCAGGAGCATACAATCTTTTCAATATCGCTTCTGCGATTGCAGTAGGTAGGTATTTTGGAGTGGATGAAGAATCCATACACCAAGCTATTTGTGACTATCAACCAGACAACAATCGTTCGCAATTGAGGGAAACTTCTCGTAATGTGTTGATCATGGACGCATACAATGCCAATCCTTCCAGTCTTGAGCATGCATTGATCGCTTTGTCCAAACAGCAAAATCCTAACAAGTTTTTTGTGATAGGGGATATGTTGGAATTGGGAGAAACTGGACCTTCGGAACACCAGAATATCATCCAAGTAGCCCAGAGATTAGGTCTTCATGGAATAACTGTTGGTCCGATTTTCAAAGGAGTAAACAATCCGTTTCCATCATTTGAAAAAAACACTGAAGCGCTGGATTACTTGAAAACAAAGGAAATTTCGAGCCATATAGTCCTCATCAAAGGATCAAGAGGAATCAAATTGGAGGAGGTGGTAAGTGCATTTTAAACTTCACCCGGAATAGTGCTTTAACCTCACCTACTATTTTTGCCGCATGAACGGAGTTAAGAATTACATCGAAGAATTAAAGTGGCGTGGAATGTTGCATGACGTCATGCCTGGAACTGAAGAGGAACTTCTGAAAGGAATGGCGCGTGGTTATATAGGTTTCGATCCAACTGCGAGTTCACTTGGAGTCGGCAATCTTGTGCAGGTAATGACCTTGCTCCATTTTCAAAAATGCGGTCATAAACCAATTGCTTTGGTTGGTGGTGCAACAGGTATGGTCGGAGATCCGAGTGGTAAATCGCAGGAGAGAAATCTTCTTTCAGAAGAAGAGTTACGATACAATCAGCATTGTCAGCAAAAACAATTAGAGAAATTTCTCGATTTCAATTGCGGTGAAAATGCTGCTGAAATCGTGAACAATTATGATTGGTTCAAAGAATTCTCATTTCTTGATTTTATACGTGATGTTGGCAAGCATATCAGCGTGAATTATATGATGGCAAAGGATTCTGTGAAGAACCGTCTCGAGAACGGTATGTCGTTCACCGAATTCAGTTACCAGCTCGTGCAGGGATATGACTTTTACTTTCTCTGGAAGAACAGACAAATTATGGTGCAAATGGGAGGCAGTGATCAATGGGGTAACATTGTCACCGGCACTGAATTGATTCGCAGAATGGCAGGCGGACAGGCTTATGCGATCACAACACCATTGATTAAAAAAGCAGATGGAACGAAATTCGGAAAGACAGAAGGTGGCAATATTTGGCTGGATGCAGAAAGAACATCTCCATACAAGTTTTACCAATTTTGGCTGAATGCAAGTGATTCGGACGTTGCAAATTATATCAGGATATTTTCACTAAAAGGTCGCGAGGAGATTGAAGCATTGGAAGTTGAACACGCAAAAGATCCAGGTAAACGTGTGCTACAAAAAGAATTGGCGCATGAAATCACGGTGCGTGTGCACAGTGAACAGGATTTTGACATGGCGGTGAAAGCCTCAAACATTCTGTTTGGCAAGTCCACAGATGAAGACTTGAAATCTTTGGATGCAAATACATTGTTGGAGATTTTTGATGGCGTACCACAAGGCAATATTTCGAAGACAGAAATCGAATCAGGAATATCCATTGCTGACATATTGGTACGTTCAGCTTTTTTGCCTTCCAATGGTGAAGCCCGTCGCGCATTGCAGGAAGGCAGCATCAGCGTGAATAAAAACAAGGCGGATGCTGGCAGAATGGTTGGTCAGGAGGACTTACTCAATGGAAATATCATCCTTTTGCAACGCGGGAAGAAAAACTACTATTTGGTAAAAGTGGGATAAGAAAAAACCAACATAGACTGAAAAAATAAACCGGGTAAAGGCCCGGTTTATTTGTTTAGGAAATCATGAAATCTTGGCCAAAACCGCACCGAAGAGAGCGGGCTTGACCAATTCTTTTTGGTGGTCAGTTAATAAGACTGTTCGTGATGTCGAAAGTTGCTTCCGAATGATTGATTTTTTTCTGATCCCGATCATCAACAGGATGAAGATTGGGTAATTTCTACAAAATCAACATGTTACAGCCTCGTGCGTCTGAGTTGTCCAACCGTCCTTTCACTTCGAAACTGCCATCCTCATGCACGAGACCAAGATCTTGGGTCGCAATGAATGCCATAGAATCCGTATTTGCGAGGTCGATAATGTTCAAAGCACCACTTCCGGACTGATGAACAGAGAAAGGATCAGAAGTGTCTCGAACCAGTATTTTCAGCCAATTCGGCGCCTTGAAAAGTCCATGACCGCACGAATAAGCTTGTGAGAGAAGTTCGGTCATGCCGTATTCACTGTGAATAGCAGCCACACCAAAAGCATTTTTGAGTTTTTCAGTTACTTCTTCTCTGGTCAATTCTTCACCTCGGCCTTTCATTCCGCCGGTTTCCATGATGACTGTGTTTTTCAGATGGAGTTTTCTCTTTTCAGCGAAGTCCAGCAGAGCAAAAGTGACTCCTATGAGCAGGCACTTCTGTCCAGTTTGATTGTGTTTTACCAGCGTTTTCTCAAGATCTTCATGGTTGTAAAGAAAAAAGCCTGAGTCTGGATTTTGAGACATGGCGATCAGTTTTTCAACCATATAAACCAACGACGAGCCACTTCTTTCCAAATAGGAAGGCAAAAGGCCCAGAACAACCCATTCACTGGGTTCACCATAGAATTTCTTAAACGCTTCTAAAAAGGTGACTTCGTATTGATGAATGTTTTTGACATGATGCCGTGAGGTCGTCATGCTAGTGGTTCCGCTGCTTGTGAAAATTTTTTGCGATTCGTATAAACCGGTACGTACTTCATGTGATTTGAAAAATTCAATGGGCAGAAAGGGAATTTTTTCTACAGATTGTATCGATCCCGGTGCAATTTTTAATGCATTGCAGTAGTTATGATAGAGTGGGTTATCGCGGTATTGGATTTGAAAAAGTTCAACGGCGAATTTTTCAAAATCGGGTTGATTCTTGATGGAAATGATATTTTGGAAGAATGTGTTAACCGACATGTCCACGTTGCTGTGGCCAAAATAATGCTGTAATTTCGAAGCGGATGAAAAGTATTTATGCCATCTTATTTGCTCTGCTGGTTTCAGTGGGATGTTTGAAGAGGGAAGTTCTTCCTGATGAACCCAAACTGGTGTCACAGCGTTTTGAAATATATCAAGATAGTGCATTGCTTTATCTCAATTTCACGGATGGTGATGGGAATTTCGGTCTGGAAGAGGGCGATTCAACGGGAATATTTGCAGAATGTCTTCGCAAATACAATTTGTACGCGGAGTATTACGAAATGCAGGATGGTGAGTGGACGTATATAGAAATTGATCCTTGTGACGGCGGTCCTGGTGATGGCGACATGCCTTTTTATTATCGCATTCCGTGGGCGAAGCCAACCGGCCAGAATCAAACGCAGGATGGAGAAATCAAAATTAAAATGGATGCGTGGTATCTCCCCAGTGATTATGATACCATCAAATTTGTGATTAAAATTGTGGACCGGAGCATGAATGAAAGCAATGTCCTGGAGATTGGCCCCTATGTGAAACCACAATAATTCCGGATTTCAGCTTGTTTTTCCAGAAATATGATCAATGACATTGCCGGGTGGGGTTAGACTTGTCATTTTTACCCTGTTTTCCGGCACTTATAAAAAAATCAAGGCAACCCTGAAAAATCTATTTCGTCTTATTCATGGATTGCAAAAAGTAACGCGTAGAAACCAAAAACTTCATTCACATGAACAACACTAGTCTTAACGACATACTGTTTAATGAGTATGCCGGTTACTTCGCCCTAGGTGTCTTTATTTTTGTTATCGGTGCAGTTGGTGCTGCAAAGTTGTTTGCCAAGGCTGACAAGCCGTGGTATGCCGCTTTCATTCCAGTCTGGAATCTTATTGTTGTGCTGAAAATCGTCGGAAGACCAGCTTCGCACATTGCTTTTTTCCTGGTACCAGGATATAATATTTATTTCTTTTTCAGAATCTGTGTTGAACTCGCGCAGAGCTTCGGTAAGTACAGTATTATCGATTACGTGCTCGTTTGCTTGTTCAATGTCTTTTATGTGCTAAATCTTGCTCTTGCATATAACGAAGAATACCATGGACCGGTATTCGGAAAGGACTCAAAGAACGTGCAGGAAGGAAAACCTGCACTAGTTTAGATTTTTGGTTTCATAATCTGAAGGAACAAAGCCTCGTCAATGGACGGGGCTTTGTTAATTTTTAGAATCTTGGTACATGATCATCTTTCCATTTCGAAAAAAAAGGGCTGCATTGCAGCCCTTTTCAATATCGCCATGGGCGTATGCTTAATATCTGTATTGATCGGTTTTATATGGACCTTCCACTTTTACACCGATATACTGAGCTTGACTTTCAGTGAGAACTTCCAGTTCAACACCGATTTTCTCGAGGTGAAGTCTTGCAACTTTTTCATCGAGGTGTTTCGGGAGAACATACACTTTGTTTTCGTAGCTATCGTGATTGGCCCAGAGTTCAAGCTGTGCAAGTGTTTGGTTCGTGAATGAGTTACTCATCACAAAAGATGGGTGACCAGTAGCACAACCCAGATTCACCAGGCGTCCTTCGGCAAGTACAATGATGTCTTTGCCATCCACGGTGTATTTATCCACTTGTGGCTTGATGACATCTTTGCTTTGTCCATGGTTTGCATTCAACCATGCCATATCGATTTCGTTGTCGAAGTGTCCGATGTTGCAAACAACAGCATTGTGCTTCATGGCTTTGAAGTGACGATCCACAATGATATTGTGGTTACCGGTGGCAGTAACGATGATATCTGCTTCTTTGATGGCAGTATCCATCTTTTTCACTTCATAACCTTCCATAGCAGCCTGCAATGCACAGATTGGGTCGATTTCAGTCACGATCACACGCACACCTGCATGACGCAGTGAGTCCGCTGAACCTTTACCCACATCTCCAAATCCAGCAACAACAGCCACTTTACCGGCCATCATGAGGTCTGTGGCTCTGCGAAGTGCATCAACCAAAGACTCGCGGCATCCGTATTTATTGTCGAATTTACTTTTCGTAACGGAATCATTGATATTGATAGCTGGAAGCATCAATGTGCCATTTTTCTCACGTTCGTATAGTCTCATGACTCCGGTAGTGGTTTCTTCAGAAATACCACGGATACCTGCAACCAACTCTGGATATTTATCGAAAACCATATTGGTAAGGTCACCGCCATCATCCAGAATCATATTGAGAGGTTGGCCGCCTTCGAATGCATGCAATGTTTGTTCAATACACCAATCGAATTCCGCAGCTGTCATTCCTTTCCATGCAAAAACAGGAATACCTGCGGCAGCGATAGCAGCGGCAGCGTGGTCCTGAGTAGAAAAAATGTTGCAGGAACTCCAAGAAACCTGAGCACCAAGCTCGACAAGTGTTTCAATGAGCACTGCAGTTTGGATGGTCATGTGCAGGCAACCTGCAATGCGCGCACCAGCCAGTGGCTTCGATGGTCCGTACTCTTTTCTGAGACTCATCAGGCCTGGCATTTCTGCTTCAGCCAATTTGATCTCTTTGCGGCCCCATTCTGCGAGGCTCATGTCTTTCACTTTGTAAGTATTCACCTTTTCTGCGGTTTGTGTACTCATTTTAATGTACTTATGATGTTTTTTAAGTTGCTGAAAACGAGGCGCGAAATTACGATCTTTTGACCCTTTTCCGCAAACAAAATGTCATGTTTAGGTTTGCAGAGCATAATTTCAAAGTTAGATAACACCGAATGCCGCTGTTGGTTCGACAATTTTTGGAACAAAATCACCAAAATTTATTGGTTTGGCACCTTGCGGAATCAACTGCGGAATTGGTTCGTCGATTTCCTGACCCTACACTGATCACTCAGCAACTTCAAAAGATGCCATTGGAAAAGCGACAACGAGAATGGCTCGCAACGCGCCTGTTATTATCGGAAGCAATTCCAGGTGCGACAATTTCGACTCTCAGCAATGGCAAGCCGGTAGTGGACAATGGAAAATACATCTCGATTTCGCATTGCGGTGAGTTTGCCGCATTGATTGTCGGGCAACATCCAGTGGGCTTGGACATTCAAAATCCACTTCCTACCATCAAAAGAATTCAGGATAAGTTTTGTAATGCACAGGAAAGGCATGATGCGCTGAATTCTCCTAACGACCTCATTTATCTCACCATCATTTGGTCTGTGAAAGAAGCTGTATTCAAGTTTTTTGGCGAGTTGGTCACCTTTGCTGAAGATATTCATGTGAAAACTTTTAATATTACCGATGAATTGATCCACGTGGCTTACCAAGGCGTGCATGGTCGTTATGATTTTGAAATTGTTCATCAGATGAATATGAACTTTCATATTCTTTTTACTGGCCGATATGTGCAACGCATGGAAAACCAAAAGTGACTTACTTAAAAACCAACCATGAAAAGGATTTTCTTCACCCTGATGTTTGTTCCATTGTTCACAGCATCACAAGTTTATTTAGATCAGGCACCCGGTAAATACGTCGATTTATCTAACCATCATCTTTCATCTGAGGGCAATCGTGATATCATTTGGGCAGAAAATTTTTCCAATGGCATTCCTTCCGGATGGGAAAATAGTGAGGCTGGTGGCACGGCATTTTGGGAGTATCGCGGACCTGCTACCAATCCAAATTCTGAAGTAGGTACCCGGGGTTCTTGTCTGCCGGCTGGTGTCCTTGGCGATCCGATCATGAGCCCAAGTGCATCCAGTGGATTTGTCATCTTCGATTCAAATTGGTGGGACAATCCTGACCAGCCATGTATTCCGGAAAACTTTGGTACTGGTCCGGTACCTGGTCCTCATGTTGCGATACTTACCACTCCTTCGATTGATCTATCATCGCACCCGGGTGTTGCATTGGAATTTAATCAATACTTGAAAATATATGAAGGTCAAACACGTGTTGAAGTTAGCGTTGGAGGAGGTAATTGGCAAACAGTTTTTGTAAATCCTTCCTTGCCAAATCCAACAACGCAGGATGCAGTGCAATTCGTTCAGTTAAGTCTTTATGCCGGTGGTCAGTCTGATGTGCGCATTCGATTTGTTTTCGACGGGCTTTATTACTTCTGGATGTTAGACGATATTCGAATCGTAGAAGCTTATGGCAATGATCTTTCCATCAATGCAACAGATTATGGAGATTTCAATCTGAGTGATCCTGCCCATCCGACAGGCTTTGAATTCATGGAATACAGCAAGTATCCAGATGAAATGGCGCCTTTGCTGAAATTTTCTGCTCTGGTTGAAAACAGGGGAGTGGTTACTCAATCCGACAGTCGATTGCAAGTGCAGGTTCTGGACTTCAACAGCAATGTGATCCACAGTGCTCAAAGTGATGAAGGCGTAGTCATACCTGTTGGAGATGCATTGGAACTTAGGGCTGGTAGCTTTCAAATGCCTGCAGTTGAAGACAATTACCGGATTGCCTTCTCCACTACATCACAGTTTCAAGATGATAATCCAACCAACAATCTCGATACAGCATATTTTCATATCCATGATGTGCAATACGCAAGGGATCACTTTTTCGCAAATGCTCTTTACCTGGCCACTCCTGATTTAGAATCACAGCCATATGAAATAGGTAATGTATTTCTGGTTACAGCGGACAACATGAGTGTTTATTCCATCAGTGTTGGCGTGGGTATTGGTTCTTCTGCATCCACTTCTATTTATGGGAAGTTGTATTCATTTGATATCAGTGAATCATTGGATGCAACATGGATTGCCACAACGAATACTGTCGAAATCACTCCGGAAATGATGAATTCCGGTGGAGAACAAATCATGACCAATTTGACATTCCCTGCACCAGTTGCAGTGGAATCTGGCACTGCTTATTTCGTTTCAGTAGGTTGCAATGAAGGCACTTCTCTATTCGTTTGTGCTTTGAGTGGAGATGCCTATGAATACACATCATTTGTGCGTTTTAATGAGACAGACTGGTTCACGGTGGATAGAATACCTATGGTGAGAATGAATTTCGGATTTTACGATGAAGTGAGTGAATCAACGCCACGCCCATCTTCATTGCGTGTATTTCCCAATCCCGCAGGCGAATCTGTTTATCTGGATGTTTCCGAATACCTTCATCAGGATTTGAGCATTTCACTCACGGATCATTTGGGTCAGTTGATTCAATCGCGAGTGATCAATCAAAATGAATCGGGATATGTGAGCATTGATCTCTCGCAAATGGCTTCCGGGGTTTATCATCTCCATGTGGTCATGAACAATCAAGTCTTTCATCAAAATATTGTCAGGAGATAAAAGATGTCAGTTAAATCCTGGGCATCCAAACTGCTTGCCCGGCAGGTACTCAAGAAAATTAGGCAGGAATCGGCTGATGCTGTCAAGTGTCAGAATAACGTTTTTCACACACTGATTTGTGATGCGAAGAATACTGCATTCGGTAAAGATCATTCGTTTGCTGAAATCCAATCGCATCAAGAGTTTGTTTCTGCTGTGCCAGTGAGAGAATACGAAGATTTTGGATCATATATCGATCGATGGAAACAAGGAGAGAAGGATGTGTTGTGGAAAGGCGTGCCATTGTATTTCTGCAAAACAAGCGGCACCACAGCGGGTACGAAATACATCCCGCTTACCAAAGATTCCATGCCGAATCATATCAATAGTGCCCGCAATGCATTGTTGTGTTATATCGGAGAAACAGGTCATGCTGATTTTGTGGATGGTAAAATGATTTTTCTTCAAGGCAGTCCAAAACTCGATAAACTTCCTTCCGGAATTCCATATGGAAGACTTTCAGGCATTGTGGCTAATCATGTTCCCGGATACTTGCAGCGCAATAGGATGCCTGCTTATGATACGAATTGTATAGAGGATTGGGAAACCAAGGTGAATGCGATTGCGGAAGAAACCATGAAGGAGCGCATGACGCTGATAAGTGGCATTCCCAATTGGGTGCAGATGTATTTTGAAGTACTTCTGAAAAAAACCGGAAAACAAAATATCAGAGAGATATTTCCTGATTTCAATTTGTTTGTGTATGGCGGAGTGAGCTTTGATCCATACAGAAGGAAATTCATGGACCTCATTGGAGCGGAAATACCATCGATAGAATTATATCCAGCAAGTGAAGGATTTATTGCCTATCAAGATTCAAGAGATACTGATGGCCTGCTTTTGAATGTGAATTCTGGAATTTTTTATGAATTCATTGAAGCGGATCAGTTGCATAGTGGTAATGCTAAGCGCCTCACCATTGGTGAAGTCAGAACCGGGGTTCAATATGCCATTGTTTTAACCACGAATGCAGGATTGTGGAGTTATTTAATTGGTGATACCGTTCGATTTGTCTCATTGACACCGCCGAGAATTCGTGTGACTGGAAGGATTAAGCATTTTACCAGTGCTTTTGGCGAACACGTCATCGCGGAAGAGGTGGAAAATGCCATGAGACATGCGTGCACTTCGCACGAGCTCAATATTTCTGAATTCCATGTTGCACCTCAAGTGAATCCTTCGCAAGGTTTGCCATATCATGAGTGGTTTGTGGAGACCGATCAAAGACCTTCCGATATCAAGTCTTTTGCATTGCTATTGGACAATAAGTTGCAGGAACAAAATGTTTATTACAGAGATCTCATCACAGGTCATGTTCTGCAACCTGCAGTGGTACGGTTTGTAAAACCAGGAACATTTAATGCCTTTATGAAAGCGTCGGGTAAACTCGGCGGACAGAATAAGGTTCCGCGTTTGGCAAATGATAGAAGAATTGCAGAATTTCTGGAAAAGGATGTTGTCACATCATGATGAAGAAAATAATCTGCCTGCTATTCATACTCTCGTCAATCGGTCAATTGTCATCACAAATTGAAGTAATTCCTTCGCGCTTGAATTTTGGCACCACAGGACCATCAACCGAGTGGGTTGTTGATGTGCATATCAAGAATAAATCTTCTCAGAAAGATTTTCTGTTGACCCACAATTTTTCTCACGAGTATCAGGTCTTATTTACTTCAAAGACACTCTTGCCCGATAGTTCTATTGTCATGCGGGTTAAATTTCAACCACGTGAAAAGGCAGTATACAACGAGAAGATAGAATTGTATTTTGCTTCGATGGAGAAACCGATCATACTTCCAGTTTATGCTGAAGTGGCTTATTTGAATCCACAAGACCACATTCCATGTCCTGATTTTTCTCGATTAGCAGCTGATTGTTGTTCTGACAATATGTTCATGATTGAGGTTGTAGATGATGCCACCAGTAAAGGAATTCCATCTGCAACAGTAGAAATCCGTGAAGAACATCTCAAAAGAATGAATATGAAAACCATGAGTGATGGAATGGTTTCTAACAGTATTCCAATTGGATATTATCAAGTCATCGCAACTCATCCTGATTATGCTCCAGGAGAATATCTGGGCTATATCAATCACAGTCATTCTCGGATTGTCATCCGATTAAAACAAACACACAAGCCAGAGGTGATTGTCCCACTTCCTGAAGTTGTTTCATTACCAGAACCGATGAAGGAGGATACTGTTTCGGAAAAGTCAGCCATGTTGCCAACCGATCGTTTTAAACCGAATAATGTTGTTCTTCTCTTGGATGTTTCATCAAGCATGGCCAAAGGTGAAAAATTGGAATTGATGAAATTGGCCTTGAATCAACTGGCGTTGGCATTGAGGCCACAAGATAAAATTACCTTGATCAGCTATGCCGATGAAGCCAAAGTGTTGTTGCCAACTACTTCGGGAAATCAAACCTCTGTGATCATGACGATCGTCAATGAACTTCACGCTGATGGTTCAACCTCCGGAGCAAAGGGTTTTAAAGCTTCCTATGATGCATTGCGAAAAGCATATATTAAGGATGGAAACAACCAGTTGTTTGTCATTACAGACGGGGTATTTCAGCCAGAAGATCAAAAGGACATCAATAAACTTGTCAAGCGATCTGTACGAAAAAAGATTACCACAAGTATTGTTGGTATTCAATGTGTTTCATTTGCGGAGCAGAAACTTTCGGAGGTAAGTATATTAGGAAATGGATCTTTCCTTGTTCTGAATACTCCGGAAGAACTTAATTTGCTGATTGAAGAATTGAAAAAAAGATCTGCCAGGTGAAACAAACACAACCATATCTTGTAGGTATTGCCGGTGGAAGTGGTTCGGGTAAAACGAGCTTCCTCCGTGAATTGATGAATCATTACAACCTGAATGAAGTTGCATTGGTTTCTCAAGACAACTATTATCATCCCAAGGAAAAACAAATTGCAGACGAAAATGGCGTATTGAATTTTGATCTTCCAACATCAATAGACCGTCAGCATTTTCATGATGATATGATGAAATTGATTTCGGGTGAATCCATCGAAAAATTGGAATATAATTTCAACAATCCTGCTTGGCAACCTGAAAAAGTTTTGGTGCAACCCGCACCGGTAATCATCATGGAGGGATTGTTTGTTTTTCACTACCATGAAATTCGTAATCAGTTGAACTATATGGTTTATATCGACGTGCATCACGATGAAAGACTGAGAAGAAGAATCGATAGAGATGGCAAGGAGCGCGGATTCCCTGAAGATCAAGTGAAGTACCAGTGGTTCAATCATGTGCGTCCTGCGGAAGAAAAATACCTAGATCCTTATATGTCGTTGTGTGATCTTGTGGTGGACAATAATGAACACTATAAGGATGGCCTTGTTTCATTGGTTCAAACAATCAATAAACATCTCAACAAAGGCTGAACATGAAAAAAATTTATCACCTCGCATCTTGCACCACCAATCAGCGCATCCTGAAAGAATGGGGGAAGGGAATTAAAAAATTCGAATTTCAGGAAATAAAATCTGAACCAATCACCAAAAGCCAAATTGAGCAAATGAAAAAACTTGCTGGTAGTTATGAGGCTTTGTTCAGTCGAGTTGCCCTAAAGTTTCGGACTATGGGTCTCAATAAAATGGAGTTAGGTGAGGAAGATTATAAGCGACTCATTCTGGAAGAATATACATTTCTAAAGCGACCAGTGATGATCAATGGCGACCGCATTTTTATAGGTAATGCACCGAAAGTGGTGGCAGCAGCCAAGGAGTCGATGGAATGAGTAAATCGGCCATTGCACATTTTGCTTTGTTTGGCGCTGCATTGATCTATGGCGCCAATTACATCATCGCAAAATCTGTAATGCCCAATCCTGTCGGACCGAACAGTTTTATCGCCATGCGTGTTCTCGGTGCATGTGTGTTGTTCTGGCTATTTTCAATCCGTCACATGAGGTTGCCTGAAGTGGGTGATTGGTGGAGGTTTGTGGTGTGCGCCATTTGCGGAGTGGCTACAAATCAACTTTTATTCTTCAATGGACTTTCTATTACCTCGCCCGCAAATGCAAGTATCATTATGACGAGCAACCCAATCATTGTCATGCTAATTGGTGCACTTTTATTTAAAAACAAAATTACCTGGACTAAAATTGCCGGGGTGTTCATAGGCATGATCGGAGCGATTGCCCTTTTGTGGATGAGTACTCTCGATCAGAGTCGCATGAGTAGTTTCAAGGGTGACATGTTCATCCTCATCAACAGTATATCATGGGGGTTTTATTTGGTCATGGTAAAACCATTGATGAAAAAATATCATCCCATGATGATCACGGCATGGGTATTTCTCATCGGTCTAATCCTTGTGTTACCATTCGGTGGTCTTGGTTTGAAATCGATTGATTGGGCTTCACTGAATCAATGGCAATGGTTCAGTGTTGGATATGTTATCGTGTGTACGACATTCCTGACTTACCTCTTTAACATGATCGGCGTGAATTATCTCAGTCCTACTGCAGCAAGTGCATACATCTATCTGCAACCGGTTCTGGCTGGTGTTTTTGCATTTGTGTTTTCATGGTTTCTCGAATTGAATTACACCGGAGATATCACTTGGCAAAAGGTTGCGTGTACACTACTCATTTTTGCCGGAGTATATCTGGTTGGCAGAACAGAAAAATCCGAAGCACCCGCAGTCTCAGAAGTTGAAGGAAAGATTGATTGAATAATTTCTACCGGCTTGTGGGTAATAAAACCGTTCTGTAATTCTTGATCCGTAGTAATAGCTATACGTATAACCATTTGATGAATACATGACATCAAATAGGTTATGAGTAAAGAATGCACATTCGATGGATTGATTTTGCTGCAGTTTCAATTTTACGCCAAGCTTCAAATCCTGAATGAAGTAAGGATCAATACTCAACAGATCGTTTTGTGTGTTGTCGAGGAATTGTTTGCCAACATACTTGCTGAGCAAATCAAAACGCAATTCATGATCTTTCTTGCCGATAGTCCAAACATATCCCGCTGAAGCCCCGCTGATGCACTGTGGAGAAAACGCAATGTTGGTGTTGTTATGTTTAAATTCTCTTGTAGAGTAGTCTTCATCGGTGTAATCATAAATGATCTCAATCAATTCATCGATTTTGTTTTCGCTGACCGTTAAATTCATTTGCGCAAAAAACTTCTGTTGCCAGTGATAAGCCATTTGAAGTTCCAGACCCCTTCTGAAGCTCTTGTCCACATTCATGCGCAACGGTGCACCAACATCATTAAGTTCTCCAGTCAGTACCAATTGATTCTTGTAATTCATGTAGTACCCATTCACCGCGAAGCTGATCCAATTCATGGCAAACTGATAACCTGCTTCGATATCAATCATTTCTTCTGGTTTGATTTTTTGGGGATCAATGGCATCCACAAAATCATTGCGATTGGGTTCTTTTGTTCCTCTTGCTAACGAAGCGTAAAAGGTATGCAGTTCATTCATGAAATACTTTGCTCCGACTTTTGGATTGAAGAAGAGATATTGCGCCTTCACATCGTATGCCCTGAGATCGTTATCAGTACCATTCGTGGAATAAACGACTGATCTCAATTGTAAGTCACCATAAATGGCCAGTTTTTTCTTGACGAGATAACTGCTTCTCCAATAAACATTGCCATCGTGTTTGACGCTCCTTCCCCGATAATATTCTGCATCTTTAGGGTGTTGTCCTGCAAATTCCATCCAGATGATTTCTCCAAAGTGATTTCCGATATACTCATTGAATGCGCCTCCTAATGAACTTTCAAATGCATTTTTTCTATAGAATAGGGAAGTAACGAAACCATAAAAATCATTGTTGAGCCATCGTTGTCGCACCAAGTCTGTAGCTGTTATGGTGTCATTGCCCAAAACAACTTCACTTAATCCATAAGATGCGAAGTCCTCATCCTTCTTGTATTCTTCATAGTAGCCCTCGCCATGTGTGTAGTGTGTGGAAAGGTTAAAACGTAGGTATGGCCGAAAATCATGGCTGAGATGCAGTTGATAATGATCTTGTCCATAATTGTCCGTTTGATTTTCATATTCATAATAGTTGAATGTCCTGCCTGCATTGAGCATATTGCTCAGTTGACGATCATCCAGATAGTTTCGTGTTGCATAAGCCAGAATACTATCTTGATTGTTTTGTAGGACACTTACGGGAGTGCCATACCATGATTGATAGGTTTTTTCTCGACCTCCGAATATAGCGAGCTTGAATGTGGTTTTTTGTCCCAGATAATTTCCTTCCAAAAAATAGGACTTGAGATCACTTGATGCACGATCAATATAGCCATCACTAACAATTCGCGAAAGACGTCCTTCAACAAGGAATTTGTTTTTCAATAAACCCGTACCCAGATTCACAGTATTGCGCATGGTGTTGAATGAACCGAATGAGTTTTTGATTTCTGCATAGGGTTGTGTTCTGACATCACGAGTTTCAATTTTGATATTGCCTCCGAAGGATGCAGCGCCGTTCGCACTGGTGCCAACTCCTCTCTGTATTTGAATACTGCTAGAACTGGATGCCAGATCTGGTGTATTCACCCAGAAGACTTGTTGGCTTTCCGGATCATTAAGTGGAATACCATTGATGGTGACATTGATTCTCGATGGATCACTACCACGAATCCACAATCCTGTGTAACCCACACCATTGCCAGCATCACTTGTTGATACAAGCGAAGGAGTGTATCTCAGTATTTGAGGAATATCCTGTGATGTATTGATGTACTCAATTTGTTGTCTGCTAAGATCCATGTAGGTCATCGGCGTTACGGATGTCGCTCTTGTCGATTCGATCAATACTTCTTTGAGCACAGAGTTTGTGGCCTCCACCTGGATTTCACCACAATCGAGAATCAAATTGAGCACTACCTTCTCTTGATTCCGTAATGAAATTTCATGTACTTGAGAATTGCATCCTTTGTATGATGCCTTGATCACATAATCGCCAGTTGGTAAATTGTCGAAGCGATAATATCCTGTTTCATTGGAATAGGTGATCACATGGCCGGGTTCAATAGCAATTTCTGCAAAACTCATTGAGGCATTGTTCAGAGAATCACTAACCAGCCCTTCAATGGAAGCCATTTGTGCTGAACTGCAGCATGCAGTGAACATCAGCACGACAAATAAACATTTTCTCATATTGGTTGACAATAATTTGTCAGCCGGCCAGGGTAGCCGACTGTTGTTCAGCTACCACTTTTCTTCCTTGGCGGCATGACCCGCCCAGGTTCAAAGGGTATAATCTCAGCCCCTTGTTGTTGGGACACCCCTGTGAGAAATCAGGGGCAAGATTACAATGAAGTTTTGTTAATTGGAAAAAAATCAATTGCGATATACAGATCTTTCTTCTTCATCATGATACATGCTGACATAACTATTGTATCGTGATGGCGCAATTTCGCCCTGTTCAAGAGCCTTACGAACCGCGCACCCTGGTTCATTGAGATGCAAACAATTGTGGTATTTGCATTCAGGTAGCAATGCGAAAAATTCAATGAAATGATGATGCAGTTCATCTTTCGGTATATCTACCAATCCGAAACCTTTGATACCAGGAGTATCTACGATATAGCCACCATTTGGCAAAGGATGCATTTCTGCAAAAGTTGTGGTGTGTTGTCCTTTGTTACTTGCTTCACTCACTTCTCCGGTTTTCAAATCAATGCCGGGAATCATGTGATTGATGATGGATGATTTACCGGTAGCACTATGACCACTGATCAGTGTGATTTTGCCTTCCAGAATTTTCTCGAGTCCTTCGATACCCTCACCGGATATAAGGGATGTGCGTAGGCACTGATATCCCATTTTTTCGTATATACTCAAGAGTTGATTCACCTCTGCCAGCTCAGATTCATCGTACTGGTCAATTTTGTGAAATATCAGTACGGTAGGAATATCATATGCATCAGCTGTTACCAAGAACCGATCAATAAAGCCGGGTGTTGTCTGAGGTCTTGTTGTTGTGATCACCAGCAAAGCTTGATCAAGATTCGCAGCGATGATCTGCGCTTCTTTGGATAGATTCACCGATTTACGGATGATGTAATTTTTTCTGGGATGAATGCGGACAATATTTCCTTCTAATTCGTTTTCACGTTCTACATCTACCCAATCGCCTGCAGCTACAGGATTGGTTGTAGATCTTCCTTCCATCCTGATTTTGCCTCGAACCTGACAGCTCAATCTGGTACCATCATTCACCAGCACATCGTACCATTTTCCAGTTGATTTTAAAACAAGGCCCTGAAGCATAGAAAAGTAATCAGAGAGAACCGGCGATACTCATCAATTCACTGCGTATCTTGAGCAGGCGATCAGTAAGGCTTTCTGATACTTCATGAATAGCAGCGCCGCGTAATGCGTTTTTGGCACCATCGAGTGTATAGCCTTTTTCTTTGACAAGATGGTGTATCTTTTTGAATAGCTCAATATCCTTTTTGGAGTACACACGATTTCCCCGCGTGTTCTTTTTGGGATGAAGCTGAGGGAATTCTTTTTCCCAAAAGCGAATAAGTGATGTATTCACATCAAACATCTCAGCCACTTCGCCAATAGAGAAATAGAGTTTCTCAATCTCATAGGATTTGGTCATCATAAGAGTAGTTCAGGTTAGTCGAAAGACTGGTTGGCGTTTGCTGCACGCTGCAACATGTCTTCGTATTGTTCAGGTGTAATATCGCTGTAAAAATAAAACGCGGGATCTACTTTTTCACCATTCTTGATCACTTCATAATGCAAATGCGGTCCTGTAGAGGTTCCTGTGTTGCCTACATATCCTATGATTTGCCCTCGTTTTACTTTCTCTCCCGGCCTCACGGCCACGCGACTCATGTGCGCATAGAGTGTTTCATATCCAAAGCCATGCTGAATCACAACATGATGACCATAGCCGGATAATTTGCTGTCCACAGCTTCTACTACGCCATCGCCTGTTGCATAAATTTCAGTGCCTGGATCTGCTGTAAAATCCAGACCAGTGTGCATCTTGGCAATTTTGTAAATAGGGTGAATACGCATACCGAAACCGGAAGCAAGTCTTTTAAGGTCTTTGTTGGCAACAGGCTGAATAGCAGGAATACTCTGAAGCATTTCATCCTGGGTTTTCGCGAGGTTAAATACTTCTTCGAATGATTTACTCTGTGCAACCAGCAATCGCTGCAGTCTGTTGATGCGTTTGTTGGTCATGATCACTTCTTCACTGGATTCAAATCCCTTGAGGTTGCGATAACGATCACTGCCACCAACACCGCCTTTTCTCAGGTGTTCTGGATAAGGTTCAGCGCCAAAGATGCTCCTGTACACATTATCATCTTTGTCTTGAAGATCACTGGCGAAAACTTCGAGGGTGTCGATCTGAGAATTGAGTTCTTCAATTTGTTTACGAAGGAATTTGACCTCTCTGCTCAGTCTTGCAGTTTCCGGATCTTTAAAGAAGGAAGCGTACAACACTACGCCAATCGCGCCTAATACAAGTCCGGCGAATAGATACTTCAGCGTGCTCAGTGCATAGTCCCGAAAGCCATAACTGATCTTTTCGAAGTTCAGCGAAGTGGGATTGAATTTGTACTTGAGCCTTGCCATAATTGGTTCGGGCGAAATTAGAAAGTTATTCTCAAATTTCACAACCTTTCATCATTTCGGTCATAGCCGTATCGACTGTTTTGGCCGTGGTCCTCAAATCGTCATTTGTTATTCTTGATCTGGAATGTTCAGAACCAGCCGTGAATCCGAATCTTCTTGGGGTTTCCCGCTTGAATGACCAACTTGGGATGTCATAAAATTATCGTCAAGTAATGGTCTAAATCGTGCTTTTCCGTTGCTTAAGTTGAGTTAAATTCGCGCCCGCAATGACACATCTGACTTCGAAACAAATCCGTCAAACTTTCCTCGATTTTTTTAAATCGAAAGGACATGAAATAGTTCCATCTGCGCCAATGGTTGTAAAAGGTGATCCTACACTGATGTTCATCAACAGTGGTATGGCGCCATTCAAAAACTGGTTCCTTGGCAATGAAGCCATTAAATATCCTCGTGTTGCTGATACACAAAAATGTTTGCGTGTAAGCGGTAAGCACAACGACCTTGAAGAGGTTGGCGTCGATACCTATCACCACACGATGTTCGAAATGTTGGGCAACTGGTCTTTTGGTGATTATTTCAAGAAGGAAGCCATTGCATGGGCATGGGAGTTGCTCACGGATGTTTACAAGATTCCTGTGGATCGCTTGTACGTTACCGTTTTTGAAGGTGATTCCTCCGAAAATCTGGAATTCGATCAAGAAGCTTTTGATATCTGGAGCGAACGGATTGCCAAAGACAGAATATTGTTGGGCAATAAGAAGGATAATTTTTGGGAAATGGGTGATACAGGTCCTTGCGGTCCGTGTACTGAAATCCATGTCGACCTCAGATCAGACGAAGAAAGAAGTAAGGTAGACGGCAAGACGCTGGTGAACAATGATCATCCTCAAGTGGTTGAAATTTGGAATAACGTGTTCATGCAGTTTGAAAGAAAGGCAGATAAAAGTTTAGTGCCACTTGCTGCAACTCACGTCGACACGGGGATGGGTTTCGAACGCTTGTGTATGGCGCTGCAGGGAAAAACTTCCAACTACGACACGGATGTTTTCACTCCATTGATACAAGAAGTTGAAAAAATTTCCGGGTTGACATACCAACGTACTTCGGATAAGCGTGATGTTGCGATGCGTGTGATTTCTGATCACGTGCGCGCAGTATCTTTTGCGATTTGTGATGGACAATTGCCGTCAAGTGGTGGCGCGGGTTATGTCATCAGAAGAATTCTGAGACGTGCCATACGTTATGGATTTAGCTTTCTCAATATGAAGGAAGCTTTCATTTATCGATTAGTAAAAGTGCTTGCTGATGAGATGGGAGATTTCTTCCCGGAAATTCGCAACAATCAGGTCCTTGTGGCCAAAGTGATACGTGAAGAAGAAGAGAGTTTTCTGCGCACGTTGGAAAAGGGTATTGTACAATTAGACGAAATCATCAAGAAAACCAGTGGCGATGTGATAGATGGCAAAACGGTTTTCGAACTTTATGACACTTTTGGTTTTCCGTCGGATCTTACCGCTTTGATCGCAGGTGAAAACAACAAACGAATTGATGAAGTGGCATTCGCAGCCGAACTTGATAAACAAAAGGAACGCAGCCGAGCTGCTACAAAACTTGAAACTGAAGACTGGGTTGAATTGGCACAAGGTGAAACTCAATTCGTGGGTTATGATGAATTGTCTTGTGATTGCAAAATTTTAAGATACAGAAAAATCAAAGCGAAGGGTAAAGAATCTTTCCAATTGGTTTTAGATAAAACGCCATTTTATGCTGAAAGTGGCGGACAAGTTGGCGATACTGGTAAGCTCATTTCAGCAAACGAGTCACTTGTGATCTTCGATACAAAGAAGGAAAATAATTTACCAGTTCATTTTACAGATAGACTTCCTGAAAACCCGGCTGCGGTTTTTCGTGCGAACGTGGATGCTGAAAAAAGAGCAAACACTGCTGCAAATCACTCTGCAACTCACTTGTTGCATGAAGCCTTGAGAGAAGTGTTGGGTACTCATGTCGAACAAAAAGGTTCTATGGTTCATCCTGACTATCTCCGTTTTGACTTTTCACATTTTTCTAAAATGACCGATGAGGAATTGGAAAAGGTGGAGTCTTTGGTGAATGAACGTATTCGCAAATCATTGCCGCTGGAGGAAAATAGAAGTATGTCCATCGAAGATGCGAAGAAGACCGGCGCCATGATGCTGTTTGGTGAAAAATATGGTGATGTCGTTCGAGTGATCAAGTTTGGATCCAGCATTGAACTTTGCGGAGGTACTCACGTGCGTAACACAGGAGAAATTGGATTGTTCAAAATTCAAAGTGAAGGAGCGGTTGCCGCAGGTGTTCGACGCATAGAAGCTATTTCTGCTGATGGCGCATTCAATTTTATCACTGGAGAATTGAATACCCTGCAATCGATTCGTGAAACTCTAAAATCAAAGGATATTCTAAAGGCCATACAAGACCTGCAAATACGAAATAGCGAACTTGCCAAACAAATTGAAAAGTTCAATAAAGAAAAAGCTGCTGAAGTCAAGAAAGGTTTGAAGGAGAAAATTTCAACGTTGAATGGAGTACAGTTCATCGCAGAGCATGTCGATTTGGAAGCTGCTGAATTGAAGGACGTCGCATTTCAATTGAAAGGAGAAACAGAAAAGCTGTTTGGTGTTTTCACCAGTGAATCTGGAGGTAAAGCCATGATCACTTGTATCATCTCCGAAGACCTGGCGAAAGAAAAAAACCTGAATGCTTCGAACATCGTTCGCGAACTTGCAAAAGAAATCAATGGAGGTGGAGGTGGTCAGCCATTTTTTGCTACCGCTGGAGGAACCAATGCAGCAGGACTTAAAAAGGTACTTGAAAGAGCAAACTCCTTTTTAAGTTAATCAGTCTGTGATAACAAGGGGAAACTGAATTTCTAAATCGGTGTCACCTGGTATGCATGTGCCGTCTTTTATTCCTGGTTGATGTTTCAATGTGATCGTGACACTTCCTGTTGAAGCAGAAGTTGCTGTCCATTCAGAATGCAAGCCAATTTCGTAAGTTCCATCACTATCTGTTCTCTCAATATTCAATGCAGCATTGTTGACACCAAAACAGAACAAGTGATCCTGGCCTTCTTCTTCAACTTCATTTGAAATGGAATCGGCTGGACTTATCGTTTCGTTCAACAAGATGATTTCTGTAGCGTAATGGGTTCCAGATTTTAGAAAGATGGTGTCAAATTGTGTAGGACCATTCCCGCCATCACCATCCGCATCACGGTATATTGCGATGGTATCAGTTGATGTTCCGCTGATATCAGTAAAATATAATTTACAAGTTGTAATGACTTCCTCCTCATTGAGGATTACCTGCGGCGTTTCCGGATCTTGTGTGTCTTTATGACATGCCATCAACAAAGTGGTTGTCATTGTCACGAAAAGCAAAAGGCCTGCGGATTTGTTACTTGTTGATTTCATCATGGTTTTTTTGATTCTTAAATTGATAAGTAATACGAACAGTGAAGTTTCTTCCTGGCTCATCGGCGTAGTACCTGAATCGATTGAGATAATCGCGGTAAGTCGTATTCAGGAGATTGTCTACAGATAATGAAAGCAAGATATCCGCTTTCGTTGTATGCCATGTTGTACCTGTTTCAGCGTGTAAAACATAATAAGCATTCGGAGCAGGTAAATAGTCTTGATGTGAATCCACTCGCCATTGTTTGTTGATGTATTTCCCACCCCATGAAATGTAGGTTCGTAAGAATCTTTTATAGTCTTTCATTTCTTTCGACAATCGCACACTGTATCGATCAGCAGGCATTTGCGGTAAAAAGAGATGAGTTTCTCTTTCTCTTGCACGAAGTATCGAGCATGATGAATATATATGAATCCCTTGCGGTAGTTTCATTTTAAATTGTGCGTCGATTCCTGTTAACCAAGAGTCCTTTTGTTCATAAGCAAATACAGGAAAGGCACCTCGAATGGTGAGCACAGGCGTTGATGTTGGCACCTGAAAAGTATATCCATCAATGAACTGAACAAATGGATCGACCTGAATGAAGATGTCGTCTTGAAGAAATTTGAATTGAAAAAGTAAATGGTTAGATTGCTCTTGATGCAGTGTGGAGTCTCCAATTTCAAATGAAGCAGCTCCGTGGTGAAGTCCGTTACTATAAAGTTCGTTAGCCTGCATGGCCCGCCAGGTTCTTCCTGCACTCATTCCCACACTGAGGTATTCACTGATGTTGTGATCCACCGTCATAGCAAAGGCAACATTGCTTGTTTCGTGTTCCTTTTGTGTTAGGCTTTGGTTGACATATCTGTATACCATGAGATCATTCACGTCATACCGAATGCACGATTCATAAGTTGTTTTTGTTCCTTGCCAACGATAAAATAAATAGGCGCCGTAGGCATATCTTTCAAAATTGGGAATGACATACCTGCCTTCATATGTGTTCGCTTGATAAGTGCCACATAAACCAATTTGAAATGTGTGTTGTGTACCCTTGCGTAGAATCCAACTTGCATCTGTTGAATGGGTAGTGATTTCAAGTTTCAGTTCGGGTTTGTTGAGTCCTGCGATGGAATCATTTCTTGGAATGTGTTTGTCATATTCTTCACGCAAATTGTATTGTCGGGCATAAAGCACTTCAATTTTAGAATTGATACCAGTAACATAGTGTAAACGTACTTTATGCAATTCATGTAATACATGTTGTTTGGGTCTGGCTATGTTATAAGTAAACTTGGAACCAACTGGTTGAAGGCTGCCATCTATGATGTTGTTAAGGTCAGTGAGGTTGCCGGTATGTGATCCAGAAAAGATACCAATGTCTGATGAATAAATGCTATAAAAGAATTGTAATCCAAATCTTGATTTATTGAAATGCACACCTGTTGCATAATTCAAATTGTCATGACCAGTGTTGTCTAAGGTGATATCTGGTGAATGGATATTGCCTGTTTTTTGTGTTGTGCCTTGAAACATCAATCCAAGTGATTTAATCCTTTTGAAATTTGCTTCAATTTTTCCCGATACACTTCCGGACCTGCCATTCGACCTGCCAACCAGATTCACTTCCCCTTGAAACCCCGGTGTGCGTATGATATCTGATGGTTCAATTAAAATAACACCGCCAATGACATCGTGCCCGTAGCGAAGACCTGCGGAACCGTATGCTATGGTAATTTGTTCTGCCAACTGCGGATCTATTTCCGGAGCATGTTCACTTCCCCATTGTTGTCCTTCATGTCGAATACCATTATTGTAAACAAGAACCCGGCTGCTATGTAGGCCGTGTATGACAGGTTTTCCAATGCTACTTCCGGTTTTCAAGCTGTAAACTCCCTGTAAGTTTTCCAGTTGATCCGAAAGTGCACGTCCATTTTGCTTCATCAGATCTTCTTTGTTAAGCTGGCTTACCGCTGTTCCAATTCTGATCGGATTTTTATTCGATTCAACTTCCACTACGCGGTAGAAGGAAGGATCAAAAATGATATGATGCGATAGGAGTGTATCATTTTGAATGGTGACTGCTGTTTCAGATAGCAGAAATCCAACGCGGGTACATACGACCTGATAATTTCCAGGACACAATCCGTGGATGTGATAGACACCATTACTGTCCGCAACGGTGGTCATTTTTATGGGTTGAATTTCGATAAAGGCAAAGGAAACTGGCAATCCTGTTTCGGAATCTTTCACGCTACCACTGAGATGGATGTTGCATTGTGAAAGCGATTCCTGTGACATCCATGCGAATGCACAACATAGCAATCCCTGCAACGCGTGATGGCGAGACCCACCAATTCTGAATCGGAACCTATGGATGAATTCTGTCAACATGGTTAATGCAATTCAGTTGCAAAAATAATTAATGCAACACAGTTGCGAAAAAATATTATTTTTGTGTCTGGATTGAAAACAAATTCATGAAAGAAAAACAGGTCAGGTCAACAGCAGCCAAACAGCATATCCGGGAAATATTGGAGCAATCAGGCACAGCATTATCTCAACCGGAAATTCAAGAACAGAGTGAGGGTGTGTGTGACCGGGTAACGGTTTATCGTGTATTGGACCGGTTATTACAGGAGGGTGAAGTCCATAAGACTATCGGATTGGACGGTATGACAAGATACGCCATTTGCAAAGCTTGCGATCACGATCATGGTCACCAGCATGATCATGTTCATTTCAGTTGTGAAGTTTGTGGCGAAGTAACTTGTCTCGATAAAGTGATTCCTGAATTGAAGTTACCAAGAGGCTATCGATTAAAGGAAGCCAGCTATATGATTAGCGGAGTTTGTCCAACCTGCAACTGAGCATTACAAACAGAGTGTTCTTCCGCCATCCACAGGTACATTGATGCCATTGATATAAGAAGCTGCTGGTGATGCCAAAAAGGCGATGGCGTTGGCGATTTCTTCCGGTTGTGCAAGACGTTTCATGGGAACTTCTTCAGACATTTCATGTTTGATGTCATCAACCGTACTTCCAGATTTTATTGCTTTGTTTTTCATGATTTGGCTGAGTCTGCCAGTTTCCGTGGCGCCCGGAAGCACGTTGTTGACCGTGATGTTGAATCTTCCGAGTTCCATAGCTAAAGTTTTAGACCAATTTGCAACGGCGCCTCTGATGGTATTGCTTACACCGAGATTGGGTAATGGTTGTTTTACTGATGTGCTGATCACATTGATGATTCTGCCATATCCCAGTGTTTTCATGCCAGGAACCAGAGCTTTCACCATGATCTGATTACAGATCAGATGTGTATTGAATGCAATTCGAAAAGCTTCAATGTCGGCATCGATTGCTGGACCTGGATCTGGACCGCCCGTATTATTTACAAGAATATGTACTTGATTTTTGATTGCAAATTTTTCAATAGCTTCCTGCACTTGCTGGGGATGTGCAAAATCGGCTACCAGATATTGATGTTTTTGACCTTGCTTTTGATCCAGTATGGTTATGGTTTCTCTGAGTTTTTCTTCATTTCTGGCTACAAGCACCATGTTGGCGCCTAACAGCGCAAGTTCTTTAGCTGTTGCTAAACCAATTCCTTGGGTCGATCCGCAAACGACTGCGGTTTTATCCTGAAGACTGAGATTCATGACGCAAAGATGAGAAGAATTGTGACTATCACATCGGACTGAAAGACGCTTATGAGATTTTGCTCCAATCGGATCTGGCCTCTTTTGATTTTTGCAGAGCTTCCAAAAGAAGTTGGTTTTTTGGCAGCGTTAAATCAGGATCTTCATCTGTGATTTCAAGCGCTAGTTCGCGCGCAGCGGACAACATCACTTGATCTTTTGCCAAGTCGGCAATTTTCAATTCCAGTGCACCACTTTGTTGTGTTCCGGCTAAATCACCAGGACCTCTCAACTGAAGATCAACTTCTGCTATTTCAAAACCGTCATTGGTCCTTACCATGGTTTCCAATCGGGTTTTGCTATCGTTACCGACTTTCACGCCTGTCATCAGGATACAATAACTTTGATCACCACCACGGCCAACCCTTCCGCGCAATTGATGTAGTTGCGACAGGCCAAATCGTTCAGCACTTTCAATGACCATAACTGTTGCATTCGGTACATTAACTCCCACTTCAATAACCGTAGTTGCAACCATGATTTGAGTTTTGCCTTCGACAAATTGTTTCATCTCATATTCCTTTGCGTCGCTTTTCATTTGGCCATGCACGATACTCACGTGGTATTTGGGAAGGGGAAATCTTCTCACAATACTCTCATAACCATCCATGAGATCTTTGTAGTCCAATGCTTCACTTTCAGCAATGAGTGGGTATACGACATACACTTGACGTCCTTTCAGGATTTCATTTTCCATAAATTGAAACACTTCTGTCCTGCGCGCATCGCTTTTCCATTGGGTAACGATAGGCTTACGTCCTGGAGGCAATTCGTCAATTACGCTGATGTCAAGATCGCCATACAAAGTCATAGCAAGTGTTCTGGGTATTGGAGTTGCCGTCATGACCAGAACATGCGGCGGTAATTCAGCTTTTTTCCACAATTGCGCACGCTGTGCCACTCCGAAGCGATGCTGTTCATCAATGATACACAACCCGAGATTTTTGAATTGAACAACTGGTTCAATCAAAGCATGAGTACCCACAATGAAATGAAGTTCCCCCTGTAACAAATCTCCCAACAAATGTCTCCTCTTTGATCGAGGCGTTGAACCGGTGAGTAATTCCAAACGAACAGGAGTTTGATTCAACAGCGTTGTGAGTGTACTGAAATGTTGTTGGGCGAGTATTTCCGTCGGCACCATCATACACACCTGATAGCCATTATCGATTGCCAGCAAAGCTGCCAACAACGCAACAACAGTTTTGCCACTTCCTACATCACCTTGTATCAATCGATTCATGTGGTGGCCACGAGCTACGTCCAATCGAATTTCTTTGACCACTCTTTTTTGTGCTTGTGTCAATTCGAATGGTAGATGTTCATGGTAAAAGCGGTTGAACAATTCTCCCACTTTTTGAAACACTACACCACGTTCTAATTTGGTCAGATGAAGTTTTTGTTTGGCAAGTTGTAGTTGGATAAAAAGCAATTCTTCAAATTTCAATCTTCTTCTGGCAGCTTCAAGTTGTTGCTGATTGGAAGGAACATGCACTTGAGCAATGGCTTCACTGCGAGACATCAGACGAAATCGTTTGATGATTTCTTCAGGAAGATTTTCATGAATCAATGACTTGCATTCGTCAACAAGTGATCTGGTTAATTTGGCGATACCATTGCTATTGAGACCTTTATTGATCAACTTTTGGGTAGTGCCATAGACAGGTTTGAGTTCTGAACCATGTGCGATGCGTGCTTCATCCAATAGTTCAAGCTCAGGATGGGAAAAATTATACTTTCCTTTGAATTCTGTTGGCTTACCAAAGAGGACATAGGTTTCATTGATTTTTAGATTTTGGATCAGCCAGCGAGGTGCCTTAAACCAAACGAGTTCGATATCGCCCGTATCATCCCTGAAAATACCTGACAGTCTTTTGCTTTTTCCTACTCCTATTTCTTTGAGAGAAATGATCTTCCCAATCAATTGCACAGCAACGGACTCGCCCGATAATTTCTGTATCGTAGTTACCTGAGATCTGTCAATGTATCTGAATGGGTAATAGTGGAGCAGATCTGCGCGTGTTTTGATTTTCAATTCGCTGAATAGAGCCTCAGCGCGCTGGGGCCCGACTCCTTTCAGATATGTAATCTCATCTTGTAACACGCTGGCGAATTTAAGAGGGCAGCGTCATCCCAATAGGCATATTTTATGCATGTCGCATGGATTAAATTTGTGGTATGAGAGTCGTGTTGCAAAGAGTAAGTTCAGCAAGTGTAATTGTGAATGATCAGACAGTATCTGCCATCGGAAAAGGCCTTCTTATTCTCTTGGGCATAGAGCATGAAGATCAATCAGAGGATGCAGAGTGGTTGGCACAAAAGATTGCCGGCATGAGGATATTTTCAGACGCGGAGAACAAGATGAATCTCGACATCATTGAAGTGGCGGGTGAGATCATAGTGGTGAGCCAATTCACATTGCATGCCGCCACAAAAAAGGGCAATAGGCCATCTTTTATCCGTGCGGCCAGACCCGAAATGGCCATTCCACTCTATGAATATTTCATGCAACAATTGTCCAAACAAATAGAAAGGCCTGTGCAAGCTGGTGTTTTTGGTGCCATGATGCAGGTGTGTTTAGTAAATGATGGACCGGTTACCATTCTCATGGATTCGAAAAACAGGGAATAGTCGATCGTACAATTCATTTTTCAAACTTGATTTACGTCATGAAATCGTCAGATTTGTGAGTTTTATCACGAACCTGACTGTCTCTGTATCCCTTGCTGGACAAGGGAATTGAGAATTCTTTAACACAAGTTTCGATCTTCTTAACATTTCTATGCGTGCATAACGATGTAAATTTGTGCAGTCTTCTGAACCAAAGACTGTTTCTATGGTTTATAGGTCAGAAGATCCTCCCATAGGTTTCATAGTGGGTAGGTTTTGGTTAAAGGTTTAGTGACATGAGGCTTCCAACGGGAAGCCTCTTGTTTTTGATGAAATGTGGTTCGGATATCAGCATATGATCGCAAGGGTGTTTTGTCAAAATTGTAATTTTCTTGTGTTTCTAATCATATCGTTTGTACATTGCTCAATCGCTTTGAAAGTTGAAAAATGCTGAATTGATGCAGGATTGACGAATTGTCCCCCAGGTTTCAATTATGATTGCGTTCATGTATTGCCTTCAACGTCCAAGTGTTTAATACGTTCTTAACTCTGTCGGACGCGTTGCAGTGTTGGACATACATTCGGAACCAAATCCAACTACATATGAAAAAGTATTACTTAATCTTTAGTTTTTTATTCTTCTCGCAATACATCTTCTCTCAGTGTATTGTTTCTGCTGACATTGTGACCAATGGCAATGAAGTCACCGTAACTGTGAATGGTACTGGTGCGGCAGTTCCTGGATACGGCATCATTTGGGGAGACGGAAACGAAGACCAGAGTCAGTCAGCGACGCACGTTTATGATGTTCCTGGTACCTATCAGATTTGTTATGTTTATTTTGATCAGGCCGATTTGATCAATTGCTTTCAACAAGCATGTCAGGATGTAATCATCACTGGCGAAGGCTGTTCAATGGATTTCATTCCAATGACTTTAGGTTTGAATGTAGGTCTTCAGATCAACTCATCCGGCGCTGGTGCACCTTCATTCAGTATCAATTGGGGTGATGGTAGTCCAGTAGAAACAACAGAAAATACCAATCACGTTTATGCCGCAAATGGTACATATAACATCTGTGTGACCTTCACTGATCTGGACAATCCGGACAACTGTACGATTATTCAATGTCACGAAGTGGTATTGCAAGAGAATGCTGGCACATGTACTGTAAGTCTTACAACAACCGTGGATGGCTCTATGGTTCTTGCTGAAGCAGTAGGATCAGGTGCATTATCGGAAAACTATATCATCAACTGGGGTGATGGTCAGTTCGACATGACGGCAACTGCATCACATATCTACAGCACAACTGGTGAGTTTCAAATTTGTGTGGTCTATGGTGATTTTGGTCCTGACGGTTGTAGTGTTTCAGATTGTGAAACTGTGATGATCGAAGATTTGGGCAATTGTACTTTGGAACTTCTGCCTTCCGTAACTGGTCTTACAGTTGCTTTGAGTGGTAACGCGTCTGGGGCAACAAACCCTGAGATCAGTGTAGATTGGGGAGACAGCAGTCCAACAGGCACTACACTTCCTGATTCACATACTTATGCTGCGGCTGACACTTATCAAATTTGTGCCTCCTACGTTGATTTGGATAATTTGGAAAACTGTCAAGTTGTTTCTTGTATCGATGTCGTAGTAGATGATGCCACAACTTCTTGTACGGTTGAAATGACTTTGACTGTAACGAACAATGTTGTGAGTGTTACATCTGTAGGTGATGGAGCAGCTAATCCACAATATGTCATTACATGGGGTGATGGATCATTTCCAACTCTATCTGATAACGGCAGCCATACCTATACTCAAAGCAATACTTACACGGTTTGTGTTACATATGGTGATCTGAGTAATCCTGGTGAGTGCAATGCAACCGATTGTGAAGATGTTGTAATAACAGTTGGTCTCCTTGAAAATGTCATCGCAGAAAATTCAATTTCTGTATATCCGAATCCGATGGCTGATGAAAGCAATATCAAATTGGCGTTGAACAAACCTGCACATGTGCAAGTGGATTTATTTGATCTTACAGGGAAGAATATTGCTAACGTATTCAATGGCGAAAGAGGACAGGGAACACAGAATATTTCATTCAATACAAAGTCCCTCTCCAAAGGAATTTACTTCATCCGCGTTATTGCTGGTGAAGAAGAAAGAACCATCAAAGTTGTTCGTTAAGCTTTTCAAGTTTAATGAAAAAAGGCTGGCAATTTTGCCAGCCTTTTTTATTTGTGCTCCATGTTGATGGAGCGAGGAGAGATTGCTGAATTATTTGGAGATAATAAATCGAATATTTCCACTAAAAGATCCATTCGTAACGTGTAACAAATAAGTTCCGGAACTCAGGTCTTGAACTTCTATCACTCCAGAATGAATTCCCATCATTACTTTCCCTTGCTGTGCAACGTGGCCAGTCATGTCGATGATTTCATAATAGGTGATTTCATTTTCTGTATGTTGGAGAGTTATGTTTAAGATACTGTGGGCTGGATTCGGAAAGCATGAAAGTTCAATGGCGTTCTCATGGTCATTGTTGTTTTCTTCGAATGTATCCGGAGCCAAGGTATCGAATGTTGCCAATTTGGAGTTTGAGTTTGAAGATGAAGGTACCGGCAATGCTGAAGCGACAACGAGCACTGGAATGGTGTATACATTGTTGTTTTCATTCGATTCGTTCACACCATTGTTCGAATCACATTTGATCATCACATAACGTTGACCGGTACCAGCAGGAACTGTGAATGTGAGTGTTTCATCATCATCGGCATCACCACCACCAATTGAACTGTAGTCGATGCCTATGATGGAATAACTTGTTGAGTAGGTTGTGCCTGTTGCCCATCTGTATTCCATAAAGACATTGGTAGCAGTAAATGCCGGGTCACTGATATTCTGAAAGCAAGCCACCGTGATTTGTTGACCTTGCGTTACAGTGGAAAGTGAAACGGTGAATGCATCAATGAAAACGTCTGGTAGAGAAGATGGCAGTGAAACATTAAACATGATGCTATATACATTGGATTCATTCGTCTCTGTTACGGTGTTGTTCGCATCAGCTTTAACCAGAAGATATCTTGTTCCAGTGCCTTCTGGAATGGTGAATGTGATTGATTCAGCTTCTGAGGTGCTCGAACCGCCAAGCGAAGATGTAGTATTCCCCAAGAGCAAATCTGAAGTATCAAATATTAAATCTGTAGACCAACGGTATTCCAGATTGACTTGTATTACAGAAGTAGGTGGATTTGAAATGATCTGCTGACAACTCACCGTTACCGTCTGAGCAACAACAACTGTTGTGGCCGTGCTGGTAAGTCCTCCTATTGTAATGTCTGGGTTAACAGTTGCTGCAGAGACCACAACAGGCAAAGCGAACACATTATTGGTTTCATTGGATTCAGTCATTTGATCCGGCGAGTCTGCTTTAGCAAGTATAAATCTATTGCCAGTTCCACCAGGAATAATGAAAGTGATGCTCTCAGTTTCACTCGAAGGGGATACACCAATATTCGATACATCTGTGCCGAGAACAACATCATCGCTTGACCAAGTACCATCGGTAGAATAACGATACTCCATCGTTACCGCACTGGTAGATGTTGCCCCTGTTATTGTTTGTGAACATGAAAGCAAAACAGTTTGACCAACATTTGGTGTGAGGTCGCTGATGCTCATGGAAGCAATGGTCAAATCGGGCGTGGCGGTGGTGGATGAAACTGTCACTGGGATAACCACCATATTGTTGGTTTCATTGGATTCAGTCACAATGCTGCCCGCATCACACTTGATCAAAATATAACGCATACCTGTTCCCGCTGGAATGGTATAGTTGAATGTCTCAATTTCAGATGTAATGCCATTACCCAAAGCAGAGGTGGAATTTCCAATAAGCACATCTGTTGCAGACCAAACTTGATCAGTAGACCAGCGGCACTCCAGCGTGGGATTCACAGCAATCTGTGATGGCATGCTTGTAACTTGAGATGCCGTGATGGTCACAGCTTGTCCAGCTGTTACGGTGTTGTCATTCACACTGTATCCAGAGATCGAGATATCCGGGTTGATAGGAGTAGCTGCAATCGCAGCAAGCACTGCATTGTTCATGTTAACCCTTCCATATCCGAGTTCGTTTGACCATGTGCTATAGGTATCTGTATTGCTTGCACCATAAGAATAGCCTCCAACTTTTTCGCATGATTGGGCCATCAAAGTTTTTACTTGAACTTCCGTTAGATTATTGTTTGCAATGATCATCATAGCTCCAACACTTGCAGCGACAGGGCAAGCCGCACTTGTTCCACTGAAATTCGTGTAGTCAGTTGTGGAGTAGCCGTTGGTTCCGGCGACATCAGTGGTTGTAATGGCCGTGCCTGGTGCTGCTAATGTGGTGCCTTGACCATAATTGGAAAAAGAAGATCGAAAGTCAAGTGATGTAGTTGATGCTACAGCGATAACACCGGAATAGGATGCGGGATAATTAACCCAACCAGTGATACCACTGTTACCACAGCTCGCGAAAACAGGTATTCCTTTTCCATTACGTGCTGTTGTCCTTGCTGAAGTGATGGCGTTATAAAAACTTGTTTGATAGGTAGTGCCTCCAAAAGACATTGAGATGGCACAAGTTGAAGCGTTCGTCATGGCAAAGTTGATGGCATCAGCCTGTATGGTAGCTGATGTATAAAACGTGCCAGAAGCTTGAGCATTATATCCAATTTGGATGGCTAAAATTTTGATTTTGTTGTATCCAAGTCCTGGCACCCCGAGTGCATTATTGTAGATGGCACCAGGTATTCCCGCACATGCCGTGGCATGTTTTTCATAAGCTGTAGTTGGAGTCACATTGGTGGTTTGATTCACCGCATTATATGAACCAGCTATGTTGTTTGCTAAATCCGGGTGTGTTACATCAAAGCCATGACCATCGATGACAGCCACATGACCAGTGGTGTTTCCAGTTGGCATATTGGTCCAGGCCAGGTCTGCATCTATGTCTTTATCGGTGGATTGAGATACATACCAGCAACTACTCCAAAAAGTGTCATCGGAAACATGTTCTTCACAGAGTACAATTTCATCCTGCATGATCATTTCAAACAATCCGGTTGGTTTGGCAAACGACTCGAATTCTTTAAATGACAAATTTTTCGGAAGCTCGAAAACAGTCCATGATAATTTACTGAGTTCATTTTTTCGAATACAACCTTTATCTTCACAAAACGCGATGGCAGCGGTTGCAAAATCTCTTTTGGATTTTACCATGAAAAATCCCGTTGGAATGATGGGATTTCCGGCCTGATCAAATTGAACACGTTCGAAAAATGAAATTTGAGGATTTTCACTCAACAGTCTGATTAACTCTTCCTGTTGATATTTTTCATTGAGTATTTCAATCGCATGAAATGGATGGTGTCTGTTGATGATGACTGTTCCTTCCGGGAGGGATTTTTCTAAAGCATCAATGTCATCTGTAGATTTTACCACATAAGAGGTGAGCGGAAAACCGCCACCGTTGTGGTCGTTGTTTTGAGCAAACGAAAAACATGTCATAGCTATGGCCAATGACATGAAGACGTACTTCATGTTTGATTTCATCCTTGCGTGGTTTTTAAGTTGTCCGGGTTTCCAGTATGTATCACCTACCCGGAGTGAGTGATACATGATGTATGGTTGCACAGTGGGTCAGACTGTGTGGTTGTTTTGCCAGAACAAAAAGCATCCATTTCGATGCGGCATAAATTAACGTAGTGGTGGAGGCTTTTCGTGAGCGAAAGGGCGTGGTTGGTTCAATTTCGATTCCAGACAGGAATAATTGAAGATGAATGATCCAAAATTCTTCCTTATGATCTCATTGAAAACACCAATGCTAGTTGTTACACTCAATCAGAGTAACGCTCAATTAACAACTGCCTTGTATTCGCGGGCTAAAAACGAGGACGAAAATAATTCATTCATAATTGACGTGAACCGCTGGGAATGGGCGATTAATTGGCGTTTTCAGAACATCAAGTCTTGAGACTTTTCTATGAATGACATTTATAAGGAAGAAATATGATTTGAAGAAAATATGAACAATGGATATTCATAACCTCAATGGTCGGTGTTCTTCATTCAGGAATGTACGGCAGTCCGTTTTGATCGAAATAAACAGATTCACCATCTTTCAAACATTTGAAATTTCCGTCGGCTATTCTTTCAATTTGATCGTAAAGACATTCTATGAATTCATAACCTTCGAGACCAGCGACACCATACTTGCCATTTCTTTTAACAATAAAACCATAATCATTGTTGGCACCAGGATGTTGAATTTCTTCATATTTACAAGGTATGGTTTCGAAGCCAGATTCATCATCTATCAATCCCAATAACTTTCCGATCTTCACCATGGCGTAGTGTTCGCCGTAGATTCCGAATGGCTGAATTTCATCGTACTTCGTGTGAACCAATTCATAACCGGTCGAGATGTCTACGAGCCCAACTTTGTTTTTGCGCTTGACTAAAGAAAAGTTAGGATGAAGTAAACCTGCTTGTTGAATCTCATCATAAGCAGGTTTAGTTATGACGATACCGGAGTAAACTTCTATGAGTCCTAATTTTCCTTTGCTCGTAATGGTTGCCAAGCCTAAAGCCGGAAAATCGGGCTTGCCAATGCTGTCATACTCCGGTTTAAGTATAACTTCGTTAAAGACCGGACTGTACAATCCCAGTTTACCTTTGAGGCTGATGATCTGTATACTGTCATTGTAATTCTTCACCACAGCACAACCTGAAGGCAGCTGTGCCATTGTTCCTAATGAAATCAGTGAAATACATATGATCACCAGTTTTCTCATGATGAGATGAAGTTACGAGTACTGTCAATGTGCCATTGCTTCTGCAATGCTGTTTTCATAAAGTTGTCTGTAATCGTCGATAAAACCGAAGTTTTGTTCATCAATGGTAACTCTTCCTTTGGTGACATGCCCTAAAAGAATCACTTGAATATCTTTTTCTGCGACATAATCCAGGAATTCATCTTCGTAATCTTCAACGACAGTCACAGCAATGCGGCTTTGTGATTCCCCAAAAAGAAATGCATCCTTTCTGATCTCACTATCGGTTACAATGTCGAAACCAAGACCGTTGGGGAAAGCCATTTCACAAAGTGTAACGAACAGACCACCATCACTCACATCATGAGCTGAACTGATATAATTATTTTTGATCAAGCCCTTCATGCAATCCTGAAGTGCAAATTCTTCTTCCAGATCAAAGAAGGGAGCTGGTGAATTTTTAACGCCGTGATAGGTATAGAGATATTCAGAAGAATTGATGTCATTTCTTGGGATTCCCAAGAGATAAATAAGATCACCTTTGTATTTAAAATCCAATGTTGTCTGCAATGACTTGTCCTTCATCAATCCGAGCATACCGATGGTCGGAGTTGGAAAAACAGGTCTTGCTGTGCCATCTTCATTTGCCGTCTGATTATAAAAACTAACATTACCACCGGTAACTGGAGTCTCGAATTTTCTGCAAGCAGCAGCCATTCCTTTGATGGCTCCTACAAATTGCCAATAAACTTCGGGGTTGTATGGGTTGCCGAAATTCAAGCAATTGGTGATCGCTGAAGGTTCTCCGCCTGAGCACACAATATTGCGTGCTGCTTCCGCCACGGCGATCATGGTGCCAACTTCTGGATCGCTGTTCACGTATCGGCCATTGCAATCAACGGTAAGTACCAATGCTTTGTTGGAGTTTTTGATATTGACAACCGCGGCATCCGATGGTTTGTTGGTACTCATATTGACGGTACCCACCATGCTGTCATATTGTTCATAGATCCACTTTTTACTGGCTATATTGTGGTTGGCCATTAGTTGTCTGGCCACGACAACACAATCTGTAGGTTCAGGGATTTGTTGAATGTCAAATTTTTTGGCTTCACGGTAGTATGCGGGTTCTTTGTATTCGCGCTCATAAACTGGAGCGCCGCCGCCGAGGACAAGACTTTTTGCAGGAATATCACCAACGAGTTCACCATTCATGAAATATTTCACATGACCTGAATCTGTGACTTCACCAATTTTCACGGCATGTAGGTCCCACTTTTCGAAAATGTCATTGACGATTTTTTCTTTACCTTTTTTCACCACAATGAGCATTCTTTCCTGAGATTCACTGAGGAGAATTTCAAAAGGCAACATACCTGCCTGTCGAGTTGGAACTAAGTCGAGGTGAATATCCATTCCAACACCACCACCGGCGCTCATTTCCGAAGTGCTGCAAGTAATACCAGCTGCACCCATGTCTTGCATACCTACGATGGCATCTGTATCTGCGAGTTCCATGGTTGCTTCCAACAGCAGTTTTTCCTGAAAAGGATCTCCAACCTGAACGCTGGGCAAATCTTTTGCGCTATCTTCTGTAATGTCTTTTGAGGCGAAGGAAGCACCTTTGATTCCATCTTTACCTGTCGCGGAACCAACTATGAATACAGGGTTTCCAGGTCCTTTCGCTTTCGCTGAAATAATTTTTTTGGTATCGACAAGTCCGGCTGACATGGCATTCACCAGACAATTTGCCTGATAAGATTCATCGAAATAAACTTCGCCACCTACGATAGGAATGCCGAAAGCATTGCCATAATCTCCAATGCCTTTCACGACACCACTTACGAGCCATTTAGTTCTTGCATTGTCAAGCTTTCCAAATCGCAAAGAGTTCAACTGAGCCACTGGACGGGCGCCCATGGTGAAGATATCGCGGTTGATACCGCCAACACCTGTGGCAGCACCTTGATAAGGTTCCAACGCGCTGGGGTGATTGTGCGATTCAATTTTGAATGCGCAACCGAGTCCGTCTCCGATATCCACCAAACCAGCATTTTCTTCGCCGGCCTTCACCAGCATATGAGGTCCATCTTTCGGCAGTGTTTTAAGCCATTTGATGGAGTTTTTATATGAACAGTGCTCACTCCACATCACGGAGTAGACACACATTTCAGTGAAATTAGGCGTACGGCCAAGGATTTCGGCGATTTTATCAAATTCGTCATTCCTGAGTCCCATTTCCAGGGCTTGATCCAAAGTGGCAGGTGAAGTTGCTGACATGTTCCAATAATTCTTTGCTGCGAAATTAATGGCTGTTACCTGCCAATTCCGGCGGATGTGACAAATTCAGCATATTGTTGAAAATATACGTCTTCAATGGCGTATCATGCTCATGTAAGTGCGGGTATTTTCGCGGTAATTGCACGATTATGATATTACATCCCTGGCATGAAGTAGCCAACAATTTTGAGCGATCCGCTGCCACAGTGGATGGTTTGATTGAAATTCCAAAAGGAAGTAAAGCGAAATATGAAGTGGATAAGCCGAGCGGCCTCATCAGACTGGATCGCGTTGTGTTCGCTGCATTCGTATATCCAGTCAACTATGGATTCATTCCACAAACTTTGGGAGATGATGGCGATCCGTTGGATATCTTGGTATTGAGTGAAGTGAGTATCCAGCCTGGTTGTTTGGTCAGGTCGAAAATTATCGGCTATATGCAAATGAACGATAGCGGGAAATGCGATGAAAAAATCATTGCGGTTGCAGAGGGCGATATGAGTGTAGCCCATATCCAAAGCATGGAAGAAATGCCCGACAATTTCAAACAGGAATTGCGGCATTTTTTTACCAATTATAAAACATTGATGAAAAAAGATGTGACAGTAGATGAATTCAAAGGCTGTGATGAGGCGATTGAAGTCATTCAAAGTTGTATGAACCGATATCAGGAAACTTTTAGGAAATGATAGAGTCAAAACTTCCAGCCACTGGAACAACCATTTTTTCCGTGATGTCGCGACTCGCAGCCGAGCATCAGGCCATCAATCTTGGACAAGGATTTCCGGGATTTGCCATGGATGGCGAGTTGATTGATCTCGTTGCGGATTTTATGCGTAAAGGATTCAATCAGTATGCTCCAATGCCTGGTATTGCTGAATTGCGAGAAGTCATAGCTGATAAGATCTATCATCAGTATGGTCATCGATATCAAGCGGAATCGGAAATTACGATTACTGCCGGTGGTACACAGGCATTATTCACCGCAATCACCGCTTTGGTGCACCAAGATGATGAGGTCATATTGTTTGCACCAGCCTATGATTGTTATGCACCGGCAGTAGAGGTGAATGGAGGCAAATGCGTGTGGTATGATATGCCATGGCCGGATTACCGTGTGAATTGGGATCATATGAAAAAGCTGATCAATCACAAAACCAGGATGATTCTCATCAATACACCACACAATCCAACCGGCACTGTATTGCATGAAGAAGATTTGCGCGAATTGGAGAGACTGGTTCGTGGAACCAACATCATTGTTTTGAGTGATGAGGTGTATGAGCATATTGTGTTTGATGATATGTTGCATCAAAGTGTTGTGCGATTTCCTGAACTTGTATCCAGATCATTGGTCGTGTATTCATTTGGAAAAACATTTCATGCCACAGGGTGGAAAATGGGATATGTCTGTGGTCCGGAAGATTTGATGAGAGAATTTAGAAAAGTGCATCAATACAATGTGTTTTCTTGCAATACACCGATCCAATATGCACTTTCCGTTTACATGAAAAACGAGTCGCATTATCAAGAGTTATCTTCATTTTATCAGAAGAAGCGCGATCTGTTTTTAAAGCAATTGTCAGGCTCGCGTTTCAAAGTGCTGCCATCTACCGGCACCTATTTCCAATTATTGGGTTACGAGTCCATTTCTATGGCTAAGGATACAGATTTTGCCATCGAGCTCACCAAGGAGAAAAAAATTACGGGGATACCTTGTTCTGTTTTTTATCCGGATCATGCCGACCATAAAGTGTTGCGTTTCTGTTTCGCTAAGGAAGATGTCGACATCATCAAGGCAGCAGAAATTTTGAGAAATGTATGAAGCTAAATTTGATTTGAAATGAATGACCTGAATGTTACAGTGTTTCAATGTGATTTGATCTGGGAGAATAGAGAATCAAATTTGACCAGGATCGAAACCTTATTGAATTCGATGAAGCAAAAGACGGACTTGATCCTTTTGCCTGAGATGTTTACTACTGGTTTCACCATGAATACAGCTCAAGCTTCTGAGTTGCATCATGATCAGATGGAGTCTTTAGTTTGGATGAGAAGTCAAGCTGAAAAGCACAACGCAGTCCTATGTGGTAGTATTTCAGTGAAGGCGGATTCTAATTTTCACAACAGACTTTATTGGGTTAGACCGGATGGAACATTCAGCACTTATGACAAGCGCCATACATTTTCTTTTGCTGGTGAAGACAAGCATTATGAACGTGGACAAAAGAGATTGATTGAAGATTGGAGAGGATGGAAAATTTGTCCTTTGGTCTGTTATGATTTGAGATTTCCGGTTTGGAGTAGGAATGGACTCGAAGGCAAAATGCCCTATTTCGACTTGTTGGTTTATGTTGCAAATTGGCCTGAGGCTCGACGTGAGCCTTGGATGAAACTGCTTCCAGCAAGGGCTATTGAGAATCAAGTTTACCTGGCAGCTTGTAATCGTGTTGGGCATGATGGAAAGGCGATTGCTTACTCAGGAGATTCGATGATGATCAATCCACGTGGAGACATACTGTGTCAAGCCAAAGTTGGCGTTGAGGAAATCATGCAAATGGATTTTTCAGCTTCCGAATTGTTGGAATTCAGAGAAAAATTTCCAGTGTTGCATGATGCGGATCGTTTTCAGTTCATTTGATGCTCCGGATTGCTTATGCCATCATGATGCGATAGGGAAAACAAGTTGAACTGTTGTCCCATCTCCTGGAGTTGAGGCTATGTATATCTTTCCTTTATTGGCTAAAACGAATTGTCTGCACAGGCTCATGCCAATCCCTTGTCCTTCTTTTTTAGTTGTGAAATACGGCACATAAATATTGGCCAAAACTTCATCGGTCATTCCCATACCATTATCATGCACCGAAATGCGCAATTCATGTGCTTGTTCTGAAATGAGCAATTGAATTTCTGGTTCGCGAAATTCTGGTATGGACTCTATGGCGTTTTTGATCAGGTTGATCATCACCTGTTCTATTTGACTTTCATCCGCTCTGATGAACGATCTAGTTTCGATGATGCATCTGATTTGTTTTTCTCTCACTTCACCAAATAATTTGATTGTTCTTTCTATCACCTCAGCTGGTTGAATGAGTGATGTTGTTGTAGAAGGTATATCAGTGAGTGCACGATATCCGGTTGAGAATTTCAACAACCCTTTGCTTCTTTTTAAAATAGCTGAACAAGCTTCAAGCACTTCTTCATTTGTCAGGGCTGTTTTAGATTCTTTTAAAGTGGTGTAGACAGAGTCGGAAAGCGAGATGATCGGTGTGATGCTATTGACAATTTCATGGTGGAGTACACGCATGAAATTTTTGAATGATTCAGTTTCTCTTTGATCGAAATCTGAACCTGCAATGGAGAATACAAAAATTCTGTACTCATCACCCGCTACTTCCAAATCCCGTCTGTCTACCATGTATTCCTGATCATGTTGGCCATTTCTCACCACTATTTTTTTTTCCTGACCCGTTTGTAGTGACTGAAGAATTTCACAAAGCACAGGATTTATTCGGGCCAATTGATTGAAATTTTGAAGCATAGGTGCATCCGCAATTTCGAGCGCTTTTTTATTTGTCAATACGATGTCGTGTTGACCTTGTAAACAAATTACACCAGTCGGCATGCTATCGACGATATTGCTGAGCAATTCTGTTCGAAGCTGGTGTTGTGCTTTCATTTCTGTGAGTTTAGTCAAAATGGCGTTGCTCCAGCCGAGCAATGCATGTTGTTTGGTTTTTGACCTACTGAATTTTGTACTGAAATCATCAACAAGAATAGATTTTAAAGCGCGGTCAAGTTCTTGATGTGTTTTGGTGATGTATCTTGTCAATTCAAAAATTTGCAAGACAAGAATCAGGAGCACTACCAGTGTGGTGTAATGTAGTTGAAAGTGATAAAAGAAAATCGTCAGGGCAATGCTCGTGATAATCAACGTCCAGATGCGGACAAGAAGCCAAATTCTGAACTTGCTATAGGCCATATTTTTCAAGCCTTCTATAAAGAGAAGCTCTGGTAAGCCCAAGTTCATTGGCTGCATGGCTAATGACCCCGCCGTGTTTGGTCAGCGCTTTACGAATCGTATTCAATTCTATCTCTTCGAGGTTCATGAGATGTTCTTTTGTGTCATTGTAACCACCCGCCTGAGCCACAGTGAGGTCTTCAGGTTTGATGGTATTTCCTTCTGAAAGGATAACTGCGCGTTCAATGGAGTGTTGTAATTCTCTGATATTGCCTGGCCATGCATAACGCAGGATGGACTGTTCAGTTTCCTCACTGAGTGTCTTCGGTGGTTTGTTGTACTTATTACAATACGTTATGATGAAATGATTCGCAATTTCAATGGCATCTCGGCCTCTGTCTCGCAAGGGTGGCAGACAAAGTTCCACCGTATTGATTCGGTAATAGAGGTCCTTTCTGAATGCGTTGGCTTGAATCATGTGGTTAAGGTCGGCATTGGTTGCGCTGATCAACCTGAAATCTACATGAATGGATTTTGAGCTACCCACCTTATTGATACTGCTATTTTGTAATGCGCTCAATAATTTGCTTTGTAAAGGCAAATTCAGGTTGCCGATTTCATCGAGAAACAGCGTGCCACCATTGGCCAATTCTATTCTTCCCGTCTTGTCTTCACGTGCATCTGTGAAAGCGCCTTTTTTATGACCGAACAATTCACTTTCAAATAAATTTTCGGTAATGGAACCTAAATCCACTTTGATGAGCGGTTTGTCCCTTCGCATTGAACATTGGTGTATATAATCAGCCAACAAGTCTTTACCTGTCCCATTTTCACCGAGGATAAGAACATTGGCTTCGGTCAGAGCCACTTTTTCAGCGATGCGCAGTATTTCATGGATGATATGAGAAGAACCGATCATTTTTTTACCGGCTTCTGATTCCAATAAAATTCCTGATTTACACATACCAAATTTTTTGGCTTCCAGGATGATCTCAGTGAATCTTTGATTATCCCACGGTTTGATGATGAAGTCGAATGCTCCCGATTTGATAGCCCGAATCGCCAATTCTACTTCGGCATATGCTGTCATGAGTACGATAACAGCATTCGGTTTAATGGATTGAAATTTTTTGAGCCAATGCAAGCCCTCAGCTCCGTTTGTCATCCCACTACTGAAATTCATATCCAGAAGAATGACGTCGTAGTGGTTGGCTTTCAAAGCATGGGCAGCAGTACCCGGATGATCGAAAACATCCACATGATCGAAAATTTTTCTCAGGAGGAATTTAGCACTGAGCTGAATCTCTTCCTGATCTTCTACAACCAATATGCTCGATTTTGTTTTCACAAATGATTCACTGATCTCGTTCTATAAAACGAAATTAGTTTTCTGTTCAGCCAGTGTCATCACCGTTTATCATAATGTTTCACAATGTCCGATTTCGGACACTAACTTGTCCGCTGGTGGACATTTCTTTGTTGAAAAGAATCGGGCCATATGTTCTGAAAGGCACGTCTGGTAATGGTTGCAGACGGTTGGCATTGGAGTTGTCTATAGGAATCGAATTTTCTCATGGATAGAATAATTGCAAAAAAAACATCATGGCGTAGCCGGTGGATCAAGGCTGGAATAGCATTCATCCTTGTTACATCGGCTGCACTGATGTTTTACGGATTTAGTGAAAAGGAATATAATGTGAGCGCAGAAAGGCTTACAATCGAAAGCGTCAAGTATGATGTGTTTCAGGAATACATTCCGCTCAATGGGGTTGTCGAACCCATTAAATCTATTTACATAGACGTTGTAGAAGGAGGTAAGGTAGAAGAAATATTTGTTGAAGATGGACGTGAAATTGAAATGGGTGTTCCAATCATTCGATTGACCAACCAGCAGTTTCAGATGGATGCTATTCAACGTGAATCACAACTTCTCGATCAGCAAAACAATCTTCGCAATTCGCGGATACAAATGGATCAGCAGACGTCAACCCTACGCGCTGAATTATTGAAGCTCGACTATGATATTCAGGATGCGAATCGGGAGTTTATGATGAACGAAAAGCTCTTTCAAGATAGCGCCATTTCAAAAGTGGAATATGAAAAGTCGAAGGAACGCTTGACCTTTTTGAAAAAAAGCAGACAGTTGAACCTGGACAAGTTGAAGATGGATTCATTGTTTCGGCTGAATCAAACCGGTCAAATTGAATCTTCACTTTCATTGGTACATAGGAACCTACATTTTTTAGATGAAACTGTAGAGAATCTTGTGGTGAAAGCTCCCATATCAGGTATTCTATCGCAACTCCAGGTAGAATTGGGACAGAGCATATCTCCGGGTTCTCGCATTGGTCAAATTGACGATATGTCTGAACTTAAAATTCGTTCATCAGTGGCAGAACATTATGTGTCTCGTGTCATTCCGGGACTCTCAGCTGTGATTAAAGTAGACAATCTAGAATTTCCTTTGGTGGTGAGTAAAGTTTATCCAGAAGTAACCAACGGGCAGTTCAATATTGATTTGGTTTTTGTGAAAGAAAAGCCTGCTTCAATTCGGCGTGGACAAACCTTACAATTGACACTTGCTTTAGGAGAAAAAGGAGAAGCATTGCAGGTACCAAGAGGAGCATATTTTCAGCAAACTGGTGGCAATTGGATTTTCATTTTACAGGAAAACGGAAAAGCTGTGCGAAGAGAAATCAAACTTGGTCGTCAAAATGCGGACTATTATGAAGTGTTGGATGGACTCCAATCAGGTGATCAAGTGATCACATCAAGATATGATCTGTTTGGTGATGCTGAAGTAATCTCAATTGAATCCCAATAATACCATGATAAAAACAATTTCAATTTCAAAAGTTTACACTACCGATGAGGTGGAAACAACGGCACTTAACGATGTGAGTATGGAAGTGCAAAAGGGTGAGTTCGTCGCCATGATGGGCCCATCTGGTTGCGGCAAATCGACATTACTCAATATTCTTGGCATGCTCGATTCTCCAACTTCCGGAAGTTATTTTATCAATGACCAGGAAGTGTCAAAATTGAATGAGCGGAAACGTGCTGAAATCAGAAAGCGGAACATCGGTTTTGTATTTCAGAGTTTTAATCTCATAGATGAACTCACCGTTTTTGAAAATGTTGAGTTGCCTTTGGTGTATTCTGGTTTCAAAAGTGCGGAGAGAAAGAAGATGGTAGATTTTGCATTGGAACGTATGAATATTTCCCATCGTCGAAATCACTTACCACAGCAACTCTCCGGTGGTCAACAACAACGAGTGGCGGTAGCAAGGGCTGTAGTGCATCAACCACTGATTATTCTCGCTGATGAACCTACAGGGAATTTGGATAGTGTAAATGGCAATGAGGTGATGACCCTTTTAACGGCGTTGAACAATTCAGGAACCACTGTAATCATGGTGACCCACTCTGCACATGATGCACAATATGCGCATCGTATCATCAGATTGTTAGATGGACAAATTTTAAGTCAGCACAACAACATATCACAAACCATATTGGTTTAATCGGGCACCATGATCAGGAACTATTTGTTATCTGCACTGAGAAATTTCGGCAGGAATCGACTCAGCACCATGTTAAATATCTTTGGTTTGTCCGCGGGTATTGCATCTTGTTTGTTTATCTACCTCTATGTTTCGGATGAATTGAGTTACGATCGTTCATTCAGCAAAGCAGATCGGATTTATCGGTTGCAATCGTTTTACAAATTCGATGATGTTGATGACAAATTTGGTATTACACCATTTCCGGCTGTCCCCATGATACTTCAGGACTATGCAGAAGTTGAATCTGGAACACGTCTTTTGCCGAATGGTCAACAGTTCATCAAAAGAGATGAACAGGTCTTTCAAGTTGAGGAAGTGAATTTTGCTGACTCTAATTTTTTTCAGGTATTCGATTTTCCGTTTGTCTATGGTGATCCAACGCAATCGTTGAAAGAACCAAAAAGCATGGTGCTTTCATTGGCTGAATCGAAACGAATTTTCGGGGATGTTGATCCGGTGGGAAAGACCTTAACATGGGAGCCGGATGTTTACAAGGTCACAGGAGTTTTTGATGATACCGAAATACGCACACATATGGTGCTTGGAATGGTGGCCTCCATGCACTCTCTGGATACCGCTTTTATCAACCAGTTTTCTGCCAACTGGGGAAACAACAATAGTTATAGTTACATCGTACTGCCGCGGGAAGGCATGGCAGATGAATTCCAGGGGAAGTTGGATCAGGTGGTAAGCACCTACCAGCTTCCTCAATGGCAGACTGAGGGTTTCAATGGAACCATTGAAATGCATGCCGAACCTTTGAGGGATGTACACTTCAACAATTACCTCATTTATGATACACCTAAAAAGGGCAACAAAAATTATGTCATGATATTTTCCATTGTTGCTATCCTGACATTGAGCATTGCGTGCATCAATTTTGTGAATCTCTCAACTGCCGCGGCATCAAAGAGGGCCAGAGAGGTGGCTATGCGGAAAGTTGCGGGTGCAAGCAGGAAACAACTCATTGTGCAATTCATTGGTGAAGCGCTATTGATGTCATTGATTTCTTGCCTTCTTGCATTTGCCATGGTAGAATTGTTGATGCCATTCTTTAATTATATCACAGGGAAAGAAATTACAAGTGCCGTTTTGATATCGCCTTACTTTTTAGGAATGGCATTGATGATGGTCTTGTTTATTGGTCTTTTTGCCGGAAGCTATCCTGCATTTTATATTTCAGCATTACCTATAACATCCATTTTTCGCGAAGCGAGAACAGCGCTCGGTAAAAGTGGTTTGATGCGCAGGGTCTTGGTTACAGCGCAATTCACATTGTCAATTGCCATGATCATTGCAACCCTATCAGTATTGAGTCAATTGCATTTTATGCGCAATAAGGACCTTGGATTTAAGAAAGACAACATGATTGTTCTGACTCTACCACAGGCTGACTCAACCCAAAGGGCTTCGTTGACAGCGCTGAAGAATGAATTGATGTCTACACCGGGAATTGTAAGCGTTGCACGTAGTGCACACATTCCAGGCCGTCAAACATCGAGATTCGTGTTGAATGTGAATACGACATCAGGCCCTCAGGATAAACCATTTCCTGTACTTTTTACAGATGAGAATTATTTAACGATGTCGCAAATGAAGTTGAAAGAAGGTCGCTTGTTCACTGCCGAGGACGCCGCAAGACCCTTTGGTGTTGTATTGGTGAATGAAGCTGTAGTGAAGTCATGCGGTTGGACGAATCCATTGGCAGAAAAAATAACCATTCCCGGCGACGTCAATGCTCCACCGCAACAGGCAGATGTTATCGGTGTAATTTCAGATTTCCATTTTACATCACTTCATTTTCCTATTGAGCCATTGATTATTGGGCAACAAAATCCAGCTGGTGTAGCTGGTAATCTTATGGTTGAAACAGATGGCACAAACAATGCGCAAGTTCTGACGGCTATTGAGGACGCGTGGACAAAATCATTTCCAAATAAAGAACTTGATTATAGTTTTATGGATGATCAATTCAAAAAGCTCTATGCTTCTGAAGAAAAAATGTTCAGTATCTCTTTGTACTTTGCTGTACTTGCTATCCTCTTGTGTTGTCTTGGTTTATATGGACTTAGTGCCTTTACTACACAGCAAAGAACGAAGGAAATTGGAATTCGAAAGGTGATGGGTGCATCGGTAAAAAATATCCTGACATTACTCAATAGAGATTTTTTGTTGTTAGTCATTGTTTCTATTGTGTTGGCTTTTCCACTTGCTTGGTATGGTGTGACACACTGGTTACAGAATTTTGCCTATCATGAAGAAGTGAAATGGATGTACTTCCTTCTTGCTGCTTTGTTTGCGATCCTCATCACCATGATTACTGTGAGTGTGCACGCCATGCAAACAGCATTGAAGGATCCGGTGAAAGCACTGAGGTATGAATGATGATTTCTTATGTTCATTTTAACACAGATCATGTAGTCAGTATCGTTACAGAATTTTGAAAGCCCAAAAGAAGTCTTGCACTCCCCGACCATATTGGGCCAGGCCAACAAGATTTTTAGTTGAAAGCGCATCACACATCCGGTGAAAGAAGAAATCGAGGAAAGCCTACCCCATGACTTTACAACATGGGATACGCGTCGTTGGAGGCTTTTAGGGTTGTAGTAGATGGCGAAGGCAAGTTCTTGGTTTAAGAGATATTAAAATTGAATGAATGTTGGTTTTATGTCTATTCTCGGGCTTAATGGCGTATATTCGTCTGTAAAGCCACTAACATGAAACGAATTCTACTTCTGATAACACTGTGTATTTCTTATGATTTCATAGCACAAACAGTTACCCTTTACACGGAGGATTTTGGCACGGGATGCAATGCCGATTTTCAAGTTACATCATACAATCCACCATCAGGCACATGGTCAGTAACCAATACAGGTAGCAATGTTGCAACAGCAAACATCTGGTATGTAAGTGCTGCTGAAAATGGAAATGCTGCAGGTCAATGTGGCTCTGGATGTGGCAATGACAGAACTCTTCACATCGGAAGTGATCCTACTATCATGGGCGATATCGGTGCCGCTTATTTCGAAGGCCTTTCCGGCTTTTGTGGAATTTTTGGATGTGGTGCAACGGATAAACGTGTTGAGTCGCCAACTGTGAATTGCATGGGGTATACAAATATTCAATTGTCATTTTTGTATCTCGAAGGTGGAAATGTTGCTGACAATGCAACGTTGTGGTACTACAATGGAACGAACTGGTCGCAACTGACAGATCTTGCCAAAACTGTTGGAGCATGCAGTCCGCAGGGAACATGGACACTTTATTCAACCACCTTACCAGCTTCTGCGGAAAATAATCCCAATGTGAAAATTGGTTTTCGTTGGGTGAACAATGACAATGGTGTTGCAAGTGATCCCAGCATTGCTGTGGATGATATTGTAATTACCGGAGATCAAGATATGGCTGATGTCACACCACCCACTATTGAATGTCCAACCGAGTTGGAATTAACTTGTGGACTTATTCCAGATTTAACAGGTGAAATTGTTGCTACAGATGATCTTGATCCTGCGCCTGTGGTAACTCAAAACCCTGTAGCAGGAAGTGGTTTTGATGGATCACTTGATGTTATAGAATTTACCGCCACCGATGCTGCGGGCAACTCCAGTTCATGCTCTGTTCCTATTATTTATACGGATGCGATTCCTCCAGTCCTCACTTGCCCGGACGACATTGTCGTTCTCACTGCGGCCGGAAATAATTTCGTACAGATTTCATCGGAAGTCATTGGCACTGCCAGCGCCTCCGATAATTGCGGCAATGTCGTTTTATTGAGTGACTATACTTCAGACATTTTTCCAGTCGGTACGACTAACATAACATGGACGGCTGAAGATGAATTTGGCAATTTGAGCGAATGTATTCAGACGGTTACCGTTGAAACAGATAACCCACCAGTGTTGAATTGTCCTCAGAATCAAACGTTGTCTTGTGTAGCGTTGCCTGATTTTACTTTGAATGTGATTGTATCCGATGATTATGATCCCAATCCGGAATTATTCCAAACGCCTGCTGCAGGGATGATTGTTGAGCAGGATATGGAAGTGACGATTACAGCGATGGACAATGCTGGTAATGTTACTACATGTACATTTCAGGTATTCTTTGATGACAATGAAGGACCAACCATTATTTGTCCGCTTAACATGATTGCCATAGCAGATGAAAACGGTGAGGCAATCATTACGGAAGAAATGCTTGGTAATCCTGTAGTCTCAGACAATTGCGGCATTCAGGATGTCTTCAATAATATAAATATGGAGATCTACCAACTTGGTGTCACTCCAATTTTGTGGACAGTCACAGATGTTTCTGGTTTCGCGAATGCGTGTTATCAATATGTTCATGTGGTCGTTGATCAACCACCTTTAATTGGATGCCAGGGAGAAATTGCAGAATATGCAGTGTCGGCGGAATGCACACCTTCATGGTCCAATGGCTGCTCAAGCCAAGATGTTTTGGAACGTATGGTCATTCAAGCACCAAATAATTCAGTCATTATGGATACAGGCGATACCGGATGCAATGGTTCGCCGGAATCATGGATTGAAAATAGTACTGTTGCTAATTTGACTCAGGGTTTAACCTATGAAATTACAGTTTACACGGCATTCGGATTTATGCAATCTTTTGGAGCTTGGTTTGATGCCAATAATGATGGTGATTTTAGTGATGCTGGTGAGTTTTTAGGTGCAAGTTCTCCAACAGCATCTTCGTTTTCATTTCCTCTTCAAGTGCCTGATTATGGTAACTTAGTTGTTCAACGAAGGTTGCGAGTCGTCACCAATTTTGCTATCGCAGTGGAGGAATCCGATTATTGTCTGAACAGTGATTGGGGCGAAGGTGAAGATTTTCTTCTCATCATGAATACAGAACAGATGAGTGCATTATGCGGAAGTTTGCCTTCATACCTCAATGAGGTTGTCGTTTATGATGATTTTGATGATTCGCCTACACTCGAACAATCTCCGGCTCCTGGCACCTTCATTACAGAAGATACAGAAGTAACGATCACAGCTACCGATTCAAATGGTAACACCAGTAGTTGTTCTTTCATGGTCACCTATGCAGATTTAATCCCCCCGACTATTGAATGTCCTGGTGATCTTACATTGAATACATGGGATGGAAATTGTTTTGCGAGTCTTGATGAGTTTGCGTTAGGAGAAGCTGTGGTTGCAGATAATTGTAGCATTGCTAACGTGGTGAATACATGGTCACCTGAAGCACAATATCCAGTAGGTCTTCATCAGATTGAATGGTCGGTGTATGACCTCGCTGGAAATTCGGCTGTTTGTTATCAAAACATTATGGTAATTGATGTTACAGATCCTGTTCTCTTGTGCACGGACACTATTCATGTGGTTATAAGCGAGGACGAACTTTCAGCGGATGTTACGGTGGAGTTGCCACAGGTCATCGAGAATTGTGAATATACTCTCTCAAACGACTTCAATAACGTTGAATCAGCTTCTGGTAACTACCTTCTTGGTATCACTGATGTGGTCTACTCAGCGGTGGATGCATCTGGTAATGTGGGAGAATGTACCACCACAGTTGAAGTATCTGTGCAGGAAACAATTTGTTGTCTCGGAGATTTCAATTGTGACGGCTTCATCAGTGTTTCGGATTTAATTATCCTTATCAATGAGTTTGCTTGTTTGAACAACTGTCAAACGGATATGAACAGCGATGGCTTAGTGACTACAACGGATTTGATGATATTCGTGGGACTGTACGGCGGGATATGTCCTTGATCTTTGAATAAAAAAGAAAGGCGGATACATATCCGCCTTTCTTTATTGGGTTTGAATTATCCTTCGATAATTTCAATCTTATTGATTTTGTCACCTTGTCTAATTTGATCAATCACTTCAAGTCCTTCTACCACTTTACCGAAGCATGTGTGATTTCTATCGAGGTGCGCAGTGTTGTTTCTTGAATGGCAAATGAAGAATTGTGATCCTCCTGTATTGCGACCTGCATGAGCCATGCTCAGCACACCTCTGTCGTGGTATTGATTGCCGCCATCCAATTCACATGGTATTTTGTAACCTGGTCCGCCAGTTCCATTGCCGATGGGGCAACCTCCCTGGATCACAAAGTCAGGAATCACACGGTGAAATGTAAGTCCATCATAAAAACCACTCTCGCTCAGTTTGATAAAATTGGCTACTGTGCCCGGTGCATCTTTCTCATAGAATTCAACGGTCATGTCGCCTTTTACAGTGTGTATGATTGCTTTTTTCATATCTTTTTATTGATGGGCAAATTTACCTCAATACTCCAGAGGACATACATCATATCTGGTAACAAAATGGATGACATCTTTGTCGCATGAATAAACTGACCTTAGTCTTGCTTTTCTTAATGCCGCTCGGATTTTCAGCGCAAAAATGGATACCTTGTGTTGTTGACTCTTCTATTTCAATAGAATTAACAGAAGGCTACAAATTATCTGAGACCGACAACAAGCTCATGTATTTATCGCTATTCGATAATGCTTCAGCTGTGGTCATCAAATCCATGCCAGAGCCAAAGGACACAACACTCTTCAATTTGGAGAATTTGCGGAGGAGCTATCGGAATTTTGAGCAGGAAATGCTCCAAAAGATGGGTGGCGTATTGCTATCAGAAGATGAAGTGAATCTTCAGGGTGTTGTGGCATTCAAGTTTAGGATAAAGGCTACGCAAGACGGACAAGCGCAAATCATTCATTTTGCAATCATCCACTTGAGGACTGGATTCTATGTGATGCGATTTTCTGAATTGGAGTCAGCCAGCGAAACTCAAAAGTTGAACCGCGAAACATTTTTTAACTCTCTGAAAATTCAAGCATCCGCACGAACACAATTTCCGGAAGCAGATGATCCAAAAGCAGATTTAGGCTATCGAATCGGGTACATCATTGGGGAAAACCTGATCTGGGTATTGTTGGTGACGTTATTCCTCATCGTATCAATCAGGTCATTCAGGAAATCAAAAAACACGATGACTTGATGGCTTTTTACAGGGACAAAACTCCACCCCATCTGTAAATAAGATGGGGTGGAAATTTGTAACAATACGCCGCTCGGTTAGAGCCTGCGTACTGCAGCCTTAAATTGCCTTCCGCGATCTTCGTAATTTTCAAAAAGATCGAAGGATGCACAAGCAGGTGAAAGAAGCACTGTGTCACCTTCTCTTGATAATTCGTAAGATACACGTACGGCTTGATCTGCAGTTTCAACATCAATGATGCTGTCTACATCTTTGGAAAATGCCTTACGGATTTTAGAACTGTCTTTGGTGAGACATACAATGGCCTTCACTTTGTTTCGAACCAATTCTTGTAGTTCGGTGTAGTCGTTTCCTTTGTCCTGACCACCAGCAATCCAGATGGTAGGAGTTTTCATGCTTTCGAGTGCGTACCAGGTCGAGTTGACATTGGTCGCTTTACTGTCATTGATGAATGAGATGCCGTTGACTTTGGAAACAAATTCAAGTCTGTGTTCTACATTCTCGAAATTTTCCAGGCTGTCACGTACAATTTCTTTGCGTAGCTCAAGAATCCGTCCTGCGATTCCTGCGGCCATGCTGTTGCCGAGATTGTGTCTTCCCTGCAATGCAAGTTCTGTCATTTTCATTGTGAGCGTATTGTTTTGGTTGATATGAATTGTGAATGAATCACCTTGTGTAAATGCGCCCTGTTCGCCGAAAGGAAGATTTTCGGAAAGTGTGTAAGGGTAGAGGCGCGCGGGTATGGTCCGCTTTTTTAATTCAGACTGAATGACGGGATCATCTGCGTAAAAAATGAAACAATCTTCTTCAGTTTGATTTTGCAGAATTCGAAACTTGGAGTCGATGTAATGTTGGAATTGATATTCATACCGATCCAAATGATCGGGAGTGATGTTGGTGAGAATAGCGATTTCGGCTTTGAAATCGTACATGCCATCCAATTGAAAACTGCTTAACTCCAGCACGTAATAGTCGAAGTTTTGCTCTGCTACTTGCCATGCGAAACTTTTTCCTACATTTCCTCCAAGACCAACGTTTAATCCGGCATTCTTGAGGATATGGTAGGTGAGGAGTGTGGTAGTTGTTTTTCCATTACTGCCTGTGATACATATTTTTTTGGCCTGTGTGTATCGACCAGCAAATTCAATTTCTGAAATTATCGGTACGTTCTTTTCCTTCAAGGCAACAATGAGTGGAGCCTTATCAGGAATACCTGGCGACTTAACCACAAGGTCTGCTTGAAGAATGCGATCTTCATCGTGAGAACCTTCTTCAAAAGGAATATTCCTTTGTTGAAGTTCCGTACGGTATTTCTCCTTTAATGGACTTTTATCGGAAAGGAAAACGTCGAAACCCTGCTTCATGCCGAGTATCGCGGTTCCTGTGCCGCTTTCACCACCACCTAGTATGACGAGTTTTTGTGCCAGAGGATTATCTAGTTTTCAAAGTGATGATGGTGAGAATGGCAAGCATGATTCCAATGATCCAGAATCTCGCAACGATTTTGGATTCATGAAATCCTTTTTTCTGATAGTGGTGATGTAAGGGTGACATCAAGAAAATGCGTCGGCCTTCTCCATATTTTTTCTTGGTGTATTTGAAATATGAAACCTGCATCATCACCGACAGGTTTTCAATCAGAAAAATGCCACACAATACCGGAATCAATAGTTCTTTTCGTATGGCGATGGCGAATGTGGCAATGATGCCTCCCAAAGCGAGTGACCCCGTATCACCCATGAAGACTTGCGCTGGATAAGTATTGTACCACAAGAAACCAATACATGCTCCAACAAACGCACTGATGAAAATTACCAATTCACCAGTATGTGGGATATACATGATGTTGAGGTAGTCTGCAAATATGTAGTTGCCCGATAAGTATGCAAGTAATGCGAGGGTAACACCTATGATTGCGGATGTTCCAGCCGCGAGTCCATCGATACCATCGGTGATATTTGCACCGTTACTTACTGCCGTAACAATGATGACAACCACTACTGCAAATAGGATGAATAAACCAGTTTTGGTTTGCCAGCTATCCGGAAGCAGCCAGGCGTAATTGAACTCATTGTCTTTGACAAATGGTATCGTTGTCTTCAAGGATTTTTCCTCTTTCCACATGGAAGGATCTGTGGACTGATTCAGAGTATTGAAAGTGGATGGCACATCAGACACCTTGGTCTTCATGTAAACATTATCATTGAAGTACAACATGCTCGCCACGATGAGACCAACGCCAATTTGACCAATAATTTTACTTGTACCTGCGAGTCCTTTTTTATCTTTCTTGAATACTTTGATGTAATCATCCATGAAGCCAACAAAGCCTAACCAGACTGTAGCGATAATCATGGTGAGCACATAAATGTTGGTGAGTCTTGCAAACAGTAACGTAGGAACAAGAATTGCAGCAAGGATGATCAATCCTCCCATCGTAGGCGTACCTGCTTTTTCCAATTGACCTGCAAGGCCTAAATCACGCACTGTTTCACCAACTTGTCTTCTTCTGAGCACATTGATGAGTCGTTTTCCGAAAACCAATGAAATGATCAGTGATACAATGATGCTACAGGCAGCCCTGAATGAGATGTATTGAAACAATCCGGCTCCCGGAAAGTCGAAGTGTTTATCGAGGTAATCAAAAAGGTAGTATAGCATTACTTATCAAGTGTGGTTAGGTTTTCTTTCACAATGAGGTAATCATCGAAGGGGTGTTTTACTCCTGCGATTTCTTGATATTTTTCATGTCCTTTGCCTGCTATCAACACAATATCACCGGGTTGAGCGAGAGTACAGGCAAGCTTGATGGCTTCTCTGCGGTCTGTGATGGCCAGTGTTTTTTTCGTCATGACAGGATCAAGTCCTTCTTTCATTTCCTGTATGATGGTGTCAGGATTTTCAGAACGTGGATTGTCACTGGTAAGCACAACCCTGTCGCTGAGTTCAGCGGCGATCCGCGCCATTTCCGGTCTTTTTGTCTTGTCACGATCTCCACCACATCCTACCAGTGTGATGACACTTTCATTGCCTGTTCGGATATCTTTGATAGTGCGCAGCACATTTTTCAATGCATCAGGGGTGTGGGCATAATCGACAACAGCAGTGATGCCTGTTGTGGATTTTACATATTGAAATCTTCCTTCAGGTGCAGTCAAAGTAGACAAGGCAGTGAGAACCTCCAGTTTATCTAACCCAAGTTCAACTGCAGCAGCATACACGGCCAACACATTATAAGCATTAAATCCACCGATCAATTGAGTATACAAATCCTGATGATCAATATGGAGATGCAGGCCATTGAATCCGTTCTCTAAAATTTTGGCCTTATAATCTGCCATGCTATGCAATGCCATGGTTTTTTTGCGAGCCTTGCAGTTTTGCAACATCACTTCAGCATGTTTATCATCATGATTGACAACAGCAAAGGATGTTGATGGTAGCGTATCAAAAAGTATTTTCTTGGCCTTGATGTATTCGTTGAAAGTTTTATGATAGTCGAGATGATCATGAGTGATGTTGGTAAACAATGCACCTTTGATCAGGGTACCTGTAAGTCGATGCTGATGAAGTGCATGTGAAGAAGCTTCCATCATGCAGTAAGCACATCCCTCATGAACCATTTCAGACAAGAGCTTATTCAAGGAAATAGCATCTGGTGTTGTATGTGTTGCCGGGATGATTTTATCATTGACCTTATTGACAACAGTCGACAACAGTCCGGCCTTGAATCCCATTTTTCTCACCAGACTATAAAGAAGTGTTGCTGTAGTGGTCTTGCCATTGGTTCCGGTTACTCCAACGATTTCAATTTTTTCAGATGGATTATCATAAAAATTGGCGGCGATATAACCGAGAGCTTCTGCAGAATTTTGAACCTTCACATAAGTGACTTGAGAATTCAATTCTTGCGGCATGTGTTCGCACACAACAGCAGTAGCACCTTTTTCAACAGCTGTTTGAATAAACTGATGTCCGTCCACAGTAACGCCAGGAACAGCCACAAAAAGGGAGAATGGCTGAGCGTTTCTGGAGTCCATGGTGATGTGTTCAATGGCTACATTGGTTGAGCCTGACACTTCCTGGATTCTCGCGCGGAAGAGTATGTCTTTGAGTAGTCTCACAACAGTTCAATGGTGATGTATGGGTTTGATCTGATATTGGCTCCAGCAGGTATACTCTGTCTTTTCACCGTACCATATCCATACACTTTTACTTTCATTCCTTTATTTTCTAGAAGATAAAGTGCGTCTTGCAGGCCCATGCCTACGACGTTGGGCACCATTCCTTCTTTGATATTTCGAGCTGTAACAATTACAGAATCCTTACTGCTGCTGGTGGAAATCCAATCGCTTTCGCTTTGGATATTCATGGGGATATTCAGTGCGCTGTAAACCGTTTTGAGTTCACGTGCTGATCCACTTTTTGATACCGGAATTCTGGTTTGAGCAATCACAAGAGAATCGGATTGCACAACAGGTTCATGAAATTCCATCTGTGTGCTGAATATTTTATCAGCAAGCTCTTTGAAAACCGGCGCTGCAACCGCACTACCGTAATAGACGCCACTTCTGGGATCGTTCACAACAACAATGCACGAATACTTCGGATCATCAGCTGGGAAATAGCCGACAAAAGATGCTCGGTATCTGGAGTTTTGGTATTGACCGTTTTCATTCAACCATGCAGTTCCAGTTTTACCTGCCACTTTGTATGGTGAATTGCGAAATACATAGTCTGCAGTGCCACCTTCTTCCATCACACCCTCCATCATCTTGCGGCATTTGTCGATGGTTGATTCTTTGCAAAAATCTTTTTTGATGATGATGGGTTCAGATTCTTCAATGGTGATGCCATTGCGACGAATCTCTTCAACGAACTGTGGCCTTACCATTTTGCCATCATTGGCCACTGCATTATAAAATGCAAGTGTTTGCAATGGTGTGCATTGTGTTTCATATCCGATCGCGAGCTGGGTGAGACTCAATCCACTCCATCCTTTGTCTTTAATGCTCTTATAGAGTAACGGCGCAGTTTCTCCGGCGAGATCAATCTGAAGTGATTGACTAATTCCGAATGAATTTAGTTTATCAATAAATTTTTGCGGTGATTTTTCATAAGAACGTTTTACCAAATAGGCAGTGCCAATGTTTGAAGATTTTTCAAATACCTGTTCAGCGGTTATGGTGCCATTTCCTCCTTTATCCCAATTCGAATCTTTCATGGGCTTATTGTGGAAATAGGCAATACCGTTCCCGGTTGCTACTGTGTCATCCAGATCAATAAGTCCATCGTCCAAACACGCCATGAGTGAAGCAAGCTTCATGGTTGAACCAGGTTCAACACTTTCATGTATGGCATAATTGAGTCGTTCACCATACTCACCAGTATCAGGATTTCGCGAGAGATTAGCAATAGCCCTTACGAATCCTGTTTCAACTTCCATCAAAACTGCACAACCCCAAGCAGCACTATGTTGTTCAAGTTGTCTTTTTAAAGCAGTGTGTGCAACATCTTGCAGGTGGATATCAATGGTTGTGATGATATCTGCTCCCGGTTCAGGCTCTTCTATGTAATCGTTGGACATCGGTTTCCATACGCCACCAGCAATTTTCTCTTGAAGTTGTTTTCCTTTTTTACCTGCGAGCAATGCATCATATGCCAACTCAATACCAACTTTGTGTTCTGCTCTTTCCATACCAATCGTCCTTGCAGCGAGCGTTCCGAAAGGTTGATCTCTTACGTATTTCTGTACGAAAACAAAACCGCTTTTATACTGACCTTTGCGAATGAATGGAAAGTCCTTCACCTTTTGCAGGTCGTTGTAGTTCACATGATCACATATTTCTGCATAACGGTTTCCTTCGGTATGTGCTTTCTTGAACAATGCACGGTATTCAGCTGGTGATCGGTCTCCAAATAGTCTGGAAAAGGAAAGAGTGAGCGAGTCGATTTTGGCAGCATACTCTTCTTTGTCATAATCTGCTTTTGCATCCCAACGGATTTCATATTCCGGAACACTTGTTGCCAAAAGACTTCCGTCGCTCGAAAGGATTTGACCACGTACGGGTTCAATCTCATTGACTTTGTATGTAAAAGACTGTGCGAGTTCTTGAGCTGATTCATCCGGGAAGAGCTGAATCACAAAAACTTTGATGATAATGGCTATGGCCAACACACAAAGCCCGGCGAAAATCATCCATGCTTTGCCATGAATAAGATTTGCAGGAGCGTCCGCAACTCCCGACTCCTTCCTTGGTTCGGAAGGAGAGGGAGAAGTGGGTTGGTTGATATGGTTGTTATGTATGTCCTTATCGGTCATACGGCCTCTTGGTTATTCTTCAAAAAAGTTTTCTTCTACGTCGATGATTTCGGGCGGAGTGCGCAACTCGTGTAGGCCCATTTCACTGATAGCTTGTGCTACGTTGCTTTGCTGTTTGCTTTTTTCAAGATCACTGAGTGTTGTATTGTATTGCGATCTCAATTCATTCAATTCCTTTTGTAAGCGTGCTTTTTTACGCTGTGTGTTTTCGAAATAGTAAACCAATCCGATATTGATGAGGAAGAGGGCTACGAGAAAAGCGATGAACGGCATATGTTTCACCATGCCATCTCTGGCGAGGAATTCGCCGCTAAGGACCCGTTGGATATATTTTCCTGCTCCCTGCTTTTTTCTGGCAGTTTTTGCAGTAATACCCGGTTGCCCCGTTTGATCAGGTTTTTTGAATTCGTTCATTGTTTTCACTATCGTCAGGGTAGAACTCGGTGTTCTTACCTTGAGGTTTCATTTAGTTTTTCAGCTACTCTCATTTTCGCACTTCTGGCTCTTGTGTTGGCGGATATTTCATCATCATCCGGCAACAAGGGTTTTGAGTGTAATGGTTTGAGAGGTCTGTGCAGGTTTCCGAAAAAATCCTTGTCAGGTTTACCTTCGAAATTCCCTGTTTTCATAAAGTCTTTTACCAGTCGGTCTTCCAGCGAGTGATAACTGATCACTACCAATCTTCCACCTGGTTGAAGTACATCGCTGCATTGTTTCAGAAAATCTTTCAACACTTCCAATTCTTCGTTCACTTCAATGCGAAGTGCCTGAAACACCTGAGCGAGTACTTTATGTTCTTTCATCCTGGGAAGATGTTTTTCAATGGCTTGTTTTAACTCTTCGCTGGAGCGAATAGGTCTGGATTGAATGATGTCACGCGCCATTCTACCGGCGCCATCTATTTCACCATACGAGCGGAGGATATTCCTCAGGTCGTCTTCGCTGTATTCATTCACCACTTTAGCGGCAGTGAGAGTTCGTTGCTGATCCATGCGCATATCGAGTTTTGCATCGAATCGAATAGAAAAGCCACGGTCTTCGCTGTCGAACTGATGACTGCTTACACCGAGATCAGCCAGAATGCCATCAACCTTATCACATTTCAATAGCCTGAGCCAGTTTTTCATGAATCTGAAATTCTGATCCACAAAGTGGAACCGGGGATCTGCGATGACATTTTTTTTGGCATCCGGATCCTGGTCGAAAGCAATAAGTTTTCCCTGGTTAAGTCTTTTCAAAATTTCCCGTGAGTGACCTCCACCACCGAAAGTCACATCCACGTAAACCCCGTCGGGTTTGATATCAAGGGCATCCACGGAAGGCATCAGCAACACAGGTTTGTGATAACCTTCTTCTTTTTTTATCGTGGACATATATTCAATTTCGCATACAGGGTTAAGGCTGTATGTCAATTATTCTTGGTCAAATTCTCCCTGCACTTCATCAGCCAGAGCACCGAAGTCGAAATCAGGATCACTGAACTTCTTCTCGCGTGTCTCTTTATTCCACAATTCCATTTTTTGTCCCACGCCACACAACACCAATTCGTTGTTCTTCTTCAAATCCACTTCTGCATATTGAAGCAGATGTGATGGAATGTTGAGTCGGCCTACAGCATCTAACTCCAATTCAGTTGCACCATTTAGAAAATGTCTGATGAAATCAGCATGTTTTCTGTTGTTGGGGTTCATTCTATCAAGCTTGGCCGCCATTTTTTCCCATGTCGGTTGAGGATAGATCACCAGACATTTTGTGTAGATGTCGCGGTTGATCACCAAACCCTGGTGTATAACTTCTTCCAGTGACTTACGCAGCTTGGCTGGGAACAACAATCTTCCCTTGTTGTCCAGTTTGCATGGGTATTCACCTAAGAGCTTTAGCATAATGTCGATCCGGCGTTGGCGGGCACGAAAATACCTACATTTTACCACATTTTACCACTTTGGGCTGATTTTTATCGTTTTGTTGAAAAGATGAAGTTTTGGATTTGAGCTCAATGAGGGTCGATTGTATTGAAAAATAAAGGTGTTGGAGGTGTTTTTTGTGAAAAATGATATGGTGGTAAATCGTGGGAGAAGTTTTAAGTTTGGTCGGAAGTCGGTTTTACAGAAATCCGACACCGGAGTAAGTTCAGTCAGGTTTCGTCATAATTTTTTTACATTCGCCACTTTGGTTTTACAACCTCGCACCACGTATGGACTATCAACTGAAAGAAGAGAATCATTTCCGCTATATTGAAGAAGGCCAAGGCAAACCCTTAATCCTTCTTCATGGTTTATTTGGGGCGCTGAGTAATTTCAGGGATGTGGTGGATCATTTCAGCAAGACACACACAGTAGTAATCCCAATGCTGCCTTTATACAGTATGCCTGTATTGACGACTGGTGTAAAAAGTTTGGCTCATTTTCTTCGTGACTTCATCAAGTTTAAAGGTTATGACAAAGTGAATTTGCTTGGCAATTCACTGGGTGGACATGTTGCATTGGTTTACTGTAAAGAGCATCCTGAGAAGGTGAGTTCTCTCATACTTACAGCGAGTTCAGGGTTGTATGAAAATGCATTCGGATCCAGCTTCCCTCGTCGAGAGGATAAAGAGTTTATCAGACAAAAAGTTGCTGTGACTTTTTATGATCCGAAACACGCTACACCAGAATTGGTGGATGAGTGTTTTGAAGTTGTCAACGACCGCAATCGTGTTTTAAGAATTCTTGCTTTGGCCAAATCTGCTATTCGTCATAACATGGCTAAAGATCTTCCGAATATGAAAATGCCGGCATGTTTGATTTGGGGTAAAAACGACACCATCACACCACCTGAAGTTGCGGAAGAGTTTCATGAACTATTGACGAATTCAAGTCTGTATTGGATCGACGAATGTGGCCATGCTCCCATGATGGAACATCCTGTTGTCTTCAATCAAATTCTCGACAACTGGATGAAGGAAAAGGGAATTTGATGAATCATCAATCACTTCTTTGTCCATCAGAAAATTCACCGACGGCTTTTTTATACCAACTACATTCCTACCCATCATGATGAAAATTTCTTCGGTTGAATTCCTTAAGTCGTCTTCAGAAATTTCACAATGTCCGAAGGATGGTTTTACTGAGTTTGCATTTATTGGAAGGAGTAATGTAGGCAAGAGCAGCCTGATCAATATGTTGGTCAATAAAAAGAATCTGGCGAAGACTTCAGGCACACCTGGCAAGACCAGATTAATCAATCATTTTTTGGTCAATGCCAGCAACAAGCCATGGTACGTTGTTGATCTTCCCGGATACGGTTACGCAAAAATTTCACAGACAGAAAGAGTGAAGTGGGAGAAAATGATTTGGGATTATTTGAAGAACAGAGAAGTGTTAGCCTGCACGATGGTGCTCATTGATGTTCGACTTGATCCACAGAAAATTGATCTTGAATTTTGTAAGAAACTTGGAGAAGCCGGATTGCCATTTGCCATTGTTTTCACGAAAGCAGATAAGGAAAAGCCCGGAGCAATTGAACGCAACGTCAATGCGTTTTGTAACAAGCTCCTTGATTATTTCGAAACCCTTCCGAATTTTATAGTAAGTTCCTCAGATACCAGATTGGGTAGAGATCAGCTATTGTCCTTGATCGAAGAATCTATGTGATGTACTTCTTTATTTTCATTTAAATTAACCCTTTACAGAATAAGATCATACTATGGAACAAACTGTGCTTATGTACCTGCATCAGCAGGGAATTCGATTTTCGCCAATTGGAGAGTATTTCGCTACACTTGATCCAACGGGTATTTATTTCAAGCCAAATGTCAATGTGTCTCAAATGGCAGAGCAGGCTTTCAAGTGCAGATTGGATATGAAAATTTTTCTCCCCGGAGGAGATTCTTTCATTGAATCATATGTTGGTCAAGGAAGAACTGCTGAAGCTGCCATACAGCAATGCGTGCAGTTCTATATTCAATTCTGTCATATTTTATTGGTGAAAGCTTTTGGTTCAGGAATACATGGCGAAATGGTCAATGTTCTTGAAAGGAAAATAGAAGGAAATTCATATACCTGTTATACTTCTGGACCGAGAATCATGGCTTCACCTGCCAACCCTCAAGTACCTATCGGAGATGATCTGATGATAGTGGTTGAAGAATTTATGAAGTCGGTGATTGAGGTGATCGAATCCACGCCGTTAAATGGTCGTTATCACACATTCAGAGCTCTTGCTGCAAGAGTCAATGATCAACCTACTTCTGAATTTCTACAAGATGGTGAACCGGCAGGAGATCATCATCAGATGTTTGTCCGTCTTCGAAAAGTGCAACATGCAGGATATATCAATTTCAGGTATTTCGAGTTGTTGGTGAAATCTGATATGCAATTTCCCGAACCAAAGAAGGAACCTGAAGCGAAAAAATTCTTTGGACTATTTTCAAAAAGGACAGAAGAGACAAGGCCACAAGAAACAACTACGCAGCGATTGAAAACGGTGGAAGAATGCGCTCAGAAGGCCATAGAGATCATGACGACAAGTGGCTTGGGTAAAGATGGTCATTCATTGGAACAACTCATGTCTTCTGCTGGAATTTCTGAAGACTATGCTGAAAAATTGCATGTTTTTCTTCCGATAGTGGCCATGCGATTCTGTTATCCTGGATTCGAATGGCCTGAGCAATATGTATTGGCTCATTCAGATGGCATCCAGGAGACAAAACGATTTTCAGATAACGAGTTTTATGTTCGGCTCAAAGCATATTTCGATCATTGGACCACAACTACCGATGTTGGTCCGTTGCCTTTGATCATGGCCACAAGGTCAGCCGAATACAATATCATGAATCAAATGATGAATGAGCAGGTACAGATCAATCCGTCCACCTTTGCTTCACTGATGATCGCACTGCCTTACGATTGATCGAAGACTAGTAAAGGATATTTATAGCGGAGCTTTGATATTCATTTTTTCTGCGAAGTAATCGCAGAAATCACGCATGGTATCAGCCATGGGTTTTTCATTCGTAGCACGTTCGAAACTATCTGCCAGCGTAAGTAAAGTCTGGTGCACAAACTGTTTCATTTCATCAACCTGCATCTCTTTGTTCCAAAGATCAATACGCATGGCGTTTTGTTCTTCTTTATCCCAAACTCCCAAAATCATTGCCTTAGCTTCAGCGCTTTTTTGATTTTGAGATGCGGTCCAAATGATTTTTTCCGGAACATGATTATCGTCCAGTTCGATATCGATCCTGATCTGTTCTGATTTCATGATGCAAGATTAGGCATTTGAAACGCAATTTCCTCTCTTATCACTAAGATATTACTTCATCTCTGATGAAGTGTTAGAGAATGGTCACGTATATTTCGGGCCATGTTGCTGCTTCAGTCGGAAATAGCTCAAACGGGAGAATTGATAAACAAAGTCTCTTTACTTGTTTTGCTCCCATTTTTGGTTGCTTTTTCTTTCATTGTTTTCATCATTTATCGTCGAAATAGGGAGAGCACATTACGTCGTAAACAACTTGAACTGGAATTGCAAGCAATCCGTGCACAAATCCATCCTCATTTTATCTTCAATTGTTTGAATTCAATACATTATTGTATCCAACAGCACCAGACGGAAAAGGCAAGTGACTATCTTCTTAAATTTTCTTTTCTTACCAGACGAATATTGGAAAACTCCGGAAAGAAACTGATAACATTGGAAGAAGATCTGGATATTTTGAAAGCATATCTTGAGCTTGAACGCTTGCGTTCGGGAGATCGATTTACCTATGAAATACACCTAGAAGAAAACATGGAGACTTCAAACATTGCGGTGCCCATGCTTCTGCTTCAGCCGTTGGTAGAAAATGCGGTATGGCATGGTTTTGAAAGTAGAAAACAAGATGGAAAAATAACCATAGTCATTGAAAGTAAAGAGGATCAACTGCTCATGCGAGTAACTGACAATGGTGTAATTGCAGAACGATTTGAAAGGTTGCAATTGCCAGGTAAGGAAAAATCATTGGGAAGGAGTCTTATCAGTCAGCAGCTTGATGCACTGGCGGAACTTGAAGGCCGGGAAACGCGGTTTGAATCTCGGATATTGACCAATTCTTCTCATGAGCACAGTGGAATGATCACTGAAATTACATTACCCTATATACCCCAATTCTGATGGAAGATAAGATCGATGTTCTGATTGTTGATGATGAACCCGCGCAACGTGAACAATTGGAAACACGCTTGCAAAACTTATTTCCGCAACTCAATATTACCGGCAAATGTTCTTCTGCGGAAGAGGCCACGCTCGCTGTGGCGAGAACATCTCCGCGGTTGGTCTTTTTGGACGTAGAAATGCCTGGAATGAATGGATTCGAATTTTTGGATTCTCTGAGTAAAATTCATTTCGATGTCATTTTTACAACATCACATGCCGGATATGCAACAAGAGCGTTCCGCGTTGCTGCGGTAGATTTCTTACTAAAACCTTATCCCGAAAGTGAATTGCAGGAGGCCGTGAACAAGTTTCTACATAAACAACTATCTGAACGACAACCAAACATTGAAGTACTTCTAAGTAATTTGCGCGATAAGTCGGAAAGCAAATTAGCATTGCCGACTTCCAATGGTTACATATTCGTGAAATTGAATGATGTGGTTAGACTGGAGTCGCATAATACTTATACCACATTTTTCATGAAAGACAAGAACCAGATTGTTGTCTCCAGAACCATGAAGGAATGTGAGGAAATGTTATCAGATTCTGGGTTCATACGTGTTCATCAATCACACATGATCAATCTGAGTCAAGTGAAGAAATTTGTTCGTGGTGAAGGAGGGACAATTGAAATGGATGACGGCTCACATGTCGAAGTTTCACGCCGCAAGAAGGACGAGTTTCTTGAAGCATTGAGAAGACTCTGAATGGGTTTTTGTGGGTGAAATGTGAGTCTTATTGACTTCACCAGATTCTTGTTCGGGTCTGCCGGATACTGTTTCCTTCCGCCATATTCTGATTCTTACTATTGAAGCTGAAAAGCCTGGTGATTCTTTGTGCCACAAAACAAAAACGATGACACAAGAATTGAACAACACCATGGTCAGCAAATTGCTAAAGGACCTGAAATCACTTCTGATGAATGGTTCAATACAAGAACCGCATTTTCAAAAGTTTAGCGAGATCATTTCAAAATTGCATGATCATCAATCGAAAGAAGAGGTGAAAGCTGAACTTTCTGAAATGCGTATGTTGTTTCCCGCCATTGGTTCAGATGCTACGATGCAAGGACTAGCCTATGTGAAAAAGCATGGATATGCAGGAGATTATGAGATCATAGATAAGATATATACCAACTGGCATAGCGATCACCCTGAAATGAAAACGTGGGACCGCTATTTTCATGCTCAGTTGGCACCTCAAGCGGTTCGTAATCGGAAAACATTTTTCAAACAATGGCTCACAGATCTTGGATCAAGGAGTACAGCAGACCGTATAGAAGTACTGAATCTTGCAAGTGGTCCCTGTCGTGATTTATTAGAGTTTTTTGATGAAACAAAGGATTTCAGATTTCATTTTACATGTGTTGAATTAGATCCTCATGCCATTGCCTTCGCCAAGGAGTTGTTGGGAACATACAATTCACAAGTAACATTTATTCAGCAGAATATTTTTCGGTTTTTGCCGCAGGAACAATATGATCTTGTTTGGTCTGCTGGATTGTTTGACTATTTTGATGATAACACCTTCACTAAAATACTGGCCAGGTTTAGAAACCAGAAGCACATCATCATTGGAAATTTTTCCGATCTCAATCCAACCGGCGGGTATATGGAATTGATAGGGGAGTGGTATCTCAACTATCGCAGTGCAGGTAAGTTGAGACTGTTGGCAAAAGATGCGGGATACAACAAAGAACACATACGTATTATGCATGAACCAACTGAAGTAAATCTATTCCTCAACATACAACAATGACCAAGAATTTCTCATCCACTTTGACATCAGAGATGCTTGATTCTACTCCACAAAGCATAGGATACTATACTTCAAGGCTGAAGAAATATATTCCAAGACAGGCCTATAAACCGGCTAATTATAAACTCATTCCAATGACTACACATGTGATATTGGTGTTTTTATGGTTATTCCTCATTCGCATATTTCCGGAATGGTGGGTTATTGTTGGATTATCAATACTCATTGGTTTTTCATACGCATGTTTATTCTTGTATTGCCATGAACTGACCCATGGAACCATTATCAGAAAGCAACCTTATAGATACATGGCTGAAGTGTTTTTTTGGTCTTTTAGTGGTATGCCACCAACTATGTGGGAGAAGATACATAATCTGAATCATCACAAAAGCATGAACAGTTATGATGATCCTGATCGGCGAACATTCAAATCCGAGAAAAACTTTTGGAATACCATCTATAATATGTTTATTTACCCCAACAAATCCCTCAGGTTTTCATTTACAGTTGGATTCGCTATGATCTTTTATACCAGCAAGCATCTTGTTTCTGTGTTTTTCCCTGAAGGAAGTAAACTTGCAATTGTCACTTTTCGACCAAGCTATTCAAAAGCGGAAAAGCGTAGGGTACTTCTTGAATTCTTATTTGTACTTGGAATCCAAGGGTTGATCATAGGTGTCATCGGTTGGAAGCTTTATCTTATTGTATCTCTGGTTTCATGGTTTGTATATAGTGCTGGCTTAATCATTTTTATTATCACCCAGCATCTGCGCAATCCAAATTATCGAGATACTGCCGATCCATTATTAACTTCAACCTCTGTGATTGTACCAGTTTTTTTGGATAAGCTCATTGATTGGCATTCATACCATGTAGAACATCATGTGTTTCCGGGAATTAATTTTGATTATTACCCAGAAATCAGCAAAAGACTTCAGGAGCATTTTCCTGATCGTTACCAGCGTATTCCCTTCTTGCGTGCAGTTAACGAGGCATATAGCCATGAAATATTTGAGGAGGATCCTTTAACGTAAAATACTATTGATATGAAAAAGAAATTTAGAAAAAATGCACTCGCTATTTGTTTAGCCTTTATAGCGATAAGTTGTTCAAACTTGTGTAATTCGCAAAGTATTAATTCCGCAGATTCACTGAAACTGAAACGTGAGAATTGGGATAAGCGAAATGATTGTGATGAATTGACAAGCTCAAATATTATCGGTCCTTTACAGGCTGCTGGCTATATATCAGAATTCCTGAATGACCCGAATTGTTCAAACTTTGGTGGCCAATATGGATTCGCCGGTTTTATTCGTTTTGAAGATACTAAAATGAAACAAGTTCCACCTTATCAAGGATTCTTGTTTTTTCCTTGTGTATGGGACAGATGGCTTTTGAAGGATCAATTTTTCATCTCAATGAAACGCGAAGCTATTTGCCCTGGTAAATCGGATCCTAATGTTCTGATCTCAGTTACAGATTCATTTGTTGAATCTTCAGTCTGGTATTCGATGATGGACTTAACATCTCCCAATGCGGCCTCCGTTCTTGCATATTTGACTGAGGAATTTACAGTTAAGAATCCTTTATCAATAAGTAACGATTTCATTGATCCAAAGGATGTACTTGTTTCAAATTTTAACTATAAGATGAAATTTGCATCAAATGAGAATTATGCCAACTATGGCTTTGGTTTTATACGACAAACAGAATTCGACAATTTCGTTTATCAAAATTTGCCTCAAGGTAGAACATTCAGTGGATTTTGTGTTTTTCTTGGTTTCGCCTCTGGTAATAATGAAGAAAAAGTTAGGATGATCTTGATAGGTGTTGATGATTTGGGGAATTTGTTGCTACATAATACGCCTGGTGGATTGACCTCAAAGTGCATTGAGAAGTCCTGGCCCCCCATTGATCCATCTAGAAGTTCTAAAAAAGAATGACCATCATTCAAACACTATCTACCTTTTCAGCATTGCTCCCGATCATCATCGGGAGCTTTGTTATTCGAAGGTCACGGGTATTTCTTTTTTTCTGGTTCTTTTTGTTATATGGATTGATGACCGACAATATGTCCATGTTTTATTTTCTCAGTGGTAAATCAGAATGGGTGTATCGAGTGGCCGTTGTCAATCAGAATTTCTATTCTTTGGTGGATGCCGTGTTTTTGGTATTATTTCTTCATAACGTTTATCCTGATAAGAATAAAATTCATTGGGTTTCAATCCCCATTCTATTAGGTTGGACTTACTTCTACTTGCTGAATATCGGAGCGTGGTTTGAAATACGAACCATGAGTTCTTATTTTGATACCATTTATCATATGCTGCTTTCGATCATTGCTGCTGTGGCTTTAATTCGGATGACCAGGGTTGAAAGCAATACTTCGCATGCCGTTCTTTGGCTAACCATTGGTGTATTCTTTTATAATTTCTGTGTTTTTTTTGTGACGATTTTTCTCGAGCTCAAAATCATTTTTGAGATTTGGTACCTCAATAGCCTTTTCAATGTGATTACCATGTTCATGTATGCAACTGGTTATTTCTTCGCATTACAAAGAAGGAACCAGAGTTCTCATTGAATCGAACTACCGATCCAAGGTATACCTGCCAAATTCTTGTTCTGGGCTGCCGAATTCTGTGAAGGCTTTTCGCAAGGTGATGGAACTGGAGATTTTCGCTGTGTTATTCATAAATACACAATGAAATGAAACCTCACACAAAAAACTGCCTCAAACAACTACTCACACTGCTGATGATCTGTGGCAGCCGGATTTATGCTCAGCAAGTACATATTGATTTAGATAAAAAATCTGTCTTCATTCAACTTGAAGTATCCAAGGGTGTCATCAAACTTGATCAATTGCCGGATACGATGATCGTCATTTTTCCTGATGAAAAGCCATCCGCTACCACATTATTATTCAATGATGAAAAATCGAAAATTAAGGGGCAGGATAATCAGTTGAAATCTGCCGCTTTTTCTGTCGGATTTCAATCTGCAGATACCAACTCCGTTAGGATTTTCTTAAGTGACCTTCAACACGGAATGATAAAGTTGATTTTCAAGGAAAATTTTTTGATTGGAATCAACAATCGAATGCTATCTGAACCAAAAGCTATTGTCCTCAAAGACGGTAAACCTATCATCGCTTTCAAAACAAGCAAAGAGTCAACGACTAAGAGTAAAAATGAATGGGATGGTGAATTTTCTAATCAGGTTATCATTCCATTGTCTGAAGAGGCCATCAAAACAGCGCTTCTCAAAATCAAATCGGCATGTGGGTGTGACGATGACTTGAGTGTTCATGGTCAGGCAAATGACACGGTTGATCGTGATAAGTGTTTGGAGGATCCTTTGCCATCTGAATTCAATGAGCGGTATTATTTGCCATGCGAACATCTGAGCAAGTCTAAGTCTGGTTATGCTATGTCACATTCGTTCGAAGTTTTGATAGATCGCAGGCCTGGAGCATCGAAGCCCGTTACTTACTTAAAGGTCGTCAAAGATGAAAATGGAGCTTTTGAATATTATGAGGTCTTGAAAAGATTCACCCCATCAGTCGAAAGGGATATAGTTGTTCGAGTGATCGGTCATTCGGATAGTCTATACAAATTTGTCAACTCAGAAACCCAAGATTTTATGGACTACGCAGATAAGGTGAGTGATTTATTTAGTGTTTCAGAAACGGAAACTACTGAAAATACTCAAAGTAGTCCAGAAGTAGGAGGGGAAGAAAAGCCAGATACCAATCCTTTGTCTGACAATTCCATTGATTCGCTGAATATGTTTATTCAAGGTTTTAATAAGCAAGCTCAATTGAAGGAGAAATTAAGGTATTATAACGACTTTGCAGACTTATCATTGAGTGATAGGTCTATCAACAACTTGAGCAAACAAAAGGGATTGGATACCATTATGGAATCGCTGTACGATGATCTGATGATTCTCAATGAATCGATCAAAGCACAACTTGATTCGAATAAGGCTGAAATAGAAAAGCTCAAAAAGAAAATTAAGGAATATGAAGACCAAATCAACACCTATATAGAAAGTGAATTGCCGGATTTGGTATCCGATCAAAAAGCTAATCTGTCGGCTATGTTATTTTATCTTCAAGATTTGAATTTCAAAATTGGTCAACATCGCACTACTGAAATGCAGGTTGAATCATGCATTAAAAAATTGAGCGAATTTGCATTGGAAGAAATGGGAGTCGCTATGTCTGCAGACCCTGGGGAATTAGAAACCCGTTTGCGCAATGCCGTATATAACCCGTTAGGAAAAAAGTATATGGCGGATTTTAAAACGATTATTGGACAAATCAAATCTGAATACAATAAGGTAGTTAGCAGAACCAATAAATATCGCATTTATACTTGCCAACTTACAACTCCAAATGCCGATGCAATAGGATTAGAGTTGCAAACCAAATCTGGTAAGACGGAATACAGCAATAATTTCCGAACACAATTAGGATTTAAAATAGATTTCAGTTCTGGTTTGATCTACTCCGGACTTAGTCGCCCACAGTATGAACTCGTGAATCAAAACATTCGGTTTAAGGAAACCAGAGACAGTGTTGCGGCCGATGGTAACGTCATTTCAACATACACGGGCAATGTCGTTGATAGCACAGGCCAGGTAATTCGTTCAACGGATAGCGGATTGTTTAACGCCGGTTTTCTCATACATGCCTATACACGCTCGGGCCGTGCTACAAATTTGGCGCTGACCACCGGAACAGTAGTTAGCGAATCGAGCGTTCAGGTTATGCTGGGAGGGTCACTCTTATTTGCTGCCAGAGGCGAGTATCGCATTGCCTTATCGGCAGGCTGTGTTTGGGGAAAACAAAGATCTTTGAACAATGATCTCAGCAGGTATGAATGGTCTGCAGAAAATAATTCTGTTTTTAATTCCGTACATGATATCAAGCCATTTTATAAAGGTGACGGTAATATCAATTCAGGAGTAGTCGAGAAATTTAGTCCAAGTTATTTTTTCGCTATTACCATGAATTTTGGGTCAGTTACGATCAAATAGCCGAGCTATCATAGAAAAGAAGCTGTCGATACTGATGGCTTCTTTTCTTATTCTCTGAATTTCCCTACCAATTTTTCTCTGGGAATTTGAATAGAGACATTACCGAGAACTCCAGGCCCGGCTTCATACATATCAAAATATAGGGTGATGTTATTCTGATCAATGGAGAAATCTTCTGGCAATTTGAATTCCCATTCTATTGGAGAATCTTGTCCATTTTGGTCTATTCCTTCTTGTGCAAGAAGCGCCTCATGTTGTTTTTTGCCTTCTTCTTCCAACAGTTTTATCCCTTCTTCTGTAAATACATCACCAAGGTGTAATATCTGTCCAGTAATTGCACTGTAATTGCTTGTTCCAAAACCAGTAATGGGATGTGCGGCACCAAATCCATAAGATGAAACATCATGACCAATACACAGATACTCACCATCGTTCACTACGATTTTGCTTTTAATTTCAACGATAATTCCCATTTCTGAAGCTGCTTCATGAAATGAACGAATAACGTCATCTATGCTTTTGCAATCGGTATTTTCTTCGTCCGCAGCACAATACACTTTAAGTAGGTCGGCATTGATGAGGTCAGCGATTGCTTGATCGTTGCAGGATACAGTCGGAAATCGTAATGTAAGTTCACTGCACATGGTGTCTTCCAATAATAGGGGTTCTTCTCCACTTGCACGAAATGCATCAGCAAGAGAACAATCTGTTTCGTGGTATTCTTTGAAGTCGACTTGAATTGGTTTCCCCGCGGTTTTGGGGTTACCGCATCCCATTAGAAACATCAGACTGATTCCAATGACGAAAAATGTACACTTATTCATGGTAATAGGTTTTGGATTAGGGTGTAAACATAATTCCCTTGCATCATTTTTACTCACCATGTTGAAACTTCACGAATGGTGATTACACATTTTAAGGCCATTCCTAAAAGTAAACCTGCTTATTATTTCAGCTCATAAAATGGAGGGATGATGATCCAATGGAACATTTTTGGCCCAATATCATGATTTCATGCACAGATCAAAAGCATTCGCATATCCCTGCGAGGCAGAGATATCTGTAGCATGCAATGGCTCATCGATTGGGTCTATAATCTGCCAACAGTTTTAAATAGTCACGATCAGACATGAGGTTAGCGAGTGAAACCTCTGGATGAGCCATCATATATTGTCTGATGATATTCCATCCAACCCACACGCCGAGTTGGGGTGGTGAATCTTGCGGTATTCCGGTTGCACCGGTGAAAGGGCCATCTGCGAACCACTTGTTGATTTCTGCTCCTCTCATCGAATACATTACTTTTTCATTGGCAATGTTTTTCCATGTGTTGTATTCATGTGCTAATGCCCATTCATACTGACTGGTACTCCAGCTCATCATAATAGAATCTGGAGTGTCCGGCGTAAGCGCTTCAGATAAATACATCAGTTTGCCGTAGAATATCAATTCAGAAAGCATGTCTTTCTTCTCATATTCTTGTCTGAATTTCCAGGCTACCCAACCCTTCATGGCATCGGCGATCAGGTATTTTTCATCCATGTTGAGTTTTTTGTAGTTTGGAAATGCATCTGGCGCCAGTTGTTTCGTGATTTTATTTTTCGGACCCAAATAGCAATCCAGTGCGATACCAATAACAGAATCCTGCGGAGCGATGTTGGTGTTCCACGCAGATTGGTAGTAGATGACTGTAGGGATGACATTTTCCGGGAAATAGTGATGCCATCTTTGAAAACAACCCGTAAGTGACGCATTGATTTCTGTCATTTTTTCATCAGTAAAGACCCGATTTACCTCCTCATGTGTTTCCCGGATATCCCTATTACCGACGAAAGGTTTCAGAAGTGTGCCTACACTATCAGAACTACATTCGGCAAGCATCAGATCATATTCAACAAAACTGCAGAAGAATGAACCATACTTCTGGTACAGTTGTTGGCTGGCGGCCATTGGCTGATTGAAATCGCTGTTGAAAAGATCGTGGTCAAAACGCCAGAAGTTGATCTTCAACTGTTCAGCTTCCGGCGATAATTCTACTTTCTGGAGGGGTTTGTCTTCATGACATCCTCCACAGCCGATCATGAATAACATGATCATTATGGTTGTAAACCGCAACATCATTTTCTTTTAGCTTTGACCTCGTTAATAAAAACGTATTGACGAATGGGGTATTGTACCCAACCCGATATGCAATTTTAATCACGTAAAACACCTTGATATGAAAAATCGAATATTGTTGCTCGCAGTCCTTTGTTTATCACTTTCTGCTGCGGCACAGGAGCAGGAATGGAAGATAGCTCTTCATGTTGATCCTAACTTTTCATGGATGAAACCTGGTAGTAAAGACATTGAACAAGGTTCAAATAAGCTTCGCTTTGGTTTCGGTATCATGATCGATAAAATGTTTACCGATAATTATGCTTTTGGTACAGGATTAAATGTAGTCAACACCGGCGGTGAACTTAGTTATTTGTACAAATCACTTTATCGTTCCAGCAATTCTTCCAGCAATCAGGAAGTGATTGTGAACCTGAATCGAACCTATAATGTGAAATATCTGGAAATTCCATTGACCCTAAAACTTCGCACCAACGAGATTGGTTACATCACTTATTGGGCTCAATTTGGTGTTGGACTGGGAATGAATATCGGAGCTAAGGCTGATGATGAACTTACCTACGTGCGCATCAGGAATATTGTGGCTGATGACCCCAATACAGCTGACATTGATGAGGCCAGCGATACATGGGATATTGCTAGCATCAAAGCTGAAACTTCTGAAGAGAATGATATCAAGGATGATATCAAACTATTCAGGAGCAGTTTGATCATCGCTGCAGGTATCGAGTATAACCTGAGTGGAAATTCAAGCATTCTTGCGGGTGTTACTTTCAACAACGGATTCAGCAATATGTTGAACAATCAAGGGGTGAAACTTGATAGTACAGGTAATCCTCAGATCTACAACAAAAAGCCTGAAACCTATGATTTGAAAGCCATTGGTAACTTCATTTCTCTCAACGTAGGATTTATGTTCTGATCATAGAGCGGAAGATATTTCTCAGAGGCTGCCACATGTGCAGCCTCTTTGTTTTTATAAGTCAATGGCAATTTAAAACTCCGGTTCATCGAATCATGTCACTCGTCTTGTCACTTAAATTCGTACAGAATATTTTTGAATCAAATGAATAATAAAGCGGTCATAGAACATATCGTCAACTGGTTGAAATCTTATTGTGAAAGCAGCCGTACAGAAGGTTTCGTCATTGGCATAAGTGGAGGAATAGATTCAGCATTGACTTCTACATTGTGTGCCATGACAGGTAAGAAGGTAGTGCTTCTCGAAATGCCTATTTATCAGGCTGCAAGTCAGGTAAGCCGTGCGCAAGAACATATCGCATGGGTGAAATCCAAATTCCCACAGGCATCGGATTATCGCGTCGAACTCACTTCAACTTTCGACGCTTTTTTGGCTGCTGTTCCCGCTACCACAGATGAACATACACTTCATCTTTCATTGGCCAATACTCGCGCTCGAATTCGCATGACCACTCTTTATTATTTCGCGGGTATTCACAGGTTACTTGTAGCAGGTACAGGAAATAAGATTGAAGATTTTGGTGTAGGCTTTTTTACCAAATACGGTGATGGCGGAGTCGATCTTTCGCCAATTGCGGATCTTACGAAAACGGAAGTCTATGCCTTAGCGCATCAATTGGGCGTTGTGGAGAGCATCCAGAAGGCGGCGCCAACGGATGGCTTGTGGGGAGATGACCGAACGGATGAAGATCAAATCGGTGCAAGTTATCCGGAATTGGAATGGGCCATGGCATTGTGCGAACGGTTTGATTACCATCACCAGCATTGGATAGAAGAGAATGACGGTTGGAGATTGGATGGCCATCCATTGGTGATCACAACTCGACAAAAGAATGCGCTAGATATTTATGTCCGCATGAACAAAGCCAATCAGCATAAAATGCAGCCGATCCCTGTTTGCCTTATTCCACCGGAGTTGAAGATGGTTGAGCGGTAGTCAACTCTTTGAATATATCTTCCAGTTTTTGTTCTTTTCTGGTCAGAGTCAGCACGGATAGTCCCTGTGATGTGGCCAAATCTGCAATGTCTTTTCGGATATCCTTCGACGTATTCGTTTTGATGAGCCAGGTATGATTTCCTGCGGGTTCGATGCTACTTACTCCAGAAAGTTTTTTCAGGACTTGGGTATTGATTTCACCACTGAATTCAACCATGATTTCATAGGAGCCTGAAGCTGTGAGATGAGACAGTTCGGATGTCGAGCTATCTGCAACTATATTGCCTTTGCTGATGATAATCGCCCGATCGCAAATGGCTTCCACTTCCTGCATGATGTGCGTTGAAAGCATCACCGTTTTTTCTTTTCCAATTCGAATGATCAGGTCTCGGATTTCAGCAAGTTGGTTGGGATCAAGTCCACTTGTTGGTTCATCGAGAATGAGCACTTTGGGGTCGTGGATCATGGATTGCGCAATGCCAACACGTTGTCGATATCCTTTAGATAATGTCTCGATTTTTTTATGAGCTTCAACACCGAGTCCAACCATTTCAATCATTTCCTCTACACGTTGGGCTACGTTTTTCAGTTTATAAATCTTACCTACAAATGTGAGGTATTCTCTCACGTACATATCTGTGTAAAGCGGATTGTGTTCTGGTAGATATCCAATACATCTGCGTGCATCAATACTTTGTTCACGGACATCAAATCCACAAACTGAAACGCTCCCGGATGTCGGTGGAATGTAACAGGTGATGATTTTCATCATCGTGCTTTTTCCTGCACCGTTCGGACCTAAGAAACCCACCACTTCTCCTTTGGATATAGAAAAGCTCACATCGTGAAGTGCTCTTTGTGTGCCATAAACTTTGGTAACCTGTTGGGCTGTAATCGACATAAATCATCAATTTCTGAAGCAAACGTATTGCAAGAGTGGGTTGGATATGGTTGCCTGAATGAAACTTTTCAGCCAAATATGACTCATTTATAGCCCTTGATTTTCAGGTGGGTGAAACAAATTTAACGAATCACGTAGAAATGTTAAATTAAATCTACACCCTTAGACATGCGAACAGAACAAACCCTGTGGAAAGAGGATACTGGCTGGTCTGCCATTCATCCCGAATCAATCAATGGACAAGCCAACCTGGTATTTGCTTTCGGTGGCATTGATGTCATCAAAAAGGATCAAGTTTTTTCCGAACTACAAAAGCGATATCCAAAGGCGCATGTTGTATTGGCAAGCACTGCTGGTGAAATCCATGGGAATATGGTATTCGATGACAGCATCAGTGTAACAGCATGTCAGTTTGAGCACACGCCAATCAGGATTCATAAATTATCTGTAAAAGATTATCCGAATAGTTTCAGTTGTGGTGAAGCCATTCGCGAAGAATTGGCATCGGAGGATCTCAATCACATTCTCATATTTTCAGATGGTATCAGTGTGAACGGTGACGAATTGGTAAGAGGTGTGAATCAAAATTTGCCTGAAGGTGTGATTGTCACCGGAGGATTGGCGGCAGATGCCGGCAGATTTACTCGCACATATGTAGGTGCTGATTCACCACCAGAGCCAGATCAGATTGTTGCTATAGGTTTCTATGGAACATCCTTGAAGGTGAATCACGGTTCGCAAGGTGGCTGGGATGTTTTTGGTCCAGTAAGAAAAGTAACGAAATCAGAAGCGAATGTCTTGTATGAGCTCGATGGTGAAAGCGCTTTGGAAATATATAAAAGGTATCTTGGAGCGAGAGCTTCAGAACTGCCAGGTTCAGCCTTGTTATTTCCTCTTTGCATTTTAGGTGAAAATTCAAATTCTCAATTGGTCAGAACGATACTGTCCATTGATGAGAATGAAGGTTCGATGAAATTTGCTGGAAACATTCCCAATGGTGCCAATGTTCAATTCATGATGGCGAATTTTGATCGCCTTGTTGATGGCGCTGCACAAGCTGCGGAAATGTCTATAGCCGATAATCAACCAGACCTTGTGATGATGATCAGTTGTGTAGGAAGGAAAATTGTATTGGACCAACGCGTGGAGGAAGAAGTAGAGTCTGTTTGTTCAGTATTTGACAATAGACCTGCATTCACGGGTTTTTATTCTAACGGTGAAATTTCACCTCTCATGAATACGGTAGGTTGTTCACTACACAATCAAACCATGACCATCACCACTTATCAGGAAGGGTAATGTTCAGGGAACAAAATAAAAAGATGCATCGTTTGCTGGAGCGACAACTTCGTAAGTGGTTGCCCGGATATCCGGAGATTCCTTCGGAAATGCGAGATTTATTCTGTGCCATCAACGAAAGTTATTTCCACCATGACAATGATCGTTTGATGGTTGAAAATGCGATGCGGGAAAGCAGTGATGAATTGACGGTGAAGAAAGGTCAAATCAATCAACTGCTCGATGATCAGACTATCGTTATCAATTCACTGAAAGAAGCAGTTGTCCGACTTGTTCCTGAAACTGAAATAGGAGTAGAAACAGACTTGTTGTGTATTGCTGACATTCTGCAGGAATCCATTACGAGGAGGGAAGTGGCGGAAAGCATGAAGGAGCAAACAGATCAGCGTTTGTTAGATATCATCGACAACCTGAATCTCGGTATGGTGGAATATGATGTAGAAGGTCGATTGACTGATGTTCAAAATAATTTTGCATCCATGTTCGGCTATGATGTTGCGGAATTGGAAGGTAAGACGGCCAATTTTTTCCAAGCCGGCGAAAAGCGACCGGCTGAGAAAGCTTGTCTTGAGGGATTCCATTTTTCTATTTCTAAAGAAGTTTATGAAGCGCCATTGCGCAAAAAAAATGGTGAAACATTTTGGTTATTCTGCACCACAACTCCAGTATATGATTTAAATGGTCAACTTACCGGTGGTGTGATGGTCGTCTTCGATATCACTTCTCAAAAGAAACTGGAGAGTCAATTGCGACACGCCAGAAGAGATGCGGAGGCCGCTCTGGAGGTGCGTAAAACCATTCTTGCCAATGTGAGTCATGAATTGAGAACACCTGTCAATGCCATTGTTGGTATCACCAGTTTGCTTTCGGGCACAACGTTAAACGACATCCAGAAAGAATACATCCAAACCATGAAGTTTTCTTCGGATGGTCTTTTGGTATTGATCGACGATTTGCTGGATATTTCCAGAATTGAAAGTGGCAAAGTTGAATTGGAAAAAATTTCTTTTTCGCTAAGTCAAATTCTCCATGTCTTGTCGCGAAGTCTTGGATTGAAGGCAGAAGGAAAGGGTTTGAAATTTAACTATCACATTGATGAAGGCGTTTCAGAGTATTTGTTTGGCGATCCACATCGTTTGAATCAGGTATTGACCAATCTCATCAGCAATGCCATCAAGTTTACACATGAAGGAGAGATTACAGTTAAAATTGAATTGAGGAAAAATGAGTCAGAAGTTCAAAGGCTTTATATTGGAGTGAAGGACACCGGAATCGGCATTGCCACTGACAGACTCGGCGCAGTGTTTCAGGAATTTTCTCAGGAAGATTCTAGCACTACAAGAAAATATGGTGGTACCGGACTTGGGTTGACCATTTCGAGGAAAATAGTTGAACTCATGGGAGGTTCATTGAATGTTGTGAGTGAAAAGAATGTCGGTTCAGAATTTTATTTTGAAGTTGACTTCAGAAAATCTGAGGCACCAGCCATTCAGAAGGAGAATTTTAATCCAGATTTGGCAGGAGTAAGGGTGCTGGTTGTAGAAGACAATCCGGTGAATCAATTTCTGGCTACATCATTACTGAAAACCTGGAATGCTGTTGTAGAGGTTTGTGCCAACGGTGTTCAGGCAATTGATATGCTTTCGAATGTGAATTTTGATGTGATCCTGATGGATCTACAAATGCCATTGAAGGATGGATTTGAAACCACAGTTGAATTGCGTGAAAAGTATCACCTCACCACACCCATCATTGCACTTACCGCCAATGCCATCAGTGGAGAGCGTGATCAATGTCTTCAGTTAGGAATGAATGAATACATGTCCAAACCATTCCAACCCGAAGTATTGTATCGTAAAATTCAGGAGCTGATCCATAAAGATCAATCAGAAATGAGGGCATAACCTCTGTCTTATCTTCGCGGGCAAATTTCAAATTTTGAAAAGGTTAGCTATTCTGGCTTCCGGTGCAGGAAGTAATGCAAGAAACATCATTCAGCATTTTAAGGAGCATCCTGATGTTGAAGTAGCATTGATTGCTTCTAACAAAGCGGATGCTGGTGTCCTTCGGATTGCCGAAGAATTTCACATCGACACATGCCTGCTAAATCAGGAAAACTTTACTTCTGGTAATGGTTTTCTGGCTATTTTGAAAAACAGAAAAATCGACTTTATAGTGCTGGCCGGCTTTCTGAAAAAAATTCCGGCATGGTTGATCCACGAATACCCAAATGCTATTGTAAACATTCATCCAGCTTTGTTACCTGCATATGGTGGCAAAGGAATGTATGGACACCATGTACATGAAGCAGTGCATGCCAATCGCGAAACGGAATCGGGCATCACCATTCATTTCGTCAATGAGTATTATGATGAAGGTGAAATTATCTTTCAAGCTAAAGCGAAAATCGATCCTCAGGATATGCCTTCTGATATTGAAAGAAAAGTTCGGGCGCTAGAGATTGAACATTTCCCCAAAGTCTTAGAGCGTTTATTGCAACAAAAAACAAAAGGAGAGTAAATATTACTCTCCCTTTTTTTGACCCGGATCATGCAGTCGGGATTGTTATGTAGCGCTGAAGGTCAAAAAGGACTGGCGCTTCCCGATTGCATCAGGATAACTCCTCTAGATTATTATTTGGAAGCGCATAGCCTTGCACCGTTGTTTCATTCGGAGAAAATGAAAACCGAGGAAAGCCTGCTCCAAGAGGTTACGACTTGGGGTGCCCGTCATTGAAGAATGACAACGCAGCAATAGATTTCGACTGCATGATCCGGGTTTAAGGTAACCCAACACAGATGTCACGATCTGAATTCAACTTCAACCTGATCAGCGGAAGTTTGTTTGCCATTTCTTGCGGCGGTTTGTGACATCAAAGCGTTTTGATCAATGTAAGAGTCATCGAAAAATTCTACTTTACCAGTGCTCAAATCATGCAATCCACCAATGATAGCGATTTCACCTTTTCGGATCATTTCATCCAGTATCATACTTCTGTTGATGATGGCTCGCACTGAACCCCGCACATTATTGCAAGTAACATTTTGTACAAATTCCTGATTCTGCGAGTTGCGCTTCGTTTGGTCCAATGTCTGATTTTCCTGATATATGGCAGGATGAATCTTGGATAATAACTCTGTAATGCTTCCAAGTTCCACATGATCACATGCTGCTTTTACGGCCCCGCAATTGGTATGACCAAGGACAACAATGAGTTTAGAACCGGCAACCTTGCATGCGAACTCTAAGCTTCCGATGATATCTGTATTGACAATATTCCCCGCAATACGCACAGAAAAAATATCGCCAAGGCCTTGGTCGAAGATGAGTTCTGCTGATGTTCGGCTATCAATACAACTCAGGATAACCGCAAAAGGCCACTGCCCTTCTCTTGTTTCATTGGCTTGTTGCAGCAGATTGCGATTCACCTTGAGGTTGCTGATGAATCTTTCATTGCCATCCTTGAGCAACTCAAGTGCTTTAATGGGAGTGATGTTGGATTGTGTGATGCTATTGTGAGCTTTCATTTTGCTTGGATTGAATGTTTTGAGTGGATTGATTTAGTGACCTACTCCACCGGAATATGCCGGGATAGAGATCAGTTGTACTGTGATGTTTTTTAGTTGAGCAGTGCTCTTGAAATCATGAATGATTTCGAGAACATCTGGATCTATGGAGGTCATTTTTTGACCATTGATGGTGATCAAACTTTCTTCCGGTAATTCATAAAGGAATTTTCCAATACTTCCTTTGCTGAGGAAAGTAATTTCCTCAGAGAGTTCCAATTCAAATTGCGCTTTGCCATTGTCAGTTACTTTTTTGCTGATGGTGTAGGCGCGCATGTAATTGTTGCGCAGGATAAAGAAGATCGCTACCAGCATTCCAATGCCAATGCCCTTCAGGAGATCAGAAAATTGAATTGCAATCACCGTGATGATGAATGGCAGGAATTGGGCAATACCGGCTCGATACATAGATTTGAACAGTGAAATTTTAGCGAGTTTATATCCTGTAAGGATCAATAATGAAGCGAGGCAAGCGAGAGGAATTTGATTGAGCCAAGGCGCAAGGAACAAAACTGCAATCAGTAGCAAAACACCGTGTATGATGGCTGATAGTTTTGTTTTCGCTCCGGCATTGACGTTGGCCGAAGAACGCACGATGACTGCTGTCATGGGTAATCCTCCGATCAGTCCAGACAACATATTACCAACTCCTTGTGCAGTTAGTTCTCTGTTGGTAGGGGTATCTCGCTTGTATGGATCTAGTTTATCAGCTGCTTCAATACTCAGAAGTGTTTCCAGACTGGCAATGATGGCAATGGTAATTGCCACCATCCAAACATCTGGGTCTCCAATGGCTGTGAAATCTGGGTTACTGAAGAAACTGAAGAAGTGACCAGCATCCGTTGCAACAGGCAAATTGACCAAAGTCTCACCTGTCATATACAATTCAGGCATGGCAGCTCCAAACCAGTTGTTGAGTAGCAAACCGGAGCTGACGGCAACCAATGCGCCAGGCACGAATTGAAAGAACTTGAATTTTTTCAGGAACGGCCTTTCCCACAAAATGAGTATCGCAAGCGAAATCAACGCAATGATGATAGCTCCTTTTTGTGCTGCATAAATGGCATTGATGATTTCAGTGAAAGTGTTGGCTCCATCTGTCTGAATAAAATCGAAATCTCCTTCTGCATCTTTGTCATATCCAAGTGCGTGAGGAATTTGTTTGAGGATGAGAATGATCCCAATAGCGGCGAGCATTCCTTTGATAACACTGGAAGGAAAGTAGTACCCGATGATACCTGCTTTGATCAGACCGAGGATAACCTGTAAAGCACCTGCAAGGGTAACCGCAAGCAAGAAGGCATCGAAGCTGCCCAACTTTGTAATAGCTCCTGCCACTATTACGGTTAATCCCGCAGCAGGACCAGAAACACTTAATGCTGATCCACTCATAGAGGCTATGACAATACCTCCAACAATTCCTGCGATAATACCTGAAAATAAAGGTGCCTGACTGGCCAGTGCGATTCCTAGACATAGAGGCAGTGCAATGAGAAACACCACGAGTCCTGCCGGAAAATCATGTTTGAGATGCCGAAGTGTAAATTCTTTGAAATGTATATTTTTCATAAATACCGATTGATCCGAAAATGCCGGAATGAAATGAATGGCGTGCGAAAAAGCACACCTGTTGTTCAGGGTTGAATTGAACTCCTTTTAGGAGAAGAATTAAATCATAGAAATCTCAGGAGGCGAGAAAACCCGGTCGGTATAGCCGGGGAGCAGATAAAAATTTTGCTCATTAAAATAAGATAGATCCGTTACTTCTGAGATGTAAACGGATTCCAGAATTTCTTCACGAGCATTGCAGGAATATTCTTCATCCGTTTCTTCTTCCTCGATCATTGTTCCAGAAGAAGTTGTGTCTACCAAAGTAATCAGTTCCAGATGATCAAGAAGATACATAGTAGTCAAACAGACAGTCGCCTGACTGAATACGAACAGCATCATGATGATCAGCAATCTCTGCATATAACGAACGGATGTGGCAAAGGTAACCTTTTATGCGCGGGTTTGGATACCTATCTTCAATCTTTATCCGGTTAAAAAATCCAAAGAGGATGTGGTATGGAATAATTAATTTCGCCACATGCCCGATCTGAAAGAGATATTGTCGTGTTTTATGGTTTTGTTTGCCGTCATTGATATTGTTGGCAGTATTCCGGTAATTCTGAAGATCAAGAATTCTGTGGGAAATATTCAGCCCATTACAACCACAACGGTATCGTTTCTATTGATGGCCATTTTCCTTTTTGTTGGTGAAAAGTTCCTGGGGCTCTTTGGTGTGGATGTGAACTCTTTTGCTGTCGCAGGTTCTTTCATACTGTTTTTTATCGCCATGGAAATGGTCTTGGGCATCAAAATCTTCAAACAGAAAGAAGGAAGTGAAAAGGCTGCTTCCATCGTGCCTTTGGCATTTCCTATCATTGCCGGTGCTGGAACATTTTCTACACTCATTTCACTTGAGGCTGAATATTCCAGAATCAACATTCTTATTGCCGTGGCCCTCAATATGCCGTTGATCTATATTGTCTTAAGACTTACTGACCGAATTGAAAGAATGTTGGGTATGGTCGGTATCACCGTTCTCGAGAAGGTTTTCGGGATTATTCTTCTGGCGATTTCTGTCAAGTTATTTTCCAACAATATCCAGTTTCTGCTGCAATAATTTCGTGTGATGAGTGTGAAAGTTCAGATGTATACAGACGGTGCAGCCAGCGGAAACCCTGGTCCTGGCGGATATGGATTGATCCTGATCAGCGGCCATCATCGCAAGGAAATGAGTGAGGGTTTTCGACTGACGACCAATAATCGCATGGAATTACTGAGTGTGATTGTTGGTTTGGAAATGCTGAAGACACCCGGATGCCATGTAGATGTTTTCTCCGATTCCAAATACGTCGTTGATGCTATTGAAAAGAAATGGATTGACGGCTGGATCAAGCGCGGCTGGAAGAATGTGAAGAATCCCGACTTGTGGAAGCGTTATCTTGTCATAGCCAGGCAACATCAGGTAAAATTTCACTGGATTCGTGGTCATAATGGCCATCCATTGAATGAACGCTGCGATGAATTGGCTGTTGCTGCAAGTCGTGGCGGTGCATTACAGCCCGATTCCTGGTATGAAGCCAATAAAGACTCAGGAATGTTCTGATGCTTACTCTCCAGGAATCAATGTTGTAAGTATTTCGATTCCATGTTTACCCTTGGGTTGAATTACATTCGCGCCGGAAAATTCAACCTGCAAAACATTCAATAAAAAATGCGTACAGATTTATATCAGGGTCACGACTACTATTTGATGGATGAGTGGCTTACGGAAGAACACAAACTTATTCGCGAAACCGCTCGTGCATGGGTTAAAAAGGAAGTTTCTCCGATTATCGAAGAGGCTGCGGAAAAATGTAAATTTCCTGAGCACCTTTTGAAAGGTCTCGGTGAAATTGGAGCCTTTGGCCCATATATACCTACTGAATATGGTGGTGCCGGACTTGATCAGATTGCTTATGGATTGATCATGCAGGAACTTGAGCGCTGTGATAGTGGACTTCGTTCTACTGCTTCTGTTCAGAGTTCACTCGTCATGTATCCGATTTACAAATACGGCAACGAAGAACAACGCAAAAAATATCTTCCAAAACTCGCTTCAGGAGAGTGGATGGGTTGTTTTGGTTTGACTGAACCCGATTTTGGTTCCAATCCTGGTGGAATGATCACCAATTTCAAAGATATGGGTGACCATTATTTGTTGAATGGTGCTAAGATGTGGATCAGCAATGCCCCTTTCGCACAAATTGCAGTGGTTTGGGCGAAAAATGAACAAGGTAGAATTCATGGTTTGATTGTAGAACGCGGAATGGAAGGATTTACCACTCCAACCATGCACGGTAAATGGAGTCTCCGTGCCAGTGATACAGGTGAGCTCATTTTTGACAACGTAAAAGTTCCGAAAGAAAATTTACTTCCAGGTAAAAATGGTCTCGGTGCTCCACTGGGCTGTCTCGATAGCGCTCGTTATGGCATCGCATGGGGAGCAATCGGCGCAGCACTGGATTGTTATGACGTTGCATTGCGTTATTCGAAGGAGCGAATTCAATTCGGTAAACCAATCGGTGCATTCCAGTTGCAACAGAAAAAATTGGCTGAGATGATCACCGAAATCACCAAAGCACAATTGCTCACGTATCGACTTGGACAATTGCGCAACGAAGGAAGAGCTACTTCTGCACAAATCAGCATGGCAAAAAGAAACAACCTTGCCATGGCCAAGCAGATCATCAGCGACGCTCGTCAAATTCTCGGTGCCATGGGTATTACAGGAGAGTATCCTGTGATGCGTCACATGATGAATTTAGAATCAGTGATTACTTATGAAGGAACACATGATATTCATTTGTTGATCACTGGTATGGATATTACTGGCTTCGACGCATTCAAATAATCAATAGAGAACAATAAGTAAAGGCTTCCTATTGGAGGCCTTTCTTTTTTACTTCAAATTGAAATGCAGATGGCTCAATTGATGCCCATCCAGCTTCGTAACGGACTAATGTAAGGCGATGGTTTATCATCATGAGATATTTATAACTACCACCTTGTTTTAACAATTGCATTGGATGAGCTGCTCTATTTTTGAGCCTTACAAAACGCAAAAATCTATGAAAAAATTCTACTCAATTCTTTTCCTCGTTTCCATGTTCGCCGGAATGAATGTTCAGGCCGAAACCATTACAATCAACCAGACCAACTTCACATTTTCACCTAATGCGATCAATGTGAATGTAGGAGATGTGATTCACTTTGTTTGGAGCAGTGGTACACACAACACGACCTCAGTGTTGGTTCCTAATGGTGCTGCTTCTTGGGAGGCACCACTAACAATGGCCAGTCCAACCTTCGACTATACAGTTGAAGTAGCTGGTGTTTATGGCTATGTATGCACTATTCACCAACCCAACATGGCCGGTGGTTTCAATGCCACCGCAGCAAGTTCAGTCGTAGAAGCTAATATTTCTGCTGATTTCAACGCAGGTGTGGATTACAACAATCACATTTTGCATGTGAACATCAGCAACTATCAGCCGGCTTATGCTCAACTTTCACTTATTGATATCACTGGTAAAGAAGTGGCTACTCTGCTTCAACGTGAACTTGGTGTTGGCGAACAACGCTATCATTTTGATGTTGCTGAGCGTACTTCGGGTATCTACTTCGTGCGTCTCGAGCAAAAAGGCCATATCGTGACGAGAAGGGTTCTTCTCAATTGATTTTGGATGGAAAAAATTTCAAAACGCCCGGTTATCCGGGCGTTTTTTTTGGAATTTGTTTCACAGTAGCTTGTGCAAAACGGAATATCATTGGATCCTTCCTGACGACTTTGTTCACCAGATTCGCCATGCAGGAAAATCATGAAAAATCTGTTGAACAAATTGCAGGGGGATCGAACCATTTGGATGGTTACATTCTTCCTTTCATTGATTTCCATCTTGGCTGTCTATAGCGCCATCAGTACATTGGCCTACAAAGCTCACGGCAATAACTTGCGTTTTTTGATCAAACATGGTTTGATGATCGTTGCCGGTTTCGGTCTGATGTATTATGTACACCGTGTCCAGTTCAAATATTTCGCAAGGCTTTCCTTGATCTTGATATGGGTTGCTGCCATTATGTTGGTATATGCGTTGGTTTTCGGTCATAATCTGAATGATGCAAACCGCTGGATTGCCATACCCTTGATTGGACTCACATTTCAACCCAGCGATTTTGCCAAAATTGTACTGGTGATTTACGTAGCCAGGGTTCTTGCTCAAAAACGAGATCAACTCCACGATTTCCGCAATGGAGTCGTTCCGGTTCTGATCCCTATTGTGGTGATATGTGGGCTCATTCTCCCTGCGAATTTTTCTACCGCAGCCATGCTGGCTTCCATTACTTTCCTCATGATGTTTTTGGCTGGTGTGCCATTCAAACACATGAGTAAAATTTTCATTGCCGGTTTCGGTTTGATTGTGGCCATCATTGTAGTAGGAGAGACCACCGGATTTCCAACACGATATAAAACTTGGAAGAACAGGATCATCAATGCCATGAATGATGACAGTGATGGGAATTACCAGACTAAACTCGCGAAGTATGCTATTCACGAAGGAGGCATTATTCCGAAAGGTCCAGGCACCGGCAGTTCGAGAAACTTCTTGCCGCACCCATATTCTGATATGATCTATCCATTTATCATTGAAGAGTATGGATCTGTTTTGGGAGGAATCACGCTGGTATTGCTCTACCTCATCCTTTTGTTCCGAACGATTAAGCTCTCCGTGAACAATCCAAAAATGAGTGCCCAGCTCACAGCGCTTGGATTGTCATTCATGTTGGTTATTCAGGCTTTCATCAATATGGCAGTTGCCGTGAGTCTATTCCCGACAACGGGTCAGCCGTTGCCAATGGTGAGTATGGGTGGAACAAGCACACTCTTCACCTGTTTGGCCATCGGAATTATCCTGAGTATTTGTCGAACGAAAGATGAAACGGAAGAAGAACATGCAGCTTCTGATCAGCCAAACAATCAGGTGATGCCTGCATGATCTTCAAGGATATCTTTTCTTTAATAAACCATCGAGGAAATGAAAGTAATCATCAGTGGTGGCGGAACAGGAGGCCACATTTTTCCTGCTGTAGCAATTGCAAAAACCATCCAGCAGCAATTTCCCGATGCTGAAATCTTATTTGTTGGCGCAGAAGGAAAGATGGAAATGGAAAAAGTTCCTGCTGCCGGATTTAGGATCATAGGTCTTCCGATTGTTGGTATTCAAAGAAGGTTGACATGGAAAAACCTGGTGGTGCCATTCAAGTTGATGGCGAGTATGCTGAAAGCCAAAAGAATCATCCGTGAGTTTAAGCCTGATATCGCGATTGGAGTTGGCGGTTATGCCAGTGGACCCTTGCTGCGCGCCGCAACTTCAGCGGGCGTAAGAACTTTGATTCAGGAACAAAATTCATATCCGGGAATTACCAATAAAATTCTATCGCGAAAAGTGGATCGCATTTGTGTGGCCTATGAAGGGTTAGATAAATTTTTTCCCCCGGAAAAAATTGTCCTGACAGGCAATCCGATCAGACCTGAGATGACACGTTTGGAAGGCAAGCGAGAGCGTGCCATCGAGCATTTCAAACTCGACCCTAAGAAAAAAACGCTGCTTGTTATTGGAGGAAGTTTGGGTGCACGAACCATTAATCTTGCTATTCAGCGCTGGGCTGAAGAATGGAATAGCCAAGACATTCAGGTTTTATGGCAAACCGGAAAGGGATATTACGAAACAGCTTTGCGCTTCTCAGAAGGCAAACATGATATTCATGTTCATGATTTTATCCGTGAAATGGATTACGCTTATGCTGCGGCCGACGTCATTGTATCCCGCGCCGGTGCTATGAGTATTTCTGAATTGTGTCTGGTTAAAAAGCCATCCATCTTCGTTCCATCTCCCAATGTTTCAGAAGATCATCAAACCAAAAATGCTATGGCATTGGTGATTCGCGATGCCGCTCTGATGGTGAAAGACACCGAAGCTTTGGAGGCTTTGGGTAGAACTGTATCAGGTTTGTTTCAGGATGAAAAACAAATCACCCGATTATCTGCTAACATTGCGGGCATGGCGCAGGTCAACTCGGCCGAAAGAATCGTTGCTGAAGTGGTGAATCTGCTGAAGTGAATTTTCCATGAAAATTGATCAATACGAAATCTTTTACTTCCTCGGAATTGGCGGAATAGGCATGTCCGCACTCGCGAGATATTTCAATTCACGTGGAGCAATGGTGATGGGTTACGACCGCACCAGTACGCCTCTCACTACCGAACTCGAAATGGAAGGCATTGCAGTGCATTTCGATGATACCACATTGGAAATACCCCATGTTGTTAGGCTTACAGACAAATCAAAAGTTCTGGTTGTTTATACGCCTGCCATTCCTAAAGACAGCATGGAATTCAATTGGTTTATCGAACAAGGCTACACCATGATGAAGCGTTCACAGGTGCTTGGTTTGATCACCGAGAATACGAGAACTATTGCGGTTGCAGGCACGCATGGCAAGACCACGACGAGCTCGATGGTGGCACACATCCTCACCCATAGTGGAGTTGGTTGCAATGCTTTTCTGGGTGGAATCACCAGCAATTATCAGTCGAATCTTTTATTGTCTCCTCAGTCAGATCTTACCGTGGTAGAAGCCGATGAATATGATCGATCATTTTTGACATTGACACCGAGCTACAGCATCATCACCAGTATGGATGCGGATCATCTGGATATTTATGGGTCACACGATTACATGTTAGAATCATTCAATTTATTTGCCCGAAAACTCAAGCCAAATGGAACATTAATTTACCGCGAAGGTTTGCCACTCGATAAAGCTGCCTTGGATCCTTCCATCGAGGTTCATAATTACACCTTAAAGCAATCCGCAGATTACCGGGGTAGGGATATCGAAATTGAAAATGGGAGGTATTACTTCACTTTTCAGTCACCGGATGAGAAATGGGAAAAAATCGAATTGGGATTACCGGGGTCTCATAATGTTGAAAATGCAGTGGCCGCAATTGCGGTTTGTTTAAGGTTAGGGTTAACAGAAACTCAGATCAGATCTGCTCTTCGTGATTTTAAAGGTGTTAAACGCCGTTTCGAATACCACATCCGTAGAGATGATTTGGTGCTGATAGATGATTACGCCCATCACCCTGAGGAAATCCGCGCCTGTCTTCATTCTGTGGTAGAATTATATCCTGAATCCCATATCACAGGGGTGTTTCAGCCCCATTTGTTCTCCAGAACACGCGATTTTGCTGATGAATTTGCAAGAAGTCTCGAGATCTTGGATGATATCATCCTGCTTCCTATATATCCGGCCCGGGAACTTCCGATGCCCGGAATTGATTCACAAATGCTGTTGGATAAAATCACAAAACCATCTAAAAAGCTAGTGCAGAAAGGTGAGTTATTAGCAGAACTGAGAAGTAAACCGCGACAGGTCATCGTGATGCTTGGCGCCGGCGACATCGATGCCCTTGTATCGCCTGTAGCGGCGGCCTTTTCAGTGTAGAACCGATTTTCAATCCTGAAATTTCAGCATTCTTGAAGATGCTGAAACAAAGATTGCCAACCGGTCTATTACAGCTAAAAACAGATGAAACCGGAAGGCAATACACTTCAGAAAGACATTCAGCGTCGCAAACGTCGCCGTATGATTCTGATCAACACACTGGCAGTGATCGGTGCTGTTGTGCTTTTCACCTTGTTGGGTTTCGTCGGTAAAAGGCAACACGATGCGGTGTGCTGGAAATTGGATGTTCAGGTTGAGACTGTCGGAGATAAAAAATACATCGACGAAGCCCTGGTGACCAGATTGGCCAATTCTGCAACAGATCAAATCGTAGGAAAACCCCTGAATGAAATTGACCTAGTGGCGATTCACAATAAGCTCGCAGAAAATTCTTCAGTTCGCGAGGCACATGTCTACACCACAGTGGATGGTCGTTGCATCATCAAAGTGCAACAACGAACACCTATCGCAAGGATTTTTACCGCTTCAGGCCAAAGTTTTTATTTGGATAAAGACGGATTTACCATGGCCCTTTCTGATCATTACACTGCGAAAGTTCCGGTTTTTACAGGCGATATTCAGGAGAACATGAGCAATGAAAGTATCCTCGATCATGTACAGGATGCAGAATACTTGAACGCAACGATGCTCGACGATATCTATACACTCACCAATTTTATCACATCCAATGAATTTTGGAATGCACAAGTGGAACATGTACATGTGTCCAATGGTGAGTTTGAAATTATACCGCGTGTTGGCAATCATCGATTGAAAATCGGTGACGCCTCCAACTTGGAAGAAAAATTTAGAAAACTGATGGCGTTTTATGCCAATACCATACATACCCGTGACCTCAACCAATATTCAACCATTGATGTTGAATACAGGGGGCAGGTAGTTTGTGTAAAACGTTAATGAGTACAACCCGAACAGAACAAACCCATATGAGCTCAGAAATCGTAGTAGGATTAGACATCGGAACCACCAAAATTGCTTGTCTTGTTGGTCGCAAAACAGAGAACAACAAAATTGAAATTCTCGGTATTGGGAAAAGCGAAAGCATTGGTGTAACCCGTGGCGTTGTTTCGAATATTGAAAAAACAGTAGCCAGCATCCGCACCGCTGTGGAAGAAGCAGAGCGCGAAAGTGGAGTGAATATCCGACTGGTGAATGTGGGTATTGCGGGTCAACACATCAAGAGTTTACAACACCGTGGTATTCGCACGCGTCGCAGTATGGATGAAGAAATCACCCGTGCTGATATCGATGCTTTGGTGGAAGACATGTACAAACTCGTGATGCTACCGGGTGAAGAAATCATCCATGCCCTACCACAAGAATTTACGGTGGATAGTGAAACAGGCATCAAAGACCCAGTAGGTATGTGTGGTGTTCGTTTAGAAGCGAATTTCCACATCATCACCGGTCAGATCACGGCCATTAAAAATATCTACAAGTGCGTAACCAAAGCCGGACTCACTGTAGATGCTCTTACACTTGAACCATTGGCCTCAGCTGCGGCTGTTTTGAGTGAAGAAGAAAAAGAAGCCGGTGTGGTTTTGGTGGATATTGGTGGTGGTACCACTGATATCGCTATTTTTCAAGATGGCATCATCCGCCATACGGCGGTGATTCCATTTGGTGGTAATATCATTACTGAAGACATCAAGCAGGGTTGCACCATCATGCGCAATCAGGCTGAATTGCTCAAAGTGAAATTCGGTAGCGCGCTTGCTACAGAAAATAAGGACAATGAAATCGTTTGTATTCCTGGCTTGAAAGGCCGTGATGCCAAAGAAATTTCATTGCGCAATCTTGCTCACATCATCGAAGCAAGAATGGAAGAAATCATTGAGCACGTGCATTATGAAATCCGAAACAGTGGTTATGAAAAACAACTGATCGGAGGAATCGTTCTCACTGGTGGTGGCTCGCAGCTAAAGCACATGAAACAGTTGGTGGAATACATCACTGGTATGGATTGCAGAATTGGATACCCCAATGAACATGTGAGCAAATCAGTAGACGATAACCTGTTGATTCCAGCTATGAGTACCGGCGTTGGTCTGGTGATCAATGGTTTGGAAAAATACAGTGTTTCGATGCAGAGCGAAACTGTCAATGCAGAAACTCCACAGGATAAGAAAGCCAGTTCACCATTGCGTGAAAAACATCGCGACAATCGCGGTCCGGCAAGCTTCCTGAATCGTATCAAGGAATTCTTCGACGCAGAAGAGGAATAATTCTGAAATCAATCAACCGATCAGCCTTTCGTGTTCAACCATGAAAGGCTGAATTTTTATAGGAACACACATGGAAATCATCAAATCACTTTTGGATTTCGTCATGCACATCGACGAACATCTGATGATCATGATTAGCGATTATGGCACATTGATCTACGCCATTTTATTTCTTATTGTATTTGTGGAAACAGGATTAATCGTCATGCCGTTTCTTCCAGGTGATTCATTGTTGTTTGCTGCAGGTGCACTTGCAGCGGCCAATAACAACGAAGGATTGAATATTTATGTGTTGATTCCATTGCTCATCTGTGCTGCACTATGTGGTGATAACGTCAATTATTTTGTAGGCAAATTTCTTTCTGACCAGATTCGAAAACGTGAGCGCATTCTCTTTTTCAAAAGAGAGTACATCACCCGCACGGAGGCTTTCTATGAAAAGTATGGAAGACAAGCCATCATCATGGCGCGTTTCGTACCTATTGTACGAACAGTTGCACCTTTCGTAGCTGGTGCAGGTCATATGCCTTATCGCAGGTACATCACATTTTGCATACTCGGTGCGATACTATGGGTAGTGAGTATCTCATTGCTTGGTTATACCTGTGGCAATATTCCGATCATCAAAGAGAACTTTGAGATTGTAGTTTTCGTCATCATTGGTGTCTCTGTACTTCCCATCATCATTGGCTTGCTCAAAGCAAAATTCTCGAAGGCTTCGTAAAAATTTCAAGGATATGCGCCGCTACGGACTTATCGGATATCCCCTGACACATTCATTTTCGGAAAAATATTTTACCGAAAAATTCCAGCGTGAAAACATCATCGACGCGGCTTATCAATTGTATCCCATTGAACAAGTCTCAGAAATCACAGGACTGATTGAAAACATTCCAAATCTCTGTGGACTCAATGTGACCATTCCACACAAAGAAAATGTGATGCGATTTTTGGATGAAATAGATGAGGAAGCACTAGCCGTTGGGGCGGTGAACTGCGTTCATATCAAGAATGGAAAAGCAAAAGGATACAATACGGATGTGTATGGTTTCCGGATGAGCATTAAACCGTTTTTGGAAAACAAATTTGAACGGGCTCTAGTGCTTGGCACTGGCGGCGCTTCAAAAGCAGTCACCCATGTTCTTCGCACATGGAATATTCCCTATTACCTTGTAAGCAGGACCAAGAGCACCGGCCATGTTTTTTCATGGGATGAAGTGAATGAAGATGTCATCAGGCATTTCAAACTCATCATCAATACCACACCAATAGGCATGTTTCCTCATATCGCTGAAGTTCCACCACTACCCTTTGAGGCGATGGGCAGCGAGCACTTTTTATATGATTTGGTTTACAATCCGGAAGAAACGAGATTCATGGCTGAAGGCAAAGCACGCGGAGCTGCAGTGATGAATGGGATGAAAATGCTGGAGTGGCAGGCGATAAGGAGCTGGGAAATTTGGAATGGCTGAGTGCGATTCCATAATTTGACTCAGGCTAAAGGGCTGTCAGGACTTACTTTCGCGAATATTCTATGGCGCAACGCACCATCATAACACCTGAAAATAATGACGCCAATTATTGGCGAGATCTCTGGAATTATCGGGGTCTTTTCTATTTTTTGGCTTGGCGTGATATACTGGTGCGATATAAGCAAACATTTATTGGTGTTGCCTGGAGTGTACTCAGACCTGCACTCACCATTGCCGTATTTTGGTTTGTAGGATGGATGTTCAATATCCCCGATGAAGGTGTTCCTAGAATATTGTTGGTTACCGCGGCCACATTGCCATGGCAGTTTTTTTCCGCAGCATTTAGTGAATCAGCGAATTCACTCATCAGCAATTCAAATCTTCTGACCAAGGTTTATTTCCCAAGGATGATTGTGCCGGCCAGCACCATCATTGTTTGTCTGATCGATTTTGCCATCACGTTTGGAATCTTGGTGTTGGTGATGATTGCATTACAATTCTCACCGGGATGGCAAATTGCATTGTTGCCTTTGTTTCTATTGTTGGCCATAGTCACGGCCATGGGATCTGGATTGTTGATTGCCGCCCTGAATGTCAAATACCGTGATTTTCGATACCTCATACCATTCATCGTTCAGTTTGGCTTATACATTTCTCCGGTCGCTTTCAGCAGTAATTCCATTTACAACAGTGAAAAACTACCAGAGTGGATCAAGTTTGTGTATTCGTTGAACCCAATGGTGGGTGTGATAGATGGTTTTCGCTGGTGCATTACTGGTGGTCAAATTGTTTTAAATGAAAGAGCCTTCTTCATTTCAGTGGTCATATCAATTCTCTTGCTCATCACTGGAATCAAGGTATTCAGAAATACAGAAAAAACTTTTGCGGATATTATTTGATCATGATCAAAGTTGAACATCTCACCAAAGAATACGTGTTGCGTCATCAGGCGCAAGGCTATACGGCTTTGCGTGATGTGATCACAGAAAAGGCAAAAGGAATTTTTGGCAACAAGCCAAAAAACACAGAGACATTCAAAGCGCTCTCAGATGTCAATTTTGAAATCAAACAAGGTGAACGCGTAGGCATCATTGGTCGCAATGGTGCGGGTAAGTCAACCTTGCTTAAAGTTTTATCTCGGATTGTTTCACCAACACAAGGGCGCATTACACTCGATGGACGTGTATCCAGTCTTTTGGAAGTTGGAACCGGATTTCACCCCGAACTCAGCGGAAGAGAGAACATCTTTCTCAATGGTGCAATTCTCGGAATGAGTAAACATGAAATTAAAAACCGCTTCGATGAAATCGTCGAATTTTCAGAAGTGGAAAAGTTTCTGGATACACCTGTCAAGAGATATTCATCGGGAATGTATGTGAGACTTGCATTTGCAGTGGCTGCACATCTTGAACCGGAAATCCTAATCGTTGATGAAGTACTTGCGGTGGGTGATGCACAATTTCAAAAGAAATGCATTGGAAAAATGAAAGATGTGTCTGGCTCAGGTCGCACTGTGCTTTTTGTCAGTCACAATATGGGGGCCATCAACAGTTTATGTGATCGCGGAATATTGCTCAATCGTGGAAGTGTAGACTTCGACGGCACTGCACAAGGCGCTGTAGAGCGATATTTGATCAGAATGAATCAACAGGAAGGCAGCGATGAACTCGCTATGCGCACGGACCGAACAGGAAATGGTCGATTCAGATTTACTTCTGTATCGATGAAAGATCAGCAAAACAAACATTTGGAAGAAGTTTTTTCCGGAGGATATCTCAAATTAGAGTTTGGATTTGAAGCAGTAGAAGATCTCGATTTGTCAAAAATGATATTTTCTGTCGTGTTCAATGATGATTTCCAAAATCCGGCCATGGCTTTTGTCTCCGATGAAATGAACAGTGACTTTTCTGCATTGAAAAGAGGCGGAACATTGGTTCTTGAAATTCCCGAACTCCTTTTGCGTGGTAACAATTACTCTTTGTCCTTGTTTGCGTCTTATGCGGATACTTCAGCCGATGCGGTTTGTGATAGTATAAGCAACGCTTCATCCGTAAATGTTTTGCCATCCGATTTTTACCTCAGTGGTAAAACAACCAGAACAGGTTACTATGGCATTTCCAAAGCAACATACAGCGCATGATCAACGTCACCAGAACATATCTTCCGGATACCGATGAATACATGCGTATTCTCAAACGCGCATGGGATAAAAGGTGGATTACCAACAACGGAGAATTGCTTCAGGAGTTGGAAGAAAAACTAAAGGCTTATCTCGGATTACAACATCTTTTGTTTTGCGGTAATGGAACCATAGTTTTGCAAATGGCCCTGAAAGCGTTGGGGAAAACAGGTGATGTGATCACGACTCCTTTTTCTTATGTGGCAACTACCAATGCCATTGTATGGGAGCAATTTCGACCGGTGTTCGTGGATATTCATCCTGACGATTATAACATAGATGCTTCAAAGATTGAAAACGCCATAACCAAAGATACGGTCGCCATTTTGGTCACACATGTTTATGGGAATCCTTGCGACATAGAAAGGATAGAAGAAATTGCAAAACGCCATGACCTCGTGATCATTTACGATGGAGCTCATGGTTTCGGTGTGAAATATCATGGAAAGGGGCTATTATCATATGGCGACATGGCCACTTGTAGCTTCCATGCTACGAAATTGTTTCACACAGTTGAAGGAGGTTCCATCACAGTCAATAAGGCTTCATTGCAAGAAAAAATATATCTCTTCCGACAGTTTGGTCATATCTACGATGATTATTTCTCTGAAGGGATCAATGGGAAAAATTCTGAATTTCACGCCGCAATGGGTCTGGCCATACTTCCACATATGCAAGAAATCATTTCAGCAAGAAGAGAGATTTCGGAAAGATATGACAGAGGTCTGAGTGGACTTAGCATCTCAAGACCTATTCCGCGTGCTGGCACCGAACCGAATTACAGCTATTATCCAGTGTTGTTTGAAAGCGAAGAGATATTGCTCAAAACTGCTGAAGCTCTTCGGTCGAAACAAATTTCTGGGCGCCGGTATTTTTATCCATCGTTGAATGAACTTCCTTTCCTCAAGGAAAAATACAAGTGCCCTGTTTCTGAAGATATCAGCAGAAGGGTATTCTGCTTACCGCTTTTTCCGGGACTTGAATCAGCAGCGATCGATGTAATTTGCACGACCATTCACGAAACACACAATAAATCATGATCGTTGCCGGATCTAAGGGATTTGCAAGTGAGATCACAGATGTGGTACTTGAACATGTGCGTCACGATGATCTCTTTTTTTTCGATAACCTTTCCACAGATATTCCAGATTTCAAATTTGACCGCTATCGCATCATTCGTTCTTTAGATGAAGCACGAAAGCATTTTGCTGAATCGGATCGAAGATTTGTACTGGGAACAGGAACTCCACGCAGTCGTGCAGCACTTTGTGAGTTGTTGCAGGAACTTGGTGGTGTTCTCACATCATTGGTTTCGATCAGAGCGCATGTCGGTGCGCATTGGAATGTGATTCACGATGGTGTGTGTATCATGCCATTGGTAGAAATCGAATCGAACAATGTGATTGGAAAAGCATCTTTGATTCACGTAGGTACTTTCATCAGCCATGATGTTACCATTGGTGAGTATTGTGAAATTTCACCTTATGTGAAATTACTGGGTAATACTTCTGTTGGTGATCATACATCAGTAGGTACGGGTGCCATTGTTCTGCCTGGTATTCGAATCGGAAGTCATGTCAAGGTAGGTGCGGGAGCGGTTGTCACCAAAGACGTTCCTGACCACGCGACTGTAGTGGGCGTACCAGCAACACAGGTAAGCAAATAGAAGTTTGAATCTGCATCTTACATACGACAATCAATTCATTGACTTCATCATTCAGGCAAGTCGTGAACTTGGTCGTCATGATCGATTCGTCGTTTATACCAATGAATTTAAACCAGCGCTTACGAGCGTTAAGCATGATGTGCCTTTTGCACAATTCGATTCAGAAGAATTCAAAATTCTTGTAGGAGATGTGCGTCAATACAAAAACATTTACATCCATTGGTTAGAAGGACGAGTCGTTGAGTTTGTCAATCAACTACCTGAAGAAGTGAACGTGATTTGGTGTTTTTGGGGAGGAGATGGATTGGAGTTTGACTCACTTCTTCATTGGGTCTATCAACCTAAGTCTTTTGCATATTTCAAAAAGGAAGAAAAATTTAAAATTTCTGAGTGGCGAAATCTGCGGACTTGGATGTATCGTAAGCGTATGAAAAAGCGCAAGACGGAACAGCACATTCGGGCTATTCGTCGTGTGAATTGGTTCGCACATTATCTACCTGAAGATTTTCATAAGATATCAAAGGTGACGGGCATGACAGCGAAATTTCTTCCATTTCATTATGCAGCTCTCGAAAATTTGGTGGATACAACATCACCGGTAAAAGTGCAGACTGGCGAAAACATTTTGTTGGGAAATTCAGATACTTTGACCAACAATCATTTCGAAGCCATCGATCAATTATCCAGATTGGATTTAAAAAACCGAAAGGTCTATTGTCCTCTTTCATACGAACGAGGTAGATATGCTGCCACGGTTGCTGCATATGGAAAAAAAATACTTGGTGATTGTTTCGTGCCCATGCTTGACTTCATGCCGCGAGAAGAATACAACAAGGTGCTTTCAGGAATTTCCATGGCAATCATGAATCACAACCGATCACAAGCGTTGGGCAATATTGTTTCTTTGTTGTGGAACGGCACCAAAATATTCATGAGTCAAGACAGCACCCTTTATGCTTATTTGAAATCTGAAGGCATGCTGATATTCACCATTCAAGGCGATATGTTGAATCCGGAAGTCTTTACTTCACTGAGTGAAATGGAAATTCTGACCAACAGAAAAGTGCTCATTCAATGTTTCGGTCATGAGGCACAATTGCAAAAAATTAAAAATATGTTGGAATTGTAAAGATGAAGATCGTATTACTCACCACATATTATGGCCCTTTTCTACGTCGATTTTATTCGGAATACAATCAGGATGCATTCGAAAGTTATGATGAACACCTGAACATGCTGCTTTCCAAATTTTTCGGTGATAGTGGCTCGACTTACTACCATTTGAAAGAGGCGGGACATGATTGTTTCATGATCATTGCTAACAATAGACCACTGCAAGAACAATGGGCGCGCGAGAACAATATTCCATTTTCTGAAGAAAAATGGGAAATGGAGATTGCATACGCACAGGTCAGAAAACAATCACCTGATATTTTCTATAATGAAGGTGTATTTGAATATTTCGGTGACTTCACCAAAAGGATTGCGCCTCACTGCAAAAAAATTGCCGCGTGGATGTCCACTCCATTTTCACCAGATTTAGATCTTTCCGGAGTTTCATTGATACTTTCTTCCACTCCGGCCTTCGTGGATGGTTTTAGAAAATCAGGAATTGCATCTGAGTATTTACTTCCAGCTTTTGATGTGCGTGTTTGGCAACATTTCGACATTGCTGCCGAAAAGGACATTCCATTTTCATTCGTAGGCGGATGGAGTCATGTGCACATCCGACGTAAAGAGGCCATTAAGCAATTGGTAAAACAAACTCCAGTACAAATTTGGGGCTATGGTTATCTCAACGGTCCGCGTTATAGTAGAAAATCATGGAGATATTATCGCAATCTGGTATTGCCTGATAATCGTGATATTCTCAAACGTTATCATGGAGAAGCGTGGGGCTTGGATATGTATGAAATTTTCAATCGATCTCTCATGACATTCAATATCCATGAATCGCTTCTACAAGGCCTTGTTGGAAATATGAGGATGTTTGAAGCTACCGGCATGGGCACCATGATGCTCAATGAAGATGCCCCGAATCTTGCAGATATTTTTGTTCCAGGTAAAGAAGTTGAGACATACAGTTCATTGGACGAAGCCGTTGAAAAGGTGCATTACTATCTTGATCATCCCGAAAAGGCCAAAGAGATTGGCAGCAATGCACGCATTCGTGCATCGAAGGATTACAATTACACCAATTTTGCGGCGAAACTGGCACACCACTTTTCTGGTATTTTGAAATCATGACTTGCAGGATTTATACCGACCCACAGCTCATTCCACCAGGAATGAATCCGGTGATCATGCTCTATCCTTTTTTCGGCGCACCAACGGTTTCAGAAGATGATCCTGATAAAGGTCGCTTCGATGAATATCTTGAAAAGGGTAAAGAACTGTTTCAGTTAACTTCGAAAGAGTGTTGCGATATATTCGTTTTACCATTTGATTTTACATTCGAGGCTAAACATCAGGACATCATCCAAGCTTTTATTCATGATGCGCAATCACATGGGAAAAAAGTTTTGTTGTTTTATAATGCCGATGATGATCGTCCTATTGAATTAGAAAATGTGATCGTTTTTCGGACGTCGTTTTATTTATCGGCCAAAAAAGAATACGAGTTTGCTTTTCCAGGTTGGAGCACAGATTTTTTAAAAACCTATGCCAACAATCAATGGCAGCCTTCGAGATTCACTGCAGAACCCGTGATAGGGTATTGTGGATATGTGGATTCAATGAAGCCGGGTTGGTTGTCATGGATAAAAAATTTCTTGGGTAAAACGCACCCAAGGCCTTGGGAGAAACTGAGGGGTAGAGCTGTTCGTAATGTCTTACAAACATCAGGCGTAAAACCCAATATCATCATTCGTGATGGTTTTTGGGCGGAAGGAATGCAGGATAAAAGAAGAGCAAGGCAAGAATATGCTGAAAATATGTTGACTTCCGACTATGCCATTTGTTGCAGAGGAGGAGGTAATTTTTCTTACAGACTTTATGAGGTGATGAGTCTCGGTAAAATACCTGTATTTATCAATACAGATTCAGTACTTCCTTGGATGGATGAGATAAATTGGCGTGAATTGATGGTCTGGGTGGAATCCCATGAAATCGCTCAATTGGGAAAGAAGGTCCTCGCATTTCACATGGGTCATGAGCAGGATTTTTCTGAATGGCAAAAACGAATCCGGTCAACCTATGAGAATTATCTTTCTCCTGTAGGCTTCTACACCAGGCTGGCGGCATTTCTGCCAGGGAAGGTATAGTGGCCTTTGCATTCGGCATTGTATTATTGCCATGTGAAGCCAACAGGAAAAATACCCTATCTCAATCTCGGTTGTGGATATACATTTCATGAAGATTGGACCAATCTTGATTTTGTCTCCAACTCACCATTTGTCGTTGCCCACAACTTATTAAATGGTATTCCTTGCGATGACGCCACTTTTGAGGTGGTTTATCATTCGCACGTATTGGAACATTTTCCCAAAGACAAAGCTCCCATTTTCTTACGTGAATGTGCGCGCGTATTGAAATCTGGTGGCACCATTCGAATTGCTATTCCGGATCTGGAACAAATAGCCATCAACTATTTGAAATACCTCAACGCAGCAGCACAGGGAGATCAGCAATCTGTATTTCGTTACCATTGGTCTGTGATGGAAATGTACGACCAAGTAGTTCGAACCAAAAGCGGAGGTGAGATGTCAGCATGGCTTCGCAACCTTCGTCCGGAAGAAGCAGCGTTTCTGATTGAAAGAAATGGTAAAGAAATTCAGGATATTTTAGATGAAATGAAGAACGCACCTGCGCATTCAACAGGCACTACCTACACATTAGGTCAACGTCTTCAATCCCTTCCTTCATCCATTAAACATCGTCTATTGCGTTTGTTGATGGGTGAAGATTACCAGCTTTACACAACTGCCAAGTTCCGTTCGCAAGGCGAAATTCATCAATGGATGTATGATCGTTTTTCGCTAGCTGAACTGTTATCTTCTTGTGGTTTTGAAAATCCTGTCGTTCGCACTGCATTTGAGAGTGCAGTTCCTGATTGGAAGAAATACGGGCTCGATGGAGATGGCACACAAGTGAGAAAACCAGATTCTCTTTTCATGGAAGCAACAAGGAAATAAGCTATGAAACTGCACTTCTGCACTTTGTTCAATTCAGCGTATCTCGCCAGAGGGTTAGCAATGTATCGGTCATTAAAAGAAGTGTGTCCCGATTTTCATCTCTATGTTTTCGCGTTTGATGATGCAACGCATGCCTATTTTCAGAAAGAAAAGTTGGCAGATCTTACTGTTATTTCACTTCAGGAATTTGAAAATCCTGAATTGCTTCGGGTCAAACCGGATCGCACTGCAGGTGAATATTGCTGGACGAGTACTTCTTCGACTATTCTTTATTGCATTCAGACTTTTCAATTGGACCATTGCACCTATATCGATGCGGATATGATTTTTTATCATAACCCGGGTGTGTTGCTGCAAGAGATGGGTGATCATTCTGTCATGATCACCGAACATCGGTATACTGCGTTGTATGATCAAAGTGCCACCAGCGGTATTTATTGTGTGCAGTTTGTCACATTCAAGAATGATGCTCGCGGAATGAAGGTTTTGAAATGGTGGCGAGACGCCTGCATCGAATGGTGCTACAATCGACATGAGGATGGCAAATTTGGCGATCAGAAATATCTCGATGATTGGACAACCAGATTTGAAGGTGTACATGTGATGCGGCATGAAGGTGGAGGCGTGGCACCATGGAACGTTCAACAATATGATATCTTACAGGATAAAGAAGGATATCTTGTCAAGAATAAGAAATCAGGAAAGGTACAGGAATTGGTGTTCTTTCATTTCCACGGATTGAAGTTTTATTCCGGCGATATGGTTGAACTCACAGGTTCCGGTTATTCGATCAGCGAAGATGCCAGGCGGTATTTATACCTTCCATATGCAAAACAGTTATTCAGCATTGGAGATCATGTGAGTTCGCAATCGTCTATCTCCAATCCAAATGGTGTTTCTCAGACAAGAATTCCTGGCAGAAATGAAAACGGGAAAATCATTTGGAAAAAGAACATCTACAACCGATTGAGGCACTTGGCGGGAAGAATCCCAGCGTACAGAAAGGAGGAAAATCAGGTATACCACCGCTCGGAGTTGTAAATGGGGAAGAAGTGGGGATATAAAGGCCTCACATCCTTACCTTAGCGCTCTCCTATGGCGCGACTGATAGATCTTACAACATTCACCGATAAGAGAGGGAATCTCACCGTAATTGAGAAGGTAATTCCATTCGACATCAAAAGGATTTTTTACATCTATGGCGTCGATGATTCAAGACGCGGTGGACATCGACACCATAAAACCATTCAAGCGGCTGTTTGTATCAAGGGTGCTTGTAAAATTTACAATCAAGACGGTGAAAAAGATGAAACATTTACACTTGATCATCCTTCAAAATGCCTGATTCTTGAAACCAAAGACTGGCATGAAATGTTTGAGTTCACCCCAGATGCTATTTTAATGGTATTGGCTTCTGAATATTTTGATGCTGGTGATTACATCTTTGAACCCTATCATTCATGATCGAATACGAAAATCTGAAGAAGCTAAACGCTCCTTTTGAGAAAGGATATGACGAAGCATGGGCGCGTGTGCGTGAGTCTGGATGGTATATCCTTGGCAAGGAAGTCAAGGAATTTGAAACATCTTTCGCTTCATGGCTGGGCATCCGGCATGCCATCGGCGTGGCAAATGGATTGGATGCGTTGGTTCTGTCCTTGCGTGCACTTCCATTGAATGAAGGTGATGAAGTGATTGTGCCTTCCAATACCTATATCGCCACAATTCTCGCTGTCATTCAGGCGGGTCTGACTCCGGTTCTTGCTGAGCCGGACATACAAACCTATAACATTGATCCTATAAACATCAAGAAGGCCATCACACCTAGAACAAAAGCCGTGATGGTTGTTCATCTTTATGGCAAATGCTGTGACATGAAGAACATCATGGCGATTGCGAAAGAACATCAGTTATTTGTGATCGAAGACGTCGCTCAAGCACATGGTGCCAAACAAGATGGTGTTATGACCGGAACTTTTGGTGACCTTTCTGCATTTAGTTTTTATCCGACCAAAAACTTGGGCGCACTCGGTGACGCCGGTGCAGTTGTGACCCATTCAGATGAATATAACAACACAGTGAGAAGACTGCGCAATTATGGTTCGGATGTCAAATATTACAATGAATTGGCCGGCGTGAATTCCAGGCTTGATGAATTGCAGGCGGCATTCTTATCTCATAAACTGCAACGCTTACAGGAGATCAATAGCCATAAACAAAGACTTGCCGCTATATACCATGAATTGTTGGGGCCGCAATTCATCCTTCCCATCGTTGATGATCGATATGAAGATGTGTATCACATTTTCAACATTCGACATGAAAGAAGAGACGAGCTGCGGAATTATTTGAAAGAAAAAGGTATTGGAACTGAAATCCACTATCCCGTTTCACCGGTGCATCAAAAGGCCATGGTTGGTGTATTGGATCATTATAAAACGCCTGTTGCGGATGAAATTCATCGTACCACGTTAAGTCTCCCGATTTCATTTTTCCATACGGAAGAAAATGTACGAGAGGTTTGTCGCATCATGAATCAATTCTGATATGCCTTTTTTCACGATCATCACCATCAATCTGAATAACAAAAAGGGGCTTGAACGCACCATGAAAAGTGTTTTCAGTCAACGATTTCAAGATTTTGAATACATTGTGGTGGACGGTGTTTCTTCAGATGGAAGTCAGGAATACATCAAAGAACACCAATCGAAAATTTCTCATGTGATCATTGAAAAGGATAGAGGGGTTTATGATGCCATGAACAAAGGGCTTGCACGCGCAACCGGTAAGTACATTCAATTTTTGAATTCTGGAGATAGTTTAAAGGACCAACATGCTTTGGAATCTATCGCCAAACAAATCAATGGTGAGGATTTGGTTTATACTGATGTAGAATTGTTGGAAGGTGAAAAGCTCGTTGCCATGAACTTTCCATCCGCACTCAATTGGCGTTTTCAGTTGACAGATATGATTTGTCATCAATCCATTTTCGCTTCATCGTCTTTGTTTTCAAAAACTGGCGGATTCAATCTGGATTATAGAATTTATGCGGATTATGATTGGTTCATGAAAGCTTTGAGAACGCATCATGCCAACTATAAACACATAGCGGGATTGCATGTGATCTATGAAGCAGGTGGCATTTCTGCCACCGCAGATAAAGTGAGACAACTTGAAGAGAAGGATAAAATACATGGCACTTATTTTTCTTCATGGTTGCTCATGGTATATCGCCTTTATCGATGGTTCAATAAAACATTTCGCCGATAGCACGTGGACTTCAGAAAACTCATAAAGGACATTCTAACCTGGAATACGCCAGATTTGCGAAAGCGAACAGATCTCCTATGGCGCAGAACAAGGCGAATCCTTTTTTTCGTGTTTCATCATGGAGCTATTGATGTGAAGGAGATTCCGGTGATCATCAACAACAGGAACAGACTTACCTATCCAATGATGTTGATAGATTGGTTGGAGAAGGCAGGAATGAAAAACATCATCATCATTGATAACGCATCCACTTATCCACCTTTATTGGATTATTATCAGAAGTCGACCCATCGTGTGATTAGACTCAGCGAAAACATTGGACCACTTGCTATTTGGTGGTGCGATGAATTGCGCGATTTGACGAGTCATTACTACATCTACACCGATCCGGATGTATTGCCAGATCATTCCCCCGGAACTCAAGCATTCGAATTGATGTTAGCAGGTTTGAAAAAAAATCTCACATTGGATAAGATTGGTTATGCGTTGCGCATCGATGATCTACCTGATTTTTTTGCATTGAAAGCGGATGTTATCGTCTGGGAAGAACAATTTTGGAAGAATAAGGTGGATGAACATTTTTTTGCGGCACCTGTAGATACAACCTTCGCTATGTATGCGCCATTTGCGCGCGGTGGAGGTGAGTGTAAGGCCTACAGAACCAATTTTCCTTTTGTCGCAAAACACTTGCCTTGGTATGAAAACTCATCTGATCCTGGCGAAGAGAATCTCTACTACAGGACTCATGCTGCAGCTCAAAATTCTCATTGGACAAACCTCATGAACATCAAATGAAGGCGCTTTGTCTATATAGCAGTTTTGTAACCGGGAATGACATTCCTTTTTATGTGCGCTATTATTTGCAGCAGCTCAGACCACATTTTACGAAATTGGTCTACATCACCAACGAAAGGTCTATGACCGAAGAAGCCAAGTCTTTTCTCGAACATGAAAAAATTGATCTCATGTTTGTTCAAAATGAAGGCTATGATTTTGGCATGTGGGGAAAAGCGTTGGATGTTGAAGGTGCTGTGGGATGGAATCGAATCGCATTAGTGAATGACTCCTGCATTTTGTTTAAGCCATTGGATGAGGATTTTCGTAGAATCAATGCATCGAATGCAGATTATGTCGGCATGATTATCTCAGATCGATATGCCACGCATTTGCAAAGTTTTTTCTTGGTGATCAATGAGCGTGCTATTCCAGTGATGATGGAACATTTTAAAGAACATGGATTGATTGCGGACTATCGTGAACTCATTCAGCGATACGAAATCGGATTATCACAAAAGATGATTAACAAGGGCATGCATGTGATGTCCTTGTATGGCAATGAGTTCCGGTCTTTTCCAAAAAATCCATCGTTTGCTCTTGTTCGCGAGTTGATTCAGGAAGGTATTCCATTAATCAAAAAGAAAATCGTCTTTCGTAATTACCGCGGACTGGAATACTACTGGGTAGTGCGTATGAACTTTGATACGGATTATCGCAAGTATTTTAAAATGATCCGTCAAAAATATGCGGACGCATGCATTGATTTGGATAAAGTGATGATTGATGCACCCAAAAAAGGCCATGGGGATATCTTGTTGTTCGCTACAGCCAGGGCCGTGGCAAACGTGTTAAGATCGATACCAGGCATACGATGGTTGTTTCATCGTTTGGTTGACCTATATAAACGATATTTTCGCTGAATGAAGAGCATCGTTGTTGTACTCATCAATTACTTCAAAGAAGCAGAGCTTTGCGCTTTTGTGAACGAGCAATTGCTCGGTCAAAAGGGAGTTGTGCTTCATGTGGTTGTGGTCGATAATGGTTCGCATCAGCCTGCATTACTTCAAGGACTGGTTCAAAGTGTGGTGGAGGTGATTCATCCCAGTAAAAACCTTGGTTATTTCGGTGCTGCGGAGTTAGCATGGAAGAAAGTTCTGGAGCGAAATCTCAACCCTGATTACTTCGTGGTTTCCAACTTTGATCTTGCCTTTAACCGAGAGCATTTTTTTGAAACATTTTTACAGGCTGAAGCAAGAAATCCATCACTTTTGTCAGGTCCGGCCATCACTTCTGAATTGAGTGGTGCGGCCTTGAATCCAATGTACCGGAACAGACTTCCACTTTCACGCATCAAAAGATTATTGTGGGTCACTTCATTCTACCCTTTCTTTTTCATCTATCAGTTATTGCACCATTTGAAACGCTCTTTCATGAGTAAACAAGTTGTGCGAAAAGAAGGCGATGAATTGGCCTATGCAGTTCACGGTAGCATGATGTTTTTCTCGAGATCTTTCTTTGAAAAAGGAGGGCACTTGCAGTTTGATTCCTTTTTATATGGCGAAGAATTGTTTGCCGCTGAACAAATTCACAGACTCAGGGCACATGCTGTCGTGCATCACGAACTTCATGTGACTCATGAGGAACATAGCACAACGGGTAACATCAAGGGGCCAAAACACATGGCATATTTGCATCAGTCATTAAAATACATCCGGAGAGAGTTTTATTCATGACTGAATATCCATTCATATCAGTAATTGTTCCTGTTTACAATGAGGAGAAATATTTGGATAACCTCATTCGCAATTTTTTGTCACAGGATTATCCAAAGGATCAAATGGAGTGGATTTTTATCGATGGCGCTAGTACGGATAACACACTGAATTTGCTCCATAAATACAAATCTGAAATTTCGTGTATTGAGATCATAGAAAACCCAAATCGTTACGTTTCTTATGCGTTGAATATGGCGATTGGCAAAGCCAGAGGTGAGTACATCATTCGCATGGATGCGCATTCTATTTATCCAACAAATTATTGGTCCACCTTGATCCGCAAATCCAAGGAATATGGCGCAGACAATGTGGGTGGTGTGTGGGTAACAAAACCTGGGGATGATTCTATCCTGGCTTCGGCCATCGTTTATGCGACCTCACATCCGGTGGGTATTGGCAATGCACGTTACCGTCTGGGTAGCGAACACGACATATTAGTGGATACTGTTCCTTATGGTTGTTTTCCGGCATCTCTTTTTCGAAGAATAGGTTTGTTTGATGAGGATTTGATCAGAAATCAAGACGACGAATTCAATGGGAGAATTGTCAAACAGGGTGGAAAAATTTATCTCATCCCTGAATTGAAGATTCAATATTTCGCAAGACCTAATTGGAAACTCCTCTCTCGCATGTTTTATCAGTATGGCCTCTTTAAGCCATTGGTCAACATGAAGTTGGGCTCACCGGCAACTGCGAGACAAATGGCGCCGCCACTTTTTGTACTGGTTACATGTTTGCTCTTGTGTATGGCGTTATTTTCTCATAGTGGTAGAGTCATGTTCTGTATATACGGCTTGATTTATGGAATTGCGACGATGTTGGCATCCATACATGCAGTGAAGCAAGCAAGATTCGAAACCATGATTTATACATGGTTGACTTTTCCGGTCATCCATTTTTCTTACGGAATTGGCTATATTTTTGGAATCATCCGATTCATGTTATTTCGAGCTCATCAAAGAGGTAAAATCACAATGCACTCCAGCCGATGAAATTATCATTTCTGACCATCGCTATACTTTGGATGAATATGTCCATCTTGTCTCAAAACAACCCCAATTCATTTCGTTTCGACGCAGCCTGGAAATTTCGTCAAGCAGATGCTGCTGATTGGCACAATGCGGTTATTCCGGGATGTGTGCATACTGATTTATTGCGCAACAATTTGATCAAGGATCCATTCGTAGGAACAAACGAAAAGGATTGTCAATGGGTAGAACAGAAGGATTGGATTTATGAGTCGTCGCCATTTGAGGTAGCGGATAGTATTTTGGAACGCGCAGTTGTAAGAATGAAGTTTGGTGGATTGGACACATATGCTGATGTTTTTTTAAATGAAACATTATTATTTAAAGCAGATAATGCCTTTCGTTCTTGGGAAGTTGATGTGAGGAAGGTTTTGAAAAAATCAGGCAATGTTTTACGCATACTCTTCCATTCTCCCATACCCATTGCACAGGAAAGAATCAAAGCTTTGCCTTATCCATTGCCAGGTGCGGCTGAACGCGCGGTAGTGCGAAAACCACAATTTCATTATGGTTGGGATTGGGGCCCAAGATTGGTAACTTGTGGCATCACGAAGCCCATTTCCATTATTGCATACAATGAAGCAAGGTTCACAGATATCTATGTCGATCAGCAAAAGGTCACCGAAAAACTTGCACAACTGAAGACTGTTTTTACCATTCATGCTGACAAAGACATGAATTGTACCGTTGAGTTTGAGATGTTGCGCACAGGTGATTATTGGACCACAGAAGTGCAATTGAAGCGTGGTATGAACATCGTTGAATTGCCATTTGAAATCAATTATCCGTATCGCTGGTGGTGCAATGGTCAAGGTGTTGCGAACAGGTATGAATTCAGTGTGGTGATGAAACAGGGTGAACGAATCATTGATACACAAAATGTGAAGACCGGTATCCGGGACATCCAATTGGTTACTGAAAAGGATAGCATTGGTGAATCATTTTATTTTAAACTCAATGACAAACCAGTTTTCATCAAGGGTGCCAACTATATTCCATTGAAGTTTTTTCCTGGAAAGGCAGTTGAGAACGACTATAGAAAAATGTTGCAAAGCTGTAAAGATGCCAACATCAATATGCTTCGTGTTTGGGGTGGAGGAGTTTATGAAGAAGATATTTTCTACAACCTCTGTGATGAAATGGGGATCATGGTGTGGCAGGATTTTATGTTCGCCTGTAGCATGTATCCAGCAGATTCGGTTTTTGTTTCCGGTTTAATTGAAGAAGCCAATGAACAAACCATCAGGCTGCGAAATCATCCATGCATTGCACTTTGGTGCGGTAACAATGAAAACGCGGAAGGATGGGCAAATTGGGGTTGGCAACAAGGACTTACCGATCACCAAAAGTTTCAGGTTTGGCGCGCCTACAAAGACGTTTTTGACCTTACATTGAAGAAAGCTGTAGAGAAAAATACCCATACTCCATTTTGGGAAAGTTCACCGTTATATGGTCGGGCGGATAAACGCAGTCTTACCGAAGGAGATTCGCATTATTGGGGATTGTGGCATGATGAAGAACCATTCGAAGTGCTCAATAGCAAAGTGCCGCGATTTATGAGTGAATTCGGGATGCAGAGTTTTCCATCTGAAGCAGTGGTCAAAGAAATGATGACTAAAGATGTTTTGAGTTATCATGATGAAGGCATGGAATCGCACCAGAAACACAACAGGGGTTTTAAATTGATGGATAAATACATGCAGAACTGGTATCCTAAAGTTTCGCATGACGACCTCTTGAAATACGCGCGAATGACACAGGTTGTTCAGGCTGAAGGCATGGCCATGGGCATCGAAGCACAACGCCGCGCTATGCCCCGTTGTATGGGTACCATGTATTGGCAACTCAATGATGTTTGGCCTTCATTCTCGTGGAGTGGTATGGACTACACCGGTAAACCGAAATTACTGCATGATTATCTACAGACCATATATGCACCACAATTGATCTCCTGTGTGGTGGAAAAAAATGATTTGCTTATTTATTGGATCAGCGACAATGACATCGCAGAAGATTCTATGTACCTGCAATTTGCTGTGTATGATGATCAGCACATCCCGGATATGCAGAATTACAATCCACAACTGGAAAACTTATTTCAATCAAAACCGGAATTGGTCAAGCTTCCGAATGGATCCACTTTGATAGCGAAAATTCCATTAAGTGGAATTTTAGGCAAAAATGCCCCGAAGGACAAACTCATCGAGGTCAATCTCAGCTACGATGGATCACAAATCCCGACATACAGGAGGGTGCAGAAATTGGTACCTTCCAGCGACCATTTTTTGATCCCCGAAGGCCGGAAATACACAGTCTACGAGCCCAAATCCAAAAAGAAGAAAGAAATGTCGGGAATTGGATTCACCCTCCTGCAATGAGTGGAGGTTATCAATTTGTTGATGAATTGATTACAGTCGGTTGACCCAAATTCGGTTGGTCTTTACGATCTTTGCCGGCCCTGTGAAAAATAATTTATTCCACTACCGAATAATTTATTCCAAAGCCAACCGGCATGAAGGTCTTTTTGTGGTCATTCTTCTTGATCTTTTGCTGCCATTTCATGGGGAATGGGCAGATCTACTTCGTGGATGAGCACTTCAACAGTGCGCCTTCCGTACCAGCTGGATTTACCGGCGGTGGTGGAGCGTTTGGAAGTGGAACCGCAGTGAGTAATTACGGTCGAAACAGTCCTTCTATTCAATTCAAAGTGGACGGTCAGACTCTTACTTACGGACCATGGAGCGGTGAAGCTGATCAAGTCAGTTTTTTTCATAAAGCGCTTGGTGGGAATGGTTCCTCATTCACCATTGAGGAAAGTGCCGATGGTTTAACCTGGACAACTGCCGGAAACATGACGGCCATTACCACCGGAGCGACATACACAGGACCTCTTCTCGGTACAAGCCGCTATCTCCGTCTCACATTCCATCTTGTGGTTGTAAATGTTTATGTAGACGATCTGCGAATTCGCGCGGCTACCAATGCTTGTGTGGACAATATCACCATCCTTGAATTGCTCATCAATGGAAGTTGCGGAAGTTGTGAAGGTTCGGAAGAGTGGATCTATTTCGATACAGGTGGAAACCCATTGAACATTGGTGATCTTGAGTTGGTGAGTCAAACTGTTTCTGCTGGTGGCTGTGCGTACGGCGGTGTTGGTTTTGGCGACAATCTCAACACGAACTGGGTGCAAGCGGGTTCTTACACGCCGTTGCAGACAGCCTATATTGCAAGTCTCAATACCTGGGCGGCTTGTCCTGGAGTGTTTGTCCCTGTTCCTGCAAATAACATTATTCCGGCCTATGCTCGTGTCATTGCATTTACTGGTGCTTTGCCAACTGCTCCATACAACTTCGGTGCAATATGTGGCTTGGGCACAGTGTATATCATTTTTGCCGATCAGACGAACTGTGGCGGTAAATACAGCAATGCCTCATGCAGCGCGAATTGCGACCGTTACATTACGTTGTTCAATCACGGAACTGGTTGCGTCGATAATCAACTCTATTATGCCAACAGTGTGGCTACTACTGCAGGGAATGCATATATATTCGTTCCACCTGCCATAGGTTATACCGCCACTGCAACATGTAGTGCTCTCGTACTCGATATTGAATTGCGAAAGTTTGAATCGCGTTGTGTCAATGGCCAAATCGAAATTTCCGGTGAAGTATGGTCCAACACGGCAGAGGATATGCTATTCGTTGAAAAGTCAACAGACGGTATACACTATGCGACTTGTTGTATTCCGGAATTAAATATGGATGGAGAATTGACACAATTCATATGTACACCCGAAAAAGGCTCAGCTTCATTCGGCTATTACAGACTGAAAATGATCAATGCCTCGGGATTGATCAAATACAGTCAGGTCATATTCGCAGGATGCCAACAAGATGATGCCTGGTTTAGCGCATTTGCTACACAAGATGAATTCACCTTGCATGCAAATCACGATTTGTCGCAAGTGGAATTATTTCTCTACAATGTCACAGGACAGTTGCTTTTTTCGAAGCAAGTCAATATGAAGGCCGGTGAGCAGTTGGTTGAAAATTCTATCAGGTTATCACCTGGAGTTTATACTATCACTTTGAATGATCTTCATTCAAGTCCGGTGAAAATTTGTGTGCGTTGATCACTTGTTGACGACTACATCCAACTTAATGACGGTTTCTCCCTGTTCTTTCAATTTCACATCTACTTCTTCAGTTTTGGTAAAATCACCATCATTTAAAACGATGCGGTATTTCTGATTGCCTGGAAGATTGATCTTCAATCGGCCAAGTTTATCAGTTTTTCCACCTGTCACATATTTGAGGGAAGATGCACCATAGACTTCTACGTTTACACCTTTCACCCCAGAACCTCCCATGTCATTGCAAGTAATCAGCAATTGACCGTAGGTACTTGATTCATATCCTTCGGAAAGCAGTTTGTACTTGGATACATCAATGCGATAAATATCTCTTTCTCCAAAACTGTCGTCGTACTCAGCAGCAATCATAAGTGTCTTGTTGTCTTTGGTCAGAGAAAACGTTGACTCTTCATTCACCGTATTGATGGGATATCCCAGATTGATAGGAACACTCCATTCGCCATTCACCAATTCAGTTTTAAAGATGTCATAACTACCCATGGTCTGATGTCCGTTGGATGAGAAGTAAAGTGTTTTTCCATTGGGATGAATAAAAACAAATTTCTCATCTTGTTCGGTATTGATGAATTCGCCAAGATTTTTAGGATGAGACCAATTGCCTTCTCCTTTTTTGGTTGAAACGTAAATGTCGCCCTGTCCAAATCCTTCTGGACGTTCGCTGATGAAGTAAAGCGTATTGCCATCAGCAGTCATGCTCACCGAACCTTCGAAATAAGATGTATTGATTGGTCGCGGCATTTTTTCTGCGGCACTCCATTCTTTCTTGGTAGGTCTGTATTCTGAGAAGTAAATATCTCCCGTTGTATTCACGGTGTTTTTATAGACATACATACCACTACCAGAAGGGAAAATACTCAATACTGCATCATAAGTTTCCGTATTGAGTTCTCCGTCTACCGCTGCCGATTGGCCCCATTCTCCGGTGGATTCATCAAACTCACTGTAATAAATATCCTCAAAATATTTGTAATCTCCTTGTTCATCTATTCGTCCACCTTTGGTGTCATTTCGTCGCGAAGTAAACACGATCATTTTTCCATCCGAGGTGATACTTGGTGTATAATCATCGTATCTTGAATTGATCAAATTACCGAGATTGGTGATTTCAACATCCACGGGCTGAGCCATCATTTCTTTCGCATACCGGCATTGTGCGAGGTATTCAGTGGCTAGTTCGTATTCATAGGTGTTTGGATTCTCCATTCCCATGAATTTCTGAAAAGCGATGATGGCCTTATCCATTTGAGCAGTGCGGTGATATATCTGACCGTAGAAGAATTCTGTTTCTTTGCTGATATTGGGTTTGATGGCTACTGCTTTATCCAAGTATTCCAATGCAAGCCTGTATTTCTTTAAATGGTATTGACATTGAGAAATGCCGTACATCGCATCAGCATTGTTGGGTTCTGTTTCGAGAATTTCGCGATAAATGAGAAGTGCTCCACGCATATTGTTCTCGTTGTATTCATGGCGCGCAGCCATCATTTTGGGTCCGACCATGGCTTGATCCATAAAGCCGGTTTTGGTGGTGTCTTTTTGCGCGAGGAGCGATGTCACAGAAATACAAAGCAGAAGTATGGTCTGCAGGAATAACTTCATATGGGATAGAAAATGTTTCACTCGTGAGTTCAGGTCAAATTTACTGCCATACTTGACTCCCGCGAAGATTAAAATGTTGCACCGGGGATGTTGATCTTTTCTGTGGATTCATGAATTGTGCGTGCATTGGAAAGTATTTTTGAGGAAAATTAATTTCGGGTGAGTACAACAGAAAGCGATAGCAGGTATGATGCTTTAGAAAACATGAGCGTCGCCGATTTATTGCGTTACATCAACGAAGAAGACATGACAGTTCCGGTTTCAGTCGGAAAAGCTATGCCTCAAGTGGAGCGTTTGATTGAGGCCATTGTTCCCAAAATGAAAGAAGGAGGTCGTCTGTTTTATATTGGAGCAGGAACGAGCGGACGATTGGGTATCGTTGATGCTTCTGAGTGTCCGCCCACATTTGGCATTGATCATGGCATTGTCATTGGCTTGATTGCCGGTGGTGATACTGCTATTCGTCGTGCTGTCGAATTTGCCGAAGACGACGCACAACAAGGTTGGAATGACTTATTGGAATACAACATCAATGATGGTGATGTGGTCATAGGAATAGCGGCATCGGGTTCGACGCCTTATGTTGTCGGCGCTTTGAAAAAGTGTCAGGAAAATGGTGTGCTTACCGGATGCATTACCTGTAATCTTCATACCGCTGTGAGTAAAGTTGCCGATTTTCCGGTTGAGGTTGTTGTAGGGCCAGAATTCGTCACAGGTAGTACCAGGATGAAAAGTGGTACCGCACAGAAATTGGTTTTGAATATGATTTCAACCAGTGTGATGATCCGACTCGGAAGGGTGAAGGGCAACAAAATGGTAGACATGCAATTGAGCAACAATAAACTCGTTGATCGTGGCACCAGAATGGTAATGCGCCTCACAGGTCTTGAATATCAGAATGCAGAAAAATTGCTGAAGGAATGTGGCAGTGTCAGGAAAGCTGTTGATCATCATTCTGCGGCGAAAAAATCGTAAAGTCGTGCATACCCTAGAACCATACTACAATTGGCGCGGATACTACATCGCAAGTGAAGATCCGTATTCACCATTTTTTGAAAGGGAATATTCCGAGTTTGAATTCAGCGATAAAATTTATGATCATTATATCCATCCACAATGGGATCATTTCGGAAGTCAGACATTGTTTCTCAAGGTGATCTTTGCCAATTATGATGAAGGATATGCCGTGATCGAATTGATGGGTGAATGGAATGATTTATTGTACAACGATATCATGTTTCTCAAGCGTGAAGTCATTGAAGTTTTGATGAATCACGGTGTTACGAAGTTCATCCTCATCGCCGAAAATGTCTTGAATTTTCATTGTTCAGACGATAGTTATTATGAAGAATGGTTTGAGGAAGTGAACGATGTAGATGGATGGATCGCCATCATGAATCTGCGCGATCACGTGCTCTATGATTTTCAATCTGCCAACATAGACAGTTATTTCATTTTGGGTGGTAAGTTGAATGAAATGCGCTGGCGCACGATGAATCCTGATCAGCTTTTTGATCAGGTCGAAAAACAAGTCATGAGGCGACTATCTGCCTGAAAATGTCAATCCAGAATTTCGGATCATTTCTGCCACAACTCGATCTGATGGAAAATCAAAATCATCGGGATGAATATCTGTGATTTTGACCCATCGAAAAGATTCCTCATCATCTATTGATTGCCGGAAGTTGAATTTTTTTTCTGTGGTTTTGAATTGTTGTGGCCCATCACATGATACAAGAAAATAGATCGGAATGACCTGGTCTGTCGGTCTAAATACGGATTGAACCAGAAAATCAGTGGTGTAAAAATGTCTGATAATTTGCACAGGTTGTTGCAATTCTTCTTGTGCTTCTCTATGCACACATTCGATCAGCCCTTCACCGAATTCAAGGCCTCCACCCGGGAATTTGGTGTAGTGTTTTCTTTGAATGATCTCATCAGCCACCAATATGGAATCCTGCTGATCATTGACCAACACAAAGTATACCCTTACATTAAATCTGTTGATCATATTTGGTCATGATTTTATAGCGCGCAACATTTCTCTTTTACCCGGAGGACCAGCCAATCTTTCAACTTTCAATCCTGCTGCCGCTAAATCTCTTCTAACCTGTCCCTTTGCGCAATATGTAACGAATACTCCACCATCATTCATCATAGATGCTACTTTATGAAGGAGTTCTGCAGTCCACATTTCAGGTTGTGAGGGTGGTCCAAAAGCATCGTAATAGATGAGGTCGAATTTTTCTTCCGAATGAAAAGCCTGCAAACTTTGTTGGGTTTTGAGAAGACTGAATGGAGATTGAATAAACACTTCGGTTTCCCAAGGTGCCTCATGAAGAGCGGTCAATAATGCATGGTCGGTAACAAGATCACCCCCGTAATTGAGATGAGCACTGATATCCATGGGAATAGGAAAGGGTTCGAGTGTCACATAATGTATGGTTGTACCAGCTTGCAAACATTCACGAATGGTGAGCCAAGCATTAAGACCGGTACCGAATCCAACTTCTAAAATGCGAATCGGGTTTCCTTTTTCAATCAATGTAAAAAGTCCGGCATGTATGAACACATGCATGGACTCTCTCAATGCCCCGTGAGTGGAATGATATGTTTCATGCAATCCTTCGTGATACAGTGAATGACTGCCATCCCCGGTTGTAATAATTCGAATGTGATTTTTTTGTCCGGTGTTCACAATGTGATGATGAGAAATGTGATAAATGGCAATGGTTGTGCAACTGATTTCGTTGCAAATTTCACCAATCAAAACTAAATGTGAAGGTATATGGCAAAGAAAAAATCCGTGAGTAGAGGAAAGGCTCAGAAAGTGACGAATACAAAATCACTCGCTTTTCTCGAAAAATACATCAACAATGCAGCGCCAACGGGATTCGAAAAACCTGGACAGCAATTGTGGCTGGACTATATTCGTCCTTATGTCGACACCCATATTGTAGATACCTATGGCACTGTGGTCGGCGTTATCAATCCGGATGCTGAATACAAAGTCGTAGTTGAAGCGCATGCCGATGAGATCTCATGGTTTGTGCATTACATCACGAACGATGGGTTTATCTACTTGCGAAGAAATGGGGGCAGTGATCACCAGATAGCACCAAGTATGCGCGTAAATATCCACACCGACAAGGGAATCGTAAAAGGTGTCTTCGGATGGCCTGCCATACATGTTAGGGACGCAGCAAAGGAAGAGCAGCCGAGCATGAAAAACTTGTTTCTCGAAGTTGGCGCTACCTCAAAAGATGAAGTAGAAAAAATGGGAATACATATCGGATGTGTCTGCACATTCGAAGATGAGTTCATGGTCATGAACAATAGATATTACCTCGGTCGCGCATTAGACAATCGCATTGGAGGCTTCATGATCGCTGAAGTAGCCAGATTACTCAAAGAGAAAAAGGACAAAATTCCATTTGGTGTTTATTTCACCAATTCAGTGCAGGAAGAAATTGGATTGCGTGGTGCTGAAATGATCGCACATCGCATCAAACCTGATGTGGCTATAGTTACGGATGTTTGTCATGATACACAAACTCCCATGATGAATAAGGTGGTGAATGGTGATCTCGCATGCGGTCGTGGTCCGGTACTTTCATATGGACCCGCGGTGCAAAACAATCTTCTGAAGCACATCATTGACCATGCAGATAAGAACAATATTCCATTCCAACGAGCAGCTGTATCACGCAGCACAGGAACGGATACAGACGCATTTGCATACAGCAACGCTGGAGTGGCGAGTGCCCTGATTTCTCTTCCTCTGCGATATATGCATACAACTGTGGAAATGGTTCACATCGATGATGTGGAGAGTGTCATCCAACTGATTTATCATTCTCTCAAATCCATCAAAAACAAACAAGACTGGCGTTATATCAAATAAGCCGTTCGTCATAATTCGAAATTTGAACGTCCTCCCATGGTGGAGGACGTTTTATTTTCGCCGGTATGAGAACTTCATTCATATTGATTTTGTTATGCCTCATGTACTCGCCACTCGTCGCACAAAAGACGAAAAAGGAGTTGGGGTTTGTTACAACGGCAACATCTGGTCATGATCGTGTGGAAGGATTGAAGAAGCGACAATCACTGAAGGATAGTAGCCCATCCCATGATATTCCATTGAGGAATATTGGCCCATCCGTCATGGGTGGCCGCGTAACTGATATTGAAGTAGATCCTCAGGATCCAACCCATTTTTTTGTTGCATTTGCCAGCGGTGGACTTTGGGTAACTCACAATAATGGAACTTCATTCAACCCCATTTTTGATCATGAAATGGTAATGACCATTGGTGATTTTGCCGTTGACTGGAAAAATCATGAAACGATTTGGATTGGAACAGGTGAAGTGAATTCTTCCAGATCTTCCTATAGCGGTGTGGGAATATTTGTAGGCACACGACAAACAAACGAGACGTCGAATGATGAATCCTGGAAGTGGGAGCACAGAGGCTTGATCAATTCACAACATATTGGAAGGGTAATCATTCATCCGCAACAATCGAATGTGGTTTATGTCGCAGTATTAGGATCTCTGTATTCGGAGAATGATGAACGTGGTATTTATAAAACCAATGATAGTGGAAAGACTTGGATCAAATTGCCATTGGGCCAAGGTGTTGGTGTTGTCGATTTGGTAATGAATGAAAAGAACCCTGACGAATTATTTGCAGCATCATGGAATCGCAGCAGGAAAGCATGGAAATTTACTGGCAATGGTGAACAAACTGCAGTTTGGCACTCCACGGATGGTGGATTGAATTGGAAAAATATTTCATTAGATCAAAACAGCGGGAATTCTCTTTTTTCGAATACACCGGATGAAATGATCGGTAGAATTGGTTTGACATTTTTACAAGATAAGGAGGGCAAACATCTTTATGCCATGGTGGATAATCAATCCAACCGTCCTGATACCACGACCAAAAAGGTGGACAGGTTAATGCGAAATGACTTCAAAGAAATGACTGTAGAAACATTTCTGAAATTAGATTCTACAAAGCTCAGCGTTTTCCTAACCCGCAATGGATTTCCCACGGAATACAATGTGGATCGGACCATGCAGGAAGTTCGAGATGGCGTGATAAAACCATACGATTTGTATAAATTTTTAAGCAATGCCAATGACGACATGTTTGATACACCAATCGTTGGAGCAGAGGTTTATCAATTCGATTTCAATCGAGGTCAATGGAAGAGGACTCATCAAGAATACTTGGACGATGTCGTGTTCACCTATGGCTATTATTTTGGACTTATCAGAGTGGATCCTTCTGATCACAATAGGTTGTACATCGCTGGAGTGCCATTGTTATGTAGTGATGATGGTGGTGCGAATTGGTATGGAATCAATCCTGATAACGTACACGTTGATCATCATGCTTTATGGATCAATCCAAGCCGCCCCGGACATTTGATCAATGGAAGTGATGGAGGTATACAAATCAGTTATGACAATGGGAAAACATTTGTCAATTGTAATTCACCAATTGTTTCTCAATTCTATGCCGTGCAAGTTGATATGGCAACTCCGTACAATGTTTATGGTGGTATGCAAGACAATGGAGTGTGGTATGGTTCATCACAATCTGACAATAATCCATCATGGACCATCACTGGTCATCATCCATTTACTTCCTTGATCGGTGGTGATGGCATGCAGGTCATGGTGGATACTCGTGATAATTACACAGTTTATACCGGCAGTCAGTTCGGTGAATACAGAAGGACTTCTTGGGATTATAAGATCGATCAAGCTTTCAATATCCACCATCAAATGGGAGAAGAGCCTTTGCGATGGAATTGGCAAACGCCCATTTTACTTTCCCCACATAATCAGGATATCGTTTATATCTGTTCCAACAAGGTTCATCGTTCTACGGATCGTGGTGATCATTTTCAAACCATCAGCGATGATCTTACGTTGGACACCAATACGGATGGCAACGTGCCCTTCGCCACCATTACATGCATCGATGAATCTACGCTGCAATTCGGATTATTGGCAATAGGTACTGATGATGGCAATGTGATGATTTCCGAAGACAATGGCTACCATTGGAAGCCGAAGACAATGGGATTGCCGACGGGATTATGGGTGAGTCGTATCATTTTTTCACGGTTTGAGAAGAACAGAATTTATCTGACAATGTCTGGTTACAGACAGGATCATTTCAAACCATATGTTTTTGTTTCTGAAAATTTGGGACAATCATGGAACTACATTGGAAATACCCTTCCATCAGAACCTGTAAACGTGATTCGGGAGGATGCCTACGATCAGCAGATTCTTTATCTGGGTACCGATAATGGCGCATATTACACGCTGGATAGAGGCGTTCATTGGTATCTCCTGACAGGGAAGATGCCTGAGGTTGCCGTTCATGATATGGTGATTCAAACCAGAGAAAATGAATTGGTCATTGGTACACATGGTCGGGGAATCTGGATAGCCGACATTCAATCGCTCCATCAGTTAAACAATGTTCGTGACTCTGCGCTTGCTGTCATGACTATCGACAAATTGAAATACAGTCAGGGTTGGGGAAATAGCTGGTGTAAGTGGATGGAATCCGCAGAGCCTTCATGGAACATTCCTGTTTACACAAAAGCAGCGGCTCAAATCAAAATTGAGATTTACTCTGATGATCTAAAACTCGCCACGTTGGGATTTGAATCATCAGGCAAGGCACTGACACACTTCGATTGGGATTTGTCGATTTCCGAAGACATTGCCGAACAGTTAGTCAAAAAGCTGAATAGCGGAAAACCGGAGAATGAACACGTTTCCATAGATAAGGCGGGTAACGGCAAGTATTATTTGACTGCTGGTGAATACCGAGCCGTAGTGAGTGATGGTAAGGTTCAATCGATTCGGAAATTTGAGCTTACAGAGTAATTTGCGGGAATTTTGATCAGGCCCTTCCTCACAAGGTAAATGCGTATGAGATGTTTGCTGAATAAGCCGTGAGCATGGGTCATCAATTCACCTTCAGTGGGTGTCATTTCACCTACTTGAATACCGTTCAGCGAAATATTCGGTTTAATTTTGCAGTATGGTTTACGAAGCATCATTCTCTGGCGTTCTGAGAATTCTCTTCTGGATTTTCGCCATTGCATTTCTTATCCGGCTTATTGCCAATATGGCATTGCCTCATGTGATGCGGAAAGCAGAAGAAAAAATGCGAGAAAATGCTCGCCGCCACAACGAAAATGCTCGTCCCCCAAGACCTGAAGGACAAGTTACAGTTGAAAAAGATTCCAAAAGCACGCGTAGTAATTCTGACGGAGACTACGTGGATTTTGTAGAAATCAAAGATTAATCTCACATCCCCTGGTTGGAATAAATTGATGCCGGTAATACGGGATTTATGCGTATGCCATAACTTCCCCGCCTCAAATCGACCTACCGGGATATGATCAACAAAACAAATCTATTGAAAGCGTTGCCGCATGTTGTGGCAATCATTGTTTTTCTTGTCATTGCAAATACTTTTTTTAATCTGCTGGGCAGTGAATATGTGCTCAAACAGCATGACGTTCAAAATGTCATGGGTATGTCCAAAGAAATTGTCGATTATCGATATCTCAATGGGGAAGAAGCATTATGGACCGACAACATGTTCGGTGGCATGCCTGCATATCAGATTAACATTTCCTATCCTTCAAACTGGTTGAGAAAACTGGATGATGTATTGAAATTTTTCATGTCTCCAACTCAAGGTTCGTTATACATGTTGATGTTGGGATTTTATATTCTCATGTTGTGTTTGAGGGTTAATCCATGGTTGGGAATTGTCGCGGCGATCTCATTTGGTTTATCTTCATTTAATCTGATTTACCTCGCATCCGGCCATACATCAAAAATCAATGCATTAGGTTATATGGCGCCAGCATTGGGCGGATTGATACTCGCATACAGAGGAAAATGGTTGGTTGGTAGTGCCGTCTTTGCTTTATTTTTCGGATTGCATTTGATGTCCAATCACCTTCAGATGACCTACTATTTTGCTTTTGCAGTAGGATTGGTTGCGATCTCAGAAGTCATCAGACTCGCGGTAAGTGGACAATGGATGATTTCTCTCAAAACAAGTTTGGCTTTGGCTGTTGCAGGTGTCCTCGCACTGTTGCCCAATGTTGGTAATATGCTCACCACCTACGAGTACAGTAAACTCACCACAAGAGGAAAAACTGAATTGACCATTGCTCCTCCAGGTCAGGATGAAACAATGAAGCCAACTGATGGTTTGCGCGACGAATACATTCTGGAGTACAATATGTCCGCTGGAGAGTTATGGGCTGTTGCGATACCAAATGCGAAGGGCGGCTCTTCTTCAGTAGCCATTGCTGATAATAAAGATGCATTGAGTCAGGTGCCTAAACAACTGCGAGAAAATGTAGGAATGTTTGGACAGTATTGGGGTGGTCAGGGTAGTTCGGCGGGAGCATTTTATTTCGGGGCAGCGATGTTATTTCTATTTGTTCTCGCGCTCATTTTTATCAAGGATACTTTGAAATGGCCTTTCCTAGTTCTCACCATACTCGTGATTTTTCTCTCACGAAATGACATGAATGCGTTGAATGATTTTTTCATTCACAAGTTTCCGATGTACAACAAATTCAGAGATACCAAAATGATCCATGTTCTCCTTCAGATCATGGCACCGGCATTGGGTATTCTGTTCGTTGATCAAATGATCAAGAGTGGTGTAGGAGCTCAAGTGAAAAAGTACATATGGGGAGGCTGTGCGGCTTTGATTGCAGTGATGCTGCTTCTCATGGTGAATCCTCAAATGACTGGTCCGATGTTGTCTAATAACGACATAGAGTATTTGGATCAGATGAGGGCACAGTACAAATCCAATCCGGAGACCATCAAGTTACTTGATCAAATGGAAGATGAAATCATTCATGTCCGTGAATATATTTTCACTGCGGATGCGCAGCGATCTTTCTTTCTCATACTTCTCGCTGCTGGGATGGTATTCGCCATGACGCTGAACAAATTGAAGTGGTATGTTTTTGCGGGGTTGTTTGGAGTGATCAGTATCGTTGATATGTGGTCTGTTTCCGCACGTTATGTCAATGATGAAAAACGAAAGAATCCATCTACCGGAAAAATGGAGTACAGAAATTACGTTCGGGTTGATGAACGTGTTTTTCCATTCACTCCTGATGTTTGTGATGATTACATTTTGCAACGCGAAAAAGGAAAGGTCCAGAATTACGATGAGCAAGTATCAAAGCTCGAGCAAAATATGCAGACGTATCGCGGCAATAAAAATGTAAAGAACAAAGAGCTATTCCACATGGCAGCCGAATATGGTGCTTTGAATTTGAATACAGATTATCGCGTGTTACTCGCAAGTCGCGGCGTTTTCGCGGAAGCCAGCATTCCATATTTTCATAAAAGTCTTGGCGGATATCACGCAGCAAAACTCAAGCGTTATCAGGAAATGATCGATTTCCATTTATCGGAAGAATTGGGACGTATTACTCAGTCATTCCAGTCGAGAAATCCGGCTGTGATTGATTCTGTGTTGAGCACATGTGATGTGATCAATATGCTCAATACACGATACATCAAATACAGTGGTGAAGCACCGCCGATTTTGAACGATTCGAATGCATTTGGAAATGCCTGGTTCGCCAAGTCTGTAAAATGGGCTGCCTCAGCAGATGAAGAAATGACTTTGGTGGGTGAGGAAAATTTGCGTGATGTAACCATCGTTCATCAGGAATTCAAATCATTGGTGAAAGATCCGGTTGCTTCTGATACTACAGCTTCAATTACATTGAAACAATATGCAACGAAAAGGCTAACTTACCAATCGCACAATTCATCTGATGCTTTGGCTGTGTTCAGTGAAATTTATTATCCTGCGGGATGGATATGTCGAATCGATGGTGCAGAAGTTCCAACACTGCGAGCAAATTACATTTTGCGATCAGTAATGATTCCTGCAGGCGATCATGAAATTGAATGGTCTTTTGAACCCGCATCTTACAAGAAGGGGTCGACCATCAATCTCGCAGGATCAGCGTTGTTGTTCTTGTTTGTACTGGGTATATTGGGAAGCTCTGTTTACAGATCTGTGAAGGGTACTTCCCATGAATCATAAATTTGAATGGTGATGACCGGAGTAATCGTACCGCTGTTGTACGCCTTAGTGTGTGTTGCGGCTGTGCGGTTTCTTCGGTTTTTTCATTTGACAAATATTCCGCGTCACTATCTGATAGGAGCATTTTTGCTCAAGCTACTCGCGGGTCTGGTTTTTTTTCTGGTGTATACCCGATATTACACGGACACTTCGACCAGTGACGCCCTGCGTTATTTTAATGACTCACAAATAATCTATCATGAGTGGTTTCAGCATCGCGATGTTTTTTGGACTTTGATGAAAGGGGAAGAGTCAAGTAATCCTGCATATCTTGAGGTGATCAATCAGTTGGAAGCATGGAGCAGCGGATATACCTATGGTTTAAGTGATGACTGTTCAACAATCATTCGAATCAATGTTGTGATTTCTTTTATTTCCTTTGGTAGCTTTCATGTACATGCTATACTGCTAACCTTCTTTTCATTCATCGGCTTCACTGCTATTTTCAAAGCGTTTGTTTCTTTTTTTCTGGGGAAAGAGAAGTGGTTGTTTGCTATCAGTTTTTTACTGCCGTCAGTTGTATTCTGGACATCATCGGTACTCAAAGAATCAGCACTTTTTTTCTTTTTGGGTATGATGCTTTTACACATGATAAAACTCTTGACTGATTCACGGTTGGTATTTTCATGGTTCATGATGGTTGTGTGTTTCGTCATTCTTTTTTACCTAAAAATGTATGTGATTGTCTCCATGCTTCCGGCATTTTTGTTTTTAATGGTTGCACGTTCTTTGAAAACGATAAGTCCGCTTTTGATTTTTTTAGCCGTTCACATATTGTGTTTTGTTTTAGCGCAAAATGCACATCACTTTTTCACTGGTGGTGATTTTCTTTATGTCTTACACAAGAGACAAACTGATTTTTACAATGTCGCTTATTTATCTCAAGCAGGAAGCGTAATTGATATTCCTCCTATTGGCACGGTTTGGCAATTCATCCTACACTTTCCGCAGGCCTTTTTTCTGACTTATTTCAGGCCTATGCCATTTGAAGTTTTGACCGTGCCTGGAATTTGTTTTGGGTTTGAAAATTTGATTTATTTCATCATCTTCGTCATGACTTGGGTAAAGAGAAAGAAGTCTTTCACCAACAACGAGTGGATCATTTTGTTGTTTCTGATGTCCTTTGTTTTAGTATTCGCATCTATTCTCGGCAATTGCGTTCCAATACTCGGCGCCATACTCAGGTATAAAATTGTGGCTTTGCCATTTCTTCTCATTGTATTGGCTATGATCATCGACAAAAACAAACTTCCATTGAAGCTGCGGAAAATTCTTTAACCGAATTCATGAAGTTGGGCTCTTCATGAGTGGTAATCAAAACAGCGACCTATGCTGATCGTTTATTTCGAGTGTGCAAGTAGTTCTGAATTTCTTTATTGGTCGGGCAAATTCAATCTTTGTGCATGATCATCCGACGGATGGCGGTTAGATGAGAGAAGATAACAATAGGAACTATGAATGCAGGTAACCAAATGAATGGAAAATGCATCACCGCATAATTTGGTTGTGTAAAATCCCACCATTGTAACGGAGATGGTAAAGCGCCAATACCTCTGATGACCACAGCGAGTACCGAGATCAGTCCGAGAATATTCCAAATCAAATAGACTTTACGGTTCATTTTTTTGAGGATGAAAAACATGATAGCCACAACAGGTGCTGAAATGCCAATCAAAATGTCATAATTATAACCTTTAAACGTCATACTCCATGGTACTTGTTGTTGGAATGCCAGCCAATACAAACACAATTCTACCGGAATCCTCACGATGTGTATCCAGGTTAAAATATGAAGTGAAATTTGATCCGTCCAAACTTTAAGTCGTGGGACAATAAATAACAAGGTGATGGTCACTATCCAGCTGATCACCGGAAAAGCAAGATGGGGTGGTACCGTTTTTCGATCCATGTACCAAGCATTGAGTGATAATGTGCTTTGGAAAATGATCCAGAGTAGTGAAAACAATGCGACAACAACGGCTCTACCTTGAATTTTTTTTGTTTCAGCAAACATGCAGGACAAAACAAACATGACGAAAGTGACAAAGGTTGTCAGGATAAAAACCAATGTGATGTGACCCGGAATTTCCAGCATGTTAAATAATTTGCGACGAAATTAGCAAGGTCTTACCGCCTTCAGATCATTTATACGACATGATAAAAATCCTGAATTTCAACTGTGTGGCTCAAGGTTATGCTATGAACTCCCTATGGCGGCAGTTTGTTATCTCTTAACACAGATGAATTTTTCTTGTCGATTCATGTATTAGTTTTACCTCGCGAATGTCCTGTACCATTTATTCCACACTCACGCGTTATTGTACGTCTGCTGAAGCCTCGGTTTTGGACGATACGATTACAACTGAAATTTATCATTCTCACCAGGAAATTAATACTTCAGAATGGTCGAAGGTTGTAACAAGCTCACATCGCTTTTTGTGTCTCGACTATCTCAGTTCACTTGAAGATGCACACGATGAAGGACTGGAATTGAGGTATGCTGTTTTCAGAAGTGGAGGCGAAGTCATCGGTGCTGCTGCATTTCAAATCACACACTTTACGACTTCAGAGGATGCATATCAAAATGTTTTTTTGAGATTTCTGAATAGAATGGCATCGTTGCTTCGAGGGAAACATGTTCACAATATCCTGATTTGTGGCAATGCCATAGCAACCGGAGAACATGGGTTCAGTTTTATGGCTGGACTGAATGCCTCGCAGATTAGTCATTTGATTGCGGGTGCTATGCGCACCATCGCGCGACAGGAGAAAGATCATGGTAGGAAGATTTGTGCCATGGTAGTCAAAGATTTTTATCCGGCTTCTGCCGGCGTTGCGGATCACTTGCAAAAAGCGGGATTTAAAAAATTTCAGGTTGATCACAATATGGTGATGCCAGTTCTAAAAGAATGGATAAGCTTCAATCACTACCTGGAATCAATGAATACTAAGTTCAGAACAAAGGCGAAGGCTGCTTTGAACAAATCGAAAGCGTTGAATGTTGTGAATGAAAGTGCAGAGAGCATTCACAGTCTCATTCCTGAACTGACCACTTTATACGAAAACGTTCATCACAAGGCAGATTTTCGTTTGGGGAAATTAAACCTTCAAACTCTACCGCTTTTACTTGAACATCTGCCGGCGAATTTTTTTGTAAAAACATATCATCTTGAGGATCGTGTTGTTGGGTTTATGTCAGCGATGATATGCGGACCTATGATGGAAGCACACGTTATAGGAATTGACTACGATGTAAATCGTGACTATGCAGTTTACCAACGTATGCTTTATGATTATGTGGAGTTGGCTATTGATCGGAGGTGTGAGAGAATTGTTTTTGGACGAACTGCCGCTGAAATAAAATCAACTGTTGGGGCCTATCCAGTGGATCTTACGTGTTGCTTTCTTCATCAACAAAGGATTTCCAATGCATTGTTGTCAAGAATACTCAATTATGTTAAACCGTCTGACTATCCGCAACGGCAACCATATAAAGCAGAAGTGCTTCAACAAATTCAATCAGAATCACTACAAAAATCACTGATATGAAAAAAGAATACACCAACGGTGAGGTAACCGTTATTTGGGAACCTTCGAAATGCATTCATTCTGGAATTTGCGCAAGAGGTTTGTCGGAAGTATTCAAACCAAAGGAAGCGCCATGGATAAAAATCGACGCAGCATCAACTGAACAGATAGTCGATCAGATTAAGAAATGTCCAAGTGGTGCTTTGTCTTTTAGGATGTCAGAATAATCCTGTCATCATTTTCTTTATTGTGGGTCTTTAAGCTTTGGATTTTGGATGTGTCGGTTCGCATCCCTGGAAATTTTTTTTGCCATGTTCTTATGAAAGGCATCGGTGAGATTAATCCCGGTTTGATTAGCTAGGCATATCAATACCCACATCACATCAGCGATTTCATCTCCGAGATCTTTGTTCTTATCACTTTCCTTTTCACTTTGTTCGCCATAACGCCTGGCGATAATTCTCGCAAGTTCACCCACCTCTTCTGTCAGGATAGTCATATTCGTAAGTTCATTGAAGTATCTGACACCTGTGGTCTTGATCCAATGATCTACTTCTTTTTGTGCTTCGTCTAATGTCATTGTGCTTTTTAACAAGTTCAATAACAAAGTTAGCGCTATACATTGAAGTGATAGCTCTTGTCTATTGGCGATTTTTAACGAAATAAACACATCCATGTTGGATGTTTCCGAAATCCGGAGTCAGGCACTTCATTGTATAGGATTGATTTGCGTTCGTGTATTGATGTATACTACCCATACCCGTAGTCTTACAGTTCTGTTACTCAAATTATTTCATGATGAAGAATTCTATTCTGATTTCTGTTTTCAGTCTGCTCGCATGGAGCGGCGTTGCCCAAGTATCATTCTCAGATGTTGCCTCCTCTCAGGGAGTCGATATTTCTGGAAATAAAGATGCCGGTTTCTGTTGGGCAGATTTCAACCATGACGGATACCTGGACCTTTTGGTGAATACCAATGATGGTTCTGTGAATACCAGATTGTTGTTTTCGTCTGGTGGCACCAGTTTCTCAGATGTTACAGCATCAAACGCGAGTGGCTTGACATCAACGACCACCGAAAGGTCGGCTGTCGCCGCAGATTTCAACAACGACGGAAATCTTGACTTCATCGTCAACACCTTCAATGTGGTGAATATCTGGTTGAATCAGGGGCCATCATCGAGTCCGGCATATAGTTTCGGTACTGTTGCGCAGGCACCTAATCAGTCAGTCACGTCTTTGTCTGGTGGTATCAATGCTGAGGGTATTTTGGTATTGGATTTCGACAATGATGGCGATCTGGATATCCTAATGGATGATCACACATTTGGTGTAGATATATTAAGTAATGATGGTACTGGTAACTTCACACAGGTGAGTAATGCCGCGACAGGACTTCCTACCGGTGGTTCTGGTGGTGATTATTCAGCAGCCGCAGACTATGATAATGATGGCTATGTGGATGTTTGTGTGAGAAGAAATACCAATGATGATATCTGGCGCAACAATGGCGATGGAACATTCTCGTCTGCTTCCTTCAATCAATCAGCAAGTAACTCAAATAAAGGTGGAGTATGTTGGGCAGACTTTGACAGCGATGGTGATCTCGATCTTTTTTGGGCAGACAACGCCACAAATCAGATTTGGACCAATGATGGCGGTACTTTCACGGCAACAGGAGAACCATCTGCTTCATCAGGTGTTGATCTTTCAAGCGCAACCATTGATGGTGTCACAGCGGGCGATATCGACAATGATGGCGATATTGATCTGTTTCTCGCCAATGTGCATACGGAGGGTTATCTCTTTCAAAATGATGGAGCATCTTCATTAACTTTCAGTCAACCTTCATCCCCAGTAAATTTTGGAATCAATCCAGCCGGCAATGCTCAAGGTGCATCATTTGTGGACACAGATAATGATGGTGACCTTGATCTTTATCTCAACATGGCTTCGTTGGACAATCAGCTTTGGCAGAATCAGCTTAACAATACCAACTTCTTGCGTGTTCATGCATTGTGGGATTTTGGTAGTTCATCATCCGCCATAGCAAATGGAGCAAATGCTGCACTATACAACTGCTCCGGTACTAGAATTTCACCTCTCGTGAATCTCGCTGCTGGTGAGGGTTATGGCACCTTTGGTAATCCAGTCTTACACTTTGCAGTTGCTGATCCCGATGAATTGGTATATGTCGTTGTAAGTTATCCTTATAGAAATGGTGTAAGAACAGTCATCACCAAATCAGTCATCCCGTCTGCACTTGCCAATCAGGAATTGACTGTCTACAATACTGATACATCTGATTCATTTGCTTGTCCTTCAATTCCCCCTGTTGCTCATGACGACCTTGCTACAACCGATGAAGATGTTCAGGTTGTAATTGCCAATATTGATGGTAATGATACCGATGCGGATGGTACTGTAGATGCTTCAACCATAGACCTCGATCCTAATACAGCTGGCCAACAGACCAGCATCATAACAGCGGAAGGATCATGGAGCGTGGATACTGGAACAGGAGATGTCACCTATATCCCAACCCTTGATTACTTCGGCACAGCTTCTATCACTTATACCATTGAAGACAATGATGGTATCACTTCAAATATTGCGAATATCACTGTTACAGTGAATTCAGTCATCGATGCAGTAGATACGGATGGCGATGGCATCAGCGATGATGATGAAAATACTGCAGGCACTGATCCATTGGATCCTTGTGATCCAAATATCAATGCCCTCGCAACGAATGACTGTGACAATGATGGATTGGATAATGCAGGAGAAATTTTGGCGGGTACAGACAACACCAATCCAGATACAGATGGTGATGGATTGAATGACGGTAATGAAGTAACAGGTGGCTCTGATCCAAATGATGCTTGCGATCCTGATGCTGGAGCTGTTGCTTCGAGCGATTGCGATAACGATGGATTGGATGCGGCCATGGAAGATCTTTTTGGTTCAGATCCCGCCAACCCAGATACCGACGCTGACGGTCTCGATGATGGAACTGAAGTGAACAATGGTTCAGATCCGGTGAACGCTTGTGATCCTGATCCATTCGCTCTCACCACGAATGATTGCGATGCTGATGGCTTAAATAACGACGATGAAAATACAATTGGAACTGATCCTTTGGATCCAGATACCGATGACGACGCTATTCAAGACGGAGATGAAGTACTCACGGGTACGGATCCTCTTGATTCATGTGATCCGGATCCAAATGCGCTTTCAACAAATGACTGCGACTTCGACGGATTAAGCGCAGCGGACGAGGATCTTTTCGGAACTGATCCCTCAAATCCAGACACAGATGGAGATTCTTTCATCGATGGAACAGAAGTCAACCTGGGTTTTGATCCACTGAATGCCTGCGATCCAAATCCATTTTCTTTTGGAACGAATGATTGTGATAACGATGGACTCACCAACGACGAGGAAGATATCGCCGGCACTGACCCATTGAATCCGGATACTGATGATGATGGAGTAGAAGATGGTGATGAACTGAACGGTGGTAGTGATCCACTGAATTCATGTGATCCATTTCCAAATGCCCTTTCAACCAATGATTGTGACAATGACGGTTTAGATACCAACGAAGAAGCAAATGCTGGAACCGATGCTGGAAATCCGGATACAGATGGTGACGGAATCAATGACGGCGATGAAGTAGATGGTGGAACTGATCCACTTAACCCATGTGATCCTGATATCAACGCCTTGAGCACGAATGATTGTGACAACGACGGACTGGATAATGATGGAGAAATTTTAGCAGGTACTGACAATACAAATCCTGATACAGATGGTGATGGGTTTTTAGATGGTGATGAAGTAAACAACAACACCGATCCTTTGGATGCATGTGATCCAAATGCAGGAGCTATTGCTTCGAATGACTGTGATAATGATGGTCTGGATTCGACCATGGAAGACCTTTTCGGAACAGATCCAGCCAATCCGGATACAGATGGTGATGGCTTGGATGATGGCACTGAAGTAAACAATGGTTCTGATCCTGTGAATGCTTGTGATCCTGATCCATTCGCCATTGGCTCTAATGATTGCGATGGTGATGGTTTGAATAATGATGATGAAAATATTTATGGCACTGATCCAATAAATCCTGATACTGATGGTGACGGATACGATGATGGTGATGAAATTTTGGGTGGCTCAGATCCACTCGATTCTTGCGATCCGGATGCTGCTGCGCTTTCATTCAATGACTGTGATGTCGATGGCTTGAGTGCTGCTGATGAAATTTTGATTGGCACCGATCCAGCCAATCCGGATACGGATGGTGATAGCTTCAATGATGGTACAGAAGTCAACCTCGGATTCGATCCACTTGATTCTTGCGATCCAAATCCATTCGCCATTGGAACGAACGATTGCGATAACGATGGACTTGTAAATGATGATGAAGACATTGCTGGTACTGATCCATTGAACCCTGACACAGATGGTGACGGTTTCAATGATGGAGATGAAGTAAGTGGTGGTTCTGATCCACTGAACGCATGTGACCCAGATGCAGGTGCTATTGCTTCCAATGACTGCGATAACGATGGTCTCGATTCATCCATGGAAGACCTCTTTGGAACAGATCCAGCCAATCCGGATACTGATGGTGATGGTTTGGATGATGGTACTGAAGTCAACAATGGTTCTGATCCTGTGAATGCATGTGATCCAGATCCATTTGCTATTGGCACCAGCGATTGTGATGGGGATGGTTTGAACAACGATGATGAAAATATTTATGGTACTGACCCATTGAATCCTGATACAGATGGCGACGGATATGACGATGGTGATGAAATTTTGGGTGGTTCTGATCCACTCGATTCTTGTGATCCGGATGCCGCTGCACTTTCGTTCAACGATTGTGACTTCGATGGTCTGAGTGCTGCTGATGAAATTTTAATTGGTACCGATCCTGCCAATCCGGATACGGATGGTGATACCTTCAATGATGGTACAGAAGTCAACCTCGGTTTCGATCCGCTTGATTCTTGCGATCCGAATCCATTCGCGCTTGGCACGAATGATTGTGACAATGACGGACTTGTTAATGATGATGAAGACATCGCTGGTACTGATCCATTGAACCCTGACACAGATGGTGACGGTTTCAATGATGGAGATGAAGTAAGTGGTGGTTCAGATCCACTGAACGCTTGTGACCCAGATGCAGGAGCTATTGCTTCCAATGACTGCGATAACGATGGTCTCGATTCAACTATGGAAGACCTCTTTGGAACAGATCCAGCTAATCCAGATACTGATGGTGATGGTTTGGATGATGGTACTGAAGTAAACAATGGTTCTGATCCAGTGAATGCTTGTGATCCAGATCCATTTGCCATCGGAACCAACGATTGTGATAATGATGGACTGAATAATGACGATGAAACTTTATACGGCACCGATCCATTGAATCCTGATACAGATGGCGACGGATACGAAGATGGCGATGAAATTTTGGGTGGCTCTGATCCACTCGATTCTTGTGATCCAGATGCAGCCGCACTTTCGTTCAACGATTGTGACTTCGACGGTCTGAGTGCTGCAGATGAAATTTTGATTGGTACCGATCCAGCGAATCCGGATACGGATGGTGATACCTTCAATGATGGTACAGAAGTCAATCTCGGTTTCGATCCGCTTGATTCTTGCGATCCAAATCCTTTCGCACTTGGTACAAACGATTGTGACAATGACGGACTTGTTAATGATGATGAAGACATCGCTGGCACTGATCCATTGAACCCTGATACGGATGGTGATGGTTTCATCGATGGTACTGAAGTATCTGGAGGTTCAGATCCTCTTAATCCTTGTGATCCGGATCCAAATGCCATTCCTTCTGAGAATTGTGGAACAGCTGATGCAAATGATGATAGTGTACTTACACCTATTGATGTTGCAGTCAATGTGAATGTGCTGAATAATGATACTTTTGGTGTGGATGGCCCATCTGCACAAGACATCACGGTTATTTCTTCGATCAATGGTGTAGCTGTTGTAAATGACGGAGGTACCCCAAATGATCCGACCGATGATACCATTGATTTTACACCTGATAGTGGTTTCTCCGGAGTTGCAGAATTTACTTACGAAATCTGTGATGCTGAATTGGATTGTGACCAAGCGATTGTGACAGTCTTCGTTGGTGATTGTTTGGATTTTGCAGCACTGGATTGCGATAATGATGGAATCAACAATGGTGATGAAATCACCAATGGAAGTGATCCATCTGACCCATGTGATCCCAATGCAGGAGCTGTTACTAGCACAGATTGTGACTCCGATGGTTTGAATGCTGGAGATGAATTGACTGCTGGTACTGATCCAGCTGATCCAGATACAGATGATGATGGATTCGATGATGGTAATGAAGTAGCAGGAGGAAGTGATCCTCTCAATCCATGTGATCCCGATCCAAATGCCATTCCTTCTGCCGATTGCGGTACTCCTTTAGCATCGGATGACAATTACTCAACACCACTGGATCAAGGTTTAACTTTAGATGTGCTCGCGAATGATTCATTCGGCACAGATGGTCCTAATTCTGGTACCATTACCATCCTTAGCATATTGAATGGTTCTGCTGTTGTTAATGATAACGGCACGCCTAACGATCCAACTGATGATGTGATTGACTTCACTCCTGATTCAGGATTCACCGGCGATGCTGAAATGACATATGAAATTTGTGATGCAGATGGTGATTGCGATCAGGGTACAGTTGTGATTGTTGTCGGAGATTGTCTGTCATTGGGAACCAACGACTGTGACAATGATGGAATCAACAATGATGACGAGATAGCGGGTGGAAGTGATCCACTTGATCCTTGTGATCCAAATCCGAATGCTGTTCCTTCTTCTGATTGCGGCAGTCCTGTTGCAAGTGATGATAACGCTGTAACTCCAATCAATACAACCATCGCACTGGATGTATTGTCCAATGATACCTTCGGAAATGATGGACCTTCTTCTTCAGCGATCACTGTGATCAGTGTGACGAATGGTTCAGCGACTGTGAATGATAATGGCACTCCAAGTGATCCTTCAGATGACAGCATTGACTTTACTCCGGATTCCGGTTTTATTGGTGATGCAATGGTCATCTATGAAATCTGTGATGAAGATGGAGACTGTGATCAAGGTGAGGTAACCATCGTTGTTGGAAGCTGTTTGTCTGATCCGCTCAACGATTGTGATAACGACGGTCTTACCAATGAAGAAGAACTTGCCGGTGAAGATGGAATTGTAGGTAATGGCGACGAAACTAATCCTCTCGATCCTGATACCGATGATGACAACTTCAACGACGGTACTGAAATTACCAATGGCAGTGATCCGCTCAATCCTTGTAGCCCATTCCCATTGACTGCAGATCCACTTTGTGACCTCGATGATTTTGTAACTACCAACGAAGAAACTCCAGTTTCTGGCTCTCTGGTAGAGGTAACTGGTATGACATATTCACTCTTTACCGGTTCACCAAACGGATCCATCATCATTAACTCCAATGGTACTTTCACATACACGCCAAATACCAATTTCTTCGGAACAGATGTGATCGTTTATCAAGTTTGTGAAGGTTCGGTGTGTGATGTTTCTACATTGACCATTCAGGTTAATCCTGTGAACGATCCACCAACCGCTATTGATGACGAGTACTTCGTGACTTCTGGAAGTACCCTTATCGCTGATGTAGGTGACAATGATCTGAATCCTGATGGAGACAATTTGGTTTGGTCTCTGGTAACCAATGTGTCCAATGGAACATTAACCTTGAATAGCAATGGAACATTTACCTATAACTCGGTTCCAGGTTTCCTTGGCGTAGTTACGTTTACATATCAGGTATGCGAAGGTGCTGTTTGTGATCAGGCAGTTGTAACCATCAACGTGACCGTATCAACACCTCCAATTGCTGAAGATGATGATTTCACCACTGATGAAGATACCCAGTTGAATGGAACAGTGGCAACAAACGACAGCGACGTTGATAATGATGTCCTCACGTATACCATTGTAAACAATCCTGCGAATGGAACTTTAACACTGAATGCCGACGGCACATTTACATATACACCTGATGCCAACTACAACGGTACTGATTCCTTTACATACCAGGCTTGTGATCCTGCCGGATTCTGTGATGAAGCTTTAGTGAACATCAATGTACTACCAATTGATGATCCTGCAGTTGCATCAGATGATACCTACAATACCAATGAAGACACTTCGTTCAATGGTAACGTTGGTGATAATGACAATGAGCCGGATGGTGAATCGATGAGTTTCACTTTGGATACTGATGTAACCAACGGAACACTGATTTTCAACAGTGATGGATCATTTACATATACACCAAATGCCGGATACATCGGCACCGATGTATTCACGTATACCGTTTGCGATCCGGGTCTGCTGTGTACCTCCGCAACCGTGACCATCAATGTGCTTCCTGTCAATGAAACACCGGATGCGGTAAATGATGATTATGTCACCGATGAAGATACAACTTTGAATGGTGACGTAACTGAAAATGATTCGGATGGTGACGGTGATGCCCTCACTATATCGATTGTCTCTGATGTAGCGAATGGTACTTTGGTATTAAATGCTGATGGAACATTCACTTATACTCCTGATCCAAACTTTAATGGTACCGATTCATTTACATACAGTGCTTGCGATCCATTCGCAGCATGTGATGTAGCTACAGTTACAATCGTAGTGAATCCTGTCAACGACGCTCCTCAAGCAGTTGAGGACTTCTATACTGTTCTTGAGGACAACATCCTGAATGGTAATGTGACAGATAATGATCTGGAAGTGGATGGTGATGCGGTTACGGTTACCTTGATTGACGGACCTACGAGTGGTTCAATTGTACTCAATATTGATGGTTCATTTACATTTACTCCAAATGCCGGCTTTACGGGTATTGCCTCATTCACTTATGTTTCTTGTGATCCGACGGATGGGTGCTCTCCAGTAACGATGGTTATTATCAATGTTATACCAGATAATACTGCTCCTGTTGCTGTAGATGATGAATACGATGTTGATGAAGACGGTATTCTAAATGGTAATGTAAGTGAAAATGACAGCGACGCAGATGGTGACGTACTTACATACTCTATAGACACAGACGTACAGAATGGTGTTCTGACGTTCAATGGTGATGGTACATTCACTTATACACCTAATCCTGATTTTAATGGCACGGATGGCTTTACTTATGTAGTATGCGACGTGCTCGTATTCTGTGATACTGCCAATGTGACGATTGTGGTTAATCCGGTTCCGGATTCACCAATTGCTGAAGACGACGTTGTAGAAGTCAACGAAAATGATTTTATCAATGGATTTGCAGGCTTCAATGATACCGATGCGGATGGTGATGTGTTGACGTTTACATTGATCGACGGACCTCTCAATGGTACCCTCATCTTCAATGCAGATGGTTCTTATACATATACTCCAGATGCAGGATATCTTGGCGATGATTCATTCACTTATACGGCTTGTGATCCTGACAACCAATGTGACGATGCTACGGTATTCATTACCGTTGTTCCGATCAACGAAGAGCCGATTGCTGTGGATGACAATTACACCGTAGATGAAAATGCGACATTGAATGGAGATGTTTCTGACAACGATACAGATCCGGAAAATGATCCACTCACATTCACCCTGTTCGCAGATGCTTCCAATGGCACTGTTGTTATGAATGCTGATGGAACTTTCACCTATACCCCGGATCCTGGATATATCGGACCAGATCAGTTTGAATATTCTGTTTGCGACGACAATGGCTTATGTGATTTTGGTACTGTATCCATCAATGTTGTTCCAGTGAATGATTCACCCATCGCAGTGGACGACACCAATACAGGTGAAGAGGATGATGTGGTGGGAGGTGACGTCAGCTCAAATGACAGCGACCCAGAAGGAGATCCACTGACATTTAACCTCATTACACCTCCTGCGAATGGTACAGTGGTGCTGAACAGCGATGGAACTTATACCTACACACCTAATCCGGATTTCTTCGGTACTGATACCTTCGTTTATGAAGCGTGTGATGGCAACAGTTGTGATCAGGCCATCGTGACTATTGAAATAAGTCCGATCAATGATCTCCCTGATGCTGTGGATGACAACTATACAACAACCGAAGACACTACCCTGAATGGTGATGTAAGCCAGAATGATGTGGATCCTGATGGCGATAATTTGACCAACACACTGGTAACTTCAACTACCAATGGTAGTGTAACCTTAAACGCAGACGGCACATTCACTTATGTGCCTGATGCAGGATTCTTCGGCAGTGATTCATTCACCTATGAAGCATGCGACGCAGAAGGTTGCGATACAGCAACTGTATTCATCAATGTTCAGGAATTGAACACCGCACCTGTTGGTGTTGATGATACATTCAATGTGGATGAAGATGGAATTTTGTTCGCTGATGTAAGCACCAACGATTCGGATCTCGATGGAGACGCTCTGACTTACACACTCGTAACAGATGTGAATAACGGTACGTTGACCTTGAATGCCGACGGTACATTTACTTACGTCCCTGATCCAAACTTCAATGGACAAGATTCATTTACCTATCAGGTATGTGACGATGACGGAAACTGCGATACTGTTACAGTAATCATCAATGTAATACCAATCAATGATGCTCCAGTTGGTTTGGATGATGAATATACCATCAATGAAGACACCACTTTGGATGGTGATGTAAGCATCAACGATTCAGATGTGGATGGCGATAACCTGACTTACATCGTTCTCGATGATGTAGACAATGGTGTGCTTGTCCTCAATGCAGATGGCACATTTACTTACATTCCAGACACTGACTTCTTCGGTACCGATACATTCACCTATCAGATCACTGATGCTGGAGGTGTTACTGTCACCGTCACTGTCGTGATTAACGTACTTCCTGTACTTGATCCTCATGCTGAAAACGATCAATACACCACGGATGAAGACGTGTCATTCGATGGAGATGTAAGTGATAATGACAATGATACCGAAGGTTACATTTATACAGTAATTGATGGTCCGGATCATGGAACACTGATCATGAATGAAGATGGTACCTTCACCTACATACCAGATCCAAATTACAACGGCTTCGATGACTTCACTTATCAGGCTTGTGATCCAAGCGGTGAGCCATGTGTGACTGCAACTGTGACCATCATCATCGTTGCACAACCTGATGATGTTCTGGTGGTACCTGCCGGCTTCTCGCCAAATGGTGATGGTACAAACGATACATTCACGATTGAAAACATCGATTCTTATCCTGCCAACAACTTGAAGATCTTCAACAGATGGGGTAACATCGTTTATGAAAAGGATGGCTACACTTCAAATGAAGAATGGAATGGAACCACCACTGCAGGAGGAGTTGTATCTGGTTCTAGAGTTCCGGAAGGAACATACTTCTACGTTTTGGATCCAGGACCATCTGTCCTCAATCCTAACGCGGAACAAAAAGTTGTATCTGGTTATATCGTGATTAAATACGAGAACAAGTAATTAAACCATGTATTCATTCAAGAAGATGACAATGATGAAAACATATCAATCAATCCGCAAATACATCGTATTGGCGCTGGCCATTTCGCTCACAGCAACTGCAGAAGCGCAATTCGATCCGATGTTCACGCAATACATGTTCAATGAACTTGTCATTAATCCTGCATATGCTGGATCAAGGGAATGTTTGAGCACAACAGCGTTCTACCGTGAACAATGGGTTGGCCTCGATGGTGCACCTTCAACCATCACCGCGTCGTTGCATGCGCCTTTGATGCAGCAGAAACTCGGAGCTGGTATTTCTATCATGAACGATAAAATCGGTGTGAGCAATCGTACCGGTGTTAATCTTAATGGTGCCTACCGCATACAAATGGAGAACAATACATTGAGCTTCGGTTTGCAACTCGGTATGGTAAGCCTGAGCGAAAATCTCGCCAACCTCAATCTGCAGGCGGATAACCAATTCATGATGAGTACGGGTAAAAAGTCTGCACCAAATTTCGGTTTTGGTGCATTCTACACGGCACCAAAATGGTACGTTGGTTTTTCCATTCCAAGGATGCTGAAGAACAGACTGGATGTATCCAATGGAACCGGAGAAGTGAAGAATACTTTGAGCATGAACGATTTTCACTACTTCATTACTGCAGGTTCTGTATTCGATATTGCGCCAACCGTTAAACTTCGTCCAAACCTGATGTTGAAGACCGTGAGTGGTGCACCTCTCGAACTCGATTTGAGCGCTAACGCACTCTTCAACGAGTTCATATGGGCGGGTCTATCTTACAGAACTGGTGATGCTGTGGCTATGTTACTTGGAGCAAACATTACCCGCCAATTGCGACTTGGGTATAGCTACGACTATTCTCTTTCCGCACTTCAAGACTTTAATACAGGTTCACATGAAATCATGTTGGGGTATGATTTCAATTACTCAAAAGACAAAGTAATTACTCCGCGTTACTTCTAATCTGCAAACGGCATCATGAAAAAATATTTCCTCGCTTTCATTGTTGTACTTGCCTCTGTTGCATTCGTCAATGCACAAGTAAAGGCTGGTAACAAACACTACGACAGATTAGCCTACAAAAAGGCTGCTGCAGCATACGAAAGATCCGCAAAGAACGACAGTGTATCAATTGAGACCTGGTCGAAATTGGGAGATTGTTACCGTTTCCTGAGGGACTCCAAAAACGCAGAGAGAGTGTATGCCGTGGCAGCTTCCATACCCGGAAGTCCAGCCGTGAATACGCTTTATTATGCGGAAGCCCTCATGCAAAATGAGAAGTATCCCGAAGCAAAAACTCAACTTGAAAAGTTCAAATCAATGGACTCTGGCGATGTTCGTGGTACGAATCTCAAAGCTGGTATTGATAATTTATCCGCCATTATGGCCAGAAGCGGAGCATATGATGTGAAGCCAACCAATCTCAATTCAAAAGAATCTGATTTCTGTGCGGTGACATACAACGGTGGTGTAGTGTTTACATCCAATCGCAAAAATGTGGAGTGGATGGACTATTCTCATTCATGGACTGGTAAGCAGTTTTATAGACTATATCAGGCGAATGGAAGTGATGCAAGTTTCGGCCCTGCAACTTTGTTTGCTAATGACCTACAGACTAAATACCATGATGGTCCGGTTTGTTTTAGTAAAGATGGTAAGCAGATGTATTTCACCAGAAATAATATTGAAGATGGTAAAGTGAAAAAGGACGATAAAGAAGTTGTAAGAATGAAAATTTACCATTCGGTAAAGGGTGACAAAGCATGGGGAATCGAAATACCATTTCCGTTCAATAGTGATCAATATTCATGCATGCATCCTTCCTTGAGCGCAGATGGCAAGATCATGTATTTCTCATCGGATATGCCTGGCGGACAAGGTGGAATGGACATCTGGAAGACCGATTGGAATGGAACAACCTGGACAAACCCGGTGAATATGGGCAACAAAGTGAATACGCCAGGCAATGAAGTCTTCCCATTTATTTCCGAAGAAAATGTATTGATGTTTGCTTCTGACGGACTTCCCGGTATAGGTGGTTTCGATTTGTTTGAAATGAGCAATGGCAAGCCTGAAAACATGGGGTCACCACTCAATACATCTTTTGATGATTTTGGTATCACCTACAATCCAACTACTAAATCTGGTTATTTCAGCAGCAATAGAAAAAACAACCCTCTGGATGATGATATCTATTTCTTCTCTAAAGTTTGTACCAATGCCACAGTTACTGTGGTTGATCAGGAATCTGGAGAACCATTGAAAGAAGCTCAGGTGAAAATTTTTGAAAACGGAACTGAAATCGAAGGAGTCATCACTGACGAATCGGGCAAATTCACCAAGTGCTTGAATCCTTTGCGCAGTTATGAATTCAAGGCTGTGAAAGAAAAATACAATGAAAGCAATTCAACCCTTTCAAACACACAATTGTCCGCTGCTGCTGCCACAGGAGCTGAAGTAAAACTGCAATTGAAAAAGATACCAGTGATTGTCAATATCGCCAACCTCAGTGGTAGGGTATTCAACGCAGACGATAAATCTCCTTTGGCCAATCAGAATGTTACATTGCTCAATAAGACCAATGGTAAAGAAATCACATTGGTGACTGATGCCAATGGAAATTTCAAAGCTGACAATTTGGAATTGGATTGTGAGTACGAATTGAAAACATCTAAAAAGGATTGTGGTGAACCTAAAGAATTCTTCACAACATATAAAATTACAGGAACCAAAGACATCAAAGTGGATATCCCAATGTTGTGCAAAGGAGACGTGATCCGTATCGAAAACATCTACTACGACTACAACAAGTCTGATATTCGTCCGGATGCTGCCATTGAATTGGATAAAGTTGTGGCGATCCTTCAGAAATATCCTACGATGAAGATAGAACTGCGATCACATACAGATTCACGCGGAAAAGACGAATACAATCTCAAATTATCTGACAATCGCGCTAAAAGTGCCGTGAAATACATCGCCAGCAAAGGTATCGACTCTAATCGATTGATTGCCAAAGGTTACGGTGAAAAAGAGGTGCTCAATAAGTGCGTTAATGGTGTTGAATGTACGGATAAGGAACACGAGGAAAATCGACGTACTGAGTTCAAAATTCTCTCCATGTAAGATCTAGCCGGATCACTGATCCGCCTGTTTTGTTCAGGAAAAGCCACCTTCAGGTGGCTTTTTTTTGCAACCCTTCTGACCAGTATCAGGTCTGTGAAAAGCCTTGTTTTAGCTTTTGTTTTACCTTGATTATCATAACTTTGTGAATTCATAGGGCGGGTATGCGAAATCATGGGTGTATCAGGCTCAAAACACCAGAACAAAATCCGTGTTTTAACGTATAGGTGCGGATTTTAACCAGAATACGTTTTATGATAAGGAATTTTTATTCGGACAAGATGTTACAGAGGTTTCAAGCGATTGGCTTCACAGTTTTGATGTCATTGTTGGCACCATACTCTTTTGCACAAATTCCACCGACCGCCATAGAAGATGAAGTATTTACTTATGACAGTGAATCGGTAAGTGGAGACCTATCAGACAATGATCTGAATCCATCCAATTCTACATTGACATATACCTTGCTCCAAGAAACGGCGCTGGGTGAATTGACCGTTAACCCGGATGGTACTTGGATTTTTGTTGCAGATCCCTATGTGACTGGTGGAAATGAAGCTGTTGTATATCAGGTCTGCGACCAAATCAATCAATGTTCACAAGATACCATTTGGGTTTATGTTCAGTTTCATAATAACGTACCTCAACCTTCTGATGACTACATTTTCGTAGAAGTGGATACACCAAGATTTGGTGACGCCACATTGAACGACTTTGAACCGGATTACTTGACTGACCCTGTAAGTGGTTTTGACGATTATGCGAATACATCAAATCCTTTGCACGGAGATGTCATCATGCTTCTGGATGGTACTTTTCAATACACTCCAGATCCTGGATATACAGGCCCAGATTCATTTTATTATGTGATGTGTGACCCTTGTGGTGCTTGTGCTGCGGCTGTAGTTTATATTACGGTGGTTGGCAATAATGAGGAACCGGTGGCTTCCAATAGTCCTGTACTTACACTCACTGAAGATACTGATTATAATGGCGACATTTCTGGTCTTGTAACCGATCCGGAAGGAGATGTACTCACTTTTTCTGTCTTGTCATCGCCCTCGCATGGTGTAGTGATGATGAACAATGATGGAACATTCACCTACTCTCCGGACCAGGATTTTCATGGCACGGATAACTTCATGTATTTGGTTTGTGATATGGTAGGCCAATGTGTTGTTGCTTTTGTTTACCTCGACGTTCAGGACGCCAATGATGCGCCAATTGCTTTGAACGATAATATGTCTGTGATCGAAGATAGCAACGGCAATAACTACGATGCTTCTTCCAATGACCTGGATGAAACTCCAGCTACACTTACTTATGACATTTATGCCACTCCTTTGCATGGAAGCGCAAACATTTCGGTGGATGGAACGATTACTTATGCACCTGTCGGAAATTACAATGGTCCTGATTATTTTGTGATAGAAGTATGCGATGGATTTCTGCTATGCGATACTTCTTCAGTTTATGTGACAGTAACTCCTTCTAACGATCCACCCACTTCTGTACTCGATGATTACTACGGATATGAAGATGAAATCATAAGTGGTACATTGGATAATGACATGGATATTGATGGCGATGAATTGACATACTCCTTGGTGAGTTCAGTTACTGGTGGAACATTCAACCTTAATGCTAACGGTACTTTTACATTTAACCCAAGTCAGAATTACGCCGGTTATCAAGTGATCACATATCAAGTTTGCGATCCATCAATGGCTTGCACCAATGGAACCTTGAATCTCGAAGTGATCGAGATCAATGACAATCCAGTGATTAACGCCGATGTAGTTTCTGGCAATGAAGATTCAATCTTGTCAGGAAACTTAAGAACCAACGATATTGAACCGGATGGTGAAGAAATATTCTATTTCACTGTCACTTCTCCTGAACATGGTACACTCGATTTGTCAGATGATGGTGTATTCACGTACACACCCGACGATGATTGGTATGGTCAGGAGGTGGTTTCATATTATGGTTGTGACCCTTGTTCAGTTTGCTTTTTGAGCACACTTACATTGAATGTGCAACCAATGAATGACGTGCCAGTGCTTGCGAACATTGTCATAAATACCAATGAAGACATCACTTATAACTCCAATATTGCGACCAATGCTTCAGACATTGAAGCTGAAGCACTGTCATTCTCGATTATAACTTCTCCTCAACACGGTACCATGAACTTGACCTCAGTTGGTCAACTTTCCTTTGTGCCTGATTTCAATTATAATGGCCCTGATCTCGCTACATATGCTGTATGCGACGCTTCTGGTGGATGCGATACAGCAAACGTTTCTATTGTAGTAGCTGCTGTAAACGATCCTCCCGTGGCTTCGGACATGGACGAATTCCTGATCGAAGATGGCATTTTGAATGGTGCCATCAATACAGTTGTTGATATTGATGATGTGGTGTTGCATTATGCGATGATTTCTCCGCCCATGCATGGTACCATGTTGGTCAATGATGATGGCACTTTTACCTACGAACCGGCTGATAATTATAATGGAATTGACTTTATCACTTTTGAAGCTTGTGATGATGATGGTGCATGTGATGCGGCGGTGCTAACCTTGAGTATCGTTACTGTGAATGATATTCCTGTGGCCAATGATGACGCAAATGTTACATATGAGAATGATGTACTTCAAGGATCGGTAGCAGAAAATGATTTGGATGTGGACCTTGAAAATCTGACCTATACTGTGGTTCAGGACGCGCTGCATGGAGAATTTGTCCTGGATTCAAACGGTGAATACACATACACCCCCGAAGCCAATTTCAATGGTGTGGATGAAATCACTTACATGGCTTGTGATGCAACATTATCATGCGACATGGCAGTTTTAACCATCACCATATTCCCAGTGAATACTGCTCCTACCGCAGGTGATGCTTCTTTCAATACCAATGAGGATGTCGCTATTTCGAATAACTTAAATGCTTTCATATCGGACGTTGAAGGCGGTGTAATGGAGTTTAGTACAATGCTTCAACCGATACATGGTACGTTGGTTTTTAACATCAATGGATCATTCACATATACACCTGCGTTGAATTACAATGGACCTGATCAATTTACTTATCAGGTTTGTGATACCGGAGACGCATGTGATCAGGCTGTTGTAAACATCAATATCTCCGCGCAAAATGACGCACCGAATGTTGCTGATGAAGAAGAAGATATTTTGGAAGATGGGGCATACATGGGTAATGTGGCTGCCAATGATAGCGATGTAGAAAATGATGAGCTCACTTACCAACTCATTTCACCTCCGGCATCTGGCAATGCCACCATGGATGGTGCTGGGAATCTAACCTACACTCCAATTGATGATTTCTTCGGCGATGTCATGATGGTTTATGAAGCATGCGATGCGGCTGATTGCACTCAGGGTGAAATCATCATTCACGTTGCGCCTGTCAATGACGCGCCTGTGGCCCAGAATGATAATTACAGCGCACTCGAAGATGTGGTGTTGAATGCCAATGTTTCTATGAATGATACGGATATCGATGATGTCACATTGAATTATACACTGATTTCTGATGTAAGCAATGGCACCTTGAATCTTGCTTTAAATGGAAGCTTCAGCTATCTGGCTGATCAGAATTTCAACGGCAACGATTCTTTCACTTATCAGGTTTGCGACAATGGTGATTTATGCAGCACTGCTGTTGTGAATATAGTCGTGGATTCATTCAACGACTTGCCAGTTGCCGGTGATGATGTATTCAATCTGGAAGAAGATCAAATATTCACAGGGGTTCTTTGGGAAAATGATGTGGATCCTGAAAATACAACATTGACTTATTCTGTAAGCATAGATGCTGAACATGGCAATATTGAACTTAACAGTGATGGTAGTTTTACCTACACACCGGATATGGATTTCTTTGGACAAGATAATATCGTGATATCTGTGTGCGATGCCTTGGATGGTTGCGTGACTTCAGATATGCGGGTCCTGATCAGTCCTGTGAACGATCTACCAGAAGCCATTGGAGAAGCATGGACGCTCGATGAAGACGATGTATTGAATGCCAATGTCAGTGGCAACGATACAGATGTTGAAAGCTTGCTCCTCGAGTACAACGTTGTGGCATCAGTCAGCCATGGTATATTGAGTTTTGGTCAGGATGGAGCGTTTACCTATTCACCTGATGGAGACTATTATGGAGAAGATAACTTCACCTACGAGGTATGTGATGATGATAATGGATGTTCTCAGGCAACAGTAAATCTGATGATTTTGCCAATGAGCGACAACCCGGTTGCGGGCAATGAATATGTGCACGTATTGGAAGATACTTTCGGTACAGGTGATTTGGCGACCAATGATTTTGATGCAGATAATGATGTGCTGAGTTATTCTGTGCTCACTCCTCCTTTTCATGGAGAGTTTATCTTGGATATTGATGGACAATACACCTATACCCCTGAACCAGATTACTCTGGAATGGATAGTGTCTACTACAATGTTTGTGATCCAACAAATATGTGCGACATAGCCAAAATTGTTTTTGAAGTTGACTTCGGCAATGATACACCTATCGCATTTGATGATGCCATCGAATTGGAACAGGACAGTCAGTATTCAGGTACCGTTGCTGACAATGATGTTGAACCGGACGGAGAAGTATTGTATTACACTTTGTATTTGGATAATAGCAATGGCATTTTCAGTCTTGCTGAAAACGGCTCATTCACATACATTCCAAATGATGGTGTCACAGGAACATTCAGTGTGACATATTATGCTTGTGATCCATGTGGTGTTTGCGATGCCGGTGTTCTTACCATCGTCGTTGTGCCAATCGGTGAAGGTAACACTGCACCTGTGGCATTCAATGTGACACAAGATGTCTGCATGGGAGGTAGTGTCTCAGTGGATTTAGACAGTTATGTTGGCGATATTCAGGACGTGGATGCAAACCTGCATTTCACGGTAGAACAACCATCACATGGTATCATGACATTTGATGAAACAACACACATCATGGAGTATTTGGCTGATACAGATAATACCTCAGATGTAAGTTTGGGATTCACTGTTTGTGACAATGGTCTGGTGCCATTATGTACATCAGCCTTGATCAATCTCCAATTGCAGGCTATCGTTAGCCCTGAAGTAGCTTCGGTTTCAGTACATCCTGTTTCCTGTTACGGTGCCGCAAATGGTAGTATCGATCTCAATATGCAAAGTGGTCAAAGTGGATTGTCATATCTCTGGTCAAATGAAGCGGTATCAGAGGATATTGAAAATCTCACTCCTGGCGATTACAGTGTCATCATTTCAAATGATGAAAATTGTGCGGGAACAACAACATTAGAATTTACCATTGAAGAGCCAGCATTATTGGAAGCTACTTTGGTTGCTTCTTCCAATATCAACGACGCGGGCAACGGCGCTATCGACATCAACATTGCAGGAGGAGTTCCGCCATATACCATAGCATGGACCGGGCCTGATGGTTTTTCATCTCAGAATGAAGATGTATCGGATCTTTTGGCTACTGGAATTTACAATGCCGTAGTATCAGATTCATTGGGTTGTTCAGATGATATCCAAATTGAAATCACGGGATTAAACGAACACATCGCGTTTGATTTTATCGTAAGTCCAAATCCTTTTGTGCAATCGTTTACGATCAAACCAGCGAAAATGTCGAGTCATCTGATCAGCTATCAAATTACCGATGCCACAGGAAGAGTGGTGCGTGATGTGAAAGTCAACGGCAATGCTGCATTCACGGTAGACGCTTCAGAGTTATCTTCTGGCTGCTATCAGCTCCGATTGAATACCGGAGAAGGAGCAGAGGTCATCAGTTTGATCAAGCAATAATTACTTACTGAGATACAGATTTCTTTCTGAATAAACCTGTCTGAAGAAAGGATCTCGAAGATCTTTGATGAATCGAATGGCTTCGCCCGTGCTCTTCATCTCTGGTCCGAGTTCTTTCTTCACCTCAGGGAATTTCTCATAGCTGAAAACCGGAATCTTGATGGCATAACCATTTCTTTTTGGTGAGAAATTAAAGTCCTTCACTTTTTTGGCACCAAGCATCACCTTCGTTGCATAATTCACATATGGTTCATCATATGCTTTTGCAATGAATGGTACAGTGCGACTCGCACGAGGGTTGGCTTCGATGATGTAAACCACATCATTCTTGATGGCAAATTGAATATTGATGAGTCCAACAGTGCGAAGTGCTTTCGCAATGGTTTTGGTGTGCTCTTCAATTTGTGTCATCACAAAATCACCAAGATTATAAGGAGGAAGAACAGCATAGCTGTCTCCACTGTGTATGCCTGCAGGTTCGATATGTTGCATGATACCAATGATGTAAACATCATCTCCATCGCAAATGGCATCTGCTTCTGCTTCGATAGCTCCTTCCAGAAAATGATCCAACAAAATCTTATTGTCTGGCATATCGTTCAGAATATTCACGACATGTTCTTCCAGTTCTTTTTCGTTGATCACAATTTTCATTTTCTGTCCGCCCAAAACATAACTGGGTCGAACAAGCAGCGGGAAGCCAAGATCGCGGGAAAGTTCTACGGCTTGTTCCGCACTTTCAACCACTCCGAATTTTGGATAAGGAATATTGTTTTCCTTCAATAAGTTCGAGAAACTTCCACGATCTTCTGCAAGATCAAGTGACGCGTAATCTGTTCCTATGATCTTAATTCCATACTTATCCAATTTCGCGGCAAGTTTTAATGCTGTCTGTCCGCCAAGCTGAACAATAACTCCTTCAGGTTTCTCATGCTGAATGATATCGTAAATATGTTCCCAGAAAACTGGTTCGAAGTAGAGTTTATCCGCCGTATCAAAGTCCGTAGATACTGTTTCGGGATTGCAATTGATCATGATGGTTTCATAACCACATTCCTTGGCGGCAAGCACTCCGTGAACACATGAATAATCAAATTCTATTCCTTGTCCAATGCGATTTGGACCACTTCCCAATACCACTATTTTCTTTTTATCTGATACAACGCTTTCATTTTCTGTTTCGAAGGTGCTATAGTAGTATGGCGTTTTCGCTTCGAATTCAGCAGCGCAAGTATCCACGAGCTTGTAGACACGACGAATATTCATGTCTTGTCGCTTCTTATAGACTTCACTCTCCAAACAGCGCAGAAGATGTGCCACTTGTCTGTCTGCGTACCCTTTTTGTTTGGCTTCAAACATCAGGTCAGCAGGGATGTTGTCAATGTTGAACTTTTCAATGCGTTTTTCGGTCAGGATCATGTCTTCGATCTGTTTCAAAAACCAATGATCGATTCGTGTTTTCTCCTGTATTGTTTTGAAAGGTATTCCAAGTTTGATGGCATCATACACATGGAATAATCTATTCCAACTTGGTCGTTCAAGTGAAGCAAGTAATTGTGCCTGATCACGCAATTCACGTCCATCAGCACCGAGTCCATTGCGTTTTATTTCCAGCGATTGACAAGCCTTCTGAAGTGCTTCCTGAAAACTTCGACCAATACCCATCACTTCACCCACACTTTTCATTTGCAGTCCGATTTCGCGGTTGCTACCAGGGAATTTGTCGAAATTCCATCTTGGAATTTTTACGATCACATAATCGAGTGTTGGCTCGAAAAACGCAGACGTGGACTTGGTGATTTGATTCGTCAGTTCATCAAGATGATAACCAATAGCAAGTTTGGAGGCGATTTTAGCTATCGGATATCCGGTGGCTTTGCTTGCCAATGCTGAAGACCTTGATACGCGAGGATTGATTTCAATGGCGATGATGTCTTCTTTTTCATCCGGACTTACTGCAAACTGCACGTTACATCCACCTGCAAAATTTCCAATCGCACGCATCATGCGGATAGCCATATCGCGCATTTTTTGATAAGTCGTATCTGATAGCGTCATGGCTGGTGCCACAGTGATGCTATCACCCGTGTGAATGCCTATCGGGTCGAAATTTTCAATGGAGCAAATGATAGTGACATTGTCATTGGCATCGCGCAACAATTCAAGTTCGAATTCTTTCCAGCCCATCAGTGCTTTATCAATCATCACCTCATGGATGGGAGAGAGGTGAAGGCCACGATCCAGAAGTTTATCGAATTCACCTTGTGTATGCACCAAAGCGGCGCCACTACCACCTAAGGTGTATGATGGTCTGATACAAAGCGGGAAGCCAAATTCTTGAGCTATTTCTTTCCCTTCAAGAAAACTCTTGGCAGTGCGTTGTGGTGCCATAGGTACCCCAATCTCACCCATGAGTTTGCGGAATGCTTCACGGTTTTCTGTGATCTCAATTGCTTTGGTATCTACACCAATCATCCGCACTTGATAGTCTTTCCAAATACCTGTTTCTTCGCAGGTGATGGCAAGATTGAGTGCCGTCTGACCACCCATGGTAGGCAATACAGCATCGATTTTGTGCTCTTCTAAAATTCGGATGATGCTTTCCGGTTCAAGCGGCTGCAGATAAACATTGTCTGCAACAACTTTATCTGTCATGATAGTGGCCGGATTGCTATTGATGAGTGTAACCTCAATGCCTTCTTCACGGAGTGACCGTGCAGCTTGAGATCCACTGTAATCAAATTCACATGCTTGTCCGATGACGATAGGTCCTGAACCGATGATGAGGACCGACTTGATGGAGTTGTCTTTGGGCATTTTTTTTTTATCTGACCGGAACCTCGCTGTGCTTTGGCCTGTCAGTTAATCAAAAATGTATGGTGTTGAATTCTGATTTGAATTCGGGTGCGAAGATACTCTGCCGTTTCACCTTTGGGTCATCAATTCTATAAACAAATGTGGAAAACCACTGTGAGGCCTTTCTGGCAAGGGTTCTGGATGTTATAATGCAGTAAATGCTGTCTTTTTTATCGTCTCATTATTTTCGCTGCGATGCTTCTCCATGCTCTTCCCATCTTCAAGAATCCTGATGTTGCCGCATTGGCCTGGGCTATGGGTTCCGCTCCACTGGTAAAAGAAAATTGTGGTGAACTCCCTATCATTGATGAGGAATGGTGTGATCATCAATTGGCTTTGCATCTGGATTGGCTCAAAAAATTGGATGAAAATCCTGATGATTTGAAGACATTTTTGATGAATGAAGACTCAACATTGTTAGGGAAAAGATTTGAATCCCTGCTGGCGTATTGGTTTATGCGCAGTCCACACTTTGAGTTGATCAGCCGGAATATTCGGTTTGATCAATCCGGAGCAACAGGGGAGGCCGATTTTCTGATCCGTGAATTGGTAGATGGGGAGCTCATACATCTGGAAGCTGCTTGTAAATACTATATCGGCAAACCATACTCGCCCAATAGGAACGCATGGGTTGGTCCCAATGGCTTTGATAGCCTGCAATTGAAGATTGAAAAATTGCGCAGACAAATCAATGTATTCCGCACCCCGGTTGGTAAAAACTATCTCCATGAACATCATTTAGAAACGCCGGGGAGAGCTGTTTTGATGAAGGGTTACTTTTTTCATCCCTTAGGGGAATTATCTATGCCTGTGGCGCCTTCAGATGCAAATCGACATTATAGCGCCGGTTGGTATGTGACACGAAATGAATTGTCTGTTTTCGACGGTGATCCTGCTCAGTGGCTTGTTTTACCAAAACATAGGTGGATGTGTCCTTTTCATTTTTCCGATCACGATGTGAGCATCCTCAATGGACGCGAAATGATAACAACTGTGTTACAGGAAATGAATTTGCATCAGAAGGCAGTGTTGGTGATACAAGTAACCAGGGAAGGAGAATTGTTGCATGAAACATCCCGCGGTTTCATCATCAAATGAAAACTCACTTCGTACCGATGTGATGTTGAGGTAATGTGCCTGAAAGCTGCAGCCCAAAAACGAGCTTAATATTTCATCAGGGTATGGTCCACGACATCGATCCATGCCATGATGCCACCTTCCAGCGTGTAAATATTGTTCATTCCGAATCTTCTTTCGAGTTCATAAACGACGGCTTCTGATCTTCGTCCGGATTTACAATGGATAATAACGGGAATGTCTTTTCGAAGTTCTTCATGTCGTTCCATCACTTCAGCCATGGGGATAGGCGTTCCTCCGATAGAACAGGTTTCGATTTCATAGGATTCGCGGACATCAATCAACTGATGTGGCGTGTTGTTTTCTTTCCACGATTTCAGTTGCTCTGCAGTGATGGATTTCATGCTCAGGCTTTATATTTCGATACGATTTCTTCCGGTTGAAAATCGAAGAAGGTATCACCACGCAGTCCGATTCGCAGACATTCGAGCGGTATCACTTCATTCTCTGCAATATTACCGAGATTCACATTGGCTCCAAATTGTTTGATGAAGTACACCTGTTGTGGCTTTTTGGGAGCTTCCCAAATGATATTTTCCGGCTTCACATTTTTGATGATCTTATTGATCAGCATCACGTGGGCCTGGCCGCTTGGTCTGTAAATCCCAACGGTACCGCTTTCGCGGGCTTCTGCAATGACTTTCCATGATCCAGCCTGCAATTCATGTTGCATCATTTTGATCCAACGTGCGGGCGAGATCAGAATACCTTCTTCCTTAGAACCCACTTCAGAAAGCACACGGTAGTTTTTCGCGAATGATGAAATCATCTCACATTTCTCGTCATGAGGAATGACCATACTGCCATCGGAAATTTCCACTGTTTGAAGTCCAAGTCCATCAATGTACTTTTTGTAATCATCAAGCTGATTGCGCACCAGGAATGCCTCGAACAAAGTGCCTCCAACATACACCCGCATATTCGCTTCATGATAAAGCTTCACTTTATCCTTGACATTTTTGGCAAAGGCAGAAGTGCCAAATCCCAATTTCACAATGTCCACCTGATCTGCGGCTGAATCAATAAGATCTTCAGCTTGCCTAAGGCTAAGGCCTTTGTCCATGACCATGGTGAGTCCGTGTTGTCTGTCTTTTTTGGTACGTTCCGGGAGATTCTTCAGTTTGAAATTCATAGGGCCAGTCTTGATTTCGGTAGGCAAATATCGTAAGATTAGTAAGTGTACATTGTACAATTACTGACATTCCTCATGCCATGTGGGTTTTGGTGGCTTTTGGTCAAAAAATCAGGTCAGTTTTTTTGACCTGAAATCTCAACAAAAAGCAGGTTTTTCTTTATTTCTGGGTAATAGTCTTCCAGTTCTTTGAGTCCATCGGGATTTGCAGCATGCAATCGAAGCATCAATTCTTCACCTTCAGACGTTTTTCCGGTCATCATCAGATAAGCCACTTTGCGGTATCCGATATCGTTGCTTTGAGGACAGTTTTGCCACCCGTTGTTGATGATTTCCAAGGCTCGCTGCAAATCTCCTTGTTGTGCAAACACATCAGAATAATCCAGCCAGATATCTTCATTTTCTGGAAAGAGTGATATACAACTTTCACCAATGGCTTCTGCTTCAGCGAATCTTTCCAGCTTCTTGAGGAATTCCATTTGGAATACTTGATAATCGGGATTTTCCGGTTCGAGTTGAATGGCTTTTTCTATATAAGCCAACCCGTCTACGGTTCTGTCCATCAAGTCATAGGTAATACCTATTCCCAGATAAGCATCCGCATTGTTGTCATCCAGAGAAATACTTTTTCTGTAATAAAACAATGCCTTATCCAGCTCATTCATTTTTTCGAAGCACTCACCGATATGGCAATAAACAGGAGATTGTGGTTGTTCAAATGCATATGTTTCTTCGAAAACCTGAACGGCTTCTTGAAAGCGATCCATCTTGAACAACGTATGCGCTTTATTGTAGTAGGCTGGTGTAAAATCTTCCTGAATGGCAATACAAAATTCGTAGGCTTCCAGCGCGTCTTCCAATTGGCCAAGCTTCTGATAAGCATTGGCAAGATTGTACCATGCAGAAAAGTTGTATGGATGATTTTCTGTGAATTTCGCGAAAAACTCCACAGCTTCTGCGGCTTTGTCGCCAATATCCAAACAATATGCGAATTCGTATAAGAGTATTTCGTTTTCGGGATTGAGGTTGATCGCTTCTGCCAGTGTTTCTTGCGCTTTGTCGTATCGATCCATGTTCTCGTACTCAAGAGCTATTTCAAGATAAATCTCATCTTGATACTCCCTGCTGCCTAACGCCAACGCCTTTTTCAAAAGCTGGATGGCAGTTTTATGTTCCCTTTGCTGGCTATAGATCGATGCCAGGGTAATGAGGACTTCCTCATTGGCATCGATTTTTTCGAGTACCTTCAATCGCGTCAATGCTTTCGTGAGATGGCCTAATCCGGTAAGGATCTGGGCTTCACGAAGCATCAGTGTAAAATTGTCCGGAAAGAGTGTATAAGCATACTCGATGACCTGAAGAGCCTTCGTGTATTTGTTGTCGTCGTAGTAATAATCGACGATCTCTTCGAACTGTTCAACGTCGAAGTAGTAGGATTCATTCTTCTCCCGCATCTGCTCATACCTGCTCACCAGTTGCATAGAATGATCCTGGTCTCGGTGTTCTTCACTCATCTGTTAATTGTCAGGGTATGTTAGTCACATCAAATTTACGGATCAAAACAAGCCTGAACGGGTTTCCGATTATTTTTTTTTCGAGTAATAGACAAAGTTGTGAACATGAACTGATTATCCCGACTACATGATTCGGGATTCAGGGCTACCCAAAATAGTATTATGTAACCAAACGAAAATTGCACACCATCATACACAGCTTTATTTTTCGTGAATATCATCAACCGCTGCACTTCGCAGCTGGTGTGCATCAATACTTCACGAGGTAGTACAACAACTTCACGAATTCATTGTTGGCCATGATGAGGCCTTCTTCATTTGTCCACCAATTATTCTGATCATAATCAACCGCCGCTGCTCCGTGGAAGATGATCTGAATTCCTGCATCCTCGAATTTATCTTCAAAGACCCAGCGAACTCTTCGCATGTGAAAGGAACTTGAAATGACCGTGATTTTTTTCATTTGATGTTCCTGACAATAGCGCAGAATTTCTTCTGACTCATCCATGGTGCTATGAGCACTGGTGAGTGTGTCTACCTGTTGTTCAGGCACTCCTTGGCTCACCATCCAATGTTTGGTAAGTTCTGCTTCAAACATCATGGTGTCCAGACAAAGAATTTGATACGGATAGTTTCCTCCTGTTGCTGCGAATCGTTGATCGGGGAATTGTTCAAATACTTTAATAGCGGAAATACCCCTTTCGTAACTATTGCCTCCGAGGACGAAACACATTTCGGTTTTTTCCAGTGGATCAACAGCTACGAGATAATTGCCCATACCTCGGAGAATATTGTTCTTGAATATCAGAAGCACAACCATCAGTATGATGAAGATGGTGGTGATTTTGAACCAACGTTTAGACCAAAGAGTGCGCATTGTAGGAGGAGTATTGTTGAGACTTGAATAAATAAATATCTTGGAAAATCAAATCACTTTAAGCCAAGGTGCGCACAATTTTTCGACCTTCAGTTTTTCGTTGCACATGGCCACAGAAGCCAGTGCATTGCGTGCATTCAATAAGCTTTGTGCATCGATGTGATAGTCATAATTCCATTGCGTATTGCGCAACCATGTTCTGGCTTCTTGCATGCTCATGTCGAATTTTTTCCTCAGATGCACCACACTGGAATTGTCCTGTTTGAATGAAATGCATTCTGCATTCATGATCGACATGAGTTTTTGTACTTCATCGGCTCTTGTCTTCATCACCTGTTCACTCACGATGACCAAAAAGCCACTCCACGGTGCGCTAAACTCACCAACGAGATTCAGCTCGCCACTTTTAACATGAGGACGAGTCATGAATTTTTCCCAGAAGAAAAGTTGGGTTTCGCTCTTGACCAGTGATTGTACCGCACCATGGAGACTATTGACGATAGAGAAGTTCTTTTCTTGCAGCGTTACACCCTTCTGTTGTGCGTGAATCATTGCCATGAGATGGGAACCGGATCCCAATCTTGAGATGGCATATTTTTTCTTCAACGCTTCATCAGCTGTTTTGATGCGAGAGTTGGCACCGGAATAAATTCCCCACACCAATGGAGTTTCAATATACACTTTTGCAATCCGTGCTTTCAATCCTTGACTTGCCGCGGATACGAAACCTTCCGTAAGTAAAATGGCAATATCCAATTCCCCATTGCTGAGTGCCTTGGTCATAGCACCTGTTCCACCGGCATAGAATGTCCAAGACAATTCAATTCCCTGCGATGTGAAAATGTCGTGCTCCGCAGCCAGTTGCCACGGAAGATTGAAATGCTCCGGTACGCCTCCAATGCGCAATGTCGACTTAGCCATGTAAACAAAAATTATTTGACATCCCAACCCACCTAACTCATAACTCACAATTCACAACTCAATAAGTTCCCGCCCTCTTCCTCAACAACCACTCAGCGCTAAGCAAAAGCAGGAGCAGAGCCAATATCCAACGATAATTGATGAGTTCATTCAATTGTTTGTTTTCGTATGAAACTGAAACGATGTCCTTTTTGTTTTTAATTTTTTCCGACAACGAAGAGAGTTCAGAAGGATAAATCATTTCGCCGTTGTTGTCTGCTGCGAGTTGATACATCAATCTATGATCTGCAATGGTATTCACGACTTCGAGTTGAAGTGGACTGATACTGAATTCGCCTCTTTCTTTGGGAATGGTAGGTTCACCATTCACCGTTGCTTCATAATTGTAATTGCCAACTGGAAGCTGACCTGCGTTGAGTCTGTAGCGATTGCCGGAAACTGAAAATACATAATTGAATTCAATGCCATCTTCACTGACAATGCGCATGCTGATTTCTTTATTTGTAATCGCTTCGTAACTCTGATTGTACAGTTCAGCATCGAAGACAATTTGTTCATTTTCGAAAAAGTCATTATTACCATTTACACGAAACAAACTCTTATCTTCTTTAGCTGAAGAATACTGAACAATTTTTGTAATGAGTTGATTGAATGCATCGTGATTTTCATATTGTTGAAAGGCAGTCAATTTCCAGCGCCAGATGCCTTCACCATTGATGAGTCCAATTTTGGTGTCGTTGATTTTATTGAATGAAATCAAAGGTTTACGCGTCTTGATTTGTCCGACTTGCTGATTCACCATGGCATTGATACCGGGGCTGTAGGTGAAGTCGCCAAAAGGAACGGTGAGGGGTGGTAACGTACGAAACATATTTTTCGCCTGTTCATCCAGTGTAAACAAAGAGAATTCATCTACATAATTCCCACTGATGTCAGTGGTATTGTTCATGTACCCGGATAATGAATATCCAAGATTCATTTTATTGAAGGCATTGTAATCTGTGGAAGCGCCCCAAACGAACAACGCGGGAATTTTTTGTTCAAGAGCATTGGTAATCATGCTCTGTCCCATTGATCCGGCTGCAGGTAATTGATGGAAAATGACCAGGCTGTATTCATTGACATTGCCATTGAAATCTTTCGCCAGTTTTACATCAACCTTATAACTCTCATTGCTGGCTATGGCATCGCGCATGGCATTGATATCGGGATGTGGAGCATAAGCCAGTATCAGAACTTTTTGTCTGCTGTCCAATACATCAATAAAGACATCTTTGTGATTGTTTGCGAGCGTCATTTCACCTTCAATACTGCTGAGATGTACGGAATATTTCTGAAGTCCGGTTTCAGTGGCATCAAAAGTGAGCGGGACCGTAGTGTTGTATCGGTCACCATGGAAAGTGATATTAGAACTATGAAGGACGTTTCCTTTTTTTGAAACGGTGAGCACTGCATTGGCAGTGTTGGCTTTTCTTCCTTCGATGGTAATTTCCATAGGAAATTTATTGCCGAGATAGGCAAGTCGGTTTGTAGCCACTTCTGAAATGAGGATGTCCTTGTAGACCGTGGTATCACCAAGTGCAATGGTATATACTGGTACATTGAGTTTTTTGTATGCAAAAACTGGATTGCTTCCTTTGTTGTACAAACCATCAGAAGCAATAACTATTGCTCCGAGATTTCTCCCACTGTATCGTGTATAGATTTCATTGAGCAAACCGGAGAAGTCGGTGAGTTTTTCTTTGTAGTCAAGAGAATCCAATCCTTCAGACACGAGATCTCCAAAGCTCAGTGTTTTGATTTCGTAATCATCGCCGAATTGTTCTGTGAGGGCTTTGAGGTTGGCAGCATACTCATTGCGGTAGAAGGCAGAGTCTTTTCCGACTACGATAGATTCCGAATTATCCTGTGCAATAACAATTACAGGTTTTTCTACATCATAACTCACCAACCTGATCAAGGGTTTGAGTAGAAATATCGCCAGCAGGGTGACGCACGCAAAACGCAGAATTCCAAGCAGAGTCGCTAAAGGAGTGCCGTAGGTGCGGTTAAATCTGTCTTTAAAATAAAGTGCTCCGGCATAAGCTGCACCAGCAACGATGCACACAATGATCAGCCATACAGGAGCCTGGGTAATGATCGACATCAGATATCTCTCGCTTAAAAAAACAGTTTAATTACATCAACATTCCACCGCACACACGCAAGGTCTGACCGGTGATGTATGCACTCATATCAGAGGCCAGAAACAAAGTGGCATTGGCAACATCATCTGGTGATCCACCGCGTTTGAGAGGAATAGCATTTCTCCATTCCTGTACGGTTTTTTCATCGAGTGCGCCAGTCATCTCAGTTTCAATAAAACCAGGTGCGATAGCATTGCAACGAATATTTCTTGATCCAAGTTCAGCAGCAACACTTTTTGTGAAACCGATGATACCTGCTTTGGATGCAGCATAATTGGCTTGACCAGCGTTGCCTTTCACGCCAACTACAGAACTCATATTGATGATACTGCCGGCACGGGCTTTCAGCATGGGCTTGATCACAGCTTTTGTCAGGTTAAACACCGACTTCAGGTTTACGCGCATGATTTCATCCCAATGTTCTTCTGTCATCCTCATCAGAAGATTATCACGGGTGATACCCGCATTATTGACCAATATGTCCACAGTGCCAAAATCACGCACCACATCATCAATAAGGGTATGTGCCGCTGCAAAGTCAGCTGCGTCACTTTTATATCCTTTTGCAACACCACCTTTTGCAGCAAGTTCCGCTTCTAGAGCATGTGCTTTTTCTTCACTGCTTGCGTAAGTGAAAATAACTTTTGCGCCCTGATCAATAAATTTTTCGGCGATGCCTTTACCGATGCCACGTGACGCGCCGGTGATGATGGCTACTTTTCCTTCGAGTAGTTTCATAGAAGTTTAGAATTGCTTTGAATGGTCAAATATAACCTTGTAAGACGGGTGTTCAAAGTTCAAGGTTCAAAGTTCAAAGATGACGCGCGTTAAACATTCAATCGTAAAGCATCTCGAGTTCAGACTTCAATGGTCGTGAGGCGAAGAAATGACGTGTTTCACCACAAATTCATTGTCAACCTTAAACCTTGAACCTTGAACCTTTCACCAAGATACTTACGACCCAAGTTCCCCCGCCTCAACCACAATCTCCGCCACATCTTTTACAACAATGGTATTTTCCTTTTCGAAGTGTTTTACGCCATCGGTAAGCATGGTATTGCAAAATGGACATCCAGCTGCGATCACATTTGGAGAAGTTTCGAGGGCGTCTTCCGTACGTTCAACGTTGACTTCTTTGTCGCCGGGTTCTGCTTCTTTGAACATCTGGGCACCACCAGCACCGCAGCATAAGCCGTGCGCACGGCTGCGTTTCATCTCTACCAGTTCAGCATCGAGTTGCTGGAGTACTTCTCGTGGAGCTTCATACACATTATTGCCACGCCCGAGGTAACATGGATCATGAAAAGTAATTCGTTTTCCGGAGAAAGTTCCACCACCTTTGATGGTGATCTTACCTTCCTTCATCAATTGATTGATCAGTTGTGTATGATGCATCACTTCAAACTGACCGCCTAAAGCTGGGTATTCATTTTTCAATGTATTGAAACAATGTGGACAACCTGTTACGATTTTCTTCACCTCATATCCATTCAACACCTGGATATTTTGCATCGCCATCATCTGAAAAAGGAATTCATTGCCAGCTCGTTTTGCCGGATCACCCGTGCATGATTCTTCACCACCAAGAATGGCGAATGACACATTACAATGATTGAGAATCCTTGCAATGGCTTTGGTGATTTTTTTCGCACGGTCGTCAAAACTTCCTGCGCATCCAACCCAAAATAATATTTCAGGAACCTCGCCGCTGGCAAGGCATTCAGCCATGGTCTTTACTTTCAGTTCACTCATGTGTATCGTTCTGTCGTGAGTCTTATGATTAATCTCTGAATACTTGCACGGTCACTTCTTTTTCTACAAAATCAGTAAATTTTCCTTCAAAGCGTGTTGCCCGCACCAAGTGATTATCTATCCAGTGGTAATTCCCGCCACGAGGTTTTCCGAAGATGATGCCGTGGTATTTAAAACCACTTTTGTTCAACCAACGTTCTGTCACTTCACGATGTGCTTCTGTTCTTGAAGTGAAAAAGAAAATAATATGTCCTTCATCATACCATTGATTGCATTTCTGAAGTGCGTCAGGATAAACTGCGGCATCTTCCATGCGTTCAGGCTCTTCATTCGGAATGTCTTCACCGACAGTGCCGTCGATGTCAATGAGAAAATTTTTGACATGCGATGGAAGGACCGGCGACTTTCTCTTTCCGTCATCTTCACGTGATTCAATCAATTCTGCCATGATTTCGGTCTCCTATGATTAACTGTTTCTCCACTGATCGCGATCCATGGCACTCATGGCCCATGGTGCGCCGTTGTTTTCAATGTTATTGAACATTACAGTGATGCTCTCAGGAGATTTGCTTTCTTCCATGATGAGGTACCTTCTCAAATCAACAATGATCTCCATTGGATTGATATTTACCGGACAGGCATTGGTACAAGCATTACAAGTTGTGCAAGCCCATAGTTCTTCTTCGGTGATATAATCACGCAACAGTGAACGTCCATCGTCTTCCCATTTGCCTCCATTGGCATCCATTTTATTGCCTACTTCTTCAAGACGGTCGCGAGTGTCCATCATGATTTTGCGAGGAGATAATAGTTTACCGGTTTGATTGGCCGGACATTCAGAAGTGCATCTTCCGCATTCTGTGCAGCTGTATGCATTCATCAACTGAACCCAACTCAGATCCATGACATCCTTTGCACCAAATCGCTGTGGTGTCCCGTCGGATGGTGGAACAGCCGCAGACGGATCGAGCATGAGTTTCACTTCATTCGTAACAGATTGCAGGTTGTTGATTTCACCCGCAGGTTTGAGTTTGCTGTAATAGGTATTCGGAAAGGCAAGAATGATGTGAAGGTGTTTGGAGTAGGTGACATACACCAAAAATCCAAGGATGCCGATGATGTGAAACCACCAGCAAAAACGCTCAACGAAGATGAGGGTATGATCGCTCAATCCTTCCATGATTGGAGCCAGATGCGATGATACCGGAAATGCACCAGCAACGCCATAATGTTCCGCCCCACGTGATTGCAAGATATAATCAGCTGCATTCATTTTAAGGAAGGCGGTCATCAAAAGAATTTCAGTAATCAAGATAAGGTTTGCATCGGTGCGCGGCCATTTCGTAAGCTCGCGCATATTCAAACGCTTCAGTTTTAAAACATTTCTCCTCAGCAAAAACGCCACACAGGAAACCAGGACGAGCACCGCGAGCCATTCAAAACTTCCGATCAGAAAGTTGTAAAACCCGCCCATGAAGGACAGGATCCGATGTGTGCCGAAAATGCCATCCACTACAATTTCGAGCAATTCAATATTGATGATGATGAAGCCTACATAAATGAAAAGGTGCATCACTGCTGCCAAAGGGCGAGTGAACATTTTTCCCTGTCCAAGAGCTACACGGAACATGGTGTTCCACCGTTCTGACGAATCACCTTCTATGGTCATATTACGGCCAAGAAAAATATTACGGCGTACAAAACTGAAGCGCTTCCACGCCATATAACTTGCGACACCAAGCAGAAGAACAAAGAGTATTTGAGCAATCATACTTTACAATAACAATTGTTATGCAACAGAAGTTTCGGTCTGTGACGCAAATAAAGGAAGTCCTTCCATCATGTCGTTTACTTTCTTTCTCACTTTGGAAACAACTTGCTGATCATTTCTACCCATTAATGTTTCATCGATCAAGCCGGCAACAATTTCCATATCTGCTTCTTTCAAACCACGGGTGGTTATCGCTGGCGTTCCTATTCGAATTCCGCTCGTTACCATAGGAGACTTGTCGTCATATGGAACCATATTTTTATTGACTGTGATGTCTGCGGAGATCAGCGCGGCATCCGCTTCTTTTCCGGTGATGCCTTTATTGCGAAGATCCATGAGGAAGCAATGGTTGTCAGTTCCGCCACTTACAATCTGATAGCCGCGTTCAATCAATGCTCCTGAAAGTGCTGCGGCATTTTTCATGACTTGTTCGCCATAAGATCTGAAGACGGGTTGAAGTGCTTCGCCGAAAGCAACAGCTTTTGCGGCAATCACATGTTCAAGTGGTCCGCCTTGCATACCCGGGAATACGCCACTGTCGAGTAATGAAGACATCATGCGCAATTCTCCTTTCGGTGTTTTGATGCCAAATGGATTTTCAAAATCTTTGCCCATCATGATCACACCACCTCGCGGACCTCGCAAGGTTTTGTGTGTCGTTGTTGTTACGATATGACAATGTGGCATCGGATCGTTGAGCAAGCCTTTTGAAATCAAGCCAGCTGGGTGTGAAATGTCGGCCATGAGCAAAGCGCCGACGGAATCAGCAATTTCACGAAAGCGTTTGTATTCCCAATCGCGACTATATGCTGAAGCACCACAGATCAACAGTTTTGGTTTTTCGCGGTGAGCAATTTCTTCAACCACATTCATGTCGACACGACCGGTTTCGCGATCAACACCATAAAAAACCGGACGATAAAGTTTACCTGAATAATTCACCGGTGAGCCATGGGTGAGATGTCCACCTTGAGAAAGGTCAAGACCCAAAATGGTGTCACCTGGTTTGAGGCATGCGAGCATGACTGCACTATTCGCATTCGCTCCTGAGTGAGGTTGAACGTTGGCCCATGCTGCGCCGAAAAGTTCTTTTAACCGATCAATGGCCAATTGCTCAACTTCGTCTACCACTTCACAACCGCCATAATAACGTTTGCCTGGCAGGCCTTCCGCATATTTGTTAGTGAGTACGGAGCCCATTGCACGCATCACCTGATCACTTACAAAGTTTTCAGAAGCAATAAGTTCGATGCCATGTTTTTGACGGTGGTGTTCCTGATTGATGAGGTCGAATACCTTTTGATCCATTTGGGTTGAATTTGTTGACGAAATTAAGACTGCTGAAGAGATTTTATCTAAAATTCGATGATCACGAGTTAAAATTTGACGAACAATCAACTTCCAATGCTTTCATCAGTCATGACTCAACACTTACTCGCCTTGTTTGGTCTCACGAAAGTAATTGTTCATTCATGTATTTGGCTTTAGGGCGAAACCAATGATACGCAAGCCAAACACATGAGTAATGCCGATGCAATATTGCTGGAGTGTAGTTCTCTGATTGGTATCGTTATTGCTCAGGCATGACTAACTTTCACCCCTCATATTTGATGATTATTCATGAAACGCTACATTGTTTTCTTTTTTTTATTTTCGACTTCGCTTCTGAAATCACAGGAGAATGTCACGTTTCATATTCAGCATGCCCCGGCCAATTCTCGTCTGATTCTTGAGTATTTCATGGAAGATGGTTGGAAGAATCAAATGAGCAAAGAATTAGACGCGGAAGGGAAATTGAAGCTGGCGATCCAATTTGACCACCCCGGTCAATACCGCATCAGAATTTCTTCCGATCCGGAGAAATGGGGTGATTTTATCATCAGCCCTGCTATGGTTGGATCACCTAAACTCGCGATACAAACCGATTACAACACACTCAAAAAGTTACCACTTCTCATTGAAGGATATGCCGAGGCGGAGCCTTATGCGAAGCTGATGCCTGCTTACCATAAACTTACTTTGAACCCCGATTCATTGCCGCGCAACAGCATGGAATATTTGAAGCGTGAAAGGGATTTCTTTCTTTTATGCGACTCAATCGGTAAAGCATTTCCAAAAACATATACCGGATCTTTTTTGACGAAATTACTTTCAGCTCCCATGGCGCCCGCATGGCAGACCAATCCGGTTTCTGCAGACAGTATTCTGGATTACAATGCCAAACACCAATTCGACTTCGTGCCTTTTCGCGATAAAAACATCCTCTATCACATTGGTACCATTCGAAAACTCAATCTGCATTTCGAATACTTCGATAAACGTGATCGCACAGAAGAGTATGTTGATCAAATCATGACCAAAGGCTTGGCTGATGAAAATGTTTCAGCTTGGCTATTTCGATTCATGCTGGACAAACTCATCGACAGAAAAGACGAAGAAGCACTGACATATTTCCTTACGTGGTATTCATCTGACTGTACTGAAAACGAACATACAACCGCTGAAACGCGCAAACTGCTGACTGCCCTGGAGAATTGCAAACCAGGAAAAACCATCGAATTTCTTAATCTTCCTGATGTGAATGGAAATCACACAAGCCTGAAGGAAGTCTGTGCCAAAAACAAAATCACCATCATCATGTTCTGGAAGACGAATTGCTCGCATTGCAGAGAATTCAAACCTGAACTCAAAGAAATTTATGAAAAATACCATACGAATGGTGTCGAAGTATACGCCATTGGCACAGATAAAACCGTGGATATCTGGCAACCAGTTGCTGCTGCTGATCAGGTACCTTGGGTGAATGTCTACCTTGAAGCATCAGCACGCCAAAATTTCAACAGCAGATTTCCGGTTCCCAGTACACCTACTCTGATAGCTGTTGATCGCAATGGTGTAATCCTCCGCAGGTTGATACAACGCAGTAAGCTGGAGTCAATTCTAGATGAATTATTAAGTGAAGTGAAATAATACATGGAAGGAAAAAATCATCTTTCCGTTGAAACGAGTCCTTATCTGCTTCAGCACAAAGACAATCCAGTTCACTGGTTTGCTTGGCATGATGATGCCTGGAAGAAGGCCGTAGACGAAGACAAACTGGTACTTGTTTCCATTGGCTACTCCGCTTGTCATTGGTGTCATGTGATGGAACATGAGGTTTTCGAAGATTTCGAATGTGCCGAATTGATGAATCAGCATTTTGTATGCATCAAGGTTGATCGTGAGGAAAGACCTGATATAGATCACATTTATATGGATGCTGTGCATTTGATGGGTGGTAGAGGAGGATGGCCGCTGAATGTTTTTACACTTCCTGATGGAAGACCTGTATACGGTGGTACTTATTTTCCGAAGTTACAATGGCTCAATATCCTTGAAAATCTCTTCGATGTTTACCGAAGAGAAAAAACAAAAGTATTAGCATATGCTGATCGACTTACCGAAGGTCTAACTCAATTGCATGATTTCAGTGGCGAAAAGAAACATGTCGAATCAGGTCTTCAATTTGTCGAGGATAAAGTGAAGGAATGGATGTCGTCATGGGATCTCGAGTTGGGTGGACAAAGACGAGCTCCGAAGTTTCCTATGCCGGTGACATTGGAGTTTTTACTCCGATATGGATATAAACATGAAAGTGATGCGTGCATAGCTCATGTGACGCAGACGCTGAACCGTATGGCTCTGGGAGGAATCTATGATCAGATTGGTGGCGGCTTTTGCAGATACAGTGTGGATGCGCTTTGGAAAGTGCCGCATTTTGAAAAAATGCTGTACGATAATGCGCAACTTATTTCAGTGTATGCCCATGCATACTCAGCGGGTGGCCAACCATTATTCCGAAGAATCGCAGAACAAACCATCGCCTGGGCAGAACGCGAGCTCAAAACCAAAGATGGTCTTTTCTGTGCCGCTTTGGATGCAGACTCCGAAGGTGTGGAAGGAAAATATTATTGCTGGACAAAAAGTGAATTTCTACTGGCAACCGGCGACGATGCAGCCATAGCCACAGAGTATTTCAGAGTAGGCCAGGAAGGCTTTTGGGAACATGGCATGAACATTTTGTTATGCCATGAACAAGATGAATCATTCGCAGCGAAGCATGGCTTGTCTGCGACAGATTTTGATGATATAAGAAAACGGTTTTGTGAAAAGTTACTCCACGAACGGAATAAGAGAATCAGACCAGGACTTGATGATAAAGTGCTGACTTCATGGAATGCGATGTTGGTCTCTGCTTATGTTGCCGCCGGCGACGCCTTTCGTGACAAAAATTATTTGAAATCTGCGGAGGAATTGTATGGCGCATTGAAAAGACATTTATGTGCTGAAGATGTGATTTACCGGGCGTTTACAAAAGGTATGAGATCAATTCCAGGATTTCTCGATGATTATGCTTTCTTGATTCAGGCTGCCATTGACCTTTATGAATCAACCGGTAAAGATCTCTACCTCAAGGAAGCAAGTCATTGGACTGATGTTGCAACCCAAAAGTTCTATCGGGAACACACGGGTATATTCAATTATGCCACCGAAAGTATCATGTCCGTGGAAAGAAGTGATACGGAAGACAATGTCATTCCTTCTTCCCTCAGTGTCATGGCAAGATGTCTGCAAAAATTATCCGTCCATCTCGACAATAGGAATGATCAGGAAAAATCAACGAGGCTCATGAATCAAATGCTTCCGAGAATATCGCATGGTTCGGCTTATAGCAATTGGCTCATGTTGCTGCTCGATCACCTGGCGGTTTCTCATGAGGTTGTCATTACCGGTAAGAATGCTGAGCTCGTGTTGAGCGAACTTAGGGCTCACTATTTTCCTGAGTGCCGTTTTGCGGCATCAACAAATGAAAGTGAATTGCCACTCTTTCATGCCAGAAATTCGGCCGATACGACCATCTATGTTTGCACCGGACGCGCATGTCACGCCCCGGTTCATCATGTATCAGAGGCATTGGCATTGTTGCAGGAATCATAGTATGATCGTTTCACGGAAAATTCTCTACATGTTGCTCATCACCCTGATGATGATCGCATCACTGAACAGTGATGGACAGATCATCGACAACCGCTACGGCAATGCATTCAAAGATGAAATGTTCTTTAGTCAGCAGTTTCTTTGGGTGAATAAAATCAAAACCATCACAGGGGTTACAAGCATAAAAAGGCCCAACAGACCCATAGAACAGCGTCCGGATGTGGTTGTTTATCGTTTCAATGAAGTGGGATTACTCACTGGTATGGATCAGGTGACGAGTGTGCTCAGTCTGGTAGACAGCCTGACCATTGAATACAAACGCAATGATCTTGGAGAAGTTGAGTTGAAAAAGGAAGCAGGCACAAGAGGTTATTTCACCACACAATTCAATTATGATGAACACGGTCGGCTGATCCGCATGGATTATGGTAAAGCAGAAAATATTGCCCAAGAAAAAGGTAAATTAGAGCCCGGTCAGGTCATCAATATCAATTCAGAGTCTTTTTCATGGACAGATGCTCAAAACGGTATGATGAAAAGGAGCAATTTCAATAACTATGGATTGCATTATTCCAACTATACCATTGTCAGAAATACACTGGGTTATATCGAAAGCGAAACGGAAGAACTCATCATGAGTGGACGCACAGTGACGCGCAAATATGTATACAATGACCACGGTTGGGTTGAACGCATTGAGACCACCGACAACCTCAATTCTACCGGTAAGGTTCAAACTTTTCAGTACGACAAACTCGGCAACCTCACCAAAGTGGAGTTTTTTGAAGGAAAGGAGATGAAACGCGAAATTGAAATTTTGTATACAGCTACTATGCTGATTGAGGCGTTTCTGGATCACGATCTTCAAAGTCATGATATCGAGATCATCAAATTCTCATACGAATTTTACAAATAGTGCGTTCCATGGTCATGCGGAATCTTAGATATATCATGATGTTTGTCTTGCTCATGGCTACGGCAGGAAATATTCATGCGCAGAGGAAGCGGGAGAAAAATAAAGTCACTCCTGAATCAGGCGCACAAAAGGAAGCACAAGCCATGGAGCAAAAACGCGCAGAATACAATTCGCGGAAGGACCATCACATGGAAGCTCAGGATAAGGCTACCAGAAAGCGAATGAAGAAAAATCTCAAGAAAGCCGAACGCCATTCCTGGGGAAAGGACGTACCTTGGTATAAGCGATGGTTTCGAAAGGACAAATTCAAGTGATCCTAACGGTATGCTGCACATCAACCTCTCCTTGCACTAACCTACTATCCTTTTTCGCCTCTCAAACCGGTTGAAACAGCATGACCTTCAGACGGAATGAACAATTCAATGCCAATTTAAATTTTGATTTTTAGGTCTTCAAATTCCACTAAGTCATAATTTGCCCCCGGAATATGTCCATGTCATCATCCATCAAATCACCTGAAGTCAGGAAGGCGGTATTACGCATCCTGCTTGTCTATGTCGCTGTGATTGGTATTTCATGGTTTTATCTGAGATGGTATACCGACCATGGGGAGTTCATCTCCGTGCCAGATATGAAAGGCATGACATTGGATGAAGCTATTTCATCCATTGAGTCGCGAGGACTAAATTATGTGGTGATCGACAGCATTTACGATAGAAAAGCGACCCCAGGAACCGTAGTGGATCAAAGTCCTGTACCGGAAAGCCAAGTCAAAGAAGGCAGGCAAGTGTTTCTCACCATCTACCGATTGAGTCCACCGATGGAAAGATTGGGTATCAAACAAGGTGATTATGCAGCGGTAGCTATGATCAAACTCAAAAACAAGGCGATTGACTTTGATACCTTGTATGAAGACAATAACACCTTTCCGGGAAGCATCATTCGAGTCACACAAAAGGGCAAAAGCCTGAAGGCCGATTCCATGATCCCGCGCGGAGCCAGAGTCACCTTGGTCATTGGTCGTGCTGCCAATACCAGAATCATCGTGCCTGACTTCACAGGCAAAACATGTTCTGAAGTACAAACCATCCTCGATACCCTGAATTTGATCTGCAATTGTCGATTTGAACCGGGCATTGAATCCCCTACTGCACAAGATTCTTCAACTTTTCGCGTTTGCCGCCAGGATCCCGTTCACGACCCGACGATAGGGACAACACCGGGCCGGATTGTAGATTTATGGCTTTATAACTCGCCCTGTTCTCAGGAGCCTGATGAAGACCGATAATTGCCTTTAATGATGAGCATGAAATTTTTGACTTTTACCCTGCTTTGCTGTGTACTCAACGGAATGGTCCTGGCACAGGAACGCGAAAAAAATATTTCTTTCAACCAGCAGCAGGCAGAATGGTTCGCAAAAGAAAGAACATTCGCTCCACGCACAGACCGTGGCGGTGGAATGCTCACACTGCCATTCTTCGATGATTTTTCGCGGTATTCACTCCCAACCAATGATCCAAATATTCCAGCGAGTTGGCAGCGATGGTCGGACAATGGTGCTTTCATCAACAATACTTTTCCGATATCACCTCTTACTTTGGGTGTTGCCACACTCGATGGCCTTCAAAGCGATGGTACACCTTACCACGATACACTTTGGTTCGAAACCATTTCTGAATCTTACCTCGAATGGGGACAAGCTGATACACTCACTTCATTGCCGATCGATCTCGATGGCTATACAGCTGAAGACAGTGTATTCCTGTATTTTCATTTTGAAAAAGGGGGGCTCGGCAATGCACCAGATGAAGACGGAATCCTGGGCGCACAAGGTGATTCCTTGATCCTCGAATTTTATACGCCACTTCAAGCTGGTGCATGGATGCGCGCTTGGGAAGTTCAAGGTGGTGGTGCAGTGGATACCTTTCAAGGTGTGTGGCTTCACATCAACGATCCGCTTTTTCTCCAAAGCGGATTCAGGTTCAGGTTTAAAAATTACTGCACCTTACATGGCGCTCTTGATCATTGGCACATCGATTATGTGATGATCGAATCAGATCTTCACCCAAATACTTACCAGTTTGATGAAGTGGCTGCAGAATATCCACTGAATACTTTGCTCAACTTCGGATACACCTCCATGCCCTGGACACATTTTGAAAGCAATCCATCCTTGTACATGGCGGATCAGCTTACTTATTACAACCGAAATCTAGGTCCATCCGATGAAAACATTGCCACAAGATGGAATGTCAGTTATGAAGGCACACAGATTTTCGAAGGCGATGCTGATGTGGATGGACAAAACAACGCGAACAGCGAAAGGGTGCGCACCGTAGGATTGCAGAATTTTGAGTATTCTACCCCAACAACTGTGGATTCTGCATCATTTCAGGTTTGTGTAAACTTCAATCAAACTGATGCACACGTTTTCAATGATACCACATGCTTTGTGCAGAAATTTTCAAACTATTATGCCTACGATGATGGTACCGCAGAGCGTGCTTATGGTATTGAAAACGCAGGTGGTAAAGTCGCCGTGAAGTTCAATGCAGCTATTCCTGATACTTTGCTGGGTTACTACATGTATTTTATTCCGATTCAATACCTCGCAACGGATCAATCTTTCATCATGCAGGTTTGGGACGATAATTCAGGACAACCGGGCAATCTCCTCACAAGTGATTTCGATAATTTCAATTACTCTATTCCTCATTATTTCGAAAGTGGTCCTGACCTTTTTGTGTACTATTCTTTGGTGAATCCCGTCTTTATCGATCAAGGTGATTTTTATGTTGGTTATGTACAGCAAAGTGATGTTTCACTCAACATGGGATTGGATAAAAACACTTCTGCCAATGCAACAAAATTGTTCTACCAATTGCAGGGAAATTCAACTTGGAATCCATCATCTATTGTCGGTTCTGTGATGATTCGTCCGGTTTTCAAATCAGGATTGCCTGAATGGGTGAATGTTGAAGAGCACATGATCAATTTGAGTGAAGTGTTTCCGAATCCGGCACAAGAGCAAATCAATTTTACCCTACCTGCAGATCATAACAAATATGAATGCAGCATTTTGGACATCACAGGAAGAATCATTCGCACAACATCATGCACAGGAAACGGCATGACTTCGATGGACATCAGTGATCTTGCTCCTGCAACTTATCTGCTCCGCGTTTCAGATGTTCAACATGGTGGTACCGTCGTACGCAGATTTGTCGCAGAATAACGACATTCGCAAAAAAGTAAATTGTGCAGGAAGATCCAGTAGACAATGGAGTAAATGACAATGATGATGACTTATTTGAGCATCATCGTATTGTGGCGGATAAAGGTCAGGGTTTAGTCAGGATTGATAAATTTCTATTTGATCGTTTAGAGAAAACTTCACGCACGCGTATTCAGGATGCATGTGATCATGATTTTGTTCGTGTCAACGGTAAACCCGTTAAGAGCAGTTACAAAATCAAACCTCTCGATGTGATTACCATCGAAATGCCATATCCAGTGCGTGAACTGGAACTCATTCCCGAAAACATTCCTCTGGAAATATTGTTTGAAGATGATGAGTTAATCATCCTCAATAAACCTTCCAATATGGTGGTGCATCCTGGTCACGGAAATTATACCGGTACATTGGTGAATGCACTCATTTATCATTTTCAAAATTTACCAAAAAGAAGCGATGCACATCCCGGTCTTGTGCATCGATTAGACAAAAACACCACCGGTGTCATGGTGATCGCCAAAACCGATCGTGCATTGGTCAACCTGAGTAAACAATTTTTTGATCGAACCATTGAAAGAAGATATGTCGCTCTTGTTTGGGGGGATGTCAAAGAAGATGGTACTGTGATCGGCAACACTGGGCGAAGCCTCAAAGACCGCAAAGTCTTCACGGTTTTTCCTGATGGTGATTATGGAAAACACGCGGTGACGCACTATAAAGTGCTGGAGAGATTTGGTTATGTCACATTGGTTGAATGCAAACTGGAAACAGGACGTACACACCAGATCCGAGTTCATATGAAACATATCGGACACACATTGTTCGGCGATTTTGAATATGGCGGTGATCAAATTCTGAAAGGAACAACTTTCCCGAAGTACAAACAATTCGTGCAGAATTGTTTGGCAATCCTTCCTCGGCAGGCTTTACATGCTAGATCACTTGGATTTCATCATCCTGTCTCCGGTGAGTGGTTGTATTTTGAAAAAGACTTGCCCGATGATATGCGTGAGGTGATAGAGCGCTGGAGGAAATACATCAACGCCCATATCGAAAAGGAATGATGAACTGATCCTGCTTGAGCTTACCACTCGCACTGTTCGATGACATCTTGTGTCATCAATCGATGACCATAATCAACCACCTTCATGTGTTGCTGACTACCGATCATCTGCGAAAATTGCATACCAAGTTTTGGCTTGATCACTGTATCGAATTTTCCGAATACCATTTGAAAGGATTCATTTTTTTCACGAATAATTTTTGCAAGCGATGGCAAATGCGGAAACATGTTTTTGTAAAAGAGCCATGCATCGTGAACCTGCCAGCGCTTCTCTTTCGTATCAAGATGAACGTGCACAAATCGATGAAGTTTGTCATGCAGCAACCCCATTTGGTTCAATGCCTTGGCCAATCGAAATAGCAGTGAAGGATTGTCGATGATATACCGGTAAATCTTTCTTCCAATAGACGTTCCACTTGCGAAACGATAAAGCATGTTGATCTTAAGTCCATCCGGTGCAAGCAACAATACCCTACCGATGCACTCAGGCATCAGTTGCAACGTCATGAGGCAAACTCTACCTCCCATCGAATAGCCAAGCAGATGAATTTTTTTCACTTCAAAGAATGCCATGAGTGCTGTCACAAGGCCTTTCCACTCTTCAGTAGTTAATGGCTCATGTGGTATGCGCTCAGGCGGAAAATAACTTTCACCATGTGCGAAAAGAGAAAACGAAATGATGCGTTGATTGGCTTTTAGTTGTTTAGCAAATACGTCAAAATCTTCCGGTTTTCTTCCAAAGCCATGGAAAGCAAAATAGGTTTCTGATCCTTCGCCAATCTGCACATAAGCTATTTTCAATGCTCGATATGTGAAAATGCCCTTCATCACTCACCGACTTTGGCATGTTCAACCCAATTGCGAATGATCTGAAGTCCGTGCGGAGTCATAATGCTTTCAGGATGGAACTGAACACCACACACTTGAAATTCACGATGTCTCACAGACATGATTTCGCCGGCTTGGTCTCGCGCCGTCACCACAAGTTGATCAGGTAAATGAGCTTCATCGATCACCCATGAATGATATCTACCCACATCAATCGTCGTCGGTAAAGTTTTGTAGAGGACATCAGCGGCAATGATCTCGATGGGAGTAGCCACACCGTGGTGCACCTCATCCAGATTTCTCAGTTTTGCACCGAAAAATTCGCCGATGGCCTGATGCCCAAGACAAACCCCAAAGATGTTTTTGGTACGATGCCATTGCTGTAAAACCTCCATGGTAATGCCTGCATCAGAAGGGAGTCCTGGTCCTGGTGATAACATGATGAGATCGTAATCACCCACTTCTGATGCTAAAATTTCATCATTGCGCACTACACGAACTTCATCTTCCGTCACCTGTTCCAGATAATGAACCAGATTGTAAGTGAAGCTGTCGTAGTTATCAATGAGTAGAATTTTCATCTTTCGCAAATGTATTCGTGGTGATCGCACACTGAATCATTCTGATCAATATCGTCTTGTTTTCTTGCAGTATTCTTGCAAACCGATATGACTACCGAAGATCCGCAATCAAACGAAATAGGTCAGGAAACACAATCAACCGAAATGTGGCAGCGGTATTTCATGCGCATTTCATATGATGGAACCAACTATCATGGTTGGCAACGCCAGTTGAATGGGCATAGTGTTCAGGAAGAAATTGAAAGTGCACTGCGAAAATTATTACGCCAGCAAAGGGTCGTGACAGTTGGTTGTGGCCGCACGGATGCCGGAGTTCACGCCAGGGATTTTTTTCTGCACTTCAATGCAGAACACCGGATCGAAAACCTCGATGACATTTTTTTCAAGTTGAATATGATGCTTCCCAGAGACATCGGACTTTACAGAATCTGGGAGGTAGACAACCTGGCACATGCAAGATTCGATGCCATTGAACGCAGTTATGAATACCACATTCACCAGCAGCGCGACCCTTTTGTAGAACGATTTTCCAATTTTTATCCATGGCCGTTGGATTTGGATAAAATGAATGAAGCAGCCGCTATGTTATTGGAATACCACGATTTTGCCGCTTTCTGTAAAACTGGAGGAGGGCAAAAAACCACGTTGTGCGATGTTCGACGTGCTATATGGGAAAAACATGACTATAAATGGGTTTTCCATATCACTGCCGACCGATTCCTGAGGAATATGGTTCGAGCTGTCGTAGGTACCTTGATTGACGTGGGACGCGGAAAACTCAACACAGAGGAATTTCAAAAAATTATCGAGACTGGGAAAAGGAAAATGGCAGGTGAGAGTGTTGCGGCCCGAGGCCTTCACCTCACCAGAATTGTATATCCGGATATGGAAAAAATACGCAGATAATTACAAAGCAACCTATTCTGATCCGTGTTGTCTGTATGGTGGACATCGGTTACTGAGTAGCCTGTTCATGGATTTCTGGATTGTTGAAAGCAAGTCCGAATGGATGATTGGAATTAACATTTCCGACAAATTGCTCGAAAACTGTCCTGAATTCGACCATTTTGTATGAAATTAGCGCTCAATAAATTTAAACCATGAAATTACATTCTTCAATTTTAATCGTTGCGGCTCTCTGCCTGAATATCGCCGTTGCAGCTCAGGAACAAGCCCCAAGGAAATATCAAATGCCCGGTAAATGGAATAAAGTAGAAGCCGGACGTTATGCGATGGATTTTCCCGATGGCTGGACAAAGGATGTCTCTGGCGATGCTGGTACCACATTTTTTGTGCACACTCCTTTATCGGGTGGTGAAGACAATTTCACGGATAACATCAATCTTTTAGAACAACCTGTAGCACCTGAATATTCTACATTGGATGCTTACGTTGAAATGAGTCTGGGAAATATTCCTGCATTTTTCACCAATTCCACCATCATTGCGAAGGAAAAGAAAAAGTTGGCGAAGCGCGATGCATACATGATTGAATACAAAGGTGAGCTCAATGGATTCGAACTCCATTTTATTCAGTATATCATGATCATCGATAACAAAGCTGTCATTCTCACCTTTACAGCTCAACCTAGCGATTTCGATTATTTCAAAGAAGCTGCAGTGAAGGCAATGAATTCACTCAAGATTAATCCGTGATCATTTGAGTAACAGCGGAAAAGCATTTGACTTTAACATATTTCTGCGTCTATACAGAAAAGGCAAGCCATACAGGGTTGCCTTTTTCATTACCATGGCGCTGGTGTTGTTGCTTGCCTCAATCGTAGGTATTCGACCGGCGATTACACGCGATATTTTGGATGATGGAGTTCGTGAAAACAACCAAGCGCTCATCATCCGATTGTCCATGTGGTACATCGTTGTAATGATTCTCGAAGCGCTTATTCAATACGTGCAAACACAATTGGCCAATAGGGTGGCCCAGTCTGTCACTTTTGATTTGCGTTCGGAACTTTACCGACATGTGCTGAAATTCAAACTGAACTATTACGACAAGACTCCGGTTGGGCAATTTGTCACAAGGCTAATCTCCGATATCGATGGAGTTGCTGATGTCTTTTCCGCTGGAATTTTAGATATCGTTCGAGATTTCCTCAAATTGTTTTTTATTGTTGGAATGATGTTGTGGCTGGATTGGAAAATGACCTTATGGATATTGATACCGATTCCAATTCTATTCTATGCCACACGGATTTTTCAGGTTGCTGTCAAAAAATCTTTCAATGATGTAAGAAATCAGGTGGGAAGAATAAATGTGTTTATTCAAGAACATGTCTCCGGTATGAACATCGTACAGATTTTCAATCGGGAAAAAATAGAACAGGATAAATTTCGCAAGATCAATATTGAACACAGGGATGCACACATCCGTGGTATTTGGGCATACAGTATCTTTTTTCCTATAGTGGAATTGTTATCAGCGATGTCTGTAGCATTGATGATTTGGTGGGGTTTGCATGAATCAGTCGATGGCCGGATGACACCGGGTAAATTGCTTGAATTCTCCACTTTCATCACCATGATGTATCGCCCAATTCGTCAAATGGCTGATAATTTCAACGTTTTGCAAATGGGAGTGGTCAATGCCGAGCGCGTATTCAAATTGTTGGATACACCCGAGCAACAGGTCGATGAGGGCAAGTTAAAAAAGATTGATCAAGGTGGTATTGAATTCCGAAATGTTTCATTTGGTTATACCCCTGAACAAGATGTTCTTCATGATATATCTATGGAGATCAGGCCGGGAGAAATGATTGCATTTGTAGGAGCAACTGGCTCCGGAAAGACAACACTGGCTGCCTTGATCAATAGATTCTATGATACCGATCGCGGAGAAATCCTGATCGACAATCAACGTATTCGAGAATATTCTCTTGAAGCTCTTCGCGGCAATATTGGTTTGGTATCTCAAGATGTTTTTCTGTTGAATGATAGCATATTCAATAACATCACGCTTTATGACGACAGAATCAGCAGAGAAGAAGTAGTGGAAGCCAGTAAGAAAATTGGCACACATGATTTCATCATGAAGCTTCCGGGTAATTATGATTACAATGTACGAGAGCGTGGTGGTATGTTGAGCACAGGCCAAAGGCAGCTTATTTCGTTTATCCGTGCTTATGTGCAGAATACAAAAATTCTAATTCTGGACGAAGCCACTTCTTCAGTAGATACCCAAACTGAATCACTCATACAATTTGCTACGGAGAGCATCACGAAGGATAGAACAAGTATTGTCATCGCTCACAGACTGTCCACTGTGCGTCGTGCAAATAAGATCATTGTGCTTCACCATGGCCGCATCATGGAAACAGGCACTCATGAAACATTGCTCAACGCCAATGGTATTTATAAACGACTCTTCGAATTGCAATTTCAGGATCAATAGTGTCGATTTGCGAACCTCTTGGCTTCGCGAGATTTATGTCAACTAAAAAGGCCCCCATTTTCAGAGAGCCTTTTTTTGGTTTCAAAATTTACCGTGCATGGTTCGTGCATCGGTTTGCAAAAATCATGAAGAGCTTGCAGACTCTTAACGAGATCACTTGATAAATGGAAAGACTTGAGATCCTTCGGCATTCGTGATACGCCAAAGATAATGTCCGGAGCTCAAATCCAATTCACCTAAAACAATTTTATGTTTTGCTGCCGTCAGGTTTTCTCGAAGCAATTCTTCTACAACTCTTCCTTGTTGATCGAGAATTTCTATGGTGGTTAATCCGGAACTTACCAATTCGAAACTGAGCACCGATTGAGGTGTCAATGGATTGGGATAACAATTCACTCCAAATGGGTTTTCATCCGAACGTTCTGTAATTCCTGATGGTGTAAATCCTACAAAAAGCACTGTCTGATTACCCGAGTTTGGAATTGCAAGTGTATCCGTTTCCTCCGCATAAGCAATATCAGCCGGTGAACTCAATGTTCCATTGACTGTGATGATTTCACTGGCACTGAAATCGCTGTTGTACTTTGTAATACGATTGGGAGACCATGATGCGATGTAATAATTCCCATAAGAATCGTTGTCAATTCCATCGATGTTTCCAACTGAAGTATTGGGAACAAGCGTTGTGAGGGAGTAGTCGCTCAAGGCCACCGCTTTGATGGGTGCATTAGATCCCCAGCTTACAAATACAAGTCTGTCATTGGCTTCATCATAACAAATTCCGTTTGGTGTGGTTCCCGTGCTGGATACAATTTGAACGTATGATGGATTGGCCCAATCGGTAAAGTCAATTTCATAGATTTTTTTTGCGGTGAAATCGGTCACCCAAATGCGGTGATCTCCATCACTGGCCATTCCATTGAGAAACTGCGCACCGGTGATGTTGATAGAAGAAACTTCTAATCCGGAAGTGAGATCATAGGCTTTCACAGAAGAACCAACGATGGAATAAAGTGCTGTACCCATCACCTCCATGCCATAGTCAGCTTCCGGATCTGAACCGAAATAGTCTTGTTCATTGCCATTGTCATCAACCACAATCACATTAGATGAATTCCCGGCAAGCCACCGATGGTTTGTAGGATCATACTCGATGGATTCGAGTGATGTAAGTTGTTGGGCAGATAGGGTAGAAGCAAACAGACATGCCAATGCGGCAGCGTAGATGTTTTTCATGCTGATTTCAAATTTCCTTTCCTCAAATATCATGAGGGTCCTGATTTTATCGAGAAAAAAAAGCCCTTAATCATGGAATGCTGACCCAATTCACCTTCATTCAATGGATTTTGCAGTGTCTTAACCCGAATCATGCGGTCGGGATCGTTATGAAGTGCTGAAAGCCTAAAAGGACGGGCCCTTCCCGCCTGCATCGGGACAGGCGCCACAAGATTTCTATGTGAAAGTCTACCACCTTGCACGGTTGTTCCATTCGATGAAAATGAAAATCGAGGAAAGCCTGCTCCATGAGGTTACGACTTGGGGTGCCCGTCATGGAGGGATTTCAGCGTTGTAATAGATTTCATCGGTATAATTCGGGTGTAACCCAAGGAAACCGGGTGACGGTCTGTAATGAGAGCGACTGGCCGGAGCTTTGGCATCATGGATTGATGTCTTCGTAAAAATGAACTTTTCAAGACACTCTATTTTTGCCTTCTCTGGTTTATCAGCACTTTTTGAAACCATAATTAATCTGAATGAAAAAGATTTTACTTGCCTGTTTAATGGCTTTGCCATTGGTTGCTATCTCACAAACGGTAGTCATCAATGAAATCAATTGTGATAATCCCGGTGGGCCGGATACGCAGGAATTTGTTGAACTCTATGGCTCCCCAGGCTTTGCTTTAGATAGCCTCGTTTTCGTCTATTTCGATGGACAGAGTGGAGTGAGCTATTCAGCCCTCGATCTCGACGGATATGTGTTGGATGAAAATGGCTTTTTTGTGATCGGGAATGCCAACACAGCCAACGTGGATCTGATCATCGGCAATGCCACCATGCAAAATGGACAAGACGCAGTTGCCATTTACCATGCCGATGCAACTGATTTCCCGGATGGCACGACTCCTCTCACTACAGATTTGATAGAAGCTGCTGTCTATGGAACAGGTGATCAAACGGCAACAAATCTGATCACAGGTCTTGGACTCGATGTCATCATTCCGGGCTATGCGCAATTGGATGAAACTGTTCAGCAGACCGGACAGGATAATTCTCTCTCCAGAATTCCTGATGGAGGTGATGCATTTGTGAATACTTCATTCATCCTACAAGGTGTTACTCCTGGCACTTGGAACGTTCCTCAGTGCTTAGGTGGTGAAATTGCTTTCTCAGACCTAACCTCTTCTGTGTCACTTTGTGATAATGAATCAGGAATTACCCTCGAATTTGCTGTGGATGGAAGTGCATACGGTGATAGTATTTTCTATGTGCTTACTGATGGATCTGATCAAATTTTAGAAGTACTTGCTGGATCAACTTATCAGGTGAACAACATGTTGGCTGGTACTTACTTCATCTATGGCGTGGCCTACAATGATTCCATTCTTGAGTCATCACTTACTGTGGGTGCACCTGTTGCGGGAATTTCTTCAACCTCATGTGTGTCTCTATCTGCAAATGCACTGGAAATAGTCATCAACAGTTGTTCAGGTTGTTTGGGTGGAGAAATGAGTGATAGCAATGGATCTGATGTATATGCAGGTTGCGCACTACAATCTTCTACAATCGACTTTGTCAATACTTCAACGTCACTCGAAGCATCGTACATCTACATCATTGCAGATGCCAATGATCTCATTGTAACCACTTCAACAGGAACGGTGGATGTTGGCACCCTTCCTTCTGGTTCTTTTGTTGTCTATGGCGCATCGTATGTAGGTACGATCGATCCGGCATCTGTCATGGAAGGCATGCCTGCCAGTGGTGTGACTTCTTCGGTGTGTATAGATTATGCGTTGAATACATACACCATTACACTTTACGATTGCGTTCTTGTAGATCCTTGCACCGAATTGTTCTTCTCAGAATACCTCGAAGGAAACAATGGTTCTAAAGCATTGGAAATTTTTAATCCTTCTTCAAATACCATCGACCTCTCATCTTATAGCGTGCTGCAATATTCCAACGGTTCACTTACTGCAACCGATACTCTATACCTCACCGGTTCACTCGCTCCTTACGAAGTATATATCATTGCCAATCCCGGCGGTGGTGGTGGCCCTGGTGGCGGTGCTGCTGATGCTGAAGTGCTGGCTGCGGCGGATGTCATTGATGTCATCGCGAATTTCTCAGGAAATGATGCTGTTGTTTTGCGCAACGATTCTGTGATCATTGATGTAATCGGCGTTGTCGGAGAAAATCCGGGCAACCAATCCGGTTGGCCTGTTGGCAATGGCTCTACGAGAAATACGAATTTGGTTCGTCAAGCTCAGGTGCAATCTCCAACGAATATTTGGGCCATTTCGGAAACACAATGGAATGTTTTTGATGCAGCGGACTATTCACATTTGGGTTATCATTTTTTCGATCCATGTGGTTCACTAGTCATCGCAGGCATCGTTACCGAAGATTTATCCGTTGATGAGAATATCGGCACGGTGTCATTCAATGTGCTTTATGAAAACGTAACCAATACTTCTACGATAGATATCCTACTCACTGGTACAGTAAACGGAAGTGACTATGTCCTTACCGCACCTACACAAATTACAACGGCAGCTGGTGAAGCAGTCGTGGCTTTTTCTTTTGATATTATCGATGATATTGATCTCGAAAATGATGAGACCATCACTTTCACTTTGTCTTCATCGGAAGATATCTATTGGATTGATCAGGCTATCACCATTACCATTTTGGCCAATGACCTCAATTGCGATGGTGGCAACATTCAACTGGTGAATGGTAATGGGCCGGTAGTGCAATGTTCGGATCTTCCAAACACCGCTGTTGACGTGGCTAACAACACTTCAATGCCCGCTGCTGATTATATCTATGTTGTCACCAATGTCAATGACAGTATCATGTTTATTGCGCCTACTTCACCGATCGACATGGATGCTTTGGGCGAAGGCATATTCCACATCTATGGATTATCATTTACCGGAACACTGGACGCAACTACCACTGAATCCAATGATTTGGTACAGGATATTCTTTCGGATACCTGTTCTTCATTGTCGGCAAATTTTATTACCGTTATCAGATCAGCCTGTATCATCACGGGTTGCGATGGAGCTGAAGTTTCATTGTCAGATGGAAGTACCATCATGACGATCTGTAGCGATGATATAAGTGATTCATGGGAATTGGCAACAACCACCGCTTCGATAGATGCAAATTACACTTACGTTGTTGCCAATGACAATGATTTGATCGTTCAACTCATTTCATCACCTTTTGATTTCAATACCCTGAGTGTAGGTAATTACCACGTTTATGGTCTTTCTTACTTAGGCGAACTGGATGCGACTACAACAGAGGTTGGTCTTGCAGTTACCGGAATTTCATCTTCTGATTGTACTGAGCTCTCAACAAATAATATTCAAATCAATGTTGCCGATTGCAGTGCAGTGCCTTCTTGCACCTTCCTCTTCTTCTCAGAAGTGGTAGAAGATACTCAATCCAACAAAGCACTGGAGTTGTACAATCCAACGGATTCAGACATCGACTTGTCTGCATACACCATACAACAGTATCAAGATGGTGCAAACGCTCCGACAGCGACACTCACTTTGAGTGGAACACTCGCTTCTCATGATGTGTATGTTGTGCTTTCCAATGGCAATGGACAAACTCAGGCCGATGCATTGCTCATTGCTGCTGCAGATATGCAGGATGCAGTGGCTTCTTTCACTGGAAATGACGCATTCGAATTGTTGTATCAAGGTAGTGTGGTTGATCGTATTGGTGTGGTGGGTGAAAATCCAGGCAACTTTGGTTGGGATGCCGGTGATTTTTCAACTTCGAATCAGGTTCTTGTTCGTCGCCCGGAAGTAATAGCAGGTAACCCGGATTGGGCCATCACCAGTGGTCAGTGGATCGGATATCCTCAGGCCGACTTCAGTCATATCGGGGCGCATGAAGCACTTTCCTGTACTACTCCAACTACACCTATGGCGGGTTTCGAATTGGCATCACTCAGCGTGGATGAAACCTTAGGAACCATTACTGTAAATGTGATAGGTTCTGATGTGTCAGCAGACATCACATTGATCATGAGTGTAAGCGGAACCGCAGCAAATAGCGTGGATTACAATGCTGTTTTCCCTGTGGTTATTACTTTTCCTGCCGGCACATCCACTCAGTCATTCGACATTTCGGTGATCAATGATCTCCTTCTCGAAGGCGACGAAACGATTGTTCTTTCACTGACAAGCAGCAGTGTATTCACTTGGATTAACCAGGAAATGACAATCACCATCAGTGATCCGGTGGGAATCGAAGAATTTAATATTTCTAATGTGAACATTTTCCCGAATCCTGCCTCAGATTTGTTGCAGGTTTCATCAGATGATGTCATCGATGAATACCATGTATTTCATGCGGATGGCCAGTTGGTATATTCCGGCAATGCCAATGGCTCCAAAGCGGTTAGAATTGACACTGCCACTTTGAGTCAGGGATATTATTATATCACGGTGAAAACCACGCGAAGTGTGTCACGCAAGGCTTTCAACATCGTAAAATGACCCCGCAAGAAATTTTAGTGTTTTGATCAAAGGCCGGCCTTGCCGGCCTTTTTTCATGTCATGAGATATATTAGCCGGAAATTATGAATGAACGTCTTTACAATCTCGATTATCTAAGAGGACTGGCAGCTTCAGGCATCATGCTGTTTCATTACATGTCCAAAACATTCGGTGAATTCAACGCAGAGTCCTTCATGGGGCGCGTGGGATTGTATGGTGTTTCTGTTTTTTACGTGCTCAGCGGTCTTACCTTGTTTTATGTTTATCATGATAAAATGAAACCGGCCTTGCATGATGTCGGCGACTTTTTCATCAAAAGGGTGTTCAGGATCATGCCGCTGCTTTGGTTAGCAACCATAGCTTCTGTCTTTTGCTTCAATGGTGGGATATTCGAATGGAAAAAACTGTTTCTCAATCTAACCGGCATATTTGGCTTCGTCGCTTGGGATCAAGGAATCGCCGTCGGTGTATGGTCTATCGGAAATGAATTGGTGTTTTATGTTTTCTTTCCGATTTTCGTTTTACTGAGCAAGCGCAGCAGAGCTCTATTCGCCGTCTTTGTCATAGCTGTTTTTGCGATTTACTGTTTCTATGCATTCTATATGGTCATTGATGAATTGCCATTTAAAGCAAAAGGACAGCAATACAATTATGTCAATCCATTGAATCAACTGTTTCTTTTCCTCAGTGGATATCTCATTGGTTTGATCTTGCGTCCTATCATGATCAAACCGATCATCAATACCATCATATTAATCGCAGGTTTGCTCATTTTTGTTTTGTATCCTGTGCATGGTGATCGCATTCATCTGGTAGCAGATTTCCCAAGGTTGATACTCACCGCTGCTTGTATCATGGTGTGTATTGGTTTTTACAAACTGCGCTTTCATTTGCCGGGTATAGTGGATAGAGCCTTAAAATTGTTAGGTGAAGCCAGCTATTCTGTTTATCTCTTGCACATGATCGTGTTTCAACTCACGGGTTTTATTTTTGAATACATCAGAACACATTTTTTTCATGTACCGGAGTTTGTGCGATTTTTCTCCTCGATCATCCTCACCTTCGTATTGAGTTATTTCGTTTATCAATACTTCGAAAAGTACTTTATCAAACTTGGAAAAAAGGTAAGCGCGTCACTGATTTCAAAATGATTCATCACTTCAATTAATAAATATGGAATTGCCTGTGCATTTTATCGATAAAAACCTGAAAGCTGAACTGGAAGCCGTAGGTGTAGTTAAGTCTTATCACCATGAAAGCGTTATCATGAAACCCGGTGATATCGTGGAGTTTCTGCCAATAGTTGCAAAAGGAAGTTTGCGTATTGTGCTTCAAAATGCAGCCGGAGAAGAGTACTACCTCTATCACATTTTTCCGGGAGAAACTTGTGCCATGTCTCTCACATGTTGCCAAGCCATGAAGCGAAGTGAAATCAAAGCCGTAGCGGAAGAAGATTCTGAGTTGTTGATGATTCCGGTTCGTTATGTTGATGAATGGACACATTACCCAGAATGGAAAAAATTTGTAAGCGAAACGCAGGCACAGCGATTTTCAGAGTTGCTCGAAACAGTTGAGCTGATGGCTTTTTCCAATCTGGACGAACAACTTTGGAATTATTTGATTCATCGGGTGCAAGCAACTGGCAACAAGATTTTGTCTATCACACACCAGGATATCGCCCAGGAACTCAATTCTCCGCGTGAAGTCATCACCCGTCTATTACATCAATTACAGAAAAAAGGTAAAGTTGTTTTGTCACGCGGAATGATCACCGTGAATAGTCAACTGTGATAATGGTCACTCTGTGATCTCTTCATGTGCCGCAACTTTGCGTAAAAATTCTGATACATGAAGAAGAATATAGGCGCACCGGATAAAACCACCAGAGTACTTCTGGCGGTCTTGTTCGTTTACCTGTATGCAAGTCAGTTTGTCACAGGAACAGTCGGTGTTTTGTTGTTGGCAGTGGGAGTTGTTTTTATGCTCACCACAGCATTGAGTTATTGTCCACTGTATTCGATTTTCGGTATCACTTCTTTTCATAAAAAATAATCATGTTGGATTGGATCAAATCGAAACGAAGAATCATCATTGGAGTCGCAGCAGGTATGGTTGCGGGTTATCTCTACTATACTTGGGTAGGTTGTTCCAGCGGTTCTTGCGCCATTACTTCAAAACCTCTGAATAGTGCACTATACTTTGGTTTCATTGGCGGGCTTATGGGTGATATGCTCAAAAAAAATCAAACAGTAAAAAATGTAAATCATGAATAAAAAACCAGTTGTCATTGATGTGCGCACTCCCGCAGAATTTATGGGAGGAAATGTTGCAGGATCTATCAATATCCCGCTTCAGGAAGTGCCTCACCGTGTTGAAGAAATCAGGAAAATGGATGGCCCTATCTGGCTTTGTTGTGCAAGCGGAAATAGAAGTGGGCAAGCTACAGCCTTTCTTCGTGCCAATGGAATCGATTGTGAAAACGCAGGTTCATGGCTTGATGTCAATTACGAAATGCAAACAATGAAATAACCATGGGACTACTCAGTAAATTATTCGGACCTAAAGTGGATTATGCTGCGTTGGTTAAATCTGGCGCCATGATTTTAGATGTGCGCACTCCGGAAGAATTTAAACGCGGACATATCAAAGGTGCTGTGAACATTCCACTTCAAACATTGCACAATCAATTCAACAGACTCAACAAAGAGAAAACCATCATCACTTGTTGCGCAAGTGGTATGCGCAGCGCTTCGGCGAAAAGTATGTTGAAGAGTGCAGGTTTTCAGGATGTGCACAATGGTGGTGGATGGATGTCACTCAATGAAAAAATTTAAGGTAAAATGCCAGAAGTATCTTTTTCGGAACTGATCAAAGGGAATAAGCCGGTATTGGTGGATTTCTTTGCAGAATGGTGTGGACCATGTAAAATGATGAAGCCTATTCTTGAAGAATTGAAACAGAAAATTGGCGAAGAAGCACATGTCCTGAAAGTTGATGTTGACCGCAATCAACCGCTCGCGGCTGCATTGAATATCCGAAGTGTTCCTACTCTGGCTATTTTCAAAAATGGTCATATAGTCTGGCGAAAGAGCGGTGTCATGGATGCAGATCAACTTGCTGGCATCATTCAACAATACAAATAAGAGAAACGATCGTATGAAAAAATTCAATGCTCTCCTCGTCGCGGTAATGCTCATTTTTACTGCCGTGTCTTGTGCACAATCACAAAAAGAAGGAGCAAAGGGTCAAGTCGCCCCGCGGGTAGTCACGCTGAGTGCCGCCGAATTCAATCAGCAATTATCCAACACATCGGAGAAACAAATTGTCGATGTCAGAACTCCGGAAGAATTCGAAACAGGTTATATCAGCGGCGCTTTGAATTACAATATTTATGACAAAGATTTTGAAAGAAATATTGCATCTCTGGATAAATCCAAACCCGTATTTGTCTATTGCAAAAGTGGTGGAAGAAGTGCGAGCGCTGCAGAAACAATGAAAGCCATGGGCTTCGCTCAGGTCTATGAAATGCGCGGTGGCACGATGGCCTGGAGCAGTCAAAACTTGCCTTTGGAATATGGCACCGCTGAACCTGTCGCCGATAAATTTACTCAAGCGGATTATGACAAACTGGTTCAAGAAAATACCCTGGTTTTGATTGATTATTACGCTCCATGGTGTGCACCTTGCAAAAAAATGGAGCCTGTATTGAACAAGCTGGCCGAAGAATTCAAGGGGAAAATCACCATCACCAGAATCAATGTTGATGAGGCCAAAACGCTTACCAAAGAAATGAAGTTGGAGGCTGTGCCTGTTATCACCACAGTAAAGAATGGTGTCGAATTGGCTCATGTGACCGGTTATCAGTCTGAAGAGCAATTCCGTGCTCTGATTGCTGAATTGATGAAATAGCGCATCATTTGGTATTTCGTGAATAAATGACGTGTGCCGGACTTTGGCTTGTAGTCTGCCACTGGGTAATTTCGCCACGTGAAATCTTTCTACAACAAAAACTACCGTCTGGGTATTTTGGGAGGTGGCCAACTCGGCAGAATGCTGATTCAGGAAGCCATCAATTATGATGTCCGGGTGGCGGTTCTTGACCCAACGCCCGACGCACCGTGCAGCGCGGTATCACATGAATTTGTTTGTGGAAGTTTTAATGATTATCAATCTGTCCTCGATTTCGGTCAGCGTGCGGATGTCATCACCATAGAAATCGAGCACGTCAACGTTGAGGCACTTCTTGAATTAGAAAAGGCGGGTAAGAAAGTTTTTCCAAAGCCGTCATTCATTCAAATGGTCCAGGATAAAGGACTTCAAAAGAAATTTTACGCAGATCACCAAATACCTACCGCACCCTTTCATCTGATCAACGACAAATCAGAATTGTCTGATCACATGCCGACGTTTCCATTTGTACTCAAATCCCGGACGGGCGGTTATGACGGAAAAGGTGTGATGGTCATCAGAAACACCGATGATCTCAAACTCGCCTTTTCCGGCCCTTGTGTGGTAGAAGAAATGGTGAATATCCAAAAGGAAATTGCCGTTATCGTAGCACGCAATGAGCAAGGTGAAATTGCCCATTTTCCACTGGTCGAAATGGAGTTTAACCCAGAAGCCAATCTGGTTGAATTTTTATTTAGCCCTGCTTCTGTACCCGTGGAAGCTGAAAGGGAAGCATACCAAATAGCTCACAAAATTGTATCAGAATCTGATTTTGTGGGATTATTGGCTGTGGAAATGTTTCTCGATCATCATGGAAATGTGATCGTCAACGAAATGGCACCTCGACCACACAATAGTGGTCATCATACCATCGAAGCATGTGCTACGTCACAATATGGCCAATTGCTGCGGGCTATCACTGGAATGCCTTTGGGAAATACTGAGTTAATCCGCCCTGCCGTGATGATCAATCTGCTGGGTGAAAAGGGTTACAGTGGAATGGCTGTTTATGAAGGAATGAACGATGCACTAAAGATTCCAGGGGTATTTTTTCATCTATACGGTAAATCGGAAACGAAGCCTTTCCGGAAAATGGGACACATTACTGTAACTTCTCCCAATCTGGAAGAGGCGAAATCAACGGCGCGAGGCTTATTGCAATCTGTGCGGGTCATCGCCTGATCTTTATTCATATTTTGTTGAAACATTTGAGCTTGGAACCACCTTCCAATCTTCGCTTCTCATGCCGCAAAGAATAACTTCGCAGCATGAAACAATATCATGACTTGCTTCAGCACCTGCTGGATCATGGAACAGAAAAGAGTGACCGCACCGGAACAGGCACCTTGAGTGTTTTCGGTTACCAAATGCGTTTTAACCTACAAGATGGTTTTCCTCTCCTGACGACGAAAAAATTACATACCAAATCAATCATCCATGAATTGCTCTGGTTCTTAAAGGGTGATACCAATATCAAATATCTGAAGGATCATGGCGTGAGTATCTGGGATGAATGGGCAGATGAAAACGGAAATCTCGGTCCAGTTTACGGTTACCAATGGCGTTCATGGCCAAATCCCGATGGCACATCCACTGATCAGATTCAAAAGCTCATCGATGGCTTGAAACGCAATCCAGATAGCCGACGTCATATAGTGAGCGCGTGGAACCCTTCATTCATCGATCAAATGGCTCTTCCTCCCTGCCATTGTCTCTTCCAATTTTATGTGGCCGATGGAAAATTATCGTGTCAACTTTATCAGCGCAGTTGCGATACTTTTCTGGGTGTTCCTTTCAACATCGCAAGTTATGCTTTATTGACCATGATGGTCGCTCAAGTATGTGATTTGAAACCGGGAGAATTCGTCTGGACCGGCGGTGATGTTCACTTGTATTCCAATCACGTTGAACAAGCACGACTGCAGTTGACACGAGACTTTCGTCAATTGCCAACTTTGAAAATCAATCCAGATGTCAAGGACCTTTTTGCTTTTACGTTTGAAGATTTTGCATTAGAAAATTACGACCCACATCCTCATATCAAAGCCGCTGTCGCTGTCTGATTATGGAAGAAAATACACCATCTGCACCAGAAATCACAACCACCCGCGTTGCCATGATCGCTGCCATTGGCAGGAATCGTGAGCTGGGAAAAAACAACGAATTGTTGTGGCACATCAATGAGGATATGCAATTCTTCAAAGACACAACCATCGATCACTATGTGATCATGGGAAGAAAAAGTTTTGACAGCATACCCAAAAAGTACAAGCCTTTGCCCAATCGCGTCAATGTGATCATCAGTCGTAATCCTGATTTTATGTATGAGGAGTGTTACACTTGTGCAAGCATTGAAGAAGGCATCGAACTGGCTGTTGAGAATGGTGAACCCATGGCTTTCATCATTGGCGGCGGAGAAATCTATCGGCAGGCAATAGAAAAGAACCTGGTCGATGAAATGTTCTTAACGCATGTGGACGCTTCGTTTGCCGACGCAGATACTTTCTTTCCCGCATACGATCATCTTCAATGGGAGAAAGAACTGATCCGAACCATTCCTGCGGATAGTCAAAATGAATTCCCATGTGAAATCTGGCACTACCGTAAAAAATAACCTTGTGTTTAAACCTTCTCAGCCGAGATTTGTCCTAAGGACACAAAACCAATTCGACATGAAAATGAAAAACATTTGGTGGATCGCTTTTGTATTTATTCTGGCGACCATGGCCTCCTGCAGAAGGGACAGGAAAGAAACCCTCAGCAATACCATTACAGTGGATAATAGCACGGCAGAAAACCTTTATTCAGATCTTTTTAAGGTTGTAGACAATGTGTCATCGAACGAAGACGGTATCCGTGATGAAGAAATTGGATGTATCGATACGATCATCGTAGATACTTTGAGTTCTCCTCGTTCTGTGCTCATCGATTTCGGTGATGATCAATGTGTGGGTGATGATGGTCGAATCCGCACAGGTCAGATTTTTGTCACCTACACAGGACGCTACCGCGATGAGGGTACTGTCATCACGATCACTCCACAGAATTATAAAGTGAATGGCTACCAGTTGAATGGTACTAAAACGGTAACCAATCTGGGAGAAAATGGCGATGGTGATCTGCATTATTCCATATCGGTAAACGGCTCTATCACGGCCCCTGGTAATGCATGGACATCGCAATGGCAGAGTGAAAGAATTCGCACGTGGGTTGAAGGACAGAACACCATGACCATTTGGGACGACGTTTACGAGATCACCGGATCTGCAGAAGGCGTGAACCGCAACAATGTTCCGTACACCATCATCATCACCAACCCACTGAGAGCAGAGATCGGTTGTCGCTGGATTGTTTCAGGTACTATGGTACAGACACCTGATGAATACGATGCACGTGTCATTGATTTTGGCAATGGAGAATGCAACAATGGATTTACGGTTACGGTAAATGGTGAAACCAATCAATACGGTTCCGAAGACTGATTCAATAAAATAATTCTGAGAAAGCTGCAGGCCATCCTGCAGCTTTTTCTTTTTCCATTTTTCGACTCAACCATCCATCATTGCATATTTGCGCACATGACGGGCAATTACTTTCTGCAAGGAATTCAACATATCACCGATCTGGAGGGGTATGATCATATGCTATTTCTGGCAGCCCTCTGCGCTCCTTTTTCTATTCGCCAATGGAAGACTGTGCTGCTTCTGGCTACGGCATTTACAGTGGGACACAGTATTTCTCTCGCCCTCGCAGCCATGCAAATCATTCAATTCAACCGCGACATCATTGAATTGCTTATCGCAATTTCAATTCTGGCCGCTGCGGTGATCAATATTTTCAAAACGAAGATGGATAGTGTGAGTATCCTGTCCTATGTGATCACCTCGGCATTTGGAATTATCCACGGCATGGGCTTTTCCGGATATTTTCGCATGATATCCGATGATTCTGAATCCATCATTGGTCAACTTTTCTTATTCAACCTCGGTGTTGAAGCGGGCCAGATATTCATCATCCTCCTTTTTTTTGGCCTGATCTATCTCGTTTCTCAAGTGGTCACAGACCGGCGCAAACTATGTATCGCTATTTCGGTGGTCGCTGCACTTCTGGCGTCATGGATGGCGGTGGAAAGAATCTAATTGCACTTCCAATAAAAGCCACACCTTGGTGTGAAATTTCACATGTAAAAATCACCTGCGAAATACTAACTTCGCCTCCTGTAAAGGAAAATGCTCAGGAAGATTTTCATCTTACCGATCAGGTTGTATCAATACTTCATCTCGCCCTGGCTTGGATCGAATTGTCGTTTCCAACCTACATGCTCCGAGTATGCTATCGAAGCGATACGAGAATGGGGAGTTTTGAAGGGGACTTGGCTCGGAATCAGAAGAATTTCCAAGTGTCATCCATGGGGTGGCCATGGGCATGATCCAGTACCTGAAAAGAAAAATCAAAATCAAAAACAATAACATGAAATCAAGTCATCTTTTTTTCTCTGTCATTTTTTCTTCATTGCTTTTTGTGGCCTGTGTATCCTCAGAAAGCGAAATGCTCAAACAAGCAAGATCCATCCAGAATGAACTGCTTACCCAGGTGGATGCATTGGACTCAACCATGACTGTTCGTTTGACCTCTATGAATGATGAGCGCGGCGCCATGTCGGCAGATTCAACCATCAGCACCGATTCACTCAAAATGCAGCAATTCATGATGATGAAAGAAAAAATCGATAACCTGAGTAACCTTCAATCTGAACTTACTGATTGGAAAAGCAACCTGAAGATGTTGCCTTCAGTGGAAGAAATGAGCAAAGGAGCTGAAAATCCATTTGGTGAAAAAGCCAAGGATCAGGAGATTTTACAAGCGATCAAGAAATCACAGGAAGATTTCAATACGCTTAAAATGAAGGCAGATGCCGCAATGAAATGATGCTAAATCGCCCAAGAAGAAATAGAAAATCCGAAACCATCCGTGAGATGGTGAAGGAGACCAATGTATCGGTATCGAATTTGATTTTTCCGTTGTTCGTGGTGGATGGTCAAGGCAAGCGTACAGAAATATCATCGATGCCGGGCATTTTCAGGTATTCTTCTGATCTGCTTTTGAAGGAGGTGGAATCTTGTATGAACCTCGGGTTAAAATCATTTGTGATTTTTCCTGCTGTCGAAGATACCCTCAAGGATAAAGAAGCTACATACAGTTGGAATCCGGATAATTTTTACCTGAAACTGATTCAGGATATTAAATCGCGTTTTCCTGAAGCGTGTTTGATGAGTGACGTCGCAATGGATCCATACAGCAGTGATGGCCATGATGGCTATGTTGAAAATGGTGAAATCATCAATGACCTCACCCTGCCAATTTTGGGAAAAATGGCGCTCGCTCAAGCGGAAGCCGGTATCGACATCCTGGGTCCGAGTGATATGATGGATGGCCGCGTGGGTTACATCAGAAATGTTTTGGACGACAATGGCTTCACGAATACGAGTATCATGTCATATACTGCCAAATACGCCAGTGCGTATTACGGTCCTTTCAGGGATGCTTTGGATTCTGCACCAAAATTTGGCGATAAGAAAACCTATCAGATGAATCCGGCTAACAAGCGTGAAGCATTGATAGAGGCGGAATTGGATGAGGCTGAAGGTGCAGACTTTTTGATGGTAAAACCTGCCCTTTGTTATCTGGATATTATTCACCTTCTGAAGGAAAATTCAAACCTGCCTATCGCTGCTTACAACGTGAGTGGAGAATATGCTATGCTCAAGGCGGCAGGGGAGAAGGGATGGATCAATTACGACAAGGCGATGCCGGAAATGTTGCTCAGCATCAAAAGGGCAGGCGCAGATATCATTCTTACCTATTTCGCGAAAGAATTCGCTCAAAAAGCAAAAAACGGCAGTGTATAACTGCCGTTTTTATTTTGAATAGATATTTTTCTTCAGGCTTTTCTGATTTTTTCCGCGAGTGCAGCCAAATCTTCTTGAGACATGTTGATGCGTTCTGCGCTGAAATTGATGTCTCTCATGGTATTCAGAGGCACCAGATGAACATGTGCATGCGGTACTTCCAAACCAATGATGGCAACCCCAATCCTTCTGCAGGGAACAACGCGCTGTATTTTTTGAGCGACACCTTTCGCAAACAAGTTGATGTCACGAAGTAGGTTTTCGTCAAGATCAAAAAAATAGTCAATTTCCTTTTTAGGTATGACCAGAGTGTGACCTACAGCTACGGGAGTGATGTCCAAAAACGCGATGAAATCGTCGTTTTCATCGATTTGATGACAGGGAATTTCACCTTGTATGATTCTGGTGAATATGGAAGCCATTAACGTGAAATTTCAAGGATTTCGAATTGCACCTTGCCCGCTGGAATTTGAACTTCAGCAACATCGCCAACCTTTTTACCCAGCAGTCCTTTTCCAATCGGTGAATCAACCGATATCTTTTTTTCAGCAAGATTCGCTTCATTTTCGGCAACCAAGGTGTATTCCATGACCGCCTTATTGTTCAGGTTCTTGATTTTCACTTTGGTGAGAATAAAGACTTTGCTGGTATCGACATTCGAGGTGTCAACAAGGCGAGCGTTGGCCAACAGCTCATCCATTTTGCTGATTTTAGCCTCGAGCAATCCCTGCGCTTCCTTGGCAGCGTCATATTCTGCATTTTCCGATAAATCGCCTTTATCACGCGCTTCTGCAATTTGTTGTGAGATTCGTGGACGTTCTACCATTTTGAGATGATGCAGTTCATCTTTCAATTTCTGTAGACCTTCGGCGGTATAATAAGCAATCTGTGACGCCATGTTTTAACGATTGAGGTGTATGTAGATAAAAAGAGAAAACCCATGACGGGTTTTCTCCAAATATCACTACGCAAATTTATAAAAAAATCAGATATCGATATGCAGTCCAAGACTGTGCACGCCACCAAATGGATTTGTCATGCGGTATGAATAATCAAAACCGAATAAAGTGCCATTCTGGCCTGCTGGAATCTGAACGGTAAGTCCGGCAGAAGGGCCGATATACACCGTCATTGTTTCTTCTTCACTGCCTATGTTGGTCTCATAGGTGTATCCACCGCGAAGAAGGAACCTGTTTTTGAAATTGAATTCAGCGCCCAATCCAAACTGATCTCTGGTGAAAGAATTCGACGTGAATTGCAAATCACCAGTGAGTTTTGATTTCTCACTGAAAATAAAGTCGTATGCAAAACCAACGTTGACCATAGAGGGCAATTCGAATTTTTCCGCACGCTGATCAACAGTAAGTGATGTGGTATTTCCAGAGCCGGTTGAGATGGTTCCATCAATCGAAAGACCATCACCACGATATCTCATCGGTGGTCCTACGTTGCGAAGGGCAATACCAAATCGAACGTTGTCTTTTTCCCCTGTCACATATCGGATACCCGCATCGAATGCGATGCCTTGAGCCTTTACATTATAGATCGCTTCAGAAATCAAGCGGGCTGTAAAACCGCCATAAATGCTATTGGAAAAGCCTTTCGCATATGATACACCAATATTGGTGAACACCGGTGAAAAAGTTCCAATGCCGCCTTCTGGAAGATCGACTTCGGTAATTGGAATATCACCGAAGCTCATGCTACCTACAGTCAAACCGAGTGCTCCAGATTCACCAACTTTTTGGCCGAATCCCAAAGAGTTAATCTTAATTCCTGACCCAACCAGATATTGGTTGTTGGTGAATACAAGTTCGGTTTTCCTGGTGAAAGCAAGGCCGGCAACATTCAAAAACATGGCTTCCGGACCGTTAACCGATGCCATCGAAGAATTGCCGAGACCAGAACTTCTGGCCCACGGATTCACAAGGATGTGGCTTGCACCTGCAGAACCTGCGCGGTCTGGATTACCCGCCGTAGCAGCCATCGTTGTGCAAGTCGCCAATAATAGGATAAGTATCTTCTTCATAAACTCTGTCGCAAAATGTTTAGAATGAATCAAGGTCAATAGGTCGCATTACGCCAAACCACTTCAAGATCTTCTCACCAACGTTTGGAACATCAATGTGTATGATGTACGTGCCGCTGGCAATTGGAATGTTCTTGTGGTTTTTCAAATCCCAGTCAAGTGAGGTCGTTGGATCCGCCTTTTTGAAGGTTCGGATCAAAGTACCATTCAGGTCATAGATTTTCACTGTACATACATATGGAAGATTGGTAATCTTCACCCTGTTGTCAAGTTTTCCTGTCTCGTATGAACTGAATGCATAGTAAGGATTTGGAACAATGTTGATCATGTCCAAAGCACTCTCTAAGGTTGCAGCATCGTTGAGAACCGGAGCAATGTTTTTAGTAGAGAAGCGATAAAGTGGTCTCCAAGCATTCTCAGAATCACCGGCTAATTCAATTGCTGTGTCATTGTGAGAGTATCTCTCATAAGATTTCGCAACACGAAGTCTTACACGCGCATCAGTTGGGATCAAACCTTGTTCAGGTGTGAGCAGACCAGCAGCAAGTGCAGAACCTACCCAAGTACAAGCGCGGAAGATTTTCTTCATTTCAGAGCTTGAAGGACTGTCTGACATCTTGTTGAACATGAATTGGCCTTCATCATAGCGAGGCATATAATCAACATCTGGTTGGTTTTCTCCTGAAGGATCCTGAGCCTCATTTCTGATGTTTTTGAAGACGTAAATCCAGTGCTGACCACCAAATACTGGCTTGCCCGAACTTCCGAAAATTCTAGCACCTGGATTCCAGATCATGTCATTACCGTTTTCACCGGTCAACCATGAGTCTTCACCAAATGCCATATTCAATCTTTCACCAGTTCCAAGGTCGATGGCATAACCAGGGAACCAACCCATACCCCAGGTACCTGTAAGGTCACCTTCAGCGGCATTGTATCCTGCATCAAGACTGGTTTTACCATTTTTATCTACAGAACGGTGCAATCTCAATTGCATTTTTTCAGTAGTAGAAGGCGCACCGGCTGGCAAATTGCTTTGAACGTCAATGAGCTGCTCGATAGGCTGCATTTCAAGAACCGGACATCTGGTCCACTTGCTCTTATCTGAAGTGAATACGATATCCACATTGTTCAAACCGCGGATGTTGCAGATGTATGGAGAATTGGTAACAGGTATTACCGGCGTAAGATCACCTTTAAGATCTACTGTTGTAGGTGCCACGTTGTTTCTCCAGGTAGTATCATTGGTAGCATCCAATTGCACTGAATAACCAGCAAGACAATATGGCGTCCAAGTGCCTTCCATGACCTTTTCGAAAAGTTCACCGCCATCAGTGAATGGCTGATCACCCGAACCCTCTTTATAGTCATCATAGATTTTTTCTTCATCTGAAGCATCATCAGCAGACTCAACAGTACCTGAACGAATCCAGTTCAACTCAGTAAAGCCATCTTCATCTGGAATACCAAACAACCATGCGGCATTCGGATTTGCAAATTCCATGGTTCCTTCGAGAAGATCTGTCATGTGGTCAACCACAATTCCATCTTCATTGAAATATTCATACTGACCCCAAGTAACGCTGAATCCATAATCAAGGAGAAGGTCTTCACTCAGTGTTCCAAATGAACTAATTGAATAGCTGACTTCATTGGTCTCCAGATTGGTGAGTGCCCAAAACATAGAATCTGCCTTGTATGTGCCATCAGTATCCTGAAGAGCAAGCGTAAATTCTGCTGAAGGTACACGAAGTGGATCAATTACTTTCACGTTGACTGGTCCTGCGCCAGGCATATAATCCAATTCTTCTGCGGTGTACGGAGCTTGAAGAAGACTTGCTTCGCTGGCTGCTGTCAAAGTCATCACATTTTTAGAATTGCCCTTCCCTTCCAAACGGGTGAGATATACTCCTTCACCGTATGCAGAATGAAGTATGGTACCACCTTCTTCTGGTGAAACATTGTGAGGAATAGCTGCAATTTTCTGAATTTCACCTACTGCACCTTTACGTGAAGCTTTGAAAACATCATCCTGACCAGTGCTATTGGATAAGTCGTATGGTGCATAGTTGTTGTAACCATATGCAATCACCATGAAATAATATGTCTTGTGATTGATCAGTGAATTGTCACCAAGAGCAAACGCGTCCTCAATGATTCTGAATGAGTGGCTCAAACCTTCATTATTACCTTGAACCATCAATTCTGGAGTGATCAAACCTGTTGTCTGGTCACGGTTGTAATTGATAATTTCAATAACATCGTTTTGAATATCACACTGTGCAACAAGACGAGCCTTGTCTACATCATTCAATTCGGCATTACTTACATCGCTGTTAGCAAGCTGATAAACCATGTATCCTTCAAAGTCATAACTTCTTTCTTCGATGTTGAATTGAGTGCCATCCTGAAGACTATCTGGAATGGATGGGTCAAATTCAAGATAAGTTTCGTTGTAGTTATTTGAAAGAGGATTCTCATTGGTCAGCATCAAGATAATTTCACGATCGAGCTCCTGCACTGTAACATCTGGTGCATCCGGACCATTGACGAGTTCGAAGCAGTTGTCGAAAAGTGACTGCGCTTTATCGTCAGCAAGACGAAGCAATTGAACACTTTCAAACGGATCACCACCTACGGCACGAGCCCAAACCACACCAAGAGTGATGTTGTTTTTCGAACCTGGCTTCAAGGTGAAAGGACCAGCCGACTGAATAAATCGACGGTCATTTGGAAGGTTACCCGCTGTTTGTTCTGTCCATGGAATCGCGTTCGCAGGAGGAGTAACTCCGAATGTGCTCCAGTTGTATGGGTCTGTGTCGCCTGGGAACATGTATTGAGCAGTTAAGCCCGACACGATACCAGAACCATTGGCACCATTACCACCAAACAACATATCCGCACCGTTTTTCCAAATACCTTGAAGGTAGTTGTAAAAATGCTGAGGAGCATCTGGTTCACCGTTGATCGGATTGTTATTGTTGTTGTAATAAACGAATCGACGCATACCGAAACGTTCGTTATCGATGATGGTGTCGCCATAACCAATACCTAATCCTTTGTACGGAATACCTTTGTTATCGATGGCTTCATTGATATCTATGGTCAATGGATTGGCCAATGTGTCTCTATCCTGATAGGGTCCTTCGAAGAAGTCCACACCCACAGCTGGAGGATTTTCACCATAACCTAATGAAGAGGAGGTTTGCTCATCAAAAGCATCTCCATTGTAGCAATATCCCAAACCGCGCTGAACATCACATCCAACATAGTCGTCGATAGAAGATCCCAAATCAGGGTCAACCCATGATCCAAAGAATGTATTGGTCAAAGTCTGTGAACCTTGGTTGATCAACGTGTAGTTCAGGAAGGTCATGTTGTTCACCTCATCATTGGTGGTGAAAGCAAAAGCTTGAGCGCGTATTTCCATACCAATGGCCTGACCTTGAGACTCTGTGTGGATGTTTCCTTTATCATTGAAGATCCAGAAGAAGTTTTGGTCACCGTAGAGTGGTATCGGCGTAGAGTCAGTTCTTTGCGCACAATCGATTTCACGGAGGAAGTCATACCAAGGATAGTCTCCATTTTCAGGATCGTAAATACCGTTGGAGTTAAAATCTTTAAATGATCCGAGATAAAAGTCTTGATTCAAAGATGCATTGCCATGGGCTGGATAGGTTGCGAAATAAGATGGCATAGCATATCCATCAGGAAATGCAGCATCAATTTCTTCCTGACTTGCACCAGAAGTAACCATGTCCCAATATTGGTAGTGCTTTTCAGCATCTTGTCTCAGCGAAACAAAGAAGAAGTCATAGTCGAGACAGGTCTGTGAAGTAACCTCACCGGTTAACTGAGTGAGTGGGCCAGGCCAATAGTCATTACCATCTTGTCTGAAACGTACTGCTGCAAGTTTCAGGGTTTGGTCTTGAGATTTACCACCAAGCCAGAGACCACCTGCGTAAATCGATGATACACCTTGCTCATTGTCTGCTGGCTTTGGGATCACATATGCTGCACGACTGTTTTCACGGTCCTGCCACATGTTACCACCTGTTTCGATGCGTGCACGAACATTGTTCCATTCTAAATCGCGCAATCCTGTTGCCGGAGCGCATTGTGCAGCTCTTGGTCCATCAGATCCATTCAAGTGAGGATCATTGTTATTTGAAAGACCTGAACCAATGTACTTGTAAGCGAAGCCCTGAACTGAAATCAGGACAAAAAATGCAAGTGCGGATGTCAGTTGATATATTCTCATTTTGATCATTTCCTTAACTGTACTTCTGTTGAATTAGAAATCAAGACGAACACCCAGACGGATCTGACGTGGTTGCGCCAAACTATTCGGGTTGTTCACAAACATTGCGTAGTAGTTTCTGAAACTGTCAGGGCTGTTCTGACTTTCGATATTTTGCTGAGCCCTTGCTGAAGCAAGATATCCGTCATCTTCAGGAATACCAGTGAAACGGTGTACACCTCTCACATTTCTGGTGTTGAGCAGGTTGGTCACCCAGAGGTATACGTTCAGATTGGCTGTCTTTTGTTTTTCACCCTCTTCACCGAATTTCAAGTTGAAATTCCTATCCAGGTTAAGGTCAACAGAGAATTGCCATGGAAGACGTGCACCGTTGATTGAACCTTCTGTACTTGGCGAAATTTCACCAGTCACAGGTGTTGCAAATTGCTGTGGTGTATATGGAGTTCCTGAACCAAGATTAGCTACGATATTAGCACCTGTATTGGCGAAAATCTGGAAGTCAGAACCTTTCAATACAGGACCAGTGTAGTCTTTGCCACTTCCGAATCGATAGTCTGTAGTGAGGATGAAGCGGTGGCGTTGGTCGTAACCGAATGGATTGATGCTACGGAGGTTTGGAAGACCGGCGTTGATCAATGCAGCCTGTGACTGAGTTGTTGAACCTGTACCATCAGCAAACTGGAGGGTATAAGAGGCATTCAAACGAATATTACCTGTACGACGGAGGTCATAAGTCAAGGTAAGTCCTTTTACTGTACCAAAGTCAATGTTGTCGAATGCACGATAAGCGATTGGGTAAGCTCCAACGAATTTACGCATCTGAATCATGTTGCGGAGCTCACGGTAGAATGCTTCAACTTTCAATGATGAAGTTTTTGAAAGCACCTGCTGGAAACCGAGTGCATAGTCTACTGTGCGCTCAGGCTTCAATGCTGGATTCGCAACAAGTGGATTGCTCTGATAGCGCATGTTCAAATAGTCAGCTGGATTGAAACGGCTGAATTCTGTTGGGCGCTGAGTCAATACATCATAGTGTGCAAAGAAGGTAGCTTCATCAGAAATAGGGAACGAGAATGCGATACGTGGCATCACATTTACTGCTGGCTTGTAGTCTTTAAACGCTCCGGAAGTAAGCGGATCGTCTTTGTCGACCTTGAGATATGGTGTTGGATTTCCTGATCCGCCAATAGCAGATGGGTCAGTGATTTCCTGTCCAACACTGTTGTACCAAGTGCTACCATCGCGGTAACCCATGATGGTTGTTGGTTTGTTTGGATCATCTACATAAACAACATAATCACTTCCAATATTCGATGGGTGATCAATGTCTGAACCGTTGATGCTGGTCACCTCTGCTGCTGTGAATGCTTCACTGACAACAAAAGGATCCTTCAGCACAGGCTGGTTAGCATCATAACGGTCAACACGCACACCAACGTTGAAGATCAAGTCATCAAACGCGAATTTATCCATCACATATCCGGAAGTATAAATCGGTTCGAAAGCGCCTATTGGACGAGCGTTGTAGGTGATGTTTCCAACCTGATAGGTTTCAGAGAAGAAGTCATCTACAGTTGGTTTTTTACCTTTCAGCTTGTTGCCGTGTGGATCGTAACCATAATAAACTACGTAATCATTACCACTGTTGAGCAATTCGTCTGCACTGAACCAATCGATCTGCATGAAATCTGGTTCAAGGTTGTCAATATTCAGATAATCTCCTCCGCGTGGATCCAAACCAAGGGCTTCACGGAGGTGGTAGTCAAATTCTGATTGGTTGGTTGCACCCACCAACGTGTTGTAATACACGTAATAATTGTTATCGCGGAAGACAACCGTAGAATCATAGTCTCCTTGATTGTCAACTTTCTCAATGTGTGAGTTCGTTTGAAGACGAGCCTGGGTCCAGAGTCCGATTGGAGCAACTGCATAACCAGCATCCTTACGCTGTTCATATTCAAAACCAATCTGAACACTGTGGTCGCCAATGTCAGCAGAACCGTTACCAGTTACCCTGAACTGGCCATTTGAGAATACACTGTAGTTGTTGTTAGGTGTACCGATGTAGCTGTACAATCCATAAACTGAATTTGGAACGTCACCATTGCGAAGACCATTCGCACCGGTGATATTGTTCAGCGTAGCTGCTGGATTGCCAGCGATCACAGATGTTGTGGTTTCATTATCCAAGAAAATCTGATTGCGATCTCTGATCAAATTACCATATGGGTCATAAATCTGAGAAAGAGCAAACTGATAGTTTCCGAAGCTTTGAGAGCCCAAGAAATAATTCTGGTCGATGGATGAAAGATCAGAATTGTATGGAGAAGGTGTGTAGAAAATATTGATATCCTGGAAACCGGTCTGTTGGTAGTATGATCCCGGAAGCTGCGCGTAAGTATTACCGCGTATGATGTCGAAGTATCCTACGTGGCCATAGCGGAACAATTTATCTCCGTGGTCTTCATCCTCACTTCTGCTGAACGTTCTGGAATAGTCAACCATCACGTTATAATATACGTTCTTCAAATTTGAAGCGGTTGCTTCTTCGCCTTCAGCATTCTTAAAGCGCTGGCTGAATCTGGCATAAGCACGCCAGTCAAAATTGGTGCTGAGCTGGTTGTTCTGAGCGTTCATCAAAGAACCACCCCAGGTATAGTCATGTCCTCTGCTGTATGCACCAGTAGCACCAAAGGTGAGCGTCACGTTTTCTGACGTATTCACGTCAATTTTCGCAACAAGGTTTGCTGCCTGAGAGCGAACATTCAGACGTGTTTTGATTTTTTCGAAATCATCTTTGGTAGCAAAATCAGTGTTGTAAAGAACACCGGAAATAGTTCCATCATCGCTGATGTTTGGTCTGATCGGCGCAGCAAGGAATCCATCGATTGAGGATTGTTTCATGCGCATCAGGCCACCATATTGTGGATCTGGATCAACCACGTCCGTGTAGTTACCTGAAAGGAAGAAACCGAGCAGTGGGCGCACTTTTTCGCCATTTTCATCTTTCTTGAAAAGAAGTGGACCTGAAATCGAACCCTCGATGAGGTTGTAACCATATCTGTCCAAACCTTTTGCAGTTTCTCCTGATTTGTAACCTGAAGTGATGTATTCAATACCTCCGGTATAATTAGCAGAAGCATTTCTAAGCGAAACATTGATTACACCACCGGTAGCATCACCGATGTTCGCCGGAATACCTCCAGTGATTACGGATACCTCTTCGATGGCCGACTTTGGAAGCGCAGATGAACCACGCACCTTGATACCATCAATGTATACCCAGGTCGAAGCTTCACGTGCACCGCGAATGGAGATACCATTGTCAGTGCCAGTGGCACCCGCCACGGTGGTAGCAAGTCCGCCAACCGAACGGCTTGGCATATTCTTGAGGTCTTCACGGGTAATTGTTCCCCCGGATGATCCACCATCCTTGTCAATGAGTGGCACCTTGTAGTCGAATACCTCAACTGTTGTCAATTCGACACCAGCCAACATTTCGGCATTAAGGTCTGTGATTTTTCCAGCCTTGATCAAGACACCTGTGGTCTTCTGTGGTTGATAACCAACAAACTGGAATGTGACATCATAGGTACCCGGTTCAAGGGGTTTGATGGAATACTTTCCGTCAATGTCGGTAATTCCACCGTTCACGGTATTCCCGTTCAGTGAAACTACTACCGTCACGAACGGAAGCGTTTCCTTGGTGTCCTTGTCGAACACTTTACCCTGTAATGTACCGGCATTTGTCTGGGCCAGAGCCGCAGCAGATGTCAGAAATAATAGTGCAAGTAGTACGTAAAACTTTTTCTGCATAGCAGATGGGTTAAGGAGATTAAAACTGGTCTAAAAAACAAGCGGGCGCTAAAATATCTATTCCTTGTAGACAATCAGCACCAAATTTTTTTCTGGCAAGGGGTCGCAAAGAACATCTCAATTCCTTTTCACAACAAATCTTTTTTTGATTGTGTTCTAAAGTTTTGAAAATGTGCTCTTTGAACTTTGCCATGCCCAAATTTACGATGAGCTTTAACACTCGTTGACATTTCTGGAATGGAGAAAAATTGAATTATCACACTTCAACCCGATAGGAGGAACCGAATTTCTGGTGGTCATTTGGACCATGAAGGGGTTGAATCACGCGTTGACGCTGCGTTTTGTAGTCGTCTTGTTGATTTGGTATCTTACTCGGAGCGTGATGAAGTGTTTCGGCCATAGTCTGTTTTTAGTGTTGAATAAAAAGAAACAACACGATCCTTCACAGAAGTAATTTTGCACCCGTGAGAATCGTTGCACAAATACCGCATGCTCAAATGAAGATTTCCATTTTTTCATGGAATGAGAAATACATCATTGAAATGGAAGCCGGTCAATACAAACAGACTTACAAGATTAGTCAGGATAGTGTTGCCGGAATTGAAGGCGCAAAAGCATTATGCAGTGAAGCTTTGATTCACAATACGCTCGAGCGTTTTCGTTCTATGCATGCCGATTTCAGCATCGCTTATCAAAATTCCCAAAGTACCTCATAATTATGCTTGCAAAAATTTCACTTTCCATTTCAGTTTTACTTGCCATTGCCTTTGGATATCTATTTTGGAAAACCTCCAAAACGACCCAAAGAACGGATTCAGATGAGCCCGTCAAAGTGGCGCAAGCTTTTCAAGGAGATTCTGTTAAGGCCACTGTCGTGGCTTTTGTGAACGGCGATTCACTGAATGCGAATTATCGTTTTATCTCGGAAAAATCAAAAGACCTTGAACTGAAGTTGAAAGCAGCTGATGAGCGAGTGCAAAAAGCTTTCGGCTCACGACAAGAGGAATATCAGCGATTGATTGAATATGCTCAAACACATCCTGATATGCCGGAATCCGAAGCGCTTGCATTACAAGAAAGCATTGGAGCACTAGAAGCTGAATTGAATGGCATCCAACAAAGGGAAGTAGGAGCACTTAAAAAAAAGGAAGCTGAACTTCAGGAACAGCTGCAGAATCGTGTGAATACTTTCCTCAAGAAATTTTCGAAAGAAAGAGGTATTGACTATGTCATCAACCAGCAAAGTGATTTTCAGATATTGCTCTACGGTAGCGATGCTTATGACATCACTTCTGAAGTCATCGCCGGATTGAATGCAGAATATGAGGCAGAACTTTCTCAAAAAAATCCATGAGCCTCGCTGCACAAAAACTCAAACAAAACGTTGCCGAATACATCATCTTCTTGTGGCAAATGGAAGATCTGGTGCGCGCCATGCATTTCGATACAGAAGCATTGGATGAATTTGTGAAATCATTCACACCGGATGAATCATCTTTTCAAGAAGAAAGAAATTGGTTTATCGAATTGGCGAATGCCATGAAAAGAGAAGGCGTTGAACAACGCGGCCACATCGCAGAAGTGCACGAACTCATTTTTGAATTGAACTATTTGCACAATACCCTGGCGAATTTGGTGAAGGATAAAACGTATCTCGATTTGTATCGCAGGGCACAGCCCAATATCAAAGAATACCTGCTCCGTACAGATGGAAAAAGCACCAACGATGTGGAGGTCTGTCTCACGGCCCTTTATGGTATGCTGATCCTTCGATTGAAGAAAGAACCAGTCTCGGATGAAACAGCTTCGGCCATGCAGACATTCTCCAATCTGATGGCGAAATTGGCACATCACTACAAATTGATGAAACAAGGTGAAGTGAATTTTTCACTCAATTGAGTCTTCAAATTGACGAAATCTTCTAAACTGCATCAAGCGGCCAAGCTTGGGATGAAGCTCTGAAAGTTAAGAAGTAGGAACACTTCTTCATTTTAACTGGACAAGCACCACAAGATGTTGATTTGAATGCCTATCATGCCTGCGGGGAAAAAACTCGAGGTAATGCACGTCATGGACGGCATTCAGAGATATCGTCGATTTTCAGAAATGATGGATAAAAAAGAAACAGGCTCTGATCTTCAGAGCCTGTTTCATCTTGTTGCTTTATGTAAAAAAATCATGACAAAAGTCTTTGTCGGAGTATGAATTCAAATTGCTGGTTCTGTCTTTTCAACTGCGAAATGAGTTTTTCTTTTTCGAAAACCACTTTGCATTGTTCCCAAGCTTCGGAAACCATTTTACTGATTTCTTTCATGTTGAAGGGTTTCGTCAGAATTCGGAAAACCTTGCCTTTGTTGATGGCTTCCATCACGGGTACCAGTTCTGTGTAACCTGTGAGCAAAATTCTCTGCACATCTGGATAGTCTCTGGAAATACTTTCCAGAAATTCTACTCCACTCATACTTGGCATATTGTGATCGGTGATCACGATCTGAATTTTGTGTTCACTGATCAGGTTATATGCTTCTACAGGGTTATTGGAGGTATAGACCTCGAACTGTTCCCTGAAGTTGGCTCGGAATGTTACGAGATTGGCGTCGTCATCATCAAGGTACAATACTCGCGGCATCTCGTTGACATCCGTCATCCTGTTGGCCTGTGGCATGTTCATGGTCATATAAAATTGGGTTTTTCTTTTGTTCGCATGTGTCTACGCTCACAGCGGAGATTTGGTTTCAATTTTCACAAAAAACTTCCTGATCATAAGGTAGCTCTCCTTCGCGTCTTCACCGGGAGTGCTATTTTTGGCCATCTTTTATGGTTATGAAAAAAATCCTTGTCCTTGGCGCAGGCCGCAGTAGCACTGACCTTATTCATTTTTTGATCTCCAGAGCGGCTGAAAAAAACTACGTGATTCGCGTCGGTGATATGGATATCAAGATGGCGGAACAAAAAACCGGAGGTCATCCTTCCACGACTTGTTTTGCTATGAATGCCAATGATGAAGCGCAAAGGCAAACTGAAATTGCCAATGCTGATCTGGTCATTTCTATGTTGCCAGCAACGATGCATCCGGCTGTAGCTCGCGATTGTATTCATGCAGGAAAAAATGTAATCACACCAAGTTACGTTTCTGACGAAATGTGGGCCATGGAAGCCGATGCCAAAGCCAAGGGGCTGTTACTGTTGAACGAAATGGGTGTTGACCCGGGTATCGATCATATGTCCGCGATGAAAATTATTCATCACCTGGAATCACAAGGAGCAGACATTGAAAGTTTCGAATCTTTTACCGGAGGTTTGATTGCGCCAGAAAGCGACGATAATCCCTGGAATTATAAAATCACCTGGAACCCCAGAAACGTAGTGTTGGCCGGATATGGCGGAACAGCGAGGTTTCAACAGGATGGTGAGTTGAAATTTATTCCCTATCAAAGGTTATTCGAAAGGATCATTCCGGTGAACATCGCAAACTATGGCGATTTTGATGGATATGCGAATCGTGATTCGTTGAAATACAGAAAAATCTACGGACTGGAAAATATCCCAACACTCTTGCGAGGAACCTTGCGCCGCAATGGTTTTTGTAAGGCGTGGAATGTGCTCGTGCAGCTTGGAATTACAGATGATTCTTTTGAAATTGAAAACCCACAGCGCTTGACCTGGAAGCAACTCACCGCTTCTTTCTTGAATATAAAATCTACGTATGATGTGGTTGCTGGTGTGAAATCTTACTTAAACGTCGATGACATCAGCATGCAAAAACTTACCTGGTTGGGCATATTTAGTGATGAAAGACTGGATATCGAAAAGGGATCTCCCGCTGTCGCGTTGCAGCGCCTCATCGAAAAGAAATGGGTGCTCAACAGTCAGGATAAAGATATGCTGGTGATGTGGCACAGATTCAGGTATTTGCTCAATGGAAAACGCATGGAATTACAGTCTTCCATGGTAGATATCGGTGTAACCCAACTCAATACGGCCATGTCCAGAACTGTCGGATTACCTATTGGAATTGCTGCTGAAATGGTATTGGACGGAAGAATTCAACTAACAGGTATTCACTTACCGGTAATTCCCGAAATTTACATCCCGGTTTTGAACGAACTTGAGAAATTCAACATCAGATTTGTCGAAACCTCGAAGGAATTGTGATGTCAAAAGTCCTGATCGCTGCGCTCTGTTTTTTTTGCTTGAATACTTCCGTGTTCGCGCAGCCGGGCCGTTGTCCAAAAATTCCCGCCAAATATTTGTGGGAAACTCCAGAGGAATATCAGAAAGACGAAGATCAAGTTCGTAAAACACTCAAATGGTTATGTCAAACGCCACTCGGCATAGATGTCGAACAACGTGGTTTAGCCAATGCCTATGTCCTTGAATGGTTAGCGGGTTCTCCCAGCATTCTCATTGAAATCAACTCTCATTACCTGGAATTTGCCGATTCTCAACCCGAGTTGTTGTTTTCCTTCATCCATGGTATGGCTTTGTATAAAATGGATCACCCTTCAGTGAAGGATGAACAAACACTTTACTCGAGTGGTTTTACTGTTGTTGCTGAGTTAGCGGCCCAAAGCAAGGAATATTCCAGACAAAAGGAATTGCGGAATTTGCTCAAGGCATACAAAAAAGGAAAAGTGAAAGAGTACACGCGCGAAGTACTGAATTCTCATGAAAAAATTTGATATCCCGGAAAAATTCAGATCTGGTTTGATTGGTGAGGTGAAACTCCGCAGGAGAATGGCTGACCCACGCAAGCAAAATTTCCAACCGGGAATACTGGATTTCGGTAACCTAAGAGTCATTTTGCCGAGGCACTTTGGATTTTGTTATGGTGTAGAAAATGCCATTGAAACGTCTTACCGTGCGATTCGCGAAAATCCGGGTAAAAGACTTTTTCTCCTGAGTGAAATGATCCACAATCCAGTGGTGAATGAAGACCTGCAAGCAAATGGAATTCGCTTCATCATGGATACCAAAGGCAAACAAATCATTCCTTGGGAAGAAATCCATCCAGATGATATTGTGATCATTCCGGCATTCGGAACTACCGTGGAAATTGAACAGCTATTGTTGTCCAAAGGTGTTGAAGTGAGAAACTATGACACCACTTGTCCTTTCGTAGAAAAAGTATGGAAACGATCTACTGAGATTGGCTCGAAAGGACATTCTATCATCATTCATGGTAAACTGCATCACGAAGAGACACGGGCGACTTTTTCTCATAGCTACCAAAATGCTCCCGCGGTGATCATCAGGAATATGGAGGAAGCAGAAAGACTGGCTTCATACATGGTAGATCAGCCGGATACAGACGGGTTTAACAAAGAATTTGGCGATAAAATTTCTGCAGGCTTTGATGTGTCTCGTGATTTGCGGAAAATCGGAGTGGTGAATCAAACCACCATGCTGGCAACAGAAACGCAGGCCATCAGCGATTTTTTTCGCAAGATCATCCAGGATCGTTTTGGCGAAAATTGGAAAGAACATTTTGCGGATACGCGCGATACATTGTGTTATGCAACCAACGACAATCAGGAATCCACATTGAAGACCCTGGAATCTGATGCAGATCTTGCCATCGTAGTGGGCGGTTTTAATAGTTCGAATACTGCGCAAATTGCGGGCATTCTCGCCACCCGAATGCCCACGTATTACATTTCTGGCCCTGAAGATTTGTTGGATGAAAACCACATCCGCCATTTTGATTATCCTTCACAAAAAATGTTGGAATCAACAAACTGGAAGGGGATGAAATCGCCTCTTTCTGTGGTTATCACAAGCGGTGCATCTTGTCCGGATACCATACTGGAAGCGGTCCTTATGCGGTTGCTTGAACTATGCGATGCAGAGCGTCAGCCTGCCGAAGCTTTGGAAAGTCTCATCTGCTGACCGCAATTTGCGCTGCAGAACGTAGTTTTGTAGCGGTTCTCAAAAGAGATTATGGCAGATATCATCAGTTTGTTACCCGAGGCGGTAGCCAATCAGATTGCAGCAGGAGAAGTCGTGCAACGCCCGGCTTCAGTGGTGAAGGAGTTGATGGAAAATGCCATCGACGCTGGTGCTACGCAAATCAAACTGATTGTGAAAGACGCCGGCAAAACACTCATTCAGGTGATCGATAATGGTCGTGGGATGAGCGAGACCGACGCCAGGATGTGCTTTGAAAGGCACGCCACATCCAAAATCCGCAAATCGGATGATCTTTTCCATATCGTATCAAAAGGTTTTCGTGGTGAAGCTTTGGCGAGTATTGCCGCCGTGGCTCAAGTTGAAATGAAAACCAGACAGCGGGATCGCCAACTCGGCACACTCATCGAAATTGATGCGTCTAAAGTCAAAACACAGGAGCCGACTCAATGTCCAGAAGGAGCTATTTTCAGTGTGAAAAATCTTTTTTACAACGTTCCTGCTCGAAGGTATTTTCTGAAAAGTGATGCCATCGAATTCAGACATATCCTCGATGATTTTTTGCGACTGGCGCTCACACATCCGGAGATTGAATTTGTATGCACACACAATGGCTCTGAGGTTTTTTCATTACCGATTGTTCCGATTCGACAACGAATTGTGCACGTTTTCGGCAGCAAATACAATGAAAAATTGGTGCCGGTGGAAGAAAACACGGATATCGTTTCTGTCACAGGTTTTGTCGGTAAGCCAGATGCTGCGCGAAAGACAAGAGGCGAACAGTATTTTTTCGTCAATCATCGTTTCATCAGAAATTCTTATTTGCATCATGCCGTCATGAGTGCATTCGAAGAATTACTACCTGCCGGGCATTTTCCGCTATACCTGATTTACCTCACCATCGACCCAGCACAAATCGATATCAATATTCATCCAACCAAAACAGAAATCAAATTTCAGGATGAAAGAGCAGTGTATGCCATCATACACGCAGCCGTGAGAAGGGCATTGGGAAGATTTAATATTTCACCGAGTCTGGATTTCAATCAGGAGAATGCGATAACCATTGGGCCGCCACGTTCTGGTCAAGATATGATTGAACCTGAAATACGTGTCAACAAAGAATACAATCCTTTCGCAAATGATCATCCTCGAAGTGATCGCACAGAAGCGATGAGAGGCTGGTTCGAACGTCGTGAACAAACTTCATCGAACTGGCAGGAACTTCACCAAATCAGCCTCGAACTGAATCAAAAGACAGTTGCAAAACATCAGCCTGATTCGGATGAAACAATGATTGCAGTTGGACAAGAAAGTGGTTTCGAATGGACTGATGATACCCCTGTAACCCAATTGCACAGAAAGTATATCATGCTCATTACACCGAAAGGTTTGATGCTGGTAGATCAACAACGCGCTCACCAAAGAATTTTGTACGAAGGATATCTGCGTCAAATGGAAAAAGGTCAAGGTCATTCGCAGCAACTGATGTTTCCTACATCTCTGGAATTTGGTGCCGCCGATATGGCGATGATCTTATCCGGAATCAATGAGCTTGGCGCTATGGGTTTTGATCTGGTACAGACAGATGAAAAAAGCATTGAAGTGCTGGGCTTACCAGCCGATGCAGGAGCTCGTGATGCGCAATCACTGATGGAAGAGTTTTTGGAACAATGGCATCATGAAAGTGGTTCACTGAAATATGCACCAAGAGAAAAAATGGCCTGGGCACTTGCTGCTGCTGCTTCTATTCGATATGGTCAAATGCTCACGCAACCGGAAATGACTTCTTTGGTGCGTGATTTGTTCCAATGTGCTATGCCTTATGCTGCACAGTATAATCGCCCCACCATTTTACAAATAACACTTGATCAACTTGATCAGCAATTCAGATAAGAAATGTTTCAAAACCTGCCGGTAGTTACCAAGAATCTGATCATCATCAATGTGATCCTGTTTATCGCATCGCAACTCATACCCAATGTTGACCTGTGGTTCTCGGGTTTCTATTTTCAAAGTGGCTTCTTCAGACCCTGGCAGATCATCACCCACATGTTCATGCATGGAAGTATTAGCCACATCTTCTTCAACATGTTTGCTTTGTATATGTTTGGTTCTGCATTAGAATATCAATGGGGACCAAAACGTTTCCTGAATTATTACTTGTTATGTGGACTCGGTGCATTTGGTTTACACGAATTCATCAACTACATCGAAATATCCAGAATGATGGCAGCAATGCCAGCTGAATCGGTTCAACAGGTTTTATTGGAAGGCTTCAAAGCCCTCGAACAAGGAATGAACTTTTCAAACCTTGATGAAGCCAATCTCAATTATGCGATTCACTGGAACCCGGTCGTTGGTGCTTCTGGATGTGTTTTCGGACTACTTACAGGATATGGTGTGCTTTATCCCAATCGTCAATTGATGTTGTTATTTCCTCCGATTCCCATCAAAGCAAAATGGTTGGTGATAGGTTATGGTGCCATCGAGTTGATGCTGGCATTTCAAAATAATCCCAATGATCATGTTGCGCATTTCGCTCATTTGGGTGGAATGATAGTCGGCTACATCATCCTGAAAATTTGGCAATCACAAGGTAAACTTTACAGCTAATCGTGGGATTGTTCGAAGACATCAAACATCGATTCAGGTCGGGCGACAGTATCACTCAATTGATGGTGGTGAATGCATCGGTATTTGCATTGATCAATCTTGTATTGCTTGTCGCTTATTTCGATCGCAGCGGAAATTCATGGTTGCATAGAATTCCGGAAGATCTCACCCTTGCCGCTACATCTTCTCCTGTTGGCATGTTATACCGACCATGGAGCCTTGTCACACACATGTTTACCCACATTGGGTTTGGACATTTTTTATTCAATATGATCGCCTTGTACACCATGGGTCAGGTCTTCGTTTCCATACGTGGTTCCAAATCGCTTATCGTCGTCTATCTACTCGGTGGATTTGTCGGATACTTATTTTTCGCTCTGGCTTTCAATTTTATTCCGGCCTTTGCAAGTCGATATCAGAATTACGTACTCGGTGCTTCAGCTGCTGTGATGGCTGTTACTACTGCGGCTGCAACACTCAAGCCCCGTCAGCATATTTTTCTTTTTGGCGCCATGCGACTTGAATTGCGTTGGTTGGCTGTCATTTTAGTTTTACTCGATTTAGCAAGTGTTCGAACTGGCGTCAACAGCGGTGGCCATATCGGTCATTTGGGTGGTGCATTTTTGGGTTACTTTTATGCAAGACAAATCATCAAAGGGAAAGATATGGGCTCGTGGTTTTCAAATTTGCTCAGCAGGATGTCGTCTTGGTTCGGTGGAAGCAGAATGCGTGTAGTCACCAACAATGGTCGCGCAAAAACAGATGAACAATTCAACATCGAAAAAAAGGAAAGACAAAAACGCATCGATGAAATTCTGGATAAAATAAGCCGCTCTGGCTATGATTCATTGTCTAAGGAAGAAAAAGAATTTCTCTTTCGGAATTCGCAACGTTAAGCTGTTGTTCGCGAAGTGTCATGGTTAGATGAAGCATGAAACCATCGCAGTTCGCTCGTTTGGACGATCATTCTGGGTTAAAACCAAGTTGTTGAATATTTCTCAGACAAGCCCTATTGATTAATATAGCTCACAAGGGTTATTTTTGTATGGATGACTGAAGGCAAATCACCCGTAAAAAAATCGCGCACCAATTGGTTTGTGATGATCTTCAACTGGGGAGCCATCGCGGGATTGATATTCTCTTATCTGGCCGCGCATGTGGCGCCGTCATCTTTTAGTTATCTGGCATTATTCGGTTTGGCATATCCCATTATTCTCCTGGTGAATATCGCCTTCGTAGGATACTGGTTTTTCAAGAAGAGAAAAAACATGTTGTTCTCCGGTCTGGCTATTCTCATCGGCATTACTCACCTCACGGATTTTTTTCAGATTTCATTTGCTGGTACTCCTCCGGAAAACAAACGCGATCAAATCAAGGTGCTGACATATAACGTGCATCTCTTCGACTTGTATAACGCTAAATCCGGAAAAAAAACTCGCGATGCCATCTTCGATGTATTGGTTCGTGAAAAAGCGGATATCATTTGTTTCCAGGAGTTCTATCATTCAGACAAGGAAGGTTTTTTCGAAACACGCGATACGATACTGAAATTTTTACCCAATAAATTTTACCACGAACGATATACCCACGCTTTAACAGGAAAGCAGTATTTCGGTGTTGCTTTGTTTTCCAAACACAAAATCGTCAATCGGGGTTATGTTCCCTTTGCCAGTGATGCGAATAATTTTTGCATCTATGCAGATATTCTGCTGAATGGTGATACCGTGCGTGTATACAATGCGCATTTGCAATCGATACGATTCAGACCTGAAGATTATGCCCTGGTTGATGGAAATAAAAACAATGAAGAAATTGAAAGCGGCGGTAAACGAATTGTGAAAAGACTCACAACAGCTTTCATCAAACGCGAGGAACAAGTGAATCGCATTGCAGAAAATATCAGAGAATGTAAACACGAGGTGATTTTGTGCGGCGACTTCAACGACACGCCATTGTCTTACACTTATGAGACTTTTACCGACTTACTCGAAGATTCATTTTCTGAAGCAGGTACAGGTATTGGAAATACCTACATCGGTGTATTTCCTTCTTTTCGCATCGATTATGTGATGCACAGCCGAGGTTTTGAATGTATCGACTACACGACATTACCCGAAAAACTCAGCGATCACCACGCCGTGTCATGCTTGCTGAAAAAATCAAGCAGAAAGAGCTGATTTCGATTTTACCTTTTCATAAACTGTTACCGAAAGAAGTAACATCAATAATCCATATGCAATATCATCAACAGGCATACTGAAAATGCGAATGCCGGTGTTTTCTTCTTGGTTATACCAGACAATTTTTTCCGTGATTTGTTCAGGATGAACATTGATGAATGGGTATTCCCAAAAGGTGATTCCCGTCAGTACGCCATTGGATGCAATAAACGGAATCAGGATGATGACAAACATGTGCATGAAGCGATGCAAATATTCCACCCGAAAAATGAACAGATGGACAAACAGGAATATAGCGGCCAGAAGGTGTGCTGTAAATGTATAGGCCTTACCCATGTGAGTGATGGCTACCAAGAGAAAAATGACAGCCATAAACCACGACAACATTCGGTAGAATTTTTCTCCCTTCAATTTTTGAATCAAAACTTGAAAACAGTGATAAGTGAATAGACAGGCATAGGGTATACAGATAAAGAATAGATATTCTTCCAACGGTAAACCAGCGACTTTCCATCCTATCGTGTATTTGTCGTTAAAACCCCAAACACCTTGTGCGGTGAAGTAAATGTCCCATGGAATAAACAACAACATCATCACCACAATACCAGCTATCGTCGCTTTGATATGGCGAATGAATTGTAATCTGGGATGAAAGCTGAACAAAAAAGGAACAAGGAAGCATCCAAGATTGACCAGTAAGTAGAAGTATGGTGTCATCTTATCCCCGGCTCACCGTCGTTGCGGATGATGTCTTTTTATTCAGTTTGTATTGATTTGCTTCCCTGAAATATTTCAAAGGAACCCACAACATACCAAAGCACTCGCCATCTTCTTTTCCCAGGTGTTTATGGTGAACTTTATGGGCTTTACGAATAGCTCGAAAATATAGATTGTCCGTTCGCTTAAACCAATCAAAGCGTTGATGGATCAATACATCGTGTATGAGAAAATAACTGAATCCATACAACATGATACCAAAGCCGATAAAGAAACGCCAGTCAAAATCCGACATGGCACCAAAGAGCATCAGCAAAAAGCTGGGGATAGCGAAAATCAAAAAGAAGGCATCATTTTTTTCGAAGAAACTTTTGCCTGGTGTATGATGGTCTTCATGGAAATACCACATGAATCCATGCATCACAAATTTGTGGGTGCACCATGTGACGCCTTCCATCACAATATAAGTCAATAAGGTGATCAATACACTGATCATGATACGGGAATTTGTTTTTCGTAAATGCTCTTTTCAAGCATGGGAATCACGATTTTGAACCATGCTGTAAAATGTTCAGGATGGAGTTGTATTTCTGCTTTTACTGCTTCCAGGTGAACCCATTTCCAATCGCATACTTCAGTAGGATCCGGTTTGGGTGCATCATTGCAGACACCGGCAAATACATGGTCGAATTCATATTCTGTAAGGCCATGGCCTACTTCAGCGCGATAGGTAAAATCAAATAATTTTTTGATCGAACATGCTAACCCCATTTCTTCTTGTAGTCTGCGCAGCGCAGAGGTCAGGGTGTCTTCACCGGGCGCAGGATGAGAACAACAGGTATTGGTCCATAGTCCTCCGCTATGATATTTATCCAATGCTCTACGATGAATCAACATTTTGCCTTCACTGTTGAAGATAAAGACAGAGAAGGCGCGGTGTAGCACACCTTCCTGATGCGCACGAAGTTTCTCCATGGTGCCTATCACTTCATCTTCTTCATTGACCAGTATCACTTCGTTCGTCATACTATGCTGATTTTTTTCAATTGTGATTTCTGTTGATCATCGAGTACTTCCGATTCCAGCATGAATGCTCGCATACGGATACAATACCCGCGTGAAGGTACGTATTGTCCGGTATTGAAGTAATACAACATCATTTCAAAATCTTCCGAGATATGATCTCTGTATCCGAGAATCGCGGGAACTTCGCTTTGAACAGAAAATCGAAGGAATCTGATTTCCGGATTGTTCGGATCAAGACTCACTGCTTCTGCTATTTTTTCTTTACCTTCAGAAAAGTAACGGATTTTCTCTGAAATCCCGTCGGCCACCTGGGCCTGCATAGCCGTGGCAACTCCCTGATATGCCAGTACTACAGCGTCACTCAACGGTTCTGCCATGGCTTGCTGGTAGAACAATTTGATCGCCGCATCATCAGTCGCACGCCAATACAATTCACGGAGTTGTTCCTTGGATGCAAATGCTTCCGTGTACCTCAGGGCCAATGTCAAAAAGAACACGAACCTCATTACAGCATATTCAAATTGTTGCGGATATAACAACTCATCATCAACGCCAATTTCTGTTGATTCGGAATCCTGATGCGTTCTTCCATGATTCTGTCGCTTGGCACAGACCTGATCTTCAAGAATAGTTGTTTGTAATAAACATAGGCAATCAGTACACCCAAACGCGCGTGTCTCGGGAGTTTCAGGATGCCTTCATAGGCATGGTTGAAATCTCGTTCGATCTCTCGCTCGATTTCTTCTTTATCTTGTTTGGTAAAATTTCTGAAGTCAAGTTGCGGGAAATAGGTGCGCCCGAGATCCATGTAGTCTGCACGCAAGTCGCGTAGGAAGTTGATCTTTTGAAATGCTGCACCAAGACTCATCGCATTGGGTTTAAGGCTTTCGTAAAGGTCATTGTTGCCTTCGGTAAAAACGCGCAAACACATCAGTCCTACTACTTCTGCACTGCCGAGAATGTACTCATCATAGCCCTGGCGGTCATAGTTGATTCGATTGAGATCCATTTCCATGCTGCGCAGAAAAGTGTCAACCAATGATCGTTCTATGTTGTATTCCTTACAAGTCTTTTGAAAGGAGTGCAAAATCGGATTTAATGAAATGCCCTCATCCAAAGCTCGGAATGTGTCTTCGCGAAAACGTTGCATGAGCGACTGCTTGTCATGCTCATGAAAGGTGTCCACAATCTCATCGGCAAATCTTACCATGCCATATATGGCACAGATCGGATCTCGCATGCGTTTGTCGAGCATACGAATGCCGAAACTGAAACTCGTGCTGTAAGCATGAGTGGTGATGCGGCTGCTTTTGTAAGCTACGCGGTCAAAAATTTCGCGTTGATCGTGTTTCATATCAGTGGTGTTCCAGGTAATTTGTAACTTCTGTTGCAGCAATCTGACCGCTGATGATACTCGGCGGTACGCCTGGCCCCGGAACAGTGAGCTGTCCGGCATAAAAAAGATTCTTGACCTTTTTACTTCTCATCCGTGGTTTCAGTATGGCTGTTTGTTTTAATGTGTTGGCCAGTCCGTATGCGTTGCCCTGATAAGCGTTGTAATCACGAGTGAATTCTTCGTGGGCATAAGATTGATAGAAGACAATGTCATTACTGATGTCTTCACCAGTGTGTTTTTTGATGCGCTGAATACAGATATCGAGGTATTTTTTTCTTTGTTCTTCTGTGCTCGTCAATCCTGTAGCTACTGGAATCAGAATGAAAATATTCTCCATGCCTTCCGGAGCTACTGTATCGTCTGTTCTGGATGAACAACAGAGATAAAAAAGTGGTTTATCAGGCCAGCTTTTTTTGTCATAGATTTCTTCAGCATGTTCTCCAAAATCTTCATCGAAAAAAAGATTGTGATGAAGCAATGCTGGCAATTTTCTTTTGACACCGATATAAAAGATGAGAGATGAGGGCGACATGGTTCTTTTTGTCCAATAGCTTTCATCATAATTGCGATACGGTGCATCGATGAGCTTTTGCTCCACATGTTGATAATCAGCCGCAGCTACCACAGCATCAGACATGAACCTGGAGCCGTTCACCATCACGCCTGATGCTTGTTCACCATCAATGATGATTTTGCTGACATCGGCATCGGTGTGGATCTTCACTCCGAGTTCTACAGCCAATTTGGTCATGGATTCCGCAATTTTGAGCATGCCTCCTTTCGGATACCATGTTCCAAGCATAATGTCCGCATAGTTCATCATACTGTACATAGCCGGCGTTCCTGATGGTTTTGCACCAAGAAATAAGACAGGGAATTCAAGCAATTGCAGAATTTTCGGATGTCGGAAATATTTGCGTGCGTGTTTACTGAACGATGAAAACAGATCGAGCCTGATCGACTCCCTCAAGAGAGCGGGATGCATGAATTCTGTGATACTCAGTGAAGGCTTCCACACGAAATCTTTCATGCTCACATCGTATTTCACTTTCGCCTCAGCCATGAAAGCATCTAACCTTGAACCAGCGCCAATTTCGAGTTTTTCGAATTCAGCACGTAAGGCCTCATAGTTCGCAGGAATATCCAATTGCTCACCATCGCGGAAATAGACGCGATAGGAAGGATCTAATCGAATCAATTCATAATAGTCTGAAACTTTTTTTCCAAACCTGGAGAAGAAATCTTCGAAGACTCCAGGCATCCAATACCAAGAAGGCCCCATATCAAAGGTGAATCCCTGGGCGCTGAAGGAGCGCCCTCGCCCGCCAGTGGTCGTGTTTTTCTCCAGGAGATCTACTTCAAATCCACGCGAGGCAAGACTGCATGCTGATGCCAGTCCAGCAAAACCTCCACCAATGACTGTAATTTTTTTCTTCATGAAAAGGGATGTACAGTCTAAACAAGCGATGGGCTGGTTTGTTCATCCAGCGGAATTTCTTAACGTGAGTGGTAGTTACTTCCGAAAGGAATAGATGTGTTAAACCCAAATCATGCAGTCGAAATCTATCACAGCGCTAAAAGCCTTCAATGACGGTCACCCCGCTTCGTAGCCTCTCGGGGCAGGCTTTCCTCGATTTTTATTTTCACCGTATGAATGATACGCTTTCAAATAAAAATCTTTCGGGAGCGCCCGTCCTTTTTGGCTTTCAGCGCTTCATCACGATCCCGACTGCATGATTTGGGTTAAAGAGAATGGAATTCCCTCGACCTTGGTCGGGGAGTGGATACCAAGAAATGTATAAAAATGCTATTTACAGCGGATTTTCTGCCCTGGACGAAGCGTCGACGACTTCTTCATCTTGTTCAATTTGCAGAGTTTGTCTACAGTCGTCTTGTTTTTTCGGGCAATGGCAGAAAGTGTATCGCCCTTCTTTACAGTGTAGTACTTTTTCGCAGCGCGAGCTTCAATCGCCTTAGGATCTATTGCCGCGTATTCAAAATGTTTTTTATTCAGGGTGAATTCCCAGTCACGGAGTGATTTCTTGGATGGATCAACCAGATAATTCGGGTCAATCGGCTCGCCCATATACCTCACTTCGAAGTGAAGATGCGCTCCGTAAGAACGTCCGGTATTGCCGCCAAGTCCAATAACCTGTCCGGCTTCTACGTGATCGCCCGGTTTAACATTGCGCTGAGATAAGTGTGCATAGAGGGTTTCCAAACCATTGTTGTGACGTACCACAACCACGTTGCCATATGTTGAATGGTTCTGCGAAATACGAACCATGCCTTCAAACGCAGCTTTCACCTGATCACCTGCTTCCAGATCAATGTCAAGTCCTTTATGCATCCTTCCCCAACGTGGACCAAAAGGTGAAGTCATGTCGCCTTCTGCAGGATAGTGAAAGTCGCAATCAGAATAACAAAGCCTGAAATTGACACCATCACCAACTTGCTCAAGGGCATTTTTTTCGGCAAAAAGGTTTTTAGTATCCCAGCCGCAATACATATCGTATGCAGGAATGTGTGTCAATGAATCATAAACTGTGGCGAGATACAATCCAGTAGAAGATTCATTGAAGAATGTGGTTTCCTCTTCGTCTTCATCTTCTGTCATACCACCAATGTGAGGAGCATCCATAACCCATGATGCAGAGTCTTCCATCAGCTCAATGGCCGATTCTACCTGAGCTTGTACCAATGAGGACATCAGTACCAGAGGTACGAAGAGATATTTCCAGTGCAGGGTTTTCAAAGAGGTGCAAATGTAATAATACATGAATAGGTTGGAGGTGTGGTGGTTTCAAAACTTGTCAATGAAACGTTAATGATACAAAATGGTTTTTGTTCTTTAGATGAAGCGAAGTTTTTTTTAGATAAGTGGCTGAATTGTTCGGTTCAAATTTGAAAATTGATCCGGGCTAATAGTTGACCTCCTTTCTGACCTCGAGAGCATCACCCAGGGGCGAAGCCGACTAATTTTGCACTTCTTAATTGCTATATGGCTGTAAAACTGGATATTATGGCAATCGGGGCCCATCCCGATGACGTGGAGATCAGTGCAGGTGCCACGGTGGCCAAAAGCGTTGCTTTGGGTCAAAAAGTAGGGATTGTTGACCTGACCCGTGGTGAATTGGGTAGCAGGGGTAGTGCCGACTTGCGCGACACCGAATCAGCCAATGCCTCTGCGGTGCTTGGTATCGCCGTTCGCGAAAACCTCCGCATGGCTGACGGGTTTTTCCAATACAATGAGGATAACCTGAGGTCGATCATCACGGCCATCAGAAAATACCAACCGGAAGTCGTTTTGTGCACAGCTCCATCGGATCGCCACCCGGATCATGGTCGTTCATCAAAATTGATTCAAGATGCATGTTTTTATTCAGGACTACTCCGCATTGAAACGGTTTCTGGTGACGAAAACCAAAGTCCCTGGAGACCAAAGGCGGTGTATTCATATATCCAGGACCACTATCTCAAACCTGATTTCGTCATTGATGTAACACCATTCTGGGAGAAAAAAATTGAGGCGCTCAAATGTTACTCAAGCCAGTTTTATGCTGGAGATGACAAACAACCCATCACACCAATTTCGGGTAGCGAGTTTTTCGACTATCTCTATGGTAGAGCGTTGCACATGGGCCGCCCCGCGGGATTTATTTTAGGTGAAGGTTTCATCGCTCACCGCACCCCCGGCGTGGAGCATGTACTCGCACTCAAGTGAGTAGGTGAGAGGTATTAGGTATTAGGTATTAGGACCGCGAAGGGAAGTGTATTGGCCATTTCAATACTCACTTCCGAGAAAGGATAATTCATAACTCATAACTCATAATTCATAATTCAAAACTATTGTTTCCACGTCTTCGGCCCTTGCGTAGACTGCTTCATCACTGCCACAATTTTTTCGAGGTCAAGTTGAATGCCTTCGCTTGGTTTGCGGGTGAAAGCATACATGACTTTGCCTTCTGAATCCAACATAAGTGCGTGCGGTATGCTTCTTACTTCACAATCATAACTCAACATAGGAGCGCCGCCGCCATATAGAAAGGTGAATTTTTGATCCTTGTGTTCTACAATGTATTCTTTGAAAGCCTGGTAATCATCATCCATACAAATGGCAACAAACAAAATCTGTTTGCCATATTTCTCATACAGATTTTGCATGATCTGTAATTCTTTCAAAGCGCTTGAACTCCATGAAGCGAAAAAGACCATGTAAACTGGACTACCAAGATGTTCTGCTAAATGCCATTTGTCACCTGCTTCATCTGGTAAGGTGAAATCTTGTAGAATCCATCCTTCTTGACATTGTCTCAATTCATCCAGCACATGGCGCGAAATGGTTTTCAATTCAGTTTGTGCTGCAGGAAAATTCATGAGTGTTTTTTCTACAGAATATTTCGTGAAAGTTTTGTCGTAATAGATATCATGCAATCCTTTGATCACCGCCAGTGTTCGCACTTCGGTGCCAAGGCAGGTTGAATCGCCTTCGAACAATGAAACAATTTTCATAGGGTCTCTTTCCTGATTCACTGCTTTGATGATTGCGCTCTGTAGTTCCTTTTTTCGTTGTGTGAGAAAATGATGGTAATACGCATGGAAGCAGCTCATATATGAAGGATGTGCTGGCTGAATTTTCTGCGACATGAAATAGTCATGATAAAATGCAATTCTATTCATACCCGACAGCAATTCTAATTCACCAAGTGAATACTTCACATAATCCTGAAAGAAGTCATTGGAATAATCTGCCTGATACTTTTGATGTGTGGCAGCTACAAATGCGGTCACTACTTCGCGAAAAGGTACTACCTGAGTAACTACTGCAGAACTATCCTGATTTCCCGCTCGTTTGGTGAGATCAGTCTTGTTCGACTTCTCGCCGAGTGATTTTAACCATGCATCAGAACCATGGTATTCCTGTGCGGCAAAGTCGTAATGATGTTCTGCAATAAACGCTGCGTAGTCAGCATTGAATGACCTGATCAGGGCATTGATATCATGGGTATCCAAACCTTCAAAGGATACTTCAACGGAAGTTTTATCGAATTTTTTCACCGTACCTGCTGATACGATTGGAAAGATGATAGAGTAGTGCGCGCCCGGACTTGCATAGATGGTTGCTTCGGTTCGCGAAATGCTCAGGATAATAGCGCCTGTAGTTGTTGGTTTGAATTCCAGCGAAAACAATCCGTTTTCAGCAATATCAGAAGAAGCGATAACACTTCGTTTTTCAGAGATATAATCTTCTATCTGAAATGCGACAATTTTTCTGCCTTCATATCCTTTAGCCAGACCTTCTATCACCACAGGCTGAGCCAGTGTGAAAAGTTCACCCAGCAGACACAGCAGAAAAAGAAAGAATTTATGCATATATCTTCACCTTCGTTGGTACAAACTGAGAAACGTCGCCTTTATTTTTAATGATCTCCCTGATCACGGTGCTATGCACCGAAGCAAATTCCGGATCAGTGAAAACGAGAATGGTTTCCAGTTCGGGCCACATGGCGCTATTCATGTGGGCGATCGTGCGTTCATACTCAAAATCGCCGCCGTTTCTCAGTCCGCGTAGCAAATATGTTGCCCCATTTTTTTTACAGAAATCAGCAGTGAGTCCTTCGAAAGTTTCTACCCTCACATGTGACAGATCGGCAAACGTATCCACCAACCATTTTTTGCGTTGTTCGATGGGAAACATCGATTGTTTGGTAGTGTTTACTCCAATAGCCACAATCACTTCATCGAAAAGTGATGCCCCCCTGCGAACGATGTTTTCGTGGCCACGTGTTACTGGATCGAATGAGCCCGGGAATACTGCAATGCGTTTCATGTCACAAACATATAACCTGTGATCGTACTATGCATCAAGTTGGTGCAATATCCGCATGACGGGTAACATGCATCTATTGGGTTTTTCGATCATCAAATTCCAGTGGAAAAATGCAACATGGATTTTTTTTTGGAATCAACTCTTTGTCTACGGGCCGTCGATCAAAAGTAGCAACCGTGTCATGGCTACATGATATTCCATTTATCCTAATGATCTTTGCTGTTTTCTTGAGAAAATAAGCTAGAATTCACCCCCACCGCAATCTTCAAATAATCTGCAGTCATGGGATGGTGAAAGAGATAGAACTGTTCTTTCTCATAAGACAGACCAACTTCCAACCATTTTTTGATGGGAAAGGTCAATCGAAGGTTGATTGATATTTCATTTGTTACGTTTTATGTCGACTTTCAAGCGCATCTGCATACTAAAAGTTAATAAAGACTGATAATTCTGTGCTTCATATGAATGAGCACATAACCTTATATATGTGAGGCTGCAACCTAACCATTGTTTGAAATAATAATAAGTTGATAATTGATAACCAAAGTTATTCGCATAGGTAACACCAGGTAATTGAAACCCATCGGGTAGAGAGCGGTTGTCTGGAGTAATCATGTTCTGCGACATCAGTGCATATGCTCCAAGATGAAATTTATCCTTTTCAGGATCAAGAATAATTTTCAGTCCGGCGTAAATGTGTTTCAACTGTTGCTGCTTGAGAAACTCACTTTTGGGTGTGAGATATAAAAGACTTCCTCCTACAACCGGTACATACTGTTTGATTTGAATTGAAAGCGAAACGAACGAACCATAAGCTATTGATGAAGGGAAGGTGTTTTTTTTTGTCAAACTCAAGCCGCATGATGGTGCTAAATTCAAATTGAATTGAGACTGAGCAGGGCTGCACCATTTCAGAACCAGTAAGAATGTCAATACTGTGATGCAGATTCTCATTGGACTTCTTTAAAATAGTTTTTTACCAATTGACCATCAATTCCTGGGTATGGGAATCCAGTGACGAAGAATGTGCTAGAATTGAATTCATCAAAACTTGAAAAATTTAAGTCCAATGATGCGTGATCATCGTTGGTGCTAAGAACAATGGTCTTACCGAGTCCATCAGATATTGTTCTATCTGCATGCCTGATGGCTACAGTTTGACCATTCACTTGAAATAAATAAGTGATACCGGTTGCTTTAACTCTTGCTTCTTTAACGATGGTGTATCGTAATGTTGTGTCAGATTTTTTTCGAAGAGTATCTTGTTCAGAAAAATAGTCCACAGTGTATGTCCACTCCCAGGTTTGAGCATACAATTAAAAAGGCAAAAAATTGGGCTCTGGTTCAATTTTTCTTTCGCAACTGATCAAACATATAGTGAGCAATGTAATGGTGATCACTTTCATGGCGTTACCATTTCAATTTGGTTTAGTTGTATGATAGTTCATCAAAATCAAAAATATGCGTATTCAGATCAACGTGTCATGAGAATATGTGTTGATTTCGTCAGTTTTTTTACTGATTTGTTCGATCAGATATAAAGTACAGCAGATACAATTTATTAATCACTCATCCTAAGGTTTAGTTCTTTATTCTATTGACAAAAGTGAACTATTCAAACTCACGCCAAACCTCAAGTAATTGGAGGTGTGTGGGTCTTTGAATAGATAAAACGGTTCCTTTTCATAAATCACTGAGACTTCCAACCATTTTTTGATGGGATAGGCAATACCAATATTCCAACCATCCCAAATGCGCGTTTGATCGATTTCAGGGACGAGCACCATACCGTAACCACTGATGGATTTTGATCTGAAACGGTAGCGGTGTTGCAGCGTACCTATAAAAACATGGATTGGTATTTTTTGATATGGAATAAAACCTACTTGCCAATCCCATGTAGTTACTTTATAGTTTTTGATTCGTTCATCAAAAATCACAAACTGATGCAAATGCAATCCCCCTTGTATATATAACCAATCCAATGGCTTCACCCTAGCACTGAAACCACCTCCCAATGCAAGTTTGGAGCTATAGGTGGTTTGTTCTGTCGTGATCATCATGGATGGGCCAGCGTGAAATGTGATTAACTGACCCGCAGAAAATTTCCACATAAGAGTACTAAACAACAGGTACATTAATTTGGACATTTTCTTCATGATTAAATAACGGCAGAATATGAAAAAAATCATTTATCCATTTCATGCTAGATTAAAAATGAAAACGGTATGTAACCTCGAACAAACTGGATGAGTGACAATTGCCGAAATCTCCATCTAAATAAGGAAATTGATAAACCACATAAATATTTCCACTGTACCGTCTTTGACACAGTTGAAAATTATCTTGCCAAACCCTGCAATCCTCTTCATATAAACATGATGTCTCATTTCCTGACGCTGTAACAAAATCGACAACAAGACCCTCCATTTTCAGTTCTTCGCCTTGATATATATACCCGTAGGTATGGTTCTCATATGTTTCGTAAACAATACTGTAGGTCTCTTCAAAAGATGTGGGTCTTATCGTCACAACTGTATCCTCGTTTGCATAATAAATCTGTGTTTCAACCCAGTCGTATCGAACGGTTCCAACAAGCCTTTCGGGATCTTTTGAGCAGGAATACAATAAGGCTATGACAATCGCAAAGGATGATGTCATCAGTGCTATTCGCATTTTACAATTCGCATTTTATTTGATTTTCCTTGTACGCTAAATTCGATAATATAAATGCCATCAGCAAGTTCGGTTAAGTCCATTGTATTGCCTAATGCGTTTATCTCAACATTTTCACCCATCGAATTTAATAATCGGACAATCGTAGGATTGTTTTGGCAAGATAATAATATTTTACCTGTTGTTGGATTAGGATGTATACAACAAAGTTCATTTTGATCATCAAGGGAGGTAACTAAAGCTTGAGTGGTACCATCGGGTTGCTCCAAACTTGTTGCAGTTGCCTCATTTTTGTCTTTTTGTAATTCTTCGAATGCAATGGGTGAATTAAATAAGCAATCCCCATTATATTCAATTTTGAAAAGTACATAAGGCCGTTCCCAAATGAGTGTAGGAAAATCCTTCAATTTTAGCTTTCCTCCGGCATTGGTATCATGGGTATCCAAACCTTCAAAGGATACTTCAACGGAAGTTTTATCGAACTTTTTCACCGTACCTGCTGATACGATTGGAAAAATGATAGAGTAGTGCGCGCCCGGACTTGCATAGATGGTTGCTTCGGTTCGCGAAATGCTCAGGATAATAGCGCCTGTAGTTGTTGGTTTGAATTCCAGCGAAAACAATCCGTTTTCAGCAATATCAGAAGAAGCGATAACACTTCGTTTTTCAGAGATATAATCTTCTATCTGAAATGCGACAATTTTTCTGCCTTCATATCCTTTAGCCAGACCTTCTATCACCACAGGCTGAGCCAGTGTGAAAAGTTCACCCAGCAGACACAGCAGAAAAAGAAAGAATTTATGCATATATCTTCACCTTCGTTGGTACAAACTGAGAAACGTCGCCTTTATTTTTAATGATCTCCCTGATCACGGTGCTATGCACCGAAGCAAATTCCGGATCAGTGAAAACGAGAATGGTTTCCAGTTCGGGCCACATGGCGCTATTCATGTGGGCGATCGTGCGTTCATACTCAAAATCGCCGCCGTTTCTCAGTCCGCGTAGCAAATATGTTGCCCCATTTTTTTTACAGAAATCAGCAGTGAGTCCTTCGAAAGTTTCTACCCTCACATGTGACAGATCGGCAAACGTATCCACCAACCATTTTTTGCGTTGTTCGATGGGAAACATCGATTGTTTGGTAGTGTTTACTCCAATAGCCACAATCACTTCATCGAAAAGTGATGCCCCCCTGCGAACGATGTTTTCGTGGCCACGTGTTACTGGATCGAATGAGCCCGGGAATACTGCAATGCGTTTCATGTCACAAACATATAACCAGTGATCGTACTATGCATCAAGTTGGTGCAATATCCGCATGACGGGTAACATGCATCTATTGGTTTTTTCGATCATCAAATGCCAATGGAAGAATGCAACATGGATTTTTTTTGGAATCAACTCTTTGTCTACGGGCCGTCGATCAAAAGTAGCAACCGTGTCATGGCTACATGATATTCCATTTATCCTAATGATCTTTGCTGTTTTCTTGAGAGAAGCAGCCAGAATTCACCCCCACCGCGATCTTCAAATAATCTGCAGTCATGGGATGGTGAAAGAGAAAGAACGGTTCTTTCTCATAAGACAGACCAACTTCCAACCATTTTTTGATGGGATAGGCAATACCAATATTCCAACCATCCCATCGTCTTGTCATGTCAAGTCCGGGGAGAAAAATCAATCCAAAATCTTCTATGGGGTTTGTAGTAAATCGGTATCTGTGTTGCAATGTGCCAATAGTAAGATGAATGGGAATTTTCTGGTAGGGGATGAAACCCAATTGCCAATCCCATGTGATGATGCGCATTTGATCCAGTCTTGCATCATCGCTGTACATTTTGTGATAAGCTACACCACCTTGGATATAACACCACGTAAGAGGTTTGACACGCAAACCGCCACCACCACCCATTCCATATTTGGTGTGGTAAGTGCTTTGTTCAGTTGTGATCATGTTGGAAAAACGCAAGTGGGCGCTTATCAATTGGGCATTCATCTTGTCAGAAAAAGATCCAGCCAACAAAATCAAGCAAAGGATGAACTTACACTGAAATTGAATAAGCATACATGATGATTTCTTTATCCACATGGTACTTTCATGTTTTATCATGGATCAATTGACTTCAACTCTGAAATAACTGTACGTTTTACACTCTAGATAGAATTTACCGTCTATCCAAGGCAAACCCATTAATCTTATTCCGTTACTGTCACCATCCGCAGTGCAAATAGTAAACTTATCTTCGAAATCATAACAAAAATCATATTCGTCGCAAATCATCTCATGTTCATAAAGTATATGGGTGTCCTTGAATTCGCTCTCGAGGAGTAATTCATCACCTTTATAAAATCGTGCATAGCGATCGTTATTCTGAAATTTCAAGGTGAAATGATAGGTTTCACTCCAATCTGTTGGTTCAATAATTATCGTGGAATCCGCTTCTGAGTCATAATAAATAGTCTTCACCCATGTAAAATACCAATTTGTATCATCATCTTGCCAATTATCAGGATAATCGCATCGGCAAAAAAAAATAGCAAATGACAAGCAAATTAATAATGTTCTACCAATTTTCATTGTTTTATAATCTGAAAAATTTTAGCCGTGTGGTTTACCAACTGGACTTTCAAAAAATAAACACCAGCGGATAAATTTTTGAGGAAAATTTCTTGTTGAATATTGTTTGTGGTTAGCACAATTTGCCCAAAAGTATTGCGAATTTCGACGTATTCTATTGGACTTGGACAATTAACATATAAGTTGTCATGCACAGGGTTGGGCGCAATAGAAATAGACAATCTATTTAGATCTGGCTCAATACTTACAATATCCTCTGTATCCTCCATTGCCAAACTTTGTATTAAAGACTTGTATTCTTCATGTATATTATTAGACAGGATTTGATTCACTTTGAATATTTGAAACAGAACGTAAGGCCTATCATATGTAAGCGTTGGAAAATCTTTCAACTTGATCCTGCCAAATGCACCAGAATTATCAAGTCCCAAACCGATCAAACTGAAATCAGAAGGGTCAATATAGAGAATGACATAATTGTTATTGATTCCCATGCCATCAATTGTCGGCGCGTCGTCGAATTCGTAGCTGACTTCAACAAACGGAAATGCAATTGGAGCAAAACTGTTGACCAGTGTGAAATACTCCAACACCTCACCTTCTTCCATACTGCCACCCAAAGGTGTATTCTCAGGAAATGTGGTAATCAAGTTCCAGGTTCTATTCATGAGAATGCCGATACAGCTTTCATTATCCGGCGAGGTGTTGAATTGGTAAACAGCTTCTGACCAATGTGTGACATTTGATCCATTTTCGCCTTCGTTCGACATCGAATACCTTGGCTGCCAGTTTACAAAATTTCTGGTATCTGGATCAGAAAATACATAATTCTCGAAGAAACCCTTAACCCTGCCAAAAATTTGCCATCTCTCAGAATACCATTCTTTCCCCCATTCAAAGCCTGAGCTTGCATTTCCAGAAAATCCATTCACCCATAGATTTTTTTCGAAGTATGTGTCGTCAATATCCATAAAATGATATCCGCCCGTTTCAGCATGATGTAGAGGTTTATTTACCAACTCGAATGGAGCAGATCCGGGATATTCAGCGTTGTTCGGACTACAATGCGTCGCATTCCATTGACAATCTCGATGTTCTAGATCGCACAATTGTTGATACGTGTCTAGATCTACCCGATAGTTACTATATGCCATGACATCGATGCTTTCATCGCTCCATGCTTTATCGAATAACTCGTGTTCGCATGCAATTGTTGATTCAATAAGTGATAATCCTGGTAAACCATCCCAGGATTGATATGGTGTCCACATTGCTTGTCCTGCATAATCTGCAGCAATCAAATGTCGGCTATGTCCGAGCTGATTCTTTATATACTCTGCCATTTCTATCTGCCAATCACCTACGTTCTTTCTGACTTCGTAGGAATCATCATATGTTTCGGGCTCGTCTAAAAGATGTGAGAAAAACTCTGATCCACTATCTCGTTGTCCCACTTTGTTTATTTCGCTGATGAGATCAATGAGGAAAATGTTAGGAGAATAACCATATCTTGCTATAAAATACCTCAACTTGCGTTTATAGAATTTCTTAGCCTCTGTTTCTCTAAAAAAGGAGGCAGGCTCAGAGTCACAATTTGTCAGTGCTCTTTCCGTATAATAACAGTAACCTGTCATAATTGGATCCAGGCTAGTAGGATTATCAAAATCTGTCCAATCCCATCTATTTCTATCTCCATGCGTGATTCGGCCGTGCAACATCATATTCAATTCTACACGCAGACCAAGTGCATGAGTTTTTTGTATTAACTCATCTAATTCCCAGGCCATAAATTGTCTATCATAGTAATTATTGAGTTTTTCGAATTCAAAATCATATGAAATCGGTGTTAATATAGTTCGGTAGCTATTTGCTCCTGATGAGGCCAATTGTTCCAATAGAAGTTGTTGCCTGAGATATGATGCAATATGTTCGGTACTCAATTCAATTGTTGTTCGTTCCTGTCTCCAAAATGATCCGCGCCAATCATAAGGAGGTCCTTCGGCATTCGGAAATTCATCTAAGCCGCAACATGGGTCGTTACCTCCCATAGGATAACATTCTTCACAATTGGGGTTGTCAAAGATTACAATTCGATCTGGATGAAATTCTCTCAGACATTGACAGTCTTGGGGGAATAGGTTTTGGCCCACAGGAAAAAAAACTTCTCCATCTGAAGTCGCAAAGTACCGATTGTTGAAGGTCTTAGTTATGAAGCTTTTTTTTGGATCACCCCAAAACGATTGAAATGAAAATGGTGAAAGTTCCCATGCTCCCATGCTCGGAACATTTAGATGAAGTGAAACGATATGTTCGGATTCCGCGATGGCCGCCCATCGAAACCGAAATCTGTATTCAGTTGGTAATTCCTGGCGGAACCAATTATCTGGATCATTCATATCCGGCAAATTGTTCGGATTATGTGAATGCACCTCATCATATTCATAAATCCACTCATAATCCTTAAAGAAGAATCCATAAATCGTTTCTTGTATCCAATTACCATCTTGGTAATAATCTATTGTTGCGTACGCATCTATCTGCTCCGGATCAAATGGATTCAATGTCGGATAATGTTCCGTTCCATATTGATCATTGCTGATCCAATTGTCTATCGCTTGTTCAACTTCAGCGGGGAGTTTTAGGCCCCATTCGATTTTTTCATAGAGTTGTGGAAAATAATTGATGGGCTCGAACCATGCGCCTTCCATTTCTTCCCGCTCCCCAAGGGTGATACTAAAACGACCATTGTCCCCCGAAGGTACATACGAATAACCGGCTTTAATGGATGCATTCTGCACTTGATAATCCCTCACATCATCATCATTCATATGGATGGGGGTTTCTTCCATATTGATCTCCATGCACCCTACCGACTTACTCCCATGAAAACCATATAGTGTTGTTACATTGTCATTGGTGTATTCTACACATGGAAGCGGCATTTGGGCCAGTATGGTTTTTGAAATCAATATGAACGCACAAAGGGCCAATATTGAAATAAGGTATTGCTTTTTCATGGCGTTCATCTTATTTGTTACCTTGTTCAATACGTTTTTCCAATTCGATGGTGTAGAGTGTGAGCTCTTCTACTTTCACTGTAAGCAAGCGCAACATCTCATATACGTCAACACCATTGGCTTCTAACTCTTCTGCTGATGGAAAATCTGGCAAGTGTTTATTGGCAACCACATATTGCTCAACCTCTTTAAGTGGTTTCAGTTGATATGTCTTTTCAAATACATAGTCTCCCCAAAATGGTGCATGCATGACTTCCAAACCCTGACACCAAACTTTGCCGTCACTGGTAATCGCAAAAATGCCTTCGTTTTCTGCTATGCTATGAACATTGAATATCAAAGATCCATCTGTTGGCCCAGTATAGAACATATCCATGCTTCCGTTGGAATTTATCCTAAAGAGATCTTCAGTTGTATTGCCAGATTTGATTGTAAAGGGATTGCCTTCTCCGAAGTAATTCAACTTAAATGTCCCTTTGTTGTTGATCTGAAGTATCGGATTATCTGTATTGGACTCATCTTCTATCAAGAAAGCATCGGTAGTCATCAACGAAGAACTATTGGATAGTATTGATACATGTTCACCTGCTACCATTTGTGTTGAATAACTTATCCCGTTCACGTGTAGATCATAAATGGGATCTGCTGTTCCAATGCCAACTAAAGTTGGACAATTGGCTCCTGTGTATAGTGTGTTGAGTCCATTTGAACTTCCATTCGCCCAAACGGATAAAGATTGCTGGCTTTCATTGGTGAAGCAATCACTAGCATGAAGCATTTCGTACAAATTACCTGGCGATGCAATTTCGAAATTACCATTGGGATCTGTCAATACAATACGTGGGCCTGTGACATTTGGATCATACCAAGTGTACATGTTCATGGTGCCATTTAGTTTGAAATCGCCCATAATGTGAAGTGCCGCTTGAGGATTTCCTATCCCTATTCCAAGTTTACCATCGCTAGTCAACCTCATTCTTTCAACGTTATATGTTTCGAATATGAGATCGTATGCGTTATTAGTTCCAAGTTTAGAATCGCCGGATACGCTGTTGCCACTGATTTTCCAATCCGTAGTTGTCTGCGAGAACAATTGATTCAGATTTAAAATGAATAGACAGCCGATTAAAAGGAATAGTTGAATGTGTTTCATGATTGTAATAGTTTAGGATAGATCAAATAAATGGGGAACACATAAACCAAACAAGCGTTTGATAGCCCAATGTTATTGGGTTGATTAACCCTTGATAATTGACAACTTATCTATTTAGTCATGTCTAATGCCAACGGAAACACCATCAAAAAAAGCCAACTATTCTTACTCATTCCTCCTCATCGCTCACTTCAGCAGAAAAGAAACTGAAGTGCACATTGCTGTATTTTCTGTGTTGGAGGAAAAAACGGTGTTCACTGAAATCGTATTCTCTACCATGTTCAAGAACAAAAATCCCATTTTCTAGAAGCAACTCTGATTGAAATACAAGTTCAGGTAATGAATTCAAACCATTCAGATCATAGGGCGGATCGGCAAATATGAGATCGTACTTTTCACGTAACGTGGTTATCACCCGGAAGACATCCCCTTTCACTACTTGAGCTTGCTTCAAGTCAAATTGACGAATATTGTCAGCAATGAATTTAGCATGCAAGCCCGACATCTCAATAAACTTTGCTCCTTCTGCACCGCGCGACAAACACTCGATACCAAATGCTCCCGTTCCGGCAAACATGTCGAGGACACGTATCCCAGAAAAATCAATGAGGTGATTCAAGACATTGAAGAGACCTTCACGCGCAAAATCTGTGGTGGGTCGACCTGCAAAGTTTTTGGGAACAACCAGACTTCTGCCTTTGTACCTGCCGGAAATTATGCGCATAGGACATGCAAATGTGAAATGAATCCTGTCGCAACATCTGTGCGCTCTTCATGGAACATGATGTTTACATGGCGGTTGTAATGCTTGAGCAAATTCAACAGAGAAACATCGTCCTGATGATCGTATAGGTGGAGCTGACAATTTTCGAAATCTATTCCCAGCGTCATCGCAGCATGGGAGGCGTAATAAAGTATGTCTTCATCATCATGCACATGATGCGCATTCAACATCACTGGCAAGCCTTGGCGAAATACAAAGAGATTCAACAAATGTCCTGATCTCATCATGGCGATGGTGTTCGAATTTCGGTCAATCACCGTATTGCAATGCTTCATCACCAAATATGCCGATGGCAACAACCGCGCATTGGGAAATAGGGCAGGTATAGCACCGACTTCCGCAGGTTCTTCCCAGATGAGTACAGCATCCCATTCGGGCATCTCGGCGTACTTCACCCGTGTGCAGGTTTTGCCGGTACTGAAGGATAACAGTGATGCAGCTTTGTCTGCTGAGAAAAACCCGGATGGCACCAGTGTGAAGACCTCGGCATCGTAACTAACAGTGCACCTGCGAAAAATCTTCTCATTCCAATTGCGATCTCGCAAAGTGGTGGTCAAGTCTGTCTGACTTCCAGCTTCGATGTGGTATCGGTGCGACCAATGCAATTCACCTCCTGCGGCTTCCGATAATGCAGCCTCTGTTCCATCCGCTGCCAAATGCAACGAAAAATGCAATGATGAAGCCTGCCCGAGTAGCTCTTTCGGGATCAAGGCCTGGGCCGCTGTTTCTGGACTAAATGCACTCATGCTGTTCGAGCCGCGAAACTAAGGATGTTTCCGGGTTGTTGTTCCTCCTCGCATAGCGAAGAGGATCCACAAGTAAGGCAAACGATGGTTGGCGCATGAATTATTTATGTCCACATATTTCGCAAGTTCTTGCTTTTATTGCCCGAACGATCTACCATCCGCCAAACTTTAACTTCAACTTCAATTTTGAATTTTAAATCTTAAATTTTGAATCTTAAATAGTGTACAGCAATGACGTATTATCGTACCTTTTACCCATCAACAGCAAATGTCCTCTGTCACTACTGATCAACGTCTTTTGAGTTTCATGCAGAAATTGCATGTCAACTTCGGTTTTGAGCCTACACCCGGACAAGAGCGATTACTGTATGCATTTTCACGATTCATTTATTCCGATAAACCAAGATGTGGACTTCTGGTGCGTGGTTATGCAGGTACAGGTAAAACCACTTGTGTAAGTGCAATGGTGCGCACATTGGAAGAGTCGGGGATAGGTGTGTTATTGTTAGCACCAACCGGTCGTGCAGCTAAAGTTTTGGGTAATTATTCGGGAAGAAAAGCTTGGACCATTCACCGTGAAATTTATGCTCGCCGTGCGGATAGAGCTGGGCGCGGTTTCTTCGAATTGCGGGAAAATCACCACCGCAAAACGGTGTTTTTTGTCGATGAGGCTTCGATGATCGGTCGTGGCAACAGTAATCCGGAAGCAACGGGTTTCAACGACCTGCTCGAAGATTTGATCTCCTATGTCTACAGCGACGACTCTTGTTCTCTTGTCCTCATCGGCGATGGCGCTCAATTACCACCTGTCGGCAGTGAGAAAAGTCCGGCATTGAATCTCGAGATCTTACAAAAGGAGTTTTCGTTGAATGTTGCTGCCATTGATCTCACGGAAGTGATTCGTCAAAAAGCCGGCTCTGGCATTCTTGCCAATGCCACCGCTGTGCGCAATCTGGTCATCAGTGGTGATGCCACACTTCCACAATTCACGATCTCTGGTTACCACGATGTGATTCGTGTAGACAATGACCTGCAATCCTATTTCGAAGAAGCTTATAGCCGCTATGGAAAAGATGATATGATCATCATCACGCGGAGCAACAAACGCGCAAACCTATTCAATCAGCAAGTGCGGGCAAGAGTCTTATGGCATGAAGAAGAAATCAGTGCCGGTGATCGGATGATGGTTTTGAAAAACAATTATTTCTGGTTGAATCAACAAACCTCTGAAGCGGGCTTTATTGCCAATGGCGATACCATTCAGATCCAACGTGTGCTGCGTTATGAAGACCGCGAAAATTTTCGCTTTTGTAAAGCAATCGTGAAGCTGGTAGATTATCCGGAAGAGCCGGAGTTTGAAACCATCTTGTTGTGCAATACGATCAATGACGATCATCCTTCATTGTCTCAGGAAAAAATGGCCGAGCTCGGTAACCTCATTGCTCAAGACTATCCCGATATCACGCAACGTGCGGCATTGAGGAAAAAGGTTTTTGCCGATCCATACTACAACGCACTGCAGGTAAAATTTGCATATGCCATCACTTGTCACAAAGCTCAGGGTGGACAATGGCCTTGTGTTTTTGTAGATCAAGGTTACCTCACCGATGAAATGGCTGGCATCGAATTGAGCCGTTGGTTTTATACTGCAGTGACACGCGCTAGTGAAGTGATATATCTGGTGGGGTTTGCGGAGAAAATGTATAGTTGAATTATGAATTATGAATTATGAATTATGAATTATGAATTATGAATTATGAATGGTGAATGGGGAATGGGGAATTGTGAATGGAGAATTGTGAGGCGCAGAAACCTTATTGGATCACCTAATGCTTGGTGCCAATCTTAAATATTGAATCTTAAATCTTAAATTTTAAATCTCCTTTCTGGCTTATCTGCCTTTCACAATCTTCTTGCTATAGCTTTTTC
>JAIBBG010000003.1 GCA_019694805.1 Flavobacteriales bacterium | reverse complement strand
TTAGAGCATCTGACTCATAATCAGAGGGTCCCTGGTTCGAGCCCAGGTGGGTGCACAAACTCAACAGCTACACTGCAAAATGTGTGGCTTTTTTTTCACCTTACTGTCCAGTTAGTGCATCCCGATCCATGGATCGGGAGGGTCCCTGGTTCGAGCCCAGGCGGGTGCACAAACTCAACAGCTACACTGCAAAATGTGTGGCTTTTTTTGCAAATAGCAGTCGATGGAATTTGAAATCGGAAGATTTTGCCATCGGGTACTAAATCTGATTTCTTCCTCAGCTTTCATATGGCAAGGAAACTCAATTGCTGATAACAACTGGCAACAAAATTTCTTCGGTTTTTTGCCGAACGTGCAACAAAAAATATCCGGGAGCAAGATCATGTATCGGAAATAGGATTTGTTGATGTCCGGCAAATTCAAATTCATATTGCACACCTTTCACTCTCCTCCCTAACACATCAAATAAAGATAACTCCAAATTTCCACATTGCACATTGAGCTTGATGGACAGCTGGTCGCGGGCTGGATTCGGGAAAACTTCAGGCTTTTCTTCTTCACCCCAAAGAATGCCATGAGTCTTGAATGATGGCAAAATGATTGGCATTTCGTTTTCAAGCAAAGTCAAATCTTCATCAGACAAAACAAGAAATGGATTCAATGCATCTATTTGAATGGTCTTGCCTTTGGATTTGGTGTAATTCACATCATTGATGGTGCTTACGTATGTCCATTGCGACATCACTTTGCCATGATTTAATGTGCACACGAGATATCCATTCATGGTTTGTTCAATCCATTTGATGTGCGGATTTTTTACCATAAATGTCGAGATGTCACCAACTGAATGAGGTGATGACGTAGTCGCACAAACGGATATTTCAGCGCCAACAGAACCAGTGTGATTTAGGGTATCATAATCTGACAACGGCAAATCGCCGGCCCAGGAACTATGGTAGTCGCCGGCGATACTCATGACATGGTCAATTCCATTTACATGAATAAACCGCAACAGCGAATCTCTTTCACTGCGATATCCTTCCCAGATATCGTTGTCTATAGGATATCCGGATTGATCAACCGCCTTATTGATCATTACACTATTCAGAATAATATTCCATTGATCGTTCTCAGAAAGCATCAACTGCTCTTGAAGCCATTCAAATTGTTCGTGCCCAAGAATCGACCGCGAACTATCATCAATGGCTGAAGATGTTGAAGACACTTGTTGCATCCTGCCTTCAATTCTTGAATCAACAAAAATGAAACGAAGCAAATGAGAAATCTCAAACGCGCGGTGTATGGTCGTATCAACATTCTCGCGAATTGGCATCCATTCGTAATAAGCCTTTTTTGCGGCAGATTTCCTTTGCTCCCAACTACAAACATTGTTATCGTGGGCAGGAGACCCAAAAAGCCAGGCATCATCGGCAAATTCATGATCATCCCAAATGACATACCACGGATATTGTCTTCGAAGCCATTGAGCGTCTGGGTCACTGGCCACTTGTGCATGTCTTCGGCGATAATCATCCAGTGTATATGCCGAATGCGGTGGATCGTGTTGTCGACCTCCAGGACCTGCAACGCCACTGTATTCGTAATAGTAATCGCCGAGATGAAATACCGCCTGAAGATCATTCCTCAGTGCAGCATCGCGATACGCATTGTAATAACCTCGTTCGAAACTTGCACAAGAAAATGCTGCAAACGTGAATTGATTAGCTTCAAGTGGCAGTGTATGGGTTCTTCCCGTAGCACTTCGGATACCATTCCATTCGAAACAGTAGTAATACCAGTGATCTGGAATCAAACTTTTCACATCCACCTTGGCGGTATAATCACGATCTTGTTCTGCCATCACAGTACCAAATTGAATGATGCTCGAACAGTCGGGATTTTCGGCAATTATCCAATGCAAGGTTTCTGAAGTTCCGGGTTCAGGTAAAGATAGTCGCGTCCATAGAATGACTTCAGATGATGTGGCGTCTCCGGATGCAACGCCATGAACAAACGGATAAAGTTCTTCTTCGCACTGACTCCATAAATTTTCTACCAAAAGAAATCCTATCACAGTCAGAAAAAGTACATGTCTGTTCAGAAAATGATTGGTTTTGTGGCAGGTTAATTTCAATGTTCGAATGTATAGTGTAATGTCAATTTGACCTCGAGTAACCTTTTTACCTTAACCGATATGATCAGGTTTATCCATCTGATTCTTTGTATGCTTCCAACGATGTTGCTGTATGGCCAATTGGTCATACATGAAGTTTGCGCAAGAAATTTCAACTTGATAGAAGACAATATTGGAGCTTCACCCGATTCTATTGAACTTAAAAATATTTCTGAATTTCCCATAGCGCTGCAAGAGTATGCGATCGCAGACAAAAAAACAGAACTTTTGCCTTGGCCATTGCCTGAACGATTGTTGCAGCCTGGTGAAATCATTTTGTTATTTGCTTCTGGTCGGAACAGTACAAATGAAGAAATACATACCCCATTCAAGGTGTCTGCAAAAGGTGAAATACTTTTCCTGCACTACAGACTGAAATGATTTTTTGATCTTCAGTATGCCCGACTCAGACCCTATCCACCTAACGACTAGCAAGACTTACAGCATCATTTCAGTAATTTGTTCCAATCAATCGCATTCAATTGAATGCCCAATTAGAAAACGGGAACTATCTGGTCGTAATTCAACACCATGATGATTGCCAGCGGATGATGGTAAGCATTCAGTAAATCACGGATTCACCTGAATGGATTTTTCAGCACGAGAAACAAATTTACCTATCGGCTTCATCAACATATCCGGCAAACCATGCGCACTGCACAAAGAAAGATAGTTGGGTAATGATTTTTCATCCAGTGCAATGAGCAATCCACCACTGGTTTGAGGATCACACAAAGTAAACAACTGCTTCGCATCAAGGGTGTTCATCCTTGATGCGTAGAAGCTGTAGTTCTTAGTGGTCATATCTGGATAAACAAATTGATCAAGATATGATCCTAGAAAAGGATAGACTGGAACATCCATGAAATTGATTTCAGCAGTGAGTTCTGAGCCCTCACTCATTTCAATCAGGTGTCCGGCGAGACCAAACCCTGTGATGTCTGTCATCGCGTGCACACCATCCATCAAACCCAACTCCTCACCGATTTTATTCAGGCTTGTCATGTATGAAACACATGTTGCATAATCTGATTCTTTCACAACACCACGTTTTGCGGCAGTGGTCACAATACCATTGCCCAGTGGTTTAGTAAGAAAAATCAAATCACCTTCTTTCGCAGTATTATTTTTTTTGATGTTATTCTTTGCAACAAGTCCATTCACTGCTAAACCGAAAATTGGTTCTTGACTTTCGATGCTGTGTCCACCCGCCAGAGTAATACCCGCCATTCTGCAAATGAAGCGCGCACCTTCGAGTACTTGTTGCGCAAGTTCAGGTGCTAGCTTTTCTACTGGCCAACCCAAAATAGCCAAAGCAGTGAGCGGTTTCCCACCCATAGCATAAACATCACTCAGTGCATTCGAGGCCGCAATTTTTCCAAACAAATAGGGATCGTCGACAATTGGCATGAAAAAATCTGTTGTGCTGATTAAGCATTCACTGTTTCCAAGATCAATCACAGATGCATCATCATGGCTTTCATTTCCGACAAGCAGTCGAGGATCAGGTGGAAACTGATCTGCAGATTTCAGTATTTCAGAAAGAACCGCCGGAGCAATCTTGCAACCGCAACCACTGCCCTTGCTGTATGCTGTAAGTTTAATTGTTTCCATGTAGCTACTCTTGTTGCTGGTTGGATAAAGAGACCAATGTTTGTATCACCTCATCCTCCGAATTTCTGTCTGTATCTATGGATTGTAACATATGGACCTCATACCTTGATTTTCCATGCATGTATGACTTGTCGTAGTAATACAATAAAGGTTTAATCCAACCTTCAAGATCACCTTGTTCCAATGCATCCAGACTTTGTTTCACCTGATCACCGCCCATTCTTTTGGTGATGGACTTTGTTTTTTCCGCAAGTAATTCGGTTGGGAAACTACCATATTCCCTGATGATTCTTTGAATGCGTTTTTCAGTGGATAATATTAATTCTACGTGAGGCGCAGACAACATTCTTTGAAAGAACACATCCGGAATTCTCAATTTACCAATGAATCTACTTTCATCTTCGATCCAAATGATTCCTTCACGCATAGAAAACAATGACCAACCCAATACATTCTCAAAATGTTCCTGGGCACATTGTTCTAATTGCCCGAGTCCACCAAATGCAGATCCACGATGGTTCGCCAGCTTTTCCAGGTCTATCACCTGAATATTTCTGTCAGAAAGTTTTTGTAGCCATTCAGTTTTACCGGTTCCGGTCATACCGGAAAGAATGCATAAACTTCCCCCCTTCTCAAACAATTCATAACACAAATGGCGATATGATTTGTATCCTCCTTGGAGCAACTTCACTTTGAAACCCGCAGTGCTCAGCAGCAACGCCATGATGTTGCTGCGCAATCCTCCACGCCAACAATAAAGTTGCAATTCTTTACGGGGTGATAATTCTTCAGCACGTTTGATGTATTCCACGAACTTGTGTCCAACCAATTCGAAACCCTTTTTGACTGCTTCTTGTTGGCCTTGTTCTTTATATGTAATTCCTACAAGATGCCTTTCCTCATCATTGAGCAATGGCAAATTGATGGCGCCAGGAATATGTCCAAGAGCAAATTCTTTTGGACTACGCACATCCAATAAAACAACTGCACCGTCATCATTACGGTGCAGTTGTGATATAAATGCTATGATTTCTGTACTTTCAATCAACTTGAAAAAACTATGCTCATGGGTGAATGCGATTATCTACCATCACCATCCAGGAGATTTCCCAATCCGCCTAAGATGCTTCCTTCCTCTTTTCTTCGAACACCACCATAGCTGATGATGCGTGAAGCGAGTCGCGATATTGGAAGCGTTTGCAACCAAACCTTTCCAGGGCCTTGAAGAGACGCAAAGAAAAATCCTTCACCACCAAACAATGTGTTCTTAATACCACCAACAAACTGAATATCGAAGTCCACTTCTTTGGTATAAGCCACAACACATCCGGTATCAATACGTAGCGTTTCGCCCGGGTTCAAAGTCCTTTCGATGATGTGTCCTCCTGCATGACAGAATGCCAAGCCATCGCCCTCAATTTTCTGCATGATGAAACCTTCTCCACCAAACAAACCTGTACCAAGTCGTTTTTGAAATTCAATTCCAACAGATATTCCTTTTGCAGCACACAGAAAAGAATCCTTCTGACAAATGATTTTGCCGCCCAACTGTTGAAGATCCAGGGGAATTATTTTTCCCGGATATGGTGAAGCAAAAGCAACACGTGCTTTGCCTTGAGTAGTATGGGTGAAAGCCGTCATAAACAAACTCTCACCAGTGAGTAATCTTTTACCGGCTCCCACCAATTTATTGAAAAATCCGCCGCCACTATTGCTACCATCACCGAAGATGGTTTCCATTTGAATGCCATTATCCATGTACATGAATGCACCAGATTCAGCAACGACAGTTTCTTGTGGGTCCAGTTCAATTTCTACACATTGCATTTCTTCTCCAAAAATGCGGTAGTCGATTTCGTGATTTGATCTCATGGTTTTTATTTAATCGGGATCAAAAATAGGGTTGCGTTTTGTCTTTTTGGAGAAGAATAGATGACAGAAGGTTAGATATTAAGGCAGACCGCCTTATTCCGTCGGTCAATGGAAATAGCCACAGATGATTGTAGAACAAAACTTTCCCATATATTTGAATCAACCTTAATTAACTCACGCATGAAATCAAGATATTTCATCAGCGTACTTTCATGTTTGCTCTGCATGAGCACTTTGTCTGCCCAACAAACATTGCAGGGCGCATTGACGTGGTTGCCACCAGTTGACCCAGATACACTCACCGCTTCCGGTTGGCTGGAGCAGGTTTCATTGCGTGATGAAAAAACAGCTACTTGGAAAAACACAGACGGCAAAATCAGAATTGAATATGCCGACAGACCCATTCATTTTAAAGATGTAGATGGCAAGTGGCAACGCATTATCCCGTCACTGCGTGAAACGACCGATGGCTGGAATGCTTCAGCTCAACCTCATCCAATATCAATTGATCGCCATGGTGTAATTACCATGAATGCCAGCAGCTCCATCGCTTTTGTATCAGGAAAAAACATCAGTATCAATGGCACTGAAATTCATCCACAACAAGAATACACGAGTTACAATGTACTCATCGCAAAGGATGTGATACCTCATGTAGATCGTGAGATCATGGCCTATGAAAACAGTGTCAAAACACAGTACCGGTTGCACCAATCACCTTCGACTCAGAACGCAAGTTTCGTTACTAAGGAAGAACTTCTATTGCCGTCTGGAGCTATGATTTCACCTGATAGAGAACATGGACAACAAACGGAAAACGGATGGAAAGGACGTCTACTTATTCTTGATCATTCCGGACATGAAATTGGTTCTATTGGTGCGTTGTTGTGCTATGATGAAGACAACGATTACACAATCGGCGTATACACATGGAACGAAAACAAAGCAACAGGATTGGTTGAGCTTACAGCAAATGTTTCATCCGCTTGGCTGATGGATGAATCACGCAATTATCCCATTGTGATTGACCCTCTTATTGTCGGCACATTGTCAGAATGGGGGACAGAATACATGCCTTCGTGCTACAATCCGGAATTCCATGTAGATAGCTTACTCATAACAGTACCTGGACAAATCACCGTAACCGGATTTTATGTTACAACCAGCTTCTATGCAGATCCATTATCTGGTGTCGGAACAGTGATGGGGGATGGGCAGATGTATTTCAGCACGTCATGTGATACATCAGGAATATTCACGGCACAACCACCATACGATGTATTGCCGGGCACAGCCTATCTACTCAATTTTGATTTTCGGGATCCGTTGATGTGTTGTTTTGAACCTTCATGTTCTGAGACTTCATTCTATTTCCGAATGCACCTCGGTAGGACTTATCCAGAAGGTGATTGCAATCTGACCTATGTTTATTACACGCCCTTCTCTCAATGGCCTTTTATGGCGTATGTTGAAGGTTATACCGTAGAAACCTGGGGCCCAGGTTGGACTGTTGAACCATTTCCCATTTGTTCGGACGAATGTGTTACTGATGCTATTGTCCGGGTTAGGTTTGGGGTTCCTCCTTACACTATTGAACACCCTTGGATGACACAACAAGTCATCGCAGAAACTCCTACGCCTTGCGATCTCGAAAGTAAAATGATTGAGCTCCCATTGAATGTGCCGAATTGCCCGTTATACTGTCCTGGCTTTTTCTCTTTGGACGTGCCGCCGCCGACTGTCACGGATGCTTGTGGTAATGTGGCTACCGGACTTGTTTTAGATATACTCAATGTGAAACCAACACCAACTATCTCTATTCCTGAAATTGATCTTTGCAGCAATGAACCCGCTGATATCATCTTGGTGAGTTGTGATGAAGAAGCCGAAATTGAATGGACACTGAACGGTGAAGTAAATTCAGGAAACATCTATATTTCGCAGGAGAACACAGGAACAGAAGTAATCACCTATGAATATGATTGCTGGGCTACTGCACATGGATGTGAATCCGATACGCTAAATTTTGATATCGATATCCATCCTAGTCCTTCAATTGATTTTGCGATATACACCGATCCCAGTAATGTAAACAATCCCATGAATTTCGTCAGTGAAAGTATTGTCAATGGCTCAGACATCGCCACATGGGAATGGCAAATCAATGGCGAAGGCGGTTATAGTGATAGTGCTGTAATCATCACACCAATCTATCCCGGTGAATATTCTGTATGCCTTACGGCAACCACTGAAGTGGGTTGTGAAAATTCCCTTTGCAAAATTTTCAATGTATTGCCGGTGCATGTTTCTGCACCGAACATTTTCACACCTAACGGTGATGGCAGCAATGATTTTTTACATTTTAATTATCTTGAGTTTGTTCCAGATAATCATTTAACTGTCTATAACCGTTGGGGAAATATCATTTATGAGACGGATGGCTATCAGAATTCATGGAGCGCAGATGGAATCAGTGATGGAACATATTACTTCATATTAGAACTAAATGGTCAAGAATCTTTGAGTGGCAATGTGCAGATATTGAGATAATAACCCAGTTTAAAAACAGAAATTATCTTCACTCTTTAGTCCAATTCATGTTTGAGTAAGAATCGTTGATGTCTCAACTTTATTCAGCGGTGATCGAACAACAAATTCAAACATACTGATTTGTATTTCATTCATCATGAAACAAGATGGGCTGTCTCATTGAAGACAGCCCATGCGAGTTGAGTATTCAATCGTTTCAGATCGACCTCAGTTTAAGAAACATCAATTTTGTTTTACAATCCTAAATGTTCTCACGGATGAATCCGCATTGTGCACGTTCAGAAAATAAATGCCCGAGGCAAGGCTTTCGAGATTAAACTCATCGGATGCAGACCGCAATGATTCTGACAAAATAAGTTGGCCACTCAAATCCGTGAGTGTGAATCTCAGAGGTTGAAATGACCCGTTCAATTGCTGTATGAGAATAGTACTGCGAAACGGATTGGGATAAATCAAAAAGTTCATTTCATTTCCCGCCATTTCGTCAATTGCCGTAATGGTGAGAAGTGTTTGATGAAACCCTTGTGTCAGTATCTGATTTGTATTCGTCTGAGTAGTAATCACCATTTCACCAACACTCCACTCCAGCGTTTCGTTGCTACCACCACCTGACGCCACCAGAAACTGATCAACATTTTGCGCAGTCATCGGAGCACTCAACCAACCGATGAAGATCATAAAAATGTAATTTTTCATGGCCGATTATTTATTGGATTCAAGTCTTGAACTCATTTCCAAAATGAGTTTTTCGAGTTCTTCAATTTTGGAGTTCATGTCCGCTTGCTCCGCATTCATGCTTGCCAACTTGGTCTTTTGTTCCTCAATGATGATCTGCTGTTCTTGAATAGCTTTAACCATAGGCATGATGAATTCAGTGTATCTCAATGCATAGACCTCCTGATCATTTTTAGGAATATCAATACCTGTGAATTCATATCCGCTTTCTTTCATCGCCTGTTCAACTTCCTGAGCAATGAATCCAGAGTATCGAACTGTTTTCACTTGGCTATGATCCATTTTCTTCACGATCGAATCGGGTGTGCCCCAAATACGATGAAGCTCCTCCGGATCCACATTGTAACTCACAGGATTCAATCTTGTGATGAATTCGAGACCAGAGATATTGTTTTCAATGTTCTTCTTATAACGACCATCAGAATATGATGTAATCGATGTTGTTTGCGCGCGTATTTGTGATACCGCTGTATTTCCCAATAGAACCTGGTTATCACCCGTGCATTGGGCATTTTGAATATATGCACCCAACATGGTTACGTTTGTTCTATTGGTAGTTAGATTCGAAGTCGAACCAATAACAGTGCATCTGGTTAAGGTTACCGGTGTTGACAATGACCCTTCGCCAGCAACATCTCCAAGTGCGGTGTTATCACTGCCTAAAGCATACTTTAAGGCGCCATGGCCAATAGCTGTATTCCACTGTCCATTCGTATTTGTTTCTAATGCTGATTCACCTACGGCAGTATTGTCATATCCGGAAATATTATAAGCTAAAGCATCATTACCGATTGCCGTGTTGGCAAAACCTGTTTCATTATTGTTAAGTGCAAACGATCCTAATGCCGTGCTACCATTACCAATCGTATTGTGCCTCAAAGCAAAATATCCTATGGCCGTATTTAGCTCTCCACTTGTATTGTCTTGAAGTGAATTTGTGCCAACCGCCGTTTGACCACTTGTGGTTGTATTATACATCGAACCGAATCCAATGGCTACGTTGTCGCTGGCATCAATAGCGTTGTACATGGCTGAGCTACCAATGGCAACGTTGTAATTACCTGTTGTATTGAAATATCCAACTGAACCGCCAAGTCCCACGTTTCCACTTCCAGTTGAATTGCTGAAAAATGCACCAGCACCAATTGTAGTATTGATCTCACCTCCTACGTTGCTTGAAAGGGCACCCCAACCCATAGAGGTGTTGTAACCTCCTGTGGTGTTTTCTTTCAAAGCATTAAAACCCACAGCTGTGTTTCCATCTACTAAAGACTTATTGAGAGCATGATAACCTACTGCTACATTGTCTGCGCCTGTTGTATTCGATGACAATGTGCCAACACCCAATCCACTATTCCTTTCACCAGTTGTAAGTGCACTCATCGATAAGGTTCCAATTGCAGTGTTTTCATCAGCTGCGTTCGTTGACATTAAGGTACCATAACCGACTCCTGTATTAAATGTTCCTGTTTGGTTTGAAGTAAGTGATGCTGCCCCAACACCCGTATTGTGTGTACCGGTGGAATTGTCGTTGAGGGCTTCTGAACCAACTGCAGTGTTATTGCTTCCTGTTGTATTCCAAGCCAAGGTAAGCGCTCCGAGAGCAGTGTTGAAGTTGCCACTTGTGTTCGTTTTCAGAGAGAATGAACCCAACGCAGTGTTTTGCGCACCAGAGGTATTCGCACTTAATGCTTCAGATCCAACACCTGTAAGGTACGATCCGGTGGTATTGGTCATCACCGCATTCATACCAACACCTACGTTGTTGACACCAGTTGTGTTGTTTTGCATGGCATTGTTACCAACAGCAACGTTGTTGTTTCCCGTTGTGTTTGCGCTCAGAGCGTTTATACCAAATGCCGCGTTACCAGTACCAGTATTAGCAGCGCTCATCGAGCCTTGACCAAAAGCAATATTCGCTTGACCGATTTGCCCGGCCTTCACATTGTTGCGTTTAAAAACCAAATCCTGATTATCGGTTGTACCCACAAAATGGGTAGATGAATTTGTTCCCGCAGAACCAGCCAATGCCCAAGCATTTGCCGAGCCCGGAGTACCTTGTGGACCCTGTGGACCCTGCGCACCGGTAGGACCTGTAAGACCTATAGGACCTTGTGCTCCAGTTGCTCCTGTTGCACCAACCGGGCCCTGAATATTTCCATTCACAGACCACGAACCCGATGACTTGAGATAGATATCCCCTGTAGTGGTATTGAGATAGTAGTCGCCATTCACGCCAGTTCCTGCGATTGGCGCACCTGAACCAGAGTACCATGTTGAACCATCTGTTCCATCAACACCATTCGCACCGGCTGGACCCGTTGCACCCATTGGGCCGGCAGGGCCCTGTGGTCCGGTAGCGCCCGTGGATCCTGTAGGGCCTGCAGGGCCTTGCGGTCCAGTTGCTCCCATTGGGCCTTGTGGCCCTTCAGGTCCTTGAATTTGTCCAACATTGACCCAACCACTTCCATCCCATACATAACCTTGTCCATTGTTCTGTGTGATGAACATGTCTCCAACATTTCCTAAATAACTTGTTTCCAATGCTGCTTCGTTGGCAACACTTCCTACAATGGTCACACCCGTTCCATCTTCGCCAGCAGGGCCTTGCGGACCTTGTGGACCGGCCGGGCCTTGTAGACCTTGAGGGCCTTGTTCACCTTGTGGACCCGTTGCGCCCGCCGGACCCTGAGGACCTGTAGCACCTGTAGCGCCTTGTGGGCCTGTGGCTCCAACCGCACCATCCAGACCTGCTGGCCCTTGAGGACCTTGCGGGCCCATTGCTCCTGTCGCACCTTGTGGACCTTGTGGGCCTTGAATTCCCTGTGGTCCCTGCGGGCCTTGTATCTGTCCAACATTTATCCATGCATTTCCGTCCCACACATAACCTTGTCCATTGTCCTGCGCCAAATACATATCGCCAATGGCTCCCTGATAATTCGCATTGAGCGCTGATTCATTCACAACACTTCCTACTATCGTAACACCGGCGCCATCCTGACCATCTGCTCCTTGAAGACCTTGTGGACCCTGAGGGCCTTGAGGGCCCGCTGCTCCCGTTGGACCAGCGGGTCCTTGTGGACCCTGAGGCCCGGCAATACTGCTGCCTGAATGCAATGCGTATGGAACACTCAACAATTGACTTGAACCCATTTCTACAAAATCACTCGCACCATTCACATCCAATTCTACTTTCAAGAAATAAATGCCGGTACTCCAATCAATGCCCGCAAAACTTCCACTCTGTACTTCACCCATGCCAACAGAGGTATTCACCAAACCAAATGTATTCGTCGTTAGTGATTGCGTTTCGGTATATACAGATGAACCGTTTTCAGCTCCTTGTAGAATGCTGAAACGAAAGGCGACATTCTGATTGGGAAGTATATTACCCGTGCCGCCTCTAACAACTGCCTGATAACTGAACTGTTGTGGTACTTGTGCCCAGAATTGCACGCTGGCAATGGACAAGAGAAGGATAAAGATTAGTTTTTTCATGTTAGGAATTCTTCTTTCTTGGCGCAAAAAGAATCTAACACGTTTTAAGCTGCTAACAATTTTGAGTCTGGTATCACATTTTGAGTGATGTTACCTCTTGATGGATCATATGATATGAATTCTTCATCATGCAGTAAGAAATTTTCTGACCTCTTGTATGCGCCTTTTCGAAACCGGCAATACAGTCTCATCGGAGAGTGTCATTTCCAGATTGCGATTGAGTGATTTGATAAATCTCTTATTGATCAAGTGTGATTTATGAATCCGCACGAATTGATTAGAAGCTAACATGTTCTCAAGATCACCCAATGTTTTCGAAGCAGTGAACTTTCGTTCTGTCGTTGCATAAATGACAGTATAATTAGAGTCGGCTTCACACCTGATGATATCGGCTGCCCTAAACTTTTTTTCGCCCTCAGATTTGGTGAGCAATACCAAATCAAAATCTTCTTCTTTCACAGATAAATTCTTCTTCAGATTGAGAAGTCTCGATTGAATCATGATTCGTTCATTGCGCTGATGATATCGCAAAACGCTGGCTGAAAGATCATGAAGAGTGACCGGCTTGAGAAGATAATCCAGTGCACTGTATCTTAAAGCATTGATCGCATATTGATTATGACCCGTTACGAATATCACTTCCATCGAGTCACTCTCAATCTGATCAAGTAGCTCAAAGCCCGACATTTCAGGCATGCGGATATCCAAAAACATCAAGTCAGGTTTTTCCTGTTGAATAAATGCAATGGACTCTTTTGGATTCGTAAATACCCCGATGATTTCCAATTCGGGTATTTGTTTCATCACATACTTGAGTGATTCAATGGCATAACTGTCGTCGTCTACTATGATGGTTCTGATCGTCATTTCATTCTATGTTCTAACGCAACAGCCAGACCTTGATGCAACTTCTTTGCTATTTCTAATGGATCCTTGGATTGTTTGGATTGAATCAATTCGCAGTAATCGGCAAGTGTGGGTAAATTGTTGTTCAACAACTGTGGCTTCAAAGTATGAGCCAATTCAAAGATAGCAGTTAAATCACTCTCATCGAGAGCTCGTTTAAGCGCCTCCAGTTTTGATGGAATGATTTGGAGAAACAACTTTTTTTCATGGGCTTCATCAAGGTCAGATTGAACTTCATAGATCTTTAAATTCAACACTGATGACATGGCACTGATGAATTCTTTCTCAGAAAATGGTTTGGGGATATAGCCGTTCATGCCAGCTTCTTGACATTTACTGATATCAGAATTTAAAACACTTGCAGTAAGACCAAGAATAGGTATCACCGGATTGATACTTCTGATTTTCTTGGTTGCAGCGTATCCATCCATTACGGGCATGTGAACATCCATAAATATGAGGTCATAGTCGTCATCTTCAATAGCATTCACTGCTTCTTGGCCATGATGAGCACGAATGATATTCGCATTCGGAAAATACTTGATCAAAGTATCTTGCGTAACGATATAGTTGTAATCGTTGTCTTCAGCTACCAACACATGAATGACATGTTCATTCGCTTCAAATGAAACTTCTTGCTTCAGCTCCGTTCGAGAAGCAATGATTGATGGTATACTCAGGGTAAAAACCGATCCTTTACCTTCTTCGCTTTTAGCTTCGAGTTTGCCTTGCATCAAACCCGCCAACTGTCTGGCAATACTCAATCCCAAACCGGTTCCTCCTTTGCTCCTTGCTTGAGGTTGTTCGCTTTGCTTGAATGATTCAAAAATCAAATCAAGTTCTGCAGCCGGTATTCCTGAACCTGTGTCCACCACTTCAAATATCAATTGATCAGATTCCATGCGAGCAAGTAAAGAAACCTTACCTACCTCCGTAAACTTGATCGCATTCCCCAACAAATTACTCAGTATTTGAGAAAATCGTGCAGGATCCAATTTGACAAATGGCGGTAAATTCTGATCCATTTCTAAAGATGTTTCCAGTCCCTTTTCCTGTGCACGTGCAGACCAAATACGCATGAGTACCCTCAGCTCCTCATACAAATCCATCACGACAGGGCGGATATCCATTTTACCCGCATCTATTTTGGCTTGATCCAAAATATCGTTAAGTACTACGGTAAGATTTTCACTACTACGTTGAATCGCGATCAAATATTCCTTCGTTTGTTCGTCATGATTTTTATCCAATAACAAACGAGACAATCCCGAAATGGCATTCATCGGAGTGCGTATTTCGTGACTCATATTCGCAAGAAAACTTTGTTTCGCTTGTTCACTGCGCTCCGCCTGAGCTCTGGCTGCTTCAACTTGTGCATTCTTATTGGCCAGAATTTTTGCGGCATTTCTTCGAACACGCAATCCGTTCACCAAAAAAATAATGACCAGCAACAACAACGCTCCTCCAGCAAATAACATATTGCGTTGGTTGCGTTGCTGTAACAACTCCTGTTCATATTGACGGGATTTTTCCAATTCCTTCTTTTCAAAATCATAAGTCATCTCTTGGCGCAGCAGTTCAGACCGTTGATCTTCACTGTTGATCGAGTCCTTCGTAGCCACATAAATTTCATAGGCATCATAGGCTTCTTTGTATTTCCCTTGATCCTTATAAATTTCTGAAAGAGCTAAAGCCACGTGATTTCGTTCTGATAAATTTTCTGTTTCGTTGGTCAATGCAAAACACTCCTCAGCCCATTGAGCTGCTTCAGCCAGTCTAACTTTGCGCAATGATTCAGGTCCATCCCATGCAATTCTCCTTTTAAGTGAAGCGATATTGGTCATGGAGTTGGTCATCAAATCAAGTTGCCCCAATGACTTTCTGATATCATAGGATTCAAGATAGTACTTCAATGCAAGCTGCCATAAACTGTCACGTTCCAAGGATGAAGAAACACTATCGCCTAATGCTTCATATGAAACACCAAGGTTGTTCAAAGCATTCGATTGATAGGCCACATTCTTCATGCTGATGCTCATTTCAAGCACCTTCTCATGAGTAACTTTCGAATCTTGAATCCTGCCCATTTCGTGGTATACCAAGGCCGTGTTGTTGAGTGCCATGGCCATGAGCTTCATCTCTCCAAGTTCTTTTCCCAACTCATAGGCTTTGGTGAAATATTCCAATGCCTTCTGATTGGATTCATTCCTTGCCGCATCGTTGGCGGATCGATATCCTTGAGCCAAATAAACATTGCCCATGGCCGAATAACTGGCGGCAAGTCCTTGTCGATTGCCTAATTGTTGATGGATGTCGAATGCGTGCTGATGACACTCAAGTGCTTTAGCAAATTGACCCATGTATCTTGCTGCAGTGCCCATGTTCGAATAGTTGCGGGCAAGATTGATCCGGTCATCGGTGTGTTTCCGGTATTCTACAGCTTTCGCTTGACTATCAAAAGACTCTCGGTGTTCTCCTTTGGTATCATGCGCAGCACCAATATTGCTCCACGCTTCCGCCAGTGATATGTTGTTGCCCGTCTTGGTGGCCAGATCGATTTGCAGTTGGGCTAGCAGTATAGCACTATCAGGATCTTGACGACAGTAATAGGTTCCGATGAGTTTTGTTAAGGCATTGAGGCGTGTTGTGTCCGGATTTTGTTGGGTATTCCATACATTCCAAAGTGAATCCTTTTGACACCATGTGTGAGCTGATCCTTCAAGTATGATGGTCACAACAAAACAACATCGAAACAATAAGCTATTCAGCGACATAAAAAAGTAAAAGTGTGCTATCGACGAATATTATTCTGCCGATCATTCGCACAAGCAAAGATGAGGAAACTTTCATGTTGAATGAAACGCTTAGAGCCATGCGACACCCATTCATGCCAGATTTTGTTTTTTTCCTATATTCGCTCTCAGCATATACCATTTTACACCCATTTTATCATGAAAAATTTCTTACTTGCCACCTTTGCCATGTTGCCCGTATTTATTCATGCGCAACTTTTCAATTATACACCTGTCACCAATCAAGATGACATAGACAATGCCGTAAACGGCGTTCTGCTTGGTGAAGGGGTCGCTGTGTCTAACATTACTTTATATGGTAATCTTGAGCAGATGATCACAGCTGAAGGAATTTCGAATGTTGGAGTTTCAAATGGCATTGTGTTATCTTCTGGCGGAGCAGCCGACTTGTCATTAGGATACAATACTGAAAGCTTGAGTGGGCTTTGCTGTGATGATGATCTACTAACGGTTGCCAATTCGGTACCGCCTCTTATTGGTCAGTCCTTTTGGGTAAATGAAGTATACGATTGGGCTTCTCTTGAATTTGACTTTACACCACTCAGTGACAATATTGCCTTCGATTTCATTTTTGCTTCCAATGAATATCCCACATGGGTAAATACATCATTCAATGATGTGTTTGCATTTTTCATCAGTGGACCTGGTCTTACTGGGCCTTATACAAATAACGCTGTAAATATTGCGGTGATCCCTGGATCAGATCCTGCTCTGCCCATCACGATCAGTTCTGTAAATGATCAATTGAATTCAAATTATTATGTGGACAATGGCGCTTTGGCAAATTTGAATGTCACAGGCTACACAACTCCCATCACTGCTAGTTTGAGTGGTCTCATTCCAGGCGAAACCTATCATATTCGACTCGCCATCGCTGATGGTTCTGACTCGGCACTCAATAGCTATATCATTCTCGAAGAAGGAAGTTTCAGCAGTAGTGTACCTTCAACAGGTTTCGAAGCCACTGATTTTAATAGCGATGGCATCATCAATGTGGATGACCTATTTATTCTCATGAATGATTATGGATGTGTGAGTTCATGTTCAGCAGACAACACCGGCGACGGTATAGTTACCGTTGCCGACCTCATGTATTTCATTGGAGCATTTGGAGAGATCGTGAATTGATCATTGCCAAGGTTATCTCATTGAAAATAGTGCCCATCCGGTCTTTGCTGTGACGAGTTACAAGCTCTTCCTGTCCTTTTCTTTCAGGATAATTTGAGGGTATTTTATATGGTCAATAAGTGACTCAGAATTCTTTTTAATGAGTGAATTGATAGACCCTTTCTCAGCGAATATGAAAAAAGCCGTCACAATGTGACGGCTTTAGCTCCCCAGCCTGGGCTCGAACCAGGGACCCCATGATTAACAGTCATGTGCTCTAACCAGCTGAGCTACTGAGGAATTTGAGTGAGTTTACTTGGTAACTTCAGTCAAATATCTCAACTTCAGCATCCCGTTGTTTTTGGGATAGAACACCGATACATCAAAGGGCCTTTTTTCAAAAGGGGGTGCAATATTACGATCTCATCGCTTTCAGACAATATCTTTGCAAAAATTTTTTTTCTCCCATGAATCTTATCGCAGTCGGCACAGTTGCCTTCGATTCCATCGAAACCCCTTTTGCACGCAGGGAAAAAGTCATTGGCGGTGCCGCAACTTATATCACCCTTTCTGCTTCTCACTTCGTGAAAAGCTCGGGCCTTATTTCTGTTGTCGGTGACGACTTCCCACAGGAATTTTTGGATACCATGACCTCAAGAGGCATCGATCAAGAAGGATTACAAATCAAGAAGGGGGAGAAATCTTTCTTCTGGTCAGGAAAATACCATTACGACCTGAATAGCCGTGACACTTTGGTTACAGACCTGAATGTGTTGGCTGATTTCAATCCGATCGTACCGGAATCCTATACAGAATGCGATTTTTTGATGCTCGGAAACCTCGCTCCCGCTGTGCAAATGCGTGTCATCGAGCAATTGCCTGTTCGTCCGAAACTGGTGGTTCTCGATACCATGAATTTCTGGATGAATGTCGCTTTGGAGGATTTGATGAAAGTCATCGCGAAGATTGACGTGCTCACCATCAATGATGAAGAAGCGCGTCAATTGGCCAATGAATATTCGCTTGTTAAAGCCGCTCGCAAAATCCTCAAAATGGGCCCGAAATACTTGATCATCAAAAAAGGAGAACATGGCGCTCTGCTTTTTGATGCTCACAATGTCTTTTTCGCCCCAGCCCTACCTCTTGAGGAAGTCGTAGACCCAACTGGAGCTGGAGATACATTCGCCGGAGGCTTTATCGGATATCTCGCACAATCACAAAATATTTCATTTGAAAACATGAAGCGTGCTGTGATTATTGGTTCAGCAATGGCATCATTTACCTGCGAAAAATTCGGTCCAGATAGATTGCTTGAATTGACACGTGATGAAATCAATGAGCGCGTTGAACAATTTGTGCAGCTTACTGATTTCGAAATTTACGTGGAAGATTGAGATTCTCTATTGCGTAAACGACATGTAATCCAGCGGATTCACTGGCATTCCGTTTTCCCATAACTCAAAATGAAGGTGAGGGCCTTCGCTATGGTCTCCGCTATCGCCAATAAAGGCGATGGATTCACCAGCTTTTACCACATCACCCAATTTCTTGAGCAGGGCTGAATTGTGCTTGTAAACTGAAATCAGGTTGTTCGAATGCTGGATCTGAATCACATTTCCCCCATCCGCTGTAAAAGAGGCCACGATCACAGTACCATCTAATACTGCCTTCACTGGATCGTCTTTTGGAGCAATCAAATCGATGCCAAAATGTCCTTCCTTCGGGTCGAACCCGCCGGATAGCGTGCCATTCACGGGTTTATAAAGTAAAAAACTTCTGCGGACCGCATTCGATTCCTCCTGAACTTCTAAGCTGTATCGGTCCTCTTCTGATAACCGCTGCCTCAAAGCATCATCCACATCGCCAATTTGATAGTTCAAATTGGTCTCACCAACAACCTCTGGTGCAGTGCTGTCGGAAGCATTACTTAGTGTTCCTCCGGATAAAATCACCCGCAAATCATTGATGTAACGCTCGTTTTTACGTGTAACCTCTAATAGGGAATCCACCGTGACACGCGCGTGGTGCGCCTCCTCCCTCAACGTGGCGTCGGCGATATCCGGAATAACATAATTTTTCAGTGGTGTAAACGCCACCAACAGGTATATCAACGCCCCAAAGACTATGAGCAATCCACCAAACATGACAATAAGATTGAGCGGAGTGAGCGAATAAGACAGCTTTTCCTCAAAGGTGTTTTCATTCAACACCGTAAGCCTGAAGCGGCTTTTAAGCTTCTTCATCAGCTTTTTTCGTCTGGGCTGTCGGGTTGCTACCATGCTTTTGTGTATCGTCTGCAGGTCTGAATAACCTATTGCTGGCAAAAATGAAATATTTTTGACGCTTTTCGGTTATGTGTCCGCCTGAATTTTGACACCGGCGTATTCAACCGCCGAATTAAACACTGATTGTGAAGCTTAGAATATCAACCAAACTCCTACTCTTCCTGACGGCCGCGGTCGCACTCTGGGCCTGTTCCAATAAAAAGGACGGCACTTCATATCGCGTTTATCACAACATGACCGCCCATTACAACGGTTATTTTAACGCAGATGAACTTGTAGACAAGGGAGCGGCATCCATTCGTAAAGCCCATAAAGAGGATTACGACAAAATCCTGCCCATGTTCATCTATGGCACAGATGAAACCGCCAAGGCATCATATCCCGATATGGAAAAAGCCATCGGGAAATGTGAAAAGGTGATTTCTAAACACACCATCAAGGATGATAGTCACAAAGACAAAAAACGTCCGGAATTCAATAAATGGATCGATGAGAATTACCTGGTCATTGGAAAAGCATATTTCTACAAAAGAAATTATTTCAAAGCCGCAGAAGTCTTTCAATATGCCAATAGAAAATTCAAAAACCCGGTCAATAACGTAGTTTCAAACTCTTGGCTCGCCCGCGCTTATATCGAACAAGAAGAATACGGAAAAGCTATTCAAGCGCTTACGCGCGCCGAAACTGACGCTGAAGATGAAAGGGTAAGCGACGATGTAAAAGCAGAATATCACATGGTCTTCACTGATGTTCTTCTTCATCAGAAAAAATATGAAAAAGCAGCGGAAGAATTGGAGAAAGCCATTCCGCTGATTAAAAGAAAAAAAGACAGAGCCAGACCAACATTTATTCTCGCTCAGATCTATCAGCAATTGGATCGAAGCAGTGATGCTTTAACTGCATATGAAACCTGCATCAGGTCCAGACCGGTGTATGAGCTGGAATTTCACGCAAGAATCAACAAAGCACTTTCATACAGTAGAACCGGAGGATCTTCAGGTGAAATCCAAAAGGAACTTTTCAAAATGTTGAAAGATGAAAAGAACCTCGATTATCGCGATCAAATCTATTTCGCACTCGGTGATATCGCCTGGGAAGAACAACGACGCACTGATGCCATTGACTTCTATGAGAAGTCTTTGATGTATAACAAAGACAATCAAAAACAAAAAGCCAAGGCATTCCTTCGGTTAGCTGATTTGTATTTCGATGAAAGAAAATACCAACCGGCGCAATTGTATTATGATAGCACACTCACTACCATTGATGCTACTCATGAAAGATACAACATCGTTAAAGCTCGCGCTGAAAGCCTTACCGAACTTGTTGCAAGTCTGAACGCTATTGAACTCAACGATAGCATTGCCAAAATCTGCTCACTTTCTCCAAAAGAAAGGGAGAAAAAGATGAACGAATTGGCAAAAGAAATTGCCCGTCAAAAGGAGCAGCAACGACTTGAAGATGAAAGACGAGCCGAAGCTGCTAAACAAGCTGCTCAGGAATCTGGTATTACCGGCTCATTCTGGGCCTACAATGAACCTCTCAAAGAAAAAGGCAAAGCCAATTTCATTGATAAATGGGGCGAACGACCATTAAAAGACAATTGGAGATTACAATCCATCTTGGCTACTTCATTCGGACCAGGTGAAGAGGCTGAAATTCCCGGAGTGGTTGCTCCCAGTGACAGCGCTGCACTGGCTGAAGCCGAAAACAAATACAAAGCTCCATCAGCAGAAGAGCTCTCCGCAGAACTCCCTTGCGACGATGCCGGAAAATTGGCAGATCTAAAATTCAATGCCGCAGAAGGTTATTACAATGCCGGTGTCATCTACAAAGAGAAACTCAACGACGTAGACAACGCATTGAGCACTTGGGAAGAGCTTTTAGCGAACATCGACAGCAGCGATTTTCATCCTACAACCTATTATCAACTCTTCAGGACCTGGCTTGCTAAAGAAACGAGCAAAGGTTACTTGAAGAACCCGTTCTGTGAAACTTGCAATAGCAAGTATTGGGGCGACGAAATCAAAAGAAATTATCCCGGTTCAGATTGGGCGATGCTGGTGGATAATCCAGGATATCTCGACATTCAAGACATGAAGAACGCCAAAGAGGATGAAGCCTATCAGGCAGCTTACTCCATGTATTCTACCAGAAATTATCCCGGTGCCAAAACTTTCTGTGATAGCATCATCAAAACTGAACCGGATAATCATCTTGTTTGCAAATACCGCCTGCTTCGTGCTGTTTGTGTTGGATATTCTGACGCGCCTTATGGTGTGAAGGAAAATTATCAAGCTGAATTAAATGCAGTCGTGCAAAACTGTGGCGGATCTGATGAAGCTAAACGCGCCCAAGAGTTGATCAATGCCATTGGTAAACCGGAATCTTCTGAAAACATCAACAATGAAATTCGCACAGATGAAAGCACAGGCACAGATAATCAGGTAAAACCTGATACCACAGCCACAATGAATGTTCCTGAAATCGTTAACACCGATAGCCCCTATAAATATGACGGTGGTGCCGAACATTATTTCGCTGTGTTTATTCCCGTGCAAGGCTCGGACATCAATAAATCAAAAACCGCTGTTGCCGACTTCAATTCCGCCTTTTTCACTTCGTCACAATTGAAGGTGACCAATAACCTGTTGGATAAAAACAACCACCTCCTTTTGATCAAGTCTTTCAAAAAAATGGACGAAGCCACCAACTACATGAAAGCATTCCGAGGCGATGGTGATAAGCTAGCTGAAATTAATCTGGCGCAATACCGAACAGTGTTGATTTCAAAACAGAATTACATCACATTGTTTAAGAACAAAGACATTGATCAGTACATGGACTTCTACGCGCAGTTCTACGAAAACTGATTTCATTTGACTTTGACGTACATTTGATGTAAGTTGCATAACCTGATTGTAAACCAAGCAAGCACATCTACCACATGTTTAACAACGAAAAGCGTATGGCAAGAAATAGCGAAAATGTACCTGATATGGGTATCAACCGCATCGTTGAAGGCACAACCATTGAAGGTGATATCAAATGTGAAAGTAACATTCGCATCGATGGAACTTTCACCGGAAACCTCACAACCAAAGGAAGACTTGTAATTGGTCCAACAGGAAAGATCGAAGGAACGATTCATTGTCAGAATGCAGAAATCGAAGGCCTTGTGAAAGGCAAAGTTTATGTTCAACAGATGCTATCTCTTAAAGGAAGCGCAAAAGTTGAAGGTGATATCTTTACCGATAAACTGGCGGTAGAGCCCGGATCTTCTTTCACCGGTGCATGTAACATGGGCGCAAAAGTGAAAGAACTCAGAAAAGATATCAATGATGGAGCAGCAGCAATCGCAGGAGCAACAGCCTCAGCAACCGCGGGAATCTCGTCGTCGTTCTGATCAGATCATTCGATACTCTGGCATGGCCACTCAAATGGCTGTAACTATTTTTCTTGGTGTCTGGGGTGGAAAAAAATTGGATGAATACCTAAAAAATGAAACCCCTGTCTTCACATTAATACTTTCGCTTCTCGGTGTTGTTATTGCCATGTACAACGTGATCAAAGACTTCATCAGAAAGAAACCATAATCTTTCCGACATATGAACTCCCGTGCTATCCTCATTCCAATCGCTGTTGCCACAGTTCTGCTTTTTGTCATAGCCATAGTGGCATTGTTCCTCACCAAAAAAACCATGCCTTCCGTCGTTTGGGCACTGATACCACTTTACGGTATCGTTACTTATTTTTTGTATCAGATGATTGGAAATTCAAGTGTGAAAACACCTCATCGTTTTGTGGCTTCTGTGAATGCCTCAGTACTAATTAAACTCTTCATGACCGCTATCATCGTTGGAGTATATTTCTTCTTGGGTCTGCCCGGTAAAAAAGCTCTCGCCCTCGCAGTGATGGGAATTTACGCGGTCTACACAACTGTTCTTATTCGTGCGCTTCTTCCAATTCTGAGAAAAGGGAACAAATAATCACGCATGTCGGCGACCAATTCATCATACATCGTCGCTGGTCTCATGAGTGGGACATCGCTGGACGGACTGGATATTGCCATTTGTCGATTGAGCAAAGATTCCCTTTGGCAATTTGATATACTGGCTGCTAAAACTTTCGAATACGATTCAGAATTGAAAATGAAGCTCGCTCATGCAGATCTCATCAACGGGGAACAATTGCAAAACCTGCATGTACAATTAGGTAACCTTCACGGCCAATTCACACGGGATTTTTTCAATGAACAAAAAATCAAACCGGATTTTATTGCATCACACGGTCATACCATTTTCCATCAACCAGAAAAAGGACTTACACTCCAGATTGGCTCACCACAACACATCGCCGCACGAACCGGAATACCCGTGGTTGCCGATTTTCGAACTTTGGATGTTGCCTTAGGTGGACAAGGCGCTCCACTGGTTCCGATCGGAGATGTCCATTTGTTTTCTGCATATCGCTATTGTCTGAATCTGGGCGGTATAGCCAACATTTCGATAAAAAACGATCAACAAAAAATTTCAGCCTTCGACATTTGTTATTGCAATATGGCGCTCAATTTTATGGCAGAAAAATTGGGACAACCTTATGATCCAGGAGGACAGATCGCTTCAAGTGGGCGTATCATCGCTGAGTTGGAAAACACACTCCATCAATTTGAATATTATCTAAAACCCTTTCCCAAATCTCTTGGAAAGGAGCTTTTCGACATCCATATTAAACCTGCGCTTGAAGCATATCAAGACACTCCGTCGGTTCTGGCAACACTTACACATCATATTGCCGACCGCATTGCTACAACCATCAATCATTTTGGAGAAGGTGACGTGCTGATTACGGGAGGAGGTGCTTTCAACGACTATCTCATCGGATTGATCCGGCAAAAAACCGTTTCACAGCTCATCATACCCGATCCTCTCACCATTCAGTTTAAAGAAGCTCTCATCTTCGCATTCCTCGGCACATTGCGCTGGCGTAGCGAAGTGAATTGCCTCGCTTCAGTAACAGGTGCATCCAGAGATAATTGTGGTGGTATCATTATTCTTCCGGGCGAATAATCGTCCACGAAATGGAGCTGTCATCTGTCGCAAGTGGTAATTTCGCACGCAACATTTTTTACATATGAAAGATCTTCTCGAGAAATACGAAAACAAAAAACCGGAAATCGTTTTTGAATGGAAAGACCCTCTGAGCGAAGCGGAAGGTTGGGTTGTCATCAATTCATTGCGCGGCGGTGCTGCAGGCGGTGGTACTAGAATGCGCGCAGGACTCGACAAACGGGAAGTAGAATCATTGGCAAAAACAATGGAGATCAAATTCACGGTAAGTGGTCCGCAAATAGGCGGTGCTAAAAGTGGAATCAATTTCGATCCAAGAGATAAACGAAAACATGAAGTACTTGAACGCTGGTATGCCGCTGTAACTCCATTGCTCAAACACTACTACGGAACCGGTGGTGATTTAAATGTCGATGAAATTCATGAGGTCATTCCCATCACGGAAGAGTGTGGAATATGGCACCCACAGGAAGGTGTTTTCAATGGACATTTTGGTCCAACTGAAGCACAAAAAGTAAAACGCATTGGCAATTTGCGTCAAGGCGTAATCAAAGTTCTTGAAGATGATCAATACTCACCTGATCTGAATAAAAAATACCGTGTCGCAGATATGATCACCGGATACGGTGTCGCAGAATCAGTGCGCCATTATTACAACCTATGGGGCGGTGGTATCGCTGATAAAAAAGTGATCGTACAAGGTTGGGGAAATGTGGCAGCTGCTGCGGCATATTATTGTGTTCAAGCCGGTGCAAAAGTGGTTGGTATCATCGACCGTAGTGGTGGTATGATCAATGAAAACGGAATGGGTTTCGAAGAGATCAAAAGACTTTTCCTCGAAAGACAAAACATGCAACTGACTGCGCCAAATCTTCTTTCTTATGATGAAGTAAATGCCAAAATCTGGGACTTGAAAGCAGACATCTTTTTGCCTTGTGCGGCTTCTCGTTTAGTGACCGAAAATCAAATGTCCCGCATGATTGATGCCGGCATCAAAGTGATTTCATGCGGAGCAAACGTGCCATTTGCAGATCAACAAATTTTTTATGGACCAATAGCCGAAAAAGCAGATGAACACGTGAGCGTCATACCAGATTTCATCGCCAACTGTGGCATGGCAAGAGTCTTTGCTTACCTCATGAGTAATGGCGATGTGGATATGACTGATGCCGGCATTTTTGGCGATACTTCTCAAACAATATTCAACGCGCTGGAAGCTGTGCATCAGAGAAACAAAAACAAAACAGGTATCACCAGAACAGCTTTTGAAATTTCTCTCAAAAAACTCGTTTGATGGAAATTGCAATTCTTGTCATATTCATAGCGGGCTATTTGGCCATCGTCGCTGAACATCCATTGAAATTGGACAAGGCGGCCACTGCTCTCATTACAGGCGTGCTCTGTTGGACCATTTACTTCTTGGGAAGTCATCAAATACAACCATCATTGCTTGATGAATATGCAGCTTATCAGAATTATCAGATTGCTCTTGGTGGTAATACCATAGACGTCATTTCATTTCTTGATCATCGACTGCTTCATCATCTGGAAGAAATAGCAGGAATTCTGCTCTTTCTAATGGGAGCCATGACAGTGGTTGAACTCGTAGATGCACATGATGGATTTTCGGTAATCACAGATAGAATAAAATCAACCAAAAAAGTTAGATTGCTGTGGATTGTGAGTCTTATTGCGTTTTTTCTTTCCGCAGCATTAGACAATCTCACCACATCCATTGTGATGATTAGTCTTTCGCGAAAACTCATTGCCGATCAAAAAACCCGGTGGTTCTTCGGAGGCATGATCATCATCGCGGCAAATGCAGGTGGAGCCTGGTCACCCATTGGCGACGTCACCACGACCATGTTATGGATTGGCAAACAAATCAGTGCCATTCCGGTGATGCAGGAAACTTTCTTAGCCAGCCTCATGAGTCTGCTTGTACCGCTCACTATCCTCTCATTCGTCATGAAAGGAAGTATAGAACGTCCTGTCCTTGCAGAAAAAACCGGGCATCAGATATCTTCATTCGAAAGATCGCTGGTCTTTTGTTTAGGTGTTGGCGGATTATTGTTCGTTCCCATTTTCAAAAGTGTCACTCATCTTCCGCCATTTATGGGAATGATGTTTTCATTAGGATTGGTTTGGCTTGCAACTGAAATTCTTCATGGTAAAAAAATCATGGAAGAAAAATCCCGCTTCAGTGCCTTGCAGGCATTGAGAAAAATTGATATGCCATCCATACTCTTTTTCCTGGGAATATTACTTGCAGTAGGAGCTTTAGGTGAAGTTGGGCATCTTCTCTCTCTCTCTGATTGGTTGAAAACAGAATTGGGAAATGCTTATCTGATCAACATCAGTATTGGGTTGCTTTCAGCCATCATCGACAATGTGCCTCTTGTTGCTGCGAGCATGAATATGTACGAACTAAGCCCTGCATTAACCGGCGATGCTTGGGCTGATCTCTTCGTTCAAGATGGAATCTTTTGGCACTTTCTCGCATACACCGCAGGTACTGGGGGTAGCATTCTGATTATTGGAAGTGCGGCCGGAGTGGCTGTCATGGGCCTGGAGAAAATCAGTTTCATGTGGTACCTCAAGAAAATCTCTCCCTGGGCATTGATTGGATATCTCAGCGGTGCGCTTGTTTACATCGCTCAAATTTCAATAACACATTAAACAGAAAAAATAGATTACAAGCTCGCTTTCAAATCTGAACTAATATTCATCTTGTGTTTGCTGAGACCATTTTCTTGTATGTACTTCACCGTTTTTCTGGTAAGATCTGCAATGACAGGCGGCAATTTTCGGTTGTCATCACCATCCGTCATGATGATGATCATATAGGCCTTATCCCCAAAATATATCACCCCTGCCTCATGAAATTGTGATGCCGATTTTCCATCACTCCATTCACCAAACTTGTGCACAATAGGCATTCCCGGAGGCAATCCCGCAACCATTCCATTTTTGAAATCAGAGGTTGAAAGCAATTCCATGGCATACTCTGAATTTTCTTCATTAAAATAACTGCCATTGAAAACAGCGCTGAGAAAATAACTATACTCGATTGTACTCAACGTAAAATTGAAATCCATCAAGTCAGGAACTTCCATGTGAAGTTCCTTGTACATGTCTTTGTATAACTCCTGATCAACGTTCTTCAGCAATAGCATTGTAGCTAGATTATCTGAGTAACTGATCATATAGCGCAACAACTCTCTAATGCTGTAACTCTTACCCAATTCAATCTGTTTGCTTTGTACATTTTGAGGTGGTACCTGATTGACAGGAACATTATTTAAAACCATGCGATCCAAAACATCCGGAGCACTTTCGCTTTGCTTCAAATACGTTATCAATATGGGCAGCTTCATCATCGAACCCGGGTGATATTCCATTTCAGGATTAACACTTGTCCAAGCTCCATGATCAAACTCTCTGAAATAATAGGAAATGTTTGAGGCAATTCCCGCCCTATAAAATGTATCAATACTCCGCTGGATGAGACTTTTCAGATTCGCATATCCAGGACTCTCACATTCCTGTTGAATAAATTGAACTGGTTGTATGAATTTATAGCCGTCTTGGCGAAAAATTCGAAAACCACAATACGGTTCATTAGAAGTTGGGACAGGCGTTTCAATGGCACTACTAGATTTAGCAGTGGATCGCTGAGAAGTGATATAATATGTCAGAACACTGCTGACCACCGCGGTGAATACGATGATCAACCATTGAAATTTTTTGTTCATCATTGCGATAGGCTGTAATGGTTCTCCCTAACCAAAACAAACGTTGCACGATGATGCAATGACTGCCGAGACATTAATCCGGCTTTAATCTACGCAAACATAAGCGAATGACCTTGTCAAACAAGTTTTTTTGATGAAATAATTTGATTTGCTTGGTTTTGTAAAGTACAAGAGTATCAACATCCTGTCCTAAATAAGTTTTTAGTATGTGTGAAGCCGTGTGCAATTCATGAACAACTTTCGCGTTGTGCTTGCAGAACCACCTGCATCACGGAAAACGTTTACCCATTTCTGTAAAAACCATTTTGAAATCATGGACATTCTCTTTTTTCTGCAAGAAAATCTTGCCGGTGCAATTCAGGACGGCGTACCAACTGTGAATCCTCCTGCGGTGCACAGCCCAGTAGGTCATTTCAGTGTGATGGACCAATTGATCAAAGGTTGGTATATCTACCTGCCTCAATTGATCATGAGCATCATCGCAGTATACGTCATCATTGAACGCACGCTCACCATCAATAGAGCTGACAAAGAAGAAACCAATTTCATGTCGAAAATCAGAGAATATGTGAGCAAAGGAAATCTGGATAGCGCCCGCAACCTTTGTGGCACTTCTCAGACTCCTGTCGCACGTATGATCGAAAAGGGTATTAGCCGAATTGGTATCGCGAAATCAACCAAAGACATCCGCGAAGCCATCGAAAATGTGGGTAAACTGGAAACGGCTAAACTCGATAAAAACGTGGCCATCCTCGCTACAATTTCCGGTATCGCTCCGGTATTCGGATTCTTAGGTACTGTGTTCGGTGTGATCATCATCTTCAGAGATATTGCCGAAGAAGGCAGTCTGCAAATCGGAACAGTTTCAGAAGGTCTTTACCTTAAAATGATTTCTTCTGCAGTTGGTCTCATCGTCTTCATGATTGCTTACATTGGCTATAACCACCTCGTAACACGAGTAAATAAGGTGGTGAACAGGATGGAAAGCCAGGCCATCGAATTCATGGATATTCTCGAAACACCTTCAAACTAAGCCCATGAATTTCGGACGCAGAAATAAAGTCCATGTGGAGCCCGCGATGTCAGCACTTTCTGACATCATATTCATGCTCCTCATCTTTTTCATCATCGCCAGTACTCTCGCGGTGAATGGAGAACAAGTGAATCTGCCTAAAACATCTACCGGAACTCCAACGCAGTCTACCGTTACGGTTACGATTACGAGTGACTTGAGGTATATGGTCAACTCAGCCGAGGTAGCCAAAGAGGATGTCGAAATACGTCTCAAAGCGATGTTGGATAGCAGCCCAGATAAAAAAGTTGTGTTAAATATAGACAGAGATGTGCCAACTGGTGAAACAATTGAGTTGTTCGCTGTACTGAAGCAAAATGGATGGCAACCATTTATTGCTACAAAACCCAAAGATGAATAAATCATGAGCACGACTGCAACACTTCATAAGGACAGAAACCTTTCGCTAACTGGCACCCTGCTGTTCCACATAGCACTTGTCGGATCACTATTTCTGATCAAATGTCAGGGAACCGGTGGCGGCGGTGGTAATGATGGACTTGGCTACATGGGTCTGGAATCCATGGACGTTGCAGGCATGGGTAATGACATTGATGGCTGGGGGGACAATCCCGACGCTGAAGCTCCGGCTGAAAACGCGGTGACAGAACCGATCACAGAAGATAACAATGCGATCGTGGATGAAAGTGCCGCACCTGAAACTCCTACTATCAACAATAAGCCAAACACAAAACCGGCTGATAAGCCAAAAGACAACAATACCAAACCCAAAGAGGATCCCAAACCTCAGATCTCAGGTGGCTTGAGTGGCGCATTAGGCAATATCAACAAAGGGGGCAATGGCAATACCTCGGGCTCGGGAAATCAGGGTGCGGCTGATGGCAAGATTGATGGTAAAGGAAGTGTAAGCGGTGGCGGAAGTCAGGGCACTGGTGGTGGTCAAGGTGGCGGAAATGGCACAGGAACAGGTCCAGGCAATGGTTCCGGATCCGGCCCTGGTAGCGGTGGCTTAAGTAGCAACTATAGCTTGAGTGGAAGAACCATGAATCGCAAACCCTCTTTGAAAGAAACCGCTCCTGAAGAAGGCGTGGTGGTTGTCGACATTTGGGTAGATAAAAATGGCAATGTGACGAAAGCGGTGGCCAACCCCGCTAAATCCCAGGCCACTTCAGCTAAGCTATTCCAACTCGCCGAAAAGGCCGCCAAAGAAGCCAAATTCAGTTCTTCTGGACAGAACGAACAAAAGGGTACGATCACCATTACATTCAAACTGGATTAATATTCCTCTTTTAATTTGCAAAACCTTACAGCCTTATCCTGTAAGGTTTTTTTTATGAATTATCAGGAAGTACTGGAATATATGTTTGCACAATTGCCGATGTATCATCGCATCGGTCCCGCAGCATATAAACCCGGACTTGATAATACCATCAACCTGCTTCGAGAAGTTGGAGACCCACATATCGGACTTCGGTGTGTACATGTTGCCGGAACCAATGGTAAGGGCAGCACTTCACATCTTATCGCATCAGTATTGCAGGAGGCCGGATTCAAAACCGGCTTGTATACATCACCACACCTCAAAGATTTCAGAGAACGAATTCGTATCAATGGAAACATGATCTCAGAAGATGATGTCGTCTTCTTTGTTGAATACTATCGCAATGCTTGGGAACAAATCAAACCTTCCTTTTTTGAGATCACAGTGGCTCTTTGTTTTTGGTATTTCAAAAAAGAAAAAACGGATTTCGCAATCATCGAAACCGGACTTGGCGGCAGACTCGATAGTACCAACGTTATTGAACCTGAGATCAGTGTCATCACCAATATTGGTTTTGATCACATGAATTTACTTGGAAATACCATCGAAAAGATTGCGTCGGAAAAAGCAGGCATCATCAAAAAAAACGTACCCGTCGTCCTAGGAAAGATGCGCGCCGAGGCCAAAGAGGTGATGTTGAATAAAGCCCAAGAAGAATGCGCTCCACTGATTGACTCAGACCTAAATACAGATGCTCTTCCTTTTGTCCCACTGGCTGGATTGTATCAGCAAGAAAACAGTCGAACAGCCTGGTGTGCGATAAAAACACTTCAGAACAAATTCGGAATATCAGATAAAAATATCACTGATGGTTTCCGCAATATTGTTTCGAATACAAATCTCATGGGTCGTTGGCAAACACTCCAAGATTCTCCAAAAGTCATTGCCGATGTTGGTCACAATGAAGACGGAATCCGTTTCATCACTTCACAATTACAAGCTACTGCATTCAGACATCTGCATATGGTTATCGGATTTGCAGCAGATAAAGACTTGGAGCACATACTGAGTCTTCTTCCAAAAGATGCCACATATTATTTCTGCAAAGCGAATATTCCAAGAGGTTTAGATGCGAAACTCTTGGCCGATGAAGCGCGCAAATTCAATTTGATGGGCGATGTCTATGCTTCTGTCAGCGAGGCCTTCAACACTGCAAAACAAAATGCCAATCCAGAAGATCTAGTTTTTGTTGGAGGAAGCTTCTTTACAGTCGCTGAAGTTTTATAAGACTACTCAATGAGATACAATACAGGTCTGGATGGCGTTGCATCGTTCTCCAATGGAGCAGTCTGCAGGTTGAGTATATACTCACCATCTGATATTTGATCGGGGACGAAGATGAATTCAGTGATGGTACATGTGTGCCTTGTGTCTTCAGGATATTTCCAAAATGCATGGTGTGCCTGTAACGCTCCACCATCGCTTTCGCGATCCACTGATGGAAGGTCGACCAGCAAATGTTCAACACCTATTTCAGCCAAATACTGTAGCGCTTCCCTTTCGAAATAGGGGAAATTTGTATCTGAATAATTCCTATTGAGTTTAGATAAATCATTTGGAGTCGTGCGAATCACTAACGCTTCAGGTCGTGTCTCTCCAATCGATTGTTTCAACATGGCGGCAGTAATCACCAGATCACCCACTTTGGTGATCGCATCATCCTTTGTAGCCTTCTGCGGCAGCAACGTGATGAGTTGAGCATGATAAAAAAACTGACTTAGTGCTTGATTCACACTTGCAAATGATCTGGAAATATGTCCTACACATTCGGTGTGCGTACCATGTCCATGTGGATTGAATCTTACATCATTGAAATTGACACTACCGTTCAATGCCACGCTGCCGGCAAAATGTGCATTGATGACAGGTGAGATCCTCATGGGTTCTACATACCAAGCTCGTGGTCCACGAGGAGAAAGTGGAATAGAAATATCGATTGGACGTCGAAGATCAATTCGAATATCACGTCCCTTATGTTGAATCAATGCTTTCATGACACGATAAATAAATCTGAGGCGATCCTATCAGCAAATAAAAATCCCTTGGGTGTAAGGCGCATGACGCCTTCCTTTTCAATCATTTTTCCTTCTTCTTTCCAGTATGAAATTTCCTTTGGGTAAAGGTCATTAAGGTCTACTCCAAAATGATCGCGAAGGTAATTCAGCTCTACTCCCCAAATGGTGCGTAAACCAGTCATGATATATTCATTATACCGCATTTCTTTTGTCAATATTTCCTGCTCAAACATGGGTTCGCCTCGTTGAATTCCTCGCATGTATTGCTGATTGTTTGAAATATTCCAACGCCTGTTTTTTCCGTCAAACGAATGGGCTGACGGCCCTATACCGATATACAATTCGCCCTTCCAATATGATGAATTATGACGAGACTCCAATCCCGGTTTGCTGAAATTAGAAACCTCATATTGCAACAAACCTGCTTCAGCAAACAAATCGACCATGGCAAGAAATTGATCCTGACTTATCGATTCATCAGTTGGTGTTAACAGTCCTTTCGCCTTGCGATGACCAAACACCGTTTTGGGTTCAATGGTGAGGCTGTACGCACTGATATGAGGCACATTCAATTCGATCGCCTTTTTCAAATTATCTCTCCAATCATTCATCGATAAAGAAGGAATGGAATAGATGAGATCAATGGTAATGTTCTCAAAACCGGCATCCTGTGCGGCTTTTACGGCGTAATCAGCTTGATGAGCAAGATGCGCCCTGTTCATCCATTTTAAATCCTCATCCCTGAAACTCTGAATCCCGATACTCAATCTGTTTATTCCAGCTTCACGCAATTCCTTGATTTTGTTTTTCGACAAATCATCAGGATTTGCCTCCAGGGTAATTTCTGCTGGTGATATCACTACCTGAGTATCAAAAACCCGATCCATGATTTTTTTGAGCTCATCGCCTGACAACAAGGATGGAGTACCACCACCGAAATAGATTGTACGAACGGGCTCATCATGTGCATCATGCTTTCGTTGATCCAATTCAATAACCAATGCATCCACGAGTTCTGAACGTGCATGCAAGGTTGTAGAAAAATGAAAATCACAATAATGACAAGCTTGCTTGCAAAATGGGATATGGATATAAATTCCTGCCACTTGGCGAAAGTATGGCGGTAAAAGAACTCCCGAAATCGCTTAGTTTCGCTCTCTCAAAACAAAAGTTATGTTTCACGCCAAAGTAAACGATAAAGTACAGTTTGATCTGGAATGGGATGGGAAAAGCTCACAAGGTAAAATCAACGGTGAGGACTTTGTGGCCGATATGATTGGCGTGGGTCAGAACAAAACACATTGGATTCTCAAAAATCGTTCTTTCGTGGCTGAAGTTGTGGACCTCAACCACGAAACGAAAGAGGCCGTGGTCAAAGTTAATGGTCATGTTTATCCTGTTCAACTGAAAGACCGATATGACGATTTATTGAAAAGCCTGGGTATGGAGGGAGCGGGTTCAGCAAAGTTGAAGGACCTCAAAGCGCCTATGCCGGGTCTGGTTTTAGATATTCTCGTGAAAGAAGGCGATGCGGTAGAAAAAGATACTCCTCTGCTCATCCTCGAGGCCATGAAAATGGAGAATGTGATCAAATGTCCAGCTCCAGGTTCCGTGAAAAAAATCATAGCTATAAAAGGTAAAGCAGTAGAAAAAAACCAGGTCCTTATTGATTTTGCCTGATCAACCCTTTAGACCAAGGCAAAACCAAGTCACGGCTTCGCACAACAATCAAATGCTGAAAACGTTGTGCAAAAAACCGTCAACATGACGCTGTACTTCATTTCCTGCACTTGCGCATCCAACTATTTTCGCGTTTTCTCGTTCAATCGTTTTGTAATGAAATTCATGCGAATGTTTCTGATCTGCTCATTGAGCTTTGCCAACCTACTGGCAACAGCGCAAGGCTGTGCAGACGCATTGAATAACTACATGTGTTCGGGAACCCCACAACCTGTGGATACCATGGTGACCAATCCGGTGAACACTTCGTGCTTCAACGCTACAGAAACTTTTTATTACTCATTTCATACCAACAGCATTGCTCAAGTGAGTTCCGTTGAAATAGTCATCAACAATTATGATTGTGATGACATTATTGGGAATGATAGTATCCAAGTTTTGGTAGCTCCGTTGCTGGCCAATACAGATCCTTGTGATCCGACAAATTTGGTTAACCCTCAATGTTTCGCAGATAGTGCTTCCAACTTCACCATTGATCTTGCCAATCTTGCAGACAATCAGGATTATATTGTGATCGTTGGGTCCAACCATGATGTGGTGAATTATGGCCCTTGTGCTTATGATATCAATATTTCCGGTTCTGCAGTTGAAATTGTTGCAGGTGTCTCAAGTGGACAAATTCTTATCTCACTTGGTGAATCGGTTGAATTGAATGTGGCCGGAGCGGATACTACAGCTTCTATCAATTGGGCGCCGGCTCAATTCTTAGATGATCCAACAAGCACAAATCCAAATGCAACACCAGACGGCACAACTACATTTCAGGTTACGGGCACTGTTGGTGACTGTACCCTTTCCGATCTGATATCCATCACTGTCAGTGATCCCGTGATTATCTACAATACTTTCACACCAAATGGTGATGGAATCAATGATTCATTTCGCATCAAATACATTGAACGATTCCCAAACTGTCAAATCGAAATTTTCGATCGATGGGGACAGAGCATTTTCAAATCCGTTGGTTATGCCCAACCTTGGGATGGAACGTACAAAGGCAGGGAAATTCCTACTGGTCCATACTACTACGTCATTGAATTGAACTCACTTGAAGTTACCATTCCGCCCATAACTGGAGTCGTCAGTATCGTACACTGATCATGAAAAAAGGTATAGCTTTCATATTGCTTTTTGCTGCTGTATACCAAATGTACGCGCAACAATTATCGCACTTTACCTTTTTCACCTATAATTATCTGCAATACAATCCAGCAGTCGCCGGAACTGCCCCATGTCTGGATCTTAAATTCGGCTACAGAAGACAATGGAAGGGTTTCGAAGGAGCTCCAAATACTGCATTCGCTAACCTCCATGGGAAAATCGGCAAAGACAGCAAACTCCGATTCACAGGCATCGGGGCAACCATGGAAAATGATGATGCGGGACCATTCGGATATACCAATCTTAATATCATGGTGGCTCACCACATGAAGCTTTCCAACAAATATTTCCTTGCTGGTGGACTTGGTGTGGGTTTCGCGCAGTATGCCATCGATTACGGTGAAATGTCACTCGAACTTCAGGATATTGACCCTGTCATTACCGGCGGAGTCAACGACTTTGTTTTCCCCACATTCAATGCCGGATTATGGTTATACCGACCCGATCGCTTCTATGGATTTTCCATCAGGAATGTAAATAGCCCCAAAATTGACGGCCCGCAAGACACCCGACTCAAAAGGCACTTCACTTTCGCCAATGGTTATGCCATGAGATTAACCGAAGAAATGAGCTTTAAACCCGCATTCCTCATCAATTATGTCGGGAAAAGCCGCTCATCTATTGACGCCCAGTTTATCCTCGACTACAAAGACATGGTAGCCGTTGGTGTCGCAGCACGATCAGGTCATGGATTTTCCGCATTACTCAAATTGTCTGTGGTCAACTATGTCACTGTCGCTTATGCATACGACATTACCATGAACAAGATCCGCTATGATGGCGCGAGTACTCACGAGATTATACTTGGAATACGTGCGTGTACAAAACCCAACCCGCTGCATGTACCTTGCGCAGCATACGATTGATATCCTCCATGAATATTGAATTCTATAGGGAATATTGCTTGGAAAAAAACGGTACCACTGAAGAATTTCCTTTCGACAACCGAACGCTGGTTTTCAAAGTGGGGGGCAAGATGTTCGCACTTACGGATGTCGAAACATTCGAAAGCATCAATTTGAAATGTGATCCTGAAAAAGCCATTGAACTTCGAGAGCAATATCCAGCCATCATTCCTGGTTATCATATGAGTAAAAAGCATTGGAATACCATTGTGCTGGATGGAACACTTCGAGATACTTTCATCTGTAATCTCATTGACGAAAGTTACAGACTTGTGGTGCAATCACTTCCAAGAAAGGATCGTGAAAAACTTGCTGTGGGATGATGATCATTCAACAACATTGAAGTATACATTTGATCAATACAAACAATTGCTGCCATGATAGACAACCTGAAATACCAAACCCTGCAGGAGATTGCAGGTAACATTCAGCGTAAACTGGATCATCTGTTAACTGGTGAGCTCAGCAGAATGGACCTCGAAAACCTCACTGATGCCAGCCGAGAATTGTATGAGCGCCTCGTGGTTCTCAGGTATAAGGCCTATGATGAAGAAGTGAAAGAAAAAGTGACGGTAACGCCATCAGTAGCAAAAGAAGAAACTCCGGATACCCAGTCCATTCCGGAAATCTCCTTCCGCCTGGAAGAAATCAAAACGGAAGAACCTCTTCAAATTTCCCTGATCGATGCGATAGAAGAAGTGACAAAGGCAGAACCAGCCATCACCAAACCAGAAGAAACTGTCGTGGTTCCCCTCGTTCCTGAGCCAACCAGACCAGCTGCATCCACTCATGATTCCAAGGAAAGTCTACATGAAAAACTCACACGCGTAGTTGCCGCTTCTGAGTCTCTGGCTGAAAAAATGGAAAACAATCCAATTCAGGATTTGAAACGAGCCATCACCCTCAATCAAAGATTTCAATTTTCCAGAGAATTGTTCAAAGGCAACAATCAAGACTACGAAGTTGCTATTGATAAATTGAACAACACCACGCGTGAAGATGCGATGCAGCAAATTGCTACGTTGAGAACCAAATACTCCTGGAGCGCCGAATCATCAGTGACCTCAGATTTTGTTGAGCTCATTGAAAGACGCTATATGTAACGTTCACCACAACCATTGATCAGGTGAAGCTTACCCTTGTGCCGACCCCTATCGGCAATCTTGAAGACATAACGTTACGCGCAATTCGTTTGCTCAAAGAATGCGATTACATTCTTGCAGAAGATACCCGCGAAACCAAAAAACTTCTTGCACATTTTTCCATTGATAAACATGTGCAGAGCTACCACCTCAACAATGAACATGCAGTTCTAAAAAATACAGTTGAACGCATTCAACAGTCGAATCACGTTGTCCTTGTTTCAGATGCAGGAACTCCTGCTATTAGCGACCCTGGATTTCTATTGGTAAGAGCGTGTCTCAAAGAAAACATAGAAGTAGAATGTCTGCCCGGCCCAACTGCCTTCGTACCTGCACTAGTCGTAAGTGGTCTGCCTTGTGAAACATTTACCTTTTGTGGATTTCTACCCCATAAAAAGGGGAGAGAAACGAAGATCAAAAAAATCGCTGCTGACGAGAACACGAGTGTGTTATATGAAAGTCCGCACAGGCTTCTCAAAACACTGGATCAATTGATCCAATTCTGCGGACCAGATAGAACCGGTTCGGTTAGTCGTGAGATTTCAAAAAAATTCGAAGAAACAGCGAGGGGCACACTCGCTGAACTGAAAGATCATTTTACCAAGCAAGAACCCCGGGGTGAATTTGTGCTGGTCATTTCCGGCCAGCGTGATTGATCACCCAAATAGGTGAGATAAAATTTCTTCAACACGACCAACTTCTATCACTTGAATTCCCTTTTTGCCGTTGTAGTTTCCTTTATTGTACTTGGAAATAAAGATAGTTTCAAATCCAAGCTTTGTGGCTTCATTGATCCGTTGTTCAATACGCGTAACCGGTCGAATCTCTCCGTTCAAACCAACTTCTCCAGCAAAACATGCCAGTTTCGGCAATGGAATTTCACTATTGCTTGAAAGAATAGAAGCAACTACCGCAAGATCCATGGCTGGATCTTCCAGTCGCATTCCTCCTGCTATATTCAGGAATACATCCTTCATTGCCAGACGAAATCCACATCGCTTTTCCAATACTGCAAGGAGCATATTTAATCTTCTCACATCAAAACCGGTTGTACTTCTTTGCGGCGTGCCATACACAGCCGTGCTCACCAAGGCCTGAATTTCCACCAGCATGGGCCTTATGCCCTCCATAGTCGCAGCAATGGCAGATCCACTCAATGATTCAGTATGTGAATGAATAAGTATTTCTGACGGATTTGCAACTTCTCTCAATCCCGCCCCGTGCATTTCATAAATGCCCAATTCATTGGTGCTACCAAATCGGTTTTTAGTGGTCCTCAACAAACGATATATGTGATGTCTGTCGCCCTCAAACTGAAGAACTGTATCCACCATGTGTTCCAAAACTTTTGGTCCGGCGAGCGTTCCTTCTTTTGTGATGTGACCAATGAGAAAAACAACGGTGTGCGATTCTTTAGCAAACTTCATCAAACGAGAAGCACATTCACGCACCTGAGAAACACTTCCGGGAGAACTTTCTATATGCTCTGCAGACAAGGTTTGTATGGAGTCCACAATCAAAACATCCGGCTTTGTTTCTTCTGCTGCTGCAATGATGCTCTCTAAAGAGGTTTCCATCAAAACCATGCAACGCGGATTATCTTGGCTGATGCGATCTGCACGCATTCTGAGTTGTTCTTCACTTTCTTCCCCGCTCACATAAAGGACTGACATGTTGAGTTGTCGCAAGGCCATTTGCAACATCAAAGTACTCTTTCCAATACCTGGTTCTCCTCCAAACAAAATCAAACTTCCAGGAACCAAACCGCCACCCAACACCCGATTCAACTCTTGATCGAGCAATACAATTCTCGGTAATCCATCGGCTTGTAGTTCGCCAATCAATTGTGGCTTACTTGAAGATCGTTTCACCGCCGAGGTAGGGGTCTTCTGAACGACTTCTTCAACATAGGTATTCCAATCACCGCATGAAGGGCACTTGCCAATCCATTTTGGTGATTGATTTCCGCAATTCTGACAGAAATAGGCCGTTCTTATCTTACTCATCTTGGTTGCGAATCTATTCCATAGTGAATGAACTCCATGAAATGAATTATGCCATAAAAAAAAAGACCTCACGGCTGTGAGGTCTTTCATTCAGAGAATATTATTTATCTCATGATGGTAATATTTCCTTTATACTCGGTCTTCTGACCATATGGCAATTTGATAAGATACCAATAGGTTCCGTCTGCGAGTTCTTCTGCGTTCCAATTGTTTTGATAGTTGGAACTTTCAAAGACTTTATTCCCCCAACGATTGAATACGTAAAGCTCAACGTTATTGTAGTTCTCAAGTCCGCGGATATAGAACTCATTATTTTCAGAATCGCCGTTTGGAGTGAATACATTGGGTATGTAAACTTCACAAGCATTGGTTTGTACTGTCCAAGTCGCTTGATCACTACCACATTCATTTGAAACAGTTGCCGTGATGGTGATTGGCACACCGAGGCACTCTTGTGGCACTTGGTTCGCACAATATTCAATAGCAGCACTTGAAGAACCAATTGGATAACCAGAACAACTGGTAGACCAAGAGAATGATGGGTCTTCTGCGTTTACGACGATTTCCAATGCTTCGCATTCATTTGGACATAACGCCATGAGGTCACCACCTCCTGAAGATGTCTGTGGAGCGCTCGAAATATTTACTTCTGTGCAACCCTGTACCAGTGTGTTACAATTATAAATGTCGGTCACTTGCCAGCAATAGTTTCCATCTTCATCTGCCAAAACACTATTCGTATTCGAGGTATTAGGACCAGTCCAATTGATGGTGTATTCAGAAGCATTGCTGTAATTCACGGTGAGTGTAACATCGCTTTGATCACATGTGAGAATGTAATCATCTGGATTATTCTGAATATTCGCAGCATTCACACCAACCACTTGTGCAGACGCCTCATTGCTTTGATCGCAATCATTGGATACAACTACTGAATAAGTTCCAGTCTGCGTCACATTCAATGTTGAGCCAGTTGCATTGCCTGGAGACCAATCATATACAAGATTCGGGTTATCCTGATTCGAAGGAATTGGATCCAATGTTACAGATCCATTTTCACAGAGATGTTGTAGACTTAATACCGGATCTGGAACGTCTGGTTGATGTTCAATATCGATGAAATCCGAAGCAGTTCCGCAAACATTGGTGATTGTTGCTGTTACGGTTGTTTGAGTATACCCATTATATGGCCCGGCTGTGGCCGACATTTGATCTGGTGCTGGTACAACACTTGTTCCAGTCCATGATACGGTTCCAGTTCCACCCACATCAGATACAACGACTGATTGATTGGTAGTCTGGTCGTCGCATAACATCATGTTCAACCCGGGTGACATAACGATAGTAGGAGGTTCTGCATATATCAGATCATAGCAGTGATCAATGCTGCATGCCGGATCATTGAAGCACAATTCATAAACACCAAATCCACCCGGTGTGAATGTGGATGTCATTTGAGTCATATCTGTCATCGACCATCCTGCTGGACCGGAAACTGTCCATGTTCCGGCAAGTTCTTCTGGATAACATGTAGACATCGAACTGTAAACAACACCCGTTGTAAGTGGTGCCGGAATGATCGTTGGTGCTGTCTGTCCGCAGTTGATTACCCAAAGTGAGTTACCCTGGAAATTATTTCCATTGGCGAAATATTCTATTGAGATACTATCCCCAGCGCCGATCATTATGCTGGTCAGCTGGCCCAAAGTGGTGAATGTTGTGAAGAAATACTCTTCAACAGGACCACCATCTGCCGGATAGATATAAACGTTGATGTATGAACCTTGCCAACCATTTTGGTTAGTACTTAAACCATAGATGATAAGGTTGTCTTCAGCGGGGTTACTATATCCACAAAAATCAACAGACTCGAGTGAGCTGCAATAAGCACCATTGTTGTCATCATTGCTCTCACAAACAAATGATTCAGTAATGGTGATCAATTTGATGTTCTCACCCTCACAACCGTTTTCATCTGTTACGTGAATACCATAGTTACCATTGACATTACCTGTAACCTGCGCGCAAGGCTCATTGGTTGGAGTTCCTGCTACGAATTCTCCATCATATCCCGGATAGATAAACCATTCATAAGAAACATAATCACCTAAAACGCAAATTGTGGTATCTTGACCAGGACACATTTCAATAGGGGCATTGCCTCCTTCCAGCTGTGGAATAAAATACGGTGTTACATCAATGTTCACCGTTGCAACTGCCGAGCAGTTTCCATAATGTCCAATGACGGTAATTGGTCCTTGTGATGTCACCTCAGCCGACTGGCCTTGTTGACCGTTGCTCCAGGTATAGTACTCAAAACCTTCCGATGCAGTGAGAACCGTTTCACCTCCTGCGCAAATGGCCGTGACGCCTGTAATGGCAATTGGAGGAGGCGTCGTTTCCTCCACCATAAAGACATAAGTTACGGTAGTGCTTGCAGCTGGAGTTCCATTATCAGTCGCTGTTATCGAAACTGTATTGTTTCCGACGTTGGTAGCACTCGCCACAAATAGTGCGTCTGTGAGGTCCGCGTAATTGCCACTGGTGGAACCCGCAGAAAACCCTGTTCCACTTTGTGTCCAGGTAATCGAAGTATTTTGATTGGATTCAGGACTGGTAAAAGTGAGATCAAAACTAAAAGTCTCTCCAATACACATGGTGATGGTATCACAAGCTTCACCCACAACAACCGGAGGTTGATTGATGTTGAAATTGGTAACACTGGTGTTGAATTCAATTACCCTTCCATCCAACCAATCCACGCCATCTTGCTGATTTGCCTGAACACCATATGGCCCGTTATAAACCTCGCTGTCGCAGAAGTTAAAACGACCAAATGCATAGTGCTGAGTACCGCTTGATTTGTCACAACCCACATTGGCTAGATTAGTAGTTGCCTGGCATCCACCCGAAGCACCACTGATCTGGCTATTGGCAAATTGCATGTCATAATAAGTGAATTGAACGTTGTTACCACCACCGATCAAATTACTTCCGTCAGGAGTGATGATGATTTGCATAGAATTCACTTTGTCGCCCTGATTTGGCCAATAACCAACGTCTATGTAGTTCACGCAAAGGCCTTCCGGTGTGAGGAGGTAATAAAGATCTCCTGATGCACCGAAATCAAAGTCTGTCCAAAACGCAGCAATGTGATTGTATTGTTGGTTACTCTCAGATGCCAGTGGATCAGGGAAAGCTGATGGCGTGAAATCAATGTAACCTGAATTACCAAGAACGATAGTTCCTTTCGTTGTTAAGACAACTTGATTGTAGTTGGTTCCAAAGAAATTAAAATTCCATCCCAGATTGATTGGATCTGAATAGTTGTCCGTGCTGTTTCCAGGACTCCCAGGCCACATGATGGTATTGGGATGCTCATAGTCGTCGGTTGGTTCCTTCCAAGTACAATTCGCTTCGGCTGATGACTGAAGAGACTTGCGCATGGCCATAGATGGCTTGTGATTTTCCTTCCAGGCTGTTTTGATGTCTGATACCCTTTGAGCATCAAAACGAGGATCCTGACTGAATCTAACCCAATCTTCCTTAGACATCTTCTGGAGAAATGTAGTATCGTACAATTCTTCCATGGTCATATCAGGAGAATACCGCGCATTAAACGGCGCTTTGTATTTCGATTGAGCAATGATTGATGTGGTTTGCACCAAAAAAAGAGCGCACAGCAATAAGAAATTTCTCATGGAAGTGATTGTAAATTCTTTCGGGTGATAATCGTTAAGCTTCATCATCTTTGACTTCGGTCGAATTTTCGAAGGGATGCAAATATAATCGCTTACTCTATCGAATAAGGGTAACGTAGCCCTTCTTTTCGAGGATTTCATGATTCCTGTCGTGAGCAGAAATGATGTATTGATATTGTCCAGGTTCACACGGAGTGCCTGATGGATCTTTTCCATCCCAAAAGCTGTCTCCATGACTTTCAAATACCTTCACACCTGCCATATTGAACACAACAACTTTATCAAAATCAACCGCCTGCGATAATACCGATGGGTCAAAAATGTCATTAGAGCCATCGCCATTCGGCGTGAATACATTGGGAATTACTACCGCACCCGGCTTGTATACTTGAATGGTCTGCTCTGAAGTGATCACTCTTTGATTCTTATCCGTGATTCGTAGAACGATCAAATATTCGCCTTCTGCATCATAAGTATGAGAGGGACTAATGGCTTCTGATTGATTTCCATCACCAAAACTCCATTCGTATGAGAATTCCCCGTGCGATTCAGGGTGGAAAGAAACCGTCAATTGGTGGTTATTTTCTTTCTTGACTTCGAATGCTGAGCTGATATGAAGAATGGATTGCTCACGCGCTGATTCTGCATCGGCATGCTCAGCCTTTTCCAGACCCGGCGATTGATCTTCGCGTTTGTTTGTTAAACCTTGAGGCTGAACGGAACCGGGTTGCTCCATTGGCATCACTTCGCCTCCATCTCTTTCATAAACATTTTTGGAATTTTCTTGCGAATCTTGAATTTCTTCAGAAGATTTAAATTCACCTACTTGCGGTTCCTGAATCAAAGATTTAACGTTTTCTGATTCCTCTATCGAAGGAGTAACAACGTTTTCTTGAATCGTCGACAGGTTTTCTACCGGCTTCTGCTGGTCCTTGATAGGCTGGGTAATTTCCTTTTGTGCTACCACACCAGTTTCATCACTGCTTTGGTTCATGATAACAGCCACTGCGACACCCGCAACAACTACGGCAGCAGCAACAATTTTTATCACCGCAGCAATGCCTTTTGAGCCCGCGACTACTGCTGTATTTGCAGCAGTGCCAACACTTATCTTGGCTTGAACGGCATTCCATAATTCATTAGGCACTGGAGATTCCAACTCCCCCAGTTTCTCTGAAAAGACCTGCCTGATATGTTCGTCAATTTGTTTCAATGGCTTCACCTGGTGTTACCAAATTTTTCTTTAACCAATTCTTTGCTTTCAGAAATTGTGTCTTCGAAGTGCTTTCTGTAATGTTCAACGCTTCGGCAATTTCTTTATGTCCATAACCTTCTACGGCAAACAGATTGAAGACTGTCCGGTATCCTACCGGCATCCTTTCTATCAGCTTTAATAAGGTTTCTTCATTCATTTTACTCACCGCATCAACTTCTTCGGCATCTAATTCTTCCGCATGCTCCAGATCAATGCTGTTCCTCCACTTGTGTGCATTGCGCAAATGCGTCAAGGCGGTATTTACCATGATTGTCCGAATCCAACCCCCTAAAGGGCCACTTCCTTGCCACTGGGACATTTTTTCGAAAACCTTGATAAATCCATCCTGCAACACATCTTGAGCTTCTTCCCGACTATTGCAATAACGCATACAAACGCTCATCATCTTCCCGGCGTATTTTTTCCAAAGAGCATATTGCATCTCCCTGTTTCCCTCCAGGCATCCCTTCGCTAATTCATGGTCGGTCATGCTGCAATGCACTTAGGTTGATGGATTGTCCTATAAAAAAGTTGCCCGATGCCTTGAAAAAGTTGCATCGGGCAAAATATAGCTTGATTTTAATCTGCTTAAATACTACCTGAGGATGTTAACATGCCCCTCAAATACCTCTATTTCATTGGATGTCATAGGCTCAACTTCCATTCTCCAACCATAAGTGCCGTCCTGAACATAATACTCTCCAGTCTGAAATCCGCCAGTCCAAGCCTTATCATAGTCTTCCGTATAAAATACTACGTCGCCCCAACGATTGAATATCCAGAATTTATAAGTCTCCTTTTTAATACCACTGACGTAAGGCAAAAAGACATCATTGATGCCATCGCCATCAGGAGTGAATGTATTGGGAACAAAGACCTCCAAAATACTTTCAATGACAATAATTTGACAAAGAGTATCAGCACAACCAAACTGGTTCACAGCACTTAAACACACATCGAAATCGGCCTGATCTATGTCAGGGAAATTCCAACTCGGATTGGCCAATTCACTTGTACCGGTGAAATAGAAATTCCAATCGTAACCAATAGCACCGGTAGTGTGGTTGATGAATTGTACTTCATGCTCCAAAACCGTTACTGGTTGTGGTTCCCATGTAAAATCAATTTCAGGATAACCATGTATGATCAATGGGTCGTCCAGTGTATCCGTACCAACACAACCATATTCTGTCGTTATGGTCAAGGATGGATAGAAATTGCCATAGTCTGGATAGGTATAAGTCGTGTCTCCACAATAATCGATCACTTCATCATTTCCAAATCCCCATTGACATGTATGATCGTCCACGAGTGGTAAGGAGAGATCATAGAAAGTAATCAGCGCAGGATAACAGCCTTCCATGGTGTCAGTTTCAAACAGGACAACAGGAGTTTCATGAACTGTAACATGTATGGTGTCATAAACAGGAACCGAACAACCATCGCTCGCTTCTATCCAATAATCAGTATCGAATAACGGACAAACTGTAGCTGTATCACCAACAAAAAATGGGACATTGTCGACTGGTATTTGGTACCAACTCACAAGAATATTTCCATTACCACCACTTGTCTGAGCTATAAGTTCAGTACAATCGTTCTGGCAAATCACCGTATCAATCGCTGCATCAAAATCAAAGGAAATTTCAGGGAACAAAGAAGCGGATGCTGAAATCGTATCAGAAGAGCAGTTGTTTTCATCTACAGCAAACACATAAAGTGTGGTGTCCTGAATGATATCGAAACAGAATGGATTGGCCATGGAAATTTCACAGCCCGAGATTTGAGCACAATCACTCCAGTGAAGTGCCAAATTGCCTGTGCCGCCAGATGCATCAGTATTGAAACAAACTTCATCATTGCCACAATAAACTCCACCAGCATTCAAAACAGACACCAATACCTCGGAAGACAAACTCAAAAGTGTCACAGGTGTATCTGCATAGCAGATAATACCTGGCTCAACTTCCACTTCCATGCTCAGAATGTAATCGCCTGCACCTAGATTATCATATTGATATGGCGGAATGTCATCAATGATATCAGGCCCCGTTGGTGGTTGAAGGGTAAAATTAGTCCCGTCAGCATCATCAATAACGATTTGACCTGTTTCATCTCCGAAACATATCGGATTATTCCAAACTACATAATCAATGATTTCTTCAGGTCTTTCCTGAACAATAAACTGACCCGACACGATACAACCTTCTACATCAGTGACATCATAATCGTAAGTACCAGGACAAAGGTCTGTCCATTGAGTGGATGGATCACCATTGACCTGATACGACGGATAACCTCCTCCAATCGTAAAGTCAGCAAAACCGTCGCATGTTCCGAAGCAGACTTGTGTGCTGTAATCCACTGCTACCGTTAATTCGGGGGCTATGACGATATCAATGGTCTCCGTAGAAGAACATTGAACGCCATTGTTGTCTTCATATCCGGTTACCGTGAATGTTTCATCCGCAGATGGGCAAACATCAATGACATTTGAATTGACCGATCCACTGATGGACGCTGAAGCATCCCAAACATAGGTATCAGCTCCAGATGCTGTAAGTGTTGCACAGGAATCGAAACATAGTGTTTCATCATCCGCCAAAATGTTTACTGTTGGGTGCGGATATACGATGATCTGAACTGCGTCCGTCGCACTGCACTGCTCAACCGTGGCTGTTACAGTGTAGATGTAAGTGCTTGGCACATTCAAGTTGACAGTCGGTTGCGCAAGAATGGACTGACCTGCAGCCATACCGATGGTCGGTGACCAAGAATATGTTTGTCCTGCTATGGCTGCAGTTCCAATTGTTGTTCCTGTTTCTGCACAAATACCCCCATCTGGTCCAGCATCGGCGATAGGTGTGGGTATTTCATCCAGATGAATAATATCTCCACCGGTACTCACACAACCATTGCTATCAGTGACATCAACCAACTCATAATCTCCTGGCTCGCATACGGTGATTGTGTATACTGCACCAATATTTTGAAGGTCTGATGAAGTTACAGCGGGATCTGCGCTGATAATATTCACGTCGAATGTTGATTGACCTGACATCGCCATCGTAAGGTCGATACACGACCCTTCGCAAAACGAACTGTCACCAAATGTCCATTGAATCGTAGGTAGCGCATTGACTGTAAGTGTCACTTGCGGGCCGTCTGTTGGATTGGTGCAGCCATTCGCGTCGGTAACATTGGCAACCAAATACGGCCCTGCAACGCCAACACAATATTGGTATGGGTTATCAGAAGTTTGGCTTATCAACTCATTCACATTATCCGGATCATTAATCTCAATAGTCCAAGGTGCGGTTCCTGTAAGATCAATGTCAAAACAGTGATCTGTTCCGCTACACGTGGAAGCACTTGCGCTGAAAGTGGCGGTTGGTAAAGGATGAATGAGCACGTTGGCGCACCCATTCACTGTACCCGGACAATCTTCAGGACTATTGATAACACTTTGCAGACAGTAATTACCTGTAGCATTCACTGACCATGTATAAGGGTTTCCACCAACAGGCACAGTAATGGATGGCTGAACAGCATTGTCCAAGAGCGGAACTACTGTCCAAGGTCCTTGACCAGTAAATGTGATCAACAAATCAACGTTTTCTCCCTCGCATGCTGTCAACCCATTTGGTGAAGAAACGGTAGCGGTGGACGACTGGTACCAAATGATTGGTTCTCCCGTTGAAATTTGAACGTTAGCCGCAGCCAGATTCACACATCCACCGACACCAGCACCGCTGTCATCTCCAGCAACAGATGAAATATAATAGGTAGTGCCACTAACAATAACACCGGCTGCTGAAGCCGCGCCAAATGAGAGCGGAGAATCAGCGTCACCAAAAACAGCATCATCACAATCGGTTGCGATGATAGTTCCCAGGGTACTTCCCGATCCTGTGTGCAACACAAACATTTGTTGGTCATTGCCATCTAAAACTGCATCGTTATTGAATACGCCACTTCCGCTATTGGCATTGACCTGACCGCCACAGACAGTGATCAATGTATTATCCATTGTCCCAGATTCCGTAATGATCGGACATGAATAAGGATTGATGGTCATTGAAACACTATTGCAATTGTTGACATCGCTGAAAACATAAGGACCAGAACCGCTTCCGCTATTCACCCAGCCAGTTGTAAATACTGTGCCGCTCACATCTGGTGTTGCATTAACCCCCGCAGGATCTTCATCATAAGGGGTTTCACCGCCACTTACTGTAAACTGCACCTGATACTGCGTTGAAATGTTGTTGCAAATTGTATCTGAGGCCACAACAGAAATATCTTCGTTTAAGTTCACCGTAATACACTGATTCAACACAGTTGCACATTGCGGCGCTCCTGTGAAATAAACCGAATCAAGACAATATTCTGTGGTCTCATTCGGACAAACCACATAGTCAAAAGGACTGTTTTGCCCCGTCGCCTGACCTAATATTGGATCGGCCGGCGTTTCTGAAAATTGAATGGTAAATTGATATGCCGGAGTAACCGTCGCATGTAATGTTGCACATTCACCTGAACAAAGCTCTGTATCAGCAATAGAATAATTTACCTGGGGTTCTGCATACCAAGTGACTGGCGTGCCGGGCGATATCTGTACGTTTGGAGCAGCAGTAGCAACACAACCACCTACTCCTGCACCACTGTCATCTCCTACAACTGAAGAGATATAATATGTTGTTCCACTGACAATGGTATTATTTCCAGAAACCAATCCAAATGAGAGCGGACTATCAGCATCACCGAATGATGCATCATTACAATCTGTGGCGATGACGGTTCCCAATGTACCATTCGAAGTGGTATGCAGGATGAACATTTGCTGGTCATTTCCATCCAGATATCCGTCATTGTTCCATACTCCAGTAAGAGCAGTATTGCCGCATACTGTTTGTGGATTGATCACCATCGTTCCGGCATCTGTCAACACCGGACATATGTATGGCGACATGGAGAGTGATATATTGTTACAGTCATACACATCACCAAAAATCCATGGCCCATCCCCTAATCCGCTTGTAATCCAAGCTGTGGTGAATATTGTTCCGGTGCCATCCACAGTAGTGTTATCACCAGTAGGATCTTCGTAGTAAGGCATGGTACCGCCAGACACTTCAAATACAACCTGATATTGTGTTGATGTATTGTTGCAAATGGTATCAACAACCTGCACTGCTATTTCACCATTTACTTCAACAGTAATACATTGATCCACCTGTGTTGCACATTGCGGTGTAGAACTATAATAAACAGAATCCACACAATAATCAGTATCCACAGTTGGACAAAGTTGTGGGCTGTAAATGCCATTAAGGTTGTTTGCGGTTGCTGCAAGACCAGTGTCATCAGGAGATTCATCCCAGGCAACATGATATGTTCCCGCCGGGTTCACCGAAATACTCGCAGTGGTGCAAGTGCCTTCGCAAATGGTCACATCAAATACTGAGTAGTTTACAACTGGATATGGCGCAATAGTGAGCACCGCGCATTCCCCCGCAACAGTATTGCTACAATTAGAATCCTGCACACCGGTGATACAATAAGTCGAGTTGGCTGCCGGACAAACTTGCCATGTATAGTTGTAAGGGGAAGCTGCTGCAGGTACGTTGAGAGCGGGCTGAGCAACACCTCCTATCGTATAATTGACTACCCAAGGTCCTGTGCCAGTGAGTGTCAACGTGAAATTGTGACAATCTCCTGCACAAACCGTTGCGTCTCCGCTAAGGACAGCCGTCGGTAATGGATCAACCACAACGGTAATTGAAGGATTGGCGGCATCACCACTAGGACAAAATGGTAAGGTGGTATAAGAAACAGATTCTATATCGTATGTAAATGTTCCGCTCGTTGCAGGATCTGGAACGTTTAGTGTTCCGCCGTCCGCAACAACCACAGCCGGCGCTTGCAATACTCCATTGATGGAATATTCCACACTATAATTCCCGGCTGCGCTGTGGTCCATATCCAGTACCAGATTAGAACCAACGCAAATATCTGGTTCAGGATTGAACACTGAGGTGATCAAAGGCCTTACAGTAACTGTTACCGATTGATTAACCACGGCATTGCAACCTGAGTTGTCTGTGACATCAGAGATGGTATAAGTGGTTGTCGTAGTTGGCGAAACGTTCACTGTGTACCCATCAGGTACGTTGTTGACGTCGGCAGGAGGTGAATTCAAGAAATCAATATCGAATGGGGCTATTCCGGCTGTGAAATCAAGCGTTAATGTCGCTGTACCTCCATTACATATTGTAGTATCACTCGTGAATGTCAAAGCGGGCTGGGCAACATCAGCTACGTTGGTAGATTCAACCAGGGTGCAACCATAAATGTTGTCTGTTACTGCAACCGAATAATTCTGACCTACGCCTCCGCTCAGTCCAAACTGATCCTCTTGACCATCAATGGTGTTGATACCCGTCCACTGATAATCATAATCACCCGAACCATCGCCCTCAACCGTAAGGTCAATCGCACCATTGTTGTTGCCACACGTTTCAGACATAGAGTTAAGATCCAAATCTGTCATAGCTACGTCTACACAAACAGTATCAGAACTTGCACATTGAGCAGGAATTCCAGTAGCACTCACACGATAACAAGTTGAAAAATCAGGTGTCATGTTTTGTGTGGCCACATTATTAGCTGGCGCTGGGCTATTATCGCCGCCGGTAAGCACGTTCCATGTGTAGTTGTTGTTGCTAAGCCCTGTTGCTTGAAGTGCAATGTTTTGCCCAAAACAAATGGTGGTATCCTGAGTGACAAGCTCAATATTCGGAATGATCGTAATGTTCACTGTAATATCATCGGTATCCGGATTAGGACAAGCATCATCCACGGCATGAATGTTCAACACGTATGGGGATCCGCCTATCATAGCTGGTGTAGCCAATAAGCTAAAAGTACCAACGGCTGGATTCAATCCGGTTTGGGTGAAGGATAACGGCAAGCCTGGAATCGGAGTGTAACTCAAGGTAATTCCTCGGGTTAGAACAGGATTATTCGCTTCTACAGTAAATATCAAGGAATCACCTACACAAACCGACACGTTGTTATTTCCGCTTTGCACGGTGCCGCCAGATACCGAAGTGACTTGCGGAATGTCGAATGTGGTGTTGGATGGTGAGCAGTTCCGAACAACGAAGGCCATATTCTCCGTCATGGTTCCAATATAGGTCGGACCATCATAGATCTCAATTTCTATGCATACAGCATAATTACCGAGCTGTGTAGGCGTCCAGTTGATTTGATTTCCTGTTAAGGTAAACCCCGCAGGCAAGGTATATCCACTGGCTGTAATAGAGGTATTCGTCGAAGCACCAGTTGTTTGACAGGTTCCAAGGGTATAGTTCAGCGTATATCCGTTCGGATTCGACATCGGCAATGTCATTGTAAACGGAGTGTTCAAACACAAATAAGGAATCTGAGGATCTGCAGCGGTAGAAATGATATCCGGAGAATCCTGACATGGCTGACTTGTATCGATAAAAGAACTAAAATATGCATTTTGAGGCAATGCATTCATATTGCCGAAATAATTCCAGTCACCATTGTTCCATATGGCTTGCCAAACGCAACCGGGGTCCAATGTGACTACTCCAGTATAAACTACTTGAGAAGTTCCCGGCTGAAAGCCCCCACTATTACACGAGCTATTGACCAATTCCGTCGCACACAAATCCGAAATTTCAGTGGAACTTACAAAGCTGAGATCAAAAGAGAAAGGTACTGAGGCGCAACCACTGGGATAAAAATACATACTCTCAGTGGCTGGATCCGATGGCGTTCCATAACAGTCTTTGTACAAAGTAAAAGTAACCTCGTACTGACCTGCCCCTAGACATTCCCAGGTAATGTTTCCGCCAAGAACGTGGTTGGCGCGCAGGGCGTTGAACCCAAGCAGTAAAACCAATAGAGAGAATAGTCGGATTAATCTCATGAAATTCACTAAACAATTAAATTTCTGTACGGTCAGGATATAAGGAATTTTCAAAACTCAACAAAATCGGGCTCAATATCAGCATAAATCACAAAGGTTATTAACAACTGAAATTAACCACGTCCTTAAAAACCCTATAACCCCCAATGGAATTCATCTTGTCAGACTAAAGTAATGAACAATAGATTGCATCGGGCCCAAAAAAAAGCGCACGAACATAGTTCGTGCGCTTCAAATGCATATTTAGTAATGGTTATTTATTGCTTCACAAAAGTCCTTTCCCCAGATCCGGATTCGGTGAAAACAGAAATATGATAAACACCAGCAGATAATCCGCTGATATCTAGTCCAATATTTTCTCTATTCACACCATCAAAGCGCAAAACTGTGTTGCCCATTGCGTCGCTGATACACAAACTACTCATCAGCAAGCCGCTTCGAATCCAAATCTGGTCGTTTGCCGGATTCGGATAACAATTAAAGTCAATGCGCGACATTTCATCCAAAGACGTGAAAATCACTTCGACAGTCTCTGTATAAACATCGGTACATCCAAAAGCATCTGTTGTACTCAGAGAAATATCTACGTCAGAAATTCCACTCAAAAAAGCATATGTATAGGTATGAGCTGGGTCGGTCAACACTGAAGTGTTGCCATCACCGAAATCCCATTCGAAACTCACACCACCCGTGCTTTCATTGGTCATCTGAACTCCCGCTCCTTCCAAACCATATACAATTGTGCTAATAGGCGTGAAAGAAGCAATGATGAACCCATTCATATCTGTAAGCATCCTTGGCCAGAATACATAATTGCCATCAAATGGAGAATCAGCGTCAGCCTGACCACCGATACCAATAACATTGAAATGCCCTTCCGGAGCATCTGCTGGGAAAATGTCAGTGTTCAAATCGACATGCATCGTGAATTGATTCGTGCCATCAGTCAATTCTACATCAAATCCAGAACCGGTCTGCACCCATTGTGTAGGATCTACTAACTCTACGCACTGCATGCGAACCATTCTGCTTTCATGTGCCTCCGTCAAAGTGGTAACCAAAGCAGGAGTTTCTGGAGTGTGACCTCCATCAACATAAATAATTTGATCTGGGAATATTTCTGTCATCCCCATAAATTGGGTGATTTGACCAAGAACCAGAATGCTGTCACCTTCCACAACTGTGTAACCAAAATTCTCATCAGCATCGAAAACCTTGATACCAGCATTTCCTTGTATCAGGGTAAACTCAGTTCCCGCTGGATTGAAGTTTATTCCATGCACGATACCAGTGATCGTGCAGAAAACATTCAGGCTGTCAGCCAATCCGTCCGTGGTTTCTTCAGTTACTTCAGCAATGGTGTAAAATGGATAATCTTGATCACTCGGAGCAATAGAGACTGTAATGGACTGGTTGACAAATGTGGCCAAGTCCATATCGTCGCTCATGGTGAAGGTGATGTATTCATAAAGGGTTTCTTCGTCTAAATCATCAATGATGTTCAACGTTATAGTCTGTTCGTTATTCAGCGGAGTAAAGGTGAGCGTCACCGGAACTGAAGTAGTAAAGTCTTGTCCTTCGATGGCAGAAGCACCTGAAATATCTACGGTGATTGGAACGTCCACTGAGACATTGTAGGCGTGTATGGTAATGGAAACCGTACCCGCATCTTCTTCAACTTGCATCGCTGCTGCTTCAAAGGTTACAAAAGCTTCGCCTGAACATGCGAGTGCATTGTGGTTTCCGAGATGCGTGATGTCTGAAGATCCGTAAACATCCCATTGACCTTGAGAAAGAACCCAATCTGTCGTTGGTGCATTTACTTCCAGCTTTCTTACAAGTGTGTGATCTACGGTTGAACCCAATCCAAACTGCCATCCATTTATCCCCGGATCATTGCCAACAATTCCAATGACGTCAATAGCTTCAAGATTGTATGTCAGCACCAATGCGTCATTTCCGTTGAACGTAGCAAGACCAGCAGTCATATCCGCTTCTGCCAGCACTCCTGCACTTGCCTGCGAATTTGCAATAACATAAACATCGCCTGGCTGAATAGTTCCCGTTAAACCAACTACAGCAGTGAAATCCAATCCACCGTTGGCGTATGCAAACAAATCGTAATCATCGAGGCTGACAGGAAATGGTGTTGGATTGTAAATTTCAATGGCCTTATCATTCGAATTGCCTTCAATATATTCTGAGATATACAAACGTGTGCAGCCTTCCACAGGAGCACAGCTTAATACGTGCACTTCGATAGCATTGTCTGATAAATCAAGACAAGTACCCAATGTGCTTACCCCAGTAATGGGATCACCAGCTTCAATGGTGTTCGGATCAAGACCGGTGAAATACGCTATTCCATGGACATAATAATCTCCAACAGGAAGTGCATTCAAGTCAATGGTTGCGGATGGAGAAAACAAAACAATGCCACCAACAGCATCGACTACCAGATATCCATAACCATCTGCATTGCCACCAATGGTGTGATCAAAAGTATATTCATCTGCATTGCCATCGCTACAGATACTGATGTAGCTGTTGGAATCAACAACACTCAGAACACCGCCTTCACAAGTATCGGCCGAACAAGATGTTACAACCACAGTGAGAAAGTTCTGAGAGAGAGAATAACAATCATTCGAAGTAACGCCAGACAAAGGCAATCCTTCAGCAATAGAAGCAGCGTCCAAGAGGCCATTGTATGAAAATCCCCATACGTGGTATGTGCCGTCACCCATGCCATTCATGTCAAATTCACCTGTCGTTGAAGATGCGACGATAACGTCCATTTCAGTAGTGAGGAAATAAAGATAGTTGTCACCAAATATGCTGGTGGTGGCTATGTTGAGCGGCGCATTCACTTCATCACTGCAAAAATCTGTTGTGCCCGACGTTACAGAAATATTTCCTCCTGTGCAATCAGGCACGTTAGAAGCTCCTGGTGTTGGATCCTGACTGAAATAAGAAAGCATATCAAGTGCGTCGCCTCCATCTGGTATGCGGCTAAATGAAAGCGCATCATTCGCCGATGTGTTGAGCTGACTCTGACCTGGAATTAAGGTATCTATCAATGTCGTTGCAGGACTGTCGTCTGTGCCATACACCACTGCATCTATCAGACCGGTTGATGTAACCATGATTCCGCCCGGCCATGCCGAACCATCTCCCACATAAATGGCAACACCGTCTGCTCCATTCTGAATATTGTTGTCTGCTGCGAGTAATTCCATATCCACATTGGGTACCAATGCTGTCCCCAAAACAAAAAATCCATTTTCATCTAAAACCTCTCCATCGAGGTCATATGAGGCATAACTCATATTATCAGAGCCATTGAAGAAAACGATCACCAGGCCATCAAGCACCTCACCAGGAGCTCCAAACAATTCTATGAACTCTTGTGTATCGGTGGAAGGCTGATCCGGATCAAGTTCATTGATTCGAACTTCTGTATAAGGTCCACTAGCAGGATCAATGTCAGACCATTGGTCAAGACCACTGGCAGCACCACTTCCAATATAATACCAAGGACCAGTACCTGTTAAAAACTCTCCCGCAGTCCACAGCCCGGCAGAAACAGCTACGTTTTCTCTACCCTGTCCTCCAGCACCGTACTGCATGAAGTCAACCATACTTGATGCCGATGAAAAAGCACCTGTAGGCAAATAAAGACCTACATCGCTCGCCGAGGTATTGAATCCACTGGAACTATTCCAGCTAACAGCTACCTCCTCCCCTTGCGCAAGATTCAAGTCTCCGGTAACAATGCTGACATTGCCCACAGGAATATTTGCATATTCAAATAATGCACAGAAGCGATAGTTGGTGATGTCGACTGCTGTTGCTCCGAAATTCTTTATCCTGATTTCGTTCGTTGCTGGATTCACATAAGTGAATTTGATCTGTGATTGAAGCACACCAGAACACAGCACCATCAAAACAAGTAAAATTCTTTTCATAGAAGACATGATAGTTAATTCAAAATTTATTGTGGCGAAAGTTCGCTCAAATGTTTTTCAGTCATACAGCATATGATGAAAAAGTTCTACAAGATTACCCCCGGTGATGAATTTACCCGACCTTCCAAACTGTTAATCCGAAAGCAAGGCTATGATGAGTATATGCGCCAAAAAAAAGTGACCGCAATGTGCGGTCACTTTTTAGGTTTGATATGTTTTTTTATGCCGTTGCCGATTCATACTGTTCGATCGGCGGACAAGTGCACACGAGATTTCTATCTCCATAAGCATTATCCACACGACCAACCGCAGGCCAGAATTTGTTCTCACGCAATCCAGAAACTGGATATGCTGCCTTTTCTCTGCCATATCCATGATTCCATTGATCAGCAGTAAGCTCTACGGCAGTGTGTGGCGCCATTTTCAATACGTTGTCCGCTTTATCCGCCTTGCCCTCCACGACTTCTTCGATTTCTTTACGAATGGCCATCATAGCATCGCAAAATCTGTCGAGTTCTGACTTAGGTTCACTCTCTGTAGGTTCAACCATCAAGGTGCCGGCAACAGGGAATGAAACTGTTGGTGCATGGAATCCATAATCCATCAATCTTTTTGCAATGTCTTCCACTTCAATTCCAGACTTCTTGAACTCACGACAATCAAGGATCATTTCGTGTGCAACATGACCATGAGTGCCGGTGTACAATACATCATAGTGCGCTTGCAATCTGGATTTCATGTAGTTCGCATTCAAAATAGCATATCGCGTAGAATCAGTAAGTCCATTGCCTCCGAGCATTTTGATGTATCCATAAGAAATAAGCAAAATCAATGCACTTCCATAAGGAGCTGCGGATACTCCAGAGATAGCTTTCTCACCACCTGTTTTCACCATGGCATTTCCAGGTAAGAAAGGAACAAGTTTGTCATTCACGCCGATAGGACCCATACCAGGACCACCACCGCCGTGAGGAATAGCAAATGTTTTATGCAAGTTCAGGTGGCAAACATCAGCGCCGATATTTCCAGGTGATGTGAGACCAACCTGTGCATTCATATTGGCACCATCCATATACACCAAGCCGCCATTGTCATGGACGATTTGGGTAATCTCCCGTATGGCCTCCTCAAACACTCCATGGGTGCTTGGATAGGTGATCATCAGTGCAGCGAGATTGTCTTTGTACTGAGCAGCCTTCGCTGCTAAATCTGCTACATCTACGTTGCCGTTGTCATCACATTTGGTAACAACAACCTGCAATCCAGCCATCACAGCTGACGCAGGATTAGTGCCGTGAGCAGAAGAAGGAATAAGACAAATATTGCGCTGACTCTCACCACGGCTCTCATGGTAAGCCATGATAACCAAAAGCCCCGCCAATTCACCCTGAGCACCACTGTTCGGTTGCAGGCTCACGCCGGTAAATCCTGTACACGCGCAAAGATCGGCAGTCAATTCCTGAAGTACTTCTTGATATCCGATCGTTTGATCTGCCGGCGCAAATGGGTGTAAGTCTGAAAATTCTGGCCAGGTCAATGGTATCATTTCACTGGTCGCATTGAGTTTCATGGTACATGATCCGAGAGGGATCATGGCATGAGTTAAAGACAGGTCTTTATTTTCCAGTTTTTTCAAATAACGCAACATGTCTGTTTCGCTGCGATGGGTGTTGAACACTGGATGTGTCATGTATGAACTGGTTCTCTTGAAATTCCCCAAAATACCTGTTGAATCTTTCCCCGGATTTGATCCACCAAGTAAAGAAGCAATCGTGGCAACATCATCTTGACTGGTGAGTTCGTGCAGTGAAACTCCCACATGATTGTCTTCGAAATAACGGAAGTTGTATCCCTTAGCCTCTGCATTCTTTTTTACACTCGCAGCATCATTCACTTTCACTTTGAGCGTATCAAAATAAACTGCGTTGACTTGCGCATGGCCAAGCGCATGGCCAAGAGATACGGTGTGTCCATGAATTCGTTGTGCTATACTGCGCACGCCATCCGGTCCATGGTATACGCCATATGATGAGGCCATCACGGCGAGCAAAGCTTGAGCAGTGCAAATATTCGATGTGGCCTTTTCTCGTCTGATATGTTGCTCGCGTGTTTGGAGCGACATACGCAAAGCAGTGCGGCCATGTCTGTCTTTGGAAACGCCGATGATCCTGCCCGGCATATTTCTTTTAAACTCGTCCTTTGAACAGAAAAATGCTGCATGCGGACCACCAAATCCGATCGGAACACCAAATCTCTGAGAGTTACCGAAGCAAACATCTGCACCCCATTCACCTGGTGGCGTAATCAAGGCAAGAGCCATGAGATCACTTGCACAGGCAACAAAACCACCAACAGCGTGAACCCGCTCTGCAAACGTTTTGTAGTCGTTGATCTGACCACTATTATTCGGGTATTGAACAAGGGCTCCGATGTAAGATTGATCAAATTGATGTGATGCATAATCACCAATGACCAATTCGATATGAAGGTGCTTGGCCCTTCCCTTTAATACGTCCAATGTCTGTGGGTAAACTTCGCGATCTGCGAAAAACTTGTTCGCACCAGCTTGCTCCTTCTCTTTGCTCAAACTATGCATGAAAAGAATCATGGCTTCAGCAGCAGCGGTAGCTTCATCCAACAATGAAGCGCTCGCAATGGGAAGACCTGTGAGGTCACTGGTCATGGTCTGAAAATTCAACAAAGCTTCCAAACGGCCTTGCGCAATCTCCGCTTGGTAAGGCGTGTACGCCGTGTACCAACCCGGATTCTCAAATACGTTACGAAGAATGACTCCAGGAACAATCGTTGGGTGATACCCCATGCCGATGTAATTACGCATTACTTTATTCTTCGTCGCTTTTGAACGAAGCATCGAAAGGTAATCGTGCTCTGACATTGCGTCCTTTACATTCAGCGGTTTCTGATTTCTGATCAGTGTTGGCACTGTTTGATCGATGAGTTCATCCATACTGGAAACTCCGATTGAATTCAACATGCTGGATAATTCCTCATCACGAGGACCAATGTGGCGTGAAGCAAAGTTTGTACTTGACATAATTTTTTTGATTTGAAAAGACCGTTCACCAGCCTTTTCTTATTTTTTTGTTTCTATTGAATTTCCTTTTGGGATGCCAAATATAACGGGCTAACCCCCTGACAAAAATCAATGTTTTTTCAATACTTCATGGCTGTTGAAACCAATCCTTCACATCTAAGCATCGCCGGTTTACATTCGCGGCCTATGTCAGAATCCTTGTTCATACCGGACACGTCAGACAAAAAAATACGTTATGAAAACCTCATTCCCCAATTGAGGTCTCTTTTTCATGGCGAAAAAAATATGATAGCCAATTGCGCCAACGGAGTAGCCGCAATTCATCAGACATTTCAATTTCATTGGACCGGATGTTATTTTGTCGAGGGCAATGAACTTGTTCTCGGACCGTTTCAAGGCCCGATCGCTTGCACCAGAATCGGTTATGGTAAAGGAGTATGTGGCACCGCATGGAAGAATCAAACCACCGTTGTGGTGGAAAATGTGGACGAATTTCCAGGGCATATTGCCTGCAGCGCTTTGTCAAAATCTGAAATTGTAGTGCCGCTAAAGAATAACTTGGGAGAAGTCATTGGTGTGCTGGATATTGATAGCGTAGATCTAGCGGCATTCGATGAAACAGATCGGTGGTATCTGGAACAAATCGCAGAATTATTAACGTATGTTTCTTAAAGTTTACATCGCATTTGTTGCCGCACTCGCACTTGTGTCCTGCGCACAGGTGAGGTCTGTGAGCGGTGGCGAAAAAGACGTAACTCCACCAGTGGTCCTGTTTTCTGATCCTCCATTTCTCTCAACCCATATTTCACCACAAAGAATTACGCTGACATTTGATGAATACGTACAGCTCAACAATATTCAACAAGAACTGGTTATCTCTCCACCACTTGCCCATGCGCCCATTACAAAAGTGAAAGGGAAAAGTGTAGTACTCACCTTTCAAGATTCGCTTCTTCCTTCGACAACTTATCAAATCAATTTTGGAGATGGTGTTGTGGATGTCAACGAAAACAATCAAGCCAAAGATTTAATTTATGTTTTCAGCACCGGAGCAGAAATTGATTCTCTGACCTATTCCGGAAAAGTTCACCTCTTACAAACTGACGAGCCTGGTAAAAACATGAAGGTGATGTTGTGCTCCAGCGATTCATCCATTTTTATCAAAAAGAGTCTGCCCCTGTATTTTGCGAAAACCAAAGAGGATGGCTCGTTTCGCTTGGCATACCTCTCCAAAGGAAACTACTTCCTTTATGCACTGGATGATTTAAATGGAAATTATACATGGGATGAAGGTGAAGCCATTGCGGTTCATGGTAAACCAATAGCGGTGGAACCCGGTGACTCCATTACTGACGTGCTCGCGGCCAGTGTGCCTCGAAGCTCTTCTCCATCGGTAAAAGAGTACATTTCCGACTCATTGGGAAGTGTGAAAATCGTCATCGACAATTATTATCACGATTTAAGCATTTCATCATTAAGTGGAAAAAAATATCTAAAATCAAGCAATAACGACACCATTCAGATATGGCTCAACGATTCACTCGCTGCGGATGAAGAGTTGTTTCGAATACAATGGAAAAATCTTATCGACGATACCATTTCAATTAGAAAATTTGATGATGCCGTGAATTCAACCTTGAAATTATCTGCAGAAACCAATAACAAAATATTGGTTGGTGATGATATCATTTTGCAATCACCTCTGCCCTTGATAATATCGGATCGCTCTATGTTTATTCTCACCTGTGATAGTGTCCTTCAACCAACAGAAATTTTACCGGGTAATTCACCCAATAGCATCCGGGTGCGTGCAAAAAAAACCATGGGAAAAAAATATGACTTATCTATTTTACCAGGTGCCGTGAGTTCATTTTATGGGGCTAAAAATGATTCACTCAGTTTTCAAGTGTCCTGTTATAAAACTGAAGAATTGGGTACACTCCACTTGAGTATCCATGGCATATCTGAAAACATGACCCATGTTTTTTATCTATACAATAAGTCAAACGAATTGGTATACAAGTCCAATGCAACCAATGATGTCATGATGACGATTACTGACCTGCCGGCCGGAGAATATTCTGCAAAATTGTTGTGCGATGAAAATGGAAATGGATACTACGATCCTATTGACCTGATCAATGGAATGGGACCTGAGCGCATACACATCTTCAAAGGTAAAATTGCCATACGGGCCAATTGGGATGTCAAAACCGATTGGAACATCAATAAATAATTACTTCCTTAAAACTGGAAGTAAGTGCGTCGTTTAAATCGTGGCTTGTCGTGCTTGTCAATACACAACTTTCGATAATTGTATTCCGCATCACTGTCGCCCATTTCTGCGGCTTCTACCCAATCACCACATGCTCCTTCCATGTCGTGGATATTGTAAAAAGCTTCACCTCGGTAATACAAAACCTCTGCGGTAAAATCAATATTTTCGAGCTTCAGTTCTGACAAGACCTCCATGGCATTTCTATTTTGCCCCATATCCAACATGATGATCGCCATATTGAGTTTGGCGCGATGCATTTTTGGATCAAGTGAATATGCCTCTTGAAAATCTTCCATCGCGAGATTCAACTTTTTTTGATCGGCATAATTCGCAGCTCTTAGATAATATGCGTCGGCATATAAACTGTCGCGCCAAAGTGCTTCATCAAGATATCTAAGACTTGCTTTGTTTTCCATATTCAGATATTCCAACTGCCCCATCCAATAATATCCCCTTGGATCATCTTCATTTCTGCGGATATATTCTAATAAATCCAATCTTGCAGACTCCATTAAGCCCAGTGATGTTTTGCAAATTCCACGATTGATCAATAGATCGTCTTTCGCATAACCGTTGGACTTTGCTCTGTCATACTCATCGAGTGCTTTGGAATAATCACCAAGCTTGTGCAAACAATCTGCATGTAACATGATGGCCTCAGGTGACGCATGCTGATTGATGGCGATTTCTGTGCTACTAAGAGCCTTCTCGTATTCTCCGGCCTTGTAAGAAGCCATGGCCTGCTCCAACGCCGACTGAGCGTGAGAATGAAGCATCATGATGACCAGTGAGACAGATATGGATAAACTTTTCATGTTATTGCGACAATGCAGCCTTCTACGAAACTTGTCCTGAAAAGTTCAATCATTCGCAATGAATGCAGGTAGCTAAAAGAAAAGAGAGCCTTTCGGCTCTCCTTTCATATACATATTTTGGACTCATCAAATTTGTTTGATCTTGATCTTCTGACCAACTGTGAGTTTGTTTTCTTTCAAACCGTGGTTGAGATTTTTGATCTGTGCCACTGAAACACCCTTCGCACTGGCAATTTTGTAGAGCGTGTCTCCCTTCTGCACAGTGTAATATTTGTATTGAGGCTTATTCACTTCTACTTTTTCTGTTACCTGCGCTTTAGCCTCATCTTGGTAACTTTCTTCTTCGGATGCTTCACTTCCCTGTTGAACTTTTGGGGTGGTATTGTTCTGAGCCACTTCTTCCTCTGGTGCGTCAGTGTAAATCGTCTTCTTCACTTTAGTCTGCACTTTGAGTGTCTGCCCCGGAACTATCTTGGAGTTCTTTATTTTGTTCCATTTGCGAAGTTGTGCGAGTGTAACATCGTATTTATTCGCAATGGTTCCTAGTGACTCACCCTTTTTCACCTTGTGATTTTTCCATCCTGTTTCCCACACAACATTCGCAACCTTACCATCGGGTGTTTTTTCCGCAACAGAGGCAGTGGCTGTCAATTCAGGCTCCTGGCGCTTAACAGCGCTTTGGGCATATACTGCATCTTCATTCGCCATAAACAATCCCATTTTTTCAATAGGTAACACCAAATAGTGTTTATGTCCATTGTCAGGAATTTCTTTCAGTTTATAGGTGCCATTCAGAAATGCAATATCATCAACCGGCATATTCACAACCTTGGCGAGTTCATTGAAATCAACACGCTTTGTAACACCAATCGTGTCGATTTCAAAAAATGTCGTAAGTGGCTTTTTTGGATAGATGTTATATTCTGATGCGTGATTCATCACATAATTCACTGCGATGAATGCTGGAACATAACCCTGAGTTTCCTTCGGTAGATACGGTTTGATAGACCAGAAATCGCGCTTACCGCCTGATCTTCTGATGGCCTTATTCACGTTGCCCGGACCGCTATTATACGCAGCCAACGCAAGCTGCCAATCGCCAAATGTGTTGTATAGGAATTTCAAATAACGGCATGCGGCATCAGTTGATTTGTAGGCGTCAAAACGCTCATCCTGATAACTGCTTACTTCCAGACCATACATTTTACCCGTGCTTACCATGAACTGCCACAAACCACCAGCGCCGGCGCGCGAAATCGCCGTTGGATTCAATGCCGATTCGACTATGGCCAGATATTTCATCTCCAATGGAATGCCGTATTTGGCTAACTGCTCTTCGATCATCGGAAAATACAACTCAGACATACCGAGCACTTTTGTCGAAATGTCTCTGCGGCGAACAGCATAGAGATTGATGAAGTCTTGCACCGTACCATTGTATACCAAATCAAATGGTGTGTTTTTATCCAACACTTCCATCCTTCTTGCCACCAAGTCATCCGAAAATGTTGGGACTGTTTCTGGACTGTAACCATAAGCATTCAGAACACACTCTTCAGTGCTGAAGCAGTAATGATTCAGATAACTTGACACCAGAATTCGGTCGATTTCTGCCAATTCTGGGTCGTCGGAGTTGAGTTGAACCGTATTCGTAGGTGGAAGGGAATCTTTCTCCGACACTGCGGTGGCGCTGAATCCTGCGAATAGCAGAACGAGCAAGAATGCGTTTTTCATCATGATTTCCTTGTTTATGGTTAATAAATGCCGACGTCAGGTTCAAAAATAAACCCAATGGTTTGACGCCTTTGGCACAACAAAATAAACGAGCACAAATTGTGATAGTTTCAGCAAATGTGCCTGTTAAAAATTCAATGTTTTCAACAAGGCTATGAGAAGATCAATGAGAAAGACGAATCCGGTTTAACCGTAGACATAAACTTTAGAAAAATGCAGGCATGAGAGCAAAGGAGCCTCCAGTAGAAGCCCAAACTTTTAACAACCGCCCTCTACCGGATTACTTGTTTTCCGTTTTTTCAGGGGTGTCTGAAACATCACCCTTACTGGCATCTTTGAATTCTTTCACGCCACGACCCAGTCCACGCATGAGTTCAGGAATTTTTTTTCCGCCGAAAAGCAAGAGAATAATCACAAGAATGACAATAATCTCTGTTGGTCCTAATCTGCCCATTTTTTTAAGAATTATCCCCAAAAAGGGGCAACAAAGATAGTTGTTTGTTGCACTTATGATTCAGAAAGTGCCTTTTTCTTGATCACCATATTGTCAATCAGCCGAATCTCTCCAACATAAGCAGCCACAAGCGCAACTGAGTCATCGTTCGTAGGCCAAGTCGCTAACGGCTCAAACGTTCTCGCATTCACAATGGTAAAATATTCCGGCCTGAGGCCTGCAGATTTTGTCAGTAGCTCAAACCCTCTAACTGAAAGTTCAGACGGATCACTCTGATCAATCGCCGTCAAGATGTAGTATAAAACCCTATTGATGGCCAGAGCTTGCTGTCTTTCATCAGGTGTAAGTCGCATATTCCTCGAACTCATGGCCAAGCCATCAGACTCCCTGATAATAGGACAACCCACAATTTCCACGGGTATTTGCTCTTGCTGAACCATAGCGCGGATCAATGAAAGCTGTTGAAAGTCCTTTTCACCAAAATACGCCCTTTGTGGTCTGACAATTTCAAGCAGTTTATAAACCACCGTGAGCATACCATCAAAATGACCCGGGCGAAAAAAGCCTTCCAAACTGTTGCTCAACAAACCGAAATCCCAATGCCTTTTCTCAGGTTTTGGGTAAATTTCAGCAACAGATGGAAAAAAAAGAACATCACAACCAGCATCTGTCAGAAGTTTCAAATCTCGGTCATACGTCCTCGGATAATTAGCAAGGTCTGAACTATTGTTGAATTGGGTAGGATTGACAAAAATGGATACAATGACACGATCACATTCCCCTTTTGCCCTGTCAATCAACGAGATATGACCTTCGTGCAAGGCGCCCATGGTCGGGACAAACCCCACACTAAGGTCGGAAGCACCTATCCTTTCTGACCAGGTGCGGACTTCCGTAATCTTTTCAAAAACAACGATTGACAAGGATTTTAAGATTTTTCTGCGGGTTCAAATCTAATTGTTTGGATTTATGAACAAAGATTTATATCTATCTTTGCATTCTCTTTTTCAGTTGAAGCAATAATAACGTATGAGCGATAAAACAAAAATTCTATACGTATCTCAGGAAATTCTTCCCTTCACACCGGAGACAACTACTTCCCAAAACAGCAGATTTCTACCTCAGGCAGTACACGAGGGCGGCAAAGAAACCAGGATTTTTATGCCCCGTTACGGTAAAATCAACGAGCGCAGACACCAGCTACACGAAGTGATCCGGTTGAGTGGTATGAATCTGATTGTAGACGACACCGACCACCCATTGATTATCAAAGTGGCCAGTATCCCTCAAATCAGACTTCAGGTATACTTCATAGACAATCAGGAGTTTTTCCACAGAAAAGCTTTCTTCCATGACGAAAACATGGAGTTTTTCCCTGATAACGACATGAGAATGATCTTTTTCACAAAAGGTGTTCTCGAAACAGTAAAAAAACTAGGTTGGGCACCAGACATCATTCATTGTCATGGCTGGTTCGCTTCGCTGATGCCTATTTACGTGAAAAAACTCTACAAGCGTGATCCTCATTTCGCCGATGCGAAAATTGTGACCACTCTTTACAATGATGATTTCGGCGGTATGCTCGACGGGAAAATGGCCCAGAAAATCTCATTTGACAGTATTCCACTGGAAGACATGGCTCACTTGTCTAAACCAAGCCACCTCAATCTGGCCAAACTCGCATTACAGTATTCGGATGCCGCAATCATCGGTGAAGAAGGTGTAAATGCAGAACTCGAACAATATTGTTCTTCAATCGATGTTCCTGTGCTCCGCCAACACAATGAGGTTGATTACATGCGCGCTGTTGACGAATTTTACGATTTTGTTGTCCTGGGAAAGTCAGAGCTCGTTGATTAGAACATTTCATAAACATATGCCTATAAAAAACAGCCTCAAGCAATTGGGGCTTTTTTCCTTATTGATTGCACTCTTGGTTTCTTGTAAAAAGCCTGATGAAACACTTGGAGAAAACCTCCAACCTGAATCGGATAGGCTCTATGTATTGCAGACCGATTCATTTGACCTTTCTGCCGAAAATTTCAAAAAAGAAAGAACTCGTATTGACCTGTTCGCGAATTTCATGACCGGCAACTACGTTGATGATGTATTCGGCACGGTGAGATGTGAGGCCGTTTTTCAATTGGCTCCTTCCAACACAGAAACAGCTCCTTCCTTCAAAGAAATTTATCGCGGTTCCGAGTTGATACTCGACTCCATCGTACTGCAACTTGCATTTCAAAAGGAATCATACGGCAAAAATGTTCCGATGTATTTCTCACTCAACGAGCTGATGGACGCCATTCACATTGACAGCACTTACTATTCAGACTTTGTTGTACACAAAAAGACCGAGAATCTTATTTATCCCGGAAGAGAGTGGCAACACCCCAAACCAGAAAATATCAGCACCTCTGATTCATCCTTGTATTTCAATATACGTTTGAAAGATGAACTCGGTGAAGAGTTCCTGAAATACGCTCCACTAGGATCATTCAGCACTTTTCGCGATTACTTTCATGGTTTCGTGCTCTCTTCTTCGACCATCGATGGACGCGTACTGAGTTTATCCGCTTCGAATACTAAGCTTACCTTGCATTACCACACCGATGCGGATCCTGCAGTGCTCAATGAAGATGCAAATCAAACCTACGATCTGGTGTATACCTCATCCTGTGAGTCTTTCACCATTGTTGACCACCAGCACTATGGAACAGTTCTTTCGCCTTTGTCCTACGGAAATGCTGTTGACGGATCAGAATATTGCTATGCACAACATGCTGCTTCGACCAGAATAAAAGTCGACATTTCAGATGTATTAAGACTTCAAAATGACCCGATGATCACCATCAATAAGGCGGAATTGGTCGTACCGTACGATTACACATCGAAATATTCCCCGATTGACGTGCTCACACTCTCCTATTCGAATGATGGAACGAATTATCTCAAAACGGCTGACTCGCTTTACATTGGTGGAGCAGTGAACAAAACATATGGCTGGTATCGCTTCAATATTACCAGACATGTGCAGCGCATTTTGGATGGAGATATTACTACCACCGACCTCTACTTGACTGACAACCCGTTGACAACAATATACAATTCAACTGGTGTCCGGAGAAGCCTGCTTCACGGACCGCATTTTTCATCCACAGACTCACACAAAAATTTGCGGCTTCTTATTACGTATTCGTATTGATTTCTGGAACTCTGTGGTTTAATTTGTAATAAAATTCACCCGCTAAAACTGACACAATATGTGTGGAATCGTTGGATTTATTGGAAATCAGGACGCCTACCCTATCCTGGTTAAAGGACTTAAAAGACTTGAATACCGAGGCTATGATAGCGCCGGTGTGGCGATGATCGAAAAAGGCAGTTTCAATTTGTATAAATGCAAAGGAAAAGTCGCTGATCTCGAAAATCTCGTACAGGCAAACGATAAAAGTGGACATGTCGGCATTGGCCACACCAGGTGGGCAACCCACGGTGTACCAAACGATGTGAATGCCCACCCTCATATGTCTGGAGATGGCAATATCGTTCTCATCCATAATGGTATCATTGAGAATTATGCATCATTGAAAGCCGCCTTGATCAATCAAGGACATACTTTCATGAGTGATACTGATACAGAAGTACTTGTTCATTTCATTGAAGATATTTGTGTCAAAGCAAACGTCGACCTCTTCGAAGCCGTAAGGATGGCATTAGGAGAAGTAGTTGGAGCATACGCTATTGTGCTGATGGATAAAAGATATCCCGACCGTTTGATCTGTGCAAAAAAATCAAGCCCTCTGGTGATAGGTATCGGATCAGACAATGAATACTTCATAGCGTCTGATGCAACACCATTCATTGAATATACCAACAATGTTGTTTATCTGGAAGACGAAGAAGTGGCGCTCATCGATCGACATACGGGTCTCAAAATTGTAACCATCCAGAACAAACAAAAAACACCATATATCCAGGCGCTGGAACTCAAACTCGAGGCCATAGAAAAAGGTGGGTATGATTCGTTCATGCTCAAAGAGATTCATGAACAACCGAGGTCCATACAAGATTCCATCCGTGGCCGTCTCAATCTTGGGTTGGGAATGGTGAAAATGAGTGGAATTGATCGCCATGAAGAGAAGTGGGTGAATGCGAATCGCATCATCATTGTGGCTTGTGGTACATCTTGGCATGCCGGTCTGGTTGCCGAGTATTTGTTCGAAGAATTCGCCAGAATTCCTACTGAAGTGGAGTATGCTTCGGAATTCAGATATAGAGACCCAATCATTCAATCAGGAGATATTGTGATTGCGATTTCTCAATCAGGTGAAACTGCCGACACCCTCGCTGCCATTGAATTGGCCAAGGAAAAAGGAGCTTACATTTTTGGTGTTTGCAATGTTGTGGGCTCAACAATTTCTCGAGCAACACACTCAGGCGCATATACTCACGCAGGTCCGGAAATCGGCGTGGCTTCAACCAAAGCATTCACGGCTCAAGTAACTGTGCTTTATCAAATTGCACTGGCAGTTGCGCACAAGCGTGGAACCATTGTAAAAGAAAGACTGCACCGACTCATGGCTGAACTCAATTCGGTACCCGATAAAGTAGAAGAGGTTCTGAAGACAAATGCCCAGGTCGAATCCATCGCTGAGATTTACAAGGATCACCGCAACGCATTATATCTCGGACGCGGATATAGTTTTCCTGTAGCCCTCGAAGGAGCCTTAAAACTCAAAGAAATTTCCTACATCCATGCCGAAGGCTATCCGGCCGCGGAAATGAAACACGGACCTATTGCACTCATTGATGAGGAAATGCCCGTGTTCGTAATCGCTACTCAAGGTCACTCCTATGAAAAAGTAGTGAGCAATATTCAGGAAGTGAAAGCAAGGAAGGGTAAAATCATTGCTATTGTAACCGCCGGAGATAAGACAGTTAAAGAACTGGCAGACCACGCCATTGAAATTCCGAAGACTGATGATAGTCTGGTGCCAATCGTTTCTGTGATTCCGCTTCAGCTACTCGCCTACCATGTGGCTGTGATGAGGGGCTGTAATGTGGATCAACCACGAAATTTAGCAAAAAGCGTGACCGTTGAATAATCAGCTGTATCACAGCAGTTTAATCACAGGTGCCCTACTGTATTAACATGATAAATGTGAAAAACCTAAGATTTTTCAACCGGAATCACCAATTTTATTCAGATTATTGCCGTTACAAATCCAAAAACTCAACATTAATATGAAAAAAATTATCTTTTCATTGGCTGTTGCTCTTATCGCTGTGACGGGAGCAAACGCACAAAAACAAGAAGGTGGTGAACATAACCTCGAGGTTCAGTTCGCTCCACTCGGTGGAAGCCCGATCAGTGTAAATGGTATCCGTTACCGTATGTTCCTCAGTGAGTCTGGCGCTCTCCGCGTTAACCTCCTGATGAATGGCGACAAAACTCAGACTGTAAGATCACAACAGACTAAAATCGACGGTAGCGACGGTAAAACCGTAGTTATCCCAGAACTTTACGATACTGAATCAAACCGTTCTATCGGTATTGGTGTAGGTTATGAAATGCACTTCGCTGGTACAGATCGTCTGTCTCCATACGCTGGTGCTCAACTTTACTTCATCACTGGTAAATCAGTTTTGACTCGTGAGTATCACAATGCTAACAATGCTGACGATACTTCTAAGCCAGAAAATTGGCAGACTTGGGAAATGGAGCGTACTCAGGGTACTAGCACTTTCGGTCTCGGACTCGTATTGGGTACTGACTTCTACTTCGCAGATCATTTCTACCTCGGAGCTGAACTTGGTCTTGGCTTCCAGTCTACCAAATACAAAGACAGCGAAACTGCTGCTTCTAACGCAGATGCTTGGAAATACAGCGCTGAAGCTCAGGGCGACACAGACTTCAATGATCAAGCCGTATGGAATGAAGAAGGAACTGCTATCGAATACAACACCATCATCGGTGATGGTAGCGGTAACTACAAAGAGTCAGCTTGGGGTGTTACATTCCAGCCTACTCTCCGTCTCGGTTGGTTGTTCAACTAATCTAACAAAATACCATGAACAAGTTGTTTAATCTGAAAAATGCACTCGTAGGCACACTCGCTGCCGGTGCAATTTTCTTAGCAGGATGTAACAAAGAAGAGTATGTGACCACAGCTGGTCGCCCTACTGAAAAGCAGGAAGGTAAGAAAATTACCCTTTCACAGCAGCAGTCGCGCACAGCTAAGGAAATGTATTCTCGCCTGCCTAAGCTGCGCTATTGGGACTCAGTAAATGAGCGTTTCATTGAAATGAGCAATGGATCACGTGATCTCGTTTTCGCAGATCCTGATGCCGGTTTCTCTTTCGATGACCCAGATGGCAATGGAGCTATGGTTTACACCGATGGTTCCGGAGATTATTTGGTAATCACCGCTGGTGTCGGCGTGAATGGCCAAGGTGGTGGCGGTACTGTTGTTGCGGGTAATACTGCACTCAATATCGACATCTCTATCTGCCTCAGCGTTGAAGAAGTAGCCGATGGCGATGGATACGCTGATATGTTCGGTGGTGACACCGGATGGTCAGAGTTCGGCGCTGTGTTCGGAATTTCTGGCGACTTTGAAGGTCTTGCTAACGCAGACATGAATGCTGAAGATTTCGATCCTTTCGAATACATCTTTGGTTTCGCAGAATACTTCGTATTCTCCGATGACCTCAGCGGAAGTCACGAAGTATTCAGCTGGATGGACGAAGATGCTGATTCTGATCTTGAAGATCTGGCCGGCTCTTTCGTACTCGATTTCCAGGATTTCAGCCTGTACTTCTCTAACGGTGGAACACTCACCGTTTCTGGTGGACAGATGAACTTCAGCGGTACTTACGTTGGTATTTTCGACCTGTTCGATTCTTTCATCGAAGATGACGGATTTGGCGATGAAGAACCAACTGTCGAAGAAGTTACTGGATTCGGTGTTATGGGATGTAATTAAGCATCTTATCACTCATAATTTTAAAGCCCCGCCTTGTGTGGGGCTTTTTTTTTCAAAAAAAACAGCTTGTTGTAACTATTCAAATGTCCCATCGTCTCATCTTTGAAAGAACTCTTCTGTAATCATGACTGTGACAGAATACAACCAGTGTGTTGACCTGCATTCAGACGGGCTATATCGTTTTCTTCTGAAGAACGTCAGAGATAAGGATAAAGCACGCGATCTGGTTCAGGATACATATGCCAAGTTGTGGATGAAAGTTGAGGATGTCAGTTTTGAAAAAGCGAAGAGCTACATTTTTACCGCCGGATATCACACCATGATTGATCAGATGAGAAGGGAAAAACGCCATATCGACTACCAAGCAGAAGAAATGGCTACCATGCAAACAGGCTCAAACCGCCAGTATAGTGACCTTCAGGAGATCCTTCAGGAAGCATTAGATAGATTGCCGCCCGTACAGAAAAGCGTCATTATGTTGCGAGATTATGAAGGTTATAGTTACGAAGACATCGAAAAAATAACTGGGTTAAACGAATCCCAAGTGAAGGTGTACATATACCGTGGAAGAATTGCTTTAAAAGAGTATATCGTCAAATTGGAGAACGTTGTGTAAGATGAATATCAACAGAGAAAATTATGAAGTATGGCTCATCGATTATCTCGATGGCAACCTCAACGATGAAGCCGTTGCGGAGCTCCATGCTTTCCTGTTGCTGAACCCAGATATTGCAGAAGAGTTCAATGCACTGAAACAGCTGCCTGAATCATTTCCGCTACCGTCTGAATTGAACTTCCATGATAAAGAATCACTCAAAAAGACTGAAGATGCCATTAGCCCAACACTGAACGAACTTTTGGCAAAAAGTGTAGAATCTGATCTCAATCCAGAAGAACAACTTCAATTAAAACTGGCGCTTGAATCGACTCCCGGTTTGTGGTATCACTTTAACACGATACACAAAACCAAACTCATTCCTCCACAAGTTGTTTTCGGCCAGAAATCAAATCTGCTGTACAATCTATGGCCCGATGGTTTGGAAGATGAGTGGTTGATTATTTCTATCATCGAAGGTGAACATAATCAAGAGCAGCTCATGCAATTTGAAAGTCGCATCAAAACGGATCTCGACTTTCGACACAAGTATGAGGCGCTTGTCAAAACAAAGCTTAACCACATAGCTCTGCCCTATCCTTATAAATCCACGTTGATTTTCGATGCTCAAGTTGATATGAGCAATATCGATATGATTCTCGCTGCATTAGCAGAAGGAGATTTGACGGGAAAAGAGAAATCTCAAGCGGAGAAAATGATGAGTGCCGATCATACCGCTGCAAAGTATTATCAGGATCTCCTCAAAACGAAACTCACTCCACCCGTTCAGATCCGTTTTGAAGAGAAGTCCTCACTGTATAGAAAAGCTACCGTTGTTATTCCACTACGCCGATATTTTGCGTACGCAGGAGGAGTTGCTGCGGCTGTCGCAACTTTGATTTGGTTCAGTTATACAAGAACTGGCATAGATTCGGATTTTGCTCAAGAAAAACAACAAGAGGTTGTTCGTGAGCTTGCACAATCCAGCGAACAGACATTGGATGCAAAATCACAGCTTGCTATTCAAGCACCAAACAATTCGCCTCAGGAATCAACGGTTGCTAAACAACCTTCAGAAACCATTACGCCTGAGCATCCATCCCAAACACAAAAAGAACAAAGCAGCGGATCGCAGCACTTAGCGCACATCAATTCAGAATTTATAGCCGAGGCCATTGCTCTCGAACCTATGAAGAGCCTTGATGGACTATTGCCCATTCAACATCATCTGCCAGAACTTGATTTTATGACACCGGATATGGCATTGGTTTATCAGCAGGCAACTGAACAGCCGAACCAATCAACAATACAGCCTGCAGAAAATTTGTTTACGATTCTGGGTAGAGCGGCGGCGGATAAGTTGGAAAATACCCTCGCCTATTCATTGGCTGAAAGACAAGTTACCCGTTTGGAAAACGTAAAAAAGGAAACCCAAGAAGTCGCCAACATTGAAACCGAAGACCGACTGAGAATCAAGCTTGGTCCTTTCAGCATCGATCGCGAAAGACTCAATCCAGCACAAGACCGAGATCGCAAACGACATGGCTTGATAGGTCTGGTGGAACAAATTGTAGATAAAGCGACAGGTAGATAATAACCTTATCCTACTTCGTATTGAATTGATTCATGGTGCGAGCAAGACCAATGTGCGCAAAACTGAGAATCGCTTTACATGCCTCTTCAATGCTCGCTGGTAGTATCTTCTCCTCTTCTTCCGTCCAATTACCCAAAACATAATCAACCTGTTTGCCTTTAGCAAATTCAGCGCTGATGCCGAATCTCAATCTTGCATATTGTTGTGTTTGAAGTGTTTCATTGATGTGCTTCAGACCGTTGTGTCCACCATCACTCCCTTGACCACGTAAGCGCAGTTTTCCGATAGGAAGAGCGAGATCATCAGTGAGCACCAAAACATGCTCCAGAGGTATGTTTTCCTGCTGCATCCAATATCTTACAGCATTACCACTAAGGTTCATATACGTTGATGGTTTGATGAGGATAAAAGTCTTGCCTTTGTGTTTGAGGCTTGCAACATCAGCGTATCGATCAGTCTTAAAAACAATATTGGACGCTCCGGCGAGAGCGTCCAATATTCTAAATCCAATGTTGTGCCTGGTATTGGCATATTCTGATCCAATATTACCGAGGCCAACGATGAGGTATTTCATGTGATATGAATGACCTGCTTAAGGCAGAAACAATAGATTATTTCTTCTTATCAGCAGCATCTGCAGCAGCAGCATCTGCCATAGCCGCACGAGTCATTTGAACAGTTACAACTGCTGAAGCTTCTGCTTCGAGAACTGTGCAACCTTCAATTTTGATATCACGCACGCGAATCATATCTCCAATTTTCAAATCGGTAATGTCGAGTTGGATATCGTCTGGAATAAACTCAGGTTTACCGCTGATTCTTACTTTACGGTAATTCTGCAAAAGACGACCACCGCTGCGTACACCTTCTGAGGTTCCGGTAGTACGAACAGGAAGTGTTGTTCTAACTGCTTTACCTGGTACCAATTCCAATAAGTCAATGTGAGTTACTCGATCAGTTACAGGATTCATTTGCATTTCCTGAATGATGGTTGGAAATGTCTTACCGCCAACTTCAATGTTGATTTGAAGAGTATCGGGACGACTTACGATCTTATCCCAATCATTTTTCAAAACGCTGAATGCAACTTGATTTGCACCACCGTAGATAACACCGGGAATGCGACCACTTTTACGCAATTCCTCTGCGCCTTTTCTTCCTACGCTCTCTCTTGGAGAACCGCTCAATGAGACTTGTTTCATGTGTTTATATTGAATTTATGTTTTACGAAATAATAAAATTGGAACTGATGCTCTTGTTCTCCATGAGGTTATGCAGCACTCCGCTGAATAATCCAGAAACCGGGAGAACTTTGATTTTGTCTTTCGGTCTGTCTGCTTTCAATGGGATACTATCAGTAACAAAAACTTCGAGTAATGATGATCGATCAATTCGCTCATATGCCTCACCACTGAGTACTGGGTGTGTGCACAGTGCGCGAACAGATTTGGCGCCATTGGCAAGCATCACATCTGCCGCTTTGCAGAGTGTGCCCGCTGTGTCACACATGTCATCCACGATAACCACGTTTTTACCCTTCACATCACCAATCACAGTCATACTATCCACCTGATTCGCCACTTTTCTTTGCTTGTAGCATATAGCAAGGTCGCAACCAAGAAGTTTTGAATATGCGTTAGCACGTTTGGTACCGCCGGTATCTGGAGCAGCAATCAATAAATCTGGAATATTTAAACTCTTGAGGTAAGGAATAAAAATGGTTGAAGCATACAGATGGTCAACTGGCACTTCAAAAAACCCTTGAATTTGTTCTGCATGAAGGTCCATGGTGATGACACGATCAACTCCAGCTGCAGTCAATAGGTTTGCTGCCAATTTCGCCCCAATAGCTACACGCGGCTTGTCCTTTCTATCTTGTCTGGCTAATCCGAAATATGGAATCACAGCAACGATGCGTTTGGCTGATGCCCTTTTCGCGGCGTCAATCAGCAAAAGCAATTCCATGAGGTTATCACTCGGTGGAAATGTTGACTGAATGATGACTACATCTTTACCCCGTACCGTTTCTTCGATAGACGGCTGGAATTCTCCGTCACTGAACCGTTGTATGATCACATTGCCCAATTCCACTCCAAAATCACGGGCAATGGATTCACCGAGATATTGAGATGCCGAGCCGGCCAGTATTTTCACCATATCATTCATGGTATGCGGATTTCCTTTTTTGGGGGCGCAAATATACTGTGGCTCGGGTCTTTAGAACAAAGATTTGGTCTGATTTACAATGAAATTCCGTGAAAATAAAAAGGCCGCCCCTTCGGGACGGCCTCTTATCGTTTATTCAGTTATCAAGGGACAAAGAATGTCACCTGGAAGAATCCTAATGAACATTGAACCGTCAATGGCTCAAGATCCGCGGTTTTCAAGGTACCGCTAAAGCTACCTCGGTAGTAATAATATGTGCCGGGCAGTTTATTACATCCATCAGTGGTACTGTTTGGTATAACCAATGTAGCAACCTTTGTCAATACGAATACCCCTTCTCCATCCAAATTGCTTGTAGAATAAGAGGATCCCATATCATCAATGAACGTAATTTCATAGTCAGCCGTAGTGGCATTCGGGCTTGGGAAAGCAATGCTCGCTGATCCGGAAACAGGCCAACCGGTGATTGCAGGCTCAGTAATTTTCAAGGTGATCTGACCCATTGGTGTCAGGAACTCATCATCAGGTTCAATTGCTACACAGCTCGTGAATTCAAGAACAGTTGGGTTTGGAACCGGGCTCTGAGTTTTGTTGATGATGATAGATGGGGTGTAGTAGCTCGTACCACCGATTTTCCATGTAAGCACGCTATCACAATCGTAGCAAGTATTTCCTCCGCAGTCTGTGTTGAACTCCATTCCGTCCATAACTCCATTGACGCAGCTACCTGTTGAGCAACATGGAGGGCAATCTGGACCACCACAGTCGATTCCTTTTTCATCGCCGTTGAGGATTCCGTCAACACATGTTGGACAGAAATCGCAACCACCCTGTTCTACGTCATCTTCGTCTTCACAGTCGATCTGATCTTCGTAACCATTCAATAGGCCATCGTTGCACAATTGCTCGCAACCTCCGCAGGAACCACCGCAGTCAATAGCAACTTCGTCGCCGTCCATGATACCATTTGCACACTGAGGGCAAGGACCGCATTCACCTCCACAGTCAACCCAGTCTTCATCTTCCCACGGTTCGTAATAACCATTGGCGCAGTGGTCGCATGGTTCGCAAGTACCACCGCAGTCAAGCATTATCTGGCCTGTGTTACGGTCAATATAACCTTCTGGATTTTCTCCATTATTCATGATTCCATCATAACAATTTGGTGGAATCTTGTTTTCTTCATTCAGACAGCTGGCAAGAAAAAAAGAGCCTGCCATGGCAGTCATGAAAATAATCAGATAGGAACGAAGCTTCATTTTTTGAGTTATTAACAGGTTTCGAAAATACGTATACAAGTCCAATTTCAAAAGCCTTTGGTTGCATGAACTCACAAAATGGCTGTTGAATACTTCAGTTAACATTCGTTTTCTTCCAAAAAACGCCATAATTCATGCCGTATAGGCATAACTGAAATTACCACCGAGGGAGAATTCACCCTATCTACGCGTCATGAATAAGATGTGGAAGAAAAAGGGAAACGTTGATTCCGATACCTGTGAAAAGCTGATGTCGGAACTGACCATCAGCAAATCACTCGCTACACTGCTCATTCTGCGCGGGATTTCAGATATGGAGTCTGCGAAGAAATTTTTTAGGCCTCAGTTGGATGATTTGCACGATCCCTTTTTGATGAAAGACATGGAAAAGGCCGTATTGCGATTGCAGGGAGCGCTCGAATCCGGAGAAAAAATACTCGTTTATGGCGATTATGATGTGGACGGTACGACTTCTGTAACTGTTGTCTATTCCTTCTTACAAAAACTGGGGGCTACCTGTGGCTTCTACATTCCGGACAGGTATGAAGAAGGTTATGGTTTCTCGTTGAAAGGTGTCGATTATGCAAATGAAATCGGGGCCACTCTGATTATCACGCTCGATTGTGGCATCAAAGATTCGGAAAAGGTCTCTTACGCTACCGGAAAGGGAATCGATGTCATCATTTGCGACCATCATAATCCCGATGTGCTGCCACCGGCTTTAGCCGTCCTCGATCCCAAAAGGGAAGATTGCGAGTATCCATATAAAGGTTTGAGTGGCTGCGGTGTTGGGTTCAAATTGCTTCAAGCCTGGTGTATCAGATACAAACATCCTTTGATTGATTTGTATGAGTATCTCGACCTGCTCACCATTTCAATCGGTGCAGATATTGTACCTATGACAGGTGAAAATCGCGTACTTGCTCACCATGGCCTGAAACAAATTGCCTTGCGTAAACGTCCTGGTATTGAAGCGATGTTGTTTCAAGCTGGTTTTAAAAAACCCTCACTTTCCATCACGGATGTGGTTTTTGTTTTAGCTCCGCGCATCAATGCCGCAGGTAGAATATTCAATGGAACACAAGCAGTCAAGCTTCTATTGGCTGAATCCATGGAGGAAGCGCTGGCGCTAAGTCCTGCTATTGAAGAAAACAACAATCAACGTAAACACTTAGATAAAGAAATTACCAAAGAGGCTCAAGAACAGGTCCTCTCAGACTTGGAACATCCTGAAAAATTCACCACTGTGGTCTATAGTGAAAATTGGCATAAGGGTGTTGTAGGTATAGTTGCTTCTCGGTTGGTGGAATCATTTTATAAGCCCGCTATCGTTTTAGTAAAAGATGGTGAAAAACTCACAGGTAGTGCACGATCCGTCGAAGGATTAGACCTGTTCGATGCGTTGAGTTCATGTGCTTCCTTGCTGGAAAAATTCGGTGGTCACACCATGGCCGCAGGACTTACTCTTCAAATGGAGCACCTTGAGCCATTCAAAACGTCATTCGACCAGGCAGTTCGCAGCATGCTCAATCATCAGATGCCTGTTCTTCAGATTGAATATGATGTGGAGATAGATTTTGAGGAAATAGATGAAAAATTCTTCCGCATACTTCGTCAGTTTGGTCCTTTTGGCCCTGGTAATATGAACCCTGTGTTTTTGACACGCGGTGTCAGTAATGAACGTTTTACGAAAACCGTCGGTGACACCAAAGCACACCTGAAACTACATGTAAAACAAAAGAGGGGAAGGGCTTTTGACGGCATTGGATTCAATCTTGGCCCATGGGCCGATCCTCTTCTGAGCGGAAGCGAAGTGGATTTGCTTTTTACGGTGGAAGAAAATGAATACCGCGGAAATGTGACCATGCAGCTGAATGTAAAAGACATTCGCTTAAGCGCATTGGAAGAAGTTTCAAAATAATGTTGACCGATTTACACCAACTTTGTGCGGTCAATATTTCATGGAAAAAGAAAACAGAACAGAACTCTCCGAATTGGGTGAATTCGGATTGATAAAACATCTGACAGATCAAATACTTCTGCAGAATAAATCCAGCGTAAAAGGAATCGGCGATGATGCTGCCATTCTTCGTGCCCCGGAAGGACAAAGTATCGTTGTGAGTACAGACCTATTGGTCGAAGGCATTCATTTCGATCTTTCATATGTTCCTCTTCAACATCTCGGATACAAAAGTGTAGTGGTGAATCTGAGTGATATCTGTGCCATGAATGCGATTCCCCAACAAATCACTGTTTCCATTGCAGTGAGTAATCGATTTTCACTGGAAGCCATTGAAACATTGTACTCTGGTATCTATCGTGCTTGTGAATTTTATGGTGTAGATCTAGTTGGTGGTGATACGTCGAGCAGTAAATCAGGTCTGATGATATCAGTTACAGCAATTGGTTATGCACCAGAAGAAAAAATCGCCACCCGATCGGGGGCTCGCGAAAGCGAATTGCTTGTGGTCAGCGGTGATTTGGGTGGTGCATACCTTGGACTCCAGGTTTTAGAACGTGAGAAAAAAGTATTTCTCGAAACAAAAGGAGTTCAGCCTGAGTTGACCGGTTATGACTATGTCCTTGAACGACAACTCAAACCTGAAGCAAGAAAAGATATCGTTGAATTACTCGCCGCATTGGATGTGAAACCTACTTCGATGATTGATGTTTCCGATGGTTTAGCATCAGAAATACTGCATCTCGCTGAACAAAGTGATGTTGGCTTCGATCTTTATGAAGAAAAAATTCCCATGTCACCCAGAACAGCTGAAACAGCCGATGAATTCAACATCATTCGCACAACTTGTGCGTTGAATGGTGGAGAGGATTATGAGTTGCTATTCACGATTAGGCAAAGCGATTTCGATAAAATCAAAGGAAACCCAAACCTCACTGTTATCGGTCACGCCACGCATAGCGCATCAGGCTGCAGGTTGATTACACTCAACGGAGAACCTATTGTGCTTCGTGCTCAAGGCTGGGATTCCATGAAGTGATGTCAAGCTGCAATGAGTTCACGATACTTCCTGCCATTCACTTTGCTTTTTGCCCAAGCGAGAAAATCAAAGTATTCGAAGGCTGCGCGCTCATAGCTGTCAGATCTGATTTCTTCCAGAGATTTCACGAGCTCCTCATATAATGTGCTCATCGGTTTGTCCTGTCGTTTCTTTAGACTTTCATTGATAAAATTCAAGAATACTTCTTCAAAGCGATAAGACTTTTTTCTGGTCTCAAGAAACCGCTGAGTACTTCGCAACGCGTATGGTAAGAGACTCTTATTTCCCAACTCCAGGTGAATAACCATGTTCAGGATTTGCGCCATACAATGAATGTCTCTTGTCTTGTCAATTTCCACATTGTTCAACAACTGATTGATCCACTTCAGTGATTCGTGGTATTGTTCTGCACCAAAATGAATCACTGCGATATTGAAATAGAAATGTGCGCGTCTAACTGAACTTAACTTTTCACCATATTTAGATAGCCCATCTTCGATTTCAGGAATCACGGCGAGCCCTTTCTCAAACTCGCCACTTTGAGCATACAAGGTAAGCTCAGTGCTTTTCGACAATGAAAAAAGTCGAATCTCTACATCTTCTGAAGGATGAAGTGAGAGCTTTTGTGGAAGTTGTTTTAGTTTCTCATTGTTCTTCAGTGCTTCACTCCATTTTCCAAGACGCATTCCCACATAAATGGCATTGGTTAAAACGGAGATATAGGCGTTAGGTTCTTCCTGAAACAAATGGGCTTTTTTATCCATGAGTTTAAGGTTTTCCATGAGGTATGGATAACACGCTTCGTAATCACCTTGGGCAAAATGATAAGCGCTTCTGATGTGATTTAACATATATGCATTTTCTCCACCATTCATTTTTCCTTCGAGTCGACCGGCTGCATCATCAATGATGCTTTTGAGTTGAGATAATTCTTCTTCGTTTCTCACTTTGCCGTGCTTGTAGAGTTGCGAAAAAATTCGACTCTTGATGTGCCAGAGCTCGTTGTAAACCTGAAGGGTTGATGTAAGTCTGCGATCATTGTCCAACATCTTATTAAGGGCAGCTGTGTTGGAAAGACTTTCATAATTGTCCTTCTCCAGAATTCGTTTTTCCCATCTATCCAATTCCAATTGAAAAGTATATTTTTCATGTCTCACTGCAACTTTTCTCGCGCTTTGAAGAAGCTTTAAACATTGATCATACAGAGATTTCTGATAGAGAATTTCTATGGCGTGCAGTTGACGCTGCAATTGAGCATCGACACTACTATTGCTGTGGAACGAATCAAGGCTTTTAAGCAAGGCTGCATAAAGCCTGTTCTTCGCTATTGAAAAGCGACTTGTAAAGGTTTTATCCTTGAATTTCTTGATCAATTTGGCCTCATCGTATTCTACCTGTTTGTCGATGGCGTCAAACAAGACCTGATAATTATTGCTATCTCCTATAATGTGGCGAGATGAAAAAACCTTGAAATAGCGCTTTTCAGGCTTAGTCATACTCTTTACCAAACGGTGCAAATTGTCTGAAGCTTTGTTACTCATATTACAGAAGATTAAGGTTGGTACAGTTGAAATTATTGATTCTAAATTCGTTCAACTTCACTGGCTTCAGAAGAGCAATGAATAAACGGTATCATAATCACATTTAACGGTTTCGTTTGATGAGATTAGGGATTTGAGTGCATTTACCTGTATGAGCATCATGAACTATTGTTTTCACAGTCATTTGCTGGTTGAAGTTGCAGCGCTGAGCAACCCCACAGTATCGAGGCGTGATAGAGTACATCTAAAAGCCACACCTGAACACTTGTCTGCTATTTTTGGCTCCTTGAATACCATTTTTGAAATCCATCCGTTCTGTGCCCGCATGAATAACTTTATGAAGACCTTAATGATCAAAAAGAGTGTTGTTTTTCTCCTTTTGTTTGCTTCATCCATGGCGCGCTCACAATTCAGTATTGGAACCTGGCGCGACCACCTTCCCTATAGCGATTGCATCGATTTATGTCAAGTTGGGGATATTATTTATGTGGCTACACCTTATTCTGTTTTCACCTATCACCCTATTCAAAACGAAATCAACAGAATTTCAAAGGCGACTCTGCTCACCGATGTTGGAATAACTGCGATCGAGTATGATCCGATTAGCAACTATGTGGTAGTAGGATATGAGAATGGCAATTTGGATCTTATTCAGGGTGAAACTGTTTTCAATATACCGGACATTAAGTTCAGCACCATTATTGGCGATAAAACCATCTACGATATTCTGCCATATCAAGACCGGGTTTATTTGAGCACAGGATTCGGTGTCGTTGTTTTGAATATGAACAGACTTGAAGTTAAAGAAACATATTTCATTGGTCCAAACGGTGGTCCGGTGAGGGTGAATGATGCTGCCATATTTGAAAACAAACTTTATGCAGCGACTGAAACAGGTTTGCAAACGGCAGACCTTAATAACACCTTTCTCGCAAACTTTCAAAACTGGAGTCTTGTATCTGATTTGCCCGCAGATAGTACCGTTCAACATATTGAATTCTTCAATAACCACATGCTCGTTTCTATACCACAAGTTGACAAGGATATTCTTTGGAAAAAAAATATGGCTGGAGGAAACTGGGAAGTGCAGTCTTCACTCAGCGATTATAGAATCAATCAACTTTGGTCTAATGAAGAGTGGTTTACCGTGTCTGGATCATATGCATTTCTTGTAAACCATCTCGACTTTGGGTTCACCAACAATGTTTCACTTTTGGCCGGAAGGCTTTTGCATACTAAAAACTGTATCATAGGAAACTATGGTCATATCTGGGCTGCAGATAAATTCTCCGGCTTGATGTGGCGCCAGGAATTCGACGGATCGAAAGACGCGCTGATTAAACCAGAAGGCCCTCAAACCGCCAATTGCAGAAGGATTGGCGCATACAATAACAATGTTTGGATTGCTCATGGTGGCGTAAAACAAGACTGGGGAAGTTTGTGGAATTCCGATGGAATGTCTGGTTTGGTAGATGGACACTGGGTGCATTTCGAAGCTGACACTTTTCATTACTCGGGCAATCATTTCAACACTCACAACGGATTGGTTTCTGACTTCATGGATGTGGCAGTAGATCCTATTGACAATAGCAGAATCATGGCCGGATCATGGGATGAGGGTCTCATTGAAATGAATACTTCAACCATGATGTTGCAACCAAGAAATGGCACTGCTCAAAATGGACCGGACGTATCGGAAGCGTCCACAGCAGAAGGATGGGTTGGGGTGGCCAGTGTGGATTTTGATGACACTGGAATTCTTTGGTGTACGAATAGTTATACGTCAAACGCAGTTCATGCTTACGACAGAAATGGTGCGTTCTTCGATTTCAACTTTGCTCCATCCATTGGTGAAGATGACATTGTGGGAGATCTCATGGTATCAGAAAACGGTTTGATCTGGGCTACAGTTCGCAACAAAGGATTGCTCGTATTGAATTACAATGGCACATTGTCAACATTTTCAGATGATGATTATAAAGTTCTGACCGATGCCGAAGGAAATGGTAAACTGCCTTCCAACGACGTCAATTGTATGGAAGAAGATCTTGATGGTGAAGTATGGGTAGGAACAGCCGAAGGACTTTCCATTTTCTATAATCCCGATGCCATTTTTACAAGCGATAGCTATGATTCAGAACAAATCCTGATAGAACAAGATGGCAACATACAGATACTTCTGGAAACAGAAATCATCAATGCCATAGAAATCGACGGAAGCAACAGAAAGTGGATCGCAACACAAAATAGCGGAGTATATCTTTTTAGTGATGATGGTTTGCAACAAGTGTATCATTTCACGAAAGAAAACAGTCCACTTCTTTCGAATACTGTTTATGACATTGCCATCAATCATGAAAATGGCGAAGTGTTTTTCGCTACCGAAAAAGGTGTAATTGGCTACTTCTCCACTGCTACCAATTTCGATGCAGAATTATCGAATGTGAGGGTGTTCCCTAATCCGGTTCGTCCTGAATACGACGGGAACATAACCATAGACGGATTAGCCTATAACACCAGTGTCAAGATCACCGACATTCAAGGCAACATCATGTTTGAAACAGAAAGTGAGGGAGGCAGGGCAGTTTGGAATGGTCTAAAAACCGACGGTGGAAAACCCTCTACCGGCGTGTATTTGGTTTTCGTAACCACACCCGATGGAAGTGCTGATGGTGTAAAGAAACTTACCTTTATCAAATAAGGAAGTGTTCTAATCCTCTGATTGCATTTCTTCTATCGCCTGTTCTTTATAGAATCCATTCCATTTGACAACTTTAGCAAAGTAGCTGATCGCTTCTTCATATCGATCCAACTTCTTCAGCGACTTACCATGATAAAACAAAGCTTCTTCATTAAATGTATTGATGAAGTTTTTTTCCACTTTAGCAAATAAATCCGAGGATGTAGTATAGTTGCCAGACATGTAATGACTCATGCCTGTGTAGAAAAGCGCATTCACATCATCCGGATATTGCTTCAACACTTCTGCAAACCGATCGATAGCGAGAGTAAACTTGTTATCGTCGTATGCCTTAATACATTGTGATATGTATTCTACATAAGGAACAGCCTGATCAGGATTCTGACTCAGGTATTTTTTTCTCTCTTCATCATTGCTGAATTTCGCCGGGACACCTACATCATCGATCGAAAACTTTTGCCAAGTATTCTGTCTCAAGGCGGTGTAATCTGCAAGTTTGTAGTTTAAAACATGGATAATACCAATGGCAATTGTTGACGTGCGTTTTGGCTCCGGAATGGCGGCATCAGTTTGTGATGCATTGCTAACGGTCATATCACGTCCACTTACTGATTGAATGGTGTTGATTTCAGCGCTATTTCTTGATGAAGCAATTTCAGAATTTTCTGCAACTGACTCGGTGTTTACGGCAATTTGATTGGATTCAACATGTGTTAATGATGGTTCCAAACCATCTTGATAATGGACAGTGTCTGTTGTGCCAATTGAAGGAGAAGAAGCTATAACCTCTGTTGTTTGTACGTTCTTTCCTGATGCATTCTCTTCTGACTTTTCCTCATTTGAATATTCCATCACCACTGCAGTACCTGTGGCCGCAGCCGTTCCTGTCACCACGCCTATCCACCAGCCATTCAGGTGCCACCAAGGAGTGCTTGCTTTCAAAAGCGCAGCACCAGATGCACCAGCAGCGCCTCCGGCAATTGCACCACCGCTGGCTTGCAAAATACCCGCTTGAATCAAAGGCAACATGGCATAAGCCGGTTTGGTAGCAAAACCCTCCAACGCTTCGGCCAGCAGCGGATTTTCCTGTGCCAGCAACTCGATTTCATGTGATCTCATAGGGCCCAGTTTTCCCTCATGATACAACCGAAGTTCATCAGGGGTAGGCAGAGCGCTATGTTCTAAATTATTTTTCATTTGTTCGTCGCTAACAAAATGCGCAGATTCCTTCTGCCATTTTGCAAATGTGATTTGACTTCTCCCAGTGTATAGCCCGTGGTTTCGGTTATTTCCTTATAACTCTTTTCTTCGATATAAAACATTTCTACGCATTGTCTCTGATCATTGTTCAGTCTTGAAATAGCTTGTTCCAACCGCTTCAGACCCGCTTCTTTCAATTCTGCCAAACTGATGACTTCAGATTCTTCAAGCATGTTTACATTGTTTTCCGAATGGTAGACATACCTGCGTTTTTCTTCTCTTCCTCTGGATCGCAAAACTTCCAAACAATAGTTCCTGCTCACAGCATACAACCAATGTTGAAATGTAGCCACTTCCCTCGTCTTCAGATCTGTGATCAACTTTTCGAAAATGGCCAGCACAGCATCTCTCGCGTTTTCTTCATCCTTCAAATATTTCAGACACAAACCAAATACGAGGTGACTGTATCGATTATACAATTCACCCAGCCAGACAGGTTTCAGCTCCGTCCTGTATTTTTCCAGGAGCTCCATATCTGTATGATTTGATATTTTCTTTTTAAAAAACAAATGCACTTCAAATTTAAAAAAAGAGCCGCGGTCACGTTTGCCCAGCGGCCCTTTGATTGGTTTTTCCTAACCTAACGAAATTATGAACTGTTTGTAATGAACTTTTTGTTTAATCACCTGATATTTTTTTATTGTAATCCTCGGTGTAACTTTTGGTGTTCACAATGATTACTCCACTGGTGGTATCACCATACTTCGCGGGAATTCCTGCTGTGTAAACCGACACCGAACTGATTCCACTTGCCGGAACGGCAATGTCCGTATTCCGAATTTTTACGCCATCAACGAAGATCAACGTTCCACCTTCGCGGCTTCCCCTGATTGACATCCCGCTTCCTTCTCCGGAAGGTTTAATATCAGATGACATACTCTTCACGATATCGGCAATCTTACCTCCGTGAGCAGTTGGCAAATGTTTGATGTCTTCTGACCTCCATGTTTGCACATGTTCCGCATCTTTATGAATCAACGGGTCTCTGAAACACAAAACCTTCACTTCTTTTGACACGAAACTGGAACCGGTGTAAGGGATGAGTTCAATTTCCGGTACAAACGCAATCTGATCAGGATTGACTTCCACTTCATTGAATCGCACTGTGTCCATGCTCATCGCCGTAATCAGCAAATTGTACTTTCCTGGTTTCAGGTGATTGATGCGATAACGTCCGTCCACATTAGTAACACCTGTGGCACCATCCACGCCATTGGAAGCCTGTACATAAGCCCCAATAACTGGTAATCCAGCCTGATCCAGCAGCTTTCCCTGAATCTCTCCAAAACTTTGAGCTATGGAGCACGTAACAACAAATACTGCGAGTGCGGTGCAGATCATTTGTTTTCTCATAAACATCGTTTTATCAACTTGTCTGATAATAAGAAGCCGATATCACTTGAATTGCACAAACAAATCGAAAAAAAAATTCAAACCTTGATCCTGTTTAATTTGAATCGCACACAGTTGAGCGTATTTTTGCGGCCTCAAAAAATTTGAACTCGTCAATAAACAGGGAATACCTGGTATGAGTGACAGCATCAAGCATGAGTGCGGTATTGCACTCCTCCGACTGAAACAACCGCTTCAGTTTTACACCGAGAAATACGGAACTGCATTTTACGGCCTCAACAAAATGTACCTCTTGATGGAAAAAGAGCACAACAGAGGTCAAGACGGTGCCGGTTTGGCCAATATCAAACTCGATATAGCACCTGGTAAAAAGTACATCAGCAGAATTCGCAGCAATGACCAACAACCCATACGCGATGTTTTTTCTCGCGTGATGTCACGCTTTGCAGAATTGGAAAAAAGCCATCCGGAAAAACTTCGTGATGCAGCCTTCCTGAAAGAAAACTACGCCTTCACAGGAGAGGTTTTCCTCGGCCATCTTAGATATGGCACATACGGAGGAAACAGTATTGAAAACTGTCATCCTTTTCTCCGACAAAACAACTGGATGACCAGAAACCTGGTTGTTGCCGGTAACTTCAACATGACAAATGTTGATGAGCTCTTTCAACTTCTCATCGATTTAGGACAACATCCGAAAGAAAAAGCCGACACCGTGACTGTCATGGAGAAAATTGGGCACTTTCTCGATGAAGAAAATCAGGAGCTTTTCGATTACTACAAAAAACAAGGCTACAACAATATTCAGATCACCGAACGCATTTCAAAACATATAGACCTCCAAAGAGTACTCGCCAGAGCGACAAGAGATTTTGACGGAGGTTATGCGATAGCAGGTCTTGTGGGACATGGCGATGCGTTCGTGTTGAGAGATCCAAACGGAATCAGACCCGCATATTGGTACGAGGATGATGAAATTTGTGTGGTAGCCAGTGAAAGACCTCCGATTCAATCAGCTTTCAATATTCCGGTTGATAAAATCAATGAACTTGAACCCGGCCACGCATACATCATCAAAAAAGATGGCAGTACGGCGTTGAAAAAAATCAGAGAGCCGCAGGAAAAAAAATCATGTTCGTTTGAGCGGATTTATTTTTCACGAGGTAACGACCGTGACATTTATGTGGAAAGACAAAACCTTGGAAAAAACATTGTTCCTTTGGTACTTAAGAGTGTCAATCACGACCTTGAAAACACCGTCTTTTCATTTATACCCAATACCGCTGAAATCGCCTTTTATGGCATGATGAAGGCATTGGAGGATTATCTCAACGATCAAAAAATTGCTGAAATCGCTGCCTTAGGGGCTAAAGCCGATGTACAACAAATCGAAAAAATAATCCGCAGAAGAGCACGACTTGAAAAAATTGCCATCAAGGACGTAAAACTCAGGACCTTCATCACTCAGGACAATGCCCGCGACGAAATGGTCGCTCACGTTTATGATACCACTCATGGTGCTGTAAAACGTGACATTGATACATTGGTTGTGATTGATGACTCTATCGTAAGAGGAACGACTCTCAAGAAGTCCATCATCAAAATGCTTGATCGTCTTGGACCTAAGAAAATCATCATCGTATCATCCGCACCACAAATCAGATACCCAGATTGTTATGGGATTGACATGGCCAAACTTGGCGATTTCATTGCCTTTCAGGCTGCTGTTTCGTTGCTGAAAGAAAGAGGCATGTATGAAAATCACATGGATGTGATTTTACGCAAATGCTTAGATCAGGAAAACTCACCGAAAGAGTCTGTGAAAAATTATGTGCGCGAGGTATATGCCCCATTTTCCACAGAGGAAATTTCCAAGAAAATAGCAGAGCTCGTCACACCTGATGGAACCTCTGCATCCGTGGAAGTAATTTTCCAAACCATTGAAGGATTGCATGAAGCATGTCCGGGTCATCAAGGTGATTGGTATTTTACCGGCCATTACCCAACCCCTGGTGGTAATAAAGTCGTTAACAAAGCTTTCATCAATTACATGCGCGGTAAAAACGAGCGTGCATACTAATGAACTTGCACACCATGTGTTGCTTAAATTTGGGGTTCATTCACCATGTCTGAGATTATCAATAAAGTTGCCGCAAGCGGATTGGTCACCATCGATCTGGAGGCTTGGTATCCAGCAGGAGAAAGACGTGAAATTGATATTGCACAACAATTGTGGCAGGGTTTGGCACTTCGCGAAAAAGAATTCCGGGAATGGGTAAAAAACAACCATTGGGAACAATACCGCGATTCCATCGTGTCTGTTTATTGCTCTGTAGATGCTATCATTCCCCATTGGGCTTATATGCTCATTGCGTCATCTTTAGTTGGTATCTCCAAAAAAACACTTTTCGGTCATCCAACCTCCTTGGATTCCACGTTGTTTCATGAATTCATTTCTCAACTCGACGTAGAAGAATTCAGAGATAAACGTCTTGTCATCAAAGGTTGCAGCAACCTTCCTGTTCCTGTTTCCGCATATGTTGATCTGATCAACAAATTACAGCCCATCGCCAAGAGTATTATGTTTGGTGAACCGTGCAGCACTGTACCTGTTTTCAAAAGATAAAACAGTAATCAACCCATTGAAATAGACATGCCGCGCCATCATTACATTTGCGGGCCTTAAGTAAAGCCTCTTGCATTTTTATGATTAAAACGGAAGCCATACAGTCGTTCAATTTTTTTGCTTTCACAGTAGATGTGGATTGGGCTCCGGATTACATGATTGATTACATGGCTGATGCCTTCACTGCAGCTGGTGTAAAGTGCACATGGTTTATTACACACGCATCACCTGCCATTGATCGTCTGAAAACAAATCCGCTTTTCGAATTGGGAATACACCCCAATTTTCTTCCGGGATCAACACATGGCAATACAGAAGATGCAGTCATGAAACATTGCATGGAACTCGTGCCTGATGCGCGAGCTGTACGTACACATGCTCTTCATCAAAATTCCCGATTGCTCTGGATCATGAGGAAAAATTATGATATCCGTGTGGATTGCTCATTGTTTCTTCCTTTCACACCGAATCTCATTCCGCATACATTATGTCATAGTGCAGCAACAATTCCATTGGTAAGGATTCCATTCTTTTGGGAAGATGACGTTGAATGCTTGCGCCCCATCAAATCATGGAATGCTTCTGATGCCAACATCCATGTGCATGGTATTAAGATGTTCAATTTTCATCCTGTGTATGTCGGACTTAATGAAGATGATTTTACTAGGTATGAGAAAGTCAAAAGAGAATTGTGTCATAACCGGCCTTTGAACGAACTCACACAACAGGAACTCATTCCATATATCAATATTGGTAATGGCGTAAACACATTCTATAAAGGAATACTTGAGCACATACGAATCAACAATCTTCCAACTTACACAGCAAGTGAAATTGCTGATTACTATTTGACAACACAATGAGCGTCATTTCTCCCAAAGCGAAAATTGGCATCAACGTTCAATTTGGTCACAATGTGATCATTGGTGACGACGTTGAAATTGGCGATAATTCCATGATTGGTCACAATACCATTATTGAAAAATCCATCATTGGTGCCGGGGCAAAAATTGAAGAGAATTGCCATCTAGGATATGGCCACATCACAGGATTTACGGGTAGACCCGGTGCTGGTGTCGAATCATCTTATGAACCTCTTCGTATCGGCGAAAATGTTTTGATCCGTGAAGGAGTAACGCTATATGTGGGCTCGGATATTGCTAAAAATGTGCGGATCCATCACAAAGCCCTTATTCGTGAAAAAGCCATCATTGGTGAAGGATCGTCCATCGGTTCTATGGTGGAAATGGAAGGTAAGATGAAAATTGGCCGATTCACTTCGATCCATTCTCGCAGTTTCATATGCATGGGAACCGAAGTGGGTGACTATGTGTTTATCGCACCGATGACGATCACCACAAATGGAAATCCCGTGGCCTATCGACGACCACAAGTCACAGCAAAATTCGGCGCAGAAAGAGGTTCTATCATTGAGCACGGCTGTCAGATTGCTGTGCAATGTGTGATTTCTCCAGGGGTGAGAATTGGACACGAAAGTTTCGTTGCCGCCAATACTGTTGTGACGAAAGACTTCGAGCCATTGAGCATCATCATGGGAACACCAGCCAGAAAAAAAGGCGAGGTAGAAGAATTGCACCGATTACCTCTCGAAATACGTCAGGAACTTGGATTGAAATAATACTTCAGGCTTAGCAAAAATGATTCAGGAAAATCCAGATATCACACTTCGTGATAAGCGTAAGTGGTTACTGATCATTCTTGCGATCAAACTGATGTTTTTCATCTATTGGGCCGTTCATTACGACCTCTATTCCAAAGCGGGTCTGGTGAAAAATCACCTGGCTGTTGAACTCGCCGATACCGATACCTATTACAATCCGATAGACACTTGGGTGAAACAAGGGGTTTATCCCAACATGTGCCGCATGCCTGGGTTGGCGCCAGTGTATGCACCATTCTATATACTATTCGGTAAACAAGTCGCATATATCGCAGTCATTGTATTCCAATTTTTGTTCTCAACGCTGGCGGCATATTGTCTGGCCATCGTTGCATCGAGAATGTGTCGTTGGCGGTTTGCTTTTCAAACAACAGCAGTACTTTCAGCAATGAGTGCTTTTGTGTCGGTTTGGGACCATGTACTCCTCTCCGACAGCCTATCCGTATCTTTTCTCATATTCAGTTTATACCATTTCACAGGATACTTTACCCTGGGTAAACCAAGGTCGCTTCTGTATGCCGGATTCTGGTTGACATGGTCCATGTTCATTCGACAAATTGCTGTCATTGGTTTTCCCATAGCGCTACTCATACTCTTCATAGCCAAACGCAAACAACTATTCGAATTAATCAAGTATGCTTCGCTATTTCTGCTTTCCCTTTTAGTAATCGATGGGTGGTGGATGATTCGCAATTATAAACAGGAGCAAATTTTTGTCCCGCTTGTAAAACCTATCGCTGATTGTTGGCAGTCTTATTCAAAGCCTTTTATGGCCATCAATGATCTTCAAATCACTTGGGGTGAAGATGTTCAATATTGGATTGCAGGATCGTCTGCAGCTTGGTTTAATCAGGCTTCACCACAGGCAAAACCTTATCCCTTTAGGAAAGCGATCATGACTTCCATTTGCAATCATGATTCTATCCTAACTCTTCAACACACCTATGCTGCATTTCGCACGGAAAAAGATTCATTGAAAAAAAACCAGCTTGAAGAAAAGATACTTTCTAAATGTGCTGATTACAAAAAAGCTTATATCGCGGAACATGCTGCCGACTATTGGCTCGTTAAGCGCGGTATTATGTTGGGTCAATTTGTTTTTCCCCTGAGACATGATAACCTTCCCGGGCCATCATTCGCGGAAATGAATATTATTCAAAAAGCGATTAAATCAGGCTTCTTATTGCTCTTGTTGCTGATCAATTTCTTGGCGGTCATCGCTATGATATATGCGTTGTTCACCTGGAAAAAAAGCATCATGGCATTCGCTCTTTTACCTTCAGGTATCATCACTTTTCTTGCAGTTCTGTTGGGTTATATTGAACAACGCTATTTTTTGCCCGTTTACCCGTTTTTTCTTGTTATAGCCGTATGGTTTGTGGGAGATGTGCTATTGGAGAAATTGAAAAAGAAGACTTCAATGTGATCATTTGTTGTCGTGGCCCTTTCTCTCTTCCAATAGTAATTGTTCTTCTTTCGTCATCCGCTGAACAGCGCGCTTTCTTACTTCGGTTATATTCAGTTCATCCATTGCAGAAATAATCCTTTCATATGGCGTTTTATCCTGAGTTTTGACAATGACCATTGGGGCATTTCGTGAAGAAACAATACCTACATATTGATTTCGATATGTCGCCTCATCAATACGTTGGGCCTGAAAGTCATCGCGCAATGTGCTGATATCAGCAATTACTGAAGCATTACGATGCAATAAAACGGACCTAAACTCCTTCGGAGAAAATGTGGTTTGAATAAGCCGTGTGCTATCACCTTTGAATATTCCCTCATAGTAATATGTTTCGCCGATATCCTTACCCAACAACAGGGTGATGGCGTTTTTGCTCTCGATGGGTGTTGGTATTGGTGAAACTTCGGGGTAGATTATTTCTATCACCTTAGGCTTGGTCAATGTCGCGGCAAGGACAAAAAATGTCAGCAATAAAAAAGCCAGATCAACCATAGGTGTCATATCGATCACGGGTCGCTTTCGCGAAACTCCTCTCAGGTTTCTGTCCGAGGTGTTGGGAACAATTTCGGCCATTGTTTACAGGTTTCTGCCAAAACGCACCTCTCGTCATTCCATTGTTAGGCCTTTTATACACGATCTTGGAATAATTGCGGGTCAGAATTGTTTGCCGCACTGGATATTCAGCATATCCAAGAGAAAAAATAAAAAATCCTGATGTTACCCAACCTTTCTCGGTTGACATTCGTGTAGATGTTTAAACCAATTAAAAAAATAAGATTATGAAAGCTATTCGTTACTCACTATTTCTCTTGCTCTCGACATTTGGCCTTACTGCATTGGCACAAGGAAACCTGATCGTCAACGGTCTCGTTGTAGGCGCCAATGGTTCTGTTCCAGTAATCATCACCGTTGATAACACCACCAGTGTTACTGTACTAACCGATCCTTCAGGAACATTCTTCTATAACACGACTGTTACTGCTGACAGCGGATTCGTTCAAGTACAAGTGCCATGTCAGGGCATGATTGTAGATTCTGATATTCAGGGCTATGATCAGGCCAACCTCAACCTCTATTTCGAATTCATTTATTGTGATGTCAACCCGATTGACGATTGTGATGCCAGTTTCTGGGCATGGAATGATTCTATACCTGCAGACAGCATCAACATAGATCCATTCATGATTTACATCATCAATGAATCGACAGGCACTGATATTTCATACCTATGGGATTTTGGTGATGGATCAACCTCCACAGAACCATATCCCAATCATTACTATGAAACAACCGGTCAATACACCATTTGCCTCACTGTAAGCAGCACAGATTGCGAAGACACACAATGCATGACATTCTCTGTGGATGATGCGGGAGTGTTCAACGGGGCTGGTGCAGCTCAACTGGGCTTCACCCTGAACGTTGTTGCTGAAATCACCATTGATGTCAATGAATTGAGCAGCATTCCTGCTTCGGTTTCAGTATACCCGAATCCTGTGAATGAACAATCTGTACTAAATGTAAATGCAGATCAGTCATTCAAAGCGAATTTGCAGATCTATAATACCATGGGACAGCAGATCCACGCATTACAAGTTCAGATCAGCAAAGGCTCAAATAGCGTGGCACTTCCTCAAGATCAGCTTTCTTCTGGTAACTACTTCGTGCGATTGGTGGACGAAGCCGGCCACGCCGTGAGCATCCAGATCGCGAAATAATCCTATGCAGCACCGATGCATTGCGGATTGATGATGAAACCAACGATCAGCAATGCGCGGTGATGCAACCATGAATATAACTCCGCTGGTCGTACATTTATCAATGTCGGCCAGCGGTTTTGTACAATGAAAGAAGTATCACGGAAACTCATACAGCAATGCGTCAAAAGCGATCGTCGATCGCAGACGGAGTTGTACAGCATCGTGTTTCCGGTGATGATGGGAATGTGTAGAAGATATGTGGTGAACTATGATGATGCAACAATGCTTGTGAATAACGCCTTCATCAAATTGATCAGATCGCTCGGCACTAATGAGCATGATGGTGCATTCGAAGCATGGTGCAGAAAAATCATGACAAACACCATCATTGATGAATATAGAAAAAACAAAAAGCGGCATGAAGTGCTACAGTTGAGAGAAGATGTAACATCAATATCCAGACTTCACACGCTCAATGAAACGGAAGAAAAGTTTACCTCAGAGCAATTGGAGATCATGCTGCTTGCTCTTCCGGAAGCAACACGACTCGTGTTTAACCTCTTTGCCATCGAAGGTTACTCACACGCAGAAATAGCTGAAATGTTGGGCATCAGCGACGGCACAAGCAAGTGGCACGTGAGTAAAGCCCGGGAAGAATTACAAAAAATGATCGCTTCAAAACAAAAAATTGCGACGGCCTGAAGATGAAAGAAAGAGAAGAAATAGATCAATTGTTCCGTGAACAACTCTTCGGCAGAGAGGCGGAATTGGATGCGAATGCTGCGGAGAAAGCGATGGAATTACTCATTGCTGAAGATAGCGCTATCGCTTCCAAAAAAAGAAAACGTTTCGCGTTCCTGTTCTCTTTTGTCGCCGTGATCGTCTTGTCATGCATTCTATTATTATTCCGTCGTGACGAGCATTCCGAACAGAACGCAACAACGTCAGAAAGCCCTTCGGCCATTCGAAACGAATCCAATGCAGTTGCTGAAAACAACACTCCAATTGATAACACCGAATCTCCAGAACACTTAGAAAAGACAAACAACACAACTGAGGCCGCTGTGGGTGAAACATTATCTTCAGATGATATACCTCAGAATAATCACATGGAGCCCTTTACTCCAGAAAACCACGATGAATCAACGCCGGCCCATTTAAAATCATCATCAAACCCCAAGTCGATTACACTGCTTGAACCTCAAGAGTGTTTTGAGACTTCTTTGAACGAAGTCAAAGATGCGAAAGCAATCAACAACAACAGTCCCATTCATACGAGCATAAACCAAAGTACACTCGAGAAAGTTGGTACATCTAATATCCAAATAAATGCGCCCGAAACGTTGATGAAGGATGTTGATGCTATTCAAGAAATAAACCAATCAGATTCTACAAAGAATGTTCAATCGAAAGCAATCTTTCCCATTATTCCTATCGAGATAAAGGATTCGACGAATATTGTTAACGAGATTTCTCATGATGTCACCACCCTTGAAGATTCGTTAGCCCAGGATCAAAAAACGCTAGAGAACAATGAGCCTCTAATCGAATTGTTGCCAACAAAAACGAACAGTCAGTTCTTTATTGGAATGTGCATGATTCAAAACAATGGCATGTTGAAGAGCAATCAAGAAGAACAACGTAACTATATCTCACAACGCAACGAACAGGAGTCAGAAATTATCTCTTATGGTTTTGATGCGGGAATCGCTCGATCATTGGGCCGATCTTCGGTATTGTTCGGGTTAGGATATTATCAATCTGGGGAGAAAATCGTATATTCTGGAAAAAGCACCACACAGGAATACGATACTACAATTGTGTGGGATTACAGGACTTATGTACTGCAAATTGTTGACGCATCACCATCCGGTGGTATCATCAACTATGACACGACGTATGTTGTTGCTCATTCAGATTCTACCCTGATCCAACAAATCGATTCCACTTCATTCACTTCCGAAAACAAGAAAATTTCTGCAAAAAACGGTATCACCAAAATTCATCACATCACTGTTCCTATTACATATCAATATCGCTTCATACAAAAAAACAAACTTTGTCTAAGTGCCGGTATCGGCCTTGAGGCGGACTACAGAGTGAGTGCTAAAGCCAGTTACTTAAGGACCGATCAACAAGACATCGCTTCTATTGACACTTTCGACGGATACCGCAAAATGATGATCAATGGAGCCGCAAACCTTGAGTTACAATACAGACCAGGAATAAACAACTTGTCTATTGCAATTGGTGCAGGCCTCAAACGTAATATGTACAGTTGGAATAAAGACTTTGACCATAGATATACCATGCCCTACATCAGATGCGCTATTGGGTATTTCTTCAAATAATTTTCACCTTCCAAATAAGATCAACATGTAGAAAATTTTACCTTTTTCTAATTCATTAAACTCCATTTATCATGAAAAAGGTAATTTCATTTTTTGCTGCAGGCATGCTGTTGCACGCTGCAGTATTTGCACAATCACTCACCATTCTTTTTGAAAATGGTCAATATGCACTCAATGAACAATCAAAGGTTGATCTATTGAATTTGATTGCTTCCAACAGTACAATAGAAACTGAATGGTCCATTGCGGGTCACACAGACGACGTCGGCCCAAAGCCGCTCAATGAAAAACTCTCTCAGCAAAGAGCGCTATCTGTTCTTGATTTTCTCATAAAAAATGGTGTAGATGATTCTTCAACCAGTGTCCTTTTTTTCTCATGCGAATTTTCCGCGGAGTTGTTGAAGTCAAATAAATGAGAGTCTTTTGCCCATTGCCAAATACAGGACCAAATGCAAGACATTTTAACTTATCCTCTAAGATGATTAATTCCATTTCCTCTTGGATGCTCGGCAGATTATACACTTGCGAGTTATCCCCCGCATCGTACCATCCAACGATTCCTGCAATACTCTTATTACCGGCGAAAATGGCGGCCTCGTGCACGCCTCTAAACCTCATGTATCCATGGACATGTTCGGGATAAATCAATTTTGCCCGTGTTTGAATTCTATCGCACGAATAAACACTGTCTGGAATAAATTCATCATTGATACAATGATCATCCAAATAAACCGACACTTGAACTGGTGGTATATAAGCGGCGCGCAATTGAATCATTTTTGCCGGTCCATTTTTGAAATGGGCTATAAGGGACATATCACCCGGTAACGCGGGTAGCAAGGAGAAATACCTTGGTGACTCAATGTTGTAATCCCCGGATTGTTTATTTGATAGCACAAAAAGACTGTCGGCAATCAACTCAAGCGAATCCAACAATTCGTACTGAAGAACGTGGAAAGCGTTGTTCATTCCTAGGTAAATCAAAGGAAAATCATCATTCGACTTATTTAAATCTATTTGATGCCGGAACAACTGTTTACTGTCCTGCGCGCACAATGGCAAAACGAAAAGAAAAAAACATATCCGGATACAAGCGTTTTTCATGCACACAAAGGAACCTTCATGTGACCTCACTCGCTTATCCTTAACGTTTAATTGATCATTGACGACTATGCAGTTTTCATGCTGCGTTTTTCTCCCACCATCTCAGTAGCTGTTGATATAATGGAGGCCTTATCGTAATGGCACTCTGCCCAAAGCTCCTCTTGCGTTCCGTGTTCGACTAACTTATCAGGAATACCAAGTCGACGTACTTGAGACACATATCCATTGTCTGCCATGAATTCGAGCACGGCTGATCCCATTCCTCCTTGGATACATCCGTCCTCAACCGTAATCACCATTTTGAATTTGGAGAATACTTCATGAAGTAATATTTCATCTATGGGCTTCACAAAACGCATATCGTAATGTGCTGCAGATATTCCTTTGGATTCAAGTTCCTCGCATGCCTCAAGCGCAAAATTACCCATCGGGCCGATGGTGAGAATGGCAATATCATTACCACTTCTCAATTTACGACCTGAGCCGGGAGCGATATACTGAAGTGGGGTTTTCCAATCAGTCATGACACCATTTCCACGTGGATACCTGATTGAATATGGGCCGGTATTCTCTGCCTGTGCGGAATACATCAAATTGCGGAGTTCGCTCTCATTCATGGGTGAGCTCACAATCATATTGGGAACACATCTCATGTATGCGAGATCATACGCACCGTGGTGTGTATAGCCATCGGCGCCTACCAACCCACCACGATCCAAACAAAACACAACCTGCAATTTTTGCATGGCAACGTCGTGTATCACCTGATCATAGGCACGCTGCATGAACGAAGAGTAAATGTTACAAAACGGTATCAACCCTTGGGTCGCCATGCCTGCGCTAAATGTTACCGCGTGTTGTTCTGCTATGCCCACATCAAAAGCCCTGTTTGGCATAGCTTCCATCATATACTTCAATGAACAACCTGTTGGCATAGCGGGTGTAACGCCAACTATTTTTTCATTCTTTTCAGCCAGCTCAATGATCGTATATCCAAATACATCCTGGTACAATGGTGGTTGTGGTGACTTGGGAATCACTTTGACGATTTCTCCGGTTTCCTTATTGAAAATCCCCGGTGCGTGCCATTTGGTTGGACTTCCCTTCTCCGCAGGCTCATAGCCCTTTCCTTTCATGGTGACACAGTGAAGAATTTTCGGACCAGGAATATCCTTCAGATCACGCAATACTTTAGTCATGTATTCCACATCGTGGCCGTCAATCGGACCGAAATAACGCCACTTCAAGGACTCGAAAAGATTACTCTCTTTAACCAAGGAGCCTTTTAAAGATTCAGAAATTTTATGCGCAATCGTTTGAGCACTTGAACCAAACTTCGAAAGCTTGCCTAACATATTCCACACTTCTTCTTTCACCTTATTGTAGGTGTGTGAAGTGGTGATATCGGTGAGGTATTCTTTGAGCGCACCAACATTAGGATCAATGCTCATGCAATTGTCGTTGAGCACTACCAGAATATTCGCATCTGAAGTGCCACCATGATTCAATCCCTCAAAAGCAAGACCCGCCGTCATCGCTCCATCGCCAATTACAGCAACAATCTGTCTGTCTTCTTCCTTTTTCAATTTCGAAGCCACGGCCATTCCCACCGCTGCGCTGATCGATGTGGATGAATGCCCTACACCGAAAGTATCATATTCGCTTTCGCTGCGTTTCGGAAATCCACTAATTCCTTTGTATTTTCTATTGGTATGAAAAACATCACGACGACCCGTCAGAATCTTATGGCCATAAGCCTGATGTCCAACATCCCATATCAACTGATCAAACGGTGTATTAAATACGTAATGCAGTGCAACCGTCATTTCAACCACTCCAAGGCTTGCACCAAAATGCCCACCCTTCTCCGATACAATATCGACAATGTATTGACGCAGCTCCTTGCTCAATTGAACAAGTTGATCTTCGTTGATCTTAGACCTAAGTTCTTCCGGGCTGTTGATGCTAGCCAGAAGTGGTCCGGGTGTGTATTGATTTGCCATTCGTAAGTAGAAGGAGCTTTGCTACGTCAAGTGATAAACAATCACTGCCCCGCAAAGTTCGTAACTCCGGCTTTACAATCGTTCGCCGGAAGGCAAAATTTTGACATTAGTGAATTTTATGACACCTGGAATCAGGCATTCACCAAAGCAAGAATACTCTCAAAAATTTCCCGACCATCGGTGTTTTCAAGCTCAAAATCTGCAGCCCTCTCTGGGTGAGGCATCATGCCGAATACGTTTTTGGTTTTATTCGTAATGCCGGCAATATTGAGCATTGAGCCATTGGGATTCGATTCTTCCGTCGTTTCACCTTCAGCGTTGCAGTAACGGAATAAAATCTGATCATTCTGAATAATTTGTTTGCGCTCCTCATCACCAGCAAAAAAGTTTCCTTCTCCGTGCGCGATGGGCACTTTATACGCCTTATCAAAATCTAAATTTTTAGTCGGAAGCGCACTTTTAGAAACTGGCTTCAAATAAACATTTTTACAAATGAATTTTCTTGATTCGTTGTGCATGAGCGCTCCTGGTAAAAGTTTCGCTTCGCACAAAATTTGAAACCCGTTGCAGATACCCATCACAAAACCTCCCTTGTTGGCATGAGCAACAACTTCCTGCATAATGGGTGAAAAGCGAGCAATAGCGCCGCTGCGGAGGTAATCACCGTAAGAAAATCCTCCCGGCAGAAAAACAAAATCCGCACCCTGCAGATCGTGGTCTTTGTGCCAAAGTTTCACTACATCCTGATGCAAAACATCGCGCAGGACATAAACAAGATCTTCATCGCAGTTGCTACCGGGAAATACTACAACACCAAACTTCATGTGGAGGGGTTTTGGTGGACAAATTTAGCGATTTAGAGGATTCAAGTACAGCAGGCTTTTTCGACAACTTGTGTTTCAATAACAACAACATTTCTCATCCAAGGAAATTTGGACTCGACAAGTTCTCGACATTACTCTTAGAAGAGTCTGCCAACAGATCATTCCAGGCTCTTTTCCCATTTGCTTACAGCAACTGTTGCTACCGCATTACCAACGACATTGGTTGCGCTTCGCCCCATGTCCAGCAAATGATCAACCCCTAATAGAAGAAGAAGTCCAGCTTCGGGGATATTGAACGACGAAAGAGTACCCGCAATGACGACCAAAGAAGCCCTTGGCACGCCAGCTATGCCTTTACTCGTGATCATGAGCACAAGTAACATGGACAACTGCTGATCAAAACTCATGTGAATGCCATAACTCTGTGCAATGAAAAGACTGGCAAAAGTCATGTACATCATAGACCCGTCCAGATTGAAGGAGTACCCCAGAGGTAGCACAAAGCTTACTATTCTGTTCTTACAACCAAAACGCTCCAGCTCCTCCATTGTTTTTGGGTATGCAGCCTCACTGCTAGCAGTAGAGAAAGCAAGCAATAAAGGTTCTTTGATCCTTTTGATTAAAGTCCAAATGCGATTCTTCACCAAGAACCAAGCTGCAATCATCAATACAATCCATAACAAAATTAGACCGGCATAAAACTCGCCTATGAAAACGCCATATGTAATCAGCACCCCTCCCCCTTTCTTGGCTACAACGGCCGTCATCGCCGAAAAGACTGCGAATGGAGCGAAATTCATCACATAGCCCGTTATCTTGAGCATAACATGTCCGACCGCATCTAAAAACTTGATGATCACTTCCCCATGATCACCCATCGATGCCGTGGCTACGCCAAAAAACAACGAGAAAATGACGATTTGAAGTATTTCATTGGTGGCCATGGCCTCAATGACACTTTTGGGGAAAATGTGTGTGATAAAACCTTTCAAAGTCATAGCCGCCTTATCCACACCCGTGGCCGCATCAGCCGGAGGCAATTCAAGATGCATGATTGTTCCGGGTTGGAAAATATTCACCAGCAGACATCCCAATAGGAGAGAAACAAATGATGCCGTGATGAACCATAGCATGGTCTTACCACCAATTCTACCTACGGCTTTGATGTCACCAAGTTTTGCCACACCAACTACCAGCGTAGAAAACACCAACGGCGCAATGATCATTTTGATCAATCGTAGAAATACGTCAGTAAATATGGTGATGTTGTCTAAAATCGGTGCTAACTCTGGATTTGCGGTGTTATCAGCGCCAGGTAGATAAAATGCGTTAAGCAAAATACCAGTGATGACTCCTAGTACCAGAGCTACAAAAATCCAAAGTGTCAATTTGTTTGATTTCGTCATGGGGCGAATATGAAGGTTGCCAAGGTAAGATCAGTTCGGTAAAAAACTCAACGCTTCAAAACCCGCTCGTCTTTCAAGATCGCAGTATTCTTATTCGCTAACTGACCGCATGCGGCATCGATGTCCTTTCCTCGCGATCTTCTCACATTGACGATGAGGTTTTTCGACTCGAGAAATTTCGCGAAAGCATCAACCCGCTCAGGAGATGCCTGCTGGTATTCGCCATCATCGATGGGATTGTATTCAATGATGTTAATCTTCACTGGCAATCGCTTGCAATAATTTGCCAATTCGTGAGCGTCCTTGATAGAGTCATTAAAATCCTTGAAGATGATGTATTCGAATGTAACACGTGATCCTGTCTTTTGATAGAAATAGCTCAGCGCATGTGCTAAAGACTCCAGATGATTAGACTCGTTGATGTCCATAATCTTATTCCGCTTTTCATCATTCGCAGCATGCAACGATAGCGCAAGATTGAATTTTGCCTGATCATCGCCGAGCTTCATAATCATTTTCGCAACTCCTGCCGTGCTCACAGTGATGCGCTGAGGCGACATGCCTAAACCATCTGGTGAAGTAATTTTTTCAACCGAAGACATTACGTTTTTATAATTGAGCAATGGCTCGCCCATGCCCATATACACAATATTCGACAATGGAATATTGTATCGCGTTTCTGCCTCGTTCTTTAAATAAACGACCTGATCATAGATTTCTCCAGCGGTCAGATTTCTCATCATCTTCAATCTTCCCGTTGCACAAAATTTACAAGCAAGACTACATCCAACCTGCGATGAAATACACGCCGTCATCCTGGAGGTGGTCGGAATGAGAACACCTTCCACAATCTTACCGGGTTCAACCTCAAAAGCACATTTGATGGTCTTGTCACCGCTAATTTGTTGGTCGGAAAGTTTGATCTTGTGCAGATCAAAATGATCAGCTAATAATTTTCTGGTGTCGATTGAAAGATTAGACATCTCGTCAAATGAACCGGCAGCGCGCTTCCACAACCAATCCTGTACCTGTTTCGCTCGAAATTTTTTCTCCCCATGGAGAATAAAAAATTCCGTTAACTCCTCTGCCGTGAGGCTTCTTATGTCCTTCCTATTCGCGGTCATTTGCGAGGCAAAGATAACCCCGCAACGCCTGTATTTGCTTAAGCGTTTCGTTGTACAAAATGAAAACGAAATGCAAATGTTTTCCCTGTAGCGTTAGATGGCAAGTTGAGTTGAATTGATTCGATTTCTCGCTCAATAATTTCCCGTTGACGCTGTGTGGCAGCATTCACATTCATTACTTCCATCATGCCCGATTCTAATACCCTCACTTCTGCAAACGCAACGCCCCCTCGGAATGAATCCGATAATTCATGATAACTAAGTTGGCGACCAATTTCCGCGGCAATAGCGCTTCTGGTCTTCTCACCTGTGTCATCGCCGTGGCCGGCGAAAGTGTTCTGAATACTGAATAATGCAATGAAAAATGCGAGTGTGATTTTCATGATACGATTGGTTTTGTTTTTCACTGCAAAAAACGATAGCGCATATGAAGGTGTTACAATTTAATCATTGAAAAAACGTGAAGGATTTGTTGAAAGGTGTTAACACACGATTCATATGGAAACAAACAAAAACCGCAGACAACTTTTTGTCTGCGGCATTTGATTCTTAGACCTGTTTATTGATAACTACTTGCTTCTTTAATTCTTTGCAATGAAAACAATGCGGTATCTGAAAATCTGACCTGCAACCGCATCTTGTTTGTCCACTTTCATTTTCTTCGCTTGTCTCTCGATGAATTTTTTCATCAAGGGATTCGCTGTTTGAATCAACACAACTTGAACATCTCCCTCTGGCATCATTTGTAGCATCACGTCGGCTTTACCTTCCATTGATTCCTCTTGAGACGGATAGTAAATGTGTCTGCTTACTTGCTTGTCTAATGCATTTTTGAGTGTCTGTTCTTTGTTGACTTCCCTTGGTTTTCTTTTGTCGGATGTCAATACTCCTGCGTTAACCTGCATGACAGATATCATCAGAAGAAGGGAGATGGCGAGCGCTTTCATGTTGTTTGGTTTTTGCTTGTTTTGTCATGAGGCGATAACGAGTTGTGTTTTGTTACAGCCACATTGTAAAAATTCCTTAAATACATCCACGCAAACATCAATTCTCCTCGAGCACCAATGAGGCGGCTTATCAAAAGGCTATATCAACGGGGTATAGAAAGTGCCAAACGCGTTCAAAGGGCAACAGGCACGTGTTCTGTTGATAGAACTCAACAGACAAATGGATATCAGAATAAAATTTAGGCTTGCTTTTTAAAGACGAATCGGTACTTAATCACCTTTCCCACTTGTGAATTTCCCTCTTCCAATTGGATCTTCGAGAGCTTTTTGATCACATACTCTGACAATTGTGGGCTGGTAGAATTGATGTTCAGAATCTGAACCTTGCCCATTTGATCAATTTTAAAACTCACTTCAACAACACCATCCAGATTCGGCTCTTGCTCCTCAGCATCATTTTTTTCTACGCCTCTGCGGTTATTATCCTGATCGAATGACTGTGGAGACGAAAATGCCGATAGTGAAGCCACGCAGAGTAATGCTCCAAATATCAGTTTTGTCCAATTTCGTTTCATTGAAAAGGTGGTTTTCAGTTACGACGTTTACTCACCGCGTGAAGTTACATATAGATACCCGGTCACCTGTATCACATTTCACAAATGGTTAGAATTTTTGTTAAGCGGTCAAATTATCGGAATCCGGAACATCTTCATCCAAAAACAATGATCGCCATGTGATTAAACCGAACATCCAGAAGCCGGAGAACAACAATGAAAAAAAATTCAATGAGCCTGTAACTTACAGGTAACCGTGTCGTCCTATTCCTGAAAACATCGCTTAATAAGAAAGTTCAACATAAAACACGTAATATGAAAAAGCTGAGCATGACATTCGCCGCAATCCTAACCATCACTTTGGGTTTTGCGCAAACAGAAAAGGATACCACCAACATCATGCTTGGTGATAAACAGATCCTGGTGATTGAACCCAAAACAGATAAAGACTCTCTGAACTCCGTTAGCGTCAACTCCAACGATTCCATTTATGACGAATCAACCGATAAATACACACTCACCCATTGGGACGGTATTGACCTCGGAGTAAATATGCTGCTTACCAAAAATGGCAGCATGACCATGGATTCTGCTTCACAATGGCTCGACCTTGACTACAGCAGATCCTTCAGCTGGAGATTCAACATCTTCGAAGAAAAAATTAGATTCTATAAGGATTATGTTGGGCTAATCGTAGGTGCAGGTTTGACCTACAACAGCTACGGACTGAAAAACAATGTGCGCGTGTTCACTGAAGATAGTTCCGCTACTTACGCAGTAACCATCCCCGATACACTGATGACATTTTCGAAAAACAAGCTCCGCGCAACCTATGTGAACGTTCCTGTTATGTTGGAATTTAACACCAGTGATGACAACGATAAATCATTCCACCTAGCTGCCGGCGTCATTGGTGGTTGGAAAATGGGTAGCATCTCGAAACAAAAATGGGAGTCGAATGGAGAAAAACACCAATACCGCAACAAAGCAGATTACAATTTCTCTCCTTTTACCCTCGATGCAACCGCGCGATTAGGATATAGAAACTTCACGGTTTTCGCAACTTATGGACTCACACCATTGTTCCAAAAAAACAAAGGACCAGAAGTGTATCCGGTAACTGTCGGATTCCAAATAGTTCCCTTTTAATATGAAAGCATCCGTTTGTCGTACTTCGTAGACAATCGGACAGGCGATTACAAAACGAAGGTTTTTTCAACAGCGGCTTCCATGATGGAAGCCGCTGTTTTTATTCAGCATCCAGCAAAATTTCATCCCGAACAAGTAACGTCTCACCCCGATACGCCAAAAACAATTGAGCAACCGTAACAACATCCTTTCGACAATACAACTCAATGCGCTGAAGATTTTTTTCTTCGTAATAAACATCGTGCACTTCACTGCCATCTATGTCATCCTTTGGTGTGGGAATGCCGAAAACATGGGCCAGTAGTTTAAGTGAAGTATAGTGCTTGTAGTCCCCAAATTTCCACAGTTCCATAGTATCAAGATGCGCAATTTCCCACGGTTTGCGTCCTGCAATATCCAGGATTTCCGGTAATGCAATGCCGTTGATCAGCAGCCTTCTTGCAATGTATGGGAAATCAAACTCCTTTCCGTTGTGTGCACAAAGCAATTTGAATTTCTTACGCTGATGTTTATCCCATAATCCCACAAACTCTGTAAGCAATCGCTTTTCATCATGTCCATAAAATGAATGTGTTCGAAACTCTCTCGTCTCTGGACCTTGATGAAAATAACCAACACTGATGCAAACAATTTTACCAAATTCAGCGTGAATCCCAGCCTGGCGGTAACTTTCACTCAGGCCGATTTGTTTTCGATCACGGTAATAGGTGGACTTTTCTTCCCAAAGTTGCTGTTCAAAATCAGACAATTCTTCAAGGGTGTGATACGCGGAGACTGTTTCTATATCAAGAAACAAAACCTCTCCGAGGGTGAGGTTGTGTAACATACGATGAAAGGTTTAATGTGGGTTGAACTTGCCAGGATTATTGAACCAATACGCCTGGCTTGTTTAATAGCGGAATCATCACCAGTCTATCCTGACTGATCGAATTCGCCGCAAAAATGTATTTCTTGTCAAATATTTTTCCTTCTTCATAAAAGCTCACCCAATACTGATTGTTTAATGCAAACGTATCCGGCAAGACCAATTCAAATTTCTTGAAACTTTTCGCTGCCACGTCCTTGAGAAAAAAGCGCAACGTAGCGGTGTGCTTTTCTTCTCCGCCTACCATACCACGCGCCTCTGCATTGATCAGAACACTGGTGATCTCGGTGTCTTTCATATTGAGAAAATAAACCGACCACTCCGTTTGTTCCGATTCCGGATGCTCTGGAATAATAGCTATTCCAACATTGGTCACTTCTTCTATCTGAATATCCTTTTTCATGTTGATCTCAATTCGTTTGTGCTGCAATCGAACGGGCAATGTCCATATACATGAAAAGATCAGGAGGCATGTGTGCTGTTCTGTCTTTGCGTTGCAAATGGCCAAGCCTAACAATCACCAAATTCGCTTCCGGTATGCCAATGATGTATTGGCCACGCAAACCGCGACAAGAGAAGAACTTTTGCCCGTGCTGCTCACCAAGCCACCAATGTAACCCATACCATGAGCAGGCTTCGCCTGTCTCGTCGGGTATCATATTCGGCTGCAAACTGTTCTTCACAAATTCTGGCGAAAGCAACGTGTCTCCTTCCCATACTCCATCATGCATGAAAAGTTTTCCAATTCGGCCAAAATCTCTGGCTGTCGCATAAAATCCGGTAAAGGTTTTTTCCAATCCTCCTTCATGATCCAAGTTCCAGTAAGCTTCATGCTCCGCATTCATTGGCCCCCAGAACGACTCCATAAAATAGTCACTGGGCGTTTTTCCTGTAGCTTTCTTCAAGATCAAACCAAGTAAAATGGTATTTCCACCCTCATAGGTCCAGAATGTTCCCGGATCTTTCTCCACCCTGAATTTCATGGTCTCTTCTTCCAATTCATCACCGTAATATGCTCTGGCCATGAAGCCAAACGGGCTGCTGTAGCTCTCTCCAAATGGAATTCCGCTGGACATTTGTAACAAGTGCCTGATGGTTAAGCCCGCGTTTTTTCCTTCGTTGAATTCCGGTAGATAATGACCAACCGGTTCATCCAAACTCTTCAAAAAACCGTCATCAATGGCCCTTCCCACCAACATCGCAGTAAAACTCTTGGCCATGGAGAAGGAATTGCCGACCGTGTTTTCATCAAATTTTTTCCAGTATTGCTCAAATAATAATGAGTCGTTTCTGAATACCAAAAAAGCGGTGGTGCTGAGGGAATCAAGCTGTTGATCGAACTCCTGTGGTATTCTTCCAAGATTGTATTTGGCGTGAACTGGCCAGGAAACAGGCTGCGTGGCAGCCATTTTACTCACATCGAAATATGGCAAATCATCGATGTCGGGTTTCGACTTTCCAACGAGATAGGTGCATCGAACGCCGCGTAATACGTGGCCGTTACCGGTTACATAGAGCGCCACAACGGCCAGCAACAACAGGCCCAAAAGCCCTTTTAAAAACATCTTGAGCAATCGCATGCTTCTCTGCCTTTTTTGATTTATTGCGCAATGTATAGTCTGATTTACTGGTATAAAAAATTCCGTTTATGTGTTTATGAAATATATGCCGGAATAATTCTCATTCTTTTTTGTAATTCGAACTGACTTCATGCGCAACTTGCGCCCTCATTGTTAGTACCAATATGAAAATTACAAAAGGATCAAAAATCGCCCTCCACTATAGACTGCATGCTGATGGCCCAGATGGCGAACTCATCGAAGAAACACGTGCCGATGAACCCATGGAATTTATTATGGGTGAAGATCCTATGATACCTCGCTTTGAACAAGCACTCATGGGTCTTCAAGCTGGTGAAAAATTCACCATCAGCATTGTGGCCGCTGACGCTTATGGCGAAGAAGATGAAAAACTTTTCGTGGAGTTCCCAAAGAGCGATTTCATCGAAGATGGGGAACTCGCAGATGAAATTTTTGAAGAAGGAGAAATCGTGCCAATGGAAACACCAGATGGCGAAGTGGTTGAAGGTGTCGTTTGTGAAGTGAAACTTAACTCGATCGTTCTCGATTTCAATCACCCATTGGCCGGTGAAGACCTTTACTTCGAAGGCGAAGTCATTGCGGTCTCATAAGCGCATTGCCAAAATCAATCTCCTCATGTTAACAACGCCTTCTTTTCTGCCTTGATGTGGCAACGGATTCTTCCTTATTTCGCACCAACAGATGTCAAGATCACTTTTTAAAACCAACGGAAGCGCGATTTCATCTTTCTCCACGGTGATTGGAATAACTTTGGTGTTGATCATGGTAGGCATCCTGCTTACCGTTGCACTGCTCGCGTCTTCTTTAAGTGATCACTACCGCGGTCAAGTAGTCATTCAAGTAATGATGAATGAAGATGTTCCTGAATCTGAGGTGCTCCAACTTAAAAAACAACTCGAGGCAGAATCCTTCACAGCATCGGCGAAATACACATCGAAGGAAGAAGCTGCACGCATCATGCAGGAAGAACTTGGTGAAGAGTTTGTCGATTTTTTAGGATACAATCCACTGCCAGCTTCTATCGATATCAGACTCAACCCAGAATTCAATCAGCAAGAAGGTCTTAATTCTCTAATTACTGACCTACAAAACAATAGCCTTGTGCGGGAAGTAGTTTATCAAAAAGACCTGTTGCAACAAATGAATGCAAACCTTAGCAAATGGAGCTTGGCCATTGTTGTTATCGGTGCATTGCTGCTTGTCATTGCAGTTGTTCTCATTGTTAATACCATACAGCTCGCCATTTTTTCGCAGCGCTTTTTGATTAAAAGCATGCAACTGGTTGGTGCTACAAGGTGGTTTATTCAGAAGCCATTTCTGCGAAGAGGCTTGTGGTATGGATTCATCTCCGCCGTTTTTGCACTCGCTGCCTTATTCGGTGTTTTGTATTACTTCCGCGCTGATTTCGCGGATATTATTGATGTGATGAAAGAAAAATCACGTCTGCTTATCCTGATTGGCGGCGTCTTTGCCGTAGGCCTTATTATCTCCTGGCTCGCAACAGCTTATGCCGTTACACGTTTCTTGAAAACAGAAGCGGCAAAACTTTATTGAGAATTTCTTGTTTACTCTTGCGCACGTAATGCGCCTTGCTTCCATGTCCTATCTGAAAAAAAAAACGGCAATACTTCTGGTAAACCTCGGTTCACCCGATAGTCCAAAACCGAAAGACGTATATCGGTATCTTACCGAATTCCTCAACGACCCAAGGGTTATTGACATCAATTGGCTTGGTAGGAAAATACTTGTTAATGGCATCATCGTGCCTTTTAGGCATCGCAAGAGCGCCAGGGTGTACGAGAAACTATGGACAGAAAACGGTTCCCCGTTAATTCACTATGGTAAAAGAACCTGTGAGTTGTTACAGAAAAAATTTGATGCGAATGAAAAAACTGACCTGAAGGTTTTTCTCGCCATGAGGTACCAAAATCCATCCTTGGAATCTGCCATCACTGCTATTCGAAAATGGAACGCAGATAAAGTCATTGTACTGCCGCTTTTCCCCCAATATGCATCAGCTACAACGGGTTCGGTCATTGATAAATGCTTGCGCATGATGCGTGATCTGTGGGTGTTTCCTGAAGTGACATTCGTATCACAATTCTGGGACCACCCAGCATACCTGAATGCATTTGCCAATCGGGGAAAAACATTTCAACTCGATCAATTTGATCACGTGCTTTTTAGCTACCATGGATTACCAGAGCGTCAAGTAGATAAAGTATATGATGACAGAAAGTGCACGAACCATTCATGTGAATCGGAAATCAATGATGAAAACAAATTTTGCTATAAAGCCACTTGTTATGGGACTTCACGCGAAATAGCCTCGCGATTGGGACTTCGTGAAGACCAGTACACTGTTTGCTTTCAATCACGTCTTGGAAAGGGCTGGATCGAACCGTTTAGTGATGATGTCATTATCAGACTGGCCAAAGAGGGGAAAAAAAACCTACTGGTCTATTCTCCTGCCTTTGTCGCCGATTGCCTCGAAACCATCATTGAAATCGGTGAAGAGTACCAAGAGCTTTTTGAAGAACATGGCGGAAAAAAAATTCAACTGGTACCTTCACTCAACGACGGTGATGATTGGATCGAGGCCCTGCATCAAATATTGTTGCCGCGCATATGATGCTATAAAACCGAATTCATGTTTTCTAATTCTTGGCGGTAGCTGTTCATTTTATTCCAATACAAGATCCAACAAATGAATCCGATAAGGGCGATAATACTTCCAAGCAGTGGAAGCAATGAGGACACAAAGCACACCGACATCGTTAACCCCAACTGATAACCGGGTCTTGATTCAGAAGGTGTCATGCCCCGGCTTCGGTATTCTGCCAGCAACGAATCAGCAATTTTGGCGACGAGGACAAACTGCCACGCCAACGAAAACAAAGGGATGAGCATAAGCCAAACCTCTCCAGGACGAACTCTTCTGTTTTCCGGACTAATTTCAATAATGGTTTTGCGCAACGAGTTCAGATACAAAACATAAACGATAACAATCCCCACGAAAAAAAACACGACAACCAATTTGGCACCTTCAATACTTGACATGTTGATCAACATTATTGATTAAACCAAGAAGAATACATCACATAATTGTTTGCGATTCGTTGAATTTCTCCTTCGAACAAATCTTGACTCACCTCTTTCACCTTTTTAGCGGGAATGCCTGCATACACACTTCCCGAAGTCACATGGGTGCCCTCCAATAATACCGCACCAGCAGCAACAATGCTATTGCTTTCTACTACACAACCATCCATCACGATGCTGCCCATGCCAATCAATACATTGTCGTGAATGGTGCAGCCATGAACCATCGCCCGATGACCAATAGAAACATTGTTGCCAATATTCAATGGCGCCTTCTGATAGGTGCAATGCAGGATAGCACCATCCTGTACATTGACCTTATTTCCGATCCTGATATAGTGGACATCGCCCCGGATGACTGCTGTGAACCAAACGCTGCATTCATCACCCATCTGTACGTCACCAACAATGGTCGCGTTTTCAGCTATAAAACAGTTTTTTCCAAATCGCGGCTCAAGGCCGTTTACTTTCTTAATCAATGCCATAGGCTTCTATAATTGAACTAAATCACAAATATCCCAACTTCTCATGCAACTCCACCAGAAAGTTGAAACATGCAGCCATCCATAGATCAAAGATTCATTGATGTGCATCAAGCACATCTCCGCACGTTGTTGATACACATCATAGTCTCTGGCTTCGACTATTACACACTTTTGCACACCAAAATTTCTACAAAAACAAACCACAAATGAAAAAAAATCTTTTGATCGCATTCGTAGCCGCATCAGTCATCTTTGCTTCTTGCGGTGAAACAAAAACAGAAACTCCAGCCCCAGCTGCTCCACTCACTGCTTTACAAGGTGATGCCAAGCTTACCGTTGATGCAGCGGCAAGCAACGTGATCTGGAGTGGTAACATGACAGGAACAAAAAGCTATGCCCACAGTGGTAATATCAATATTTCAGCAGGTACTATTGAATTGAAAGAAGGTAAAGTGGTTGGTGGTAGCCTTACCATTGATATGAACTCAATCAAACCAACTGATGCTAACTATACAACAGAACAAGGACACACTGCTGCTGACCTGATCGGCCACCTTTCTTCTCCAGACTTTTTCGATATTGCCAATAACCCAACTGCTACTTTCGCAGTAACATCAGCTAATGGCAATAGCATCAGCGGCAATCTTACAATCCGCGGTAAATCAAATCCGGAAACAGTAGAGGTATCATCTATCGCTCTCGAAGGTGACAATGTTCGTCTGAAAGGAAAACTCACTTTCGATCGTCAGAAATATGGCGTGGCTTTCGCAATGCCAGTGAAAGATCTCATCCTCGCTGATGACATCAACCTCGAATTCGACGTTCTCGCTAAGAAATAATTCCAAGAAAAAATTTTGAAACCAGAGGCCGCATGAATTTGCGGCTTTTGCTTTTTCACGGAGGTAATGGTCCCCTGTAGTTGACACAAGGGATGGCGCTCCAACTGCACGGAATGTGATGATTTAACACAATAGTTCTAAGATTGTTCTTCTGCACATGAAATGTGATTTCTGGTGTCGCAAACCAAGACTCAAGACAAGTAATGTCAATGGCTGAATAGTCTTTTGTTTCCGTGCCGTAGGTCGTAAGCAGACTTTCTTTATAAGCGGCAGTCTTGTTATCAAAAACAATGTAATAAATACCTTCAGATAGTTCAACACTCACCTTGCCGAGCTCGTCGGTCTTCGATGAAACCACAAAATCCACCCCGTGATTCGAATTCCCCTTGCCTATGTAAATAGTCAACCCAGATGCCGGCTTCAAGGTGTTCAACTCTTGAAGCATTTCTTCGCTTGGTCTTGCACCACCGCAGTATGATGAGGTTTGTGTAACCATCACCTCCACTTTGTATAATTCATCTGTTGATGAGTTCTTCTTTTTGCCCGAAATACAACTCAACAAAAAAATTCCAACCGTTAAAGCAAGGAGCGGTAAATAAGATTGAATGGTTGCGCGCATCAGAGTTTCATTATCCGACCCGAAGCTACGTGATTTCCGTTCTGAATCCACGACATCGTATATAATCCCGATGAAAGAAAAGTAAGTCCATCCATCTCAAGCATACTTGAATTCACATTCATTTCAAATACCAACACTCCCATCACATCATAAACGCGTAAGTATGCATTACCGCCAACAGTTGGTCCGTTGAAATTGATCCTCATGTTTGTGGTGAATGGATTTGGATAATAGTCCATGGTTGACAACCTGGTTTCATCAATGGATAATGTTGCGTCGCAATTGCCTTCATCCAAAGGATTATCCCAAATCAAATTATTGTTTTGATACAAACAGGTCATCACCGGGTTATAGTCAACAATATTGCCCAATGCGCCGTCAATGAGTCCATAAATAGAACCCATTCCTTCAATCCAATAAGCAGCACCCCACTGATCATTGAAGTTGATTTTTTTTCGCGAGGTGCCATCAATGGTTAAAGTTTCTACGCTGGTCACTGTAATGTTCTGTTCCGTGCCAACTCCCCAACTGGACACCACGTCGCCGGCCTCAACATCAAAGTCGTAGATGAGGTGTTCTTCACTTCCCGTCCAGATATAAATGCGTTGCTCCGCCTCATCTTCACGAAGCAGACCAACCATGTAGTCCATTTGGTCTTCTCCTTGACCGGAATAAATTTTCATATAGTACTCTTCGCCAATCAAAGAATCGCCTTGTACTTTTTGGTAAAAATCAAAAACGCCCCAGCCATATGTCACTCCTTTCCAAACTTGGCTCTCAAGTAATGTTGGGTGATATTGACTATAGATTGAATGCGAGAAACATGAAATCAAAAAGACAAAGACGCAGATCTTGTTCATTGTAATGGTATTTGATACAAAGACACCGGAGGAAGATCGACCGTTGCCTTGTATGAATTCAGTTCAGGCACCGATATCAACCCGCCCAATTCTCTCTATCCAAACTTCGATAATGAATCGCTTCTGCTAAATGTTCGGTTTTGATATTTTCAGAACCCGCCAAATCAGCTATGGTTCGGGAGACTTTTAAAATGCGATCATATGCTCGTGCCGAAAGTTTCAGTCGATCCATTGCTGCACGCAACAATTTGTTGCCCGCATCATCAATCACGCAAATTTCTTTCAGTGTCTTACTGTCCATTTGGGCATTACAATGAATCGTTGACCTTTTTTCATATCGTTTCTCTTGCACCCTGCGTGCTTCGATCACACGTTGTCTGATTGGCTCACTGCCCTCGCCTACTCTGCGCTCACTCAACATATCATAACTCACCGGAGTCACTTCAATGTGTATATCAATTCTATCCAAAAGAGGCCCACTTACTTTATTCAAATATTTCTGAACAACGCCAGCTCCACAAACACATTCCTTTTCCGGATGATTGAAAAATCCACATGGACAAGGGTTCATACTCGCAATCAACATGAAACTTGCGGGATACTCAATCGAAAATTTACTACGAGAAATGGTGATATATCGATCTTCCAAAGGTTGTCGCATCACCTCCAAAACAGTTCGTTTAAACTCCGGCAATTCATCGAGAAACAAAACACCATGATGCGCCAATGATATTTCTCCGGGTTGAGGAAAACTTCCCCCTCCCACCAATGCCACATCACTAATCGTATGATGTGGTGCCCGAAACGGTCTTACACTTATCAGCGAGTCCTCTTTTCGGAGTTTACCTGCAACGCTATGAATCTTTGTTGTTTCAAGCGCTTCTTGTAAATTCATCGGAGGTAATATCGTTGGAAGTCTCTTGGCAAGCATGGTTTTTCCCGCACCAGGCGGGCCAATCAAGATGACGTTGTGCCCTCCTGCTGCCGCAATTTCAAATGCCCGTTTGATGTTCTCCTGCCCTTTAACATCAGAAAAGTCAACCGGAAAATGATTGAGTTTCTGACTAAATTCTTCACGAGCATTCACTATGGTTCGTGTCAACGTGCTGGGATCCTCAAAAAATTTGACAACCTGTTGAATGGTGTCTACGCCATATACTTCCAAATCACTTACAATTGCCGCTTCTCGTGCGTTTTGCGATGGTATAATCATCCCGCGAAAGCCTTCCTTTTTAGCCTGAATAGCAATGGGAAGAACACCTTTGATTGGTCGAAGACTTCCATCCAATGATAGCTCCCCCATGATGATAAACTCTTCCAACGAATCGGACTTGAGTTGTTCAGTAGCCGCCAATAATCCAATTGCCAAAGGCAGATCATAAGCAGTTCCTTCTTTGCGAATATCTGCCGGAGCAAGGTTGATGGTAATGTTTCTGACAGGCAGTTCATATTGGCAATTCGATAATGCTGCTTTAATCCGCTGTTGTGCTTCCTTAATAGCAGAATCTGGAAGGCCAACAATCGAAATCTGTGCGCCTCGGTCTACATTGACTTCTATGATAATGGTAGCAGCATTCACGCCGAAAACGGCGCTGCCAAAAGTTTTGATCAGCATGGTTAAAGGTTGTGTTGTTTATTGTCTTCTACGCGTTCCTTTCAATGTAGTCTATCCAGGAATGTATCACCTTGATATGTATCTCTTGAATTCTATCTGCATATTGAAACCACGGCACACGGACTTCGGCATCACATAGAGCCGCAAGATTCCCGCCATCCTTACCCGTTAAGCCTATCACTGCAATGCCTTTAGATCGCGCAACCCTTGCAGCCTCTATCACATTGGACGAGTTTCCACTTGTGGAAATGCCCAAAAGAACATCTCCTTCTTTGCCCACGCCTTCAACATATCTCGAAAAAACATAATCAAATCCATAGTCATTTCCCACGCAGGTGATATGCGAAGGATCACTTATGCTCACTGCTGCAATAGATGGGCGGTTATCGCGATATCTTCCTGTAAGCTCCTCGGCAAAATGCATGGCATCACACATGCTACCACCATTGCCACAGGTGATAATTTTGCCTCCGCCCTTCAGACGGTCGACCATTAGGCTTCCCGCCGATGTAATGTTTGCTATGAAGCGCTCGTCTTCCAAAATCTGATGAAGCAATGTGTTGGCTTCTTCGAAATGTTTTCGGATTTCATTCATGTTGCGAATGTAATGGCTGCTCATGACTTGTTCTCATTCCTGATTCATATACGGCATGCCATAATTGGAATTTTTTATTCCATTTGACATTTCATCCGAATGATGCAATAATTCTCACTGAGTGTTTACCTTCGTCAGAAAATTTCAAGGATGAAATATTTTTTACCCATTATACTATGCGCCTTGCTGTTGAGCATGAGCATGGTCGCTTCTGCTCAGTGTCCAACATGTATTCCAGATGAAACATGCACAAGCGCCAATGGTTTGCCGGCTGTTTGTCCAGCTGTCCAACCCAACGCCGTAGCGGGTTCATATTACGAAGAGCAATTGACGTTTTATATGCCAACAGAAATCACAGATCCGGGGTCTGGTATCAACGCAACGCTACTTTCTGTTACAATCACTTCGGCAACAGGTTTGCCTTATGGTTTGGAGTTTACACTCAATGATCCGGACGCAACTTATTCTCCCGTGAATGGTGAAAATTATGGCTGTGCAACTATCTGCGGTACACCTTTGCTTTCAGGCACATATAGTGTTGTCATCACCGTATCTGCGCTTGTGAGCGCGTTAGGTTTTGAAGTGACACAAGTAGAATCATTCGAATCTGTACTCATTGTTGATCCAGGCGAAGGCTCTGCCAATTCATTCAGTTTTGATAACATGGCTGACTGTGGTGGACTATACGTCAACTATGATGCACTTGTCGAGGTTCCATCTCCTTCTGTTGTTTCGTATTCATGGGATTTTGGCAATGGACAGACAAGCACTGAACAATATCCCTCAACGATTTTTTATGATGAAATTGGTGACTATGAAGTCGTGCTCACGACAACAGTTTCGGATTGGTATCTCGATGTGGTAACAGTCTCTACCTTGAACGACAATTGGAGCGGTGATTTGGACGATCTCATCAGTACCGCAGATCCTTACTTTCAAATTTTCGATGGCGATGGAAATTTGGTGTATGCCTCAGCAACACAGGACAACACCACCAATACCAGCTGGAATGCACTCGGGCTTCAATTGTCTAATCCACCTTATGTTCTTCAATTCTTAGATGACGACGACATTACCGCTGATGACGACCTTGGATCAGCAAATATCGAATTATTAGATGGCGCCAATTTCTTCGACACAGGAAACGGCACTACGGGAATATTCAACGTGATGCTCACGGAATCCAATGTATTCATGGACAGCATTACTGTATCAGTGCTGCCAATACCTGATGCTACCATTTCACAAACCGGGACAACACTTTCGTTTGCAGATCCTTCTTTAACCACTTTCACATGGTATCAGAATGGTGTGCCAATTCAGGATGTTAATAGCTCTTCTTATACCATGACAGATGGTGGTCAGTATTACGCCGAAGTTGCAAATCAATTTGGATGTTCTGCTGTGAGTGAAACCATTCTTTACTGTCCAGAATTTACCGTAGAGTTCGATGTCAACGCCATGGAAGTTTCTGTTCCGGACATCTATTCTTCTTACCAATGGTACTTCAACGGATTGGCCGTCGATAACGCAACATCTTCCTATTTGCCCATCACTGAATCAGGAAACTATGCCGTGCAGGTAACAACCACGTATGGTTGTGATATGTCAAGCGAAGTACTTACTGTTGATCTTGCGATAAGTGAAGAACCAACAAAGTTGATGACAGTATATCCAAACCCCGCAGGCAGAATACTGTATTTGAATATCGACGCCAACCAAGGACAATCATCAGTAAATATTTATGATCTCACCGGCCGGGTGATTTGTAATCAATCCATCATGACCATAGCTGGCACGAAGTCAATTGATGTTTCCTCACTCGCACCAGGGATCTATTTCGCCGAAGTAAATCATCAACGAATCAGATTCATCAAGGCTTGAGAAGACTTGCAGTAACAGATCGTAACGGTACCATTTATCGCGACAAGCAAGAGTGCCTTGATTACATCGATTTGCTTGAGTCGGTGCAAGCGCCAATACATGGTATTGAGGTGGTAAAACTCACCAGACTCCAAGCAGAATCCAATCTTTACAAAATCATTTGGTTTAAAAATCAGGACGATGTTTATCAGAAATCCAGAGATTTTATTCGGGAACAGATGGTTGGAATTTGGAACTATGCTGAATTCAAATCCTGAACATGCTCAATTTGATCCGACGGCTAAAACCCGCATACGCACTCTACAACTTGTTTCACCCTTCACAACTGTCGCACAATACGGCATTGTACAAGAAGTACGGAATTGGTAAAGCATACTTTTCCCCAGTTTCCAGTGCAGATTTCCGCCAATTGAAAAATCAGGACTTGAGTGACTCCGTTGATATCGTGGCTCTTGAAAAAATGCCAGCATTCAAGGACTTGTCAGAAGAAAACAAAAACGCTGTTCGTGATTTTGATAAAAATGGTTTTGTCATTTTAAGAGGATTTTTTTCCAAGGATAAAATTGAAGAAATCAATGGTGAAATAGAAAAACTGTTATCTTCTGGAAAGATCAATTTTAAGTATCAGAATAAAATCATGTTTGCCATTCACCAGTCAGCATTGCTGAGAAGCGTTGGCAACCATCCGCATTTACTCGATTTGCTTTCTGCCCTCATGGGAAGGCGGGCGATCCTGTTTCAAAGCATTAATTTTCTCAATGGAAGTCAACAACGAACACATAGCGACTCCATTCACATGACAACCTATCCTCTTGGTGGATTGTGTGCATGTTGGCTCGCGTTGGAAGATATCTCAGCGGAACAAGGGGCTCTTCACTATTACCCAGGAAGCCACAAACTTCCTTACTACCTCAATAGCGACTACGGTAACGAAGGAAACGCTTTGTTCACTGGTGCGAAAACCTATACCGAGTACGAGGATTTTATACAAAAAAAAATAGCCGAACACGGCATTCAGAAAGAAGTATTCACAGCAAATGCCGGAGATCTGCTCATCTGGCACGCCAACCTGTTTCACGGTGGGGAAGCCCACACCAACAAATCAAAAACCCGGAAAAGTATGGTGTTTCATTATTTCGCTGAGGGTGTTATCTGTTATCATGAAATCACCCAAAGACCAGCATTGATTCGACAATTTTGATTTATCACATCGTAAAATTTCTTAAACATTTACCACTTACCGCAATTCACAGTGCCGTGTTGCATACTTTTGAAACGTCCGGCCCGTTTGGGCATCATGTTCCGATGAACTTTTCAGCCAGATAAACGTACCGGAAACCGATTGATCACCGATGGAGATGAAGTCTAATCATGCGGAATACACCCTTTTGATTCAGAAACTGGATCAGTTTATCCGTAAGTATTACAAAAACAAAATGATACGGGGAGCCATGTATGGTCTCTCTCTCATCCTTGCTACATATCTTATTGTCATTTTGCTGGAATATTTCGGGCGGTTCAGCATCGTTATGAGAACCTTCCTTTTTTGGTTGTTTATCGCTTCCGCGGCTTTCGTGCTCATCCGATTCTTTGTGATCCCCATTGCGAAAATGTTCCATCTCGGAAAAGTGATTTCGCACAATCAAGCGGCCGAAATCATTGGTCGGCATTTTCCCAATGTACAAGACAAGTTGCTCAATACCCTTCAACTTAAGGATCTTGAAGCCGACACCACGGACAATTCACTTCTCGAAGCAAGTATCAATCAGAAAATGCGGGAACTACGACCGGTTCCATTCAGCAGTGCCATTGATCTTCGGGAAAATAAAAAATACATCAAATGGGTACTCCCTCCTTTGGCTGTAATTCTCATATTGTTATTCGCTGCTCCGAGTGTCATAACCAATCCAACAGACCGACTCATTCGTCACGGCCAAATCATTCCTGATGAAGCTCCGTTTCACATCATCGCTGTCGAAGAACATCCCACCACTCCGGAGAATTCTGATTACACCTTTCGATTTAATGTGACTGGAAAAGAAATTCCAGATAAGATCTATATCGTCATCGGTTCGCAACAATTCGTGACTGACCGCGACTCCATGGCCAGTTTCAGCTATACTTTCAGGAACGTGCAAGAGGATGTTCCGTTTGCTTTTTTCGCTTCTGGCTATTATTCTGATCAATTTGAATTGTTGGTTCTTCCTGCACCGCGGTTGATCGACTTCGATGTTGAACTCAACTTCCCCTCATACATCAAACGTCAGGACGAGATGATCTCCAATACTGGCGATCTTGTTGTGCCACAGGGCACAAAAATCAGCTGGAATTTCTCAACCAGAAATACAGACTTGTTGAACATTCAGTTCGGCGATAGCACATACTCCATTCCTTCTGGCGATGATGAGTCTTCTTTCTCACAGACCGCTGTGAACTCATTGATGTATGCACTTAGAACAAGCAATCAATATATGCCTTCTGGAGACAGCATGAGTTACAGAATTCAAGTGATTCCTGATGTTCATCCATCTATCAATGTTGAAGAGGCTCATGACAGCGCCTCGCTTTTAGAGATGTATTTCACAGGAAATGTGCATGACGATTATGGCTTTAAAAGACTAACCTTCAATTATCGTTTTACACATCAGGAAAATGGTAATACGGATGATCAACTACACACGCTAGAACTTCCTGTTTCACATGAAAACATCACCGACGAATTCTTCCATAGTTGGGATTTACGCCCCCTAAACGTTTCACCAGGAGATAAAATTTCGTACTTCTTCGAGGTATGGGATAATGACGGTTTCAACGGCTCCAAATCTGCAACCACCGGTATTCGCGAATATGCCGTTCCCACTGCTGAAGAGCTTGAAGAACGAATTGATCAGAAAAACGAAAACATCAAAGACAAACTCGAAGAGAGTGTAAAAGATGCTAAAGAACTCGAGAAACAACTTGAAGAACTCCAAAGACAACTGTTGGACAAAAAAGAAATGAACTGGCAGGATAAAAAGAAACTTGAAGAGTTGATGAAGCGCCAGGAAGAATTGCAAAAGCAGGTTGAGGAAATTCAACAAGAAAATCAGGAAAAGAACCAACAGGAAAACGAATTCAATCAGCCTAATGAGCAGCTCAAGGAAAAACAAAAACAACTTGAAGAGCTGATGAATGAGGTGATGACCCCAGAGCTTCAAAAGCTCATGGACGAAATGCAGCGCCTGATGGAAGAGTTGAATAAAGATGAAATTCAGAAAGAGTTGGATAAAATGGATCTTTCGAATGAAGATCTTGAAAAGGAATTGGATCGGGCATTGGAACAATTCAAACAACTCGAGTTTGAACAGAAGATGGAAAAGGCGATTGAAAAACTCGAAAAACTCGCCGATGAACAGGAAAAATTATCAGAGCAAAGTGAGCAAAAAAATGCAGATAGCGAAGAGCTGAAGAAGGAACAGGAAAGACTTAACGAGGAATTCAAAGAAATGGAAAAGGAACTGGATGAGCTAGAAAAACTCAATCAGGAACTTGAAAATCCAAATGGGATGCCCGAAACGGAAGAACAACAGAAGGAGATTGAGCAAGAGCAGCAAAAAAGTTCTGATGAATTGAGTAAGAACAAAAAAAGCAACGCTTCGAAATCACAAAAAAGTGCATCTCAAAAAATGAAGCAAATGGCCGCGCAGATGGAGCTGGCCATGGAATCTGGTGAGCAAGAGCAGCAAGAGGAAGATATGGCCGCTTTGCGTGCGTTGCTTGAGAACATCATTACGCTGAGTTTTGATCAAGAGGAAGTGATGTCAAAATTTCAAACCATTGATCACAAAGATCCGAACTATAAGAACCTTGGTCATACGCAACGAAAACTCAAGGATGATTCTAAAATGGTCGAAGATTCGCTTTTCGCGTTAAGCAAAAGAGTACCACAAATAAGCGCTGCCGTTAATCATGAAATTAATCTGGTGAACGAATACATGGAGAAAGCGCTGACTGGCATTCCGGATCACAAAACCGCTGAGATCACTACTTCACAGCAGTATGTGATGACCAGCTTCAACAATCTTGCGTTGATGTTGGATGAAGCACTGCGACAAATGCAACAACAATCAGCCAATAGCAAACCGGGTAGCGGTAGTTGCAACAAACCGGGGGGCAATGGCAGCAAACCGAAACCCAGCGCGGGACAGATCAAAAAAATGCAAGAGGGTCTTGCAAAACAACTTGAAGAGCTCAAAAAGCAAGGCAAAAACAAAGGAGAAAGCAAAGGTCAAGGTCAAAGTATGAGTCAACAGCTCGCTGAAATGGCTGCAAAGCAGGCGGCTATTCGCAAAGCAGTAGAAGAAAAGGCTGCAGAGCTCAATCAGGATGGCAGTGGCAACGGCAATGAACTGAAACAAATTGCCAAAGAAATGGAAGAGTTGCAGCGCGACATTGTGAACAATCAAATCGATGAGGAGACCATACGCAGACAACGAGATATTGAAATTCGTCTGCTTAAAGCAGAAGAGGCAGAGCGGACACGCGATAAAGACAACGAGCGCAAAAGCAATGAAGCGCAGGATTATCCTACCTCCAATCCAATGAAGTATGCGGAGTACATGCGCAAAAAACAACAAGAAACTGAACTGTTGAAAACTGTTCCACCTTCCCTGAAACCATATTACAAGGACAAGGTAAATTCGTATTTTAATAAATTAGGCGCGAAATAATCCTGCAACATTCCATGGCTGCTGCAAAACGAACACTTAAGTTTCCTTCCATTCTGGAAAACATTCACCTCGCTGAAAAGCTGATTGATGACGTTTTTGCTGAGTATGCTGTAAAAGAAGACTACTACGGTGAATTGCTCATTGCTATGACAGAGGCGGTCAACAACGCAATTGTGCATGGCAATAAACTCAACCCAAACAAACAGGTAACGCTAACCTTCGATGTAGTTGATGATCGTCTTATGCGCTTCACTGTCGAAGACGAGGGCCCTGGTTTCGATTACAATAATCTTCCAGATCCTACTGCTCCAGAAAACATTGAAAAACCTCATGGCCGCGGTGTATTTCTCATGCGAAAACTTGCCGATCAATGTGAATTTTTGGACAATGGCCGAGTAGTGATCCTGGATTTTGCCGTTTTGGCAAACGACGGTGTGGTAACTGAATAACACCTCCAATCTCAACTCTTTATTTGTTTTCGTTTCACGGGAAATTCCTGTGAAGCCAAGCGCATTTTGATCAGTATAAACTGAAGGCAAACGTTTGTTTCAAACTTCTTGTGTAGCGCGAATTCTAATCCAAACACTCCAATATGACCACAAAACCGGGAGAACGCGCTTGATGGCATCCGCAAGCCCTTTGATTGCACTGAATCTATTTCTCAAGTGCACTTCTTTTCACTGGTCATCATTCTATTCAATCGAAAATCACATTTATAAACACTTGTTGATAACCACAAGGGCTAATTTTGCCGCATGACAATCTCGTTCCATCAAATCGATGTCAAATACCGGCTCAAAAACAAACGAATCCTCCGCGAGTGGATACATGATGCCATAAGAAGGGAAAAACTCGTTCCTGGGGCCATTACAATCGTTTTTTGTAGTGATAACCACCTTTTGGACGTTAATCAGCGGTTCCTCCAACACGATTATTACACTGACATCATCACTTTCGACTACAGTCAGGAAAACAGCATATCAGGTGACTTATTCATCAGTATCGATAGAGTAAAAGAGAATGCTCAAGAAAATGAAGTTTCTCAAGAAAACGAAATACAACGTGTTATAATTCACGGTGTTATGCATCTGTGTGGATATAAAGATAAGAAAAAATCAGATCAAATTTTGATGCGGAAAATGGAAGATTTCTACCTCAAAAAACTTCAAAACAAACTCAAATAGTGTTTCCACGTGGAACATTTCGTAAAGGTCAGTAAAATGGGATATACTTCATATGATATAGTGGTTGTCGGTGCTGGTCACGCGGGCAACGAAGCCGCAGCTTCAGCAGCTAATCTTGGTGCCAAAGTCCTTCTTATTACAATGGATATGAATAAGATAGGACAAATGAGTTGCAATCCGGCCATGGGCGGTATAGCCAAAGGTCAAATAGTTCGAGAGATCGATGCACTGGGAGGTTACTCAGGAATTGTTTCAGATAAATCTGCTATACAATTCCGTATGCTGAATCGTTCGAAAGGCCCAGCCATGTGGAGTCCACGGACTCAGAACGACAGAATGCGTTTTGCTGAAGAATGGAGAAACACTTTGGAATCCATTGAGAATGTTGACTTTTGGCAGGATATGGTCAAAGAAATCGTCATCAATAACAACCGCATTGAGGGTGTTATCACAGGTATGGGGATACGCTTTGATTGTCGCTCGGTCATCATCACAAGCGGCACCTTCCTCAACGGAGTAATCCATATTGGTGAGAAACAATTTAGAGGTGGAAGAATCGGCGAAAAGAGGGCAGAAGGCCTCACAGAACAGTTGAATTCACTCGGATTTCGAAGTGGTAGAATGAAAACTGGAACTCCACCAAGAATTGATGGCCGCTCACTGGATTACAGCAAAATGGAGGAACAACTGGGCGATGAAAAGCCGGGCAAATTCAGCTTTTCAGACACCCAAAAACTCAAGATGCAGAAATCATGTTGGATTACATATACCAACCAGCAGGTTCACGACATCTTAGCAACAGGATTCGAAAAAAGTCCCATGTATGCGGGGAGAATACAGGGAGTCGGACCACGATACTGTCCATCCATTGAGGACAAAATCACCAGATTTGCGGATAAAGACCGCCACCAAATATTTGCTGAACCTGAGGGCTGGAGCACAATTGAAATTTATGTCAATGGTTTCTCAACGAGTCTTCCAGACGATGTGCAATTGAAGGCATTGAGGCTCATTCCAGGCTTTGAAAACGCAAAAATGTTTCGTCCAGGTTACGCGATAGAGTATGATTATTTTCCACCAGAACAACTCAAGCACACACTTGAAACCAAGGCTATTCCCGGACTTTTCATGGCCGGACAGATCAACGGGACCACTGGATATGAAGAGGCCGCTTGCCAAGGACTTATTGCCGGGATCAATGCTGCGCTTTGGGCGCAAGAAAGAGATCCATTCGTTTTAACCAGAGATCAGGCGTACATCGGCGTATTGATCGACGATCTCATTACCAAGGGAACAGAAGAGCCTTATCGCATGTTCACCAGCAGGGCTGAATTCAGAACATTACTTCGACAGGATAATGCTGACGAAAGGCTTACACCACTCTCTCACAGTATTGGACTTGCTTCAGATGCACGCATGTTTCATGTGGAACAGAAGCGGGAAGGTAAAACTAGCGTCCGCAAATTCTTAGAGACCTTGTCTGTTTCGCCCGATGACATCAATCCTGTTCTGGAAAAACGCAATAGCTCCCCAATAACGCAAAAAGTCAAGGCCATTGGTATTCTCGGACGTCCCGAACTCAATTTATCGGATTTAACGCCTCTATACCCAGAAATAAGCCAATTGTCCGGTGAATTCAACGTGAGTCAGGAAGATATACTGGAACAAGTCGAGATAGAAGTGAAGTACAGCGGTTATCTTTCGAAAGAGAAGGAACTTGCTGATAAAATGCTTCGCTTGGAACATTTGATTCTGCCGGTTGATTTTGATTACGATAAAGTCGTTAACCTAAGCACCGAATCACGGCAAAAGCTGAAAAAAATCAGACCAGAAACCATAGGTCAGGCATCCAGAATTAGTGGAGTAAATCCTTCGGATATTAGTGTCTTGCTCCTTCACATAGGAAGGTGATGACGACCTCTAAGCTAGATAATTCAGTGCATTTTCATGACCACTCAAAATCCTCGTGAATTTGCGCTTCCCAATTGATCGGGACTGGTTTTGCTCGCTTCGAGTACACTCCGTAATACTGACGACGCTTGCGCGCTCGAAACACACGCGAGCAAACCGGTAATGAAGGTTTTTGAATCTCATTAACGAAAGCACTACATAATCTGGATCTAAGATTGGTGTGATGCGTTCAATATCACACTCATTCGGCTGTCTTCAATCAAAAACAAGCTCAATACTTGACGAAACATCCACTATTAGGGAACGATTATACCGTTCCACGTGAATTTTCATTGGATAAATCCACCCGCCCATTGAAAACAATCCAAAGGTAGAAGGTAGAATAAACAAAAGAAAGCCTGATTACAGGTCGAATTTGATGCCTTGTGCGAGAGGTAAGCTCGTGCTATAGTTGATGGTATTCGTTTGCCTTCTCATGTAATTTCTCCAGGCGTCAGAACCGGATTCCCTGCCACCTCCAGTTTCCTTTTCACCACCGAAAGCGCCACCAATCTCTGCACCAGAAGTACCAATGTTTACGTTTGCGATACCACAATCACTTCCCTCACAAGAAAGGAATTTCTCAGCCTGGCGCATATTGGTCGTCATAATACTACTACTAAGTCCCTGTACCACACCGTTTTGCATTGAAATAGCTTCGTCCAGGTCGCTGTATTTCATAATGTAGAGAATTGGAGCGAAGGTTTCATGTTGTACAATAGGTAAACTACTGTCTTTCACCTCTATAACGCATGGTTTCACATAGCATCCACTTTCATAGCCCTCACCTTGTAAAACGCCGCCTTCAACCACGATTTTACCACCCTGCATTTTAGCTTCTTCAATGCTGTTGAGGTACAAACGCACGGCGTCTTTATCAATCAGAGGACCCACATGGTTATTCTCATTCAATGGGTTTCCAATTTTCAGTTGACCATAAGCGGCTGAAATTTTTGATTTAACCTCGTCGAAAATACTTTCATGTATGATCAGCCTCCGCGTCGTCGTGCAACGCTGACCCGCTGTTCCACATGCGCCAAAGACAGCTCCAATAATGGTCATCTTCAAATCAGCATTTTCCGTAACGATGATGGCGTTATTTCCGCCCAATTCCAATAGGCTCTTACCAAATCTCTCCGCCACTTTCGCGCCCACAATGCGACCCATTCTTGTGCTGCCGGTTGCGCTTATCAATGGCACCCGAGTATCAGTGACCATCATTTCACCAATATCCGCACCCCCGGTAATCACAGATGAAATACCTTCTGGCAAATTATTTTCTTTCGCCACTTCGTTCCAAATATTTTGACAAGCAACCGCACAAAGTGGGGTTTTTTCTGATCCTTTCCAAATACACACGTCTCCGCAAATCCACGCCAACGCGCTATTCCAGCTCCAAACAGCTACCGGAAAATTGAAAGCCGAAATGATGCCCACCAGCCCGAGTGGATGCCATTGCTCATACATTCTGTGACCAGGGCGCTCACTATGCATGGTCAAGCCATAAAGTTGTCTTGATAAACCTACTGCGAAATCGCAGATGTCAATCATTTCCTGAACTTCACCCAGACCCTCCTGCAAAGATTTTCCCATTTCATAGGAAACGAGTTTTCCCAAAGACTGCTTATGCTGGCGAAGCTTTTCTCCGAATTGTCTTACAATTTCACCACGCTTAGGAGCAGGAACCTGTCTCCAGTATTTGAATGCCTTTTGAGCTTGTTCGATAACCCGTTCATAGTCTTCCGCGGTAGTCATTTTTACCACACCAATGAGAGATCCGTCCACCGGCGAATACGATGACAACTCACCTCCGGAGGCAAAAAATTCCATTCCGGTTGATGTTCCAAGATTAACCTGCTTCAATCCCAATTGAAGCAATTCAGATTCCATGTTCACCTGAGAATTTGTCGCCACGTTTTGCATAAGAATTATTTTAGCGCGAAATTACATTCCACTCATCGAAAATTGCGGAAGAATTATCACCAAATCACAAGAAAAGCAGAGGACCATAGATGCCTTAAAACGTGCGCTTCAGTAATAGCTTTCATTCGTTCCACGCGCCTGTTCTTCTTCCCATTTTCAATTCTTATCGTTGCGGTTTCGTGTCAGCACAAAAATGAGAGCCAGCCCACAGCAAACACATTCAACTGTCGATATTCAGTCCATCAAATCAAACAGCTTCTTGATCAACCATTGAACGATTCAGCCGATGTAATTCTAATCGGTAATTCACTTGTTTCACGGGGAAATTGGAAAGAATTACTCCCCAATCATCAGGTAGTGAATTGGGGACTCGGTGGCGATGAGTTGCCATGCACTCGCGAACGAAGTCGACTACTTCCCCCGGGTAAGAGTCGATATTGGGTCATCGAATCCGGTATCAATGATCTTCAGATTTATTCACACGATACCATTATTCAGTGCTTTCTCGAAATAATACACATGTCCCAATTGGTCGGCGCCAAACCCATTCTGACTTCCATAGTCGCCGTTTCCGCAGATGCTGGTAGTCACGAAAATGGACGCGAAGAATACCGTGAAGTAAATACACTTGTTCAATCATACAATGTTGAACTGCGTCAAATGGCGTTTGATCATGGTGCGGCATACATAGATCTCAACACCGTGCTTACAGATCAAGAAGGCACACTTGAAAAACAATACACCACCGATGGCGTGCATTTGTCACCAATAGCCTATCAAATCTGGGCCGACAGTATCCTGCATATCGTGCAGTAAGACCGCTCTACATCACTACACCAGTCGTGGGCCTTTTTCTTGAAAATTGCTGATCAAGCTCTACAATGGAAAACCGATCATAGTTTTTCATTCTAACAACCTCATCGCTTGTATTTGCGCTTTGTACCGCCATTTGAGGTGTTCCGTTGCGGTCTTCGATGGATACAATTCTAACTTTCATGCCTGATGGAATATCAGCGAAATGCGTTCGATTGCCTTCAGTCACTCCCTTCAAAACACTATTGATGTCTTCGAAAACCAAGCTCACAGAACAATCGTTGGCCGAATTGTGATCCACATAAAAATCAACCCGCTCAGAATCCTCTTCATAAAATCTGTCGCAATTGATCCAGCCAAGTTCGCTTGACGTGAGCACATAGAAGTCCAGTTCCGACTGTTTGACATTGGCCATGTCCGCTTCGGGGTTCTTTTTGAATTGGCTTTTAAACTTAGCTGCAATTTCATTTTGGGTTCTTCCTATGTGACTTCCGAAAGTGAGAATACATGCATGCTCGTAAGTGTATTTCGGCATCAGAACTTCCAGATCTAACGGCGGCATGGTGCGCAGAAATTCTACAACGACATTATCATATGCGTCGCCTGCAGTGTGTGAGATGTAATATGAATCAAACTCCCCGGCGTCATTTACTTTAAACGTGACTTGACACTCCAATTTGTTATTGCAGAAATCATTGACCATTTGCAGGTCTGGGTTAAACCCTGCCACAAACCATTCATTCAGCCCTTCACCATTTGTGAGTTGCCAATTGAAATAGTCCATTTCACTAATTTTCAAATCACGGCGCAGGTAGCTGTTGGTGATGGCGATGAAACAATTCTCCGGAGCATCGCTCAAGTTGGCGGTCATTGGTTCATCTTCATCTCCAGTGTTTTCCTCGTCTTGTGGAAGCTCATTGTTTTCGGCGAGAGTCCAATTCATGATTCCGTCGTCATTTCTTTCTCCATAAAAGAGAACAAAATCATCTTTCGGGTTACCGTTTTTGGGGAATTTAATGGTGTAGTCCTTTCCTTCCGCGATGTGAAGTTCCTTGCCATCGGCTTTGGCGGTAAGCTTAATCATTCCCGCTGTTTCGAGTATTTTGTCATTGCTGGTAGTTGAGAGTTTTGCCTGCAATATTTCCGGAATGGAGTAACACTCTTCCAATGTCAGAACTACTGATCCACTCGTGGTAAAACCGTTTTCATCAACAAACACATTGGGCGGAAAAACGAGTTCGGTTCCCTTCCTTCCTTTTACTGTGTTTTCTCGGTCGGGGCGAAGAACATGCCTGGAAACAATCGGCTTCCAGGAATCTTCACTTTTTTCCAGAACAGCAGTAGTATTCGCAATGACATCATTTTTCACCTCATCAGAAGCTAGAATAGTAGGATTCGTAAACTCAACAACCTTGTCGTCGAGTCTAAGCAGGTACAAACATGACAGAGTAGCAATGGTAGCAGAAAATAGGATCACTTTCGATTTCATTTCCTGCATTGGTTTTGGAGCATGGATAACTAGAAATCTTCTTCCATTATTGCATTCCATATTGATTTAGTCTATCGCTTCATGGATATCAACACCAACACGATCATTGTTTCTATGATAGCAACGCGACAACGTCTCGGTTTTCAAGTCATCTTTGTTTCGAATAGCCACGAGTGATGAAGCCCTCCCGGTATTTGATGCTGTTGCTTTCACTTTTATGTTGTAATCACGCAGAAAAGGAAACCTCAACAGAAAAAATTCTCCGCCATTCGGCAGGAGGTGACTTTCGTGGGGTCAATATTGGTGACAACAGAGATGATGTGATCAAAATGGAAACGGGCGCAACAGTTTATAGCATGCCGGACGAGTTGGTTTATCGCATCGGTGACGACCATGAAGATTCGACATGGTATGAAATATCATACAACTTCAATCAACAAGGACTTTATGACATCAGCATGGATATTTTTCCAAAATCAGATAGTGGACTCAGTGAGTTAAAGAATGAATTCATCTCATACTACATCACGAAGTATGGTGATTGCAAATACAATGATGGATACTGTCAATGGCGCACCATGACCGCCAATGGCCATATTGTTAGCATTACACTAACAGACACCATTTCTGAGTCTCCAAGACCTTGTTTACGCGTAATTTTCAATGAAACTCAATGACCAGCAAAGTCGCACTACAAACTCATGCGCTTAGTATTTCCTTTCGATCCGGAGACGAGGTAGTTCCTGCGGTTCGTGATGTAAATATTGTATTGCGGAGCGGAAAAACATTGGCCATAGTTGGCGAGTCGGGTAGTGGTAAAACCGTTTCTTCACTCTGTCTCATGGGATTGCTCGATGAGCGAGTTGCTGTTTATGAATCAGGCACTATTTACCTCAGCCAGGACATTGCTGCGGGAAGAGAAGATTCAACAGAAACATTCGCTCCTGGCGACAACATTTTCAAACGAGTTAGAGGCGCAGGCATGGCTATGGTTTTTCAGGAACCCATGACGTCGCTCAATCCTGTCATGACGTGTGGTGATCAGATGATTGAAATGTTGCGACACCATTTAGGCATGGACAGGGACGAGGCCATGAAGCGATGCATTGCGCTTTTCAAGGAGGTGTTGCTGCCTGATCCAGAGCTCATCCCCAATAAATATCCATTTGAATTAAGTGGTGGTCAACGACAACGCGTCATGATAGCCATGGCAATTTCGTGCAATCCTAAGGTGTTGATCGCAGATGAACCCACGACGGCACTCGATGTCACTGTGCAACATGAAGTATTAGAGTTGCTTCGAAATCTTCAGCAGAAACATGGAATGGCGATGATTTTCATTACGCATGACTTAGGCATTGTAAAAGAAATTGCGGATGATATTGTGGTGATGTGTCGCGGAATTGTTGTTGAAGCCGGCGAGGCTGCTAAAGTGCTTGATAATCCTCAACATGAGTATACACGTGGACTACTTGCGTGCAAGCCATCACCATCTCATAAGAACCAGTGGCTACCTACACTACAGGACCGTGTAGCCCGTCCATTTGATATGAGTACCCACAGTATTCATGATGAGAAAATTCTTTCGGTACAAAGACTCACCAAAACATATAGCTTGCGTGCGGGTGTCTTTCAAAAACGAATTGAAAAGCGCGCGGTTGATGACGTATCGTTCGATATCCAGAAGGGAGAAACTATTGGATTGGTGGGAGAAAGCGGGTGCGGAAAAACAACATTGAGTCGCATGTTGCTTGGCTTGATTGCACCATCCGATGGTAGAATTGTTTATTCATTTTCCAACCAAAACTTCATCATTGAAAATGGTGGTAAGCCTGCAGTGAAGGCCCTGCGAAAAAAAATTCAAATCGTCTTTCAAGATCCATATTCAGCATTAAATCCTAAACATACCATTGGCCATGCGATTACAGAGCCCATGGGTGTATATGGCCTTCATTACAATCATGCCGGAAGAAAAAAGCGAGCGCTTGAGTTATTGGAAAGAGTTGGACTTAAGCCAGAGCACTTCAACAGATATCCTCACGAATTCAGCGGAGGTCAAAGACAACGCATTGTGATTGCTCGAGCATTGGCGTGTGAACCTTCTTTCATCGTTTGCGATGAAAGTGTGAGTGCGCTTGACGTTTCCGTGCAAGCGCAAGTTTTGAATTTATTGAATGAGTTGAAACAGGATTTTGGATTGACATATCTATTCATTTCACACGATTTGAATGTGGTGTACTACATGAGCGACAGAATCATGGTGATGCAAAAGGGAATGATAGTAGAAAGCGGAACGGCCGATCAGGTCTTCTATCATCCACAAAATGAGTATACCAAAAAGCTCATACAAGCCATCCCTGGAGGCTTTTAACACTTGTCTTTATCGATTTTATTCGCGTGGATTTTCCACTACACAGAAGGGAAAAAATCTAATGTTCCTCTCAAAAGAACTTGAAAAGCGGCGTGCAGATAGCTGAAGTATCTTTCATGCTCTACCTTTGGCCGCCAACCAATAAGCGAATATGCAAGACAGAGTTGCTACACTTCAGAAAAAAACAGCCGAGGCACACCTTGGCGGAGGTCAAAAAAGGATTGACGCACAACACAAGAAGGGAAAGTTAACCGCAAGAGAAAGGATTCACTTTCTGTTGGATGAAAACACTTTCGAAGAACTCGGAATGTTGGTTACTCATCGCTCCACCAACTTTGGATTAGACAAAGACATCTATCTTGGTGATGGTGTTGTGACCGGTTATGGAAAAATCAATGGGCGTTTGGTATATGTTTTTTCACAAGACTTCACAGTTTTAGGGGGATCACTTGCAGAAGCCCATGCAGAGAAAATTTGTCGCATCATGGACCTTGCGATGAAAAATGGCGCACCTGTGATTGGTCTGAATGATAGCGGAGGCGCTCGCATTCAGGAAGGTGTTGTATCTCTTGGTGCATATGCTGATATTTTCTACAGAAATGTTCAAGCCAGCGGCGTAGTTCCGCAGATCAGCGCAATCATGGGGCCATGTGCCGGAGGTGCTGTTTATTCACCAGCGCTCACGGATTTTATCATGATGGTAGAGAATACCAGTTACATGTTTGTTACCGGCCCCAATGTGGTGAAGACGGTGACACACGAAGAAGTAACCAGCGAAGAACTTGGGGGAGCATCAACTCATTCTACCAAAAGCGGTGTGACACATTTCACTGCCGAAAACGATATCGATTGCTTGAAAAAAATCCGTGTGTTGCTGAGCTACATGCCGCAGAATTGTGAAGAAGAAGCGCCAAGAAACACCTATTCAGCATCGACCGAAACCAGGCCTTCATTAGACCATATCATTCCAGCAAATCCCAATCAACCGTATGATATGCATGAGGTGATCACACAAGTGATTGATGAGGGTACGTGGTTTGAAGTTCATAAAGATTACGCTGAAAATATCATCACAGGGTTTTCAAGAATTGCTGGAAGAAGTGTTGGCATTGTAGCTAATCAACCCGCATATCTCGCTGGTGTTCTAGACATCAAGTCTTCGGCGAAGGGTGCGCGTTTTGTTCGCTTCTGCGATGCATTCAATATTCCTCTTTTGGTATTTGAAGATGTGCCGGGTTTTCTGCCTGGAACGGATCAAGAGTGGAATGGCATCATTTCGAATGGAGCCAAACTTCTATATGCATTTAGCGAGGCGACAGTTCCACGTGTAACTGTGATAACGAGAAAAGCCTATGGTGGTGCTTATGATGTGATGAATTCAAAACACATTGGTGCCGACATGAACTATGCATGGCCTACAGCAGAGATTGCCGTAATGGGAGCAAAAGGTGCGGCGGAAATCATTTTCAAAAAAGAGATCTCAGAATCATCCAACCCAGAAGCAAAGTGGAAAGAGAAAGAGGCAGAATACGCTGAGCTATTTGCAAATCCATACAGTGCTGCAGAGCGCGGATATGTTGATGAGGTGATTCTGCCATCGCAAACAAGAGAAAAACTGATCCGCGCTTTCGCCATGCTTGAAAACAAAGTTGACAGCATGCCAAGAAAGAAGCACAGCAATATGCCACTATAATCATCAAACGACACAACATGCTACGATCCATGACTGGCTTCGGTAAAACCGAAGGCACTGTAGGTAATAAAAAATTCACCATTGAACTCAGGTCGCTGAATAGCAAACAGCTTGATTTGAACATGCGTATTCCGAGCGCCTATCGTGAAAAAGAGCTTGAACTCCGATCTTGGCTGAGTGAGAATATTCAGCGTGGTAAGGCTGATTTTTTGATCTATTATGAAAGCCTTGAAGCAGAAAAACGCATGTCGTTCAATAAGCCGTTGATGGCCGCCTACTATCAGGATTTGAAAGAGGTGGCTGATCAGGTGGGCATGCCTGGTGGTGATTTTTTGAATGCCCTCATCCGCATCCCGGATGTTTTGAAGCCAGAATCCACCGAGTTAGATGAAGAAGAGTGGAATAGTCTTATGGCGTTGATCAAAGATGCGTATCACCGGTTTGATTCATACCGCAGAATCGAAGGAGAAAAGCTCCGTGATGATTTCAAGATGCGCATAGAGCTCATCATGAGCTTGAGAAATGAGTTGAATGAACCCATAAAAATTCGCAATGAAAAAATCCGGGAAAAGCTTCGCAATAGTTTGGAAGAGTTGATTCCTGTGGACAAAATTGATCCTAACCGATTTGAACAAGAATTGATTTATTACTTAGAGCGCTTAGACATCAGCGAAGAATATCAGCGTCTGGAAACCAATTGTGCACATTTTCGAGATGAATTAGGCGGCGAGTCACAAGGGAAAAAACTCGGGTTTATTTCTCAGGAAATAGGCCGTGAAATCAATACCATCGGAAGCAAGGCTAACGACGCTGAAATGCAACGTCTGGTTGTCAAAATGAAGGACGAGCTCGAAAAGATCAAAGAACAGATCAACAACGTGCTCTGAGTTTCGGAATACATTTAAGAAAGTCCTATTCTTACGATATTTGCCCACTTCTATGCATCAGGGTAAGGCCATCATTTTTTCCGCTCCAAGCGGCGCTGGTAAGACGACCATCGTTCATCACCTGCTGGATATTCCTGACCTGAAACTCGCCTTCTCGGTTTCCGCCACAACACGCCAAAAACGGGTACACGAAGTTGACGGCAAAGACTATCATTTTATTCAACCAGAAGAATTTCTTGTGCGCGCCAAAAACGGAGAATTCCTCGAATGGGAAGAGGTTTATCAGGGACAGTACTATGGAACTCTGAAGTCCGAGATTGAAAAAATCTGGGCCAATGGCCAAAACGTCATTTTTGATCTGGATGTGTTGGGAGGTCTTAATTTGAAAAAGATCTTTGGTGATCGTGCTCTTTCGGTTTTCGTGAAGCCCCCGAGCATTGAAGCGCTGCGTTTCCGTTTGCGTAACAGAAGCACAGAAACGGCTGAGAAAATTGCTATGCGCATTGAAAAGGCTCAACACGAATTGTCATACGAACCGCGTTTCGATGTGGTCATTGTCAATGATATTCTGGAAGACGCGTTCATTCAGGCCGAACGTCATGTCAGAGAATTCTTGAACCATTGAAAAAGGTCGCGCTCTATTTCGGATCATTCAACCCGATACACATCGGACATCTCATCGTTGCCAATTATGTGCTTCAACATGGAGGAGTAAATGAGTTGTGGTTCGTGATTAGCCCACAAAATCCGTTCAAGAAACAAGATGAACTGGCCGCGGAATCCCATCGCTACAACATGGTAAAATGCGCCATAGAGGGTACACCGGGTTTGTTGGCGTGTGATATAGAGTTTTCACTTGCGCGGCCATCTTTTACGGCAAATACGTTGCGTGAACTTGCCGAATCCCATCCCGGCTTTGAATTTTCCATTGTTCTTGGTGAAGACAACCAATCCAAGTTTCACCAATGGAAAGAGTATGAGTGGATTCTACAGCATTACAGGATTTTGTTTTATCCCCGCGCCAATAGCTGGATGGAGGATAGTCCTGTGAACTGGTCAGCTTTTCAGGTACAAGTCATTGATGCTCCGCAAATCGGCATCTCCTCGACATACATCCGGGCAGAAATAAATGCCGGAAGAGATATTCGATTCCTCACACCGGATGTGGTTGTCGGGTATATTCAAGATCACCAACTCTATCTCTAATCATTCCAAATTCCTTATTCGATAAGGCTTTCATGACGCCTCGCTTTTTTGGCACGGTGGTTGAAAATGCAGTTTGCATCAAACAAAAATGTTCAACTATAAAAACCTAAAGCGATGAACGAACTCAAGAATAAATATTTCGCGATGAAACAACAGGCGATTGAAAATATGCAACACGGAAACATCAATGCCTATCTCGCAAAATTGGTCAGTCTGAACGACCTGAAAATGCAAATGATTCAGATTACTTCCGGAAAATAATCCTAAATAACCCGGTTCACATGCACTAACCAACGCATTCAAACCGGTTGCTCAAATAGGTTATAGGTTGGAAAAACCGCTCGAATAGGGCGGTTTTTTTATTTCAACTCCTTCTTTTTCATCCAGGCTTCAACGAATAATGTGGACAAGATGATTAAAGCGCCCAAATAGAACTGTAAGCTCATGTATTCACTTTCACCATAAATCCACAAAGCAAAAACAATGGTATAAATCGGTTCCAAATTGATGGCAAGTGCACAAGTAAATGGCGACAACACCTTCATCACTTCTATTGCAGCCACGAAGGCGAATCCGGTGCAAACAACGCCCAGTACGAGAAGAAGTGAAAAGTTGTAGCCGCTTATATTGGTTAATGTGGATTCAAGATTTCCCGTGAACATGAGGTAAGTCGTGATGGCAACGCATGCTGACAGGATTTCCCAAAAGGCAATTTTGATCGCGCTGTGTTTGGAAATCAGCATTGAATTGAAGGTAGAAAACGTTGCAGCAAATAGGGCCGATAAAAGCGATAGGATGATCCCTGTAGTGTATTGGCTTTCAAACCTGAAAATGACAGCAAGGCCGATAACAACCATGACGCCAAGAAGCAATTCGTAATAGTGAAATTTTTCTTTACGCAGAATCGGGGCGATGAGAGATACAAAAAATGCCGTTGTGCTGATGACCACGAGCGCTACTGAAATGGTCGACTCTTTAATGCTTCCAAAAAAGCAAAGCCAATGAAGCGCTATGACAATACCGACGCCGAAAAATTGAAGGATTTCTTGGGTGCGCGCCCTGATGGATTTGCGAGCGATGGCACCAAACAAACCAAGGGAAACCGAAGCAATAGCAACCCTCCACCAAACCAGCGGCACAGCTGATAGACTGATTTCATATCCCAAAATACCCGTAAACCCCCAGATAAAAACCAGTGCGTGAAGCAGAAGAAGATTAGTGGCCCTTGTGCTTTTCATCTTCATGATCTAATTCCACAATTCCCCCGCTTACAGCGTATTTCATGATGTCGACGGCGTTTCTTTCAATGCGTTTGATGTGTCTCACAGGAACAATCATCAGGTGTCCGGCAAAGCTGTAGCTCATCGGAAAATAAACAGCTACTTTGCCTGAAATGTCACCGAGCTGAGATAAATCGGTGTCAGTGATGAATCCAATCATTTCCAGATCGAGTTGATCGCTCACCTTGACCAACACCGGTTGATTGAACTTCTTCTTATTTCCGACCAATGCTCCCATGATGTCGGAAATCGTGTTGTACAAATTGTTTACCCCGGGGATTTTGTTCATCAGCTTTTCAAATCCGTTTTTGATTTGTTCATTGATGAATAATGATCCAAGCCAACCCATGAAAAAAAGCATGAAGAGGAGGACTAAAATTCCCCAACCCGAGAATCCATCCTCTCTTTTCGTCAATTCTGCATCGGAGTACCAAAGACGAGGCACAATAGAGTCTAACCACATGAAGACCTTGTATATGATATACCCTGTGCCAAAAACAGGAAGAGTAATCACCAGCCCGTTCAGCACATAGCTGACAAATTTTCTCAAGTATTTGTTTTTCATGTCGAAGTAATCAAGGCGGTAAAGTTAACACGCCAGAACCGGAGCGAATCGCAACCTTTCAATGTATTCAAGGGTATAAGTGCGGACCCTATTGATCCAAGGTGATTTCACCACATATGCATAATTTTCTGAGGCGCATGATCTGTGCTACCACGCTGCTTTTTGCTGCTGCCCCGGTAATTCATGCACAAACATTCCAAGCCAACAATACCGATGGCTGTGCGCCTTTAGGCGTGGTCATTTCGGTGACCTCTCCATCGGCGGGCAGTATTTCCAGTTATCTCTGGCAAATTACAACGCCCTCGGGATCGGTGCTGACTTCGACTTCTCCACAATACATCGCTATTTTGACCATTCCTGGAGATTACGATGTAAGCCTTACCATCAACGGCTCACAAACTGCGACCCTTCAAAGCTACATCAGTGTACACGCCTTACCAACGGCGCAATTCAATGTTGATGATGACGCCGGTTGTTTTCCTTTGTGTGTTAACTTCAACGACATCAGTATTCAAGGCGAAGGAAGCATTGTAGAATGGTCTTGGGATTTTGGGGATGGATCATCTTCAGTTGAACAAAACCCATCGCATTGCTATAATCAAACTGGTGTATTTACACCTGTATTTTCTGTTGAGGACGAATTTGGTTGCTTCGCAGACATTACTCTACCCGGACTCATTGAGGTAGTAGATCACTTCCCTCAAGCGGTATTCACCCTCAGCAACCAATTGGACTGTAATCCACCATTGGATATAAGTATGACCAATGAATCATCTGGTGAGACGTCGCTGACTTCCACGTGGGAGTTTGGAGATGGGGGTACATTAGAAGTTAACGGAACGGAACAGGTGTCGCACAATTACGTCTCAACAGGTTTATTTGATGTTTGTTTAACTGTATCCGATGATATTGGATGTACAGATCAAGTCTGTCATTCACTTGAAATATTTGCAACCGCCAACGCAACATTCACGGTGAATGATCAGACAGGGTGTGAAGGAGAAGTATTCACTTTTACCAGTACAACCTTACCCGAACCACCCACTGCAGAGTGGGATTTCGATGGTGATGGAACAACTGATGCTACAGGACTTTCAGTGACCCACATATTCTCCGACGCAGGAAATTATTTGCCATCACTGGAAGTTACCTACAGCAGCGGATGTGTGGATTCACAAACAGGACCCGGATCCATTACCATACAAGAGGGCGCCAATATGGCGTTTGTTGCGGATACCACAACATCATGTTCTTTCCCCTTTACTGTGCAATTCGATAACCAATCATCCGGAACAGGATCTATTAGTTATGAATGGTTTGTAGATGGAGTGTCAGTTGGCACTTCTGAGAATCTAACCTATACGTTTGATGACTATGGGTTATTCGATATTCGTCTTGTCGCTACGAGTTCTAATGGGTGTGTGAACGAAATGGAGTTGGTGGATTACATCGTGATACAATTACCCACTGTAAGTTTTGACAATGGCCTTACCGTTTGCACGAATCAGAATGTCGTTGTTACAGACATCGTTGTCAATACAGTAGATCCAGTGGCAACTTACAATTGGGATTTTGATGAAGACGGAATTGTAGATGCACAAGGACTTGTTCCAACATTTGCATACACCAGTACTGGCTTTCACAACATCACCCTGAGCATTGAAACAAATTCGGGTTGTATAGCCACTTATACCAACCCACAAGCCATCCAGGTTTTGACTGAAGTTGACGCCAATTTCACCGTTTCTGCTACAACAACATGCGCGGGTGAGCCCGTTGAGTTTTGTGTGAATGAACAACCCGGCAACACATTTTCCTGGAATTTTTATGATGGTAGCGGTTGGGTGATCATGGCGCTCACAGAAGAGTGTATTACTCACGATTATCCAGACACAGGATGGTTTGATGTTTCACTGACGGTTTTCAATGGAGCTTGTAACATCACACAAACCATGGAGAACCTCATTTATGTGGAACCCCCGGTTGCTGTTTTTGAGTATCAAGTTATGTGTGGTGAAATGTCTGCCACATTCAATGACATATCCATTGGTGCCGATTCCATTGTTTGGGACTTTGGTGACGGATCAGGATTGCTGATTAATGATCACACACCCACGCACGTTTATACAACGGCTGGCACCTACACAGTGCTGCTTTCCGCATTTGCTGATGGATCAGATTGTCCCGATACACAATCGGTAGACATTACCGTTTCCGCTCCAAATGCCAACATGACATTTTCACCTAACAATGGTTGTCCACCATTAGAGGTGACGCTACACTGTGAAGTGTTTAATCCTCATTGGGACGTGACCTTCAGCAGCGGAGATCATATCGTGGTCAATTGGATGGCCAATCAGGGCTATTGGCATATTGCTCACACTTGGAATGGTGGAGCGCAGACCTATGCATTTTCAAACCCCAATTATTTCTGGTGGCCATCTGTCGTGATTGAAGAGGGTGGTTTTGTTGATGTAACGGTCATCACGACAGATATCAATGGTTGTTCTACCGAATTGATCTATGATGATGTTATCCACGTATCGAGTAATCCCGATTTTGCATCATTCCAAACCACAACCATTGATGCGTGTAATTCGGTGAATCTCGGATTCCAGCCAGACCTTTCGGATTTGGTTTCATGGCAATGGATATTCAGCGATGGAAGTATTAGCAACAGTGAAAATCCATTTCATACATTTCTTCCTCCATACAACTATGATCAAGGGCTCAGCGCCACGCTCACAGCAACAGATAGTTTGGGCTGCACCTCAACTGTGACACAAGAAATCAATCTTGTGCTTCCACCTACAGTAAATTTCATAGCCGCATCAGATCCGAGTTGCGCAGGAGATGCTGTTCAGTTCGTGAATTATTCAGATGGTCCGGACAATGTCACCTATAGTTGGGACTTCGGTGATCCAAGCAGTTCCGACAACACGAGCGTCCTTTCTGCGCCGTCACACATTTACGCGCAAAATGGCACCTACGAAGTGTGCCTTTATGCGGACAATGGTGCCGGTTGTGTTCGCAGTTATTGCAATGATCAGGCGGTTCACATTGTCGATCCAGAAGTGTCATTTGATTTCACATCGAGTATCAACAATTGCTTATACGGCGTTCAATTTGATAACACAACACCCGGAACAGTGGTCAACTCGGAGTGGGATTTTGGCGATGGGCAAAGTGGATTTGGTATGATGGCATATCATACTTATCCCATCGGTGTTTATGATGTGTCGCTCACTGTGGTGAATCAATTTGGGTGTGAGGCCACATTGGTAATTCCGGATATTCTCAACTACGGTAATCAGGTTGGTCCATTCTCTCAACTTCTGGATACTGCAGTCTGCGCGCCTTTCGATTTATCTATTGCAGCATTCAATCCTGCAGATACTTATTTCGATTACTTCTGGGACTTCAACGATGGTTTTGGTGACGCCTCAGGAAACACATCCACCACACACACCTATACTGTGCCTGGTACATACTGTCCATCGGTGATCATGACTGATCCAAATGGTTGTCCTGTTTTGGTAAGTTGTACCGACTCTATCGTGGTTGAAGAATTTTTGCTTAGTTATTCGGTACCTGAGTACCTATGTTACGGGGATACTGCGTTTGTAACGATTGAGAATGCCACTTCATATGTTTGGCAAGACATGAGTGAAATAACCCTGGGGGGTGCCAGCAATTCATTTCTGCTTCACCCTGCAGATGATGCCGATTTTTTGTTGACCGGCTATTATGCCGATTGCGTTCGCACCGATACCATTCATATTGAAGTGAAAGATTTACCGCAGGTGACTATCCATGAAGATCCTCTGGTGTGCCATCTAGATAATCCATTTGATCTGACCACAGGTACGCCTTCTTCACCGCCTGGAGTGTATACCGTTGACGATGTGACTACAACCAATTTTGATCCCTCTTGGACGGAGAATATGAGTTATTCAATAGAATATACCTACACGGATACTTTTTTGTGTGTCAATTCTGCTGTGCAAAATATTTATATCAAAGCCCTTCCCGAAGTGGCTTTTGAAGATCTGGGTGATTGGTGTTTAGATGCCGATACCATCGTGCTGGATGGCGGTACTCCTGCAGACGGTATCTACACATTACAACAAGACACCATTACATTTTTTGCACCACAAACTGGCACCGGCGTGTATGACATCATCTATGAATTCGTGGATGCAGATGGTTGCGCAGCAAGTGATACGTCAACGATTTCAGTGAGGCCTTTGCCAGAGATTGTTTTGAATTTTGATGAGGTCTGTCATGATGAACCTTTTGTTATTGCCAATGAGACCACCATTGAATCAGGCAACATTGCAGAGACAAATTGGCAAATAGGTCCTGATGTTAGCGCTGAGACATTCGATCCACCGGCTGTGCATTTTTTGAATCCCGGAATTCAAAACATCAACATCAGCTGTGTAAGCGATTATGGTTGTACATCCACCAGAGACACCAGTGTATTGGTGCATGCGGTGCCGCAAATGGTCTTTTCACACCAAGATGCATGTCAATACTCACAAGAAATTTTCTATGATTATAGCACCATAGCAAGCGACTCTATTGTCCAATGGATTTGGATGGTGGAGAACAACGAAATCATTTCTCAAGACTCGCTGATTTATACTTTTCTGACGTCAGGTCAAACAGATCTTTCACTCATTGCCGTAAGTAGTTTTGGCTGCGATGATACGCTCACCCATTCGCTTGAAGTTTTCCCTGCACCTCTTCCTGTGGTTAACATAACAGATGGATGTTTTGGCGTTGAGTCGATGTTTTCAGCAAACTCAACCATTTCAGAAGGCATTGTCACGAATGAAGAGTGGTCCTTTGGCGATAGCCATCCGCATGAATATGGTAACACTGCTGACAACCTTTACGATTCAGAGGGGCAATATCTTGTAACATACATCGCTACGAGCTCAAGTGGTTGTCAGAGTATATATGCAGACAGCATCACGATCTATCCAATACCTATCGCTGATTTTCTAATTGCAAATGAACAAACTTGTGAAGGAACAGAAATTCAGCTTTTGGATTTGAGTTCGGTGAATCCTCCGTCTTACATCAGTTCCTGGAATTGGTTGATCGAAACCACACAAGCCAGCACTTCTCAAAATGCTTCAATTATCATGGATGAGCCGGGAAACTATGATATTACTCTTTCCGTGTTGTCCAACAATGGATGTTCTGCAGATACGACCATCTTTGGTGGAGTTACAGTATATCCGAATCCGGTTGCTGGTTTCGTTTGTGAAGATGAAGTCAGTTTTACCTCACCGGTATTCCACATCATGAACACAGCAAGCGAAGATGTTACCGATTGGTATTATGATTTTGGTGATGAGTCGTTTGACATGTTTCCCGAAGGAGAACACTTCTATGAAGATCATGGATATTATTTCATTTCTCAAAGTGTCTGGAATAGCTTTGGTTGCAGAGACACCATTTCGAAACTTGTCAAAGTAAATCCACAACTACTTGTGTTTGTACCCACAGCATTTACTCCCGACCTCAATGGACATAATGAAGTCTTCTATCCTGTTGTGACTGGTTTTGATATTACACATTACAAGTTTCAGGTTTTTGATCGCTGGGGATTGTTGGTATTTTCTTCGGATGTTCCATTCAAAGGCTGGAACGGGATGTATCAAGGCGAGCCCGCACAGGATGGTTCATACATCTGGACCCTTGAACTGCGCACAGCTACTGATGTTTCTATCCAACGCTCCAATGGCAGTGTAATTCTACTTCGTTGATCACTTTTTGATTTTACATCGTCTTGCCGTACTTATGCAATACGCCTATGCGGTATTGCAGATTAACTATAGCCATATTGTTGAGTGTGTTTGTACGCGCGATCTATGCGCAAACAAATCTCGTTACACAAACCATTCGCGGAATCGTTGAAGAATCAGATACCCACATTCCCATTCCTTGGGCTGTCATTCAGGTCAACGCAGGAGAATCGTTCAAATCCTCAACAGCAACGGATGAATCCGGTCATTTTCGCATGGACGGTGTGCCCGTTGGACGCGTAAAAATTGTCGTTGCCATGAGTGGCTATGAACAAAAAATTTTGGATGATGTGATGATCAGCAGCGGCAAGGAGTCCATTTTCAACATTGAATTAGAGCCCATGGTGGTGGAGATGGCTGAAGTTGAGATCCGTGCAACCCGAGAAGGAGAGTCTCAAAATGAAATGGCGACAGTCAGCTCGAGACAATTCAGTGTGAACGAAACGAACAGGTATGCGGGTAGCCGAGGAGATCCTGCGCGCATGGCGAGCAATTTTGCGGGTGTTCAAGGTGCAGATGATTCGAGGAACGACATTGTGATCCGTGGCAATTCGCCTTTGGGTGTGTTGTGGCGTGTAGAAGGGGTTGACATACCTAATCCCAACCACTTCAATATTCCGGGCACCACAGGCGGGCCCGTGAGCATCATCAACAATAAATACTTGGCCAATTCTGATTTCTACACAGGAGCTTTTCCTGCAGAATATGGCAATTGCACCGCAGGTGTATTTGATCTTCGATTGAGAAATGGCAACAATAGCCAGCATGAATTCACGGGTCAGTTTGGATTTCTTGGCACAGAACTCATGGCAGAGGGGCCATTGAATAAAGAAAAAGGAAGCAGCTATCTCGTTGGATACAGATACAGCACCGTTAGCCTCTTTTCAAAAATTGGTATCGACATTGGGACAGATGCTGTACCGCGTTATCAGGATGGTAATTTCAGGTTGTTTTTCCCGGGGAAAAACAACTCCGTCTTGTCCATTTGGGGTATTGGTGGCTTAAGTCAAGTTGATATCCTTATCAGTAATCAGAAGAGTCCAGATCAAAGGAATATTTATGGCCAGAACGATCGTGATCAATATTTTGGATCCGGGATGGGTGTTGGTGGATTAACCTGGAGCAAAACTCTCAACAAAAAATCATTTTTGAAGGTTACTCTTGCCGCGATGTCTGATGTGGTAGATAGTTACCATGAGCTCGTCTATCGACATCTCGACACTACATCGACTTATGTTGTGGACTCGCTAAAACCCTTGCTGGATTACCGCTTTCGACAGAACAAATACGCTGGTGCGCTTGTATTTAATCATAAATTCAAAGCGCAACATCTAGTGCGCGTTGGATTCAATATTGATTATTTCAGGTGGATCATGACGGATAGTGTGAGAAGTTCGCTTGATGATTCTTCTGCATGGTACAACAAATGGGATAGGCGTTGGGACAGCAACGCTTCAGCATTTCTTATTCAACCATATGTGCAGTGGAGATATAAGTTGACCAATGCGCTGAGTCTAAATGCGGGTATTCATACTACATTTTTTACCCTGAGCCAAAGCCAACGAATAGCGGAGCCGCGTGTTGCCCTCAAGTGGGAATTCAAAGAAAGTCAGCACATCGCCTTGGCTTGCGGCATGCATAGCGGCATGCAGCCCGCATATATGTATTTCTACCGGGTACCACTGACAGACTCCTTAGGAGCCCAGAGGGCAACGCTAAACGATAAAATGGATTTGACCAGAAGCATTCATTATGTGATCAGTTATCAGGTTGTTTTGAAAAAAGGCATTCGTATCCTTTCAGAAATCTACTTTCAGCAATTGAGTCATGTTCCTGTTGAAAAAGACTCGTCGTCATTCTCTCTCCTGAATACCGGGGCAGGGTTCTCTCGGTTTTTTCCGGGCGAACTCATGAATGCTGGAAGAGGTGAGAATTACGGTGCTGAGATTACCGTAGAAAAATTCTATCAGCGGGGTTGGTTGTTTCTGTTTACGGGCTCATGGTTCAATGCAACATATCGCGGCAGTGATGGCGTTGAGAGAAACACAGATTTCAATGGAGGGTATGCACTGAATGCGTTAGGAAGCAAAGAATTCAACATCAAAAAGGGTAGCGCTTTTGTTGTGGGGACCAAGGTGACTGTTGCTGGAGGAAGGTGGTATGGTCCGGCAGATATCCATGCAAGCAATGCTGCACGCGAACTCGTGTATGTTGACTCATTGCGAAATACCCTACAGTTTGATCCCTATTTCAGATTGGATTTGAAACTCAACTTGAGACTGAATCGGGAAAAAACAACCCACGAAATAGGGCTGGATCTTGTGAATTTGCTGAACACCAAAAACGTGTTGTCATTAACATACGCACCTGATGAGTCGGGAGATCCTGCACAATCTGTGAGAAAGGAATATCAGCTCGGATTGCTCCCGGTCTTTTTCTATCGAATCGATTTTTAGATCACAAAACGTTAATGCGTTCACTGAATTCATCTCGGTAGTTTCCACCAACAGGAATTTCTTTTTGAATATCCGCCAGTATCACATCACTGCCAGAAATAGATGAGATCTTGTCCATATTCACAATAAATGAGCGGTGCAGTCTCTGGAAAACCGTTTTTGGCAGTTTTCTTTCAATATCCTTCATGGTGGCGTGAATGGTGTATTTCACGTCTGCCGTGACTATTTGCATATAATCTTTCAGCGCTTCCACGTAGTAGACATCGGCGGTATTTACTTTCACCAATTTCGATTGGTGTTTGATGAAAAGATAATTGGCAGATGATTTGAAATTGGTAAGTGACTTCAACAATTCGTTCTCTACTTTCACTTCACGTTCCTTACCGTGTTTGTGCACGGCCATCTCAATGGTGGTGTGCAAATCCACTTCTTTAAATGGTTTCAGAATATATCCATGTGGTTCGGTAAGCTTCGCTTTGTTTAGCGTTGGTTCATCAGCATAGGCAGTAAGGTAAATCACAGGAATGTCCATTTCCTGCTTGATGGCTTCTGCTGTTTCGATCCCACTCATGTTGCCCTTGATCTGGATATCCATCAAAGCCAGATCCGGCTTGGTTTCGCGCGCAACTTCAAGAGCGCGTTCTCCATTATCTGCATGTCCAACTACGTTGTATCCCAATTTTTCAAGACTACGTTCTATGTCTTTGCGAACGATGCTTTCGTCTTCTACAACGAGAATATTGATGGCCATAATGAGTGTGTATTAAGGGTGAATTGAGCACTAATGTACGACTAAAGCACAAAGTACGCAAGGGTTTGCGCCCGAACGGGCTATTTCTTCATAAAACTAATTGAAAATGACGCACCCTTTTTATTGGTAACCTCCATCTTAGCGTCCAATTGTTCGATCAAGGCATAGACAAGCTGAATACCGAGTGAGTCTGTTTTGTCATAATTGAATTCTTTAGGCAAGCCTACCCCATCATCAGATATCATGAGGTTTACAATGTTGTCTGTTTCATTCAGGCTGATTTTCAGGCGACCCTTCTTCCTTCCTTTGAAGGCATATTTCAACGCATTACTTACGAGTTCATTCACAATCAGACCGCATGGAATTGACTGATCCAGATTGAGGAACACTGTTTCCATATTGTCCTCGAAAATGATTTGCGTTTCACTTGTTCTGTAACTCTGTATCAAGTTTGAGGCAATGCTTCGCAGGTAATTTGTAAATTCAAGCTTACTGAAATCCGCCGTTCTGTAAATGGTTTCGTGTAAGAAAGACATGCTTTTGATGCGCTGCTGACTTTCTCTGAGAACCTCCAGAGTCTTCTCGTCCTTTACATACGATGATTGAAGATTCAAAATACTTGAGATGACTTGAAGGTTGTTTTTCACCCTGTGGTGTACTTCCTGCAGCAATACTTCCTTTTCTTTCAGAGAATCTCTGATTCGGCGATCAAATTCCTTTCTTTCTGTATTGTCATAAAGCAGACACGAGAGTTCTTCCTGTTTGTCGTCCATGTAGACTGGATTCAGAAAAGCCTGAAGCCAAGTGGTTTCGTTTCTTAGGTTCTTTAGGGCAAATTCGAATTGTTGTGGGCGGCCTTTAAATCCATTTTCAAATGCGCGCAATTGACCCTGGTATAGATCTTCATCGAGGTGTGGTTCAAGCACCTTGAGAATATTATCTCCCACATTCACCTTGACATCAAACTGGTCGTTCATCCACGATGCAAAGTTTCTGTTCATCACTGTGATGTGATAGTCTGTATCCAGTGTCCACATCATCAGGTTTTCCGTAGAATTGAAAATGGATTCGAGTTTCGCCTTTTGTTCTGTTGCGTTTCTTCGTTCCTTTTCAAGTTTTTCCTGAGTCAGTTTGTGACCTGAAATTTCAGCCTTGAGCGCAGTATTGATTTCCTCAATGAGCCTGATTCTCATTTGCTCCTGCACAAGTTGGTTACGTGTGCTTACGTTATTCAACGTCACCTGGATGGAAGGTTTATTTTCATAAACTGTGAGTATTGATTTGATACCAACGTCTACCATTTCATCTCTCTTGTTGCGCAAGCTTACTTCGCGGTATTCTATTTCCTGACCATTGCGAATTTCCGTGAGGTCTTCCTTCAATGTTTGTTTGGTTTCTTTATCAAAAAATGTCAGGAAACTTTTGTCATAAAGTTCATCTTCATCATCCACACCGAGCAGTTCACAGGCTGCAAAATTGAGATATCGTATGCGTTCGTCTGTGAGAATGATAACGCCGTTCGGTGAGTTTTCGAGAAGTCGGCGAAAACCCACAACACTTTGTTGTAATGCCTGTTCAACTTTTTTTCTGGTTGTAATATCCACTACAACCATGGCCATGCTGTTTTTCCCTTGATACATCAGGTGACTGCCGGTCACTTCAAGGAAGATGGTTTTGCCTGCTTTGTTCTGTATCCGAATCTCCGTTTTGTTGGCAGAAGAAATATTGACACTGGTCTTGATACGTTGGAGATCTGAAGGGTGAATGAATTCGATCAACTCACGCCCCATAACTTCAACACCCGTAGCATAACCAAGAATTCTAGCAAACTGATCATTGCAGTCCTGAATTACATCATGACTAAAAAAGACAACACCTTCGGTAGACACACTGGAGATGGACTTAAACCGTTGCTCACTTTCCTGCAGTGCCTGTTCCATTTCCCTTTTTTCAGTAATATCAATAAGGGTACCGCTAATAAGACTCACACCGCTATTGGATTTATCGAGGTATGAATTCTCCAAACAACAAGCTACTGTGCCATCCTTTCTCACCACTTCCAGTTCGAAATTCATCAGGATGGGTTTCATTTGAAGCTGTTCAATATACCTCTCTCGCAATGCCGGGTCTTTGTATAAAGTACTGGTGTTTTTTCCTATGAGTTCTTCGGGGGAATTATAACCCAGAATTTGTGCGAAAGCCTGATTGCATGAGAGTAGTTCGCCATGAATGTCTGATTGATAGACACCAGCGAGATTTTTTTCGAACAGCTGTCTGAATTGGAGCAATGACTGATTCAATCGTTGACTGCTAAATCTGGCCACACAGCAGCGTGATCCACCACAATTGACCACATTAAAAAAAACGTGGTTATCCGGGTCCGTTTCTTTATCAATATGAAAATGAGTTTCATTCAATCGCTTCGTGAGCGCATTGATTTTTTCACGGGGAACCTTTTTTCCAATGAGTGCATAAAGTGATTTGCCCTTGAACTTTTCTGTATTGACATTCAGGTAAGCTTCAAGATTTCGGTTACAGACAATAAGACTCAAGTCATCAGGATCGACAAGGGCCAGTAAATCAGTAGGGTGGTTTAATATCTCCGCGATGAGCGGTTGCATAGTGTGCTTTTTAGTTATCCTCTTGAGCTTCCGGTAGTTTAATTTTTGTTCCGTTAATCTTAGTCACCTGGCCAGATTCATATTCAACCTGGAGTTCCAGTATACCAATTTCATTGTAATAATCCCATCTCCCATCCATTTCTCCTCCTTGGTATGAGCCAGCCATATAGAGCTGTCCATTGGCATACCAAAATCGGTGTTTGTTCACGGGAATACCACTTTCAAATTCACCTTCAAAAGCCTTTTGTCCGTTGTTATACGTCCAAATCCAAACACCGTTGCGTTCTCCATCAAGATATTCTCCTTCTTCGTGGTGATCGTTGATGGTCATTACCCAAGGGCCCGTCTTGTTTCCATCTGTAAAATCACCTTCATTGACAACCGTTCCATTCTGATCATATTCCACCGCATGACCATCCTCTTTCCCTTTTCTATAATTCTCTTCGCGATGCAGCTTACCATCTGGAAAATACCATTGCCAGAGACCGGTCGGCAAATCAGCTTTGTAAACACCTTTTTGTTCGGTCTTACCATCCTGATAATAATACTGCCATGGACCTTCCTTTAATCCTTCTTTGTATTCACCAGTCGCACGCAACGTACCATCATGGTAAAATAATTTCCATGATCCTATGCGCCTTCCCAGACTATCAATCATGCCTTCACCCACTTTCACATCATTGTCAAACAAAGCACCACCGGTCTCGCGTCCGTTTTCATCATACTCTCTAAAATTACCCTGTTTTTTTCCTTCGCGATAAGGGCCCGTTGATTTCACTTTTCCTGTTTCGTAATACTCACTTCTCAAATCCAGTATAGCGGTGGAGGCTTCATCAATGACCAACACACCATCTTCATATTTTTCAAGTCTATCCAATTCTCCTTTTCTGTTGAAAAATTTGAAGACTCCGTTTCTTTTCCCATAACGCCAATTCCCTTCTTCTTTGATGACACCATTTGGATATAGATCACGCCAAATTCCAGTTCTATCTCCATTGAGATCCAGCCTGTTTATTCTTTCTTCTGAGTATATAAATCCACTTTTATAAACCAGGTTCGTGATGATTCTTCCATCTTTATCGTATTCAATCGCCTTGCCTTCCTCTTTGTTGTTGATGAACTGAGATACCTTTTTCAATTCTCCTGTATCGTAATAGTAACGGGCCTCTCCATTCTTAATGCCATTGACATTCACAAATTCTTCCAGCAAAACGTTTTTGCCATTGAACACCTTCTCCCAACCGTTTTTCAGATCCTCACGATAGTTGATCATTCGCTCCAATGTAGAGTCCTCACGATAGAATTTCCACGTGGAGTCCAGTTTGAAATTCAATCTGTTGCCTTCAGTCTTCAAACCACCATCAGGATAATACGTTTTCCAATATCCGTCTGGTTTTCCATCACGCATTAATCCCTCACTGCTGACAACGCCATTTTCATAACGAAACTGCGTTATCTGGCTGAAACCATGTAAGTTCAGAATCAGGACGAATGCAATTAGAGATATTTGAATGATTTTCTTCATTTGACTGATGACAAAACTACTTCAAACAAGTCTTGTAAGACCCGAACGAAATAACTCCTCTTTCATTCTAACCAACACTAAAATAAATATATATTTTTTAAAATAGTATTGTTTTAAATAGTAAGAGGTGTTGAAACGGTGAATAGAAACCGGTATGAAGTCTTGACTTTGGATACTATACACGGGCATTGGATAATTCTTAACACGTTATCATTTATTGTGCATATTGAGAATGAATGTGTTTCATGAGTTTCACACAAAGGTGTATAACTGGAGTAGTTTGTATTTTGTATGTGTATAAAAGTGGTGAATAGTGAAGAAGCTTGTTTACTCAGAGCTGAAATCAAGTGACAAAGTTTTAGGATATCAGCACTAAAAGTTACAATGCATGAAGGTGAGCTCTGATGCAAATAAACTATTGAGAAGTTGTTCAACAGGATATGAAACGTTTTGAGGCCAAAAGTGAATAAATGGGGAAAATGGAATTGGAATTGTACAAACGGTGGAATTCCACGTGGCACAGCCCTTAATTTTGAGGCGAATAAGAAATTATGAAGACAATACACATTGGTAGTGATCATGCCGGATTCGAACTGAAGGCAAAACTGAGTGCGTTTTTGACGCAATGCGGGTATATCGTAAGTGATCATGGTACATTTTCGAAGGAAAGTGTGGATTATCCTGACTATGCACATGCAGTGGCCAAAGCGGTGCAAAGCCACCATGAAAGAGGAGTACTGATATGTGGATCTGCCAATGGCGTTGCTATAACAGCAAACAAACATGCCGGAGTGCGTGCAGCACTATGTTGGAAGGAAGAAATTGCATCATTGGCCAGAGCTCACAATGATGCAAACATCATTTGTTTACCTGCAAGATATATCTCTGTGGAAGAAGCGGAAAAAATGGTAAAGACGTTTCTTGAAACAGATTTTGATGGTGGACGACATTTGAATAGGGTTCAAAAAATAGATTGTTGATCAAATATTTTCAATGAAGAATATGCGTATTTCAGAAAGGATAAAAATGAAGTGGCTGTTGTGTTTTACACTGCTTAGCTTTTTTCACGTGGATCAAATTTCGGGGCAGAGTGAGGAAGCAAGGATGAAAGCTGCGGAAGGTATTCGGGCTGATGAATTAAAACGCCACCTTTCCATATTGGCTTCGGATGAATATGAAGGAAGGGAAACCGGTACGGCGGGACAAAAGAAAGCTGCTCAATACATCGCCGATTACTATACCTCATTGGGTGTTTCACCTTGTGTGAATGGGTCGTGGTTTCAGCAATATCCTTTGAAGCGAGTGAGTTATATGAAATCATATGCCACGATGAAAACAAATCGATTTGAGATGATCAAGGATTTCTACTTTTTCGGATCAGATGAAAAAAGTTTAGAAGCCCAGGATATTGTCTTTGTGGGTTATGGCATCACACAAGGCAAACACGATGATTATAAAAATGTAAATGTCCATGGAAAAACAGTGATGTTGCTGATGGGTGAACCCATGGATAAAAAAGGCAAGAGCAGAATAACAGGCACTACTTCTTATTCGGATTGGAGCATGGATCCGGGCTTAAAAGCAGAATTGGCCAAATCTCATGGTGCGAAAAATGTTGTTATGGTCAACATCAATTATGATGCTTATATGGAAAGGGTAAGATATTGGTTGGAGCAAGCGCCAATGAGATTGGATAATCCGAAGCATCCTCAAGAAGATGAAGGTCCAGCAACAGTCTTTGTATCCATGAAAATGGCGAATGAGATATTAGCGAGTCAAGGTGTGACGATTGAACAATTGATGAAGAAGAAAAAAATAAAAAGCCTGACCGTTGCCACAGACCTTGTTTTTCATATGGAACGCGATGAAAGCAAATTGAATGCTGAAAATGTTTTGTGTTTTATCGAGGGCTCTGATCCAGAGCTGAAGAAAGAAATGGTGGTGATCAGTGCGCACTATGATCACATCGGTATTGTGAATGGACAAATCAATAATGGTGCTGATGATGACGGTAGTGGCACGGTGGCGACGTTAGAGCTCGCGCAGGCATTTATTGAAGCGAAAAAATCAGGTCATGGACCTCGCCGAAGCATTTTGATATTGAATGTAAGTGGAGAGGAAAAGGGTTTGCTGGGTAGTGAATGGTATTCAGATTTTCCGGTATTTCCACTTGAAAGTACGGTGTGCGATTTTAATATTGATATGATTGGAAGAAAAGACGCACAACATCCTGATGGACGTTATGTCTATCTAATCGGGTCTGATAAATTGAGTACCACATTGCATCAAATTTCAGAAGACTGTAATCGAAAGTACACGTCGCTGGCATTGGATTATACTTACAATGATCCTAATGACCCCAATAGATTCTATTATCGATCCGACCATTACAATTTTGCGAAACACAACATCCCTGTGATATTTTATTTTTCAGGTGTACACGAAGATTACCACAAACCTGGAGATGATGTAGAAAAAATCATGTTTGATAAAATGGAAACCATTGCGAAACTGGTGTTCCATACTGCATGGGATGTTGCGAATCGCGATGAAAGATTAAAGGTGGATGTTCAAAATGTTTTTGGTGATGAATAAATTTTCTTTAATTTTGACTCACTAATTCCTTTAATAGCATGAAAAAGAAAATCTTCTTTCTCGGCTTGGCTGTAGCCATGTCGATTGGAGCCAAGGCTCAAACTCCTGTAGAAAAAAACGAAAAACCCAAAAAGGTCTTTAATGGACCAAGCGGACACGCCATCGGAGTTGCGTTATCATCTACCAATGGTAAAGGACTGGGTTATCGCTATTGGGCGCATGATGCAGGTGTTCACGTTACATTTTTTCCTTCAGCGGCCAATGATAACAAGTATTACAACGGTGGTATTACTGGTTATCTGAACTTGAGAGAATACAATTTTGGTAATTTGTTTCTTCACGCGGGAATTGAATACGAGTACCGCGAGAATCGTGATTATTATTCAGTACAGGCACCAAGCAATAATTATCCCTATTATTCATCCTATCAACAGGTGGAATACAAGCAGAAGTGCAATGGATTCAATGTAGGTGCAGGACCTGGCGTGCATGTTTTGAGTAAATATGTGAGTATGGACGTCTATTTGGGTTATGGGTTGTACACCAGAGATTGGATGTCTAATGACAGAGCAGCAAGCAGCCGTAGAGACACTCAAGTCATGACTTTAACCGGAGGCATTGCTCTTTGGTTGGAATTGTAAAATTTTTGAATAAGAACGAAGACGCCGGTTATAAGCCGGCGTTTTTGTTTTCAAGAGATTTCTCTGAAATGAGGTCTTCAATAAAGTGCGACAACTCGCCACAATTTTTCGTATAGTCTTCTCCGGTTCCCGGTCCGTAGAAACCAGTATGTATTTTTCTCACCCGACCATTGTGATCGACAATGATCAATGTTGGATAGGATAGAATTTTACTCAGCATCGGAAACATATCAGAGGCAGTTCCTTTTTTCCCTCCGAAGTATGGAGGATATGTCAAACCAAGCTGATTGAATTGTTCTTGCACAAAAGTCATCGCAGATGAAAACTCTTCTGTCCGCTCGAAAGCAACAGGGATAATTTCAAGTCCCTTCTCGTGATATTTACCGTAGAGCTCTTTCAGGAATATGCTCTCATCTGTACAATTGGGGCACCACGAACCAAACAATTGCACCACAGTTGTTTTCCCTGCGAAGGAAGTAGAATCAAAAAGCACTGAATCACCGGAAGCATTTTTCACGTGGAAGGCAAAAGGAATCCTTTCTTTGGCCACGTAAGTAAGGCTATCTGGATTGCGCAGCCTGGCTTTGTCATTCAGCTTGGCGTGCCAATCTTCCTGCCAGTGATTTCCACTGTAGAAATGTCCATCGGTCAATTCGTTATCTTTCACATTGGCGCAGAAATAAAAAAGATGGGTGCCATCGAATGCTGAAAGATGCAGGCTTTCACCCGTATGAGATCCTTCCAGAAATCTGTAGTCGCCGGATTCAGTGAGAAATGTTCCAACAACGTGATTGCCCTTGATATAGAATTTGCCGATGGCGTTGCTACGATCTTCCTCAGAATCTGGCGAAAATACAGCCTCATAAATCAGTGTATCTACTTCAGCTTCCATGGACATGGGGACAGAATTATGATCGACTTTAGCGACAAAAGGAATGGTGTAAATAGAGTCTCGGGAATGATCTGTCCAACTTCCCTTGAAACTGGAATCTGATTCAATGATCCCCTCCAGAGAAGTGTTGAAGAGCGGCATCATCACATGGAATTTGTTGCCATTGAAGGTAACAGAATCGAGCATTATTCTCTCGGTCCAATTGTGTATGCTCCATTGATTATTGGAATGAACAGTAAGCCTAACTGGGATTTCTGTTTCGCCCACCTGAAACTGCATGAGGTATTCTCCGGCAGCTAAGGATGGATGAGCATCTGATTGCTGCACGTCGCTGCATGATGTCAACACAATTATCGCGGTGACAATAGCGGTTAGTTGGTTAATTAAGTTCAAAAAAGGCGGTCTAAAAATGGTTCGGCGCAAATGTAACAGCGAGTAGCACACCATGCGCATAATATGCGGCGATCCAAGGACTCCAGAGTGGTTATTCTATCACGAATTCCTTTTCCACGTGGGTTTTCGGACCAGAAATCAGGATAAAGTACTTCCCTGGTTTGCAGGGGTTTTCATCAAATTCAAAGGAATGAACATCGGCGGAAAGTCGGGATTTTTGCTGAATGACGAGGCAATCTCCGCTGAAGATTGTTATTTCAAGGTCTATTTCTGAATCACATTTAACTTGAAAAGCGATTTTATCACCAGATTTCAGGTGATCATTTTTCATTTCAATGCTTACACTTTGCGCGGTTGATGACAGGGTTAATAGCATCGCAAAGAATGGAAGGAAAAAAGATTTCATTCGAATGTTTTATACAAAGTTGATGGACAAGGAAGGCGTCTGGTGATCCGGGCTAACATTTTTTTCACGAGGGCCTTTTGAAGGGAAGCTTTTCACTTCTGCCTTTATGAAAGGTGTTGGCTTTAGATGATTTTCCCTTGCGCAATTCGCGTTGTGTTTCTTCAGGAAGATGTATGATTTCCTGACATTCGGTGGAACAACAGTTCTCGAATTTTTCCTTACACGAATCGCACTGGATGAAAAGGATGTGGCATCCGGTATTGGCGCAATTGGTGTGGAGGTCAAAGGGTTCGCCGCATTGGTGACAACAGGCTATCACATCGTCAGAAACACGCTCTGCAAGTCTTTCATCGAAAACGAAATTGACGCCCTTGAAGCGGTTTTCCAACCCTTGCTCTTTTACATCGCGAGCATACTTGATGATTCCACCTTCCAGTTGATGTACGTGATCATATCCTTTGTGTTTGAGATAGGCTGATGCTTTCTCGCAACGAATACCACCCGTACAATACATCACAATATTTTTGTCTTCCTGGCCCTTCAGCATTTTTTCAACTACGGCTATTTCATCTCTGAAAGTGTCTGCATCAGGGCGTATGGCTCCAATAAAATGTCCAACCTCACTTTCATAGTGATTGCGCATATCAATCAGAATGGTTTCCGGATCAGAGGTCAATTGATTGAATTCAAGTGCATCGAGGTGTTTACCGGTATTGGCAGGATTGAATGTAGGGTCTTCAATACCATCTGCCACTATTTTTTTTCTCAGTTTTATTTTTAACTGGAAAAAGGATTTATTGCCAGAGTCGACCGCGTAATTGATGCGTACCCCGTCCAAAAAGGTCACGCTGTATAGGTCCTTGATAAAGGCTTCTTTGTTTGCTTCCGGAATACTTATTTGTGCATTGATTCCTTCGGATGACACATAGGTTCTCCCCAAAACATGAAGGTCTGTCCAATGAATAAAGAGATAGTCTCGGAAAAACGCTGGATTTTTGATTTGGTGGTACTTGTAAAAGGAGATGGTAATCCTTTTTTCATCATTATTCAGGTATTTCTCCCGAAGCAATTTGCGATCTACCGTGTTATATAATTTCTTCATCCGTCGCGAGCTAACTCATTGATTGAGGCCGGCAAAGATAGGATTGACTTGTGAAATGATGTGAAATCGAAGAGCATCCCTAAAATATTTTCATGGTGAAGGTTGTTTTATCTGAGCATAGTCACCATTGGTCTAAGGATTTTTTCCGCCGGCCACTGGTTAATAAAAAATTCCGTGTTAAACAGGCCGAGTAAGAGATAAATTGAATTATTTTAGACCTCGGCTTTTGAAATCAATTAAATTTTGAAACCATGCTAGAAATGTGCAAGGAAGTGCTGACCAAGGTCAGCTTTGATCGGTTGTTATTTAGAAAAGAACTACAAAAATCGATCAGATGGATTCAGGGAGAGGACTTGGTACGTTTGCGTCAATGGTGCCTGGATCAATTTGGAAATTTGTATCACGACATTATCATATCATCCTTCAGACCGGTGATGTGACCCGAAAAAAAACCCCCGATTATCGGGGGTTTTCCTTTTATAGTTATTTCATTTATTCAAAAATCAGTTTCTGTACAGCTGTATGTCCATCTTTACGAAGGACTAAATTATATAGACCCGCCGGCTGATCTGGTATGGTGATTTGTTGTTTTCCGGCATTTACAGCGCCACTATATATAGTAGAGCACAGTTGGCCTGTGGCATTATAAAGTTCAACCGTGATTTTATCCTGATTCAAATAACCCAACTCCAAAGTCATGTTTTCCGATGACGGGTTCGGATAAACGTTGAACAAAAAGAGCGGCTCTGGTTGATATACGCCGCTAACACCTGATGCGTAAATATTGATATCGTCGAGGTAGAAGTTATTTCCGCCAAGTCCTGTAAAATCAAATTTCACACGGAATCTGTCATTGTACCAATCAACATTGTTCAATGCCATGATTTCGCCAGACCAATCGTCGGTGTTGGCGGGAGTGAATTGAGAATTGGTAGCGGTTGCAGTAGGAAGGTTGGTGGTGCCCTTTCTCAGTTTTCTGATCACCCACGAGTTGCCGCAGTCACCTGAAGCACTGATCCTGAATTTATCGTCGGTGGTTGATGTTCTATTGGCGTAAGCCCATTTATAACTGATGAATATAGTGTCAGCACCGGTCATATCAAAGGTAGCAGTGTACAATTCGTCTGTATTGCCAGAATCAATGCTGTAGTTGCGCAGTTTCAGGCAACGGTCGCCGCTGTAGTGCGCGGAGGGTGTTATTTCCCAAGTTTCGTCACCATTGCTATTCACGCCCATCCAATGATCACCGGGCCACACGCCTTCAAAACCCTCCACAAATGGAGATTGAATCATAGCAGTATCCAGCACGGTCATGAAAGAAGTTTCAGTTGTAGTAAGATCTTGTGATCCGTTGCTTACTTGAAGCGTTACGCTATAGACACCAGGGGTGTTGTATTGATGTACCGGGTTTTTGTGAATGAGAGGATCGTTTCCACTCAAAGTAGCACCATCGCCAAAATCCCACGTCCATTCTGAAACGTTGTGGTATGAAGCATCGGTGAAGTAAACCGAATCACCTACACAAACAGAAGTCATGTTTACATCAAATTGAGCCACACATAATGGCGGATTAGACACGCCGGTTTCCTGCAGGTTGGCAGTAGTCCAGAGTTGATTTCTTTGAGCGGTATTAGAAGTGAGTGCTGCACGCATGCGGATTCGCTGACCTTCCGTGAACATTCTGGAGCAGTAAGAATATTCCATGTAATTCTGTACATTGTCCAGAGTGCTGCCACAGCTTGCTCCCGTGAGGTTGCAAGAAGTCCAGCCAATGGTTTGAGGAGTATCATCGACATAATCGGTCATATCACAATTGTCTGCCAGACCCGGCTCATTCGAACCGCCCCATGGATGATAGAGATTCAACCAGTGACCAACTTCATGGGTCAGAGACCTTGAGCGTAGCGTGCTACTTGTTCCGGAAGAACCAACATAGTCGCTGCGGATCACGATACCGTCTTCACTTGCTGCCCAGTTAGAAGCCACATTGCCAGGGAGATTGGAGAATCCTGCCACCCCATCGGAAATGGTAGCACACACCCAAATATTGAGGTAGCTGTTGCGTGGCCAATAACTCAACTCTTTCATGGCTGGGTCATCACCAGTGAAGGTGAGATCGCTAGAAATTCTATTGATTCCAGAAGTGCATTCTCCATTGGGGTCAAGTGTGGCCAATCGAAACTCAATGCCGCAATCAGCCGCAATATCCTGAAATGCATCTACAATCAACGCTGTGTCGGAATTCAATTTTCTATAGTCTCTGTTCAGGATATCGATTGCTTCAAAGACCTGGCTGTCAACAATATTTTCTGCACCTCCCTGATGGATGATGTGGAATACAACAGGAATGATATAGATCTGCTGGCCACCACCACGTTGATTTTCTTCATTCTCGGTGTAGAGTCTGGTGTATTCTTCGAGAATCTCTTGGTTCATTCGACATTCTCCTTCAGCACCAGCATGGTGATGAAACAATCTTCTTTGGGCTGAAAGCTGACCACAATAAAACGTTGTGTGGTCTTGGGTTAAGCCCATAAATGGAGACAATAGGGCAACTAGAAAAAATAGTTTCTTCATGATGATTAATCTGCAGGGGTGCAAATTTACGGCGCACCAACCAGCTATTTTACCGAATACAGCAAAATTACCCTACACCTTTGGAATGCAGATTATTTTAATATCAGGCTGAAAACCGCACAGATAGCCGTACTTTCGCGCTCCGTTTTGAAAAGACATGAGCCAGAAGAATATCCGGAATTTTTGTATTATCGCCCACATTGACCATGGAAAAAGCACCTTAGCCGATAGGCTTTTGCAGGTGACTAAAACTGTGGACGAACGTAAGCTCGTGGCCCAGACATTGGACGACATGGATCTGGAACGGGAGAAGGGCATTACGATTAAGGCGCACGCCATTCAAATGAACTATGCGTACCGAGGCGAAAAATTTGTTTTAAATCTGATCGACACGCCAGGTCACGTTGACTTCTCATACGAGGTGTCAAGATCTATAGCCGCTTGTGAAGGAGCTTTACTGATCGTTGACTCCACACAGGGCATTCAGGCACAAACCATATCGAATTTGTATCTCGCTCTTGAGCATGATTTGCACATCATTCCTATTTTGAATAAACTGGATCTGCCTAACGCAGAGCCCGAAGTGGTGAAAGATCAGATCGTTGATCTGATTGGTTGTGAAAGAGAGGATATCATCCATGCCAGTGGAAAAACCGGCTTAGGTGTAGATGAAATACTTGCAGCCATTTGCGATAGAATTCCTGCACCGAAGGGTGATGAAAACGCGCCGTTACAAGCGATGATTTTCGACTCTGTTTTTAATTCATTCAGAGGAATTATTGCTTACTACCGGATATTGAACGGTACCATCAAAAAAGGAGATAAAGTAAAATTCATGGCCACCGACACTTCTTATGAAGCCGATGAGGTGGGTGTAATGGGATTAGAGTTGCAGGCTCGCTCAGAAGTGAAGGCTGGAGACATTGGTTATATTATCAGTGGCATTAAAACCGCAAGTGAAGTCAAAGTGGGTGATACCATAACCCACGTGAACAATCCTTGCAGCGAAAGCATTAAAGGTTTTGAAGAAGTGAAGCCTATGGTGTTTGCCGGTGTTTATCCTGTGGATACTGACGACTATGAAGACCTAAGAGCGTCTATGGAAAAGCTTCAACTCAATGACGCATCATTGGTGTTTGAGCCGGAAAGCAGTGCTGCTTTGGGTTTCGGATTCAGATGTGGTTTTCTTGGAATGCTACATATGGAGATCATCCAAGAGCGTCTGGAGAGAGAGTTTAATATGACGGTAATTACAACCGTACCCAACGTTTCTTATATCGCTCACACAACGAAGGGCGAAGTCATCGAAATTCACAACCCAAGTGAGTTGCCGGATTCGAATAAACTTGATTTTGTAGAAGAGCCATACATCAAGGCACAGATCATTACTAAAACTGAATACACTGGTGCGGTGATGAAACTCTGCATTGAGAAAAGGGGCATGTTGCAAAATCAACATTACCTCACTGCGGATCGCGTTGAATTGACATTTGAGATGCCGTTGGCAGAAATTGTGTTCGACTTTTACGACCGATTAAAAACCATTTCCAGAGGATATGCGTCTTTCGATTATCATCCTATTGGATTGAAGCAAAGCGATCTCGTGAAAATGGATATTTTGTTGAATGGTGATCAGGTGGATGCGCTTTCAGCATTGATTCACAGAGATCACGCATTTGATCTTGGAAAGAGAATATGCATTAAGCTGAAGGAGCTTATCCCAAGACAACAATTTGAAATTGCTCTTCAGGCTGGTATAGGCGCAAAAATCATTGCGCGTGAAACCATCAGTGCTTTGAGAAAGGATGTGACCGCCAAGTGTTATGGTGGTGATATTTCCAGAAAACGAAAACTTTTGGAGAAGCAAAAGGAAGGTAAGAAAAGAATGCGTCAGGTCGGAAGCGTTGAAGTACCACAAGAAGCATTTCTCGCTGTATTGAAGTTGAATTCATAATACCTACATCAAAGATTTATGAAAGGCGGCATGTGCCGCCTTTTTTATTTCAGATATCCAAAGTGAGAATACCATTATTTTTCGGGCAAACGAAACCCGGATGGACATCTTAGCACCAACCGTCGCCACATTTAATAATGACGAACAAAGACAATTTCGACTTTGGATTTCACGACAAGGAAATCCAAAAATGGAAATGAAATTGTTTGATCTCATGACTGGAGAAGAAGCGCTCAATTACGCAGAACTCCGCGAACGGATGCATGAGACCAAATCCATTGAAAGCTATAAAAAATTACGCACCCGATTATTAGGAAGAATCACGGAATACCTGGTGCTGCGCCGATTGGAAGTGGATGGAAACAAAGGGAGCAATGCTTTAGCCATGATTAGTCTTTGCCATCATCTTATTGAAAAGAATGTTCCTGAAGTGGCTATTGAGTTTTTACGCAAAGCAGAAATTGTCGCACAAAAACACAGGAAGTATGAGATACTCGAGGTTGTTTATCCCAACTTCATTGCATGTGCGGATGAATTGAATCTGGACATAGAACCTATTCTGGAAAGAGCGGAAATGAATGGTCATAAATACGCCGCAATGAAGCGACTCATGCAGGCTCATGCTCGATTGAGACAATCAGTGCGTAAATCAAGAAGAGCTGGTGATTTGTTGGATGTGGAAGAAGTGTTGCGCACTGTCAAGAGAAACTTCAAACTTTCTTCAGAAGAGGCGAATGATCCATCATACATGTTGGAGTATGTCGCCATGTTTCGAAGCGCCATCATTTCTGGAAAAGATTATATCGCGTTTGAGCGATTTGCGAAGAGGATTTATTGGAGACTTAGCAATGCCAAGCTTTTTACGGAAGGTGATAAAGAATATGAAACCGGATTTCTGTTTATGATAGCACACGCATCGTATCGGAACAGAAAGTTTGCTGAAGCGAAAATGTGGCTCGAATTATTGGAGACAAAAGTTCCAGACCACACGATCATGCGATCATCGGTTTTTGCCCGATATATTTCTCTGAAAGCTGCAGTCGCGAGTTATTCCGGCGACAATCCGAGTGCAGTTAAAATCATGCAGAACGCTTTAAAGGCACGAAACCGAATCGCCGAGATTCGCGAAGTGCTCAATATGAAGTTGAATCTTGCGGTATATTTTTTTCAAGCAGAAGATTTTCGAAAGGCCATTAGGATGTTGCGTGATTTGGGATACGATGATAAATGGTTGGAAGAACGCATGGGTAAGGAGTGGCGTTTTAAAAAGGAAATGATTGAGTTGATTGTGCATTATGAATTGTCCAATGAGGATATTTCTGTGAAGATGCTTCAACGAATGAAAGCCTATTACAGCACCTTTTTGAATCATCCTGTTTATACCAGGGCTAAAATTTTTCTTGAATTTGTTGCGGTGTTGATCAAAGACTCTACAGGCGTATCGAATGGCAACTTTCGGTCACAGGTGCGCGAGGCACAACTGGGCTGGCCCGGCTACAAAGAGGATATACAGGCTATTACTTTTTTCTGTTGGTTGCTGAGCAAAATTGTGAAGCGCCCATACTACGAAGTTCTATTGGAGCGAGTGCGGGAAGACGTCGATACCGACATGTGAATTTCCCACCTTTTTCGCCCTATCGAAGACCGGTTTTTACGTCCCCAATACACGGTTCGTGGGCGATCATATTCCCCATAAATCATTGATAAATAAAGGTATTTATAGACACCCCGTGATCCGGAATGAAAATTAACATGTCCCCGGTTGGCCAAAATTGGGTTGGCCAATATCATGCACTCATTGAACATTTGTCCTGTTCAATTGATCCCATAGAAACCTTTTACATTACATACCATGAAGGACAGCAAGTACAATTCCCCGCTAAGTAACAGAGTCGGGCAACACATGGCTAACGAGTCCATAGTGTTCAAGTCAAAGGGGAAAATCACGTATGCGGAATAGCGCCTCATGTCACTAAACCAAAGAACCCACCAACGGTGGGTTTTTTATTTTAACTGAATTCTGATTCCGGACAACGTTTAAACACGGGCGATCGTCACTATGTTTGGATTAAGATTTTGAAACCATTGATGACCACTTCAGCACTGACCCGCGTGTTACTCTTGCTCGCGACCGTTATCGGCGTCTCGGTATTTGTGTCCTGTAAGAAAGATGAAGAGCCCGTTGAAGAGAAGGACCCGCCCATTGTTGAATACACTGGGGTAAATGTTGTGGCTTCGGAATTTCCTTTTGAGAAACTCAGTGATTATCGTTTTTATACTGGTGAGATGAAGCAGCTTATACCCAATGAACGTGTACTTCCTTATCAGCCTGTGACGCCTTTGTTCAGCGATTACGCCCATAAGAGTCGTTTTGTTTGGATGCCTGAAGGAGTGAGCGCGAGCTATCAATCGGACCACACTGTTTTTGATTTTCCTGATGGTACTGTGCTGATCAAAAATTTCTTTTATGATCATGTTCAACCTGATGACGTGAGAAGGATTCTTGAAACGAGAATCATTTATAAGAAGAATGGCGAGTGGCTGTTTGCGGACTATTTATGGAATCCGGAACAAACAGAGGCCTACTATTCTTTGAATGGTGCATATGTTCCCATCACGTGGATTGATGATAATGGGAATACTCGAGATGTGAATTTCAGAATTCCGGCTGAAGCAGAATGTCACACTTGTCATAAAGCGAATCAGGTGAATAGTCCGACGGGTGTCAAACCACAAAACCTCAATTTTGATTATCCATTTTCTGATGGTTCAATGAATCAATTGCAGAAATGGATTGAGGTAGGTTATTTAGAAAATAGTTTGCCTGAGAGCATTGTCAGTGTTGCTGACTGGACCGATGAAAGTCTTTCTGTTGATCTTCGTCTGAGATCATACCTTGATGCGAATTGTTCGCATTGCCATAGCGATGATGGTCATTGTTATTATCGACCACTTCGTTTAGGATTTAGTCAGACAGCCGATGAATCCAACCTTGGCGTTTGTATTGCACCACAGGAGTACATCAATGAAACGCTCACACACGTCATTTCACGTGGAAATAAGGATCGTTCAGTGATGTATTACAGATTGAATACTACAGACCAACAATATCGGATGCCACTCTTCGGAAGATCGCTTATTCATGATGAAGGCGTTCAACTTTTAGAAGAATACATCAACTCATTATCACCAGGATGTCCTAATTAAAAAACCAACAAATCCCAACCGATATGAAATCAACAATTACTCTTGTTTTACTCGTCATCACCAGTGTGATGATGAGGGCGCAACAAAGTTGCGAAACCGCTGTGCAGGCCTACTCTGGACTCAACAACGGCATTGAAATGGTAGCCATGAACGGCCCGGCTCCTACGAATTGTATGTTTCTGAATGGAGACGAACATTTCACATGGTATTATTTTATTGCGCCTGAAGACACTGGATATGTGATCACATCAGACTTAGAAATGAATGTGGGTCTGGACACACGTATTGGTGTTTATTCTGGTGAATGCGGCTCATTGACCTGTGTTGGATTTGATGATGATAGCGGAGCGGGCTATCTCTCTACTGTAACAATTACAGCAGAGGCCGGCGAGGTTTACTTTATTGTTTTCGATGATTACTGGGGTGGCGCAGCTGTTGCAACACCATTGATGTTTGATATTTCTGAAGTTGAGCCGCAAGCTCCGGTGGGAAATGTGATCACATTCGTTACGACGCCCATCACAGGATTAACCGGATCAGAATGTATAGTCGACATGAATGGAGATTTTCTCGATGATGTTGTGAGCACAAGCGGAGATCAATTGACCATTTTCTACCAACAGGAAGACGGCACTTTTTTGAATCAGACATACAACGCTGGTCCAGTAATGAACACTCCATCTTGGAGCATCGCTGCGGGCGATTTGGACAACAATGGATACAATGACTTGCTTTATGGTGGTGGCGGTGGAGCAAGCTTTATCTGGGCGAATGAGGATGGCACTGGTTATCATGAAACCCATGACGATAATTACATTTTCAGTCAACGCACGAATATGGTTGACATCAACAACGATGGATTACTGGATGGTTTTGTCTGTCATGATATTGATGCCAACGTGTTTTACATCAACAATGGTGATGGTACTATGACACATAATCAAGGCGGCCTTGGAGAATGGGGCGGTAATTATGGATCTGTTTGGATTGATTATGACAACGACTGTGACATGGATATGTTTATTGCAAAATGTGGAAGTGACAATATCGATCAATTGCACAGAAACAATGGAGACGGTACGTTTACCAGTGTTGGCGCCGAAGCTGGAATTGCTGACCCAACTCAATCTTGGTCTTCTGCATGGGCTGATTATGATAACGACGGCGATATGGACGTGTTTATTGGCGCGAGTTCAATGGGCAGTGGCGGTCATAAGCTTTATGAGAATAATGGTGACGGTACTTTCACCAACATCACTGAAGGTTCTGGTTTTGATGCTCAGGACGGTGTAAATATTGAAAACATGCCTGGAGATTTCAATAACGATGGTTGGGTTGATGTGCTCGGTGCCGGCAGCATGTTTATGATCAACAATGGAGACATGACTTTTTCACCAAGCATTTGTCCTTTTTATTTGGGTCCATGTGGTGATTTGAATAATGATGGTTATCTGGACTTCATCAGTGGTTCAACTGCATACATCAATAATTTGGAAGGTAACAATTACATTACCATCAACACTGTTGGTACGGAAAGTAACAAGAACGGTATTGGTGCGCGAATCACTGTGACAAGCGCTTTGGGAAATCAAATCCGCGACGTACGCAGCGCTGAAGCTTTCAGTCCCATGCAAAGTTTGAACGCTCATTTTGGTTTGGGCACAGACACAGAAATTGAAGTTATTCGTGTATGTTGGCCTTCAGGCATTGAAGATGTGATTTACAATCCTGAGATCAACACCGCTCTTACTATTGTTGAAGGCTCTTCTCCTTCTAAGGTTGAGGAGTCTGCAAAGACGGGGTTTGTGGTTTATCCTAATCCTGCAAATGACCATATCCGCATCGATTCAGAACTTGGATTGAACAATTCGGATGTTGTTATTTATGACATGACAGGTAAACTTGTACAGAGCGGAAAACTCAATTTGCTTACTTATGATGTAAGTGAACTGAGCCGCGGAATGTATGTCGTGGCCATTCAAAAAAATGGCGAAACATTCAGAACGACTTTTAGCAAGCAATAATCTGTTTGAAATAAGAAGGAGAGGCGCACCAATCGTGCGCCTCTTTTTGTGCAGACCGATCCGACTTATCCATGACCATTGGCGATTCAACAACTACAATCATTGAACTTAATAACGCCAAGGCTGTAATTACACACGAAATTTGCAAGATATGATTCGTACTGGTTTCTATTTTTTACTTCTCTTGCTGACACAACATGTCAGCGCTCAAGAGTGGCAACTGCTGACGCCACTTACCACAAGCTCTGATGTTCAAGGATGCTCCTTTCTTGATGAGCAAAGAGGTTATATTGTTCAAATGACCTCGGGTAATATTTTGCGAACCAACGATGGCGGCCTGAGTTGGGATGGTGTGTGGGCACCGGCAGTTAACGGCAATTTATATGATGTGGAATACGTCACTGAAGATACGATATTCATTTGTGGTAGCAATGGAGGTTTGTTTCGGTCCAGCGATGGTGGCAACTCTTGGGCAGATTTGAATCCGCCAACATCAGAGTGGCTTTATCAATTGCATTTTATCAATGCTCAACTGGGCTTTGCATGTGGTTTTAATGGGTCGTTGTTGCGCACTGAAAATGGTGGCGATAGTTGGCAAGTAATGCCAACAGGTACCACAAGTAGGTTGTGGGGCATTGCATTTACGAATGACACTACCGGCTACGTTGTTGGGTGGAATGGTACTATTCTCAAAACAATTGATCAAGGTATGAACTGGACCCCACTGATATCGGGAAGCACAGCGTCTTTTCAGTCCGTGTCGTTTGTAGACGAACAAATCGGATTCGTTTGTGGAAGCAACGGAACAATATTGAAGACAACCAATGGTGGAGCATCCTGGACACAACAGGTTTCCGGCGGAAGCAACACATTGAATTATATCCACTTCAGGTCAGCGGCGGTGGGTTGGGCGGTTGGAGGTTTCGGCATTTATTACACAACATCAAACGGGGGTACAACATGGAACACTACTGGCACACTTGGAAATAACGATCTGTTGTGCGGTGATTATGTTTCAAGCACTTCTGCTTTCATCATGGGCGATCGCCAAATCAGCAAGAGCACCAACAATGGATCGACATGGACAGTCGTAAAAAACGCCGTGACCAACTCAAAATTCAATGCACTATGGTTTCAAAGTGATCTTGTTGGCACTGCGGTTGGTTCGGTGGGTGTTCTTGGTGAAGGCAATAATCAAACAGGTATTGTACAAACGACCGACGGAGGACAAACCTGGAATATCAGACAGCAAGGTTCGGGGGGTGGATGGTATGCCGTTCATTTTCCAACGAGCACCACGGGTTATGTCGCGGGTGCGAGTGGTTTGGGAAAGACTACCAACGGTGGCGCTAATTGGACATATACGACTCCTTTTCCGTCTGCATCACCGCAATGCATGTGGTTTACATCAGAGCAAATCGGATGTGTGGGCACTACACTTGGTAACACGGGTATTTGTCTTACAACCAATGGAGGAAATAGTTTTTCATGTGGAACTAACCAGCCGGGTACTGCCATGCAATTTGTCAATGCCAACGTGGGTTACACGGTCCACTCAGGTATGGCGACAACATTTTTCAAAACAACGGACGGCGGTGTCACTTGGGTCAATACACCAGGAATGGGAGGCAGCAAGGGATGTCTTCACTTCATTTCAGAAGATGAAGGATGGGTGGGATCCGCAGGTTTCGTTTGGCACACGACAGATGGCGGGAATAGTTGGTCACAACATTTTGCGGGAGGAGCTGATTACGTTGTTGCCATACATTTTTACACGCCAACAACGGGCTATTTGGTGGACAGCTACGGTGATCTGTATAGATCCACTGACGGAGGCGAGGTTTGGGATTTGGTTATGATGGGTGGTATCGCCTTGGTAAGTGCACAGTTCACAGAAAACTACTGTTATGGCGGCGGATATGCTGGTCAAATTTTCCGAACGGAATTGGGATGCGGCGCATTTCAAGCGGGGAATATTATTGGCGATGATGAATGGTGTGAAAACCACATTGGGATATTGAGTGTTGGTTATGTCGAAGGCGCTACAAGCTATGAGTGGACACTTCCTGATGGATGGACGGGCGCGACCAACGCTCAGCTCATACAACCCATTGCAAGTGATCAATCTGGATTGGTGAGTGTTACCATTACCAACGCATGTGGATTTCAATCCACAACCAGCTATGATGTAACGGTAACACCTCTTGTTGAAACTCCCGTTATCGTAGGACCATTCACGGTTTGTTCGGGTAATTCTGTAACATATACATTGCAGGAAGACCCATATGCAACTTCGTACGACTGGTCAGTAACCGTGGGCGCATTTAATGAAAACAGCGATAGTATGACCATACTTGCAGCGCAACAAAACGGTATTGTTTATGTGCGTACAGGTAATGAATGCGGGCTTTCTGATTGGGTAAGCATGAATGTTACTCTGGCTGCTCCGCCTGTTGTGACATGGTCATTGCAAGATTCAGAATTTTGTATTGGCGATGTAGTTATTCTCACTGGAGGCACGCCATCTGGAGGACAATATTCTGGCATGGGTGTGAGCGATGGAGTGTTTGATGCGGCGTTGGTCGGTGAGGGAAATTATACACTACAATACGATTATGAATCTTCGCCAGGCTGTTCAGGAGTGGCTACTGCTAACGTTGTGGTTTACTCCAGCTTGGATTCTCCGGCGAACTTTAACAACGATTGTCATGTAGATGAAACCGATTTGCAGTATATCATTGATCAGTTTGGCTGCCTGGGTAACTGCTCTGCAGATTTGAATAATAGTGGAGTTGTTGGAACCGATGATCTCATGATCCTGATGGGAATGCTTACAGATTAATTATTCCTATCTGTGCCTTCGTTCAGATTGACTGCTGGGTGCTTTCAATGGTGGTTTTTGTGCAGGAGCTTTGGGTTTGTCTGATGTCGCCTTTGCCGGTTTTTCGGGCATTGGTCCACGCATATGGATGATGAGTCCATTCAAAAAATTTCGCAACAATTGATCACCACAGGGTTTGAACTTTGGGTGGTCTTCATTTCGAAAAATGGCACCCAGTTCGGATTCGGTGATGTCGAAATCCGCGAGTTTAAGAATGTGAACGATTTCGGTGTCGCGCAATTTAAGCGCAACCCGAAGCTTTTTCATGATGTCATTATTTGTCATGGTCTCGAAAGCAAAGTTACGGAGATAAAAAAACAGCGGGTAATTCTCCCGCTGTTTTGTTAGATGTCGTCAATGTGTTATTCTTTAATTCCGAGAAGATCAAACATGAATACATATTCAAGTGCTACTTCCTTGAGTGCTTCGAATCTGCCGCTTTTTCCTCCGTGACCAGCGTCCATGTTGCACCAGAACAACAACAAGTTTTGATCGGTCTTCATCTCACGAAGTTTGGCGACATATTTTGCTGGCTCCCAATATTGGACCTGACTATCCCAATACCCGGACGTCACCAGGATGTTAGGATAGTTTTTCGCTTCAATATTGTCGTAAGGTGAATATGATTTCATGTAGTCATAGTACTCCTTGTTTTTAGGATTGCCCCACTCATCGAATTCAAAAGTGGTAAGCGGAATCGTTTCATCCAACATTGTTGTCACCACGTCCACAAATGGAACTGCACTCACAACACCTCGCCATAAGTCTGGTCGCATGTTCGTTACGGCACCCATCAACAAACCACCTGCGCTGCCACCCATGGCAAAGAGTTTTTCTTTGCTGGTATATTTTTGAGCAACGAGGTAATCGGCGCAGTCAATGAAGTCTGTGAAAGTATTTTTCTTCTTGAGTAGTTTTCCATCTTCATACCAATGTCTGCCCATTTCCTGACCGCCACGGATGTGTGCTATGGCATAAACGAAACCGCGGTCGAGCAGCGATAGGCGTGTAGAAGAAAAGCCCGCATCCATGGTTGCACCATAAGAGCCATAAGCATAAAGCAGCAATGGTGCATTGCCATCCAGTTTGGTTCCTTTTTTATATACCAATGACACAGGAACCTTGGTGCCGTCTTTGGCTGTCGCATATAAACGCTCGCTTTGATAATCCTGTGGATTATGACCACCAACAACTTCTTGTTGTTTCATCAAAGTACGCTCATGAGTATTCATGTTATAATCGTACGTACTTGCAGGAGTTGTCATACTGCTATAACCATAACGAAGGATATCAGTATTGAAATCAGGATTTGCGCCAACGCCCGCAGCATAAGCTGGATCCTGGAATTCCATATAGTGTTCACTTCGGTCGCTCCATTTGATGATGCGCAATTGCGTGAGACCATTTTTTCTTTCATCAACAACCAAAAAATCTTTGAAGATTTCAATTCCTTCCAACAGCACATCTTCACGGTGAGGAATGACTTCTTTCCAATTTTCTTTTGTGGTTGAATTTTCATCACACTCCATCAGTCGGAAATTTTTTGCCTGATAGTTTGTTGTGATGTAAAACTTGTCGCCATAGTGATCTATGCTGTATTCTAGGTCGCGCTCGCGTGGTTGAATCACTCGGAATTCGCCGTTCGGATTTGATGCATCCAACACACGGTATTCATTGCTTAGTGTTTGGTGCGAACCAATCACCAGGTATTTTTTGCTTTTTGTTCTTGAAACAAAACAATGGAATTCTTCATTGTCTTCTTGAAATACCAGCACATCTTTATCTTGTACAGTTCCTAATGTGTGTCTCCAAATCTGGAATTCACGCAGTGTTGTTGGATCTTTCTTTACATAAAAAACAGTTTTATTGTCGGCGGCCCAAACCGGGCTGCCAGCCAGACCTTCGAGTTTGTCGGACAATATTTGACCGGAGGAAAGATTCTTGAATGAAGCATTGTAGATCCTTCTGCTCACAACGTCTTCGCTGTAGCACATCAATTGATTGTCGTCTGAGATATCAATTCCACCGAGTGCCCAGTAGTCGTGACCTGCCGCCATGGCTGGGCCATCGATGAGGATTTCTTCCTGCGGATTATCCATAGAATCCTTCTTGCGACAATTGATGGCGTAGTCTTTACCGGCAACGTATTTCGTATAGTACCAATAGCCATTGTCTTTTACAGGAACGCTTTGATCATCTTCTTTGATGCGTCCTTTCATTTCTTCGAAGAGTTTTTTCTGGAACTCTTCTGTATGCGCTAATACTTTTTTGGTGTAATCGTTTTCCGCATTGAGATAATCGAGCACATCTTTCGTTTGCTGATCGCGCGATTCCGCAGCCGCATTTTTCTGTTCATCGGAAAGACGCATCCAGTAGTAATTGTCTACGCGGGTGTCACCGTGTTCGGTGAGGTTGTAAGGAATTTTTTTAGCCATAGGAGGCGGTGGTAAAACTTTGTTGCTTATTTGTTGTTGATTTGATTGACAAGACGCAAGTGTAGTGGTGGCCAAGGCAATCAGGATTAAGGGTTTTGTCATTTTAGGTAGTGATTGGTTGGCGAATATAAGAGATAAGCGATCATGTCATTTATGATCGAGTTTGATCGGAAGATGGAAAAATGAATACACATAAACACTAATTGCAATTGTTTTTCGAGGGCAATTATTTCCAACTTCGCTTATTCAAGAATAACAAAACATACGGTCGTTCATCTGGTCATCGTCTTTTGTGCTCTTCATTTTTATCCTTTCTCATTTCAGTATTTCTGCATGTGCTGCAATCTTGTCCTTGCAGCGAGAACTACAGCCTATTTATCCAATGTGATTTTGAAATCCATCACTACTGTTTCACAACCGACAGCGCTCTGGGGTTATTGCGACCTTGAGGGTGTTGTCCTTAAATGTGTTGAGAATCTCTCTGCTCGCATCATTTTGGGATAGTGTGGTCAACTAAATTCGCCACTTCAATCATCTTTTTTATGTCAAGAATTCTAACAGGTATTCAAAGCACGGGAACTCCACATTTGGGAAATATTCTTGGTGCGATCAAGCCTGCTATCGAAGCAAGTATGGATCCAGCCAATGATTCTTTTTTGTTCATCGCGAATCTCCACACCCTTACTCAGATTAAGGATGCGGCGATGCTGCGCGACTATACCTATTCTGTTGCTGCTACATGGCTGGCCTTTGGTTTGGATACCGGGAGAACTACTTTTTATCGCCAAAGCGATGTGCCAGAGGTGGCGGAACTCACCTGGTATCTTTCCTGTTTTACCCCATATCCTATGCTTGCCAATGCGCATAGCTTTAAAGATAAAAGTGATCGCCTGAGCGATGTGAACGCCGGACTATTTACCTATCCCGTATTGATGGCCGCAGACATTCTATTGTACGATGCCCATGTGGTGCCGGTGGGAAAGGATCAATTGCAACACCTTGAAATTACAAGAGACATTGCAGAAACGTTTAATCGTAAAATGGGTGATGTATTGGTAGTTCCTGAATCTAAAGTGAACAAAGAAACCATGTATGTTCCCGGATTGGATGGACAAAAGATGAGCAAGAGTTATGGAAATTTCATCAATATTTTTTTGCCAGAGAAAGAGCTGAAAGACCTCATCAATAAGCGCATAACTACCGATGCAACGGCATTGGAAGATCCAAAAGATGCGGAAGGAAGTGTGGTTTATCAGTTGTATAAACTTGTTGTTCCTACCAGCGATGCCGAAGAAATGAAACGCAAGTTAGAGGCCGGTGGTTATGGATGGGGACACGCTAAGAAGGATCTTTTGGAGGCCTTACTTGGGGTATATTCCAAAGAACGTGAGGCTTATATGCACTTCATGAATGACAGAGCAGAGTTGGATCATCAGTTGTGCATAGGAGCAGAAAAGGCAAGGTCGGTTGCGACAGCCACATTGACGAGAGTTCGTTCTGTTTTAGGCTATTAGAACCCCCATCATTAGTGGGTTTTTAATCTCAATTTACACAAAGTCAAATGCGTGTAAAGTTTACACTTTCTTCTTGGTGTGAATGAGGTGCCGCGCTAAATTTGTTTGCTCAATTTTATTAGCCTAATACAAATTTCGGACGTCACTACACGTCTGCATTAACTATCTCAAACTTCATACATGAAGACTTTTTCCAAATTAATTTCTGGTGCAGGTCGCGCTGGGTCTGATGTTCTCTCACAAAAGGTAAAGTTTTTGGCGTTATGTGTAACGGTTCTTTGCTTCAATCTGAATTCGTTTGCGCAAGTCAATATCTCTACCGTTCCCTCAACAACAACTCAGAACTTTAATGGGTTGAGTTCAACTGGAAGTGTAACGTGGACGGACAATACAACGCCGTTGGTTGGTTGGTATTCCACAACTACAACTTTGAATGTCAATACAGGAACCACCAATTCCAACAACGTTTATAACTTCGGTAGTGCGAGCGCTACGGATCGCGCCCTTGGTGCGATTTCCACAGCCACAACCCACCAATTTGCCATCCGATTGAAGAATACTTCGAGTTCTACGATTGCAAGTATTGATGTGTCATTCACTGGTGAACAATGGAGACAGAATACAGCAGCTCAAACACTGGTGTTCGATTATCAGGTAAGTGCGTCTGCCATTACTTCGCTTTCTGCCGGATCATGGACTGCCGTAACGGCCTTGGACTTTGTGTCCCCTAATACCGGAGCAGCTGCTGCTTTGGATGGAAATTTGGCGGCGAATAGAACCGCAAAATCATCGAACATACCTGTTACTATCCCAGCGGGCTCAGAAATCATGTTGCGTTGGACCAAATCCGGAACCAATAGTCATGGTCTTGCCATTGATGACTTGAGCGTTGTTGCGAATGCGGGCGCTGGTAGCAACCACACTGTAACATTCACTGGTTCGGCATCCGATTTCTTTACCGGTGAAAAATTCACGGCCGCCGCTAACAACACGGATTACTATATCACCTTCGACCAAACTTATTTGTACATAGGTGCTTTCCGTACTTCTGGTACATTCGGCGCCAGCGACAATCTTGCAGTGTATATGGATACTGATCCTCGCAGCACATTGACCTCGGGGAATGGTACAACTGCTGGACGCAACTACAACAGTGTTACGCCGACACTACCGTTCAATGCCGATTATACTTCATACACAGAACAGAGTTATACTGATCCACTCAACCGCTTTAATGGCAGCTGGGCGAGCACCGGCGTGACCCCTACAGTTTTCACCAGCTCTACGGCGCGGGAGGTGCGAATTGCTTTGAGCGATCTTGGAAACCCAGCCTCTGTCTACATGACTTTGTGGATGGGCTATGGTGGAGGTTTATACTCCAACGTGCCTGGTACAAACTTGTCCGCTTCGTCAACACCGACCATCACAGGTTTCTTTGGAAGCTTTCCGATTTACAAAGCGGGCGTGAACCCAACAACTTACCGCACTCAGAATACATCGACAGCCAATGGCGGTGGAACTGCTATCAGTGACCTCACGCTGACTTCCAGTGGAAATATTGCTGATGATTATGGCGATATCACCATAAGCAATGCCGCTGTGGGAACGGTTTCGGTTGCGAATGCTTCATTCTCGGGATCATTGACCATGAGCAACACTTCTACTGTTGCCCTTGGCACCAACACGTTGAATGTCGGTGGCCGCGGTATTGGCGGAACAGCTGGACAAATCGTGATGAATAATACATCAGCAACATCTATCGATGGAACTTCTACAGCCGGTAAAGTGGCGTTTTTGGGTGCTGGTTTGGTGAGTGGTTCCAATACTGCCAGAACGTTCGGCACAAACTCTACTGTACAAATCGCTGGTGGTGTGGATTTCACCAGCAGTGCTACCAATATCAACGGCAATCTTCAGGTCAATGCCAATGGTTTTGTGAATACGAATCCACCAACCTATGGCAGTGCATCCACTTTGATATACAATTCCGGAAGCACCTATAATGCTGGTGTCGAATGGACGACTAATGCCACAAGTGGAACCGGGGTTCCGGCCAACGTGACCATTGGAAACGGAGTCAATACTACATTGAGTTTTGCTTCATCCGCGCAATACAGAGCGGCACGAGGAAATGTACTTATTGCCGCCAGCTCTGGATTGACGCTTTCTTCAGCTTCAGGTGGTGATTTATATGTGGGTGGAAACTTTACCAATAGCGGAACATTTACCCATAATTCACGAGCTGTATTCTGCAATGGTACTGGTACTCAAACATTGGCGGGAACACTGAACGGCACCGGCACTACAAATTTCTTCCCATATCTTTTCGTGACTAACACCACAGGAAACGTTACATGCGGTGTCAATATTAACATTGGAACGAGCGGCCAGAGTAGCTTTACCGTTGCAGCGAGCGGTGGTCTTTACACTCAAACAGCAGGGACATTTACTCTTGTTTCTGGCGCTTTGGGCACAGTGAATGGCACCTTCCGCAACTCAGGCGGTACCATTACCAACACTGGAACTATGACGGTTTCAAGCACTGGTACTTATGATCACAATATGAATGCCGGCACTATTGCTACTTGTACCTGGAATGCGGGATCGAATTGTTTGGTTACCGGAACCACTACGACGGAGCCAGCAGGTCTGGGTCAGTCGTTTTCCGATTTTACATGGAATTGCTCTCAGTCCGCAGCACGAAATCTTGGCGGAGCCCTCACCAGCGTGGGTCGCGATTTGAATATTCTCAACACCAACTCTTTCAACTTGGGTCTTGTTGCCTCAACGGGTAGCCTTACCCTTTCGATTGGTCGAGACCTCAATATTTCAGGTGGACTTCTGGTTGCAACCACTGGAACCATTACACCGACCATCAATGTTGCTGGTAATCTCAATATTTCCGGCACCGGCACCCTTACTCTTGCGAACTCAGCATCATCTGGTGCAGGTACCTCAACAATGACAGTGACGGGCAACACCTCAATCACTTCAAGTTCAGGAACCGCATTGGTTATTGCGGCGTCATCATCCAAATCTGGTTTGCTTACATGTAATGGCACATTCTTGTTGAACGGCAGTGGACAGATACATATGTCTCAGGCATCCAATGCTACCCCCAATGGCACCCTTACTGTTGCTGGTACAGCAACTTTGACATCGGGCACTATGAATGTGGCTAACACCAGTGCAAGTTCAGTTGGGATTTTCAATGCGAATGGCGTGCTCACTGTAAATGGTGGTACTTTGAATATCTCTACATTAGGAACAGGTACGGTGAATTTGACGAATAATCTGGTGATGAGTAGTGGCTCTATTTCTAGAACGTCAGGCACCTCTACGTTTAACTTTAGCAAAGCGAGTGGAACACAAACCGTGAATCAAACTTCCGGAACTTTTTCAGGCGTGATCACCATGAATGCTGGTACGGGCGCAACAACCAATACTGTGCAGTTACTCAGTGACCTGAACCTTGGAACTGGAACGGGTGTGTTTACCACCAAATTGGGTAGCACACTTGATTTCCAAACCTATGTTGTAACAGGAAGTGGTACTTGTGCATCAGCTTCAGGCAGTACATTTAAAACAGCACATCAATATGGTTTCACTACATCCACTACTGGTTCGACTGGTGGTAGTGTACAGACGACAACCAGAACATATCACGCATCAGGTAATTACACGTTCAATGGTTCTGGTGCGCAAGGAACCGGAAACTTCTTTGGATCAACGACGCCAACGGCAAACACCTGTGGAAACCTAACTATTGACAACACCTCGAATGTCACCTTGGATGCGAACGCATCGGTTCAGTCTACGACAACACTTACCAACGGACACCTGATTCTTGGTTCTAATGATCTTCTCACCGGAGCTATCAGCGGTGCTGGTTCAAGTAAACATTTCAAAACAACAGGAACCGGGCAGTTGAAACAACTCGCGGGCACATTGTTTACGAATGTATTGTTCCCTGTTGGCAATACCGCTTACAATCCGATTACCATCAATAATACGGGTGGTCTTAGTGACACATATGGCGTTCGCGTCATTGATGCTGTTACTTCACCTTCGCCGAATGATGGCACCAAGTTGATCAATCGATATTGGGCAATCACGGAAGCGACAGCAGGTACCAGCACCATCACGTTGAGTGCTCAATACAATGGCGGTGAAGAAAATGCCAATTTTACTGCGGGCACAACACTGAAGATGGGCCTCCATAACGGCACAACATGGTCGGATGTAGGCGCGAGCAGCAGCGGGACAGGGCCATATGTGGTAACGAATAGTTCAACCTTTTCTCCATCTGTTACCAGTTATACTGTTGGTGTAGGTAAGGATGATGGTTTTGCTGCGCCGAATGTGAGCTATACCTGGACAGGAGCTACGGATAGCTCTTGGGGTACAACAACCAACTGGTCGCCTAATGGTACACCAAGTATAGCAGACGACGTTTTGATTGATCCATCTAACTATACTACTGCCTTGGTGATGACGGATACACGCACAGTAACCAACTTTACAGTTCAGAACAGTGGAAGCTTTGTGATGAACTCAGGATCTAGCCTGACCGTTACTGGCAACTTCAATTACACCAGTACCACCGCACCGACGTTGGATTGCGCAAGTACTATCCATATCGCCGGTTCAACAAGTCAGACCATTCCAGCATTCAATTATGGAAACCTCAACCTTACTGGTGGAGCGCGTGTTCTAGCTTCCAGCGGTACTATCGGAATTTGTGGTACATACACCCCAGGCACACCCATGACCGTTACTGGAAGTACGATCAATTATTTCGGTTCCGGTGCCCAAACCATCACGGCGACGAACTATAATAACCTAACGATAAGTCAGAATCGCGGTGGCGCAACCATTACACTTGGAACGGGCACCATTGATGTGGCTGGAACATTTGATCCATCTACAGCTTCGAACTATTCAGTTTCGGTTGGAACGAATACTTTCAACTTAAGTAGTGCTGGTTCGCAATCTATACCTGCTTTTTATTATTACTCATTGACCAATAGTGGCAATGGCAATAGGACATGGGCCAATAGCGGTATTATTGATATCAACAATACATTCACCCCAGGCTCTGGTACACATACGATTACTGGAAGTACAGTTAGATATTCGTCTTCTGCGGCGGCAACGTTTTCACTAACCACATTCACCACAGCTACGGCAGGAAGACAGTATTACAATCTCGAAGTGGTCGGAGGTGCTTCAACCATTTGGCAAGTAACGTCTGGATTCAACCTCGGAATTGCAAATGATTTTACATACAGCGGTAGTGGTTCTTTCCGTGTAGCTGCCGGAGCCTCATCCAATACCATGACGGTTGACGGAAACCTTGCATTATCCGGAACGGGTACATTGCGCATCTCGGGATCTGCCACGAATGGCGTGACAGGTACACTCAACGTGACAGGAAACTCCACCTTAAGCGCAGGTGTCATGGAAGTTGTTGGCACAAGTGCAACAACAGCACATGGCGCGTTTACTACGAATGATCTTACCATTAGCGGCACTGGACAACTTGTACTTGAAGTGACCGCTGGTACAACCGGTGTGGCCACAGTTACTGTTAATGGCAACACGTCGGTAACCAGCTCCACAGCTAACGCCATCAACATTGGCGCCAGCACTGGTATTGGCAATAATCAGATTGCGCTCAAGGGTAATTTTACTAAATCAGGAACTGGCACACTTGGAGTTACCGGCAGCACAACATCAACTGCGGGTTATACTTTCAGTGGCACAGGAACTCAAACCTTTAGTCACAGCGGTGCTGCGATGACTTCCGGCAATTTCACAGTTGCTAGCGGAAGCACCGTTCAGCTTCTCACCAATATGACGCTTGGAAGTGGAAGTGCCAGCGCACTCAATGTTGCAGGTGTTCTCGATGCGGGAAACTTCCAGATCATCTCTGGATTATCCAGTGACCAATTCACTCTCAATGCTACGGGTACATTGAAGATGAATTCCAGCACAGGTGTTGCCGGAACCATTTCCGGATTCACTATTTCTCCTGCGTTTTCTTCAGGTGGAACATTTGAATTTACCGGTACGAACGTCAACACTGGATTTACATCATTTGCGAATATTTCTGCCACATATACCATCAATTGGACTGGTAGCGGAAGCTTGACATTGGATAAGGCGATTAGTTTAACCGATTTCAATTTTACCAATTCCGGATTGGTGTATCTGGGCAATTTCAACATGACGATTTCTGCAACGGGTAACGTAAACGGAGGATCATTCTCTTCATCGAAAATGATTGTCACCAATGGCACTGGTGCATTGATTCGCAACATCAGCTCACCTGTTTCAGCCAGCGTGCCTTTCACTTGGCCAATTGGTGATACGTTGGGCGTAGATGAATATTCTCCTGTTACCATTTCATCAACAGGATTTACTAATTCACTCGCAGGCACAATTGGTTTCCGGGTGACAGACGGTGTTCAATCTGCTATGGGTGCTGCCACCTCATATCTTTCTAGATATTGGACATATACAACTACTGGACTTGGCGCGTATGCATGGCCGAATGCCACATTCACATATGCTGCTGCGGACATTGTTGTTGGCCCTGAAGCATCATTAAAAGCCAATATTTACGATCCGAATACATTGGGATGGACGGAGCTCTCTACCAGTTCAGCGGGCTCTAATGTACTCACCATCACAAGTGGTCCTTATTATACATCGGGAACCAATTACAATGTGATTACTACTGCAGAAATTACAGGAAGAATTGATGTTCCTGTTTACTATCAAACGGTTGGTGCAGGCCCTTCAAACTGGGCTACCCCGGCAACCTGGGAGGCTTCTATAAGCCCATTGTTCACCAGTCCGTTTACACCATCTGTTGCTCCGACTTATGCAAACAGTGCGCTCATTAGAATCAATAACGGACATACCGTAACTGTAACATCAAGCACAACGGCGGACGATTTACAAATTGATGGAACAGTGGATGTATCAGGAGCAACTACAGTGTTTACAGTGTACAACGGTGCGGCTGCAACAGACGCCACTATTGCAAATACGGGAACATTGGTGGCCTCATCCAACTCTACGTCGCTTACATTCAATACCGGCTCGTCAACATCCGTTAATGGTTTATTGAAAATTGTTGGTGTGGGTAACGCTCTCGGATCGTCTATTTCAAACTCTGGTACGATCCTGATGAACAACGGATCAACATATGAACATGCTCGAGATGGCGGTACGTTGACAATGGGCGGAACCGTTACTTGGAACAGTGGTTCTACATGTAAGATTACTGGATTAACTATAAACATTCCTACCGCGGCCAGCTTTGCGCAATCATTCCAAAATGTAACGTTTGCCAGCCCTTCTCAAACAGCTACTCTGAATCTTTCTGGAAACTTAACTACCGTGAATGGTAAACTGAGAATCCAGTCTACTGGTTCAGGTATTATTCGTTTGGCTGCGGGCCAAACATATGCACTCACCATTGGAGATAGTTTGATCGTACAGGCGGGTACTCTGGATTTGGTGTCAGGTGCAGGAAATGCTACAGTAACCGTTAATGGTCATTATTCACAAACAGGAGGCACGCTAACGAAAACAGGTAGTGGTGCGCCGAGCATTGTCAATTTCAATGGCGACTTTAATCAAACGGCCGGAACCTTTGAGTTTGGTACAACAGGTTCTCCATCCAGTACAGTGAACCTCAAGGGTAATTTGGTACACAATGGTGCCATTACGCGTGGTTCTGGTACGGCAACATTTAACTTCAACAAAGGATCAGGAGGAACTCAAACCTGGAGTCAATCCGGTGGAACAATTTCGGGTGCCATCATCTGGAATGTGGGTAACGCAACTACAAACACAGTGCAATTGTTGAGCAATGTTTCATTATCTACCTCAGCCCATACATTTAATGTAACAAACGGTGCCACATTCAATATGGGGCCCTATGTTCTTTCAGGTTCCAGCACGGCCTTTACTTTGAACGCCACTGGCGCGATTAAATCGGGTCACGCAAGCGGAATAGTTACCGCGCCGACGGCATCGGGTAACGTACAAACATCAACACGGAGCTTCCCTGGAACCGCCACGTATTACTACAACGGGACAGCTGATCAGGTTACAGGAAATGCTCTGCCCACCACTTTGACTACTACAGGAAGTTTGAACATTGAGGCTTCTTCTGGTATTACTGTTACACTCACTAATAACAACACGACGACCCCAACATTCAATTTGATTTCTGGTTTATTTGCTGCAGGCAGCACACAACAATTGAATATTACCAGTAACGGTACAGTAAACGCCACCGGAGGTGATTGGGTAACCGGAGCCAATGCGGGGCTGTTGAATTTCCCTGGAAACGGCACATTCACAGGAAGCTGTAATCCTTACAATGTATATGCAAGTGGCGGTGTGAATTTTGGAACAGGAACTGTGACCATTCAGAATGGCGGTCGTTTCAGAATCAACGCCGGAGGCTTTGTAAACTCGAACTCACCGTATTACGGAACCGGAGCATTACTGCAGTATAACATTGGTACGAACTACGGTAGAAATCTGGAGTGGAGCGCAACAAGTGGTCGTGGTTATCCTTATCACGTTCAGTTAAGCAATAACACTACCTTGGATGCTGCAAACGGCGGATCCTCTGCGGGATCGCCTATCAGCACAGCAGGTGATGTTACCATTGACAATGGATCTAGTTTGTATCAGGATTTTGGCGGCAATAATGTCACTCAAGACATGTACATCGCTGGAAATCTTATTTTGACTGGTAACATGTCTTGGTCTGGCGCTTCAGGCGCAGACTTGTATTTAGGCGGAAACTTCACGAATAATGGCGCTAGCACAAACCTGTTCACGAATAATCGCGCATTATTCATGAATGGAACTGGCACACAAACTTTCAGTGGCACTTATCCTCTTGCATTCATCTTCCCATATCTGTTGATTGATAAAACTGCGGGTTCGGTTGTGTTGGGTCGCGACATACAGGTTTCGAATACACTCACCTTCACATCATCTAATACGGCGATTGTTGATGCATCAACATTCACCCTGTACGTGACCAACAATTCAACAAGCGCAATCAATCGCGTAGGTCAAGGTCACGTGTTTGGTAATCTTCGTCGTGCAATGAGCACAGGAACTAATTCATACGTTATGACAATTGGTGATGCTTCGCTTTACGCACCAGTGACCATTGCAGCGAATTCAGTATCTGTTGCAGGTAGTATGACCGCTTCGACAACTTCAGGCGACCACTCTCAAATCGCTACATCTGCGCTGAATGCAAGTAAGTCTGTGAACCGAGTATGGACCATTTCACAAACTGGCCTGACACTATCCAACTATGACGCTACTTATGGTTTTGATGCCACTGATCTTGACGGTGGAGCTAACTACAACAACTTTATTGTTGGTCGTTATTCTTCTGGTTGGTCATATCCAACCGTTGGAACCAAAACAGCCACATCAACACAAGCTACCGGACTTTCTGCTTATGGCACATTTGCCATTGCAGAATGTAAAACTCCTGATGCCTACAATGTGACTGGTGGCGGCAGTTATTGCGCTGGAGGAAGTGGTCTTTCTGTTGGACTTGATGGATCAGATAGCTGGGTATCTTATCAATTGCAACTTGGCGGATCGGATGTTGGTAGCCCGGTAATGGGCACTGGCTCTGCCATCAGCTTTGGAACGCAGACTTCAGCTGGAACATATACTGTAGTAGCAACGAACCTTGCATCCGGATTGTGCATAGCTACAATGACCGGAAGCGTAGTCATTAGTATCACGCCCAACACTCCGGTGGATATTACAATTTCATCTTCAACAGGAAACGTCATTTGTGCCGGAACATCGGTAACCTTCACACCTTCTGCTATGAATCCGGGATCAACCCCAACCTATCAGTGGCAAGTGAATGGTTCAAACGTGGCTACAGGCTCAACCTACACGACGACAACATTGAACGATAATGATGCGGTAACATGTTTGTTGTATAGCAGTGAAACATGCCCATTACCAATTGTTGATACCAGCAATGTGATCACCATGGAGGTTTATGCTATAGGAACGCCAACGGTAACTGTTTCTATTGCTTCATCAACCATCTGTGCGGGCACGGACGCCGTCTTTTCTGCAACGCCAACCTTTGGTGGTTCAACTCCTTCATACCAATGGAGATTGAATGGATCTCCGGTTGGAACGAATTCGAACACTTACAATAACCCATCGCTCGTAAATGGTGATCAGATTGATTGCATCATGACTTCCAATTACCCTTGCGTGACAGTGGGAAGTGATACAAGCAACGTTATCACGATGACAATCATTGCGGCTCCGGTAGTTGATGCCGGCAGCAATATGTCAACATGCGGATTGACCGCTTACACTTTTGCGAATGGCGCATCCAGCAGCAACACTACAGGGTTGAGTTGGACTGAAAACGGCGCCGGAAGCATTACATCAGGCTCTACAACACTTACGCCGACTTATACTCCTGCTGCAGGTGATATTGGCAATACCGTTAAGTTTTACCTCAATGGAACCGGCAACTCACCGTGCACGACAGCCATTGATTCTGTTTATTTATCCGTTGTCGCTTTGCAGTTGTGGTATGTGGATGCGGATGGTGATGGATTTGGTAATCCTTTATCGACACCTACAGCAGCGTGCACACAGCCGGTTGGCCGTGTAGCCGACAATACGGATTGCTGTGATACGAATGCTGACATTAACCCTATGTGTGAATGGTGGGGCGATGTTGATGGTGACGGCTATGGTTCATTCATTTATTCAAATGGATGTATTGCCGGTTGCTCACTCCCAGCCAATCTTTTCCCTTGGTATCCGCCTGCACACGGAGGAGCATTGTATACCATGGACTGTAATGATGGCAATGTGAATGCATATCCTGGTGCACCTGAAATTTGTCAGAACAGCGCGGATGATGATTGCGACCTCACGATTGATGAAGGCTGCAGCGGCATTATCAATGACACTTGGGCAAATGCTATCACGCTGAACGTTCAGAATCCAAACATGTGGTATCCTAACTGTAATGTTCAAAACGGTACACTGGTTAACGCAGATATTTCTATTGAAGCTAATCCGGCGAACGTGGATGCAAGTGCCGGTCGTGATATTTGGTATCGATTCCAGGCTCCTTCAACAGGGGTTCAGATAAAGGTTGTACCAATAGGGTTTGATGCTGTGATAGAATTGCGTACCGCAGCCCATCCTGCAGGTCAGGTAGATGTGGAAAGCATTAACAACAGCGTGGGTGGTACCGAAATACTCAACACGAATTCATTGACGATCGGTCAGGTTTATTATGTGGGTGTGCGCAATAAGAACAACACCAACGTTGGTACTTTCACCCTGTGCGTATCTCCGCTTATGCCGAGTGGGTGTGCTTCTGTGGAGCCTGCTGGCGGTTATTCCATCTGTTCTAATTTCAAGGCCACATATCGTGGCGCCCAGAACTATACCTTCAACTTTACCGGAACTGGTGGTACTGCAGCGTTTCCATATGTTACTACATCAGGCACAACTACTGGTCTGATTCCATTGAGTACAACTGCATTGGATATTCGTTATGGAGGTGAGTATAGCGCACGAGTTGATGCCAATTATCAACTCTATAATGGTCTGAATGTCGCTGAATCCATCATCACGATTTTGGGCAGCAATACCCCGAGCGGTAATTGCACGGACATTGATATTGTTGCTGCGCCACAGGTCGAAGTGAAAAATACGCAGCGTTGTCCAGCTGTTTTGTCGCGCAACTCCTATCTGATCGGCTCACCGGTGATTTCAGGCGCAAGTGTTTGTGGCGCGATCAATTACACTTTCAGGTTTACTCAAATTAATGCGTGTTCGGGGTCAACCGTTGGAATGCCATTTACTGTGAACACATCATCAAGTACGCCATACTTGAGTTTACTCGCTGCTTTCCCAACACCAACTTATCCTCTTGCTAATCTTGGTCGCTGGAGGGTTGAAATCAGACCAAACTTCTCTTACGGAAGCGGAACATTCGGACCGCCGCAAGACATACAAGTAAACAACACTGCTCTCGGTGCGATGGCTCCAGACGAAGATGACTTCATTTCACCGGATAGAGGAGTTGCGGTATCACCCGAGGCGTCAATTTATCCTAACCCATCTACAGGTGATGAAATCATAATCATGGTAAATAATCTGAAAGAAGAGCGTATTGAAATCGTGATTACAGATGCTGCTGGTAGATCGGTCTATCAAAAACAGTTTGCAATTGATGGCACGTTGAATACCAATCTCGAATTTACCGAAACGCTCAGTGCGGGAATCTATCTTGTACAAATGACTTCTGGTGATTGGACACAAACACAGAAACTGTTCATAGAAAGATAATTTTAAAATCTGTTTTTGAAAAGGCCGGATTATCCGGCCTTTTCTTTTTTCGGCCCACCGAATTGATCTGAATCAATTTTGGTCCGGATCGGCACCCGGTCCGACTGTTCTTAAATTGTTGAAAACCAGCAACAAGACCACGTTCCTTCGACGAATTGAGAAATTTTAATGCCGAATCAATGGATTGTGTCGATAAGTGTGTTTATATTTGCGACGAGATTCGGATTTTAACCGATGAACAACTGAAACTAGGTACTTAACTAATTCTGTAGCCACACATGAAGTCACTGCTTCGTGCTCCTTTTTTGCACACTAAACAAATTGCCTCTTTGCTTTTTGCTTTCGCTATCTCAGCTGAAGTATTTAGCCAATCCAACCACACGGTAACCTTCAGCGGTAGCCCTGCGGATTTTAATGCTGCTGAAAAAATTTCGGCCGCATCTGGAAATACGGATTACTACATCACTTATGATGCAAGTAATTTGTATTTGGGCGCTTTTCGCAGCAGCGGAAGCTTTGCATCATCAGACAACTTTACAGTTTATCTGGATACTGATCCTGCTTCGGTTGCCACCTCTGGCAACGGGACTACTTCGGGTCAATCATATAATGGTGTTACCGGAACGCTTCCATTCACGGCAAACTACAATTTGCACGTTGAAGAGAGTTCTCAGGAAGCGCGTGATTACTCAAGTGGTTGGGCATCAACTATCAGCGGACCAACTTATAACACGGGCTCTACATGGCGCGAGGTGGCTATTCCGTTTTCTAGTATTGGAAACCCGGATGCGCTTTACCTGACTATGTGGATGGGTAATAGTGGTGTTACCTATTCTAATGCACCTGGTGCTGATCTTGGTGGTGCTGCAAACCCAACGGTGTTGAATTACATAGGTGGATTTGGTGTAAGTGCTGCTGATTGTGTGCCTTCGAATTCTATCAATACGCCCATCACAGCTTCATTGGTAGATGCGAATCCAATTGCTGGTGTTACCTACGGTAAGATTACCATCACTTCCGGATCATATACTCCAACAGGCAACTTCAACTTGGCGTCTGGTGGTTCTTTGGTGGTGAATGGCGGCTCATTGGATCTTTCAGGTGTTTCTGTTCAATTTGGTAATGCCATTGGCACAGGACACGGAACATTGATAAACTATAACACAGGAACACTTACTACATCTGCTGGTTCGTCGTTGATCTTGAATGGTGAGGTAGCGCAAACGGGTAATGCTCTTACTATTGATGGTCTCATTCGTGTTCATCAGAAGTATACCCCACTTGCATCCGGCGCATCTACCATTGGATCAAACGGTATTCTTGATTTGCGCGCAGGCGGATTCTTAAATACGAATTCTGTTACTTACTCATCAGGATCTACATTAAAGTACAACACAGGCAATACTGCTGGTGTTGCTTTGGAATGGTCTGCTGGTGCGGTTTCAGGTACTGGCATTCCGCATCATGTTGTGATCGGAGATGCAGTGGCTAATTCTGGTTTGGCTTTTGGCAGTGGGGCATCGTATCGCCATGCTGCAGGTAACGTGACCATTAGCAACAGTACTTCTGGCAATAGTTTGACATTGTCTTCAGTAGCCGGTGGTGACTTAAGCATCGGTGGCGACTTTACACAAAACGGAACTTTTACTCACAACAATAGAAGCGTAACGTTCAATGGATCTTCAACTCAAAATATCAATGGTAGTTTGAGCACGACAGGTTCAAGTAACAACTTCAGAACCCTTATCATCAATAACACATCAGGTGGTGTTGTTTTAAATACTGATGTAAAAATTGTTGGCACATCAGGAGATGTCCTCCAGATCACGAATGCAGGATCGCTTTCCATCAACGCAACAAAAACGTTGACTTTAGAAGGAAATGGTGGTAATATTTTGGTGAGTGGTGGTACAAGAACTATTCACTTCAACGCGTCGACCAGTGCGATGAGCATCACTGGAACGAAAACTGTAACATCAGCAAGTTCTGGAACACTTCAACTTACTTCTACTACGGCCAACGGTAAATTGAGTCTTTCTGCCGCAGTGAATTTTGGTAACTTGATTACCACGATTGGTAACAATACTTATCTTGAACTTCTTTCAGGTGGTGCAGTCACCACCAACCCACCAACTTATGCGACTGGATCAACACTCGTTTACAATACGGGAGCTACTACTACCGCATCTACTGAGTGGCAAACAGGCACGACAACTGGTTCAGGTATTCCACATCATGTTTTGATAGGTAATGGAAATAATACGACGTTGAGTTTTGGTACTTCTGCCGCTTATCGTCACGCAAATCGCAACGTCACCATTTCGGCTTCATCTGCATTGACATTGTCAACGGTTGCTGGTGGTGATCTTCAATTGCGAGGAGACTTTTCACAAAATGGTACATTCACACATAACAACCGCGTTGTTACTTTGAATGGAACGAGTGCACAAAGTGTAACTGGTTCATTGAATACCGCGGGTGCAAACAACAACTTTGCTTACCTCACGATAAGCAATTCAAATGCTTCGGGTGTAACATTGAATAACGACGTATTGGTGAGCCAAACGTCTGGCGATGTGCTTTCCATCACATCTTCTGGCGCATTGAATATTGCATCTGGCAGATCGCTTACCATTGCTGGTAATGGCGGTAACGTTCGTGTAACAGGTGGTAGCCGCACTATCAATCTGAATGCTGCGAGTTCATTGGTATTGTTCAGCGGTACAAAAACGATCGCATCAACCAGTGGTGGAACATTGAATTTCACCAGTTCTGCAGCAGACGGAATCGTAAGATTGACTGCCGCGGTTAACTTCGGGTCTTCAATAACTACAATTGGCAACAACACATATCTACAGTTGAATAGCGGAGGGTCGGTTTCAACGAATGCACCTATTTATGCGAGTGGATCAACATTGAACTACAATACGGGTGCAGCATTCGGCCGATCTACAGAGTGGTCAGCAACGAGTGGTGCTGGATATCCATTTCATGTTTTGATTAGCAACACTGGCACAGCCCTCGATCTAGCGAATGGTGTAACCGGCACTGCGCGTCAGTGTGCGGGTAATCTCAGCATCAATAATGGCTGTTCGCTTTCAATGGGCGCCATGACCGCTGCACTCACCGTGGTTGGTGATCTTACTATAGGAGGTGGAACATCGGGTACGCTTACTCTTTCTTCTGCGGCAAATGGTAACCTTAATGTGGGTGGTGATTTTAACCGCAATGCCGGAACCTTCACACATAATAATAGAACAGTAACGCTGAATGGATCTTCGCAACAAACGATCACTGGCGCTACAACTTTTTATTCTTTGACATTAAACAACAGTGCTGGTGCTCTATTGAATAACGCCACCACAGTTTCGAATATACTTACGCTCACTTCAGGATCCTTCACCCTGGGCAATAACAATCTTACCCTATCCAACAATGCAACCGGTGCAATCACTGGTCAATCTGCTTCGAGAATGATCATCACAAACGGAACAGGACAATTGGTGAGAGCTATTGCGACATCAGGATTTCCAGTTACCTATGTGTTTCCTGTTGGCGATGCTACTGGTACAACAGATTATTCTCCTGCCACAATTGTATTTACAGCAAATGGAGCCGCGAGAAATATTGGTATCAATGTCGTTGATGGTAATCATCCACAGTTAGATAATACTCCTGTGCAAACTGATTATCTGAGCAGATACTGGCAAGTGAGCAACAGCGCGGCAAGCACATATACTTATAACGCATCATTCAACTATTCAGCTGGTGATGTGGTTGGTGCAGAATCAAATGTTCGCGCGAACCTTTGGAATGGATCAACATGGTCTCAAGACGCGGGTAGTGTTGCAGCATCCAATGTGTTGACGTTGACCACGGGTCTTTCAAATACGTCCGCACCACTCGGCGCCACCGCTGAGTTTACAGGAAGAGTGAAAGACGGTGCACAATATGTTTGGAATCAGACGGGCACAGCGAATTTCACGACTGCGTCTAACTGGACACCCAACAGAACCACCGCAAGAATTGATGACGTTCTCATTTTCAACAATGGTGCAACAACAACAGCAACAAATATTTCTGCTCAAACAATTGGTAAACTTTTGATTTCAGGTAACACCAATGTGAGCTTCACTTCAGCGGGTTCTAATACCCTGACTATAGGCGGTAACAACGGTACTGACCTGAGCATTGCCTCAGGAAGTAGTTTGACCATTAGCAGCAGCAACGCACTTACTATTGCATTTGCAAATTCGGCAACAACATCCGTAGATGGCACTCTTGCTATCACAACCAATGGATCTAATGCTGTGAACTTTACCAACTGCGTTGCTACCGTGAATGGTAGTTTGAACAATTTTGGTATTGTTACATCATCAGCGAGTAGTCTCACATTTTCTTCGACAGCAACCTACAGACACAATCATACCACAGTAGTTGGAACTATTCCTACTGCAACCTGGAATGCAACATCTACATGTTTAATTCAAGGTTACACATCTCCTGGTGCTAACTTCACCCCAGGTGGATTGGCTCAGGATTTTGGTCACTTCACTTGGAACTGCGCTTCACAAACCAACGACGCACAATTGAACGGCAATCTTGAGTCGATCGCGGGTAATTTCACCGTGAGTGCAACCAACGGAAATGACCTTCGCCTCACTGACGCTAGTTCTTATACCCTGAATGTTGGCGGCAATTTCTCGTTGAGCGGAGCCAATACGGAGCTACGTATGGCACAGTCTAACGGAACTTACTCTGCAACAATGAATGTTGCCGGAAATTATACTCAGTCAACAGGATCGAGCACATTTAACTTGAACAATGGTGATGGTAACACTTCCGGATTGTTGCGTGTTGGTGGAAACTTCAGCCTTAGCGCTGGAACATTTACTCAATCATCCGGTGGCACAAATGCAGGTAATCTCGTAGAATTTAACGGTTCTGCAAACCAAGCTGTAACGATTTCAGGAACGATTTCAAATGCGATCAATTTCCGTTTGGACAATAGTGCGGGTATGACATTAACGGGCACCTTGCCGATCATCAGTAATACCACATTCTATAGAAAGGCAGGAGCTATCACCGGTGGAACTATCAGTTACTCAAATACTGGAAGCACACTGGTATATGAAGGAACTACTGCCATGAATACTGGTGTTGAATTTCCTTCGAGCAATGGTCCTGAAGACGTGACTTTGAATACCACCGATGTTATCACATTATCAGCCAGCAGAACAATTCGTTCATCAGGTATTCTTACACTTACCAATGGTGTTCTCGCTCTGGGTAATAATGATCTTTCTATCAACAACACAGCTTCGGGTGCAATTGTGGTTGCTTCTCCTAGTTCAACCAAAATGATTGCTACCAATGGCACAGGCCAATTGAAGAGATCGATCAGCTCAGCCATTAACCTCACATTCCCTGTGGGAGATCTTACTGGCACTGCGGAGTATTCTCCTTTTGGATTGAACTTCTCTTTCGTTATGGGAACATACGAAATTGGCGTACGTGTTGTGGACGATACCGCTTCGGTGTTGAGCACACCATATTCGCCAGTGGACTATTTGTCGAGATATTGGAAGACCACCGTCAATACAGGAATTTCTTTTTCATCATACATACCGAGCATGACGTATGATGTGCCAGGTGATGTGAACGGAACTGAAAACAACCTTCAAGTTGCGGTATTCCCGCAAGGTGCTTCAGCATGGAATCACTACACTACCAATATTAGTTCTCCAACCATTACCAAAACAGGCGCTAACCTGAGCGACCTCAACTTTCTCTTGAACAATGCTATTTTCAGTGGAAGAACACCTGTGAAATATTGGAATGGATCTGTGAGTACGAACTGGAGTACTTCTGCAAACTGGACACCTTCTGGTGTACCAACTTCTTCTGATAACGTTGACTTCAATGGCAATGCAACAAATCCATGTATCCTTTCAGGATCTGCAACGGTGAATCACCTCACAATGAGTGATGGTGGTGATCTCAGTTTAGCATCTGGTGCGGCACTGACCATCGCAGGTAACTTCACTCACAATACAAATTCATCTTTGGTTTTTGATTGCAACAGCACATTGAATCTTACCAACACGACATTCAATCAAACAGTGCCAGCTCTGACATACGGTAATTTGAACCTTGGCACAGGTGCGCGCACATTGGCAAGTACTGATACCATCAGCATTTGTGGAAATTACACTCCTACAAGCGGAACTGTAACAACGACTGGCAGTACTGTTATGTTTATGGGTACTGCAGCGCAAGCGATACAAACAAATGCTACGAGCTTTAATCATTTAATCATTTCAAATACTTCGGCGAACGTGAACAGTGCGGCGAACGTGACTGTGAACGGATTGATGACCATCGTTCCTTCTGCAAGATTCAATAAGTCAGGAGGAACCATGACTGTTTCCGCTTCTGGTGATGTTGAGGTAAATGGTTATTTGAGAAACTCTGGCGCTACCATTACCAATAACGGATCTATTAATGTGAATAATGGTGGTGTATATGAACACAACACAACTACCCCTGGTACCATACCGACTGCTACCTGGAATGTGGGATCGCTTTGTGATTTGATAGGTAACTTCTCTACAGGTAACATCAGTTGTGGTAATCAGGCGTTCTATGATTTCAGAGTGAACTATACCGGTAACGGTGATGTGAATGCGAATGAATCCCTAACTGATATCAACGGTTCCTTAACCATTGTGGGTACAGGTACAGGCGAGTTCGCTCTTTGCAATAGCGGAAACACTACCATCAACATCGACGGAAATATTTCTCAAACTGGTGGCACATGGCATTTGGGTACAACCAACAATACAGATGTTGTGGTTGTTTTAGCCGGTGATTTCTCTCAGACCGCGGGAACGTTTGATGTTTACACAGGAGGCGGTTCTGCAACTGCGGAAATCCGAATGAGCGGTAACTATTCCAGAACTGGAAACGGGATACTTACCGCATCAGGTGCTGGTACAAGCAATGCCCTGTTCAGATTTGATGGAACGACCCAATCAATTACAGAAACATCCTCAGGATTGAATAGATGGATTGACTATACGATTTCAAGCGGTAGCACAACCTCATTGTTGAGCAACTTGAATATTTATGGTTCAGGAACATATACTGCGACTGTAAACGTGAATGGCACACTTGATTTTGGCACTTATGTCATTGCTGGAACAAGCAAACACCGTGTGAATATCAACAATGGCGGTACAGCCAGAACAGCGCATGCCAATGGCTTTATGACCACTGGCGCATCAGGATCTGTTCAAACAACAACACGCACGTATAGCTCCGGTGCTACTTATGTGTTCAACGGAACTACCAACCAGAACACAGGTACGTTCTGGACATCAACAACTCCAACTGCGAATACTGTATCTACACTTGTGATCAACAACACGGGTTCAACAGGTAACAATACAGTGACTATGAACAGCGGCTCTAATGCCAATGTGAGTTCTTCATTGAGCTTCCCATCAACCAATTTGGGTGCTCTTGATGTGCTCTCTAACAGACTTCAAATAACGAACTCTTCAGTGGCTGCAGTGAGTCGTCTCGGTCAGGGTCACGTGATAGGAGATTTGCAGCGTGCGGTTACCACAGGCACGAATAGCTACACATTTGATATCGGTACAGCAACAGGATATTCTCCGGTGACCATCAATTATGTGACTGTTACCAATTCAGGAAATGCCATTGCAAGAGCTACAGATGGTGCACACCCACAAGCTGCTAGCCATGGATTGAGCACAATCAGCTATGTAAATCGCTGGTGGACTATTACCAATAGTGGCATAACATCATCTGCGTCTACGAACATTGATGCATTCAGCTATCAGTCAGCGGACCTCATTGGTGGCGCAACCAACAGCTCTGTTAAACTTGCAAGATGGAATGGTACAACGTGGTCATACCCATCATTTACTACCGGAACAAACCAAATTAGCGGAACATCATTGAACAACACCACCATGTATGGTCAATTCTTCGCAGCGGATTGCGGTAGTTTCGATATAACCATTACGCCATCTGCTCCAGAAATTTGCAATGGCGGATCAGTTGGACTGACTGCCACTGCAAACTTTGGTTCACCAACATATTCATGGTCTCCATCCACTGGATTGAGCGCAACCAACGTCGCAGCAGTTACTGCCAACCCAAGTTCAACGCAGACATATACTATAACCGGAACAACAGCAACAAACTGTACAACAACTGAATCTGTTACAGTAACAGTGAATCCGCGTCCTACAGGCGTCATCTCTGGTACTCAAGCTATATGCAATGGTGGATCTGCGACATTGTCGATTGCAGTAACCGGCACTGGTCCTTGGAGCGGAACACTTTCGAATGGTGCAGCATTCAGCGGATCGACAAGCCCGATAACAGTAAGTGTGAGCCCAACTTCTGCGACTACATACACAATAGCTACTCTCGTAGACACCAAATGCACGGCATTGGCCGGCGATAAAACAGGTTCTGCAGTTGTATCAGTCAATGCTAGACCAACAGCTGTGATTAGTGGTACACAATCGATTTGTGCTGGAGGTTCTGCTAACCTTTCTATTGCAGTTACAGGCACCGGACCTTGGAGCGGAACATTGTCGAGCGGAGCCTCTTTCAGTGGCTCTTCAAGCCCTATAACTGTGGCTGTTTCGCCTTCATCATCTACAACTTATACCGTTGCATCTCTCACTGATGCCAACTGTTCTTCAATAGCTGGTGATTTGAGCGGAAGCGCTATCGTAACGATTAACAACAGACCAACAGGAATTCTTTCCGGCACACAAACAATTTGTAATGGCAGCTCGGCTTCGTTATCTATCGCGGTGACAGGCGTGGGCCCATGGAGCGGAACACTTTCCAATGGTGCTTCATTCAGTGGTGCTTCGAGTCCAATATCTGTGAACGTGAGTCCGTCTGCTACTGCAACAATTACTATTGCCACGTTGAGTGACAGCAACTGTTCTGCGAATGCTGGCGATCTTTCTGGTAGCGCAGTGATTACCGTAAATGCTCGTCCAACCGGCGTGCTCGGCGGAACACAAACTGTATGCGCGGGTAGTTCAGCTGCTCTTTACATTAACGTAACTGGTACGGGTAGCTTTAATGGTACCCTTTCTCCAGGTGCAATTTCCTTCTCTGGAAGTGGCCCAATGATCGTTGTAAACGTTACTCCAACATCAACTACAACATATAGCATTGCATCATTGAGTGATGCTAATTGTTCTGCTCTTCCTGGTGATCTCACTGGAAGTGCAACCCTAACTTACCATGCTTTGCCATCGGCGGGTATAAGTGGGCCTTCCGCCATTTGCCAAAGCAACGCGGGAACCATCAACTTTACCGGTACAGCTAATGCGGTGGTGACCTATACTATAGATGGAGGTAGCAATCAGTTCATCACTTTAGATGGATCCGGCAATGCAACATTGAGCACAGGTACACTTTGGACTGATGTTGTTTATGATTTGGTTTCAGTGAACGATGGTATTTGTTCGAACGCTGCAACAGGAACCGTAAATATTACTGTGAATGAAATTCCGGAAGCAGAAATAGATGGCTCAACATCTATTTGTGGTGGAAGCAGCACAACAATCAGCTTCTACGGTAACCCTGGTGCTACCGTGACTTACACCATCAATGGTGGCGCAAATCAATTTATCACATTGAACGGTTCAGGATTTGCAAGCTTTAATACTGGTGCGCTTACTTCTACAACTACGTACTTGCTCACCAGTGTTTCAAATGGCAGTTGCTCGCAAAACATTGGCATGAGTGCAGTGGTTACCATTACAGGAAGCACCTTCTATCAAGATAGTGATGGCGATGGTTATGGAAATCCTCTGGTGACTCAAACAGCGTGCACTGCTCCTGTGGGTTATGTATCTAATGGAAATGACTGTTGCGACACCAATGCCGATGTGAATCCTGGTACAGAGTGGTGGGCTGATGCTGATGGCGATGGTTTTGGTGGGTTTGTTAGCGATATTGGATGTGTTTCAGGTGTTGATTGCAATTCTGCAACATGGCCAGCTCAAACGATACCATATTATCCTGCAGCTCATGGTGGAGCATCTTATGTAAACGATTGTCAGGACAATATTGCTACGGCTTATCCAGGTGCTGCGGAACTTTGCAACAACGCTATTGATGATGACTGTGATGGTCTGATCAATGAAGGTTGTGCAGGCATTGTAAATGACAACTGGAATAACGCCATTAGCGTAAACCTGAATAATCCGAATACACATTATCCAAATTGTCTTTCATTGAATGGCACTTTGGTGAATGCAAACATTTCACCACAAGGAAACGCATCAAATGTGCCTGCTGGCGCTGGTCGAGACGTTTGGTACAAGTTTGTTGCCCCTTCTACAGGAGTTCAAATCAAGGTAGTTCCAGTTGGATTTGACGCGATCATTGAGCTCCAAAATTCATCTGCAGTGGAAGTGAATTGCGAAACCGCGAACACAACATCAGGTGGTCAAGAAGTACTCAACTACAACGCACTTACTCCTGGTCAAACGTATTACGTTGGCGTGAGAAACAGAGATATTTCTGTGGGTGGTACGTTTGCCATTTGTGTGTCGCCATTGATGCCTAGCGGCTGTTCTTATACAACGCCTGTTGGCGGATTTACAATGTGCAGCAATTTCAAAGCAGCGTACCGCGGAGCAAACAGCTACACGTTCAGTTTCACAGGAACCGGTGGAAATGCGGCTTTCCCATATGTTACCACCAGCGCAACTACGACTGGACTCGTTCCATTCAGCACTCCTGCACTTGATATTCGCCATGGCGGTATCTATAGCGTTCGTGTTGATGCCAACTATTCTCTAACAGATGGTAATGGCACACCGGAACCAACGATGACCGTATTGGGTAATGTGGCTTCAGTGAATTGTACTGGAATTACTATCGCACCACAACCAACACTCGTGGTGAAATCAACTCAGGTTTGTCCTGCGGTATTGATCAGAACAAACTTCTTGCAGTGGGCTCCAGTGACAGGAAATGTGAATGCTTGTGGTGCAATGAATTTCACCTATGAATTCACCAAGGTTTCTGATTGCACAGGCGCAACAGCGATTGGCACACCGTTCGAAGTAACAACCAATGGCAATTCACAATACCTGAATTTGGTTGCTGCATTCCCAAGCAACCTGACTAGCGTAGGCTACTGGAGAGTGAGAATTAGACCAAATTATTCTTACATGACAGGTACCTATGGACCAACTCGAGTGATCAGTGTGAGTGGAAGTTCTGCAAGCATGATGGCTCAAGAACCTCAAATGCAGAACAACGAAGAAAGAACTGAAGCTCTGGAAATTCAGGCAAACATTTATCCAAATCCAAACCATGGTGAAGGATTGAATGTACACCTTACCGGAGAAGTGATTGGAGATGTATACATCCGCATTTTCAACTCTATCGGTCAGATCGTTTATAACGACATGTTCGTTGCAACTGGTTCAGTAAATAGCAGAATTGAATTTGAACAATCATTGACCTCTGGTTTCTATTCAGTAGAAATTTCAGCTGGTGGAAAAACTATCACTGAAAGAATGCTGGTAGAGAAATAATATTCTGAAAGAATACATGAAAAGGCTGTTCCCATGGGGCAGCCTTTTTCATTTACCTAGAATTTTACGAGCAATAGACTTTATGGCTTTGATCCATGGTCGAATAAAGTGAAAAGGGCCGTATACGAATTGATTAAAGGATGCGGATTCAAAGAGCTTACGGAATAAATCTCGGTCTGGTGAACCGTTCCAGTATTCATCACCTTCCCATTCGTATTTCGTCATGAACTCTGCGATGAATACATCTTCTGTTTTGGATAAACGGATCTCACGGTTGTGTTCATTGAGCGTTTGATAGATTACCAAACACTTGTATTGATAACCATATTTTTTTTTCAGAAGATCGAGAAATTGGCGAATGAGTTCGACCAGTTTTTCGATGTCGTTGTTCGGCGCATATCGGTAATTGTAGAAAAACACAAGGTTGTGACCAGACTCCAAAGTCTTTTTAAAACGTTCAATCTTTCTTACGAAAGACCTGCGCGGCGCTTCCTCAAAAACATTGTGATGTGTAAACTCGAAGCCGAGGGTGACAGTATCAGAATAGATGTTGTTTTGATATGTGTACTTATTGTTGCGCACAACCTCTTTTGCTACAGTTTGTCCCCAGACTAAAAAATCTGGATTCAACAGGTCTTCAAAATCTGTTTCGATTAACTGAATGATGTACTCAATGTTGAATCGTCCACCACCGAATGGATAAGATTCATTTTTCAATCCGAGGTAAGACAACACGTCATCCGGAAGACAGTTTTCGCCAAGTGAGATAAATTCCGTCATGTTCTGATGACAAAATTAATGGGTCTTATCTGAAGACAATTGACAAACGGCCATCCATGCCATTAAGCCCATTCCGGTTTCGAGGGCATTTTCATCTATGTCAAATCTCGAATGATGAACGCCATAACTTTTCGAATTGTCAAGTGCTGATGCCGTACCCAGTCTATAGAAACAAGCAGGCATGTGTTGTGAAAAATAGGCGAAGTCCTCAGCAGTGGTGCGGATATCGAGATCAACTACATTTTCTGCACCCAAATAATCTACGGCATATCGTTTTGCTAAGCCGGTTAACTCGATATCATTTTTGAGAACAGGATAACCAACCTCAATTTTGAAATCAACCTCGCCCCCCATGCTTTTTACCAAATGTGTAGCCAATTCGGTCATACGCACATGTGCTTCTTTTCTCCATGTTTCATCAAAGGTGCGGAAAGTGCCCTCCATGCGCACTTCATTGGGAATAATATTGGTCGCGCCATTGGCAATCACTTTACCAAAAGAAAGCACAGTAGGCATAGCGGGATTAGCCCATCTGCTTACAACCTGTTGCAAAGTGGTAATGAGGTGAGCACTGATGAGCACGGGATCAATATTGCGGTCTGGTTTGGCACCATGACCACCTTTGCCCTTCACGGTGACATATAACTCATCGGTGCTGGCCATATATGGCCCAGGCCTCATACCAACTTTTCCAGCGGGAAGTTCCGGGTAAACATGCTGACCGAAAATTCCTGCAGGCATTTTATCCTGAAACACACCGTCGCGAATCATCAAAGAAGCTCCGCCGGGAAGAACTTCTTCACCAGGTTGAAAAATGAGTTGCACCGTTCCAGACCACTCGTTTTTTATTTCATTCAAAATCATTGCTGCACCCAGTAAAGAACTGGTATGTACATCGTGTCCGCAAGCGTGCATGACACCCGTGTTTTGACTTTTATACTCCACATCATTTTCTTCCTGGATGGGCAACGCATCCATGTCGGCTCGCAATGCAATGGTTTTTTTCTCCGGTTGAGTGCCCTCAATAAATGCTGTCAGCCCAGTGCCAGCAATGTTCTTTCTGAACGGTATGTTATTTCGGATAAGAAACGCTTCGATGTAAGCGGATGTATTGATTTCCTTAAACGACAATTCAGGATACATATGAAGATGTCTTCTATATCCAATGACTTCCTGCAAGTGTTGCGATGCAAGTTCCTGTATTCGTTGTTTCATCTTATTGTCATTCATGGCAATTACATTCGTTTGCAGGAGCGCTAACTTCTTTCAGTGTGGCTTTATCTGTTTCAAGCTGAATATTCATCGTCAAATTGCCATACTCCAAATTGTAGACAAGTGGACTGCCTTTTACATCTGATTTATCAAAGTTGATATGTCCTTCGTTCCGAGCCAACTGAATCTGATCTTTGTTGATGCCAATGCAATCCATTTGACATAGTGCAACATCTGAAATATGGAAATTGACTTCTCGGATTTGTTTCATCACAGTTTTCCCTGGTGTCCAGCCCAACCAATCGTGGTTCGGAAACATCATAAATACGATGAGGCATCCTATTCCCAAACCTAACAGATATCGGGATAGTCTTTGTTTGAAGTTCATATAGCTTATGGAGATGATTCTTGCCACAAATATCTGATTGTTGTTGCCATCCAGCGTTCAGACTTCTTCACAAATCATTTAATTTTCCTGTAGAAGCCTTCTCTAACTTCGTAACCGCAAATTTTCTGATATGCTTCAAACCACAGGTCTTCAGTTTAAGTACGATCAAGGGCCGTCTTTTCATTTCCCTGATATTCGTTGTGGGAAAGGAGAACACCTTCTTATTCTTGGCGAAAGCGGTCGCGGAAAGACCACGCTTCTTCATTTATTAGCCGGATTGTTGAAGCCAACTAGTGGCGAAGTCAATATTCTCGGTCAAAACACCTCAGGATTGAGCGACCGAAACATGGATCAGTTTCGCGGTAAAAACATTGGAATCATATTTCAGACGGCCTACTTTGTTGAGTCGTTGAAGGTGATAGACAACTTGATTTTACCCAACTATCTCACAGGAGTGAAAATTGATCGCACGAAGGCCAAGAATGCATTGGGCAGGCTAAATCTGGAGTCGAAGATCAATAACATGCCCGCTAACCTGAGTATTGGTGAACAGCAAAGAGTTTCGATTGCGAGGGCCATTATCAATGAGCCGGCTGTTATTCTTGCTGATGAACCCACCAGTGCTTTGGATGATAAGAATGCTCAAGAAGTGATTGCATTGCTTGAAGAACAAGCAGCATTGTATGGCTCGGCCCTCATCATCGTGACTCATGACAAAAGACTTAAGGACAGATTCACAAAACAGATAAGCTTATGAACTTGCTGAAAATCTCCTGGAGCAATATCCGGTTTCGTCCACTGAATACCTTACTCAGTGTGGTCCTGCTCGCCTTTGGTGTGGGGATTATTTCATTGATGCTTTTGATCAAAGATCAGATTAGCGAAAAATTTGATCGCAACATCAAAGACATCGATTTTGTTCTCGCTGCAAAGGGAAGTCCGTTACAAAGCATCTTAGCGAATGTGTACCATGTGGACGCACCTACAGGCAACATTAAAGTAGCTGATGCCAAGCGCATTGTTCGCAATCCCATGGTTGAAAAGGCAATCCCATTAGCATATGGCGACAACTACGAAAAGTTTCGGATTGTGGGAACGAATAAGGATTATCCGGATCATTATGGTTGTGAAGTGGAAAATGGAAAAATATTCGAGAAACCATTTGAAGCAACCATTGGTTACGAAGTAGCGCGTGATGCTGGACTTCAAGTGGGGAGCACATTTACAAGTGTTCACGGATTCGATCGGGCAGCAGAAGGAGACCCAGACGCACATCATCATGATAAACCGTTTACTGTTGTCGGCATTTTCAAACCTTCTGGTTGCGCTATTGATCATTTGATTCTCACACCAGTGGAAAGTACATGGCTTGTGCATGAGCATCACGCAGATGAAGAAACTGGGGATACTGCACATAGTCTGGATCATCCGGAGGATGAAGAAGGCCATGTTCATGATGAGCCTTCACCTTCTGATCCGGACGGTGATAAGGAAATGACAGCTTATCTTTTAATCAAGAGAAATAAGGGTGCATTTGGTATGTTGTCGAAACAAACCGAAGATACCACCATGCAGCTTGCGAATGTTGCGGTGGAAAATTCTCGACTGATGAACAACTTCGGTATTGGGTTGAGTACCATTTCTGCGATTGCTATGGTCATCACCATTTTATCATTCATCAGTATTTTCATTTCACTCTACAATTCTATGAAGGATCGGAAGTATGAGCTTGCTCTTCTCCGAACCATGGGCGGTACACGGATGAAGCTGTTTGCCTTGATTTTGAGTGAGGGCTTGATTCTGGTGGTGCTTGGATATGTCATTGGCCTTGTTCTCAGCAGAACCGGTTTACTCATCCTAAGTAAGACGATGAAAGAGAATTTTCATTATGGTTTTGACAAATTGGGCATTACTCCGTATGAATTCCTTTTGCTGGGTATAACTTTGCTCATAGGTATTGTGGCGTCATTATTGCCAGCTTTGCGCGCATTAAGAATGGACATTTCGAAAACGCTATCCAATGGTTAAGAAGATTTTTTTTGTGATTACTGGAATCATCATCGCGGTTGGAACCTATGGATTCATCCGTCATGAAAAGAAAGAGGAGTTGCCTGCGAAAGCCAAACAGGTGATTGATTGGACTTATGGTCGTCAGCTTTTTGTTGCTCCCATTTTTCAAGAAGGAAAGGTTTTGGAATTGACATGGCACACCCTAACGGATGTTACGTTTAAGGATGTTTATGTTGCAGATCTGGACATGTATTACTGGAAGCCAACGTTTGGACCAAGTGTGAAGGCTATGGAAGGAAAGGATGTTTACATTACCGGTTACGTTATTCCAGTAGATTATGATGAAAATTTTTACGTGGTATCGAGATATCCTTATGCCAATTGTTATTTCTGCGGAGGCGGAGGCCCAGAAAGCGTTGTTGATCTTCGATTCGCAGGAAAGAACAGAACTTACAAAACCGATGAAAGACTTACTTTCAAAGGTAAATTAAGACTGAATGCATCGGATATTTATCAAATGAACTATATCCTCGACGGCGCCGTTGAATACTCGCCCCAATAACATTTCTGGTGAAACATCTTGTATTATTCATATCAATCCTCTGTACGGAATTTCTGAATGCTCAGGTATTTCCAATCAAGGTTGATTTGCAGTTTGGCCATGGCTACATGGCCATGGATGCGGATGAATTCACGCGGGTCCTCGAATCACAGGGGCTGTCTAAATTGCCCGAACGAGGCATCTCGGTTACCATCAAATCACATTCGGATTGTCCATCATTAGAGGGAAACCGGAAAAATATTGCCATGGAAAGGGCTGATTATTGTGAAAACATCCTGCATCAATTTTACCCCGGTGTTGAGATGACAATCTCCAAGGAAATGATGAAAAGGGAGTCTTGTGCAGGTGCATCTCCTGATGCGAATTGGACAAAGGTTACCCTCTTTTTTGAAAGCACGGCAACAAATGAACCAGTAATACCTGTTGAACCTCAGCCTGAAGCCATTCCTGTGGATAGTGCGAAAACAGAGGCCAGTCTCAATACCCTGAGTCAGTTAAATGTGGGCGAATCGCTGGTACTGGAAGGGCTGAATTTTCAACCCGGCAAACACCGCATTTTGAATGAAGCCAAGCCCGTGCTGAAGAAATTACTTCTCATCATGCAGGAAAATCCAACCATGAAAATTGAAATTCAAGGCCATGTTTGTTGTGGTAAAAAGGGCGGCGAAGACGGCGTTGATGAGGAAACGGGCAAATACAATTTGTCTTGGACTCGTGCTCAATTCGTCTACGATTATCTCATTGAACACGGAATCGACGCATCTCGACTGAGTTATAAAGGTTATGCCATGTCGATGCCGCTGGTATATCCAGAGAAAACCATACAGGATCAGATTAAAAACCGACGGGTTGAAGTGCTGATTACAGGTAAATAAGGTTGTATTATCCGTCAGTCGGTTGTATTTTCGCGGCCGCAAAATTATCCTCATATGGCAACAACAACAGCCGACATTTCAAACGGTCTCTGCTTCAAAATGGACAGTCACATTTGGCGCGTGATCGAGTTCTTACACGTTAAACCAGGGAAAGGCCCGGCTTTCGTTAGGACAAAAATTAAAAACCTGAACAACGGAAAAATCGTCGATAAAACATTTAACAGTGGCGTGGCCATTGATGTTGTGCGTATCGAAACCCGCGAATATCAATTTCTTTATAAAGACGAGAACTACAACTTCATGAATCTGGAAGACTTTGAACAAATCAGTATTCCAGAACCGATGATCAATGCACCGCAATTCTTGAAAGAGGGTATGAAGTGTATCGTTCTCTTCAATACAGAAGACGATCAACCGATGAGTTGTGATTTGCCACAGTATGTGGAATACGAAATCACTTATACCGAACCTGGCGTTCGTGGCGATACAGCTACCAATGCTACGAAACCGGCAACCATTGATATTGGAATTGATGTGCGTGTCCCATTGTTCATCAATGAAGGAGACACCATCCGTGTGGATACAACCACCGGCCAGTATCATGAACGGGTGAAGAAATAATCTGAACTGATCATATTGAACCCCGGTCCATAGCCGGGGTTCTTTTTTTGTCTGCTATTTTTGAATCCTGATGAAATTATCCAGCCCGCAAACCCTCAGTCAAATCGCATCACTGATTCAGTGTAATTATATTGGTGCACCTGACTTTCCTGTTACAGGCATCAATGAAATTCACAAGGTACAACCCGGTGATCTGATGTTTGTAGATCATCCTAAGTATTATGATAAGGCATTGCAATCTGCTGCTACCATCATTTTAATCAATAAAGAAGTGGAGTGTCCTGATGGGAAAGCACTGATCATTTCTGACGATCCTTGCAGAGACTACAATTTTCTTACCCGCCATTTTTCTCCGTGGAAAATGACCGATGGTCATCGTGGTGTTGATGTGACTATTGGAGTGGATTGCTCTATTCATTCCACTGTTGTTATCGGCAATCATGTTTCTATCGGCGATCGTTGTGTGATTCATCCCGGTGTAGTGCTGTATGATCATGTAAACATTGGAAATGATTGTATCATTCATGCCAATGCAGTTATAGGCAGTGATGCATTCTATTACAAAGCAAGACCAGAAGGTCGCGAGAAAATGCATTCATGTGGTAGCGTTGAAATTGGCGATCGAGTAGAAATAGGCGCATCATGTACCATTGATAAAGGTGTTTCCGGCGATACCCGAATTGGTGCCGGAACCAAAATGGATAACCATGTGCACGTTGGTCACGATACGGTGATTGGTGAGCATTGTCTTTTCGCTGCACAAGTAGGTATTGCCGGTTGTGTAGTCATCGAAGATCATGTTATTCTTTGGGGACAGGTTGGTGTCCCGAGTGATTTGCTCATTGGCAAGGGAGCGGTTGTCTTAGGACAAAGCGGATTGACAAAGGACCTTGAGGGCGGAAAAACGTATTTTGGCAGCCCGGCGGAAGAGGCAAGACATAAGTTTCGTGAACTTGCATTGATTCGAAAACTTCCAGATGTTGTAGAAAAGCTCGGGCTATAGTTTGAAGCACTTTGGAGTTAGTAATAATTTCAGCGCGTAATGTGTAGTGAGCGAATAGCCCACAAATTTGTTCAGATCAAAAAAGAAGATGGCACAATCCAGCAGACTGGCAGAAAAGGTGAAACAAAGAGATTTTAAGCTAAATGCATTGCTTGAAATCACTGCGGCCATCAATGATAACAGAAGTGTGAGTGATCTGTTGAGCCTTTATGAGAGGATATTGCGTGATCAACTTGATATTGGAAAACTTACCCTCTTTGCAAAAGAAGATTCTTGGAGGTGTTTGTTGAAGTATGGCATTGAAGATGGCGAAATTCATGATATCTCAGATGAGACTTTTTTTCAAGCTCAAAAGAATATCACCCTCATCAGCGGCTCGCATCAGGAATCATTCGATCTCACCATTCCCATTTTGCAAAACGAGGTTACCATAGCCTATTTGCTTGTTGGCGATGTGGATGAGAATGAAAAGGGAATCAGTCCGGTCATCAAACACATGAAGTTTATCCAAACCATTACAAACGTATTGGTTGTGGCCATTCAGAACAGAAAGCTTCAGGAGGAAAACATCCGTCAGGAAAGGGTGAAAAAGGAATTGGAACTTGCGGCAGAAATGCAAGCGATTCTATTGCCTCATCAACTGCCGGATAATGATCGATATGAAGTGAGTGCTTACTATAAAGCGCATCAACAAGTTGGTGGCGATTACTATGATTTTCTTGAATTGAATGATGATCATGTCATGCTCTGTATGGCTGATGTATCGGGAAAAGGTGTGAGCGCCGCTTTTTTGATGGCGAATTTTCAAGCCTATTTGAGATCCATTTTCGCCTATCGCAATGGTGATCTCGTGGAAATTGTGAGAGAATTGAATGATCGGGTGATGGAAACAGCGATGGGTGAAAAGTATATCACCTTGTTTCTCGGTGTCTACAGTCGATCACGGAGAATTCTGAATTATGTGAATTGTGGACATAATCCACCGGTGATTGCAGATCGCAATGGCTACACCCAGGAGCTGAAACTCGGAACTATCGGCTTGGGTATGTTCGACAAATTGCCGAAAGTTGTTGAAGGTGAAATCAAACTTGAGCCCGAAACCATTCTGGTTTGTTTTACGGATGGATTGGTAGAAACTGAGAATGGTGAACACGAACAATATGGAACACCTCGTTTAGAGAAGCTCATCCTGTCTTATTTCCAAGATCGAATGACAGATCTCAACGATACCATATTGCAATCGTTGAATGAATTCAGAGGTCAAGAACCCTATAACGACGACATCGCTATTCTGAGTTGTCGTTTTCACTGATTTTCTATCATCCATAACCCGCTTGTTTCATTCTACTTTTGAATATGTCTAAACTTATTCACTCGTTTCAGCATGTACTGAATGAACTTGGTAAGTTCCAGCGCGACGAAGATGTGCTTGTTGCTGTGAGCGGAGGTCTAGATAGTGTTGTGTTGTGTCATTTGTTACATCAAGCTCAACAGCATTTTGCCATTGCTCATGTTCATTACGGACTGCGTGGTGAAGAAAGCGAAGGCGATGCATTGTTTGTGCGTGAGCTGGCCTCTAAGTTGAATTGTCGTTTTTTTCTTTATCTCGCAAAAGATGATATTTCAAGCTCAGACAATAGCATCCAGGAACGCGCCCGCGTAATTCGTTACAGATGGTTTGAAGAATTGATCCAAAATGAAGGATTCAAGTTTGTACTTACAGCTCATCAATCAAACGACCAAGCGGAAACTGTTTTGTTCCAATACTTCAGGGGTGGGATGTTGCCTTCATTGAGGGGGATGCTGCCAGTAAATGGCCATGTTGTGCGCCCCATGTTAGGCTTCTCACGTGATGAAATACTCGCTTTTGCTCAAGAGAATGGCATTGAATGGCGGGAAGATTCATCCAATGTGAAGGATGACTATCAAAGAAATTACCTCAGACATCAGATCATGCCGTTGTTGCATCGCATTCATCCGAATGCCGTGCACTCGATTGCCGAGCGAGCTCAAATTTTCCGCGAAGTGGAGTTGTTGGTGGAGAGAACCATAGCTCAAGAGTTGCAATCGTGTTTTGAGAAATCAGGTTCTGATTTAGCTGTAATGAAAGAGGATCTCAAGAATTCATCATGGCCTCACTTATTGTTGTATTCATGGTTGAATCCACTGGGGTTTTCTTCCTCACAAATAGATGAGGCCTTAGCGCTAGTGGATGCGCAGAAAGGAAAAATGATCAGCAACTCCAAATTTGTTTTGTGGAGTAATGCAGATCACTTGTCAATCCAATCCTCTGAACAAACATCAGAACGATCGTTTGAGATTCAGCAGTTACCAATGTCCTTCCATCAGGACTTCGACCTTGAGTTGGAGGAATGCTCTACTTCTGCTGTGAATTTTGAACTTAGCCCAGCAATACTTTACGCTGATTTAGATAAAGTGCAATTTCCATTGACGCTGCGCAACTGGAAGGCCGGTGATTTTTTTCATCCCTTTGGAATGGCGGGCAGCAAGAAGATCAGTGATTTTTTGATGCAAGAGAAAGTGCTCGCCGAAGAAAAGAAGCACGTTTTTGTCCTGATTTCATCGGGTGAAATAATGGCCATACCCGGAATGCGCTTATCTCAGTCTTTTAGTCTGCATGAAGACACCAAACGTGTCCTCAAAATATCAATGCGTCGCAAGGCGTAACCCGGAAAGCCTCTGTTGCGTTCAACCCAAAGAGCAAACCCCAGGAAATGATGTCAACTCTTACCGTACACTGCCCGACAGATTTTGAAACCATTGTGAATATGGAGTTTCAAACTGCCGATGTTCTGACCAGTCAGCGCGACAGGGTTCGTAGACACGCCTCTTTGTTGCGCGCTGCGGTGTTGGAGGGCATTAATGAATGTGAAGTGCTTCTTTTGGTGGAAGATACAAAATCTGTCAAAAAACTAAGGTCAAGAATCATAGCCACAGGAAATGATCGTGTGCTACTTGAGCGTGGACTAAGTATTCCTGTTCACTGTATCAGGCAGGTAGAATTCCTCTCATAACAACCCGTTCGGGATAGGTGACAGAAGTTACCAATCGCCATCTTCTTGTTTCGTTAGGCTTCAGCACGTCGTAAATTCGCCGTCTGAAAATCCAAGCAATTTTTCAATTCTTCGGATTTCAGCGAATACAGGGGGCTAACTTTGAGTCCCCGTAATCCAAAAACCGGAAGCATATGAGATTAACATCGCGCGTATTCCTGACCATCATCTCCATTTTTGTTGTGTGCATTTCGCAGGCTCAGATTGTTGAGCCGGTAAAGTGGTCTTTCTCTTCAAACACGATAAGTGAAACGGAAGCAGAGATCATCGCTACAGCAAAGATTGAAGCCGGATGGCACGTCTACGCTCTGAAGGTGTCTGATAAGGCTGATGCAATCGGTCCTATTCCAACTTCTATCAAGTTAGACCCATCGTCGAAATATGAAGCCATAGGCAAGCCTTCTGAAGGGAAATTCATCACACACTATGATCCAAATTTCGAAATGGATCTGAATTATTTCGAAAACACGGCAACCTTTAAACAGAAGATCAAAGTGAAAGCCAACGCGGAATTCAAGTGTTCAGGAACACTTGAGTACATGGCTTGTAATGATGAAAAATGCATATTTCCGGATCCAGAATTGTTCGAAGTAAAAATTAAACCCATTGGTGCAGCAGAAGGTGCTGTAGAAACACCCGCGACTGAAGGCGCAACGGCAACGAACGAAACTGCACCAAGCACTGGCTATCGCGAAACATATGTTACCTGGACTCCTTCGATTGTTAAAACAGGAGACCATTCATACGAGCTTCAGTTGAATGCTGCTATTGAAAAGGGATGGCATATTTATGCCCAGAAGCTCGAAGGAAATGAAGGTCCGGAACCCACTGTAGTGACGTTTGAACCGCAGTCGTCATATACCCTGAATGGAGGCGTTATTGAAGATAAGCCTAAACGAGAATATGATCCAAACTTCATGATGAATTTGGATTATTTCGAAAACTCAGCCATGTTCCGACAGTCTATTTCGCTCACTGGTAGTGATACTCCGATCATCGTTGGATCAGTAAAATTCATGCAATGCAATGAGTCTTGCCTGCCTTCACAAACGGTCTTCTTCAAATTTGACCTTGCACAAATGACCTGCACTCAATTTGATCCTCTGGAAGGTGAAAGGGTGACAGCCATGAGCAATGATCCTTTCAAGATGGCTTCTGTCGATCTCGACTCACCATTGAACAATTGCGGACAGGAAAAGGAGGACTACAGTCTATGGGCCATCTTCCTTTTTGGATTGCTTGGTGGACTGCTGGCACTTTTGACACCTTGCGTCTTTCCTATGATTCCGCTTACAGTAAGTTATTTCACCAAAGGTGCACATAAGGAAAATGGTAAAGCGATGGCGGTGATGTATGGCTTGTTTATTTTCCTCATTTACTTCCTCTTGTCATTGCCATTTCATTTAACGAAAAACGTTGACCCGGCGGTGTTGAATCAGATTGCGACCAACATCTGGCTGAATATAGGCTTCTTTATCATTTTCGTTGTCTTCGCGATTTCGTTTTTTGGATTTTTCGAAATCACCCTTCCAAGTAGTCTTGCGAACAAGGCGGATAACGCCTCTAATCTTGGTGGTTTGCTTGGTATCTTCTTTATGGCTCTGACACTGGCTATTGTATCGTTTTCCTGCACCGGTCCTATTCTCGGAAGTGTACTGGGGAGCATTTACAGTGATAGTGATCAGATAGCCGCCGTGGTGAATATTTTGGGTATGGAATTGGCGTTGCCAGCAGCGAAAGTATCTGCTGCGATGGCGGGTTTCGGTATCGCACTGGGTGGTCCATTTGCAGTATTTGCAGCGTTTCCAAGCTTGCTTAAAAAGCTGCCGAAATCAGGTGGTTGGATGGATGATTTCAAAGTGTCATTGGGCTTCTTGGAATTAGGTCTTGCCGTGAAGTTCATCTCCAATGCTGACTTGGTAAGCCAATGGGGTATTTTACTTAGAGAAGTCTTTTTTGGAATATGGATTTTGCTTGGTGCATTGTGGGCAGGTTATCTACTTGGTTGGTATAGGTTCAAACCAGGTCAGGGAAGTAAGGGTATGTCGGCTACAAAACTTGTTGTAACTGCTACTGTTATTCTCATGACAGCCCGATTTGTCCCAGGTGTCCTGAACCATGAAGGGCTTGGTAAAATGAAATTCCTGAGTGGATTTCCTCCTCCTTGGACTTATAGTTTTTATGAAAGAAAAAGCGAGTTTGACACACACAACAACCAATTGGAAGAAGCCATGCGTCTTGCCAAAGAGCAGAACAAACCCGTGTTTCTCGACTTTACTGGATGGGCCTGCGTGAACTGTCGGAAAATGGAAGAAAACGTATGGCCAGAACCAGAGGTAAGACATCTTTTGGACAGCAACTTTGTGATGTGTTCTTTGTATGTGGACGAAAAAACAGAATTGCCAGTTGATCAACAGTTCATTTATGAGACCGCCAATGGTAGAAAGAAAAGAATTCAGGATGTTGGAGATAAATGGGCCACACTTCAAACAGAAACGTTCAATAATAATTCTCAACCATTTTACGCATTGCTTACGCCAGATGGGACGTTGCTTACACCTGCAACTCAGTATACCCCAGATGCGGAAAAATACGCTGAGTGGTTGAATTGCGGACTGGAAGCCTATCGCAATTGGCAAGCTTCAGCACAGAAATAGAAGGAATTATTCTCTAAAAAAATCTTACCCCGGTCAACTGATCGGGGTTGTCTTTTTTCCAAATACAATACCTTCGTCCTCATGACGTCTACATCTGATCGTGTGGTTGGATAAACAAAACGTTGAACACAAGCGTATAATCATAACAATGTTGATTTTTCCGGATAATTATTTTCCAGAATTGCAGCACATCCTGTTTTTTCGCGTGAAATGAATTTGTTGTTCAGATATCTCCTTTTAACGGTTGTGTTGCTTTTGGCCATGACGGATGTTCATGCGCAGAAAACCAACGTGAGCGGTACCGTGACTGATGCCGTTACAAAGGAACCATTACCTTTTTCAGCAGTGGTTTTTGTGGGTACCAAAAGTGGTTCACAGACTGATTTAGATGGCAAGTACAACATTGAAACCTATTACAGCAGTGATTCTCTGCGTGTCATCATTCTCGGCTACGTTACCCAAACCAAAAAAATCAAACAGGGAACAACCACCGTCGTCAATTTTGAAATGGTGCCAGCGGTGAATGAAACCGTAGAAGTTACCATTCGCCCCGATGAAGGCCCTAATCCTGCTATTGCTTTGATCAAAAATGTGATCCGCAATAAAAAGATCAATAACCGCGAGAAGCTTGATGCATATGAGTACGAAGCTTACAATAAGGTTGAATTTGATCTGAATAACATCACGGAAAAATTCCAGAATCGAAAGATTCTAAAACCATTCGATTTTGTTTTTGAAGGCGTGGACACTACACAAGAGAAGCCTTATTTGCCGGTTTTTATGACCGAGTCACTCTCCGATTTTTATTTCAAACGAAATCCGAAATTATCAAAAGAGGTCGTGAAAGCAACGAAAGTGAGTGGTGTTGAAAATGAATCCATCAACCAGTTTCTCGGCGACATGTATCAAAACATCAACGTGTATGATAATGAACTGGTCATTTTCAGCAAGAGTTTTACAAGTCCCATTTCTGCCTACTGCCTCGGATTCTATGATTACGACTTGATCGATTCTGCGTGGATTGATAACAAGTGGTGCTACAAACTTCAATTTTTTCCGAGAAGAAAAGCTGAACTTTTGTTTTTCGGTGAAATGTGGGTAAACGACTCCACTTATGCGGTGAAGAGTATTGAAGCCACCATTGCAGAAGGGGCCAATATCAACTGGATTAAGAATTTTCAGGTCAAACAGGAATACAATGAAGTGGAAAAGGAAGTGTGGATGCTTACCAAAGACGAATTGTTGGTTGACTTCAATGTGACCAATAAAAAAATGGGAGTGTATGGAAGGAAAACTTCCACCTACAAAAATTTTATCATCAATAAAGAACGTCCAGAAGATTATTACAAAGGAGTAACTGATATCGTGGTGAAGGAGGACGCAAGTGATCATGACGACGCCTATTGGGACAGCGCCCGACACATTGCGCTCTCTGATAAGGAAGAAAGAATCTACCACATGGTAGACACACTGAAGAAGCTTCCTCAATTCGTCACCGTTTCTAATATTTTGAATCTTGTTGTCAATGGATATAAAGTCATAGGCAATTTCGAAATCGGTCCGTATTACACGTTGTATAGTTTCAATCCGATCGAAGGCAATCGATTTCGATTTGGTGGAAGAACGAGCAATGAGTTCAGCAAGAAAGTCATGCTTGAGGGTTATGCAGCTTATGGTCTGCGGGATGAACGATTCAAGTATGGTGGTGGTGCTACATGGGTGTTGAATAAAAATCCACGCATGGCCATGAATGTTTTTGCTAAACGTGACATGGAGCAATTGGGTCAGGGCACAGGCGCATTCAGACAAGACAACGTGCTGTCTTCATTGTTTCGAAGAAATCCAGCCAATAAGCTCACCGATGTAACGGAGCTCAGTGGTTATATTGAAAAGGAGTGGCTTTACGGACTATCGAATCGGGCCATCTTCAAACACCGTGTTTTGAAGCCCGCGGGCAGCAATTATAAATATGTGCGATTCAAACCAGAGTTGAATGTGCAACAACAAATAAGCTACCTTATCACCACGGAAGTTGGGCTGTATACTCGTTTTGCCTACAAAGAAAAGTTTGTCTATGGTGAATTTGAACGCATCAGTTTGGGAACGGTTTACCCAACGCTGGAGTTTCAATTTGATTATGGAATGCCGGATGTGCTGGGCGCTCAATTTGAATATCAGAAAGCCGTTGCCAGAATTTCTGATAAGTTGCGATTCGGACCGTTTGGTTACGCTCGGGTAAGCGCAGAAGCGGGCAAAATTTTCGGAAACCTTCCATACCCTTTATTGATGATGCATCAGGGAAATGAAACATTTTTCTATGATGAAGCTTCTTACAACACCATGAATTATTTTGAATTTGTCAGTGATGAATGGGTGAGCCTTTGGGCTTCATATCATGCCGAAGGATTGATCCTGAACAAAATTCCTCTGATGCGAAGATTGAAATGGCGTGAAGTGGTTAGCGGTAAGGCGGTCGTTGGAGGTTATGACCTCAAAAACGACGCGATTCTTTCGCGAGATTTTAATTATGATGGCAAACCCGATATCTACACGTTGTCCAAGCCATATGTGGAGGCTGCAATTGGCGTAGAGAATATCTTCAAAGTCCTCAGAATTGATATGTTGTGGCGCTTGACCTATCTTGATCATCCGGATATTGTCAAATATGGAATCCGTGCAAAACTGCAGTTTGATTTCTGAGGACATCGCTACACTGTTACATTTGCATCACAAATTCTGAACATGTCTACATTCAAAGCTGAAATTGATGTTATGCCCCTCGAGGCACTTTTGGATCCACAAGGAAAAGCGGTGAGCGGCTCCATGAAAAATCTTGGTCTACCAGAAATCGGTGGTGTAAGAATTGGCAAACACATCACCCTTCAAGTGGAAGCTAAAGATAAAAAGACTGCTGAGTCTAAAGTTGATGAGGCTTGTAAGAAACTCCTTTGCAATGAGATCATGGAGTATTACAAATTCTCTGTTTCAGAAGTCAAGTAATCAAAGCATATTCATAGCAAAAAGCAACGCAAACAATTCTGCGTTCTTAAGCGGCTCGCCTTGAAAAAATAGCACCGCATCGAGCCGAAACGTGCTATCTCCTTTGTACAACACGCCTTTTGCAGGATCATAGTTGTATAAACAATCCATCATCATCGTGCTGTCACCGCGGTATACCCTTCCGTTTTTGATGGTGAAGAGCAAATCGGAAGAAAAGGTGCTTTCTCCGATGTAAAGTTTCCCATCCTCTACCTGATACAATACGTCGAATGTTGAAGTAGAAAATCCCTTGAATATCTTGTTGTTTTGAACAGTATAAAGCGCGTCACTCCACATATCCGAATGTCCAGGTAACACATAACCTCTGTTGATGTTGTAAAGGATATTGGTGTAATAAATGTGTTCTTCATTAGACACATAAGTTTGTCCAAGTGCTATCGAACTCAAAAAAATGGTGAAGACGGCTATGATCAACTTCATGTCGGATGATGATGGTTTGAATGTAACAAAACAAAGATCGGACCTTTCGTTGTTCTTCAACACTTTGTTCTTTTCTTCGCCGGCCGTAATTTTATTTCATTCATCACGATTTTGCGAATGATCAAGAAACAAGACATCATCACAGGCGCTGTATTTTACACTGTTGGAGATACCATTGCAGCATGGTTGTCAGATGAATTTTCCTGGCTCAGAATGTTGGGCATGGTCTTCATCGGCGGTGTGCTTTATGCCTGGGAAATCCCTGCCTATTTCAGGTTTATTGATCGATTGTCAGGACGATTTGAAGGCTGGAAATCTTCAGTGTTGCGCATGGTTATGGCGCAAGTTTATTTTAATCCCATATGGATTTTTAGACATCTGGCCATGATTAAGCTGTTGCTTTTGCGCACTGATTTGCTCAATAGCGAACTCCTCACCATCGCGTGGTATTCGTTTCTTTGGAATATTCCGGTTTCGCTTTTTGCCAACTACATCATTCAAAATATTGTTCGTGAGAAATACCGATTTCTGGCGAACGCCATTTTTTCTGGAATGATGGCGGTCTATTATGCACTGAGCGCAACATGGTTTAGTTGATGATGTTTGTCATAAGGTGTCCCGCGCTTCAGGCCCATCCTTGCATGAGAACAAAATTTTAAGGATGAAAAGAAAGACACTCATTGAGCCGTTTCGCATCAAAGTGGTTGAACCGATCCACATGACCACTGAAACGTATCGCGAGGAAGCGCTGATCCGCGCCGGATATAATCCATTCCTGCTCCATTCTGATGATGTTATCATCGATCTGCTTACAGATAGCGGCACATCAGCTATGAGCGATAGACAATGGTCGGCCATGATGGTGGGTGATGAATCTTACGCAGGGGCCAGGTCCTGGGAAAAACTATTTGCTGAAGTATCAGACCTTACCAGCATGCCATTTGTATTGCCTACCCATCAAGGACGCGCGGCAGAACGCATTCTTTATGGTATTCTGGGCGGAAAAGGGAAGGTGTTTCTGAGTAATACTCATTTCGATACCACGCGCGCCAACATTGAATTCACAGGCGCGGAAGCCTATGACCTTATGCCGGAAGAATCCTATGATCCGGAGTTGTATTTGCCTTTCAAGGGAAATATCGACCTGAATAAACTTCAAAGAAGTATTGATCAGTTTGGTACTGAAAATATCGCTGCAGTGATCATGACGGTGACCAATAACTCTGCTGGCGGACAACCAGTGAGTATGCAGAACATGAAAGCGGTAAGGGAAATCTGTGATCGACATGGAATTTTACTCGTGCTTGATGGGTGCCGAATTGCGGAGAACAGTTTCTTCATCCATGAAAGGGAAGATGGATATCAGAAAAAGAACTATCGTGAAATTGCAAGAGAAATGCTTCGCCTTGCTGATGTGTTTGTGATGAGTGCAAAAAAGGATGCGCTTGTGAATATGGGTGGCCTTCTTGCCATGCGTTCAGCGGCCATGGCTGAGAAGTGTACGAATTTGCTGATCATCTCTGAAGGATTTGCAACATATGGCGGACTCACCGGTCGTGACATGGAAGCAATTGCTGTCGGATTGCGAGAGGTTTTTGATGAAAGCTATTTGCGTTATCGCATTCGTTCAACGACATATCTCGGCGAACATTTACGTGAAAAGGGTGTTCCCGTCGTTTGGCCTATTGGTGGTCATGCTGTGTACGTGGATGCACAGAAAATATATCCTCATATACCTGCGCATGAGTTTCCGGGCCAAGCATTGGTATGTGAGTTATACAAACGTGGAGGTATTCGATGTGTTGAAATAGGTAGTGTCATGTTCGGGAAGTACGATGATAACGGAAAGATGATTACATCGCGAAACGAATTGGTTCGTCTTGCCATTCCACGAAGGGTCTATACTCAGAGCCACATCGACTATGTGGTGGAAGTCTTCGACGACATACTCGCTACAGCTTCGGAAGTTCATGGATTTAAAATAGAATACGAGCCCCCGTTCCTGAGACATTTTACAGCACGGTTCAAGCCGCTTGCCGAATCTTCGAACAAGAAGAACAAACAAGCGGAAGAGTTGCAGGGCTAAATGAAAAGAATATGCTTGTCAATTCATGACTGGCGACTTGATGGCAGCAATGCCGGGCAAATCAATGCCCTCTAATGCCTCAAGCATGGCTCCGCCACCGGTGCTCACATAGCTTACGCGATCCGCAAGACCAAACTGATTGATCGCTGCAACACTGTCACCGCCTCCCACGAGTGTAAACGATCCGTTGGATGTTGCTTCGGCCAATGCTTTTGCAATTTCAATGGTTCCTGTTGCAAATTTTTCCATTTCAAAAACTCCCATCGGACCGTTCCAAAGTATGGTTTTCGACGAGAGTATCACTTGACGGAAATCGGCAATGGATTTTTTGCCAATGTCAAGCCCCATCCATCCGGATGGAATGCCACGACTTTCCGAAGTAGTCACCGTGGCGTCATTTGCGAATTTATCCGCAATGACAGAGTCCTCAGGAAGGTAGATGTTGACCCCTTTGCTTTTCGCTTTGGAAAGAAGATCCTTGGCCATTTCCAACTTGTCATCTTCAATGAGTGAGTTGCCTACAACGCCTCCAAGCGCTTTGAAAAATGTATAAGCCATACCACCACCAATGATGATATTGTCTACCCGCTCCAATAAATTCTCGAGTATTGAAATTTTACTGGAAACCTTACTGCCCCCAATGATGGCAGTGACTGGTTTTGCTGTCGAATTCAAAACGCGATCGATACTTTGCACTTCATCTTCCATAAGATAACCGAACAATTTATCTGTAGGGAAAAATCTGGCAATGACAGCAGTACTGGCATGCGCGCGGTGAGCTGTTCCGAATGCATCGTTGATATACACATCGCCGTTTTCTGCAAGTTGTCCAGCAAAAAATTCATCACCGCCTTCTTCTTCTTTGTGAAATCGCAGGTTCTCCAAAATCGCAACTTCGCCATCCTGAAGACTATTGACTACATCACTGGCTTGTTGCCCAATACAATCAGATGCAAAACGAACTTCCTTTCCCAAAAGAGCGGATGTATGTTTTACAATGTGACGCAACGAGTATTTGTCTTCGGGCCCGCCCTTTGGCCTTCCAAGATGCGACATCAACACTACTTTTCCTCCGTCGCTCATCACTTTGCGAATGGTCTTTAACGCGGCTTTGATACGCGTGTCGTCAGTGATGTTGAATTCAGCATCCAAAGGCACATTGAAATCAACGCGGATCAATGTTCTTTTTCCTTTGAAATTGTAGTTATCGATTTGGTAAGCCATGTTGCAGAAATTTCCGCAAAAATAGATTTACACTGACTACCTTGGTTCGAATGTGGATTATTTTGGTGGTTCAAGCATCCCATTGTATACTACGGACTTTGGACCAAGTCATGAATGCATCGGCGCAAATGGTCTCAAATCAAAAATCAATATATTTTGGTATGCCCCCAACGGGTGAACGAGAAATCTCTTGAGGTGAGGATGTTCGGTTGAAACACGATGGTTGGTTACAATCAAATATTTTGCGCCCTTTTCTATTCTGCGTATGATTCCTTCTTCGGTGTTGGCCTCGTCACTCATGCCGCTCCATCCGCGGCGATTCATGAGATACAGGTTGATGTTGAACGATGGATCCGGTTGGGTAATCACAAGGTCATCTTTGCCTATTCCAAGTTTTTCTAAATAGGGCTCGATCTTTTCAAGCTGTCGGGTTTCTTGATCATATGCCCACTTGCTGTACTTATAAAAATCAACCTCCGCCTGACTTCCAG